>NZ_CP034464.1:0-1227581 GCF_003955735.1 Undibacterium parvum | reverse complement strand
ATCACGATATGGGCGAATTTGTTAGCGATATTGCCAAGTTGCCGCGAATTGTGACATTAAATAATTTAAGTTTGAGCACTGATAAAGACGCTAAGCTGGTGCTTGATGTGGTTGCAAAGACTTTTCGATATTTGGATCCTGAAGAAATCTCTGCGCAGGCTGAGTTAAAAAAAGCCGCCAAAAAGGGGGATAAAAAGTGAGCAAATTTTGGTGTGTCAAGATAATGGCAATAGTCGCACTTTTGACTCTGACGGGTTGTGGTGATAATGGCGTGACTGAATTGCAGCAATGGATGGAATCGGTAAAGAAAGAAACGCGGGTTGTTGTGGCAAAAGTGAGTGAGCCGAAAGTGTATGTTCCTGTAATCTACGCGGGGAAGGTCGATTTAGATCCTTTTAATTCCGCCAAACTTTTGGTTGCCTTGGCAAGGATGAAAGCCGAGTCTAATAATGG
The DNA here is from genome assembly GCF_003955735.1 of Undibacterium parvum. Taxonomy (NCBI): domain Bacteria; kingdom Pseudomonadati; phylum Pseudomonadota; class Betaproteobacteria; order Burkholderiales; family Oxalobacteraceae; genus Neoundibacterium; species Neoundibacterium parvum. The sequence goes on along the minus strand of NZ_CP034464.1, from coordinate 1,227,128 downwards.
TCTTCGACCCGATATGGAACGGCGCAAGGAAGTGCTGGAAGCATATTCACTTGATGAGTTAAAAATGGTTGGAGTTATCGAGCGCTCTACTGCGCGGCATGCTTTGATACAGGTTGATAAATCAGTTTTTCAAGCGAAAGTTGGAAATTACATAGGTCCAAATTTCGGATTGATAACCAAAATAACTGATTCAAATTTGGAACTGAAAGAAATCGTCCAGGATGCTGCAGGAGAATGGATAGAACGTAAAGCCACCCTAGAGTTGCAGGAGACAAAAAAATGATTACCTTGATAAATGCTAGTAAAAGGAGCGCTGTGTTTCTTAAATTATGTTTGACAGGCTTGTTAAGCCTAAGCGCGATTGCGAATGCACAATCAAATAGTATCGAGTCTATCACTGCAAATCAGCAGGGCATCAATATTATTATTAAGATCGCATTGAAAAATCCTGTCGGTAAATCACCAATTGGGTTTTCAGTTTCTAATCCAGCTCGGATCGCTTTGGATTTCGCGGATACCTCGAATGCGACCGGTAAAAGCTCGATCGATATGGGGATGGGCGATTTGCGCAACGTGAACGTTGTCGAAGCGACTGGGCGTTCCCGCTTGGTCTTTAACTTGAATAAGCCTTTGAATTATGCCACTACCGTAGAGGGTAATGTTGTGGTCATGACGATAGATGGCTCTGGTGGGATTGCCACTGCGGTCAATTCTATAGGATTACCTGTCGCGCCAGCGGCAGTCGTACAAGTTAAGCAAAATTTGAAAGATATCGATTTCCGTCGTGGTGTGCAGGGGGAAGGTCGGGTCGTGATCGATTTGCCTAGCAATCAAGTTGCTGTTGATGTGCGTCAGCAAGGGCAAAAGATCGTGGTTGATTTTATGAAAGTTGGCCTGCCTTCCGTGCTTAGTCGACGCCTGGATGTGGCTGACTTCGGGTCGCCAGTACAAACAGTAACTACTACGCAGCAGGGTGAAAATGTCCGCATGTTGATAGAGCCGAAGGGGCTTTGGGAGCATAGCGCTTATCAGAGTGATACCCAGTTGGTGATAGAAGTTAAGCCAATTAAAGAAGATCCAAATAAACTCACGCAAGGTACCCAAGGTTATCGCGGCGAGCGCTTGTCGTTTAATTTTCAAAATATTGAAGTGCGTGCCCTATTGCAGATTATTGCTGAATTTAGTGGTTTGAACATTATTGCAAGCGATACGGTCACTGGTAATTCCACTCTGCGTCTTAAAGATGTTCCTTGGGATCAAGCGCTCGATGTACTCATGCAAACCAAGGGTTTGGACATGCGCAAAAATGGCTCCGTCATGTGGATAGCGCCAAAAGACGAGTTATTGACGAAAGAGAAATTAGAGTTGGAACAAAAAGCGCAAATAGCGGAACTTGAGCCTATGCGTACCGAATCGTTTCAGTTGAATTATCAAAAGGCTGAGGCGTTTAAGCTGGTGTTTGGCGTGGATGGCGCTTCCACCAATCGTATATTGTCCAAACGTGGCAGTACAGTTATTGAGCCTCGCACCAATCAATTGTTTGTGACTGACATACCATCTAAATTAGAAGAGATTCGAAAGTTGATACAGAAAACGGATATAGCATCTAAGCAAGTGCTGATTGAAGCGCGTATCGTCGAGGCGGATGATCAATTTAATCGCAATTTGGGTGCGAAACTTGGTTTCCTCGATTTGCGAAATTCTCGCGGTGGCGATGCTGGTTATCAAATTTCAGGGAATCAACGTGGCGCGGTAACGGGTAATTATCTTGGCGTTGGGGAGCAAACCGGCCAGGCTAAAGTTACTGATGGTAGTTACGCGCCGAATACCCAATTTGTTAACTTGCCAGCGGCAGGTCTGAATGGTCTAAATCCCGGTAGTTTGGCGGTAAGTTTGTTTTCAGCTGCAGCAAATCGCTTTCTTAACCTGGAGTTGTCGGCATTGGAAGCCGATGGAACCGGTAAAATTATATCTAGCCCAAGGATAGTGACGGCGGATCAATTGCCCGCACATATTGAGCAGGGTACTGAGATCCCTTATCAAGTATCAACCAGCAGCGGAGCGACATCTATTTCTTTCCGTAAGGCGACTTTGAGTCTGGATGTCACGCCACAAATCACGCCAGACGGCAATATCATTCTGAATGTCGATGTACATAAAGATAGTCGTGGTGAAGATACGCGTGGCGGCCCAGTGATTAACACCAAACAAGTCAAAACCATGGTCTTGGTGGAAAATGGTGGCACCGTTGTGTTAGGTGGTATCTACACTCAGGAAGAGCGTGATGACATCGCCAAAGTTCCATTTTTCGGCGATCTACCCTTGGTCGGTTATTTGTTTAAAACAACGGCTAAGAAAAACAATAAAACAGAATTATTAGTGTTTATTACTCCAAAAGTACTGACGGATAAACTCACGGCTAAATAGAGCTTTGAGGTATATTATGAATATTAATGATCAATTTGGTAAGAGGTTTGCTGTGGGTAAATTATTTCGTATAGCGTTGGCTGCTGTTGTCTTGTCTGTTCTTAGCGCCTGTGGCGGTGGCGGTGGTTCGGCAGGAAGTAGTGGCAGTACTGGCGATTCTGGTGGTACCGGTACTACGAACAATGGATCAATACAGCTCAGTTTAGTGGATCAGGCAGGTACTCCTAGCAATCTTCTTTCTGGATCTGCTGGTTTACTTGCTAAAGCTGTCGTTACCAATAGCTCAGGTGGATCGGTAGGCCCTGGCGTTTTGGTAACTTTTAGCTTGGACGGAACAATCGCGGCATTATCTGCAACTTCTGGTACCGCATTAACTGGTAGTGATGGCGTTGCAACGATGGGCTTGAAAGCTGCGACCGGTACAGGTGCAGGTACTTTAACAGCATCGGCTGTGGCTGTTGGTACTACGGCAATAACTAAGAGTGTAACGTTTGAGGTGAAGGCGCCAGCTAACGCTACTCCCACTTCAATAAAATTTATCTCTGCCGTTCCAGCTGATACTTCTATTGTCATCAAGGGGGCGGGTGGTAACGGAAGATCAGAAGTTGCTATATTGACATTTTCCGTGGTTGATAAAACAGATTTAGGAATTTCTAATGTTAAAGTGAATTTTTCAATACCTGCAAACACTCCGGTAGTTTTAGGTGCAAACTCTGGGTTCACAGATCCTGCTGGTAAAATAACGGTAGCCGTAAATTCTGGCGACACGCCAGTTTCGGTCGCCGTTACCGCCACAGTTGATGGCACTGCTATATTTACAAAATCTGATACGGTTGCGGTGACAACGGGTTTGCCTAGTGCATCACGCTTTTCCATAGGTCCAGAAAAAACTGGTGTCGAGGGCAGGAATCATATTGGTGTGCTGGATAAAGTTTCCGCCTATCTGGCGGATGCGGATGGCGGTGTAGTCGCAGATGGTATTCCTATCGTATTTACGACGGATGGTGGTGCAATTATTGGCGACGAGGGTACAAAAGCTACCGCGCGATGTCTCACTAAAAATGGTTCGTGCTCGGTTACCTGGGTTAGTCAGGCTCCATTTCGTTCATTGGTCACTATCATTGCAACAACTACAAACGGCACAGAATCTTTACAACAATCAACACAAATTGTTAATAGCGCTTCTTATGGAACAATTACGGGTCTACTTTCACCGTGGACTTTTTCCTCTTGTGTGGCGAAAACGTTTGATGTAACAGTTGCTGATGATTTTGGTTATCCTATGCCTCCAGATACAGCTATAACTGTGACTGGAACGAATGTCACGGGAGTTGCATTGCCGGCAAAAGTGTCAGCACCAGCAACAGTGAGTCAAACGGGGACTTCGCATTCGATTACACTTACTCCAGTGACCGGATGTGCAACTGGTACCGGTAGGGCAATTATTGAATTGAAAACACCATTAGGTAACACAACTACTTTTGCCGTTAATGTTATTTATCCATAAAAAAACAGTTTTACTATTTTATGCTGAACGACGATTTATAAGGTTTTAGATGCAAGGCAGCATTTTTCTAGTAGGTCTCATGGGCTCGGGCAAAACTACGGTTGGCCGGGCTCTGGCGAAAAAACTCAACAAACGCTTTATTGATACTGATCATGAAATTGAGGCCCGTACCGGGGTCTCGATTCCTGTGATTTTTGAAGTCGAGGGTGAGGCGAGTTTTCGCCAACGTGAAGCAGAAGTGGTTAAAGATCTGACTGCGCAAGACGGCGTGGTTTTGGCAACAGGCGGCGGTGCTATCCTCGATGAGGCTAGTCGCCGCTTTTTGCATGAGCGCGGTACCGTTATCTACTTACGTGCTGGCATCAACAGTATTTTGCAGCGCACCCGTCACGATAAAAATCGACCGCTGTTACGCACCGCTGATCCGCGCAAAAAGCTAGAAGAACTTGAAGCGCAACGCGAACCTCTGTATCAGCAAATTGCCCATTTGGTGATAGAGACCGGTAGACCCAATGTACAATTTCTTGTGCAATCCATTTTGACGCAACTGGCATTCATACCGGGTGCGCTCTCTTCAGAAAACGTTTTACTCATGCAGCAACAAGCTTCTTTCCAAACCCTTAGAGTCGAACTCGGCGAACGCAGTTATCCGATCGCGATCGGTGCTTCATTACTGGCCTCTAGCGATGTATTGCGTCAGCATATCAAGGGTCAGCGGGTGGCGGTTGTGACTAATACCGTGGTCGCACCTTTATATTTGGCTGCGCTGGAAGAACGCTTGCGTGACTTGGGTAAGCAAGTCATCAGCATTATCTTGCCGGATGGCGAGGAGCATAAAACCTGGGCTAGCCTGATGTTGATTTTTGATGCCTTGCTGGAGGCTAAATGCGATAGAAAAATCACCTTACTCGCCTTAGGCGGTGGGGTGATCGGTGATATGACGGGTTTTGCGGCAGCCTCGTATATGCGCGGTGTGCCCTTCGTGCAAATCCCGACGACCTTACTGTCACAGGTGGATTCTTCGGTCGGTGGTAAGACCGGCATCAATCACCCGCTCGGCAAAAATATGATAGGCGCGTTTTATCAGCCGCAGGCAGTGATTGCCGACACCGCCACGCTCAATACCTTACCCGATCGTGAATTATCAGCCGGCTTAGCTGAAGTAATCAAACACGGTGCAATTATCGATGCCGCGTTTTTTGAGTGGATAGAGTCGCATATTCTTCAGTTACGCAGTAAAGACCCGGAGTCTCTGGCGTATGCGATTTCGCGCTCTTGCGAGATCAAAGCCGATGTGGTGCGCCAGGATGAGCGCGAAGGCGGTTTGCGTGCCATACTCAATTTTGGGCACACCTTTGCGCACGCGATTGAATCTGGTTTGGGCTATGGTAAATGGCTGCACGGTGAAGCGGTCGGTTGTGGCATGGTGATGGCGGCTGATTTATCTTGCCGTATGGGGTATATCGATTACGTCAGTAAGATCAGAGTGCAAAAATTGGTTGAAGCTGCTGGTTTGCCTAGCATCGCACCTGATTTGGGTGAGAGTCGCTGGCTGGAACTGATGGAAGTCGATAAGAAAAATGAGAATGGGCAAATCAAGTTTATTTTACTCAAGCCCTTAGGTGCGCCGATTATTACAGGCGTGCCAAAAGAGACCTTACTCGCTTGCTTGCGAGCCAGTATTTAGAAACTGTTTTTAGATTGCCACCTATGTTCTCCGATGCCCGACTTGCTCCCTACGCGGCCCAATCGGGCACTTCACGCGGTCGGCTTCACGCTGAACCCAAGCCTGGCTCGCGCTCTGAATTTCAACGTGACCGCGATAGAATCATACACAGCAGTGCTTTTCGGCGTCTGGAGTATAAAACCCAGGTGTTCGTGAATCATGAAGGTGACCTGTTTCGCACGCGCTTGACGCATAGCTTGGAAGTAGCGCAGATAGGCCGTTCTATCGCTCGCAATCTTAGTTTGAACGAAGATTTGGTCGAGGCAATTTCTTTAGCCCATGACCTTGGTCACACGCCGTTTGGACATGCCGGGCAAGATGCCTTAAACGCCTGTATGCAAGAGTACGACGGTTTTGAACACAACCTGCAGAGCTTACGCGTAGTCGATGCCTTGGAAGAACGTTATGGCGCTTTTGACGGCTTAAATCTTAGTTTCGAAACGCGCGAAGGCATACTTAAACATTGCTCCTTACCGCACGCTAAAACTCTTGGTGAGGTAGGGCAGCGATTTATCGATAAGACTCAGCCTACCTTAGAGGCCCAGTTAACCAATTTGGCTGACGAAATTGCCTACAATAATCATGATATAGACGATGGTTTGCGTTCAGGTTTGTTGCAAGAGACACAATTGATGGAGTTGGATTTTTATGCTAGCCATAGGCATGCGGTCGATTTGGCCTATCCCGGTATCAATGGCCGGCGTGCAATATCCGAAACGATACGCAGGATGATAGATAGACTGATCGTTGATTTGATTCAGACTTCAGAGCAGCGTATTGCGGATTATGCCCCGACTTCGGTAGATCAGGTTAGGGCGCAGCCCAAGATGATTGCATTTTCCGATAGTATGTTTCAAGAGGCGCTACTCTTAAAACAGTTTTTGCGCGAGAATCTGTATAGGCATTATCTGGTGAACCGCATGACCAGCAAAAGCCGCACTATAGTCCGCGAATTGTTTAACCTGCTGATGGCAGAACCTATACTACTGCCGCCCGACTATCAGATTAAATCTGGCATGACGAACGGCAATGCCCTGCAGGCCCGTAAAATTGCGGACTATATCGCCGGCATGACTGACCGTTATGCGATCAGAGAACATAGACGCCTGTTTTCTATTGAAGAAATTTAACTACTCGTACATTCCTTTGATTTTTTTAGATTCGGATCTCACATGCAACTTGCTTCTTTCTTTTTCGTAAAAAGCTCAAAATTTTTGCTGACAACTGCCGCGCTCGGTATCACCGTGTCAGCCTGGGCTTTCTCGCTGGATGAGTTAAGTAATCAAGATGCCAGTGCTGGATTAAAGGCTGCCTTGAATAAAGGTTCGGAACTGGCGGTAAGCAAGTTGGGTGTCGAAAACGGCTTTTATAATAACGACAAAGTCAGAATTCCTTTGCCCTCAGTGCTAGAGCAGGCACTACCAATTTTAAGAATGACTGGGCAAGGCAAGCAACTCGATGAATTGCTGGTATCCATGAATCGCGCCGCTGAGGCTGCAGTACCCATGGCGAAACCCTTGTTGCTCGATGCCGTCAAATCTATGTCGGTCACGGATGCCAAAAATATACTCACTGGCGGTGACACTTCGGTTACCGATTTTTTTAAGCAAAAGACAGCCGCGCCTTTAGCGGTGAAGTTTTTACCCATGGTCAAAGGGGTTACCGATAAGGCTGGGCTCTCTCCCCAGTACAATGCGGTGATGGGGCAAGCGCATAAATTTGGCGTGGTTCCGGCGCAGCAAGCCAGTGTCGAAACCTATGTGACGCAACGCGCTTTAGATGGTTTGTATCTGATGATCGCTGAAGAAGAAAAAGCGATACGCCAGGACCCTATCGGTGCTGGCAGTAAAATTATTGGTAAGGTATTTGGCTTGTTAAAGTGAGTTGTGTCACGAATTTGGCGGCAGAGTTTACATTACTCTTGCTGCTAGTCTGAAACGCTAAGTGCCTGGCAAACCCAGCACTTAGCGATCAAAAATTTGGCTACAGCAGATCGCGTAAAGGGTGGGCGTAATCCGGCCAGACTGGTTCGAAAAAGCTGAGTATTAAGGCTTCGTCGATTAGCTCTAAGCTGGCTGGTGACCAGCGCGGCGCATAGTCTTTGTCCACCACCAAGGCCCTCACGCCCTCTAAGACCTCACCGTGTTTGAAGCAATGGCGCACCATAGTACGTTCCATGCGCAAACATTCTGCCACGCTCATCTTTGCACCGCGCCGCAATTGCTCGAGTGTGACGGCCATCAACAAAGGCGAACGTTTCTGCATCAGGATGCTGGTCTGCCTGGCAAATTCGGTCTGATCCTGCGCTAGTGAAGCCAAGACTTTCCCTGTATCTTTCCCAGCAAAATGTAAGTCTATCGCGGCGCGATTTTTGGCCAGTGTACTTTCTTCAGGAATAGCTTGTTCGGCATACGGAGCGGCAAACGCACGGATCAGATCACGAATATCCGTTGCGCTGCTAGTGCGCAACAAGTCCATCAAGGCGGGTAAGGCCGCTGTAGGAATATACACGTCTGCCAAATCAGCATACAGTGCATCCGCAGCATTGATGATTTCACCCGTCATTCCTAGGTAGGTACCAATTTCTCCCGGGCTACGCGCCAGAAAATAGCTGCCGCCCACATCTGGGAATAGCCCAATATTTACTTCAGGCATGGCCATCTTAGTGCGTTCTGTGACTATTCTGAGACGACAAGCTGGGCCCGCTTGGGCGATGCCCATGCCGCCACCCATGACTACGCCGTTTAGCAGGGCCACATAGGGCTTAGGGTAAAAATGGATTAAATGATTTAAGGCGTATTCTTCGCTAAAAAAATCTTCCAGCAAGGCACTGTCGCCCTTAGGTGTGGCGGTGCCTACATCGTAAAAAAAGCGTATGTCGCCGCCGGCGCAAAATGCCTTTTCGCTGCTGCTGTGGATAAAGACCGCAGTAACTTCCTCACTATCTTTCCATTGTAAAAGTAGGGCGGTGATGCTGCGCACCATCTCTAAGGAGAGCGAGTTGAGGGCTTTTGGCCTATCTAAGGTGATGAAACCGATACGATTTTGTATAACGCTCTGTACGTGATTATTCATAGAATTTGGCTTGCCACGAAGGTGATGGAAATAAGAAAGTCCAAGAGTGCCTGCCTGGTCGCGCAATCTGCATGCGGCTTACCGGCTAGATAGGCTGGAAACCCGCATAAACAGTGTGCGACAGGCATGCCTACTTTTGAAACACAAAAAACTCGACTTGCCGTATGCTTTCGCAGTGATTTTTAACTTAATTGAGACTGTCATTTTATCCATTTTTTAGCTGGATAGACAATGAATCTGGGGGCGATTGGAAAAGGGCGATGCTGCGCAGCTTGCCAAGGAAGCGTACAAACCAGTCTTGTCGTGGAGGTGGATTCTAGACGGAAACAAAAAAGGACGCTGATGAGCGTCCTAGTTTTGGATTCCCTTTGCGGGTTGCTAGTCTTACACTGAGGCTGGATCAGGAATATGTTTGATCGCTTGATGCGGATGTTCCTGAATTTTGTCTTTGTGTTTAATGACCTGTCTATCTAGTTTGTCTACCAGAGTGTCGATGGCTGCATACAGATCATGCGCCAGACTTTCTACGTGGATATCTTTACCGCTGATGTGCAGATTAATATCTGCCTTATGACGTTTGTCCTTTTCTCGGAGCTTGTCGACCGTCAGGGTGACGGCGATATCAATGACTTGATCGAAGTGTCGCCTGATACGTTCTAGCTTATTTTGTACATGTTCACGAATTGCAGGAGTTACTTCAAGGTGATGACCACTGATGGTGAGATTCATAAAACGCTCCTATGGTGATGTTACTTGATGACACTATCGCTATTACTATGGGCCCAATCTGAAAAACCTGTTTGAGCTAAATCATATATAGCAATTTAAGGCAAAATTTCAAGAACAATATTTACAAAGATTTTCGCAAGCTGACTGGTGGAATTTTAAGGGCTTCGCGGTACTTGGCGACTGTGCGGCGCGCAATGACCATCCCTTGTTCACCCAGCATGTCTGCAATCTTGCTATCAGAGAGTGGGCTTTTCTGGTTTTCTGCTCCTATCAATTGTTTGATGAGTGCTCGTATCGCCGTTGATGATGCTTCTCCCCCGGTTTCAGTGGCGACGTGGCTACCGAAAAAATACTTCAGCTCAAACATACCATGTGGGGTCAGCATGTATTTCTGAGTGGTCACACGAGAAATTGTACTCTCATGTAAACCCAGTGTATCAGCAATTTCGCGCAAAACAAGAGGGCGCATCGCGACCGCTCCATGTGTGAAAAAGTTACGTTGTCTTTCAACTATCGCTTGCGAAACACGCAAGATAGTCTCGAAACGTTGTCGCATATTTTTGATCAGCCAACGTGCTTCCTGTAACTGCGGGGTAAGGCTGCCATCGCCACGATTTTGCTTCATGATATTGGCATACATGCTATTCACGCGCAGCTTAGGCATGATGTCTTGGTTCAATACCACTTGCCAGCCGTCAGCCGATTTGCTGACGATCACATCTGGCACCACATAATCAGAACTGCTGGCGGCAAACTCGGCGCCAGGTTTGGGTTTGCACAAACGTATCACCACCTGCGCTTCACGCAAATCTTCATCGTCGCAATTAAAAATTTTCTTTAAGCGAGCAAAATCGCGTTGCGCAAATAAGCCTATTTGCGTTTCTACTATGGCAAGTGCGAGGCGGCGGGTGACGAAAGGGATTTTGGGCAGACGTTTGATCTGCAGCGCCAGGCACTCAGCGCAGTTGCGAGCGCCCACTCCTGGCGGGTCAAAACTTTGCACCATAAACAAGGCAAAATTGAGTTCTTCAGGTTCGACCAAGAGTTCTAGCGGAATGCTGGAATGAATATCTTCCAGACTCTCGATCAGATAGCCGCTGTCATCGAGAGCATCGATCACCAATTCCACCAAGGCCAGATCGCGTGGTTCACGCAGATTCAGGCGCATCTGCTCTAGCAAATGTTCTTTTAGGGAAATATGCGCCGCTTCTAATTGCGGTCTTCCCTCATCTTCTTCTGAGGATTTACTGCCTTGCGGAGCGTCATCAAAACTCCAGTCGGTTTCGCTAGGACTGGTACTGTCGCTAGGATTACTGACTTCAGAGACTTCGCCCGAATCGCTACTTGCATTATTCTGATCATCAACGGGGCTGACCCCGAACTCCGTTTCTGAGCGTGATTCTGTACTGCCAATAGCGCCGTCCGCCAACAAGCGTACCGCGCTATCGAGAGGATTATCAACCCGCTCCAGCATGGGATTTTCTATCAGCAAGTTTTCTAGCTCTTGATGCAGTTCTAGCGTAGACAATTGCAGTAGCCGTATCGATTGCTGCAATTGTGGCGTGAGCGCCAGATGTTGCGAGGTGCGTAGCTGTAGGCTTTGCTTCATGCCGATAATGATTTCCGCTACATGCGGAAATGCTCTCCCAAATAGACGCGCCTGACCGATTCATTGCTGATGATTTCTTGCGGACTACCACTGGCTAATACCGCACCCTGATTAATGATGCAGGCGTGGTCGCAAATGCCTAAGGTTTCACGCACATTGTGATCGGTGATCAAGACGCCTATGCCGCGTTTTTTCAGGAAAGCCACGATGCGTTGTATCTCTATGACCGCAATCGGATCGACCCCGGCAAACGGTTCATCGAGCAGAACGAAGCGCGGATTGGTTGCCAGTGCACGGGCAATTTCTACCCGTCTGCGTTCACCGCCAGACAAAGAGAGCGCTGGATTTTCTCGCAAGCCTTCGATTTGCAAGTCATTGAGCAAGGCATCGAGACGCTGTTCGATGGCGGCTTTACTTAAAGATTTTCCGTGTTCATCGGTTTGTAATTCGAGTACCGCACGGATATTGTCTTCCACCGACAACTTGCGAAATACCGACGCCTCCTGTGGCAAGTAAGATAGGCCAAGTTTGGCGCGCTGGTGTATCGGTAGGCGCGAGATATCAACGCCGTCGATATCGATTTTCCCCGCATCTGAGGGGACTAAGCCGACGATCATATAGAAGGAGGTGGTCTTACCCGCGCCATTGGGGCCGAGTAAGCCGACTACTTCGCCACTTTTCACTTCTAAAGAAACATCGCGCACCACCTGGCGCGCCCCATAGCGTTTTTGCAAACCCTGAATGACGAGTGTACTAGTCATATTATTTGATCGGAGTAACAAGATTGACTGGTTTTGCCAGCTTGGGTTGCAGCGTCAATTTCACGCGACCAGCACCTGGCACATGAGTGCCGTTTATGCTGTTTGTCGCAACAAACACGTCATTGAGGCTATCGTAAGAAAGAAACTCTCCTTCTTGCTCTTGCGTGACTTTTTTGCCTTCTAGATACTTGACACGTGCCTTCGAGATAAACCTGACTAATTCAGTTTTATCGTCGTATTCGATGCGATCGGCCACGCCCTCTACCCATAAATCATCGCCACCATCGCGTTTTTGCCGGAAGAAATTTTGCTTTCCCGGTTTACTGGTGAGCACCACATTCATGTGCTCGTCGGCAGTTTGGGTAATCACGGCGCGATCCGATTTGACTATCAGCGTGCCGCGCGTCAATACCACGTCGCCGGTAAGGGTAGTGACGTTTTTCTTGCCATCAGAATTGGAAAGTTCAGCTTCAATATTGGTTTCTTTTTGACTGTCGGCTTTCTCGGCATGAGCACAAGCTACAGGCGCCAGAAAACACAGCGATATCGTTAATTGGCCGAGATAACTCAGGCCTGAATTGCGGATGGCATACATAGAAAATTTTTCCTGATTTACTTTAAGACTGGGGTTTTGGGGACGTGCCGGCGCGACTGAAACGCGCTCTTACTTTGCTAAGTAACTCCACTTGCTGGGTATTGTTGTCGGCTGTCATGCCAACCGCGTGCACTTCCGATGTGCTTGTCGTCATCGTCACCGCGGTGTCGGTTTTCATGGTGTTTTCATCTGGTAAAACCAATAGATAGTCGGTGTTCAATTGCATGAAGCTCGAGGTGCTGGTGGCCGGTCTATCGACCTGTACATCGCCGAGTAAATGAATTTGATCATGCTCGCGTATGGGCGATGTTAGTGTCGATTTTTGCTCGATTACTGCGCGCAAGGCACGGATATACATCGGTGATTTATCCGCGGAAAAACTGGTGATGCGCGCTTGTTGGATTTCCAGATCATCGCTGCGTGGATAATGAGTGAGCTTGTCGCCGACTATGCTGACATTGGCCTGCCCATTATTTGGCAAACGTATGAAATTAAATCTTTCAACATAGTAGTCAGGCTCACTACGCACGCTGCGGCGCGCATTCGCCTCGTCACCATTTTGACGCAAAGTTTTGAGTATCCAAAAACTACCCAGGGTAACTAAGGCTAGCAAGACGACGCCTAGCCAAATGCGAAATCGATCGGCAGTAAGATGATATTTCATGCCAGAAAATTAGCTAAGACACTATCGTAACGGCCTTGAGCCTGCAAAATAAAATCGCAAACTTCCCGTGCCGCACCATTGCCGCCTTGCGCCTGAGTGAGGTAATGCACCCGTGACTTTACTTCGGCATGTGCATTCGGTACGCTGGCAGAAAAGCCAACCCGGGATAAAACTGGTAAGTCGATCACATCATCACCGATGTAGCCGCAGTGCTCGGCTTTGATACCCAAAATGGAGATTAGCTCCAGGAACGCCGCTTTTTTTTCGTGTATGCCTTGCATGACATGGGTAATTCCCAGGTCGGCAGCGCGTTTGGTCACGATGGCTGATTGGCGCGCGCTGATGATGGCGGTGATCACGCCAGACTGTTGCAATAGTTTGATGCCTTGGCCATCGAGCACATTGAAGCTCTTCATCATTTCACCCTCAGGGCCAAAATGCAGGCAGCCATCGGTCAAGATACCGTCGACGTCAAAAATCATCAATTTTACCTGGGCAGCTTTTTTCAGGGCAGCGAGTGTCATTAAATCACCTTAGCGCGAGTCAGATCGTGAATGTGCAGAGCACCGACCAGCTTACCGCTGTCATCGGCCACTAATAATTGGTTGATACGATGGGTTTCCATGACTTCAACCGCTTCTACCGCGAGTTGCTCTGGCCGTATGCTGCGGGGATTTTTACGCATCACGTCGACGATGCGTACTTGTGAAAAATCCTGAGTTTTTTCCATTAAGCGGCGTAAGTCACCATCGGTAAAAACGCCTATGATGCGTTGTTCGGGATCGACCACGGCCGTCATCGCCATGCCTTTTTGCGTGATTTCCAGCAGCGCCGCGCTTAACTTAGTCTCGGGCGCAACTTGTGGAATTGCCTCGCCAGTACGCATGACATCACGCACATGAGTGAGCAGGCGGCGGCCAAGAGTGCCGCCCGGATGTGAGCGCGCAAAATCTTCTTCGCGAAAACCGCGTGCGTCGAGGACTGCAACAGCCAGTGCATCGCCTAAGGCCAGAGTCACCGTGGTGCTGGCGGTCGGTGCCAGATTCAAGGGGCAAGCTTCTTTATCTACGAATACGTTCAAATGCACATCGGACAATTTGGCCAGACTAGATTCAGGCTTGCCAGTCATGGCGATCAGTTTCACGCCCAGACGTTTGATGGTCGGTAAGATCGACATCAATTCCGATGCCTCGCCAGAATACGAGATCGCGATAAACACATCTTGGCGCGTCACCATTCCCAGATCGCCGTGTGCCGCTTCAGCCGGATGCACAAAAAATGCGGGGGTGCCAGTTGAGGCAAAGGTGGCGGCAATCTTGCGCGCGATATGGCCGGATTTGCCTATGCCAGAAACCACCACGCGACCTTCGCAATGCAGTAGTAAGGACATCGCTTGCGTGAATGCGCTTGCGTCAGCGCCACTCAGTCTTTGTCTCAGCGCGAGTACCGCATCGGCTTCTATCTGTAAAGTCTCGCAGGCTAGTTGCAAGGCGTGCGCAGTCGCATCGGCCTCGGCTGCGGCGCTGCTGGTGAGGGTGGGGGGGGCTAGTGGACTCATGCCCTTAGTATAAACCAAAATGTCTAAGCAAGAACTCTGCCAGTTACAGAGAAATGAATATTGTTCGTCATTTGTTGGTCTGGGCACACTCTAAATCGGCAATAATAAGAAATATGACTGCTCTAGACACCACACTCCTACTTCTAAGCGCCGCCGTCCTCGGTGTCGTGGCTTTTCGCATGCTGCAATTGCCGCCTATGTTGGGGTATCTGGTGGTCGGTATTCTGGTCGGGCCGCATGGCTTGGGCTTGGCGCAAGACAGCTCTGCCACCCATGAATTGGCCGAGTTTGGGGTGGTGTTCTTGATGTTCTCTATCGGCTTAGAGTTTTCTTTGCCCAAGTTGATGTCTATGCGGCGCGCCGTGTTTGGCCTTGGGATGGCGCAGGTTATACTCACTATCGTGATGGCGATGTCGTGTGGTTTGGCAGCTGCATATTACTTACCAGGGCAATTCAAAATAGGCTGGGAGGCTGCGTTTGCCTTAGGAGGCGCGCTGGCAATGTCGTCCACCGCGATTGTCTCTAAGATGCTCACCGAGAAGATGGAGCTGGAAAGCCCGCACGGTAAACAGATTATTAGCGTGCTCTTGTTTCAGGATTTAGCCGTGGTGCCGCTGTTAATTTTGGTGCCAGCGTTGGCGGCGCATAGTGGCAACCTGTTTGAAACTTTGGCATGGGCAGGTGGCAAGGCCGCCTTGGTCTTGTTTTTGTTGTTGTTTTTGGGGCAGAAATTAGTCCGTGGCTGGTTCGGCATCGTGGTCAAGCGGCGTTCGCAAGAGTTGTTCATGTTAAACCTGCTACTCATTACCTTGGGTGCTGCCTGGTTGACCGAGCGCGCTGGCTTGTCGCTAGCACTGGGCGCATTCGTTGCCGGCATGTTGATTTCTGAAACCGAATACAAGCATCAGGTGGAAGAGGACATCAAATCTTTTCGCGATGTGTTGCTAGGCTTGTTTTTTATCACGGTCGGGATGTTACTCAATTTGCGATTGGTGATCGAGCACGGCTGGCTGGTGTTGCTGTTGTTGGTGGTGCCCGTGTTGTTGAAATTCGGTTTGATCGCTGCTTTGGCCCGGCTTTTCGGCAATACCACCAGCGTTGCCTTGCGTACTGGTTTAGGTTTGGCACAGGCTGGCGAGTTTGGTTTTGTCTTACTCAATCAGGCGGGCGCATTGCAATTGTTAGATCCGCTACTATTGCAATTGATACTCGCATCCATGGTGTTGTCGATGTTGATCTCTCCGTTTATTCTGGCAAAATCGGATGCGATCGTGATGAAACTCTCGGCTAACGAATGGATGATGCAATCGCTGGCGTTGACGCAAATTGCGGCACGCAGCATGAGTGCGAAAAAGCATGTGATTATTGCCGGCTTTGGACGTAGCGGCCAAAGTCTGGCGCGTTTGCTGGCGGAAGAAAATATTGAATACCACGCACTCGATCTCGATCCGGATCGTATCCGTGAGGCGCAAATTGCCGGTGCCAATGTCTCGTATGGCGATGCGGCGCGGCGCGAGAGTTTGCTGGCGGCCGGTATCAATCGCGCCGCGGCTTTGGTGGTGACGTATACCAATACCCAATCGGCACTGAAAATTTTACATCTGGTGCATGAGTTGCATCCCAGTTTGCCGGTCATTGTGCGTAGTCACGATGATACTGATCTGGATAAGCTGCGTGCCGCCGGTGCCACCGAGGTGGTGCCCGAATTGATGGAAGGTAGTCTGATGCTGGCCTCGCATGCGCTGGTCTTGTTGGGCGTGCCTTTGCGGCGGGTGGTACATAAGGTGCAAGCTGCGCGCGATGAACGTTATGAATCCTTGCGCGGATTTTTTCATGGCGCCAGCGATATGAGTGACGGCCCAGAAAACCTGCAATTGCGTCTGCATACGGTGGTACTCGGTGGCCGTGCTAAATGCTTGGGCAAGAGTTTGGAAGAGCTCAATCTGGCTGAACTGGAAGTCGATGTAACGGCGATACGCAGAGGTAAAAATCGCTTATCGCCAGAGTTAAGCCTGATCTTGCAGGAGTCCGATGTGGTGGTACTGCGCGGCAGCGCCGAAAGCGTCGCTAGAGCCGAGCTGCGACTGGTAAAATAGCGGCTTATTTTTTAATTCCATTAAGACTTACGCAAAATTGTTCCAGCTAAGAGTAACGCCGAAGACAGTACTCCAGTACGGCAAGGCGGATACGAGGACGCTGGAGCTGTTTTGCGTAGGTCGCATACATGAAGAAACCAGACACTATGCAAAACCCATCCGACTACATTAAAGAGCATATACGCACGGTGGAAAACTGGCCGCAACAAGGCATCATGTTCCGTGATATTACCCCTTTACTGCAAAACCCCAAGGTCTTCCGAGTCTTAATCGATATGTTTGTGCATCGCTATATGGATGCCAAGCTCGACATGATCGCCGGTCTGGATGCGCGTGGTTTCATCATCGGTTCGGTGGTGGCGTACGAACTTAATCTCGGTTTCGTGCCTATCCGTAAAAAAGGTAAATTGCCGTTTACCACAGTGTCTGAGCAATACGAACTTGAATACGGTAGCGCCACGGTAGAGTTGCATACCGATGCCTGCAAAGCCGGTGATCGCGTGGTTTTGATTGACGATTTGATCGCCACTGGCGGCACTATGATGGCGGGTCGTAAATTATTGGAGCGACTCGGTGCCACCGTGGTCGAGGGGGCGGTGATCGTCGATCTGCCTGAGTTGGGCGGCTCAGAATTAATTAAGGCGAGTGGCTTGCCGCTGTACACGGTGTGCAATTTCGACGGTCATTAAGCTCTTTAAGCTTTAAATATACTACCGTGGGGTATATTTTACTGCCCTTTAGCTATATGCGCGATTGCCAGTTTTTTTAGGCATACTCCCATTATTTCTTATATTTGTTGGGGGGCTGCGGGGAATCTGCCAGCTTAGCCACGATTTGCGCAAGCGGTTTGCTGCCGCGCTGATTCACTAAGCATTGTCGATTCAGGCAAGGCGCTTAGCGCGACGCTGGCGGCGTTTTTAACTTGGCCGCTGCAACATTGCGCGCTTGGTCCTGCATTTGCGTTATACTTCAGGTCTTCCAAGGAGCGCTGCGACAAAATCTTGCTATTTTGCCAGGCTTGGAATCAGAAAACCGCGCTCACGTTACTTTTTTCAATCGAAAGGAGGGCGTGATGAACGCCACCACAATGACTACTCAAAATACCACGCAAGACTACTTAGTTGCCGATCTCAGCCTGGCTGATTGGGGCCGCAAAGAAATCAGTATCGCCGAAACCGAAATGCCTGGTCTGATGGCAATCCGCGAAGAATTCGCTGCTACTCAGCCTTTGCGCGGCGCCCGTATTACCGGCTCTTTGCACATGACGATACAGACTGCGGTCTTGATCGAAACCCTGAAAGCACTGGGCGCGCAAGTGCGTTGGGCTTCCTGCAATATTTACTCGACCCAAGATCATGCCGCTGCGGCGATTGCCGACGGCGGCACACCAGTGTTCGCTTTCAAGGGCGAAAATCTGGACGAATACTGGGATTTTACCCATCGCATCTTTGAATGGCCAAACGATGAAAACGGCTCTGTCGTTTTCTCGAATATGATTTTGGATGACGGCGGCGACGCCACGTTGCTGCTGCATCTGGGTAGCCGCGCCGAGAAAGATATTTCGGTATTGGCCAATCCTGGTTCAGAAGAAGAAATCTGCTTGTTCAATGCGATTAAGTCGCACCTGAAAGCGGAGCCAGATTGGTACTCCAAGCGTCTGCCGCACATCATGGGCGTGACCGAAGAAACCACGACTGGTGTGCATCGCCTGTATCAGATGCATAAAGAAGGCAAACTGGCCTTCCCAGCGATCAACGTGAATGATTCTGTGACGAAGTCGAAGTTCGACAATCTGTATGGCTGCCGTGAATCGCTGGTCGATGGTATCAAGCGCGCTACCGACGTCATGATCGCCGGTAAAGTAGCCGTGATCGCCGGTTACGGTGATGTCGGTAAGGGCTGCTGCCAAGCGATGCGTGCCTTGTCGGCACAGGTATGGGTGACCGAAATCGATCCTATCTGCGCACTGCAGGCAGCGATGGAAGGTTACCGTGTTGTGACTATGGAATATGCGGCTGAATTCGGCGATATTTTTGTCACTACGACCGGTAACTACCATGTCATCAGCCACGATCATATGCTGAAGATGAAGAACAATGCCATCGTCTGCAATATCGGTCACTTCGACAATGAAATCGACGTCGCTTCCATCAAGAAGTATCAGTGGGATAACATCAAGCCACAAGTTGATCACGTGATTTTCCCTGACGGAAAACGGATCATTTTGTTGGCCGAAGGCCGTTTGGTCAATCTCGGTTGCGGTACCGGTCACCCATCGTATGTGATGAGTTCCTCGTTCGCTAATCAGACCATTGCTCAGATCGAGTTGTTCGTCAACACCAAGCAGTATCCGGTCGGCGTCTACACTCTGCCTAAGCATCTCGATGAAAAAGTCGCGCGTCTGCAATTGAAGACACTCAATGCCCAATTGAGCGTACTGACTGACGAGCAAGCCAACTATATCGGTGTTGCCAAATCTGGCCCTTACAAGCCGGAACACTATCGTTATTAATCGTCTGTAATACTGGCTACGGCTCCGCGTCCTATTAGACCGGAGCTGGTAGCCAACTTGATTTAATTTTGGAGACTTCATGCCGCTGTTAGCAACCTGGTTGATCAATGCGCTGGCCTTGCTGGCCTTACCCTACCTGATGCATTCCGTAAAAATCGATAGTTTTATGACGGCCTTGCTGGTGGCCGTGGTACTCGGTTTTGTCAACACTATCCTGCGGCCTATCTTGCTGTTACTGACCCTGCCGGTCACCTTGCTGAGCATGGGCTTGTTCATCTTTGTGATTAACGGGCTGATGTTTTGGATGGTGGCCAATATGATAGACGGCTTTCATGTCGCGGGATTCTGGTCTGCGGTCGGTGCTGCGCTGTTGTATAGCGTGATCTCCTGGACACTCACTACTTTACTCCTGAAAAAATAATGACTGCGCATAATTTCAGCATAGAATTTTTCCCGCCCAAGACGGCGGAAGGCACAGAAAAACTGAGTATCACGCGCGCCAAACTGGCCGCTTTGCAGCCTAAGTATTTCTCAGTCACTTTCGGTGCCGGCGGCACTACGCAACAAGGTACGCTAGACACCGTGGTGGAAATTCGCAAGGAGGGCTATGACGCCGCACCGCATCTTTCCTGTGTCGGTGGTACTCGCGAATCGATACGTGAAATTTTGCAGCAATATAAGGCGCACGATATCCGTAGATTGGTGGCCTTGCGGGGCGATTTGCCTAGCGGTTACGGCATGGGCGGTGAATTCCGCTATGCCAATGAACTGGTAGAGTTTATTCGTGCCGAGACCGGTGACTGGTTTCATATCGAAGTGGCAGCCTATCCAGAAATGCATCCGCAAGCGCGTTCACCGCAAGATGATCTGAATAGCTTTGTGCGCAAGATGCAGGCCGGCGCGAATGCCGCGATTACCCAATATTTTTATAACGCTGATGCGTATTTTCAATTCGTAGAACTGGCCCAAAAGGCAGGTGTGACTGCACCTATCGTGGCGGGCATCATGCCGATCACGAACAGTAATCAGTTGCTGCGTTTCTCAGAAATGTGCGGCGCGGAAATCCCGCGCTGGGTACGCTTAAAACTAGCCAGTTACGGTGACGACACTGCGTCGATTAAGGCCTTCGGTCTAGATGTGGTAACCCATCTGTGCGAACGGCTGTTAGCCGGTGGCGCACCGGGCTTACATTTTTATTCGCTGAATCAAGCTGCGGCGACTACTGCGATCTGGCAACGTTTAGTGTGAGACCCTGATTGACGAAAAAAAGCGCATGGCTCATGCGCTTTTTTTTATTTGAAGTTCCCCAAAAGCTAGATGCAAGCTGTATGCGGCCTGCAGCATCAAAAATGCTGTAAACCCGCATACAGATTGCGCATACGGTTCTGGGAACTCTAAAAACCCTATACTCGGGCGCATCGCGGCGTCGATTGTTCAATGCGATCCTCGCAATACCGACGTATTGCTCCGGTTCGCGCCTTGCGCTGCATCCCGATTAACGGGATTTTTGAAGTTCCCTTCTGGGAACTTCAAAAATCGCTTACGCTCCCCACTTAGATAGCTGCTTCTGGTCTGTCGTATTGTTTGAGTGATGCCGATTTCAGTTTACAGTCTAGTGCTGCAGTTAGCAGTTCTCGTGGTTGTACCGTTTGTTGGCCGCGGCTTAGTAGCAGCGCTTGACCCGGTCTGACCTGTGGCGTGAAACCGCGCTGACACAGGCAGGCGGTAGTCCATTCTTCGAGAATTTCCAAGACATGATTACGTTTGCCTAGACGGGATAAAAAGCTGACGCCTTCGGGGCGCAATTTTTCCCATAACTGCTCGGCTTGTTGCGCCATGCCGACTAATTCGCTGAAGGCTAGTTTGTCTGGTGCCATCCAGCTATTGGCGAAGCGCTCTTGGATTTGTGTCTGCAAGATCTGGCTGCCATATTGATCCCAGTCGCTGCTGATCAGTTGTTCGTGCTCGAACATACTGTACCAGGCGGTTTCTGCGGCTAATTCACCACCGACTAATTGCAGACAATCGGCTAAGGGTGGGAAGGCCGGCGTCGCACCAGGCTGTATCGCGGCAATTCTGTCGGCGAGCGTAGGGTGGCTGTCGCCGTGGCTGCTAGGGCGCGCTTCGGATTGGACGATGCTCGCTTGTACTTCTGGACGTTTTTGGCTGGGCTTGCAAAAGCGTCGAAATCCCTCAAACACAGGCAGTCGTGCACCGCGCGTGATGGCTGGGCACAGTTCGTGATCCAGATAGGCGCTCCACATAGGCTCGATTAAATGAATTTTTTCTAGTGCTGCGCGGCTCGCTTTGACACCGAAACATTGGACTGCAAACGCATCTGCCGCAAACTCCTGGGCGCGCGATATGCTGCTCGATAAGCGCAGCACCCACTGGCCATAGTAGCGAAAAATAAGATCGAGAAAAAACAGTGAATCATCCAGATTGTTCACCGTCGTCGTCAGGGATTTACGGGTGCGGTAGACCCACGGCCCCAAGGCCAGATCGCCGGCCACATAATGCCCGAATTCATGCGCCAGCACAGAACCTAGTTCTGCATTTGAGAGGTTGCCTAGTAGCGGCAAGCCTATGCCTACTCGCAATCTGAGTAGCTTGCCATACCAATTGCGTTCGCAACTGATAAAGGCGCTGGCGGCGCCGATCAGATGGATCTCGATAGGCGCCTCAATTTTTAATTTACTGGCGATGTGCTCAAGCATCGCATACAAGGGTTCTGCCTTGGCTCGGTCTAAGGGCGGTAAGCTGGTTTTGACGCGCGCGGAGAAGCGCCAACGTGGCCTGAGTGCATACGCCAGACAGAGTGCGGCGAAAGCGGCGACGTAGCCAGATATTTCTAGCGACGATCGATAGTACAGCTGCGCGAACGGCAAGGACATCAGCAGCACGATCAAGCCCAGCGCTAACAGCCAAAATCCCAACCATAAACCTAATACCAAAATCGCGCGTGGCTGTATCTTGTTATTCCTGTTGCTATTGGTATTGAGGTAGGCTTGCGCCTTATCTGGCGCTGTCCTAGTTGTATTATTTGATGTCGTCATTCCTAGTTCCTCGCTGGCCATTGGGTGAGCGCGGTAGTCACTGGGCCACGCATAAAGTCAGTTCTTGCGGCTAGACTGCGTAAGCCCGCTCTTTCGGCATCGCTTAACTGCGGATTGCGCGAGCGTATCAAATACGCGGCCGGCTGCATTTCTAGCGCCAGATCGAATTGATCCAGATCGACGGCCTCACCCTGCATGAAGTTGGACAGTAAGCCGCTTTCCTCTTTGGATAAATGCAGCGCGTTTTGTAGCCGTTTAATCAGACTTGCATCCTCGATTTTGAGTGCTTCGCCGAACAATAAAAGCATTTGATCACTGGCCAGACTGCTCAATTGATAGGGATCCAAAGCGCGCGCCAGTTGTACCGCCAGACTGGGATTATTCCTTAGTGCCAGGGCTAGTTGTACATAGTTGTCTTGGTTTTTAGCGGCCTGCTTCGGTGCTAAACCGGCACGGATGCGGTAAAAATCAATACTGCTGGCGTTGTCTACGCTAGGCGGCAATTGCTTGAACCAAAACTCAGGATCGGCGTTGGCTTGCCGCGCCACCAAGGCAAAATCAGCGGCACGGGCGGCGCGCGCGCTGGCTCGCTTATCACGGGCGGCAGCGTTCAAGAGGTTTAATGCATCCAATTTACGACCCTGCGCCAGTAGGGTTCTGACCTCGGTATCAAACAGCGTATCGGCATGTTTTGGCGAGAGTTGTCGTAGTTTGAGGATATCTTGATAGGCGCCGGAATAATCGGCATGGATAGCCTTACGCCACGCCAGAGCACTTAAGATGGAGGCGTCTTGCGGGAAGCTTAGATGTGCCGCCTGCATCGCGGCTAAGCCAGGTAAGCCCGCCAAGAGTGAGGCGTGTAAATACTGCGCCGTCGCTGATTCTGGATGTTGCTGCGCCTTGGCCGCGTATTGACTGAGTAGTTGCTGGTATTGACCGGCTTCTATCATCACGTCCTGATAGCGTCTTTCGTAATCGACATTGTCAGGTTGCGCTTGCAAGGCCAGCGTCGCGATCCGTATTGCTTCTGCATTCGAGACTTGTTGCGCGGCGCTGATGGCAGCCTGAGCGTGTTTCGCATCCCAGTCGTGTAGCTTGGCCAAAACCTCCAACGCAGCTGCCATAGATTTTTCTTGAGAATGGCGAAATGCATACTCAACACACAGCGTGACACCGGCTGGTGTCGGCAATTCGTCCGATTTTTCTATCATCAGTTGCCGCACAGCCTGGCCTTCTTTCAACTTGTTAAAACTACTGATAGCGGGCAGTTCGACAAAGGCATAATCGATGTTCGGCAATTCTATATAGCGGCTGCCGCAATACACCGTTTGTTGGGCGGGTGGCTTAGTTGGCGTGGTCTGGTCGGATGAATAGTTGCTGGTATTGAGCAGTAGTGGGGCGGCGCCAGCGATATTCCAGATATTGTAATGGGTACCGCTATGCACGGTTTGTTTGAAATTATCAATTACGCCGATTTTGTCTATCTCGGCGCTGCCTGTTACCAGACCGTGTTTGACGTTGATGTTGACACGCCCTTGCGCTGGCAGCTTAATTTTATTGCCGTTTAGTTTGATGTCTAAGGCGACGTCAAAGCCATTGATCACCATCACATCTTGCGTGCTGTATTGATGATAGTTATGCACAGCGCCAAAAATAATCAGGGTCACTAAGCTCAAAGCCAGAGCGCGGGTGTATAGCCATATGCCTACGCCCAAGGGCGCCTTTGCATAAATATGCCATTGCCGCTCACCGCTACTTTTGACGACGTAACAACCGAGAGGGATTAGCGGTATCAGCGCGCCCAGCGTCAATGCATGCAGGGCGATGTGGCTGTCGTCACTGTCACTTTCGGCCGCGCCCAGAAATCCAAAGCCAAAATATTTCAGGCCGCCAAAATACGGTTTGTTTTTATATGCCTTGGCAAATAAGCGACGTTCGCTGGTCAGCATTTGCAGCAGTTCACGATGCTCGGGCAGGCGCCGGAACAGGCGCGCCAAGATGAGCACTCGATACACCTTGAAGGCATCACCAGTCTCTATCGCGCGACGAATAGCTGGCACATCGACGAGTTGCAGTAACTCCGGAATACGTTGCAATAATTGGGAGGGATCAGAAATAGACATCAGGAATATTTTTTTGAAATCAGAGGTATGTCTATGGTTAAGTCAAATGTGCTGGCCTCTAGCCGCATTCGCCAAGTCGCTATAAAACTGTCAGCGCTGTCAGCACGCTTAGCCCCCGAACTATCTCGTGAAGTGCCTGCTGAGTCAACTAAGACTGTCGCTTTATGTTGTGAAAATTAGTAACAATGCGCCGTATTTGCCTCTTAGTACAAAAATCCATCCTTTCTATCAGTTCGGGCCGCAAGAATGCGCAATTCAATTGAAATTGTAAGCATGCTTACAATTTCAATTGTTGCTGAAAGGAAATTGAAAGTTTAAGCCTATATCTTTGAGCAAAATTTATTGGGGTATATTTATGCGTGCTGTTAGTAAGATGGTGTTGAGTTCGGCTGTGGGTTTGTTGTTGACTAGTGTGGTGCTGCCAGCTTTAGCCGAAAAAATTGTGGTTGGGCAATCGGTAGAACTGTCGGGGCAAGCCACCGGTAAAGAAGGGATGCAAGGGGCGCAGTTATTCTTTAACTGGATCAATAGCAATCAGGGCGGGGTCAATGGCCGCAAGATAGAATTGATCACTTACGATGATCAGCGCGATCCGCAAAAAACCAAGGAGAATACGCTTAAGCTGATCAAAGAAGATCGTGCGGTAGCACTACTCGGTTACCGCAGTACTCCCACCGTGCAAGCGGTATTGCCTTTACTTGAAAAAAATAAAATACCCTTGGTTGCACCGTTTTCCGGTTCGCAATCGCTATATAAACCCATGCATCCTTATGTCTTCAACTTGCGCGCCAGTTACCAGGATGAGGCAGCCAAGATGGTGGAGTCGCTGGCGCTGATGCAGATCAAAAATATCGCCATCTTGTATCAGGATGATGCCTTTGGTAAGGATGGTCTGGCCGGATTTGAGATGCATCTTGCGGCGCGCAAGCTCAATGCCAGCGTGATCGCTAAATACGACCGTAAAGACCTCAATGTCGACGCCGCGGTGGCCTCGATTATGGCCGCTAATCCAGCAGCCGTCTTGATGGCATGCACGCCCAGTGCCTGTGCTGATTTCATCAAGAAAGTAAAGACGGCGGGCCGCCTGCCGCAATTTATGATGCTCTCCAATGTCAATTCGGAAGAGTTTTTTACTTCGCTAGGCAAACACGGGCGCGGTGTCGGCGTGGTCCAGGTGATGCCGGCTCCGCGCAATATCGGTGTGCCGGTGGTGCGAGAATTTCAGCATGCCTTGAAGGCCGCTAGTAATCCGCCACCAGTGACTTCGGCGGTGCTGGAAGGCTTCATTGCGGCGAAACTATTGACAGAAGGGCTGCGTCGCAGCGGTGCTAATCTAAGTTCACAGAGATTGGTGACTGCGCTAGAAACTATGAGCGATTTTGATCTGGGCGGTATCACGCTGCAGTATGGCAGCGGCCAGCATATGGGCTCAAATTTTGTCGAGATGAGTATCGTCGATCAAAACGGCAAGATGATGCGCTAGCGCGTTTGGCTCTTGGCCTGTGGTGCTGTCGTCGGGCTCAGCATACAATGCGAATAGACATCTATAACATCTATATCAAGGATAAATCTATGAGCCAGACGACACCACTGCGTAGCGAATATCTGCATTTTCAGACTATTGCGACGCGCTGGCATGATAATGATATTTACGGCCACGTGAATAATGTGGTGTATTACAGTTATTTCGATAGCGCGGTGAATACTTATTTAATCGAGGTCGGTGGCTTAGATATCCAGCACGGTGAAGTGGTGGCTTTTGTGGTCAGTTCCAGTTGTGATTATTTTTCTGCGATTGCTTTTCCGGAAAAACTAGAGGTGGCCTTGCGTGTCGCCAAGCTGGGGAATAGTTCGGTCACGTATGAGTTGGCGATCTTTAAGCTCGGTGAAGCCAGCGCTTGCGCTGCCGGACGTTTTGTCCATGTGTTCGTGGCGCGTGAGAGTCAAAGGCCGCAGCCGATTCCTGCGCTGCTGCGCTCGGCTTTGGCACTATTACAGCTACCCGTCGCCACATAGACCTCGAGCCTGAGCTATCAAGGCGATCCTAGAATTACACAGGAACAGAGCCGGAAAAAGCATTTTTAATTTTTACCGGCCTGTTCAGTGGGCGTCGTGCTTAGGCTAAATGGATTTTGAACCAGGCCAGGCAGCGTTGCCAGGCGTCTTTGGCATCTGCCTCTACATAACTAGGACGGTAGTCGGCGTGGAAGGCATGCCCTGAATTAGCAAAGATCATCAGTTCTGACGCACTTTTCCCTTTGCTGAGCGCCTCTTTCATTTGTGCTACGCTTTCTAGCGAAATGCCAGCATCTTTGGCGCCGTACAAACCGAGTATCGGTGCTTTGATGTTGGCAGCGATATCCAGCGGATTTTGCGGAGCCAGCGGGCTAGTTGCGCCGGTCAGACGGCCATACCAGGCAGCCCCAGTTTTGACTTGCGGATTATGTGCAGCGTACAACCAGGTGATGCGACCACCCCAGCAAAAACCAGTGATTGCCAGTTTGTCGGTATTGCCACCATGTGCTTTGGCCCACGCTACGGTGGCGTCCAGATCCTGCATGACTTGCGCATCAGCTACTTTGGAGATGACCTCTTTCATCAGCTCGGCCATATTGGCGTATTTGCCAGCATCGCCCTGACGCACAAACAACTCGGGCGCTAAGGCTAGATAGCCTTGTTTGGCGAAGCGGCGTGCCACATCGGCTATGTGTTCATGCACCCCAAAAATCTCCGAGACCACCAGTACGATAGGCAGATTAGTTTTTCCTTCCGGTTGCGCTCTATACACAGGCACCTGCTGACCATTGACTTCTAGCATGATCACGCCCGCAGTGAGCCCCGCAGTATCGGTCTTAACGACAGTCTGAGCACAGATGGGCAGGGCGGCAGCGGCAAAGCCGGCACCGATGGCAGTCTGGATAAAAGTGCGACGACGATTGCCCTCGTCAAAAAGGGATGATCCTAGCAAACTATCGAAATCCTGTTGGTGCAGCATATAGCTCTCCTCTATGAGTGATCATGAATTGCCGGTTAGTACATTGTCGTTTTCTACAATATATATTGCAGCAATAGAGTAAGGGAAAACAGCAATCTCTGCTGATCGATTGCTGTTGCATTTCAGGTTTTGACTAGCGCTTACTCTGTGGGCTTGAGGTAAAACGCATCGGGCAATTGCGCAGCTGCTGTGGTTTTTTTGATGTCGCCCTTTAAATTACTCAAGATGACTTCTAACTCAGGGCCGCCCAATTCCAGCATCACCTGGCGGCAAGCACCGCAGGGGGCGATAGGCTCATCGGTGGCACCGACCACGGCCATGCTGGCAAAGTCACCAGGGCGGTAACCGCTGGCCACGGCACTAAACAAGGCGGTACGTTCGGCGCAATTGCACAGACCGTAGGAGGCGTTTTCTACGTTGCAACCTTGAAATACTTTGCCGTCTTTAGTCAGTACTGCGGCGCCGACTTTAAATTGTGAATACGGGGCATAGGCCGCCTGGCGTGCGCTTAAGGCCGCTTGTACGAGTTGTTCTTGATTCATGTGATTTACTTCCTGGATGAGGGTGAGGCGCATTATTTCATGAGCCGCGCCATGTGTGCTGGCTTTTGTTCATACATTAGCTCAATACTTAGCTAACATGCGCCCGCATCAAAATTTAAGCGCGCGCACATTTTGATTTTTTAGGCTGCCATAGTTCGATTTCTTTTTTTAATTTTTTATGTTCTTTGGCGCTAATTTTTTTATTTGAGACGAGTGTCGCATCTGGCTTTGTAGCACCGTTTTTATGCGCGAGTAAGGCCCACTTGAGTGCTGTTACCTGGTCTGTTTTTACTCCCAGGCCATGTTGGTACATACCGCTTAAGCTGTATTGTGCCCGTGCGTGGCCCTGATCGGCTGCGCGTTGTAACCATATTAGAGCGCGTGGCAAGTCTTTGCTGGCGCATGTGCCGCTCTTATACAAAATCGCCAATTCATATTGCGCGTTGATGTTGCAGTGCTGTGCGGCTTTTCGGTACCATCCCAGCGCTGGCTCGCAGTCGGCTGTTTGCCCTTTATTGCTGGCGTATAAACGGGCCAATTCTAGTTGCGCATCGGTATCGCCCTGATTTGCGGCGAGCAGAAATAGGTCTTTGGCTTGCTTCAGGTCTTGCGGCCCGCCTTGTGCATTTTTATACAAAATGCCAGCGCGGTATTGTGCCTTGGGGTCGCCTTGCTGTGCCGCCTTGTTCAACCATTCTGCGGCTTTCAGATAGCTTTGTGTGACGCCAAAACCATCGTAATAATGTAAGCCTAGTTGATACTGCGCACCGGGCAGGCCTTGCTCGGCGGCTTTTAGATACCACTCCACCGCCATTTCGTCGTTTGGGCTCACGCCCTGGCCTTGCTGATACATACTAGCTAGTTGGTATTGAGCCGAGGCATCGCCCAAGGTCGCCGCTTTGCGATACCATTCTGCCGCTTGCTTGGGATTACTTTTAACTCCTAAACCGCGCAAATAAATCTCTGCTACGCCGACGCAAGCGCGCGTGTCTCCGTACAGCGCATCCTGAGTCCAGCCATTTAAGGCGCTGGCGTAATCCTTAGCTTGAAAAGCCAGTAAGCCTTGCTGGTAATCAGCCTGCGCCGCATAGGCATTGAGCGTTAGCAATAGTGCGAAGTAGATTTTTCTATACTTCATCGAGTTTTATTATCTTTGTATGAAAAAAGCGTATCAAGCGAATTCGCATCATAAGCATATTTTTAAACTGCATTTAATGCAAATTAATCTTTAAGCGTAGGCATCCACGCTAAAAAAGCTAAAATGCGCGGAAAGCAAAAAATTTTCTACTATTTATCCTTCAATGAATTTTCAAAAAATGGCAAGGCCAGCGCGCATATTCCATGCGGGCTGCAGGCCAGATAGGCTGGAAACCCGCATGGAATATGCGCGCTGGCGTGGTGCCCTTTTAAGTTCGGAGTAATGCATGGCAATGAATACAGCAGCGAATCCGGTAGTGAATACGGCAGCACAAGCTAAGGGCAGCTTTTGGCGTGATCCCAGCTTGCCGTTTATAGAAACCCGGGCGGTCTCGGGTAGCCGTGCCTGTTACGATCCGCACACTCACGCCACGTTTTCCATAGGCACGGTCTTAAACGGCCAGGCGCAGTATTTGAATCGCGGCCGCCGCGTCTCGGCTGGCGCTGGCAGTGTCGTGATTATCAATCCGGGTGATGTACATGCCTGTAATCCGCGCGATGACAGTGTCTGGGCGTATCGCATGTTGTTCATCGATAGCGCTTGGTTGGCTGGGGTGCAGCGCGAAATCGGTGTGAGCCTGCATCAAGATTTACAGATGTTTTCGCAAAGCTTGAGCCTGGATAGTCGGGTGTTCCAAAGTTTGAATTATCTGTTGGCGGGCTTGTGGCAGCCGGCTGAGCGACTCGCCAAAGAGAGCGCGATGCTCGAGTTCTTAATTCGCCTGCATCAAGAGTTTGATACCGTCAAGCTTGACCTAAAAAGCAATCACAGACTCAATCGTGCCGCCGACTACATTGCCGCCCATTGTGTCGAGGATATCGCCTTGCAAGATATTTGCGCGGCTAGCCAGCTCTCGCGCTCGTATTTGATACGCGCCTTTAAGCAGCAATATGGGATGACACCGCATGCCTTTTTACTTAATCAAAGAGTGCAGCGCGCACAAGGCCTGTTGAAAAAAGGGCGGGCCATCGTCGATGTCGCCGCCGATTGTGGCTTCGCCGATCAAGCCCATTTTCAACGCGTCTTCAAGCGCCACGTTGCCGCCACCCCAGGGCAGTATTTCAAGAAATGAATCTCAGGACATGAGCAGATAGACGGCACTGGCCAGCAATAGCGCTGCCATGCTCAGGTTAAATGCACGCAGATACCGCGGCTGGCGCAGATAAATACTCAAAAAAATGCCAGCCACAGCCCAACACGCCAACGATAAAAAACACACTACAAAATAAATCAGCGCAAACCACCACAGGGTTTGCGTCGCACCCTCAGCCGTAAATGCGGCCACCCCTGAAATACAGGCGATCCAGGCTTTAGGATTAAGCCACTGCAATAATGCCCCGGACAAAAAACTAGGTGCTGGCGCATTCTGCTGACGCTCGATGTGACTCTGTGAGCTAGCCAGGCGGAGTGCCAGATAAACCAGGAAAGCCACGCCCACCCAATGCAAGGCCAGACTTAATTGCGGCAGAAAATGCAAAACCGCATGCACGCTCACGCCCAGCAAAACCAACAAGAAGGTAAAACCCAGGGTGGCACCCCAGACATGGCGCAACGCCACCCGCCAACCGAAGTTGACCGCTGCGGACAAGGTGATGAGATTAACCGGACCGGGCGTAATCGAAGAAACCAGAGCGAACGCCGCCATAGAAAGAATAAGAGAGAGCTGCATGTTGTTAGCCACTTGTTGATCATAGCCCCAGCATATACAGCGCAAGAGCCTGCGTATTGAAGAAAAGAACCCTGATCCAATTCAGTCTGGAGAACGCCAGACTTGATCAGCGCTGACGTGAGGAGTGGGTTACCAGGGAAAAAATATTTTTTCCGCCTTGTTCGAATTCGTAGATTTGTTAGTGCTTACTTACACTGTGGCAAGCAGTCTTTGAAGCTCTAAAAAAGTCAATGAAATAAATAATATATTTGTTGGTAAAAAATCCTCTTTTTTAACAAAATAGCGGTTGCGCGTATCGGCTTGTGCCACTAGAATTAGTGTAAATAAAAAAATGTGCACTACATCTAGTGGTTTTGTTTATTTCTCGCTTAGCCCAATTTAGGCTTCCATTATTTGAGAAAATCAAGTAGGGAGAGATGAAATGGCAGTAAAAGCAGCAGTGAAAACTTAAAAAAAGCAGTACTAGAATTAAAAAAACAGTGGCTAACACGCCCTGGAAATATCGATCAATTTTGAATTTGGAGTTCAAATGCACTCTCCCCTGGAATCATCTTCGTCTGGCCTGTCTGATTTGGCCGCCATGCAATCTGGCCTTACTGCGCATACATTAAGTTCTAGCGCGGTGAATTACAGCGACTACAGAATTATTCGCCGTAACGGTGCCGTGGTCGGTTTTGAACCGTCTAAAATCGCCATCGCCGTGACTAAGGCTTTTCTTGCTGTAAACGGTGGGCAGGGTGCCGCATCGGCACGTATCCGTGAATTGGTTGAGCAGTTAACCGCCGTCGCGGTGGCGGCGCTGATGCGCAGGCAGCCAGCTGGCGGAACTTTTCACATTGAAGATGTGCAGGATCAGGTAGAGCTGGCGCTGATGCGTTCTGGCGAACACGACGTAGCACGTGCCTACGTTTTGTACCGTGCCAAGCATATGGAAGAGCGTCGTTTGCAATTGGAGGCGCAACAATTATCCAATACTAAGGCCAGTGAACTGCAAATACGCGTGATGGTTGATGGTCAACCGCAGGTGCTGGATGTGACGCAAGTGCGCGCTTTAATTACCGCTGCCTGCGTTGGCCTCGATAAGTTGGCCGATCCTGAGGCCATCCTGTTAGAGACGCTGAAAAATCTGTACGACGGCGTACCGGTCGAAGAATTGCATAAGTCAGCAATTCTGGCGGCACGTGCGTTGATGGAAAAAGAGCCGGCGTATAGCCAGGTTACTTCTCGTTTGCTGTTGCATACGATCCGTAAAGAAGTTTTTGGTAAGGAAGTGGCGCAAAAAGATGCTGCTGCTGAATACCTGACTTATTTCCCAGCCTTTATCCAAAAAGGTATAGACGCCGAGTTGCTCGATGTGAAGCTAGGCCAGTTCGATTTGGCTAGACTAGCGCAAGCCTTGGTCTCTGACCGCGACCTGCAATTTTCTTATATCGGTTTGCAAACTCTGTATGACCGTTACTTCTTGCACATACGCGGCAGCCGCATAGAAATGCCTCAGGCTTTCTACATGCGCGTGGCGATGGGGCTGGCCTTAAATGAGTCTGACCGTGAAGCGCGGGCTATAGAGTTTTACAACCTGTTGTCGTCGTTCGATTTCATGAGCTCGACCCCAACTCTGTTTAACTCAGGTACTTTGCGCTCGCAACTGTCATCCTGTTACCTGACCACGGTCGCTGATGATCTGGGTGGAATTTATGATGCCATCAAAGAAAACGCATTATTGGCTAAATACGCTGGCGGTTTGGGCAACGACTGGACGCCAGTGCGCTCACTGGGTGCGCATATTAAAGGTACCAACGGTAAGTCACAGGGCGTGGTGCCTTTCCTGAAAGTCGTCAACGACACAGCCGTGGCGGTGAATCAGGGCGGTAAACGTAAGGGCGCGGTATGTGCCTACCTCGAAACCTGGCACATGGACGTCGAAGAATTTCTTGATTTGCGTAAAAATACCGGTGACGACAGACGCCGTACGCATGATATGAATACCGCCAACTGGATTCCGGATCTGTTCATGAAGCGCGTCATGGAAAAAGGCGATTGGACTTTGTTCTCGCCATCCGATGTCCCCGATCTGCATGATAAGTTTGGTAAAGCATTCGAACTGGCTTACACCGCTTATGAAGCGAAGGCCGCCAGCGGCGAGTTGGGTTTATCCAAGAAAATCCCGGCACTCGATTTGTGGCGCAAGATGTTGTCTATGCTGTTTGAGACAGGCCATCCTTGGATTACATTTAAAGATCCTTGCAACATCCGTTCACCGCAACAGCATGTAGGCGTGGTGCATAGCTCGAATCTGTGTACAGAAATTACGCTCAATACCAATGAAAGCGAGATCGCGGTTTGTAATCTGGGCTCGGTGAATATGCCTGCCCACATGAAGGATGGCAAGCTCGATCACGTTAAATTGAAAAAAACCATCAGTATTGCGATGCGCATGCTGGATAACGTGATCGACATCAACTACTATGCAGTGGATAAGGCGCGTGAATCAAATATGCGTCATCGTCCGGTCGGTCTGGGTATTATGGGTTTTCAGGATTGCTTACATATGATGCGGGTGCCTTACGCAAGTATGGATGCGGTGGCTTTTGCCGATACCTCGATGGAAGCGGTGTGTTACTACGCTTATCTTGCATCGAGCGAATTGGCGGAAGAGCGCGGTACCTATAGTTCTTACCGTGGATCTTTATGGGATAGAGGCATCCTGCCGCAAGACTCAGTCAAGTTATTGGCCGAGGAGCGCGGTGGATATCTGGAAGTCGATGAGTCGTCGGCGATGGATTGGACGGTCGTGCGTGAGCGTATCAAGCAACACGGTATGCGCAATTCTAATTGTGTGGCGATCGCGCCGACTGCAACGATCTCTAATATTATTGGCGTCTCAGCTTGTATAGAACCGACTTATCAAAATCTGTACGTGAAGTCGAATCTGTCCGGCGAGTTCACCGAGATCAATGAGCACTTGGTACGCGATTTGAAACAGCGTGGTTTGTGGGATGAAGTCATGATTTCTGATCTGAAATATTTTGACGGTAGCCTGGCAAAGATAGATCGTATTCCTGAAGAATTACGTGAGCTATACGCCACCGCATTTGAAGTGAGCCCTAGCTGGTTGGTGGAAGCGGCGTCACGTCGCCAGAAATGGATAGACCAGGCGCAATCGCTGAACATTTATATGGCAGGTGCATCAGGCAAAAAACTCGATGAGACCTATAAACTGGCGTGGTTGCGTGGTTTGAAAACGACTTACTACCTGCGTACCATGGGCGCGACACATACCGAGAAATCAACGAGTAAGACGGGGGCCTTGAATGCGGTCGCGGTTGACGGTGGCAATAGCGGCATGGCGGCAAGTGCGCCTGAAGCTGACGGTGCTGCTTGCTACCTACGTCCGGGTGACGCTGGCTTTGAGGAATGTGAAGCCTGTCAGTAATTAATTCGCGGGAAATTGTGTGGAGTCGGTCTATCGATGTCAGTGCCGGCACCGCACAATTTGAACTTCGCAATGTGAACAATTGTAATAATCAGTAAATAAATATTTAGGACAAAAATGCTTTCTTGGGATGATGAAGCTGTATCTGCAGCACCAATAGCGCGACCTGCGCAAGCCCCATTACCAGCGATGGATGCTGGACTCAATCCTGTGCAGGCTGCCGATAAGTTTGTTCCTAGCGCTGAAGATTTGGCGCGGCGTGTCAATGCCAGTGACAAACGTATCATTAACGGTAAGACAGACGTCAATCAATTGGTGCCATTTAAATATAAATGGGCTTGGGATAAATATCTGGCTGGTTGTGCCAATCACTGGATGCCACAAGAAATCAATATGCAGCGCGATATTGAACTTTGGAAAAGCCCCAATGGTCTGACCGATGATGAGCGCAGATTGGTCACGCGTAATTTAGGTTTCTTCGTGACGGCCGATTCACTGGCTGCCAACAATATTGTACTGGGAACATATCGTCATATTACCGCGCCGGAGTGCCGCCAGTATCTATTGCGTCAGGCTTTTGAAGAGGCGATCCATACGCATGCCTATCAATACATCGTTGAATCACTCGGTTTGGATGAGGGCGAAGTTTTTAATGCCTATAATGAAGTCGAGTCGATTCGTGATAAAGATCAGTTCCTGATTCCTTTCATTGATGTACTGACCAATCCTGAATTTAAGACCGGAACGACTGAGGATGATCAGACATTATTGCGCTCATTAATTGTGTTTGCATGCTTGATGGAAGGTCTGTTTTTCTATGTCGGCTTCACGCAGATTTTAGCACTAGGTCGTCAGAATAAAATGATGGGTGCGGCCGAACAGTATCAATACATTTTGCGTGACGAATCGATGCACTGCAATTTTGGAATCGATTTAATCAACACCATCAAGATGGAAAATCCGCATTTGTGGACGCCAGCATTTCGCGATGAAATTAAAGCGTTGTTTTTACGTGCGGTAGAGTTGGAATATCGTTACGCAGAGGATACAATGCCGCGAGGAGTACTAGGCTTGAATGCGCCAATGTTTAAAGGCTATTTGCGATTCATTGCAAATCGTCGCGCACAGCAAATCGGTCTCGACGCATTGTTCCCACACGAAGAAAATCCTTTCCCGTGGATGAGCGAAATGATCGATCTAAAAAAAGAACGGAATTTTTTTGAGACGCGTGTGATTGAGTATCAAACTGGTGGAGCATTAAACTGGGAATAAATTATTTCCGGTGAATCTCAACAGATTTTACTCACGATACACTTTCGTAAAAAACGAGAGGTTTCACCAAACTGAATGAACAGTTATAGACCGATAGGTTCTGAACTATTTGTAGCGCAATACCCGGCGAGGCTGGGTATTGCGCGTTTGTGTTTTGGAGAAAGATTTTCGTCACAGAATACCGACGCCGGCGTTTTTATGCGCGCGTTTTTTTTGGTTGTTACTAACGTTCATTGAAGCTTATCCCTTGATGCATCTGAAATGCTTGTTATTTGCTTCAAGGAACTGAACAACCATATGGCTCAAGCGCTGCATCAATAGAGGGGATGCAGCAGTTCAGCCGGTGCCAAATTCACTGGCATAAACAGATCTTGTGTTTGTGCCGATGAATAATCCGCTAGTCGGATTTTTTAGCGGATTTTAATTTTTTATTTAATTTTTTCCATCTAACATGAAGGAGAAACATAATGGCAACAGCACCAAAACCATCCGTGGACAAGAAAGCGGCAGCAGCTAAGCCAGCGGTAAAAGCAGCAGCTAAGCCAGCGGTAAAAGCAGCAGCCAAGCCCGCAGCAAAAGCAGCAGCCAAGCCAGCAGCAAAAGCAGCAGCCAAGCCAGCAGCAAAAGCAGCAGCTAAGCCAGCAGCAAAAGCAGCCGCTAAGCCAGCAGCAAAAGCAGCCGCTAAGCCAGCAGCGAAAAAAGCAGCAGCTAAGCCAGCAGCAAAAGCAGCAGCGAAAAAAGCAGCAGCTAAGCCAGCAGCAAAAGCAGCAGCCAAGCCAGTAGCGAAAAAAGCAGCAGCTAAGCCAGCAGCTAAGCCAGCAGCGAAAAAAGCAGCAGCTAAGCCAGCAGCAAAAGCAGCAGCTAAGCCAGCAGCAAAAGCAGCAGCTAAGCCAGCAGCAAAAGCAGCAGCTAAGCCAGTAGCGAAAAAAGCAGCAGCCAAGCCAGCAGCAAAAGCAGCAGCCAAGCCAGCGGCGAAAGCAGCAGCCAAGCCAGCAGCAAAAGCAGCAGCTAAGCCAGCAGCAAAAGCAGCAGTCAAGCCAGCAGCAAAAGCAGCAGCTAAACCAGTAGCGAAAAAAGCAGCAGCCAAGCCAGCAGCAAAAGCAGCAGCTAAGCCAGTAGCGAAAAAAGCAGCAGCCAAGCCAGCAGCAAAAGCAGCAGCCAAGCCAGTGGCAAAAGCAGTAGCCAAGCCAGCGGCAAAAGCAGCAGCTAAGCCAGCAGCAAAAGCAGCAGCCAAGCCAGCAGCTAAAGCAGTAGCCAAGCCAGCAGCTAAAGCAGTAGCCAAGCCAGCGGCGAAAGCAGCAGCCAAGCCAGCGGCGAAAGCAGCAGCCAAGCCAGCGGCAAAAGCAGCAGCTAAGCCAGCGGCAAAAGCAGCAGCTAAGCCAGCAGCAAAAGCAGTAGCTAAGCCAGCGGCAAAAGCAGCAGCCAAGCCAGCAGCAGCTCCAGCGGCTCCGGCAGCAGTTGCGGCTAAACCGGCTACGCCAGATGCAAAAACGGTGGTTAGCCCAACCGCTGCTTGGCCTTTCCCTACTGGTAGTCGTCCATCATAATTTGACATGCTTGGATGCCTGGCGGTATTAAGGCACAATACCCACTGTGTGATTTCACTCAGTGGGTTTTTTTATGGGGAGTAGCTTCGTGTTGTATGGAATTTTTAGCTTTATTACCGATACCGTCGCCGGCTTATTTGCCGGGTTTTTGTTGTTGCGGTTTTGGATGCAGGCGCAGCGCGTGCGGCCTCCAGCTGGTTTGGCGCAATCAATTTTTCAGATCACTGACTGGTTAGTGCGTCCAATCCGGCGCCTGATACCGGGCTTTGCCGGATATGATTGGGCTAGTTTGATCGCAGCATTTTTGGTGGCGCTGCTGGCGGTGTTGCTTAATTTTTGGTTGTTGTCGCAGCTCTCATTTGTCGCGATCATATTACTGGCAGCATTCAAGATGGCGCAATGGATACTGTATGGTTTTATGGCCTTGTTGATACTGGAGGCCGTGTTTAGCTGGGTCAATCCACATGCACCATTCGCACCATTTATCCGTGCCTTGAATGAGCCTATCCTATCGCCCCTGCGCAGATTAATCCCGGCTTTGGGCGGCATCGATTTTTCACCGCTGATAGCTTTGATTGCGATACAAGTTTTGAATCGACTGCTATCGGAATTATTACCCGTGGCAATTGGGTTTTAAGCTTTAAAGGCGGCGGTCGACTGGCGTATCATCAGCTTGGTTTCCAGCTTCTCTCTTTGCAATTCTGATGCGGCATTGCGGATACGCTGCACCATCACTTGTGCGGTCAAGACACCGATTTCGTATTTTGGCTGGGCAATGGTGGTCAGCGGTGGCGTGCTAAACGAAGCTAGCGCAATATCGTCATAACCGATGACGGACAGTTGCTCTGGAATTTTCATGCCAGCCTGATGCGCTGCGCATAGGCCGCCTATGGCCATCAAGTCATTGCTGGCGAAGATTGCGCTTGGCCGTCTTTCCAATGCCAACAATTGCTGAAATGCGGTAAATCCACCCTGACTGGTAAAGTCGCTATGTGCCAGATATTCTTCACGTCTGGCGATGCCAGCTTCTTTTAGTGCGCGCCAATAGCCCTGTACCCGGTCGCCACTAGGTAGTAAGGTCTTGGGGCCAGAGACGCAGGCTATATCGGTATGTCCCAGATCGATCAAATACTTGGTTGCCAGATAGCCACCTTGCTCATGATCGGCCTCGATGAAATCGGCCGCCAAACCTGGCACTTCTCTATCAACCAAGACTTTAGGTATGCCTTCGTCGGCCAGTAGTTGATTAAGCTCTTCGTCGGAACCGGATGAAACGATTATCAAACCATCGATGCGTTTCTCCATCAAGACTCTGGTGTACGCCGCCTGTTTTTTTGGGTCGTCGTAGGAATTGCACAAAATGATGTTGTATCCGAGCTTAAAAGACTCCGCCTCTATGCCTTGTATCACTTCCGCAAAATAGGGATTCGAATTATTTGGAATAATCATGCCCAAGGTATGCGTCTTATCATTCTTTAAGCTGCGTGCAACCGCGCTCGGGATGTAACGCATTTGCTTGATAACGGACAGCACACGCTCTCTCGCATCTTCGCTAACGACTCGGGTATTATTGATGACGTGAGACACCGTGGTGGTTGAGACCCTAGCCTTCTCCGCGAC
The DNA here is from genome assembly GCF_003955735.1 of Undibacterium parvum. Taxonomy (NCBI): domain Bacteria; kingdom Pseudomonadati; phylum Pseudomonadota; class Betaproteobacteria; order Burkholderiales; family Oxalobacteraceae; genus Neoundibacterium; species Neoundibacterium parvum. The sequence continues at coordinate 1,188,414 of NZ_CP034464.1, read as the reverse complement.
CTGCTTCATAGTTGCCATATGATCCTGCCTTTCTTAGCTGCGATTATGACGCATACTCTGTACGAAACCAAAATTATTCAACGAGTGATGCGCTAGGTTTACACTTTTTAATGCTCAGTTAAAGATAGGACGACCGCAATGGATCTCATCATACGTAATGCCAATTTGCCTGATGGTCGCACTGGGATGGATATCGGGGTAATCGGTGGCCGTATCGTTGCACTAGAACCGGCGCTGCCGCTGCAGGCACTCAGCGAGATCAAGGCCAATGGCAATCTGGTGAGTCCGCCTTTTGTCGATGCGCATTTTCATATGGACGCTACGCTCAGTTATGGCTTGCCGCGGGTTAATCAGTCTGGCACTTTGCTGGAGGGCATCGCATTGTGGGGTGAACTTAAAGCGACGCTGACGCAGGACGCCATCGTCGAGCGGGCTTTGCAATATTGCGATTGGGCGGTAGCGCGTGGCTTACTGGCGATACGCAGTCACGTGGATATTTGCGATGATAGATTGCTGGCGGTCGAAGCTTTACTCCAGGTCAAACAGCAAGTGGCGCCGTATCTGGATCTGCAACTGGTGGCGTTTCCGCAAGATGGTCTATTGCGTAGCGCCAGCGCGTTTGCCAATCTGAAGCGCGCAATTGCCATGGGTGTGGACGTGGTGGGGGGTATTCCACATTTTGAACGCACTATGGCTGACGGTGCCGAATCGGTGCGCTTGTTGTGCGAGTTCGCCGCCGACCAAGGTCTGCGAGTCGATATGCACTGCGATGAGTCGGACGATCCTATGTCGCGGCATATCGAAACTCTGGCCTATCACAGTCAGCGACTGGGTCTGCAGGGCAGGGTGGCTGGCTCACATTTAACCTCCATGCATTCCATGGATAATTATTACGTCAGTAAATTACTGCCCTTGATACGCGAAGCGGGGGTGGCAGCAATCGCCAATCCGCTCATCAATATTACGCTACAAGGGCGGCACGACACTTACCCCAAACGACGTGGCATGACCCGCGTGCCAGAATTAATGGCCGCTGGCATAGACGTCGCCTTCGGTCAGGATTGTGTCATGGATCCCTGGTATAGCCTAGGGTCGGGCGATATGCTGGAAGTAGCTCACATGGGCTTGCATGTAGCGCAGATGACGGGGCAAGAGGCGATGCGATCTTGCTTCAATGCAGTCACCGAGGCGCCTGCCAAGATTTTGGGCTTGCAGGGCTATGGCCTGCAAGTGGGCTGTCATGCCGATCTGCTGATACTCGACGCCAGCAGTACTGTCGAGGCGCTACGCCTGCGTGCGGCGCGATTATGCGTAATCCGGCGCGGCCAAGTGCTGAGCCAGATGCCAGCCGCGCACGCGCAATTACAATTGCCAGGCCGCCCAACTCAGCTCAATTTTAGATTGGCATGAGGCGGGCTCAATTAGCAAATTAAAAAATCTCAATAGCCATACCCATATTCCATGCGGCTGCTGGCAGCAAAAGCAGCCAACAGCCGCACCTGGATTGCGCATAGGCCAGGCATTTTCGTCTGACGCCAGGTGATAACCTAGCTGGCTTTGAATTTGAAGCGACACACATTGCCACCGGTCGCCATGCACTCTTGATGTTCTACCGCGCTATCGGTGAAAGCCGAGAGTAGTGCGACATCGAATTTACAAATGTGCGGATTCGCCACCGCCAGAGTATGGAAGACGCAATTACTTGCTTCGATTTTTTCCGCATTGTCGCTCAACATAGCATTCGCGCTGTAGCCCAATTGCTCCATGATTTCGGCTAGTTTTTTTACTTTGTCGGCGCGCACGCTTAGTTCTGGATGTTGGCTGCTCAATTGCTTACCTATGCGCGTACCCATCAAAGTGAAACGTTCGCCGACCTCATCGGCTCCACTCTCTTGTTGCAGCGACTCGACTAGCAATTGAGCAAACCAGGCGTAATGCCGGGTAAAGCATTCATTGCCTTTGTCGGTGAGTAAGTAAAGCTGCTCTGGTCGGCCACCCGAGGCGCGGGTTTGCCCTTTTTTTAAAAGCCCATCATTCTCCAAAGATGCCAAATGCTGGCGTACCGCATTGCGGGTGATGCTCAGTTGCGCCGATAATTCATCGGCGGTCATCCCTGTCTTATTTTTTAACAGCAGCTTGAGTAATTCTTTCTGCCGCATTCCCAATATTTCTAGCACGTGTCCTCCCTAGGGGTAATCGCTCCATCGCCAGCAAGCAGGCTAGCTTTTTCTATAAGCGTATTTTACTGCAATTTCCTAATAAAACACTTTAAACATATTTTACTGTACAAAGTATTTTTACTGAATTAAGATGCGGTTTTGCGTAAGTCCTAAGAAAATTGAAATCAGGAAATTCACATGTCAGTCCAAGCATCGCAACTCAACACGACTTATCGCAGTCGCGGTCTCACGAATAATTTAGCTGAAACACCGATGTTACATGCGCCGCACGTCCGTTTGAAGAATGGCCGTAGCTGCATCCCTCAGCATTATCTGGAATATCAGCAAAGTCTTGCTAGCGTGCAGGAAACCCTTGCTCACATACGGCTAGACCAGCATAGCCTCTTGTTCGCTGATCAGGATCTTAATGGCTTGTATTTACAAGTTGGTATGATAGGACGGGAAAATTACGAGCGCGGCAATCTCATCCGGGCGCGCAAACTGGTGTATGGCAGAAAATGGCGCATAGAGAGCTATACACCGACTTCAGAAGTGATACAAACCGCATTTCTGGCAGTGAAAAAAGCGCGTGAACACGAAATACGCGAACTACTCACGCTGCGCGAGCCTGTTTCTGGTCGCGCTAGTGCCGCGTTTAGTTGCCATCAGGATTTGCCTTTAATGGCGAATAATCGCGACTTATGCAATCCCGCCAGACACGATGTGCCGCTGACTGTGGCTGAAATACAGGCGTGCTTGAGTTCGCTTAGAGTCGGGCAAAGACGCATCACTCTGCTTGAACAGCAGCAGCAAAAAGGTATGCTGTTACTCGATTTACAGCTTGGGCTAGCGCCTTTGGCCAGAATGATAGAGGGTGATTTTCCAGAGTTAGATCATCACCGGTTTTTTATCCTGCTCAAATACGCCAGTGTCGGCGACTTATTACACGAAATTATGGATAGCCTGATACAAGACAGCGATCGCCGGGTTGCCGAAAATTTTTTGTATCAAGGCTATGCCCGGTTTAGTCGCAAGCTAGATCCATTTGCGATTGCGGCGCTATCGCTGGCCAGCAGACCGTATACGCGAGACTTGGCCAACGGGCGCTTCGACCCTGTCTTTAAAAAGAGTAATTATCAAGTCGATACCCTGCGAGTACCCGCTCTGGGCAAAGGAAGACTGGCGCGCTGGAATGCGAAAAAATTAGCGCAATTTCCTAAACTGGATGGACATATGCCAGCAGGCTATGTGACGGAAAGCGCTAGAAGGAAAGCCTGAACCGGCGTTGTGATCATCATTCAATCAATCAACTATCGAACTGATCTTTGGCAATAAAAGAATCAGTAATATCGGCAGCGATCTGGGTAAGGCTGTCCAAGGATTTAAGACGGGAGTGAACGCAGGGAGCGATGAATCATGAAAACGCAGCAATAATCCAGAATAAAACCCCAATAAAACCAGAATATGCGGAAGATCTGTGTGGGATGAGCAAAAAATCTACCGGGTCGGTATCGCTATGCGGGACTGAAGATCAGCATCGCATAGCGACATTTTCCGCGTAACTAAAAAACTCCCTGTAAGGAAATAGAGATTAACTTTGAGTCACCAAAAAATGGATAAGAATAATGTGACTTATCCTTGCTGACATCGTACTGCAGTTTAAGTGCGGTATTTTTTCTAAAATCCCAACGCAAAGACAGATAGTGCGTGTTACGTCCTTCAGTCGGCTCATTGACTGTGGTGTACTGTGAATAGGTGTACATCGGAGTCCACTCTTTATATTGATAGCCTACCGCAAACAAGGCATATTTATAAATGTTGTTGAGCCCTTTCGCCGCATCGACTTGTTCATAGCGATCCACCTCGGTTTTGATCAGCCAATTTTTATAATCCATATTGGCGGAGATTCCCATGATCTTGGTCGATTGATCCTGAACAAAATACAGACGGCTGCCATCAGGATTATCTTGCCAGGTACTGTCTTTATATCCCATGAACATGGCACGAACGTCAAAAATACCGTTGTTCACCGCTACAGACGTACCCAGAATACTTTTCCAGGATTCGTGCGTCGGCGTGGTGTAATAAATCAGGGTATCGTATGCGTTCTCTTTTTGTGTATAGCCGCCGGTCCATGCGGCGATGGTGGCGGCCCAATCGCTATTTCCCACTTGAGTGCGATAACTGACATTCGCGCCGTTGTAGGCATAGATAGGCCAGCCATATACGTCCGGTGCTGGTCGCACCCAAGGATAGGCGTAGCCTATGTACAGATAATCGCTGTAATAGTACAAGGGGATGCGCATCTTACCGGCCTGGAAAGTCCAGGCAGAATCGGCTGAAGGCGTCCAGGTCGCATAGGCCCAGTCTACTGTCGGACGTGAGCCATCGTTGGGATTGTTTGCGCGACTAATGAGTTGTGCGGTCGCCGAAAAAGTAGGTGTGAAATCCTTCTTGATCTGAACCCCAAGCAGTGACTCCTGATCGACCTGGAAGCCTTTGCTCTTTTGGTAGACGCTGGCATATTCCCAGCCCTGTATCGTGCATGGACATTTCCATTGCTGGTAGGTCCATGGGTCGCTGCTGCCAAGTGCAGAACCACTTAATACCTTGGCGCCGGTCAGATTGTAAAATCCAGTCAGTTTCCAGCTACCGTCTTCCGTTAAGTCGATCGCGGATGCTGTCATTGGAATAAGGCTGGCCAGGCTCAAAGCTAATAATGTGTGTTTCATCGCATAGTCTCCTAAAAGAGTAATCAATATGGCAGGCTTCAAGGTATGGTCGCGATGACTTTAACGCTGTCATCTACTGCCGATTTTTCTATATACCCGATGGCGTTCACATTCTCGCTTATCGCTTTTTTGACTTCTACACTCGACTTATATTCTTTGGGCGGCTTGCCCTTGCCCGTGAAGACAATTTTTGCCCAGATTGCCTGCACCTGTGACGGTTCTTTTTCTAAGACTTTTTTATAAAATTCGCTACGGATCGCTGAACCGTCCGCTTGCTCAAGAGGAGTAAACATGACCGAGCCGCCAAGGAAAAATTGTGAGGCTTGCGCCGACGTCATGCGCGAGGCTTGGTTTTGAGGATTAACGACGATGACAAGTTCGGCTAAGGCGGGCAGCGTAATCATTGATAAAACAGTGGCGATTACTGTGGGGAAAAGAGCGTTTTTCATTATTATTTTCCTAACTGTTGATATGCGTGACCAACATCGAAATATAAATACTCAACAACCCAGTGAGTCTACGCCTGTATGCCGAGAGTGGACGTTTTGTCGTGAAATCGCAACGATGCTTGTTCAGTCGGTACTTGAAGTGCGTCGAAAAATGAATCGATGAGGCCCGCTGGGAAAGACCGGAGATCGCTTTCTCACTTTAGCAATAATCATTTTATCGCGCCATTTAAACACTTAAGACATATTTAACTGTACAAACTATTTTTATGTGTTTATGATGATCTCACTCCAGCCAATTACCATGGGTGTAAATGGCGATGGAGGATAAATGGAGAGTAAAAATGATCAAGAATTTAATCGAGCAAAGCAATACCCGACGTGGTTTTTTGCGTGGCAGTAGTGTCGCAATGTTGTCCGGTGGTGCCGTTCTCCTATTGGCGGGACAAGAGGCGAATGCGGCAGGCAGTAAGGGCGACATCGCCAATGATGTCGGCATTTTGAACGTCGCTTTAGGATTGGAGCATCAGGGGATTAACGCCTACACCTTGGGGGCCAAGAGTGGCTTGCTGCAAAAACCGGTGCTCGATATTGCGCTGCGCTTTCAGGACGATCACAAAATCCATAGAGATTTGCTGATAGGCGCCATCGTCAAACTGGGTGGAAAAGCGGTAGAGGAAAAATCTCTGGAGGTGTATGCCAAAGCACTCAATGCAGCCGAATTGAAGAGTCAGGAAGATATTTTGAAATTGGCCTTGTCCTTGGAACTAGGGGCGACCAATGCTTATCTGAGCGTGATCCCAGCGTTTAAAGATAGTGCATTTGCCAAAATCGCCGCCAGATTGGCCGCCGATGAAGTGGCGCATTGGGCCATTCTAAATAATGCCCTGGGTTTGCCCTTGCCAAAAGCCATGTTGTTCGGTGCCTGATTGCAGTTTTGTGTTGGCCGCTTTGCGCACGCAAAAGCGGCTAGCGCGCCTACCTGGATGGGGAGCTTTGATGAAAATTATTCTAACTACAGTCACGCTGTTGAGCGCCTTGCTCGCGCCACTGGCGCAGGCTGAAGGCGATTTAAAAAACGGTCAGCTTTTGTACGGTGCGCAGTGTATCGCCTGTCACTCCATCGCTGCGAGTATGGCCGGGCCAGCGCATAAGGGCGTGTTTGGTCGAAAAGCCGGTAGCGTTGCTGATTTTGAGTACAGCCCCGCCCTCAAAAAGTCTAAGCTGCTGTGGACAGAAAAGAACCTGGATCTGTGGTTGAGTAATCCAGAAAAATTCATCCCTGGGCAAAAAATGGGCTATGCCGTGGCCAGCGCCAAAGACCGCGAAGATTTGATCGCCTATCTCAAAAGCCAGCCTTAATCTAAATCTTTTTTCAACGATAGAAAGTAGTTCAGTATGAAAACATATCAATGCGCCATTTGCGGTTTTATTTACGATGAAAGCTTAGGTCTGCCAGAGGAGGGGATCGCCGCCGGTACACGATGGACAGACATCGATGAAGCTTGGAAATGCCCTGATTGCGGCGTTGCCAAAGCCGACTTTGATATGCAAGAAGTATAGGCGGCACAGCTCAGTGACTGGCACCGCCAGCACCTGAGTCCAGACCAAATTAAGGAGTAAGCATGCATGAAATATTGATCGCGAGCGCAGTCGCCAGCGCCATTGCCTTGGGCGCGATGAGCCCAGGCCCTAGCTTTGTGATGGTGGCGCGAATCGCGGTGAGCCGCAGTCGTCAGCAAGGCTTAGCGGCCGCCTTCGGCATGGGTGTCGGTGGTAGTGTGTTTGCCGCCGCCGCGCTGTTGGGCTTGCAGGCTTTATTGACAGCTGTGCCGTGGCTATACTTAGGATTAAAACTAGCGGGTGGCGCGTATCTGCTGCTGATGGCATATCGCATCTGGAGTGCCGCCCCTGATAGCTTAAGTGTAGTGACTGAGACGCCGCAGGCGCGAGGATCGCAAGTGGGCAGCGTGCGTCGGGCATTTGTCTTGGGCTTGGGGACGCAATTGAGCAACCCGAAAACCGCCATCGTGATCGCCAGTATCTTCGCCTCTTTGGTGCCGCAGCAAGCCTCGTCCCGGCTCTTGATCGCTTTACCGTTACTGGTGTTTGCGATTGAGGTGCTGTGGTATAGCACGGTGGCTTTGCTACTCTCAGCCGTAGCGCCACGCGAAGCCTACTTGCGCTACAAGGCCGGATTAGATCGTGTGGCTAGTAGCGTCATGGCCTTACTGGGTTTACGTTTGATTTTGAGCGTTGGCAAGATCTGAATTCGCAGCGTTGCCATGCTAGGGAATGAAAGGTACTTCAAATTATTTCGGGAACTTCTAAAAACCCTTTAATCGGGATGCAGCGCAAGGCGCAAACCGGAGCAATACGTCGGTATTGCGAGGATTTGCAACGCAGCGATGCGCCCGAGTATGGGGTTTTTAGAAGTTACCATCTCAGTGATACGCAATCTGGATGCGCCTTCCAGGCCATAATGCTGCCAGCAGGCGCATCTAGCTTGCGCCTGCTGTTGGGCGGCTCTGCCTGATCGGTGCTCAGTGTTTATTGCGCTGGTGGCGCGGCCGGTGTTGCCAGGGCTTGGCCTTTTTCTATAACGTAGACGCCGACTAATTTGACGCTGGTGCTGCCAATATTTTTGGCGCCGTGCACGATGCCGGCCGGTATGATAAATCCCTCGCCTGCCTTGAGGATGCGAGTCGGCTGGCCGGCCACCATCAGCTCGGTTTCGCCTTCCTGGATATAGCTGATCTCGTCGCCGGGATGGGTGTGCCAGCCGACTACGACACCTGGTGCAATCTCTACTTTTGCCACGACCGCTTCGCGTCCTGGCACCGAGACATCGGCACGCGTGACGATAGTACGGGTCAAACCAGCGGTTTGAGCGTGTGCGGTATCAGGGGTTAGGGTGACGATGGCTAAAGTACTGAGGGCGAGCGCGGCAAGGCTGGCGTTAACGAGCTTGATTTTTAAGGTAGTGGTCAAAATGCCTCCTGATGATAGACGCGAGAAAAATCCGGGAGAATACAGCCGCCCCTAGATTGAACTTAGGGCGCGCACTGATTTGACGCCTGATCGTCTTTCTTGTCAAGAATTCAAACAAAAAAGACGCATGGCTATGCGTCTCTGGACTAGGTCAGCGGCATTTCACGCATCAGCAATCAGGCCGCTGTTTTGTGGCTTGTCGTGTTGATCGGCATAGTCATCGTCGCTTGCTTTACTTGCATCGTGCGTAAGACATCGAAGCCACACTCCAGATCGCTGATCAAATCCTGTACGCCTTCCAAGCCTACATGCAGGCGCATCATCGGCGCTTGCCAGTGCTCAGCGTTGATACTGCGGCAGTGGCGCGGCGCGGTGGGAAGTATCAGACTTTCAAAACCGCCCCAGCTAAAGCCTATGCCGAACAGCTCAGTACGGTCGATTAACGCGGCCACTTGCTCCTCGCTAATATCCGCACGGAATACCGCGCCCATCAGGCCGCAGGCATATTCAGGGCGGAAATCGCGTTTCCAAATGGCATGGCCGGCGCTGCCTTCCATAGGCGGGTAGAGCACCTCGGCAATTTCAGGCTGCGCTTTCAACCAGGTGGCGATCTGGTGCGCGCTGCTTCTGTGCATCGCCAGACGCGCCGACAGCGTGCGCAAACCGCGTAGCGCCAGTGCCGCATCGTCGCCGCTGATGGTTAAGCCGAGTTGCTTGTAAGTGCAGCGCAGGCGCTCGGCCAAGGCCGCAGTGGTGAGGATGATACCCATCAGCGCATCGGAATGGCCGACGATGTATTTGGTGGCGGCGTGTAGCGAGACATCGATGCCCAGCTCAAAGCTAGACCAGCCTATCGGTGTGGCCCAGGTGCTGTCGGACACCACCAAAGCGCCTTGCGCATGCGCGATCTTGGCGATGGCGGGAATATCTTGCACTTCAAAAGTGAGCGAGCCAGGTGATTCTACGAACACCACTTTGGTATTGGGCTGCATCAGTGCGCTGATGCCGGCGCCTATCAATGGATCGTAATAGGTGGTGCTGACACCGATTTGCTTGAGCATGCCTTCGCAAAATAAACGGGTAGGATCGTAGGTGGTGTCGACCATCAACAAATGGTCGCCCGGCTGCAGCAAAGCGAGCAGGGTGGTGGTGATGGCGGACAGGCCGGATGGCGTCAACAGACAGGCGGCCGCACCTTCGGCGGCGCACAGTGCATGTTCTAGCGCGTGCGTGGTTTCGTTGCCGTGGCGACCGTAGATGCCACGGGTGCCGCTGGCTTTATTTAAGGCAGCGACATTTGGGAACAACATGGTGGATGCGCGTATCACTGGCGGATTGACTGGGCCGCTATGCGCTTTGCCCTTGCGGCCAGCGTGGGTCAGCAGGGTATCCATTTGCCATTGTGGGGTGGGCTTGTGCATGTTGTGTCCTTGTAGTGGCAGCGCGGCTTAAATGAAAAGTGCAGCTGCTGCAATTGAGTATAGGCGCTATCCTAACAATGTTGACGGGGAATTATTTTCCAAAAATCACTCTAATTTTCATGAATTAGAGAATAATTTTCTATAAAGTAGAGTTTATGGATAAAAAAGATCTCGAAATACTCGCTATATTGCAAAAGGACGCCTCGGTAGCGCTGGCCGATCTGGCTCAGGCCGTGCATTTGTCGGTAACACCTTGCTGGCGCCGCGTGCAAAAACTGCAAGAAGAGGGCGTGATCCGCCAGCAGGTCGTCTTGTGTGATCCGACTAAGCTTAATCTGGGGCTGACGGTGATGGTGGCTTTAAAGGCGGCGCAACATAATGAGGCCTGGATGCAGCGCTTTATCGCGGGGGTGCGCGACATTCCTGAGATCGTCGAGATTTTTCGCATGAGCGGCGAGATCGATTATCTGCTAAAAATGCATGTGCCAGACATGGCCGGTTTTGATGTCGCCTACAAGAAGCTGATACGGGTCGCTGATCTGCAGGATGTCAGTTCCAGCTTCGTCATGGAAGTGATTAAAAGCACCACCGCCCTGCCTTTAGACTACGCTATCTTAAAAACCGTAAAATAGGATACTGGGGGTGGGTATTTTTATTTCGCGCAATGAATATATGCGCAAGTAGCAGATATTATTAAAAAAATGAGGGAGTATATGCCTTCTAACGCTAAAGACAGAGAGTAAAGCTTGGATATTTTTAACCGCATCATTGCCATTATTTTGCCGGTATTTATTATCATCGGTCTCGGTTACGCGTATGCCCGCTACAAGGGCGAGGGGCTCAAAGACGATATGCTGGCGGTGAATCGGGTCAGCATGGATGTGCTGTGCCCGCTACTGGTATTTACCGCCTTAGCCGCCAAGGATTTTGATGTGGCGCACAATGCCTGGCTGATCCTGGCGGGCTGCCTGATTGCACTCGGTTCCGGCTTATTGGCCTGGCCGGTGGCGCGCCTGTTTGGCTACGATGTGCGCAGTTTTGTGCCGCCCATGATGTACAACAATTGCGGGAATATGGGCTTGCCACTGGCAGCCTTGGCGTTTGGTGCCAGCGGTTTGTCGGCTGCGGTGGCGCTGTTCATGGCCTGCAACCTAGTGTATTTCACGGTCGGTATCATGATTATTCAGCGCGGCCACCCTGATCATAAAGCTTCGCCGTTTAAGTTTTTACTCAGCCCCATGATGCTGGCGATGATGGCGGGTATGCTGTTTGCCCTGCTGCAATGGCGTTTGCCGATATTCTTATTTACCGCACTCAAGATGTTGGGCGATGCCTGCATCCCTATCATGTTGTTTGCGCTGGGCGTGCGCATGCTCGATATTAATTTCTCTAGCTGGCGCATAGGCATGGTCGGCGCCATCGTCTGCCCGCTCGCAGGCATCCTCATGGCGCTCTTGCTAGAGCAGGTGTTGCCACTGAGCGCGACCCAGCGCGGCCAGATGTATCTGTTTGCCGCCTTGCCGCCCGCCGTATTTTGCTTCATGGTGGCCGAGCAATATCAGCAAGAACCGGATAAAGTCGCCTCGATAGTCTTATTAGGCAATCTGGCCGCGCTGGTGTTTGTGCCCCTAGGTCTATGGCTAGGTTTGCGCTGAAGCTGACTACATTTTGTGGTAAGAAAAAGACGCGCTGTGAGGATATACACATTAGCCTAAGCGAAGGATGCAGGATAGTTTCGCCATCTTGCGTAATCTTGAGTGTTGTTGTGTTTGTGATAAATTCTATCGATAATATTTTGATACTCTAGACGTCTATGAGTATCGAATATTCACCCTCCATGACGACTAGGTCTTCGTTTAGAAGCGACATCAATGGCCTGCGCGCCTGGGCGGTCGCCGTGGTGATTCTCTATCATTTCGGGGTGCCTGGTTTTGGCGGTGGCTTTGTCGGGGTCGACATCTTTTTTGTGATCTCTGGATTTTTGATGACGGGCATCGTCATCAAAGGTTTGCAGCAGGGACATTTTTCCATCCCGGATTTTTATCTGGCCAGAGCCAGACGGATCTTGCCAGCGCTGCTGGTTTTATGTGCCATCTTGCTCGGGTTCGGCTGGTTTTTGTTGATGCCCCCCGATTACCTGATGCTGGGCACGCATGTCATCGCCAGTCTGCTGTTTGTGTCGAATCTCAAGTACTGGGATGAGGCCGGATATTTTGATCTGGCATCCCACGATAAATGGTTGCTGCACACCTGGTCACTTTCTGTGGAGTGGCAATTCTATTTAATTTTGCCGCTACTGCTGTGGGGCGCATGGCGACTCTGGCCGGGCCGGCGCATGCAAATAGCCGTGCTACTGGGTGCGCTATTGCTGTCATTTTCAGCCTCGCTCTGGGTCACAGCTTTCCTGCCTAGTATGGCGTTTTATTTACTGCACACGCGAGCCTGGGAAATGTTGGCGGGTGGCTTGGTGTTTATGGCCAGTGCGCGGCCCAAGCTAGCGCCCGCAATGGCGCGCTGGCTGCAGGCACTGGCCTTTGGGTTGATACTGGCGTCGGTCGCGCTGTTTGATAAGACGACTGCCTGGCCGGGATATCGCGCCGCCTTGCCGGTGCTGGCTGCGATGTTGATTTTGTGGCTAAATCGGGCCTCTGTTTGGACTGCTAGCCGCGCTGCACAATGGCTGGGAGACCGCTCGTATTCACTGTATCTATGGCATTGGCCCGTGTGCGTGGCCTTAGTGTATGCCGAGTTGAATACGCATTATCTGGCGACGTTTGCCGGAATTTTACTCACGCTGCTACTGGGACATTTATCGTTTTTGTTGGTAGAAAACCCTAGCCGTAAAGTATTAGCGATTAAGCGCGCAATGCCAGCGATGCTGGGATTAGCACTGGCCGCTAGCTGCGTGTTGTTGCCAGCAATGCTGGTACGTATGCAGAGCGGCTTAGCGGGGCGTTTTGCCAGCGCGATAGAATTGGCGGCGGCCGAGGCAAATAATACCAATCCGCGCCGAGAACAGTGTCATGCACACCAGGGGATAGAATCACCCTCCTGCCTATACGGTGGCCAGAAGTGGAAGCTGATCCTGGCCGGCGATAGTCATGCGGGGGCGATCGTCACGGCATTGGCGCAAGCTCAGCCGGAGGTTGGTGCGGGTGTGGTGCAATGGACCTACAGTGGTTGCGCTTTTGTGCCGGGAATGCAGCTCATTTCCGACGCCGGCAGCATCCGTAAAGATTACCAATGCAGCGGATTTATTAATTGGGCCAGTGCGCGTATGCAGAGTTTGCCGCCCAGCGTACCTCTGTTGATTGTGAATCGCTATCCGGAATATTCGCGTGAGACGCAGCTAAAGCAAGAAGCGCCACCTATGTTTTTTTCAAAAACCTACGCCAGTATGACGAATGAATTTTTTAAGGAATTCGCCGATGCCATACGCAAATCGTCTTGTCAATTGGCGCAGGGTCGGCAGGTCTACCTGATGCGCCCCATCCCCGAGATGGGCGTGGATGTGCCGCGCCTGCAGTCGCGTCGTATGGCTTTTGGGCTGGAGACGGATATTTCGATATCTCTGAAAGACTATCATGCGCGCAATGAATGGGTATGGGCCGCGCAAGACGCAGCGCATGCGCAATGTGGCGTGCAAATACTCGATCCGCTGCCTTATTTGTGCCACGACGGTCGCTGTTACGGTAGTAAGGATGGCAGGCCTTTGTATCACGATGATAATCATCTCAGCGAATACGGCAATAAGCTCTTGCTACCTATGTTTGCCCAGGTGTTTCGGGCGCAATAGGCTGGCGCTGATTAAGTGCGCGACTGCAAGCGGAAGCGGTAATGTTCCTGGGTAAATAGATCGACACCGCATTGCAAATTTTCTATCCAGTCTAAGAACGCGGGAATCGCCTCGCCAACCAGGTAGCGGCCATGTTGCGGCACTAGCATCTGCACCTCCATTTGGCGCACCATATTTACCCAGAACCTGCAGACCTTATTCGACACCATATAGCGCTTATGGAAGCCGCTCATACTGTGTAGCTGCGCATAGAACTCGTCTTTTGTTTTGATCGGCTCGCTAATTTCGTGCGCATCGACCATAGAGGCGCCCATGTCGCCGGAGAATAGAATTTTTGATTTACTGTCGTAAAACTGAAAATTGCCTTCTGCGTGTAAAAAATGCGCCGGTACCGCGTACACCGTGGTGTCGCGCAAATGGATAGCCATACCTTCATCGGGAATGCCGGTGATACGGCCATCGGCGCGATTGAGATTGCAAAAATGGGGAACAAAGCGCGACCACAGAGACGAGACGTAGAGCTGACATTCTGTGCTGAATAACCACTTATCGAGTGCGCCGATAATATCGGGATCCTGATGGGAGGCAAATAGATATTTCAGCTGTTTTTTTGGGATATGTTTTTGTAGCTCCAGCACCAGGTTATTGTAGGTGAGATTGCCGCTAGGGTCGATCAGTGCACCTTCGCCATCTGAGACGATCAGAAATTGATTGGCTTGCACCGCTTCATCACTGCCACCTTTGCCGAGGTCGTTAAACATCAGACAAATGTGTTTGCCGTCATTGAATAATTCTATTGCCACTTGCTACTCCCGTGTCGCGCCCGGCTAGGTCTAGCCAAACTGTGTTAGCGCCTGATTTTAGGGGAGTTAAATTTTAGAAACTTGATTTGGATCAGGTAATTGCACTGGAGATATGAAAAAAAAGCCTGGAACTTGAACCAGGCTTTTTTCTAATCGTTGATTTGTAAGTCGCGGCTGAGCGAAATTATTAATACCCCAAGGTCTTGCCATCCGGATTGCGCGGGTCTGAGTAGCCCTCAAAACCCACGGGTGTAATTTGTATGGTCTGGGTGCGCCCCATAGGTCTAGCGATGATAATTTTTTGCCCTTTTTGCTCTAACAGGCGTTGGGTATCTGCTCCTATACCTTTTTCTATGCGTAATTGATCGGGCTCCCACTGTTGATGGATGCGCGGGGTGACCGTTGCTTCTGCCACATTCATGCCGTGATCGATCACGTTCAATATCATTTGTAGCGTGGTGGTGATGATGCGACTTCCACCCGGGCTGCCAGTGGCCAGGAAGGGTTTGCCATCTTTCAGAATAATGGTGGGGGACATAGAGCTGAGTGGACGCTTATTTGCCTCGACTGCGTTGGCGGCACCGCCGATTAGACCGAAGGCATTGGGTACTCCGGCTTTGACAGAAAAATCATCCATCTCATTATTTAAAGTGATGCCTGTACCTGCTGCCACGATGCCGCTACCGAATAAGAGGTTCAGCGTGTAGGTGGTGGCGACCACATTACCATGTTGATCCGCCACCGAATAGTGAGTGGTTTGATCGCTTTCGTAGGGCGCTAATTTACCTGGCTTAATTTGGCTAGACGGGGTCGCCAGTTCGGGATTGATATTTTTGATGAGTTCTTTGGCGTAAGCGGGCGAGGTAAGCGCTTTTACCGGCACTTTGCTAAAATCCGGATCACCCAGGTATTCGGATCTATCAGCGTATGCGAGCTTCATGACTTCGCTCATCAGATGCAGATTTTGCGCGCTGTTGACGCCTTGTTGACGCAACGGGTAATTTTCTAGCATATTGAGCATCTGTACGATGTGCACACCACCAGAGCTAGGTGGCGGCATAGACAGCACCTGATAACCGCGGTAATTACCGGTGACCGGCTGGCGTTCTATCGCCTTATAATTTTTCATGTCGGCGCTAGTAATCAAGCCTTGATGTGCCGCCATCTCCGCGACGATTTTTTTGGCTATCTCGCCTTCATAAAAAACCTTGGGGCCTTGCTCTCCTATCAGTCGCAGCGACCGTGCCAGATCTTTTTGAACCAGTAGTTCCCCGGCCTTGAGCGGGCGTTCACCCTTGAAGAAAATTGCGCGGCTTGCTGGCCATTTACCCAGATGCTGCTGGCTATAGCTGAGCATTTCTGCCAGATGCGGGCTGACTTCAAAACCTTGTTCGGCGAGTTTGATGGCGGGTGCAATCAGGTCCTTGAGTTTCATGCTGCCGTATTTGCTCAGGGCCAGATCTAGGCCCGCTACTGTGCCTGGCACGCCAACGGCCAGATGACTAAAGGTAGAACTGCGCGGTATTACTTTGCCGCTTGCGTCCAGATACATATTCCGACTGGCAGCCGACGGTGCCATTTCTCTAAAATCGAGGGCAATGTCTTTGCCGCTCTTGGCATCATGTATCAGCATAAAACCGCCGCCACCGATATTCCCGGCATTTGGTAGTACCACCGCTAAAGCGAAGCCGACTGCAACACTGGCATCGACCGCATTGCCACCGCGCTTGAGAATATCCAGTCCGACCTGGCTAGCCAGCGCCTGTTCGCTAGCAACCATGCCATGGCGCGCCGTGACCGGGCTGAAAATGCTGTAACTGGTGTCGTAAACTGGAAGAGTGGCGGCGGACTGAGCAATCGCCAGTGGCGCGCACAGAGTAAATGCGATGGTGAGTGTGAGTGGCAGGCGGAGATGTATCGATCTTGGTGTGGTAGTAGGCAAAATACGTCCTTGGCTAAGGCGGGATAAGAGTTTAATTATGCAGGCAATTTTAGTGCGGTCGAAACAATTGTATAGGAAATATTCCTTGCGCATGTTTAGGGGCGTCAAATTCCAGGCGAAAAAAAACCACCATCGCTGGTGGTTTTTTTCTGATTTATCCAGCTTGCGCTGGATAAAAAGCGGGAATTACTTCGCTGGAACTTCAGCAACAATCGCACCGCGTGGTACAACTGCGATAGCAACAGTAGCATCGTCACCGTGAACAACGGCAGTAACGCCTTTAGGTAATGTCAGGCTAGAAACGTGCAGTGATTGACCGGCTTCCAGATTAGTCAGATCAACTGTGATGAATTCTGGCAAGTCAGCAGGCAAGCAAGTAATGTCCAGATCAACCAATACGTGGCTGATGACAGCTGCGGACAATTTCACGGCAGGAGAAACGTCTGCGTTGATGAAGTGCAAAGGCACTTTAACGTGTACGTTTTTAGTTGGATCTACGCGTTGGAAATCAGCGTGCAATACCAATTGTTTGTATGCGTGGATTTGGAAATCGCGCAACAGAACTTTTTCAACTTTACCATCCAGATCCATATCCAGAATGGATGCGTGGAAGGCTTCTTTTTTCAATGCGTGGTACAAAGCATTGTGATCCAGAGTGATCGATACTGGTGCAGCAGTGCCACCGTAAATGATACCAGGAGTTTGACCAGCGATACGCAGGCGGCGGCTCGCTCCGGTGCCCTGTAATGTGCGTGTAGATGCGATAACTTTCATTTTGTTGCTCCAAAAATTGCAAATCCAAACTAAGTGTTTGTCATTGCGGTGTTGAATCCCCGCGACCAGGAATTCAAAAAAGCCCCGCTGTTTAAAAACAGCAGGGCAGAAAATTTAGGCTAAGAATTAGTCAGTAAATAAAGAAATGACTGATTCGCCTTTAGTAATGCGGCGGAAAGTTTCTGCCAGCAGGCTGTCGCAAGACAATTGACGTATCTTGCCGCAGGCACGTGCTGCTTCCGATAATGGAATGGTGTCGGTGACGACCAGTTCATCGAGCGGTGACTGGATGATGCGCGCAATCGCAGGGCCAGACAAGACCGGATGCGTACAGTAAGCCAGCACTTTTTTAGCGCCGCGTTCTTTCAATACTTCTGCTGCTTTGGTGAGTGTGCCTGCAGTGTCGACCATGTCATCCATGATCACGCAATTGCGGCCTTCGACTTCACCGATGATGTTCATGACTTCTGAGACATTCGCTTTCGGACGGCGCTTGTCGATGATCGCTAAATCACAACCCAGGCGTTTCGCCAAGGCACGGGCGCGAACTACGCCGCCTACGTCTGGCGATACGACTAACAGGTCATCATAATTTTTTGAGACCAGATCGCCCAGCAAAATAGGTGAAGCGTAGATGTTATCAACCGGAATATCGAAGAAACCTTGAATTTGGTCGGCATGCAGATCCATGATCAGGACGCGGTCAACGCCGGCTTCTTCCAGCATATTCGCAACCACCTTGGCCGAGATCGCTACGCGCGCTGAACGCGGGCGGCGATCTTGTCGGGCGTAACCAAAATACGGGATGGCGGCTGTGATGCGACCGGCTGAGGCGCGCTTGAGAGCGTCGACCATCAACATGATTTCCATCAGATTGTCATTGGTCGGAGCGCAAGTCGATTGCAATACAAAAACATCTTTACCGCGTACGTTTTCGTTAATCTCGACCATCACTTCGCCATCCGAGAACTTGGAGACGTCTGCTTTGCCGAGAGGGATACCGAGTTGCTTCGCTACACCTGCAGCCAATGCGGGATTGGCGTTACCGGTAAAGACCATCATGTTGTCGTTTATGCGTGGCATGAGATCACCTATTGGCTAAAGGTTAATGGATGCGAGAAATTAAAAAAGCCGCCGCATCATGTATATGCGGCGGCTCTGTATTTAATGGCAGGGGAGGAAGGATTCGAACCTTCGCATGCCGGAATCAAAATCCGGTGCCTTAACCAGCTTGGCGACTCCCCTACACAACTGTGTTGCCCGATGCGTTTTAAATTCTGCGCTATTTTAGCGTTAACTTCGCATCAAACCAAATCTTTTTATGCCTGCACCAGATGCGCCATCGGATGCTGACTCAGTGCTCTTGCTTTCCAAGATATCCAGCGATCCGGTACTTGTTTTAGAACTTCATCGGCTGAAATTTCATCAGCGAAGTCGCAAAAAACACATGCTCCAGATCCTGTCATCTTCGCATTTCCAAATTTACTTAGCCAATCAATGACTTCAGCGACTTCCGGAAACAGCGTGCAGGCTACTGCTTGTAAATCATTTCTCAAGTGCTTATCTGCGCTACCAGAGAAGTCCGTTATTCTGAAGGTCTTTGTGTCCCTTGTCAATTCTTTTGACGAAAATATTGCAGGGGTTGGTACTTGGACACCCGGTTCTATCACCAGATACCAGCAATCCGGGGTAGTGATTTCTTGTAAAACTTCGCCCACACCTTCGGCAAAGGCATTGCGACCGAACAAAAAAAACGGCACATCGGCACCTAGTTGCAAGCCCAAATTCATTAATTCCTGCCTGCGCAAACCGCATTGCCACAGACGGTTGAGTGCAATCAGTGTGGTGGCGGCATCCGAGGAGCCGCCACCCAAGCCGCCGCCCATGGGTAAAATTTTGTGCAAAGTGAGCTCGGCGCCATACGGACTGGCGGTGTGCGCCTTGAGTAAGCGGGCGGCGCGAACGATCAGATCGCTGTCTTCCGGAACGCCCGCAATCTCATTAGTGCGGTGTATCAAGCCATCTTCGCGCCGCACAATATCAAGCGTGTCGCCATGATCGATTAATTGAAACGCGGTTTGTAGTAAATGGTAGCCATCGGCGCGCCGCCCGGTGACATGCAAAAACAGATTGAGTTTGGCCGGCGCCGGACATTGCAGCATGGACTGATCCAAAAGCGCATCCATTTTGTGAGGGGAATTCATGGTGTATTCCATTGATCAATAATTATCTTCAGGCTCACTGCGCCAGCTTGTGGCGTGTAGCGTTGCAGATCGAGTCGTTTGGGGCGGATTTCGCCAGCCTCTTGTATCCAAGTGACGTAGCGCAATTGCCAGCCATCGGCCGTTAGCATGAGATTGTCTTCAGTTGGCAGGGCGCTAGGCGTTTGCCTGGCGTTGCGGCTATAGCCTTGCAGCCAGTCTTTTAGCCCGGCCACTGGCAATGGCCAGCCTAGGGCCTCGTCCAACAATTGATCCAGATTGGCGGCGCTGCGCATGTCCTGATTGGCTTGCTGCAGGCGCGCGCCGTGTGCGTCTTGCTCTATGCTGGCGATCGTTTGCCCGAGTGGATTGAGCAAGTTGATGTGTAGCTTTTCATGGTCTTGTGACCATTCAAAACTGCCGGGTAAACTTTGCGCTTTGTCGTTGTGCTGATACTGGACGTGGATGCGCCCGCTGAGATTGATCTGTTCACGGTAGTGGCGGGTCTGCGGCTGGGCTGCTTGATTGCTTTCAGTCGCACGAGGCATTCCTGGGGGCGTCGCACAAGCACTCAATAACAAGCCCAGTGAAATGCTCAGGGAAAACGATAAATAACGGGAGTATCTAGACTTGTGTCGCAATTGCGCAATATTCATGAGGGCTTTTGATGATTTCCACTCTATACATGGGGGAGTATAGAGTGGCGGAATGGTTAGGGTTTGACGTTGAGGCGCAGCAAAGTGCTCTTCAGGCTTTCGTTGTCAGCATCTTTGCTCTTGGCATCACGCCAAAATGCCCTAGCATCTTCATGTTTTCCTGCGATCCATAAAACTTCGCCTAAATGAATGGCGATTTCAGGATCTGCTCGCAATTGGTAGGCGCGGCGCAAAGCTTGCTCGGCTTCTTCGTGCTGCCCAAGACGAAATTTAACCCAGCCCAAGCTATCGAGAATGAAGGGATCTTCCGGCGCTATTTGCAAAGCTTTTTCGATTAAGGACAAGGCCTCAGGAAGATGAATATTTCTATCTGCGTAGGAATAGCCCAAAGCGTTGTAGGCATGCTGACTATTCGGCGCTAGTTCTATGACACGCTTAAGTTGAGCTTCCATCAGCGGGATATTTTTCTGAGACTCGGCCAGCATGGCGTAATCGTAAAGCAGATCTGGATTGTTTGGAAAACGTAGGGCTGCGTTTTCCATGACCGTCATCGCTTCCGCAGCGCGTTTGGCATTTCTGAGTAATTGTGATTGCGCCTGCAAAATTTGGATCTCTTCGCCATCGTTGGCGGCTTTCAGGTTTTTCAGAAACTCGAGTGCTTCTTTGAGTTTGCCGTCTTTCGCCATGATTTGAGCACGGCGAAACTGTATGTTTAGCCAGGCTGCGTTTTTACCTTCATACGAATCAACCTTGCTCAGCCAGTTGAGTGCCGCTGCATTGTCTTTGCGTTCCAGGGCTAGTTGCGCCAAATTCACCAGGCTAGGAGTAGGATCGCGTTCCTCTTCGGGATGTGCTTCCAGGATCGCCAGATACGAGAGAAAATATTTTTCGGCTAATTTAAACTGACCGCTATCCATGGCTAAAGCGCCTAAGGTGTAAATGCTGGCCACATCATCGGGCTTGTCGCGTAATAGACGTTCAAACTCATGACTGGCCTTGTCTAGTTGCTTCATTTCTATCAGCATGCTGGCATAGGCAAGTCTGACATCGCGCGAGTCCGGATTTTTTTCAACAAAAGCGGCGATTTCTCTGAGTGCATCCGGTTTTGATGAGGCCTGAGCGATCGTTAATATCGCCAATTGTGAATCTGGTTTGAGTGCCAAAGCGGTTTTTGCTTCGCTAATGGCGCGCAGATTGTCGTTATTGTTATACGCTCCTTGGGCTAAAGCTAGATGCGCCTCCATGCTTGCCTTGTAGGGCGAAAGTATTTCTTCTAAGGTGTCGAACGCGGCTTTTTTGTCGCGCGCACGTGCCAGCAGGCGCTGGGCTTGCAGCATGATCAGGCCGTATTGTTGTGGTGTCGCACTCTGCAGTTTTTCGCTATAGATTTTCTGTATCTCCGCCAGATTGCCATTGACGATCATAAAGCCCAGATAATATTGACTGGCTTCGCTAGACTCGGGCGCTAATTCACGCCAAAGCCGAATGGCAGTCAGCGCTTCGGCGGGTTGCTTGACGGCTAAGGCCATTTCTGCGGCGCGTTTGGCGAGCCTAGGGTCACGGGTTTGTTGCGCTGCACCTAAAATCGTGACATAGGCCGATTGCCAATTGCCGCGTTGATAGGCGATTTCTGAAGTGAGTATCTTGTATAAAAGCTCTTCGTTTAAGGCAACATCAGGAAGTTTGTCGTTGGCGCTAGCTTTTTCACTTAAGACGGCGAGCTTGTCGTGTGGCCCGTTGCTGGGTTCGGCTAAATCCGGCGCTGTCGGCATTTGTTCCGGTGCATGCTGGGCAAATGTGCCAAAGTTGGCGCAGCCGCTTAAGCTGGCTGCGACACTGATCATTCCTACACAGAAAATATGTCTGATGGGGCTTGCTATTACAATAGTCGCAAAAATGTTTTTCAAAACAGCGTCCTGAATTGATCGATGATGCCTGATTTTACGCTGAAGCGTCGCTTGCGTGGTGCGCTCTGCACTGGTTCTGTGTGTCAAATTGTAAATATTTTATAGATAAATATGCCTGAATTACCTGAAGTTGAAGTGACGCGACGTGGTGTGACGCCGCACTTACAAGCCAAAACCGTGAGCGAGGTGGTGCTGCGTCGCAGCGGTTTACGTTGGCCGTTTCCGTCAAATCTGCCTGACTTATTGAAAGGCGAGACCATCTTAAGTACCGGTCGGCGCGGCAAATATCTGTTGCTCAATTTTGCGCATGGCACGCTCTTGATTCATTTAGGGATGTCTGGCCATCTGCGGATTTTGCCGGCCCTAACCCCTGCTGCCAAACACGATCATATCGATATCGTCGTTGGTGCCGAGCTCTTGCGCATGCATGATCCGCGCCGTTTCGGCGCAGTGTTGTGGCATGCGGCGATTGATGGTGATGTAGCAACACATCCACTATTGCGTGGCTTAGGGGTGGAACCACTGGAGGCTCAATTCAATGCACAACTGTTGTATCGGCAATCTCGCCAGCGTCATGCCGCGATCAAGCAAGTCTTGTTAGCCGGCGATATTGTGGTGGGAGTAGGGAATATTTATGCCTCAGAGAGTCTGTTTAAAGCCAGGATAAATCCGAAAGTCGCCGCCGATCGTATCAGCTTAGCGCGCTATACCTTGCTGGTGGCGGCGATCCAAGATACTTTAGCCGCCGCGATAGAGAAGGGTGGCAGTACTCTGCGCGACTTTGTCGGAGTGGACGGGAAATCGGGTTATTTCCAACAGTCGTATTTCGTTTATGATCGCTGTGGCGAGCCTTGTCGTATTTGCGGCACCACGATCAGGCAGATTAAACAGGGACAACGTAGCAGTTTTTACTGTGTAAATTGCCAAAAATAAGACAGAATGTTAAATTCCGATGTAATGCGTAAAATTGATTGAGGGCAATATGAGTAATCTGGTTCAAAAATTCCAGGAATACAGCGATTGGCGTAAGGGCGTGTTGAGCGCACTCGAGCAATATCGCTCGTGGCTCAGTGGTTCAGAGTTAGCCGATGCGGCTATCGATCAAAGAATGGCACGATTGCAAGAAAGATTGATCGATGACAAATTGACCATCGCTTTTGTTGCAGAATTTTCACGCGGCAAGTCAGAACTCATCAACGCCATCTTTTTTGCCGATTATGGTCAGCGTATTTTGCCATCCTCGGCCGGCCGCACTACCATGTGTCCAACCGAGTTATTGTATGACGAGTCGATGCCGCCGTGTATTCGCCTGCTGCCTATCGAGACGCGCGGTGAGGCCTTGTCGACCAGCGATTACAAAGGGCAACACCATGTCTGGACAGTTTTGCCGCTCAACATTAGTTCTGGCGATGGCATGCTGGAAGCGTTCAAGCAGGTTAGCCTGACCAAGACGGTGAGTATAGAAACGGCCAAGTCTTACGGTCTTTATGATGAGAGCGACCCTGATGCCGCTTTAGAGCTAGATGAAAATGGGTGCGTAGAAATTTCGCAATGGCGTCATGCCATCGTCAACTTTCCGCATCCGCTGTTAAAAGAAGGTTTGATTATCGTCGATACCCCAGGTTTGAATGCGATTGGTACCGAACCTGAATTGACACTCAATCTGATACCGAACGCGCATGCCGTCTTATTTATTTTGGCTGCCGATACTGGCGTTACCAAGAGTGATATTGATGTCTGGCGTAATCATATTGGCAGCGGACCTGGGCGTATGGTGGTCTTGAATAAGATCGATAGCATGTGGGATGAATTAAGATCTCCAGAAGAAATTGAACGACAAATTGCACATCAGGTCAGTACCGTTTCGCATATTCTGGCGCTCGACGAACATCAGGTTTTCCCTGTGTCGGCACAAAAAGGTCTGGTCGCTAAGATACACAAAGATGCACCTTTGTTAGCGAAGAGCCGCTTGCCGGCCTTGGAATATGCGCTTTCTAAAGAGTTGATCCCGTCCAAACAAGAAATTATTCGCGCACAACTAGCCTCTGATCTGCATGAAATTATTAATGGTCAGCGTTCTGTGATCGCCGCTCGTGGTCGCAATATCGTAGACCAGATGCTGGAATTGAAAAGCTTGCGCGGCAAAAATAATACCGTGATCGAACACATGATGAAGCGTGTCGATGTAGAGAAAAAAGAATTCGATACTAGCTTAATCAAGATGCAGGGTACGCGTGCGGTCTTCACTAAGTTGTCGACTGAAGTGTATACCAGTCTGGGTATGGAAATACTGCGCGAGGAAATTAGAAAATCTCGCGAAGATATGGAAAGCAGTAAATTCTCTGCCGGCTTAAAAGACGCCATTCGAACTTTCTTTGCGCAAATCAAAGAAAATCTGATGACCTCGAATAAAAAAATCGATGAAATCTCAGAGATGATGGGTGTCATGTACCGTAAATTTTCGACTGAGCATGGCCTGGCCTTGACGGCACCTATGGCTTTCTCTTTGGATAAATACGTACAAGAAATCTCGAAAATTGAGGCTGTATTTCAAAAGCAATTTAGCACCATGACTTTATTGACGACTTCGCATAAAGTTTTGATACAAAAGTTTTTTGATTCGGTCGCAGCAAGGGTTAAACAAAGCTTTTTGCAAGCCAATCGCGATGTCGAAGCATGGCAAAAAGTGGTGATGGCGCCCTTGGAAGCACAGATACGCGAACATAAAAATCAGTTGAAAAACCGTATGCAGTCGATACAGCGTATCCACGTCGCGACCGATAGCCTGGAAGATAAGATTGCTTCTTTTGATGCTATGCAGGCAGAAATTGAAGCCTTAAAAGCGGCTATGGAGAAATTTGAGTCTAGCTTGAAAGGCGCCTTGGCAAGCGAGTTAACCGGTTTGAAAAACGCTGCTTAAATAGTGGCGCAGAAGAAAAAAGCACCGTAAGGTGCTTTTTTTTTGGGCTTATTTTTTAACACTGACAGCTGTCGCGATGCCCATGAGCCAGCTGGCAAATTCGACATCCATACTGTCACCCCAACTACGTATCAAGGATTGGTAGCGGGGAAAATCTCCGTTACGCGTGAAATTCAACATCTGTTCGATTTTGTCTCTATGTTTCTCCATCATGAAGCGTACCGCGAGATAACCCCAGCTATATACCCGTGCCGTTCCATTGTTACTTTCATAGCCAGTCTCGAATAATTGACTCAAGGCATAAGTTTTAGCGCCAGCTAATTCGCTTGCAGGCAAATTGCTTGTTCCTTTTGCGATGTACTCTGCCACGCCTTCGGTCCACCAGACTAAGTACGGCGCCATCGGAGCTGGCTTTGCACAATTTTCTGGCGCTGAATGTGAGTCATGTAAATTCGTGCAAAAATCTCCATAAAGGTTAAACCGGCCATCCAGATAGTGCACATATTCGTGGCCCAGATTGTGTATGCTGCCATCCTTTTTTTGATTGGCGACAAATTCTGCCTGATTGCCGGGTTGTTCCGGCAGCCCTTCCAGATACATGCCACCATTGTCGGTCGGCATGTCGAAATGAGTCCCAGCGTATTTTACGAAATCATCGCGCGACTGATAAATATTAGCTCTTAGTGCGACATTCGAGTCATGCTTGACGGGTTTTCCTGCGCTGCTAAAAGTAGTATGAAATTTCTGCTCTATCTCGCCCAACATCTTGCAGGTAGTTTGCTCTTGTTCTGGCGTGAGCGCTTGTGAACGCAATACCAGGGTCGGGCCGCAAGCATAGGAGCGCGACAATACTTTTTGTATTTCTATATCTAGGGCTTTGACTTGCATTTGCGGGCTAGCTTCATGCTTGATAGGCGCCAAACTACATGCCGTCATCGCAACGGTGCTGATTAAAACGAATAGACGTAATTTCAAAAGGATCTCCAAGCGTTTGAATTATTTACTTAGCCTTTAAGCTATTAATTCAATTATAAATATATTTCATGTATATTTGTTGATTTGTGGTGTATATTTGTTCTTTTTGTGGTCGATATGATGGCAGAACTTAGTTGCTGAATATCGCTTTGTGTAGGTTTAATACGTCTGAAAAAGCAATGAATAAGAATCTCTTTGCAAATTGGGAAGCTCCGGCTTCATGGCATAAAATGACCACTCTGGAGTGTCATACCGGTGGCGAGCCTTTGCGCATTATTACTTCAGGATTTCCCTTGCTGAAAGGTGAAACCATATTGGAAATGCGCAGAGATTGCCAGCAAAACCATGATCATCTGCGTACCGCGCTCATGTTCGAGCCTAGAGGTCATGCCGACATGTATGGTTGTGTTATTACTCCACCAGAGCGCCCTGATAGCGATTTTGGGGTCTTGTTCCTGCACAATGAAGGCTATAGCACCATGTGCGGCCACGCCATCATCGCGCTGACGCGGGTAGCCGTAGAGGCAGGTGTTGTGCGCGCACTAGAGCCAGTCACGAGCTTGCGTATCGACGCGCCTTGTGGGCAAATTAAGGCATACGCAGAAATTAAAAAAGGGCAAATCCGTCGCATCTATTTCGATAACGTACCCTCATTTGTGTTTGATGCTGATGCCGAAGTCGCGGTGCCAGGCTTGGGAACTGTCAGTTATACGCTCGCCTACGGTGGTGCCTTCTATGCTTATGTGGATGCATCCTCCTTAGGTCTTTCTTTGCGCGCGGAAAATCACAGTCAAATCATTGATGCTGGCCGCCGCATTAAGCAAGCGCTGCATTCATCCAGAGCCATAACGCATCCGTTGCACGCGGACCTCGGATTTTTATACGGAACAATTTTTTCGGCTCCGTCCGAGACAGCGGGAGTGCATAGTAGAAACGTCTGCATCTTTGCTGACGGTGAATTGGACCGAAGCCCGACTGGCAGCGGTGTGGCCGGGCAAGCCGCTATTTTGCATGCCAAAGGCGTATTGCCCTTAGGGGAAAAAATCGTTATTGAGAGTATTCTGGGGTCACAGTTCCAGGTTTCAGCCCTGAACACCTTAGCCTATGGACCGCACAATGCGATCATCCCGCGCGTGGAAGGAAGTGCGCATATCGTGGGGAAAGCGAGTTTTTACATCGATCCGTCCGACCCACTACAAAATGGATTTATTTTCAGATGACACCGCAATTTGAACAAAGGCTGGCGATACTGAGAGAAAGCCTGTCCAAGGCAGGACAAGACGCCTTGCTGATTTTCTCTTTGGACAACTTACGCTATCTGCTCAATTACAGCGGTGAAGCGGCGTACGGAATCGTGACTCAGAATGCTCTTTATCTGATTACAGACTATCGATTTATCGAGCAGGCGCAACACGAGTGTGTCAATGAACAAATTGACTGTCAGGTGATATGCCGTGACCGGGATCGCCAGACTTTAGGCGCCGCGATTAATATTGTTTTGAAGCGCGAGCAGGCGCATCGTATTTTGTTTGAATCCGAGCATATTTCGGTATCAATGTGGCAGGCTATCTGTTTTGATAACCAAGAGATGGAATTTACTTGCGCGCCGGCGATGCTGGAGTCTCAAAGAAAAATCAAGGATGAATGGGAAGTGGCGCAAATTCGCCAGGCTGCCGCAATTTCCGATCGTGCGCTGGCTCTGTTATTGCCGCAACTGAAGCTCGGTGTGAGTGAGCGGGAGATGGCACTGGAACTCGATTATCAAATGCAGCGTCTCGGTTCTGAAGGGATTTCATTTACGACTATTTTGGGATTTGGAGCGCGTTCGGCACTTCCGCATTGCATACCCTCTGCGCGACAATTACAGGCTGGTGATTTGATCGTGATCGATTTTGGCGCCGTCATTAATGGCTATCGCTCAGATATGACGCGCAGTTTTGTTGCGGGCAAGGCGGATGTAAGGCAACAGGCGATGTTTGACACCGTATATGCAGCACAATGTGCAGCCCTCGCCAGTTTGCATGCCGGCTTGGCCGCACATGAGGCAGATGCCGCCGCCAGCGCGATACTCAAAGCGTCAGAATTTGCAGGCTATGCCGGTCTAGGTTTGGGGCATGGAGTGGGCATCAAGCTGCATGAGCAGCCATTCATGGGGCCGCATTGCCGGGATGTTCTACAGGAAAACTATGTAGTGACGATAGAACCTGGGATTTATATCCCAGGTTATGGAGGAATACGGCTAGAGGATGATGTGCAAATTACTCAAGAGGGATATCTCTCTCTAAGCCATGCACCAAAACAATTTGAGGTGGCAATATGAAGTTAATCGATGCAGATCAGGTCAATCGTAGCCTGCAATTTCCCGCTTTGATCGCGGCATTGGATCAGGGCTTCCAACAAGAGTTTGGTATGCCGCAAAGGCAGGTGTTTGCCTTATCGCAAGACCCGCTTAAACATGATGGATTCGCGGTTTTACCCGCCCGGAATCAGGATGTGATCGGTGTCAAAGCCTTCACCTATTTTCCTGAAAATGCCCAACAGGACTATGCGTCCTTGTACTCTAAAATACTCTTGTTTAGCCGTGAACACGGTGTGCCGCTGGCCATGGTCGATGGCACCTCGGTCACTTACTGGCGCACCGCGGCGGTCTCAGCGCTGGCGTCTCGCTATCTGTCCCGCGCCAATTCCCAGCGCTTGCTTTTGCTCGGCACCGGCAAGCTGGCGATACCTTTGGTGATTGCGCATCTGACGGTACGTGAATTGACACATGTGTTTTTATGGGGACGTAATGCGGCCAAACGCACTGAATTAAAACAACATCTGGAACTCATTTTTCCGCATGTTGAATTTATGGAAGTGCAGGATCTGGCGGCAAGCACCGCGCTGGCCGATATCATCGTCAGTGCCACTGGCTCGTCCGCGCCTCTGATTTTGGGTGCTAGCGTCAGAGCCGGATCACATGTCGATTTGCTAGGCAATCACAGCCCCGCTGGTCGTGAGTGTGATAGTGCTTTAATTCAGAAGGCAGCAGTGTTTGTCGACAGCCGGCAAAATGTCTTGAATGAAGCAGGTGAGTTGTTGATACCGATTCAGGAGGGGCTGTTTCAGGCAGCAGACATCAAAGGCGAGCTGGCGGATCTGTGTAGTAAAAAATGCGCAGGGCGAGAACGTGATGATGAGATCACGCTGTTTAAGTCTGTGGGGACTGCTTTAAGTGATTTGATCGCCGCACATCTGGTGCTGAAATCTCAGTAATCGTGGCGATCGCTCGTTGCTCCAGTTTGACATCACTAAGGCAAAGCGATTTCGTTTAGCCTATTCGCAGTAGGGAATAAAAAGAGCGACTCAAGTTCGCTCTGTTTATCTTCAGTCTCGCCTATTCTGTTTTGGTTTTGACAGGGACGGGCACATTGCAAAGATCAATGTAATTGGCCGCTGTCTTATACCACTTCCCCGAACGATTGCGCGGCGCTTCGGTGATGGCTTGAAACAGCGGTGTATCGGTGCGCAGGATTTCTAGTTTGCTACGCTCAGCTGCTGGCAAGTCTTGCGCGATACGCATGGACTTGATGAGCACTGCTTGTTCCGGTCTGTCATAAAACCCCATGGCCGCCGTCCCGCGTGGCAAGGCTGATAGCAATTCCATGCCGTGTATGACGCGTCCAAGCAGCGTGATATTGCGATCCAGATGGCGAGGCGCATGGCCGATTACGGCATACAGGAGTGCGCCTAAGCTGAATCTCACAAGGCGATTGGATGAAGGCATGATTTTTATTTTTTTGGGGAGAAAAAATGGCGGGCGATGCAGCGTGGATATTGTATCGTTGATCGCTGTCAATATAAAAACGGTGCGCTTTCCTTTTAGTAGAAAGGGCACCGCTTTGGACGCGCTCACTTCATTCGCTGAAAATCAACTTAAAATTTCATCGAACCTGTCATGTAGAAAGTACGACCCATCGCATCGGCATAGCGACCATCGTAGCCAACCTGATCGCCGTTGCCGTCTTTCAGTGACAGCGGTGGATTTCGATCAAACAGGTTCTTGATGCCGAAGGTAAGCGTGATATTTTTCTTCAGTTGGGCACGCGTCTGCCAGTCGAAGGTAGTGTAGGAAGAAACGTCACGATCCAGATCGACGAAATTACCAAATGACCCATCGGTATTGACTTCACGCACACTGGCCTGATGATCGTGGTAACCGGATTTATAGTTGATCATCATCGTGTGTGAAAACATATCCGACGTCGTCAAGGTCGTCGCCAGTCGTGTGATGACGCGGAACGCGACGTTGTTGAACTCATCGTAACGTCCTACGCTTTGTACCGTAGGATTACCAGGAAGATCATAATCGGACTTGAGCAGGTAGGTACCGGTCCAGTTCAGGCTTAACTTACCGATTGGTGTCGCGGTTTTGTAGCTGGTATCCCAATCTATCCCTTGATACTGCGCGTTGGCGATATTAAAAGAAGGCAGGGTGGCGACCAAAATATTACCGCCTTGACCAGGTTCGTAAAAAGTAGAGAATAGATTGTCATATTTAGCCGGGTTTCCAAATACCACAGCTTCCGGCAGCGAGGCAATCTGATTACTCATTTTTACATCCCACCAGTCAATTCCCACCGACAAGCTAGAGATAGGTTCCACGCGGAAGCCTAAAGTGGCTTGCTTGGATTCTTCCGGCTTTAAGCCGTTTTCGCCGGACAGACGATTACCGCCCGATAAAATATCGTACTGGGTTTTTCCCATGCAATTGACTGCGCGTGGATCTGGTGCTTTGACCGGACAGTCATATTGGCCGCCGGTATTGCCACTGTGGGTGAGTGGCGAGGTGATGGTGGACATGTCAGCCATTTTAAAGCCGGTGCCATAGGAGCCACGCAGCAGCAAACTATCGATAGGTCGGAAAGCGGCTGACAGTTTATAGGTCAGTTTATCAGCTTTGTTACCCTGAGTCTCAGAGGCGATCGGTGTGCCGGCTGCGTCGAAGTTTGCGGTGTTTTTAATTGCGGTATAGCTGTCGTAACGTAGTGCCGCAGTGATGTCGAAGCGTTTGCTGATAGGCATCAGTAGTTCGGCAAATGCACCCCAGTTATTTCTGCTGGCGGCAATTGGCAAGTCGCCTGGTGAGTCACCCAAAGGCGCATCGGTGTAATTAGGTTGCAAGGCGTTTGCGCCCATACCGATCGGTGTCGCCTTGTAGTCGTAACCCTGTCTGGTGAAGTCGGTGCCGACACCTAGCTGTGCTTTACCGCCAGGTAAAGTAAATAACTCGCGTGACCCCCTCAAACTGAGCACATCCAGAGTATTTTGTGAGCTTGACCAGTTTTCATGCAATATCGCTGGTGCCAGGATTGCCGTTGATGATCCGGCTGGTGCAAATGGATCGTAGCTTAATGCGGGAGGCGCGGCGTCGACGATCTCATAGAATTTATTTTTACTCAAAAAGCCGCCGGCAAAATCTCTGCTACGCTTGGATACCGAATGGGTAAACGACGCGTTGTAGTCCATGCCAAAGGCATTGCCATCCACCCCCAAGACCAAATGCTGCGCCTCAGTGCCATAGGCGACATTGCGACCACCAGCATCTGAAATGCGTAATTTCATAAGCGCGCTCGCAACATTGGCGGGATCGACTCCTAATTGTGCCAAATAAGGGGTGACATATTTGCTGTACAGCGGGCTAGATAAAGGAAGCGCCAGGGGCTGAGCTGGCGGTGCATAGCGACCGGTTTGGGTAAATTTTGAGACTACTGCTTCAGCGAATAAATTCGTGTCGCTATTGAGCTTGTAATTGACGGAACCAAAGAAGCTATCGCGTTTCGATTCTGGCATTAACTGAACTGTGGACGCGTAATCATAGCGGCAGCGACTGTCGACCTGAAACGTATTCGGGCCACATTTGCCGTTTTTCAGCAAATCGGGGGAAAACATCACAGGATCAGAACCGTCTTTCATCTTCAGTTGGGCGATTGCCGGACTGGAGTTGTCAGACAGTGACCAGGTCGCATAGTTTTTTCCCTTACTGGAAAATTTCCTGACACCGGTATCTGCGAACGGACGTTGCGATGCATTGAGCTCTTTTTGCTCATCATGGCTGTAAGCGAGCAAAACGTTGTAACCGTCTTTTTCCAGATCGCCAAACCCTTTAGAGATACCGAAGTTATATGATTTACCGCCGCTGTGCTGGGGCTGGTTATACGTCAGGTCGACCGAAAAATCTGTTTGGTTCTTACGTAGGATGAAATTGACCACGCCAGCGATAGCGTCAGAGCCATACAACGTGGAGGCGCCATCGGTCAGGATCTCTACCCGCTCTACCGCAGACATAGGAATGCTGGACAAGTTCACTGCACTACCAGAGCCATAAGAAGCAAGTCTATGGCCATTCAGTAGAACCAGGGTGTAAGCGGCGCCGATATTGTGGATGGAGGCTGTCTGGATACCGCCGCCACCGCCATTAATGCTTTGGTTGGCTGTGGCGAAGCCCTGCATGCTTGGTAAGGCGGCGACCAGATCCGCAACGCTATTGGCGCCACTTTTTTCTATGTCGGCACGGCTCAAGGTTTGCACTGGGAGAGCGGTTTCCTGATTGATGCGTTTAATTGAAGACCCGGTGATTTCTACACGTTGAACGCTAGTAGCTGCAGCCTCTTGCGCTAGCGCATGCGGTGCCGAAATACTCATTGCCAGACCGAGACTGCCGGCGAACATCATTCTTACAGAACGGGATAAAACGGTTTCTTTTAACATTGTCTACTCCAGAATTATTATGGGTGTTCTTAACGTGTCGCGTTCTCATGGAATTGAGGCCATTTTTAGTCGCCTTTACTCTTCGCCGCGCGCCGTTATCAACGCCCTTATCCAGAGGAGAAAAATCAATTAAAAATATACTTCAAATATTCCTTCGATATTCTTACAATATATTAAGAGTTCGTATGAAATCATTCTGTGTAAGGATTGTCAAGAGTGTTCAATGCAGTATGGTGAGAATGCAACAAGCCAAAATTCAGGTTTTTTACGTACTGGCCGCGTCTTACCCATCTCTAAAAAATCAGAGGTTTTGGCTCTATGAGTGATTGCTTTTTGTAGTGCTGTCCTGTTGTGATTGCCAGGCTTTTTGCATATGGGCGGTATTGCCAACAGAAAACGAAAATGATTTGCGTCCCGAATTTGGTGCAATCAATTTGCGAGGATTTTTTTGGAGATTCCCTTGACGCTAGTCATAGGAAGTGTCAGGCTCTGTGCGCGTTTTTAGCTCGCCCTAGGGTTGCATGCGTAAGACTATTTTTGAATGCTGTGGGGTATGACCCCTTACTGAAAAACACTTAATGACTTCAAGCCGCACTCCCTCACAATCAACTGACGCGATTTCAGAATCGCAGCCGCGGTATCGCGACCCCGAATTTTCTGCCGCTCTGATTGCCTGGCAAAAGCAGCATGGACGGCATGCCTTGCCGTGGCAGCAAAGCGATGATGCCTACCGTGTCTGGTTGTCTGAGATCATGTTGCAGCAGACCCAGGTGACGGCGGTGCTCCCGTATTACCAGCGTTTTTTGCAGAGTTTCCCTAGCGTGTTTGCGCTGGCAGAGGCTAGCTCCGAGCAGGTGATGGAACACTGGAGTGGCCTCGGTTACTACACGCGGGCGCGCAATCTGCACCAGTGTGCCAAGCTGGTGGTGGCGCAGTATCAGGGACAATTTCCGTCTGACCCAGTGTTACTGCAAGAATTACCGGGCATAGGTCGTTCTACCGCCGCTGCAATTTCGGCTTTTTCGTATGGCACGATCGCGGCTATTTTGGATGGCAATGTCAAGCGGGTCTTGGCCCGCGTGTTTGCGGTCGATGGCTACCCCGGCTCTAAACCGATAGAAGACGCGTTGTGGTTACGTGCCCAGGCGCTCTTACCGCAGCAGGACATACAAGCCTACACCCAGGGTTTGATGGATTTAGGCGCCACTCTGTGTACCCGCAACAGCCCCTCCTGTGAGCGCTGCCCTATGCAGACGCGCTGTCTGGCCTATGCGCAGGGGCGCACCGCCGAGCTGCCGGTACGTAAGCCTAAGAAGCTACAAAAACACAAACAGGCATTGATGCTGGTGTTGATCCATGAGGGCCAAGTCTTGCTGGAACAACGCCCTGATAGCGGGATTTGGGGCGGCTTGCTATCCTTGCCCGAGATCGGCGGTATGCGTGATTTTCAGGCGACCGAGGTGTTGGCGATGAGCGAGCAGTTACCGGCAGCGCGCCAGTTGTTTGGGCAATTTGGCGAGTTGACTGAGATGCTTGCCTTGCCTGATTTTAGCCATGTGTTTACCCATTTTAAATTGCATGTAACCCCGCTTCGAGCGAGCATTTCCAAACGACATGCGATGGTGGCTGAGGCGCGTTATGTTTGGACTGATATGGCAAAAATTTCATCGGCAGCCTTACCTGCGCCGATTAAAACTTTATTGCTGACGCTGGCGTAGTGATGACTATCGCCACTAATGGCAGCGGTGCTTAGCGCGGCTGAGGAAAAACCAAAATAGCTGGTTCGGCTTCATCTCGCGCTATCGGGCTTTCGTCCCTGCCTATGCGATTTCGTCACTTTTCTTTCCTGTCGCGAGAACTCGATTTACACTGTGCTCTCACTCACAGGTTTTTGAATCAAGCTTGTGGTGCTTCACATTTCAGGAGCGTATTTTGCTAAATCCAATTTTTTATCAAGGCATGTCACAACTCAGGTTTCGACTTATCTTGTTATGTCTGTTGCCGTTGCTGTTAGTTAATGTTGCAGAGGCCGCCACCAAGGCTTGTCGTCATCCTGACTTTCCTCAGGAAGTGCAATGTGGTGAGATCTTGCGGCCACTCAATCCAGCCCAGCCCGAGGGTAAAAAAATCAGCATTCATTATGTGGTGCTGCCCTCACAAGATAGAAATAAATTGCCTGATGCGGTGTTTCTGTTGGCCGGTGGTCCCGGTCAGAGTGCCATCAATGTGGCGGGCTTTGGGCAGGCGGTATTAAGCCGTCTGAACCGCAGGCGCGATCTGGTGTTTGTCGATCAACGTGGCACTGGCCGTAGTGCTCCTCTGCATTGTCCTGAACTGGAAGATGCTAGCGAGGTGATGGACAACCAGACCATGCATAAGCTGGCAGAGCATTGCATGAAAAATCTGCAGGCCTTGCCGTATGGTGATTTGCAGTATTTCAGCACCAGTATTGCGGTACAAGATCTGGAGGCGGTTCGTCTGGCGCAAGCCTATGGCCCTATCAACTTGGTGGGGGCCTCGTATGGAACCCGTGCCGGTTTGGAATATCTGCGCCAGTATCCTAAGGCTGTGCGACGTCTGGTGCTCGATGGGGTGACTCCGCCCGATATGCGCCTGCCATCGCTTGATGCCCAAACTGCACTAGAGGGCGTATTCGCAGCCTGCCTGAAGGATACGCTGTGTAATCAAAATTACCCCGATCTGGCGGTGCGCTGGAAAAAATTATTGCATAAGCTGACACCTGAGCTTGCCAGCACACCAGTGAGTAAAATCAGTTACACCCATCCACGTTTGGGCAACCAGATTACGGCCCCGTTCACGCGCGAGGCCTTACTTGGTTTAGTTCATAAAACGCTGTATTCGGCCGCTAGTACTGCAGGCTTACCGTATGCGTTAACGCAGGCTGAGCTAGGCAATATAAATCCCCTGATTACGCTCAGCAATGCCTTTAATCTGGCCGGACCGGGTGGTATCGCCTATGGCATGCACTTCTCGGTATGGTGTGGCGAAGCCTATGCGCGTCCGCTGGCAGTGGCTGCCAAGGCTAGTGTCCCCGCCGACGATTTTGCGGTACTCAGTACCGGGATGTATGACAAAGTTTGTGAGAAGTGGCCGCGTGCCACTATTCCCGCCGAATTTTTCAGCGTGCCCACCAGTAAGTCACCGGTCTTGCTCCTCAGTGGCGGTATCGATCCGGTCACACCTAGCCGACATGGCGCGGCAGTCAGCACGGCCTTAGGTCCGCAAGCACGCCATCTGGCGGTTGAAAATGCCGGCCATGGTTTGCTGATGCATGGTTGCCTAAGAGACGTGGTGTACCGCTATCTGAACGCCAAAGACGACGCCGAGGCGGTCAAAGTCGACGCCAACTGCCTAAGGCAAATCCCAAGACCCTTGGCGTGGCAAGCACCGCTCACGACTAGCCCTGAGCCGAATAAAAGCGCTGCACAAAACAGCGCGCAGCCAGAAGTTAAGCCAGGAGTTAAGCCATGATAGTCGCCGAAAATTTGCATAAAGAATTTGTGAAAACGACTAAGGCCTACTACGGTCTTGGCAAGGCCAAACATGAGGTAGTTAAAGCGGTAGAGGGTATCCATTTTAGTGCTGGCGACGGTGCCATACTTGGTCTGCTCGG
Organism: Undibacterium parvum; assembly: GCF_003955735.1. Classification (NCBI taxonomy): domain Bacteria; kingdom Pseudomonadati; phylum Pseudomonadota; class Betaproteobacteria; order Burkholderiales; family Oxalobacteraceae; genus Neoundibacterium; species Neoundibacterium parvum. The sequence continues at coordinate 1,152,307 of NZ_CP034464.1, read as the reverse complement.
TGCCAATGGTGCCGGCAAGACTACCAGTTTGCGCATGGTGGCTTCTTTGCTGCAGCCCGATCAAGGGCGCATTAGTATTGATGGGGTAGAGGTGGTTGCCGGGCAGCATAGCACGCAGTCGCAGATGGGGGTGCTGTCGGATGCGCGCGGTTTGTATCCACGCTTGAGCGCGCGTGAAAACATCCATTACTACGGTGCTCTGCATGGCATGCAGCCCGCCTTGATACAGCAGCGCATTGAGCAGTTGGCAGAAAATTTGGAAATGAAGAGCCTGCTCGACAGACGTACCGAAGGCTTTAGCCAGGGCGAGCGCATGAAGGTGGCGCTGGCCCGAGCCCTGATACACGACCCGAAAAATATTATTCTCGATGAGCCTACCAATGGCCTCGATGTGGTCGCCACCCGTGGCCTGCGCGAATTTCTACGCTGGTTGTGTACCCCAGCTGGCGGCGGCAAATGCATCATTTTCTCTACCCATATCATGCAAGAGGTAGAGCGTCTGTGCGATGCGGTGGTGATTGTGGCGCGCGGCCAGACCGTCGCCAGCGGCACAGTGGACGAATTGATGCAACAAGCTGGTGAAACTGATTTCGAAGATGCCTTCGTCAAATTGGCCTTTCTCGATGCGCCTAAGGCTAACACTAACAGGACAGCAAGATGAACGCGATTATCACGATCTTCCGTAAAGAAATTACCGACGCTATGCGTGATAGGCGCACCTTGATGATGGTGTTGTTGAGCGCACTGGTGTTCGTGCCTCTATTACTAGTCATATTTTCTGAAATCATGTCGCAGATAGAGGCGCAGGAAGACAAGCGCACAGTGATGGCGCTTAACCTGAAACAGGCAGCGCGACTAGAAAACTACATCCTGAGGCAAGGCTATCAAATTGAAATTGCGCCTGCCGACTACGAAGAAAAATTGCGTAAAAAAGATCTTAGTCAGCCAGTCTTGCTGGTGTCTGAAAATTTTGATCAGGAGTTGGCGCAGGCGAAAAAAGTAAAACTAGAAATCGTCTACGACACCTCGAACAAGCAAGCCGAGTTTGCATTGCGCCCGCTCAAGCGCCTGCTGGACGGCTACACCCAAGAGAGCGCCATGCTCGGTCTCACCATGCGCGGCGTCTCTAGTGAAGTGTTTCAGTTGATCGAAGTCAAAGAAAAATATATAGGCCGTGCCGAAGAGCGACGCGTCACCGTCACCAGCATGCTGCCATTTGCGCTGATCATGGCGATCGTGGTGGGCGGCATGTTCTCCGCCATCGACACCACTGCTGGCGAGCGTGAGCGTGGCTCGCTAGAACCTTTGATGATGAACCCGGTGACCGGTTGGCAGCTCGCCCTAGGCAAGTGGGGCGCGGTGGCCAGTATCAGCATGCTGGTCGCCTTGCTGACTGTGCTCAGTTTTTTCCCCTCGCAGTGGCTGATACGCAATGATGCGCTAAAGGCGGAATTCCAATTCGGCCTCAGTGATGCGCTCGGTTTCTTGCTGATCTTGTTGCCGCTGGCGGCCAGCATTTCGGCACTGCAAGTGGCGCTCTCGCTCACTTGCAAGAGCTTCAAAGAAGCACAGGTGCGCAATCAAATCTTGAGCATGCTGATCTCAATGGCACCGATGATGCTGATGTTTAATACCGGCCGCGAACCGGCATGGTTTGTATGGGCACCGTCGATCGCGCAATCTTTGATGATGAACCATGTGCTCAAGGGCGAGCCGCTAGAAGTGAGCGCGGTCGCGATTGCTCTACTAGTGTGCACCAGCATATGCATCGCCAGCCTCAGTTTTGTCGCGCATAAAATGCGCAGGGTGGTGATGCTGTAAAACTTTGTAGGCCCGATTAGCGCAGCGTAATCGGGCACATGCCACGGCGCCGTAGTAACTGTTCAGCCTTCTACTAAAATTATTAAAAACAAAACGAAAACCTCTCAAAGGAGGCACAGAGACACAGAGAAAAACGGAGAACTGCCTTGCTTTCCTCTGTGAATCTCTGTGTCTCTGTGCCTCTGTGTTGAGTGGTTTTGACTTTCTTCATAGCGGGCTGAACAGTAACGCGCCGTATGCAATTTCAAATACCGGCACGCCAGCGCGCATATTCCATGCGCCTTTCCAGGCACACCGGCCTGTAGCCCGCATGGAATATGCGTGCTGGGCCATGCGGTTTTGAAATCCTCTGCAGCCCAATACGCTGACGGCAATTGCGCTTCCAGGCTAAGCATGCGACTCTGCGCCTGCTGTTGAAATCGGCCATGCCTTGCGCCCCTTGTTTTTTCAAGCGCAAGCTGCCACGCGTTTCATCTTTGCCTGGCGTGTTTCGGTCTAAGCATCGCGTGCTTGGTCGCTGCCCATTAGCGAGGCAGCTAGCGGCGCGCTAAACTGTGTCTGTCGTAGTGAGTGCAGACACTGGCCAATGAGGGTTTCTTTAGGAAAGATCAGAATATGAATATCGCCACATCATCCGCCTTAGTGCCAAGGCCGCCCAAATTCTATAGCTGGAGACGCTTGCAAGTTATTTTATTGTTTAGTCTGTTTCTCAGCATAATCATGAAATTTACCTGGCCGACCTGGTGGATCACCATCTGGGCCCGTTTGTTCTTGATCGGCTTCCTACAATTAACGGCCTTTGGGTTGTTGGAGCGCTGGCCGCGGCGCTTGCCACGTTGGGTGGCGCGCTGGGTGCTACAAGTTGCGGCGGTGGCGATTGTGGTGCCGTTCGCGGCGGCGCTGGCCTATTCCCTGACCACTCTAGGTGACCCTAGCCCCTGGTACCAAAGCAAGGAGAAATTAGCGGGATGCGGTTCTATGATCGGTGCCGGCCTCTTGTTTTCACCGTGGATCGCCATGTCGGCGCTGTATCGCCATATTAGTGGGCAAGCGCAAAGGCAGGCGCTGTCGTTTGAGCTGGAACGCAGCGAATTCGCCCGTGATGCCCTAGATTCGCGGCTGCGCTTATTGCAGGCACAAGTCGAACCGCATTTTCTGTTCAATACCCTAGCCAATGTGCGTGAGCTGGTCGATGCTGGATCTGCGCAAGCCTCACAAGTACTCAATAGCCTGATCGCCTACCTGCGCGCTGCCGTGCCTAGTCTGAACGATACTTCCAGCACACTAGGGCAAGAACTCGATTTGGTGCGCGCCTATCTCGAAATTATGCATATGCGTATGCCTGACCGATTACAATTTAAGATACAAGTTGAGGACGCGGCCTTGCGTATCAAGTGTCCGCCCATGACTTTGCTGACTCTGGTAGAAAACGCGGTGCGCCACGGTATCGACCCGAGCGAGGTGGGCGGGCAGATCGATGTGAGTGTGCGACTACAGCAGGGGCGCTGTCTGGCCTTGGTCAGCGATACCGGGGTCGGTCTGGGGCAAGACCATCAGGGCAAGCAGGCTAGCCAGGGGCTAGGCACCGGGCTGGCTAATCTGCGCGAGCGTCTACAATTGATATTTGCTGGCGATGCCCAGCTCAGCCTGACAGCACTCAGCCCGCATGGCTTTAGTGCCGAACTTAATTTCCCAGCTGAAGCTAGCTGACCAACCAGGAGCGCAGCATGACGACAGCCCGTCCCACCGCATTAATCGCCGACGACGAACCTTTATTGCGCAGCTCTTTGACGCGCATGCTGGCCGAAGCTTGGCCAGAATTAGAGATCGTGGCGCAGGCGCGCAATGGGCGCGAAGCGGTAGAGCAAACCCAAGCATTACAGCCTACCGTGTGTTTTCTCGATGTACATATGCCTGGGCTTTCAGGTGTGGAAGCTGCGCGGCAAATCGGTCGCGCCGCGCATGTGGTGTTCGTCACGGCCTATAGCGAATATGCGGTGGAGGCGTTTGCGCAAGGTGCACTTGATTACCTGGTGAAACCGGTAGATCCGGCGCGACTGGCCGACACCGTCGCACGGGTACGCGAACGGCTAGTCGCTGCGCAGCCAGCGCCGGACATCGATGTATTACTCGATAAACTAGAAGCGCGTTTGCAAAAGAAAGCCGCGCCGGAACCCTTGCGCTGGATTAAGGCCTTGGTCGGCCAGGCATTGCGCATGATACCGGTTGAAGAAATTGATTATTTGCGCTCGGATGAGAAGTACACGCTGATCGCCTGGCGTGGCGATGACGGCAAAGCGGCCGAGGCCTTGATACGCACTTCGCTCAAAGACTTGCTAGATCAACTGGATGGCGCCCACTTTATTCAAGTACATCGCTCGGTGGTTGTGAACATCAATATGGTCAGCCATGTTACGCGCGGCGAAAACGAGACCGCCACCATACACATGAAAGGGCGCAGCGAGAAACTACCGGTCAGCCGTAGTTATTTGCATCACTTCAAGCAGATGTAAATTTTATTCATTTCCTGGCGCAGCGTAAAAATAAAATCCGGCAACGGCGTGCTGCTAATGAATTATTTTGGACCGCAGCGTTCGCTTGCTGATCCCAAGGCGATTGTAAACGATGGGCTCGCCGCCTTACGTGCGATTGAATAATTAGGTCGAGTATTCATAGTTTGGGTACAGCGTATCATCACGTATTCAACTTCAAATTGAGGCAAGCCCACAGCGCATATTCCATGCGCCTTTCCAGCAACATAGGCCTGCAGCCCGCATGGAATATGCGTGGTGGCAGGGGGCCGTTAATTTTTTATGTGCTGCAGATGCTGATTGTGCAGGCACCAAGACCTAGGCCTTAGGCTCAGCTGCTGAGCCTGGCAGCGCACGATAGATCAGGCTAGGTTCATTGTCAGCGGCATCATTGAGCGTTGTGAACTGCACGAAGCCGGCGCGCTCTAAAGTGCGTCGGGACGCAAGATTGTCTTTGTGAACCAAACCCAAAACCTCGCTCGCTTTGAGTTCGGTGAAGGCGAGATCGAGTGCTGCTAGGGCGATTTGGCTGGCATAGCCCTTGCCCCACGCTGTTGGCGCAAGCCGGAAGTAGATGTTGAGCCCATCGAGATGACCGACTTTTTTGCGCATGATGCCTCCAAAGCCTATGACTTGTTCTGGCTGCTCGGCATCTGTTACCGTCCAATACCCAAAGCCATGTTGCTGCCAATGAGCACACCAGGTCTGCAGCAATTCAGTAGCCCGCAAAGGTGTGTACGGACCGGCTGGATTGAATTGGGTCGTTTTTGGGTCACAGTGAATCTTAAGGAAAGCCGTAAGATCAGACGGATATAACTGTCGTAGTGCGATGGAAAACATAAGAAAGCCTTGCGCCGCCTTAAGCTGCTTTTTATAGTTGTAAATCAGTCGGAATTTATTCGTTATTTAGCAAACAGTGTTTTCTGCGCTGCACCTCAATAGCCGCTGGCGTTTTGTATCGTACTAGATTCTAAATATCGACACTGTCATCACGCATATCCCATGCGCCTTTCCAAGCAAACAGGCCTGCAGCCCGCATGGGATATGTGCGCTGGCAGGGGATTTCATATGGCACTAAGAGCGGATGTCTATTGCGCCTGAGAAGAGCTAGGCGATATCGTCTGAGATCTGAAGATCTTGCGCAAACATGATCCTATGACCGTCTGGTGTCGTTAGCATGAATTCGCGCATTCCCCAAGGCTTGCTCTCAGGAGTTGCTAGGAGCTTTAAGCCGCGCGCTTGAAGCTCTCTGTGAAGTTCATCAATCTCTTGAACCTCGATGTAGGCGATGTATGAGTGATCATTGATCTCGCTCGCGGGAATAGCATCGGGACAGTGACCCAGCATTAATTTGACACCATCCCTAGACAAGAAGCACCAATCTTCTGATTCGAAGTCGATTGCGAAGTCCAGAATTTTAGAATAATAGCTGATCGAGTTAGGTAAGTTTTTTACTGCCAACACGCTGCGCACGCTGCTTAATTTTGACATGGGGGTTCCTTTTTAATTTGCCGTTCCGGCGGTTCGCTACCGATCAAGCTGTATATCCGCACGGCCCAACACTTCCAGATTGAATCCCTCGTTCTCTGTAGGTGCTTGAAAATAACTGCTAATCGTGTGAAACACTGCCTCTGTGTCAAAGGCAGCGCGCGCTGGTTGCTGTGCTCGCCTTTGTGCAATTTGACTTAAGCATTGGCTGTCGCTCAGGTCTAGGTAAATCAGTTTATGCGTTAGTGACTGCTCTGAAAATATTTCTCTAAACCAGGCTCTTTGCTTGACTGTATTCGCCGGGAAATCCATCACCACCGAGACCCCGGACTGCAGCAGAGTCTGTACATGTTTTTTTAAGAGCGGCTTGAGACGCAATGAGTAAGTCAGATAGTCGTCTATGCTCTTGATCTCTTCCGGATAAAGTGCTGCCAACCACGCATCTTCAGAGATCAGTATAGCCGCCATTTCATTGGCAATTTGCTGCGATTTTGTGGACTTTCCTGCCCCCATTTTTCCACAGAAAAAAACCAGCGTTCCCTTATTTGTCATCGGCTACACCTTACTTTGATTGCTCGAAAATTCTCATTTTTTAGCTTAAACGAGTGGGAAAAAAAAAGTCCAACTATTTCTATACTCTGGCCACGGTTTAAATCGCGAGCTTTGCATAGGGCGTATTGCACCAATAAGATTTCAAATATGCTAGCTGCCACAGCGCATATTCCATGCGCCTTTCCGAGCACATAGGCCTGCAGCCCGCATGGGATATGCGCGCTGGGGCAACGTGTCTGCGCTTGTAATGTAGCGTCAGTGAATGCCGCAGAATGCGCAGTACGCTCCCAAGCGGTGTAACGCGCCGCTTGTATCGCGCTGTATTGAATGTCATGAAATTTTCCCAAATACCAAATACCTAGGAAAATCGAAATCATTACACCGCCAATCACGACCATTTCCACCATCGCTTGCCCATGTTGTCGAGATCGATATTTCATCGTTGAGTTTTTCATTTTTTCATACTACTTAAACTCGAAAAATTTAGAATCAATTGCTTTTCCAAGTTTAAATACTTGCACATCAGTCACCCTCACGGAATCTACCTCAGGACCCATAACCGGAGGAAGGTGTATAAATAAATCAATAGGATGATCTGTTGCATAAAACAGGGAACTATCATTTGGACCATCATAAATACACGCCTCAAAGTCTTTCTGCACCATACTACTCACTGTGGAATCGAGACATCGCATTGATATTCCCGATTTAATTTTGCGCAGTGAAAATACTTCGATTGCAGCTTTTTTGAGCGCAGTAAAGTCATAATAGGGAACATCAGGTCCAAATTGTTTATGCTCTACGCCGTCAACTGCTAAGTTAATGGTTTGAGTTCTATTGCCCCTCACAATGGTAATATCTGTGAGTAATTTAAATTCTGAAGCGCATCTCTCTTCATACGAAGCAAGATCAAGGACATAGGTTTCCTTCTTTTGATAGAAATTCACACCATCGCTCATGTATGTTTGGCGCCCGTCAAAATAATCATTTGGCAGTGCAGGAAACGGCATCACCGGTAACGAGAAGGCCTTAGCACTTGCCGCGCAAACGTCGTATCCAGCCTTGGTAAATGCGAGAGAACGGTCCAGCGAAACCGCGCGAGTAACAGTGACTATTTCATAGCTCTTTTCCGACGGCATTGAAGATGCATCGGCACCATTCGATTTATTACCGGCAGCCATAGGGTTATCGCAAGCCGCAAGCAAGTTGATCGCTAGAAAGATCAAAATGGTACTCGAAGATTTTCTTGTTTTTACGTTTGTTTTCATCGTTTTTTATAGTAGAACCTGCCAACATTCCACATTGAACTATCAGTCAGCAATTCAATACCTTGATCGCTGCTGGCTTGCGCAAAATCAGGAACAACTTGCTGCATAGCATTCACCTCATGGAAGACGAAATATCGAGGGACGCTCATATCGACATCACTAAAAATATCTTACCATCAATTAAATTGTTTTTTTAATATTTACAAATACTTGCAGTTGTTACACAAGTTACAAAAGAAATAATTTTATTAATTTGCGCTAGTCTTTTTATTGGTAAAATTTCATGTTTCTCAGACAAGCCAACATTAACTATAAGCGCACAAACCAATGACCACTTTTCAGCAAAAAATCCACTATGTTCTTGCGAGCATCGGTCTTTGCATTACGGTAAATCTAACTTTCGCCGCCACTCCAGCAAAACCTGCCTCAGCACCAGCAGCATTTAATATCGAATCTGTGCCGATGAGCAGCATTGCACTGCCGCCCTTTCCCTATTTATCCTACCCTGCAGGTATGACAGAAGTGGATGACAAAACGCCGGCACTTTTTTCTAACCCGAACAGCACAGGCTATTCCTCTTCAGATGAGAAATTTGACCAAGCTTACGTAATCGCTGGCGCCAATCTAAGACAAGTGGAAGGACGCATTACCTTCCGTACCGTACTCAATGAAAAGGCTGGCCTATCGGCCCTTGGCCTTTTGCGCAACTACACGAAGGTGATTAAAGCGATGGGCGGCGTTAAGGTCAACACGATCTTGCCAACTGAAAAATGGCTGGAAGAAAAGAATTTAATAGATAACGAGAACACGTTAAAGCGAGCACATCTTCCTAGACGCGGGTGGGAAGAACATGATGTTTACTTGATACGCACTACGCAAGGCAATGTCTGGATCACGCTCTCACAAAACGGCGGGTTCACCGAGTTTCTAGTCATCAAAGAACAAGAGATGGAACAGACCGTCGCAATGCTCACGGCGGACAATATGGCCAATGCCTTGAAACAGGATGGGCATGTGCCTTTGTATTTGTCTTTCGATACTAATCGCGATGTCATCCGCCAAGAAAGTCTCGCCGCCGTAGATGAAATAGTTAAACTTTTGCGCGCACAACCTACGCTACGTTTGCAGATTGAAGGGCACACAGACAATATTGGAGACAAGAACCACAATCAAAATTTGTCGTTAGCGCGAGCACAGTCTGTGATGCGCGCTTTGACTGGCCAGAAAATAGACTCATCACGCCTGAGCGCGGTTGGCTTAGGCGCAAGCAAACCCATAAGTGACAATTCCTCTGAAGAAGGCCGCGCTAAAAACCGTCGCGTTGAATTGGTTAGGAGTTAGGCATAGATCGAGAATCCTTGGTTATCAGTGACAAGCAAATCCATCGCATTGGATAGGTTTGCTTATGTCGCTTCCGCAAGCAAACAGAATTTTTCCTCATGTAGTGAATATCTTTAAACTTGTGTTTTTGCTTTACTGTTCACCCCACTAGAAGCGGTGAGTAAGTAATATTTTCCGAATAAGATGCCGTCATTGACGTTTACAGGGATCAGATCGCTTGTCAACGTCGGCGGGTATCTGCAATTGGTTTCATTTTCCTTGACGCCCGCTGCTTAGACGGAAAACACGTCCAGCTTCAGCAATTCGCTAAAACATACGCTGGCCAACGGGAGTCAGCGTAATTTGAAATTTCAAATACCCCCTGCCACAGCGCATATTCCATGCGCCTTTCCAGCCACATAGGCCTGCAGCCCGCATGTAATATGCGCGCTGGGGCATGCCACTTTTCGGATTTGTGAAAGCCCAGCTTAGCTGCGTGGGGTTTTAGGTTGGGTCGACTACGCCGCGCGCTATCATGCGTAAGGCGGTCAGGCTGGGGACGAAGAAGTAATCGCCGCCGCGGGTCTCTACCAGACGTGGGATCTTGGAGAGAAAGTACGGAGCTTGATCGCCTTCCGGGTCTACCTGTAACACCGCCTTGCTGGGGAAACGCTCGTCAGCGCTGTGGTTGCCGAGTATCACGTCCTTGTCGTTGCCGGCCTTAAAGTCATTACCGTAATTCACCCATTGTTGCTGCACGAATTCAAACTGGCGAGCGATGTCGGCGTTGAGCATCATGATGATGATGCCGTGATTGCCGTCGTTGCGGCTGCGGTCTTTGGCCTCGCCATACGGCAGGCCGCGCCGTATGATGCGCCGTCGGTTGGCCAGCGCGCCGGGGGTATCGAAGGCACCGGTGTTGAGGCACATAGAGCCGGGCGTGGCGCCTTGCGTCATCTCTAGCGAGGCGCGCGGATTGATGCGGCGTATGTGGGCACTGAACGGGCATTTGGCACCGCTCATGTCGGCGTCGTAGGTGAAGTTGCTCAGTAGTGCGTCTTTTTCTGCATCATTGGCGATAGAAAAATCGGCGTCAAATTTAGCCTTGCTGGCAGCGTCTGGTGCGCGAGTAAGTGGCGCGCCATTGTCGCGCCAGCGGCCGACAAATTTAGCGGCTAATAGCTCTTTACCGCCCGGATATGTTTTTGCGTGCTCATCGAGATAGGCGTCGAAGCTGGCGACATTTTCGTGCAGCTTGCGGTACACCATATAGCTGCCGTTGCGCGCCAATAAAATCGGCTCCGGTGCGGGTGGATATTCTTTGGCTTCGTCGATGTGGCCGAGTAAAAACTCTCCGATGGCGAGCGGCTCCCAACTACCATCGGGCATTTGTTTGCCGCGCCCGTTTTTATTCATGGCGTCGCCTGGCATGCCGACAAATACCGGGTCACCGATGCCGTCGGTATAGCCGAAGTGTTCTTTGGAGGTGGGCTGGCCATTCTCCATGAGGACTTGAACATCCTGGTAGTCTAGCAGAGCGCCATCTTCGCCGACATGGCCGCCGAGTATCACGGCGGCATCGGAAAATTCTTTTACCAGAGCCGTGAGCCAGGCATAGCCTTGTTCCAGCAGAGTCTGGTTGCGGGCATTCAATGAGATAAAGATGTGTACGTCTTTTTCGCGTAGCTCGCGATTGCCTTGCCAGATCGGGTCCCAATGCTCGGGCGCGCTGGCACCGTCGTCGCCTAAGATATCTTTGCGCTGCTTCATGCCGGCCGCAAACTCAGGCGAGAAGCCGATCAGTGACGAGCGCGGCAGTTCCAGTTCCTTTAAACCCTGATAGCTAAACGCCACATTCACGGTCCAATCGGGTTGTTTGATTTGACCAGCGGCCTTACCCCATTCTACCGAGGTGGTAACGCGCCTGGTGATGGCGGCTAGCAGTTCGCGCGCCTGGCTGGCATGGCGTATATTTAGAAAAACATAGCGCGCCACCGGATAACCGAAACGGCCGTAGGCGCGTATCACATTGCCTTGAATATCGAGTAAGTCTAATTGGGCGTCCATCCGCATTGCCTCCTATTACAGTTTATATTGGCCAGCGCTCCAGCTCGGTGCGCTCAGATTTTTTGGCGCGACGCGTTGCATGAAGGCTTGTAATTTGATCTTTAAACTAGCTGCATCCAGACCCTGATTTTCAACCGCAAATTTGCTGAACTCTTGTTTCAGATACAGAGCTTTTAATTGCTCGTCTAATGAATCGTCATTCGATCCTACAAAAAATAGAGCCGGTGGCAGGCTGCAGCGTTTGATATAGGCGATAAATGTCTCTGCCGAATTGACGCCTTCAAACCCATAGCAATAGCCCCAGACCTCTTTGATGCGCGCGCTGATGTTGTTCCACATGGCGCGCAGATAGGGATCCGGATCGCCATCTGGCCCGCAATAAAAATTGCATGAAAACACCAGATAACGCGATTGCAGATGATCTTCATACGGCAAGGCAGAGCGGCGTATCGGGTCTGGTACCAGCGGCAAAAAATCGCTGATGGTATCGAGCGCGCCGCCGCCCGGCAGCGACTGGTTGACCACATCGTCGAGCACAAAATAACGGCACAAATAGGTGTTGGGTACCAGCGCCATCGGGCTATTGTCTTCATCGTTCCAGGCTTGTAGTCTATCCCTGACCAGATCGGCATAGGCGATTTGCTCAGGGGTGTAGGCATTTTTTATCGGCGATAAAACCGTCAAGGCATAGGCCTTGCCACTGACATTACTGGCCATGTGCTGCTCCTGATTGTGTCGTTGAATTACTCGCGGCGCTGTTGGGCAGCCCCAGTTCTTTCTGCGCATTTTTGCTGTGGCGGTTTTCACGTCTTTGCACCTGGGCTGCCGCCATACTCACGATAGGGGTAGGGTACATGTCGCCCAGATCATGCTGCAAGCCACGCAACAAGGCGCGGTAGCGCTGCATGAAGGCTTCGTCGCTGTTGTCGAGCGCATGCTCTTGAAACGCGATCAATGCTTGCTTGACTGCTTTGGCACTCTTGACGTCGTTAGAGGCTGCCAGCGGGTAGGCGTTGTAGTAATGGATGGTCTCTAACTGGTTGTAGCGTATGTAGCGATGGAAAGGCGTCAATGCCACCGATTTTGGGTAGCGTATATTCCATTTCCAAAACATATCAAGGCCGCCCGGAATCGAAAAAGTGAAGGAATCCACGTATTGATCCCAACTGCCATTGAAGTTACTAAAGAACAGCATGTAGGAATATTTTAAGTTTTCTTTAGGCTGCGCCGCATCCAGATGCGGGAACTGGTGCTTGCCTATGATGACCCAACGCGCGTAATGGATGATAGAGAGCGTGATCAAACCCTTGAGGGTAGACGGGGTTTTTAGCGCAAACCAGAAAATGAATTTATTTAGCCAGGTGGTGTAAGAACGTATCGGTGTGATCACGTTCATTGCATAGGCTTTGCCAGCAATATTCGACATAAATAATCCTTCTATTTTAGGACTTATGCAAAATTGTTCCAGCTAGGCGAGTACAACGACGCTGGGGCGGTTTTGCCTAAGGCCTATATTTATGAAACAAGAACGAGAGATTAGGAGCAAAAACATAAGACTCGATTTAGTGGTGAATTCACCAACAGAAGCATAGTGATCTGAGAATAATGTGTTGTCAATTTATTCTTTTGTATAGACTGGGGGATGATTTTTTTAACCCATGCCGCCAGCGCGCATATTCCATGCGGCATACAGCCGTGCATGCCCGCAAACCCGCATGGAATATGCGCCTGCAGGCATGCCGTAAAAAAAAGCCCGCCTCAATGTATGGGCGGGCGGTGGTGGGGCGGTGCTGGTGTATTGGTGAGGCGACTGGGACGCTGCTCTTGAAAGTCTAGTAAGCCAGTTGCATGCGCCAGTCTAAATTGCCAGGTTTTAGGGGTAAATGGACGCGAAATTGTTCGTACAAACCTAGGCTGCTGGTCCACACATACAGTCGGTCTTTATAGCTGCCGTCTGGCCATGCGCTCAGATAGTAATCGGCGGCTCTGGCCCAGCTCTTGAAAGCCACCAGATCGCCTTCTTTCAGACAGCCCTGAGGATTACTCACGTTAATCAAGCGCAATTCCGGATCGGCTTGCAGGCTGCCCGGGCTGCTGTAGTAAGAGTACTGATTCGCAGTGAGTGCGCCCGACCAGGTCAGGAAAGTGTTGGCCAGATCGGATCTTTCTATACGCAGATACTCGCCCGAGCGCAAACAGCCATTGTCGCGCATGGAGAAATTATTCGATAAATTGAAACGTGTGCGGGGCGCGCCGAACTGGGCGGCATCGGTCTTGAGCCAGCCTTGCGCGTCTGCCGCACTTTGCAACCAGCGGCCGTTACCGACATTTTGCAAGCCGACTTGGCGATAACTGCCGGCCTGATCGACATACGAGTGAGTCGGGGTGCTGGTATCGGCGCGGGCGAAAGCCTGCACCGGATAGTGATCGGAATAATCGGTGTAGGTATAGCTGCGTTTGCTGGTGGCATCTTGTACCTTCCATTGCGGTGAAGGCGGATCGATCGCCAGGTTATGCCATACCGTAGGCTGGCGGTGGCTGCGATCGATCAGAATGTAATCGAGATATTCTTGCGGGTCGCCAGTGCGTGCACCATAGCGTTCCAGCGCAACGCCGTTGCTGACCGTATCAAAGCTGTGCGGTACGCCGACATAGCGCGGCTCTTGCACATTCAGGGTGCTCAGCATGGCGCGGTACTCGGTGGTATTCCAGCGGTTGATGTTGAAGTCGCCTGTGATTACCACCATCTCGCTATTGGGTATGCCTTTGCGGTCTATCCAGCTGCGAATTTCTGCCAGTTGCGCCTGGCGTATCGCTGCATGGCCACCATTGCCGCTGCACCCCCAAGACGATTCCGATTGTAGGTGGGTGCTGATGACATGATAGAACTCGCCTTTGCGGTCTATCTTGGCATAGGCAAAACCCTTGAGTGAAGGAAAATCATCACCGCAACCGGCAGCATTGTAGAGATATTGAATTTTTTCCGCGATCGGCCATTTACTGACGATCGCTACGCCGCCGTCTTCGGGCACTGCGTCACGCCAAGTTCCCTCGGTCTTATCCCAGCCAGTTTTGGCGCGACCGATGACCGGGGTTTGATAGGGAAAACGGGACTTCATGCTGGCCAGTAATTCTAGCGAAGCGCGATTATCAAATAGTTCCTGGAATGCCACTACTTCTTGTTGCTCTAGCGAGGGTGCTTGCGCGATCAGTTGGGCGCGCTGCAGTTGGCCAAAATTAGGAAAGGCGCTCAAAGGCAGCAACATGGTATTCCAGCTGCTCAATTTCAGATCTTCCGGATAGGCGGCATAGGCCTGCGCCGCCGTCATCGCTAGTACGAGAGTACAAAGTATTTTTTTCATGGGTGAGTCCGGTGAACGCTAAGTGAAAAAGAGAAGTGTTTACCCGGCGCGCAGAAAATGTATCAGTATGAGCCGGTAAGGCTAAGGATTTTAATGTCAGAAAATGACCGCCTGGTTACATGGAATTGTTATCCCGAAAATGTCGTAAAAAAGGGGGCGCTAGCGCAGCGATGGCATGCGCGGTCTTGGGTAAAGTGCATACCATGCCATGCCATGCTGAATGGATAGACTACTGAGTTTATCGCGCTCAGTGATTGATTTTGCGATACAGCGTTTGACGGCTGATCCCAAGGCTGCGTGCCGCCTGACTGATATTGCCTCGGCTAGAATTTAAGGCTAGTTCGATCGCCTTGCGCGAAAGTTGCTCTAGATTTTGAGTGATAGGGAGCGTCGCGCCGGTCTGATTTATCGCCTGATTTATAGCCGTATTCACAGTAGCATTCATAGCGGGATTTACAGCAGGATTGATGGCCTGATTCGCTGCCGCGGACAGCATTAGATCCTCGACGATATCATCTGACAGGTGCGCCAGTTCGATACCGGTTTCATCTGGATTGAGCATCGCAATGGCAGTGCGTAAGACGCTGGAATATTGGCGTAGATTGCCCGGCCAAGGATGTGCAGCTAATTGCGCGAGCAGCCCTGGCTTCAGATGCAGTTCTTGCTGGGGACTGAGGCTACGCAAAATTTGCGTCGTCAAAGCCTGAAAATCGCTGCGCTCGCGCAAGGCCGGCAACTGCACGGTTAAGCCATTGATGCGGTAGTACAGATCGTAACGAAACTTGCCCTGTTCTGCCTGCTCGCGCAATTTGCAGTGGGTGGCGCAGATCAGCGCAAAATCTACTGCGACTGTTTTTCCGCCGCCCAAGGGCGTGACGCTGCGCTCTTGCAGCACGCGTAATAATCTGCTTTGCATGGGGAGCGGCATATCACCGATTTCATCGAGAAACAGCGTGCCACCGTTGGCTTCCCGCAAGCGGCCCAAACTGCCTTCGCGTCGCGCCCCGGTGAAGGCACCGGGCTGATAGCCAAATAATTCGGCCTCTATCAGATTTTCCGGAATCGCCGCGCAGTTAATCGCGACAAAAGGCCCGTTACAGCGCGGCCCGCTGTCATGCGCAGCCTTGGCAAAGAACTCTTTGCCGACGCCAGATTCGCCCTGAATAATCAAAGGTATCGGCTTATCCAGAATGCGGCGGGTTTTCTCGGCGGCACTGCGCCAACGCAGATCACCGCTATCGAGTAAAGACAAGGCGTCTTCAGCTGCATAAGGGGTAGCAACTGCCTCAGTTGATCTGCGTGAAACGGCTGGCAGTACGCTGTGATCCAGATGTACCTGCATGGCTAACCGGGTGCCGTCATGACTATGCACCGTAATTGTTTGCGGTGCGCGTGCGTTCTGCTGAGAAAGCAGATGTTCCAGGCGTACATTAAGCACGCTGGTAATTTGTACTGCGCCCAGGTCGTGTGCGCCAAGATGCAGCAAGCCCAGCGCGGCACGATTGGCACCGATTATCCAGCCGTCTTCCGAGAGCACCACGATCGCCTCGGCAATCGTGCCTATCCCCTCTGGATGTACGTGGAAATGCAGGCGAATCTGGCGCTTGCTGCCAGCCACGATCAGGCGGTTTTCTATCATGCGCACCGCCATGCTGACTAAATTTAAGGTATGCGGATGGCCGCTGTGTCTATCGCCGGAAATATCGAGTATTCCCATCAAACTACCATCGGCAGCCATGATAGGGGCGGCGGCGCAGGTGAGAAAGCCGTTATGTTCGAGAAAGTGTTCGGCGCCGTGAATCTCGACTTCACTGGTCTCCGCCAAGGCGGTGCCGATGGCATTGGTGCCACGATGATCCTCGTGCCAGGAAGCGCCGCTGGCTAAGGCAACACGCTCTGCCTTGTTTAAGAATCCTGCGTCACCCAGCGTATGCATGAGGGTGCCGCGATTGTCGGCAAGTACCACCACGCTTTGGCTATCGCGCACAGACTCAAACAGGTATTCCATTACTGGGCGCGAGTAAGACAAGAGTTCATGGTTGCGTTCCAGCACTTGGCGTAGTTCATCCCCACTGGCGTGCTCGGTTTGGCGCAAGCCGCCAACTGGCTGCAAACCTGCTGCCAGACTGCGCTGCCATGAACGCAGCAGGCGCTCGTTGATGATGCCGGAAGGGCAGTGGCCATACTCTTGCAAATGCAGTCGTGCCTGGCGCAGCGTCAGCGCAGGTAGTGGTGTAGGCATGTTGTCTCCGTTATGGATACTGAGAGCTTAGGCTCCCGAATTTTATTCAAATATAGTATAGGAAAACACCCGCCCCAACACGGCTTGCGTGACAGTATTGATCACCTCAACTGTTGCGTTTTGTGACAGTTGTGAATTTATGCAACGTCACATTTTTCTATATGGCAGGTGCTTGCAAGCGGTCTGAAAAATAAAATCTGAATGAAATCAAAGACTTTCAGCGAATTAATGTCTTGGCACGGAAATTGATAGTAGCTCTAGGCCACAAGGCAACATTTTTAGGACCTACGCAAAATCGCCCCAGTGTCGTTGTACTCGCCTTGCCGTACTAAAGTACTGTCTTCGGCGATACGCCTATCTGGAGCAATTTTGCGTAAGTCCTAATTCTAATAAAATTGACCTATTCAGGAGACACGATGATCTACGCAGCCCCAGGTACCGCCGGTGCCAAAATCACTTACAAAGCCCAGTATGACAACTTCATCGGTGGTCAATGGGTGGCCCCGGTCAAGGGCGATTACTTTAACGTCATCACCCCCATCAATGGCAAACCTTATACCAAAGTCGCCCGCTCCGGCGCCGAAGACATAGAGCTGGCGCTGGACGCCGCGCACGCCGCTGCCGACGCATGGGGTAAGACCAATGCCGCCGAGCGCGCCAACGTTTTGCTAAAAATTGCCGATAGAATTGAAGCCAACCTGGAATTGCTGGCCTATGCCGAAACCGTGGACAACGGCAAGGCTATCCGCGAAACGCTGAACGCCGACATCCCGCTGACTATCGATCATTTCCGTTACTTTGCCGGCTGTGTGCGTGCGCAGGAAGGTGGCTTGAGCGAGATCGATGAAACGACCGTGGCTTACCATATTCAGGAACCTCTGGGTGTCGTCGGCCAGATCATTCCTTGGAACTTTCCTATCTTAATGGCGGCCTGGAAACTGGCACCGGCGATCGGCGCTGGCAATTGCGTGGTACTAAAGCCGGCGGAATCTACGCCTATCAGTATCCTGATTCTGGCTGAACTGATCGCTGATCTGCTGCCACCCGGCGTGCTCAATATCGTCAATGGTTATGGCCGCGAAGCCGGCATGCCTTTGGCTACCAGCAAGCGCATCGCCAAGATCGCTTTTACCGGCTCCACCAGTACTGGCCGTGTGATTGCGCAGGCTGCAGCGAATAACCTGATTCCTGCCACGCTGGAGTTGGGTGGCAAGTCGCCTAACGTATTCTTTGCCGACATTATGGATAAGGACGATGCCTTCCTCGACAAAGCCATCGAAGGTATGGTTCTGTTCGCTTTTAACCAGGGCGAAGTCTGCACTTGTCCATCGCGGGCGCTGATTCAGGAATCCATCTACGACAAGTTCATGGAGCGTGTCTTGAAGCGTGTCGCCGACATCAAACACATGAACCCGCTGGACACCGACAGCATGATGGGCGCACAGGCCTCTAAAGAACAGCTGACCAAGATCCTGTCCTACCTGGATCTGGGCAAACAGGAAGGCGCTGAAGTCTTGATTGGCGGCGCGCAGGCACATCTGGGCGGCGATCTGGAAGGGGGCTACTATGTGCAGCCTACCCTGTTCAAGGGCCACAACAAGATGCGTATCTTCCAGGAAGAAATTTTTGGTCCGGTCTTGGCGGTCACTACCTTCAAGGATGAAGCCGAAGCGCTAGCGATTGCCAATGACACTTTATATGGTCTGGGTGCCGGTGTGTGGAGCCGCAATGGCAATGTGGCCTACCGCATGGGCCGCGCCATCAAGGCTGGCCGCGTCTGGACCAACTGCTATCACGCTTATCCGGCACATGCTGCGTTTGGCGGCTACAAGGAATCAGGCCTGGGTCGTGAAAATCACAAGATGATGCTCGATCACTACCAGCAAACCAAAAACCTGTTGGTTAGTTATAGCGAAAACAAACTGGGTTTCTTCTGATCGCTGAATCGGATTGCTGAGTTTTGACTTTTGAGTTTGTGGAATGGCTGGGCGTTGATGCACACTATTCGTATCTATTCAGCCTGCTACTAAAAGTATTAAAAAAGAACGAAAACCTCTCAAAGGAGACACGGAGACAAAGAGAAAAACGGAGAACTGCCTTGCTTTCCTCTGTGAATCTCTGTGTCTCTGTGCCTCTGTGTTGAGTGGTTTTGACTTTCTTCATAGTGAGCTGAACAGTAACCACCATTCCCTTTTTTTATCCGGAGAGAATATGCCAGAAAAAGTCATCGCCACAGCGGCAGCACTGGAACTGATAGAAGAATTAAAACGCGAACACGGCGCCATGATGTTTCATCAGTCCGGCGGCTGTTGCGACAATAGCGCCGCCAATTGCTATCTGCCTGGCGAGATCACGATAGGCGCGGGCGACGTGTATCTCGGAGAGATAGGTGGCTGTCCGTTCTATATCGGTAAATCGCAATATGAGTATTGGAAGCATACGCAACTGATCATCGATGTCGTGGAAGGGCATGGTGGTACCTTCTCTTTGGAAGGTGCGACCGGCAAGGCATTCCACACCCGATCACGGCTTTTTAGTGATGCAGAAATGGCAGAGATCATTGTTGACAACGATCGTTAAGGAAGAAAGCAAGACGGATGGAGTAGAGTCCAAATAGAAAAAGCCAGGTGTTTAGCCTGGCTTTTTTCATTGTGCAGCAAATATTGCTAGCGAATCATGAGAGCGCTTATTCTGCGCCTAACTCTTTCAAGAGCTGATTTGCCTTGTCTACATACTTCATTTCCCACAGCATGTAGCGCAGATCGACTGCGATCGTGCGGGTTTTGGTCTTATTGAAATCCCAGTCCGAGATGATGGAATCCAAAGTGCCGTCAAACGCCAAACCGATGAACTCGCCTTTGGCATTGAGCGCAGCGGAGCCAGAATTGCCGCCTGTGATATCTAAAGTTGCCAGGTAATTGACCGGTACTGTTTTTAGAATAGGATCGGCGTAGTTGCCGTAGTCTTTGGCCTTGATCGCAGCCAGTTGCGCTGTCGGGGCATTGAAATCACCGCTGCCGGTGGCTTTTGCAGTAATCCCTTTGAGCGTGGTGAAAGCGGTCCAGTTAGTGCCATCGGCACCGTGGTCACGACCGGCAACTTTGCCGAAAGTAACGCGCAAAGTGCTGTTGGCATCCGGATAAACTGCTAAACCTTTGCTGTTCATGAAGGCGATTTTTGCTTTCATGTAGTTGGCGTAGGCTTGCTGGATATGGCCATCGAGCTCTTCTTCTTCGGCTTCACGTTTTAAGCCGCCTTCATACATGGCGACCGCGGCTTTAATGAAGCTATCTTGGCTCGCTTCAAAATCGGCAGCAGATTTACCCATCCAGGCCGAGCGCGTCGCTTGCTCGCCCATCTGGCTGTTGGCATACAGCTTATCAAGCAGAGTTTTCAGATCTGCGGTCGACATACCATCTTGGATCCCAAGCGCGTTGTCAAAGTTGGCGTCACGACTTGCTTTAGGCTGCGCGGCATACTGGATCAGACTATGCCAGACCAAGGCCAGATCAACTTTGCTGTCGTAGCTGCGCTCAATCGCATCGATCCGGCCCTTGATACGTGGCAGATCGCGCGACTGATACCCAGTTTTGCGTTCGGCATCTGCTTTCTCAGTTTCTTTGGCGAGCCTATACAAATTGCGTGCCGTGCTAAGCATTGCTGGAGAAGATGAGGCCAGGAAGAAATCGCGTTTGTTCTGTGCATCACGTTGGGCGATCAATGCTTCTATCTGCGCGATATCGGCTGCATATTCCTTGCTGCGCGCTGGCGTGGCATTGACCCAGGTTTTCAGTTCAGCATGCTCTTTGGTCTTGCGTGCCAAAAAGTCGCTGTCAGCGTAGCTGTCTAACATACCCTGGCGGTTTTTATAGTAATTACTGATCCTGGCAACCCGGCTGGCGTATTTTAATTTGGTGTCAGGATTGTCTTGTGTTTCTTTGGCGATGATCGCCAAAGACTCACCGGATGCTTTGACGAAGGCCGGGTAGCTCCAGTCAAAGGTGTAGGCAACTTCGGATGGTAGCCGGTGACGGTTGGTGCGGCCAGGGTAGCCCAAGACCATGGCGAAATCGCCTTCCTTCAGGCCGTCTTTGGCCAGTTTGAGGAAATGCTTAGGCACGTAGGGGATATTGTCTTTGCTAAAGTCGGCGGACTTGCCGTCTTTGCTGACATAGGCGCGATAGAAGCCATAATCACCGGTGTGACGTGGCCACATCCAGTTATCCGTATCGCCGCCAAATTTACCTACGCCGGCGGCCGGTGCGTGTACCAGACGAACGTCGCGAATTTCTAGCTGTTTGATCAGGTAAAACTCCAGACCGCCGTAATACGAGGCGACATTACAACGGTGCCCTGCATCTTTTTCGCACTCGGCGACTAAGGCTTTTTCATTTTTTTCTATCGCGTCTATGCGTTTTTTACCGTTCAGTTTGGCGGTTTCGGCATTGATTACTAGCTTGCTGACATTGGTCACGTCTTTGGTGACGTAGATACGTGAACCTGGTGTTGCCGGTAATTCATCGCTCATTTGTCGCGCCAGAAAACCATTTGCCAACAGATCATTGGACGGTGTCGAATTGTGTGTCACGCTGTCGTAGACACAGTGATGATTGGTCGCGACCAGACCTTGCGGCGAAACGAAGGAGGCCGAGCAACCGCCCAGACTGACGATGGCACCCATAGGGAATTGTGTGAGCTGGGTCAAGCTGGCCGGATCCAGTTTCAGACCAGCGGCTTTGAGTTGTTTGGCTACTTGTGGTAGCTGCTGTGGCATCCACATGCCTTCGTCGGCATACGCGACGTTGCTCAGAACGGCCAGCGCAATCAGGGTTTTTTTCATCTTTGTCTAAGTATTTTAGTGTGGTTGAAAGTATCAAATAAGCGCAGGCTTGCCCTCAAACCTAAAGTTGAGAGAACGCTCAGCGCGGCCTTAATCAGGCACTTAGTCTGGCATTTCGCTTAAAAGTTCCCCAGGTGAACAATATATTTGGGTCTATTGTATTTGTGGAAATGTTGCCTTTTGACGTAAAAAGAGCATAGACTAGCTCCATACAATGCTAGGATGGCAAGCCAAATAAATAAAGCCGCGCAATCGAAGGGGATAAATTTATGTTGAGAGTTGCGACTTTTTCATTGATTGCACGCGCCTGTGTGCTGTTTGCGATGTGCTTGCTGTTAAACACTGCGAGCGCCGACGTGGCAGACGAGAAAAACGATTTGAGCAGAATCGATCAAATCCAAACCCTGTCGGACAGCAATAATGCAGAGGCACTCAAACAGTTACTGATCTTTAAAGAACATCTTTCCGCTGATGCGGCTTATACGGTACGCAGCGAGTTATTTAAGCTTTTGTTTAGCCTGCATTACGACGCTGGTGATAAAAAATCCGTCAAAAGCGGCGTCGACGAATTTTTAGAACTGGCCGAGTCGCAACACAATCAAGACGATATAGCGAATGCAAATATCTTTAAAAGTTTTGCATTGATGGATGAGGGCAAGCCGGAATTATCCCTGGTACAACTTAAACAAGTGCAGGCCTTGTACGGCGCTAGTCGCGATCCTGAGTTACAGATGCGTCTGCATCGTGCGTTTGCTTCTGCGTATCGCAACACAGCGCAATTTGAGTTGGCCCTTAGTCATAGTCTGGAGGCGCTGCGCTGGAGCGACCTTCAGCCTAGACGTAAAACGGAGGCGCGTTTGAACCGTCTCGATGCCTTGGCCTCACTGTATGTCAGCATGAAAGATCCGGTCAAGGCCATGGCAACCGTGCAAGAGGCCTTGGCACTTTCACCCCTGGCCAAGAAGCCCAAAACTTTTTCTTCTTTACTGATCACGCAAGGGGTTGCTTACACCTTAATGAAGAACAACGATGAGGCTTTGCTGGTCTATCAAAAAGCTCTGAAGTTTGGGATCGACGCTGGCATGCCGGCAACTGAAGCCAATGCGCTGGCAAATTTGGCCGATATTTATCTGATTAAGCAGGATTATAAAAATGCCGAGTTGTATGCGCGTCAGGCTCTGGATAAGTCGCTGGCGATAGCCGATCCGGCGAACGCTGCCATCGCCCAGGTCAACGTCGGTTTTGCTCTGGCCGGGCAAGGCAAGATCAAGCCAGGCGCTGAATATTTTAATGCAGGAATAAAGTATTTTGAAGACTCCGATTCCAAGGCGGATGTCGAGGCCGTACTCGGAGAATTGGCCACGATGTATGAAAACGCCGGCATGTATAAAGAGGCACTCGCTACCTTGCGACGCCAGCAAAAACTCAGCAATGAATTGTTTACTACGAATCGCTCGAAAGCGGTGGCCGGCATGCAAGAGCAGTTTAATGCGGAGCAAAGGCAAAAACAGATAGAGTTATTAGGCAAAGAAAATGCGCTTAAGGACGCTGATATTAAAAATCAGCATCTGCAACAAATAGTGACTATCTTGGGTGCGGTACTGACGGTGATGGTGGGGATTTTCGTGTTTCTGATGTATAGGCGCGTCAAAAAAGTCAATGAGCAACTACAGCAAGTGAATACCCAATTGGAGTTCCACGCGGTCAGAGATCAGCTTACTGGTTTGCATAACCGCCGCTCTTTTGTGGAATTGATGAAGTCGCGGGCCGCCTTAGGCAATGCTGAAAGGCGCGCAGAGAGTGTAGACAATCCAGATTGCCTGATCTTGCTCGATATCGATTTGTTTAAACATATCAATGACACTTGGGGCCATGCCGCTGGGGATAGCGTATTGACCGACATTGCAGCACGACTGAAAAAATCGGTGCGGGATAGCGACATGGTCTTGCGTTGGGGCGGCGAAGAATTTTTGATTTACTCGCCTAAATCGAATCCCGCCCAGATCACCAGACTAGTCGATAGAGTGTTACGCGCGATTGGTGATACTCCTGTTAAAGTCGGTGATTTACAGATACCGGTGACCGTGACTGCGGGTTTTATTTCTCTGCCTTTTTCTGGTGTTCCCGAAACTGCTTGCGACTGGGAAAAAACCTTGCAGATTGCCGACATGGCACTGTATCTGGGTAAGGCGCACGGTCGTAATCGTGCCTACGGTCTGGCACGTTTGCTGGTGCCGTATGAAGTGGCGATGCCGATTTTGGAGCGCGATTTATCGGCTGCAATTAGTGCCAAGATGGTCGATATGATAGAGGTGCTAGGCCCGGTTCAAGAGAAAGCAACGCATGCCTGAATCGAATCAAGCAGCGCGAACATAAACCAGAGCTAGAAAAATCAGTCGCCAAAAAAACTGAATACTCGTTATAATTCGTCCGCTTGTGATGTTGAAGCAGAAATAAAATTTAAGTAGTACCGAATACCACGCTAGGGGTCCTGACAGTTTTTCTGTCGGGTGAGAAATACCCTCGAACCTGATCTGGATAATGCCAGCGAAGGGAAGCAGCCGCTACCGGCGCAAACCACGTTTGCCGCCTTCAACGGCAACTCCTTTGCTGGCTCCATGCCACTAAGTTACACGCAAAGGAGCCAACCACCATGAATGCCAATCCGAAGTTTTTATCCGCCACGGCGACCGTCGATACGGCCGCTATTCAAGCTTTACCGAATTCAAAAAAAATCTACGTACAGGGCAGTCGCCCAGACATCCGCGTACCTATGCGTCAGATCACGCAAGCTGATACGCCGGCCATGTTTGGCTCTGAAAAAAATCCGCCGATTTACGTCTACGATACCTCGGGGCCCTACACTGATCCTGCTGCCACGATAGATATCCGTTCTGGCCTGGCATCGGTGCGTGGTGCCTGGATTGCCGAGCGCAATGACACTGAAGAATTGGCCGGGCCATCGTCGCAATACGGGATAGAACGTATGAATGATGCGGCGCTGGCGGAGTTGCGCTTTAACCTGACGCGTAAGCCGCGTCGTGCTTTGCCGGGTAAAAATGTCAGTCAGATGCATTACGCGCGGCAAGGCATCATCACACCGGAAATGGAATACATCGCGATCCGCGAGAATCTGCAGCGCAGCCAGTATCTGGCCGAGCTGAAAAGTTCGGGCCCTATGGGGATGCGTCTGGCTGAAGTAATGGGGCGTCAGCATCCGGGCCAGTCTTTTGGCGCGAGTATTCCTGCGGAGATTACTCCAGAATTCGTACGCAGCGAAGTCGCCCGCGGCCGCGCGATTATCCCCGCCAACATCAATCACCCTGAAGTCGAGCCTATGATCATAGGCCGCAATTTTCTGGTGAAGATCAACGCGAATATCGGCAACTCGGCCTTGACTTCATCGATCGGTGAAGAGGTCGAGAAAATGACTTGGGCGATACGCTGGGGCGGCGACAATGTCATGGATCTTTCGACCGGCAAACACATCCATGAAACCCGCGAATGGATCATCCGCAATTCTCCTGTACCTATAGGCACCGTGCCGATTTATCAGGCGCTGGAAAAGGTTAA
This sequence comes from Undibacterium parvum, assembly GCF_003955735.1. Taxonomy (NCBI): domain Bacteria; kingdom Pseudomonadati; phylum Pseudomonadota; class Betaproteobacteria; order Burkholderiales; family Oxalobacteraceae; genus Neoundibacterium; species Neoundibacterium parvum. The sequence continues at coordinate 1,127,243 of NZ_CP034464.1, read as the reverse complement.
CGGTAAAGCCGAAGACCTGACTTGGGAAATTTTCCGCGATACCTTAATCGAACAAGCGGAGCAGGGCGTCGATTATTTCACGATACATGCAGGTGTCTTGCTGCGCTATGTGCCTATGACCGCCAAACGTCTGACTGGTATCGTCTCGCGCGGTGGTTCTATCATGGCGAAATGGTGTCTGGCGCATCATAAAGAGAGTTTTTTGTACGAGCATTTTGAAGATATTTGCCAAATCATGAAGGCTTACGATGTCTCGTTCTCGCTCGGCGATGGCTTGCGTCCCGGCTCGATTTACGACGCGAATGACGAAGCGCAGCTAGGTGAGTTAAAAACTCTGGGCGAGCTGACCCAGATCGCCTGGAAGCACGATGTACAGGTCATGATAGAGGGGCCAGGTCATGTCCCTATGCACCTGATCAAAGAAAATATGGATCTGCAACTGGAGCAATGTCACGAAGCGCCTTTCTATACTTTAGGACCTTTGACTACCGACATCGCGCCCGGCTACGATCACATCACCTCTGGGATAGGCGCGGCGCAAATAGGCTGGTATGGCACCGCGATGCTGTGCTACGTCACGCCGAAAGAACATCTGGGCTTGCCGAATAAGGCCGATGTTAAAGACGGCATCATTACTTACAAGATCGCCGCCCACGCGGCGGATCTGGCGAAGGGGCATCCGGGTGCGCAGATCCGTGACAATGCCTTGTCGAAAGCGCGTTTTGAATTCCGTTGGGACGATCAATTTAATATCGGTCTCGATCCGGATAAGGCGCGTGAATTCCATGATGAGACGTTGCCTAAGGATTCTTCTAAAGTGGCGCATTTTTGCTCCATGTGCGGCCCGCATTTTTGCTCTATGAAAATCACGCAAGAAGTGCGCGATTACGCTGCCAAGCAAGGCATTAGCGAGATCGCCGCCCTGAAAAAAGGGATGGAAGTGAAGTCTATAGAGTTCATTAAATCGGGCGCTGAAATTTACCAAAAACAGTGAGTTGAGAATGATTACTATCGTCTTGAATGGTGATGCTTATGAGTGCGCTAAGGAGCAAACTCTGGCGCAGTTAATTAGCGCTTTGCAGCTAGATGGGAAGGCGATCGCGGTGGCGGTAAATCGCCAGATCGTGGCTAGGCCCGAATGGCCGACCCGACTATTGCATGCGCAAGATAAGGTCGATGTAGTGCGCGCTATCGGCGGGGGCTAAGTTGAAAAAATAGTAACTATTCAGCCGTCTATGAAGAAAGTCAAAACCATTCAACACTGAGGCACAGAGACTCACAGAGGAAATTCAGGAAGTTCTCCGTTTTTTCTCTGTGTCTCTGTGCCTCCTTTGAGAGGTTTTCGTTTTGTTTTTAATGATTTCCGTAGCAGACTGAACTTTACAAAAAATGGAACTGTTCAGCCAGCGATTAACCCCCCCTCTCCCGCTGGCGGGAGAGGGCCGGGGTGAGGGTGATTGAGTAACGCTTGCTTTCAAATGGCTGATGCGTTTAGCGCTATGAAGTGTCAAACATTGTGCAAATTTGAACTACCCTCATCCCAACCCTTCTCCCGCGAGCGGGAGAAGGGCTTTGTATAACGGGCTGAACAGTAACCAAAAAATGGAAGAAATTGAAAAAATGATGCATACAGAAACAACTGAGTCCGGCCTCGTCATCGCCGGTAAATCCTATCGCTCACGGCTGCTGGTGGGCAGCGGTAAATATGCCGATCTGGAGCAGACCCGCCTGGCCACTGAAGCCAGTGGTGCGGAGATTATTACGGTAGCGATACGCAGAGTTAACATTGGCCAGGACGCGAATGCACCTAGTTTGCTGGACGCCGTGCCGCAAAGTAAATACACAATCTTGCCCAACACCGCTGGTTGCTATAACGCCGAAGATGCGATCTACACCTTGCAACTCGGGCGTGAATTATTGGGCGGCCAACAGCTGTGCAAACTGGAGGTGCTGGGCGATGAGAAAACCTTGTTCCCGAATATGCCGGAAACCCTGAAGGCCGCCAAAGTCCTGGTCAAGGATGGCTTTGAGGTGATGGTGTATTGCAGCGACGATCCTATTCAGGCGCGTATGTTGGAAGACCTAGGTTGTGTCGCCATCATGCCGCTGGCGTCCTTAATCGGTTCTGGTATGGGCATTTTGAATCCCTGGAACTTGTCGCTGATCATTGCGCAAGCCAAGGTGCCGGTGCTGGTCGATGCCGGTGTCGGCACTGCCTCGGATGCGGCGATCGCGATGGAGTTAGGTTGCGATGGTGTGCTGATGAACACGGCGATTGCCGGCGCACGTGAGCCTATCCGCATGGCGCGCGCCATGGGCCTGGCAGTGCAAGCCGGCCGGGAGGCGTATTTGGCTGGGCGCATACCGAAGAAGTTCGCCGCATCGCCTTCTTCGCCTATGGCCGGTCGGGTAGTCTAAATGAGTCAGCCGCTACGTCCCTGTGTACTGGTGTTTGCCGGCCACGACCCTAGTGGTGGTGCCGGGATCCAGGCTGATATAGAGTCGATCGCGGCGCAAGGGGCGCATGCCTTAACAGTCATCACGGCCTTGACGGTGCAAGACAACGACAGGGTGTATGCCGTGCATGCGGTGGCTACCCCTATTATCTTGCAACAGGCGCGCGCCTTGGTCGCCAAAATTCCAGTAGCAGCGATCAAGATTGGTATCGTCGCGCATGCTGAAAATGCTTTGGCGATTGCCGGATTTATTCAAGAGCTGCAGAGCATGCAGCCAGATCTGGCGGTAGTGCTCGATCCTGTGTTGGGCAGCGGGCGCGGTGATGCGCTGGCGCTGGATGATGCGGTGGCGGCGCTTCAGCCCTTGCTGAAAGTGGCGACCCTGATTACCCCGAATTTGCCCGAAGCCAGACGTTTGTGCCCGGATTTGCCCGAGGGCGCACAGCAAGCGCAGCATTTACTTCAACATCGTTGTCAGGACGTCTTGATCAAAGGCGGTCACGCGAGTGACGCCCAGGTGCGCAATAGCTGGTTTAGCCGACAAGGGCAATTAGATTGGCAATGGCCACGCTTGCCGGGCGAGTTTCATGGTAGTGGCTGCACCCTGGCGGCCTCTGTTGCAGCGCAGCTTGCAATGGGACGAAATATGCGAGATAGTTTGCAAATTGCACAAGATTTTACCCAGAGCAGCTTGCAGCAGGCGTTTGCCATCGCCGACGGACAATTGATACCGCAACGTCAGCGCAACTATCCTTTTGAATGAAAAGAAAAATATGCATGCTCTCGCAGGTCTCTACCTCGTGACCCCCAATTGGGACGACACTGATAAGCTCATCAAAGTTACAGAACAAGCGCTACTAGGCGGCGCTAGCCTGGTGCAATACCGGCATAAATTTGCCACGCCCGCTCTGCGTTTGCAGCAGGCGCGCCGTTTGTTGGAACTGTGCCGCAGCCACAATACGCCTTTGATCATCAACGATCATTGGGATCTGTGCATGGAATTAGGTGCCGATGGCATCCATGTGGGCGGCACCGATATGACCGTGGCCAAGGTTAGAGCCATCGTTGGTAAGGACAAAATAGTCGGTGCATCCTGTTATGGCGACCTGAGCCTGGTGCGCGCGGCACAGCGGGCCGGTGCCAGTTATATTGCCTTGGGTGGCTTCTATCCTTCTGCGGTAAAAGAGTATCCGGTGACCACGCCCTTGGATATGGTGGCGCGGGTGAGTACTGAAATTAGTCTGCCCAATGTAGTGATAGGCGGCATGACGATACAAAATGCCCAACCGCTGGTGGAACGCGGCGCCAATATGGTGGCCGCCATCAGCAGCATCTATCTGGCACCGTATCCACGCACCGCTGCAGAAAATTTCGTCCGCTTGTTTGCACCATCGTAAACGCTACTAGCTTGCGGTGTGCCGCTGATAATTAATATACTGGTAGTGGGTATATTTTATTCGCCCAATGAATACGTGGGCAAATGGCAGTATTTTCTTAAAAAATTAGGGAGTATATCTAAACATACTTTTCGATCAGGCTACAGCGCGGTCTATTTGCGGTCCGCGCCTTGCTGCTAAGTTCAGGGTTTTTCTGGCGACAGCGGCTAGCTCCCGTATAATCTAGGGATGCAAAATCTCCTTCATAACCTCAATCCCGAGCAGCTCGCTGCCGTCACCTTACCCGCCCAATCGGCACTGATTTTAGCTGGTGCTGGCTCGGGTAAAACCCGGGTACTCACCACCCGTATCGCCTGGTTGATACAAACTGGGCAAATGTCGCCGCAAGCGGTGTTGGCGGTAACGTTTACGAATAAATCGGCGAAAGAAATGCTGAGCCGCCTGTCGTCTATGCTGCCGATTAATACGCGCGGCTTGTGGATAGGGACGTTTCACGGTTTGTGTAACCGACTCTTGCGCGCCCATCATAAAGATGCGGGCTTGCCGCAAACCTTTCAGATACTCGACTCTTCGGATCAACTGTCCTTCATCAAGCGTTTGCTCAAAGCGAATAATGTCGATGATGAAAAATTCCCAGCGCGTAGCGTGATGTATTTCATCAATGGCGCCAAGGATAAAGGTCTGCGCGCTGCCGCGGTCGATGCTTACGATGACAACGATAGAAAAATGGTGGCGCTCTACGATTTGTATGATGCGCAATGTCAGCGTGAAGGCGTAGTCGATTTCGCCGAATTATTATTGCGTACCTACGAATTACTCAGCCGTAATCAGCCACTGCGTGAGCATTATCAGGCGCGCTTCAAGCATATTCTGGTCGATGAGTTCCAAGATACCAATGATTTGCAATACAAGTGGCTCAAACTAATGGCCGGTAATCAGGCTGCAGTGTTCGCGGTGGGCGACGATGATCAGAGTATTTACGCCTTCCGTGGTGCCAATGTCGGCAATATGTCAGCCTTCGAACGCGAGTTTCAAGTAAAAAATCTGATTAAGCTGGAACAAAACTACCGTTCCCATGGTCATATCCTAGATACTGCCAATGCCCTGATCGCCCACAATAGCAAGCGTCTGGGCAAAAATCTGCATACCGATGCCGGACATGGCGAGCCGGTACGCATCTCTGAATCGAGTAGCGATATTCAGGAAGCACAATGGATAGTCGAAGAAGCAAAAAACCTGATGCGCGAAGGCTCATCCGGTAGCGAGATCGCGATCCTGTACCGCTCAAACGCGCAATCACGGGTGCTGGAACATGCGCTATTTTCGGCCGGCTTGCCGTATCGCGTGTATGGCGGTCAACGCTATTTTGAACGCGCCGAAATCAAACATGCGATCGCGTACATGCAGCTGATGGACAATCCGCATAATGATTCGGCTTTTTTACGTGTGGTGAATTTTCCCACCCGCGGCATAGGCGCGCGTTCTTTAGAACAATTGCAGGATGCCGCCAAACAGTACGGGATTTCGCTGTATGCGGCGGTGCCGTATGTGCCGGGTAAGGCTGGCAATTCTCTAGGCGCTTTCGTCAAATTGATAGAGGGCGCACGCTTCGAGACGCAAAACCTACCCTTGCCAGAAATGGTGCAGGTGGTGTTGGATCTGAGCACTTTGCTGACCCATTATCAGACCGAAAAAGAAGGCGCCGACAGGATAGAAAATTTGGAACAATTGGTCAATGCCGCCACCGTGTTTGTCTCGGAAGAGGGCTTTGGGCAGAACGCGCCGGCCTTATCTGGACCAAGCTCACAGGCTGCCGGTTTATTGGCGCTACCGGGCGGCATCGAGATCATCGATGCCGATGCCGCCTTGCCTATGGTGATGTCGCCGCTCTCTGCCTTCTTGTCGCATGCCTCGCTTGAGGCTGGTGATAATCAGGCGCAGGCCGGGCAAGACGCTCTGCAATTGATGACGGTGCATGCCGCTAAAGGTCTGGAGTTTGATGCCGTCTTCATCACGGGATTGGAAGAAGGTTTGTTTCCGCATGAGAATAGCGCCAAGGAAGAATCTGGGGTGGAGGAAGAGCGCCGCCTGATGTATGTGGCGATTACCCGTGCTCGTAATCGTCTGTATATCAGTTTCTCGCAAACGCGCATGCTGCATGGTCAAATTCGTTACAACATGCGCTCGCGTTTCTTTGACGAGATGCCAGAAGAATCGCTGAAATGGCTGTCGCCAAAAGTGCAAGCCAACTGGTTCGGGAATAAAAAATCAGCATGGGATGAAGCGCCAGAGGCTGGCGTGAATGCGATCGCACAAGGATTTAGCAAGAACACCGGCAGTGGCTGGCGCATAGGTCAAGGCGTGTCACACGCCAAGTTTGGCGAAGGCGTGATCGTCAACATCGAAGGTAGCGGCAGCAATGCGCGCGCACATATTAATTTCGGCCAATTTGGTATGAAGTTACTCGATTTAAGCATCGCCAAATTGGACAAAATAGCGTCTTAATTATTGGCTCGCTGTCGCTGTATAACCCAGGATAACCCAGGAGAATTATGGATAGCAATCAATTAATCCAATACGTCGGCGCCGCGATTTTCGCGGTAGCAGTTTTGCATACCTTTAGCACCGCCAGATTTCAACATCTGGCGCATGTCAGTAAACGCCATTCTGGCTTTTGGCATTTGATGGGTGAGGTGGAAGTGGTGTTTGGCTTCTGGGCCTTTGTCTTGATTGCAGCCATGGCGCTGCTTGCGAATCAAACGGTGGCAATCAATTATCTGGAAGCGCAGAATTTTACTGAGCCGCTGTTTGTATTTGTAGTGCTGACGATCGCTGGCACACGACCCATCTTGATGTCGGTGCAGTGGCTGGTCGCGCGTATAAATATGTTCTTGCCGATCTCTGCAGCGATCGGTACCTATTTTCTATGTTTATCACTGGTACCTTTGCTAGGCTCGTTTATTACCGAGCCGGCCGCCATGACACTGGCGGCGTTGATGTTGCGTGACAGTTTTTATTCCAAGGGAATTTCTCAGCGCTTGAAATATGCGACCTTAGGTGTGTTGTTTGTGAATATCTCTATCGGTGGCGTATTGACTTCATTTGCCGCACCGCCGGTCTTGATGGTGGCCGAGAAGTGGGGCTGGAATATGCACTTCATGTCTAGCGTGTTTGGCTGGAAGGCTGCGATTGCCGTTGGCATCAATGCCCTGGCTGTGACTTTGCTGTTTCTAAAAGAGTTGAAGGTCATGCCTGTAGTTCCACCGCAGGAAGACAGAAAGATGCCGTTTGCGGTCACCCTGGTGCACTATTTGTTTTTGGCGGCGACCGTGGTATTTAATCATCACCCGGTGGTCTTCATGGGCTTGTTCTTGTTTTTTCTGGGCTTTACTGAGGCTTATAAACAATACCAAGATAGACTGATGTTGCGTGAGGGTTTGCTGGTCGCCTTTTTTCTGGCCGGTTTAGTGGTCTTAGGCGGTAAGCAGCAATGGTGGTTGCAACCCATCATCGCCGGTATGAATTCCACCTTGATGTTCTTTGGTGCCATGGGCTTGACGGCGGTGACTGACAATGCGGCGCTGACTTATCTGGGGTCTTTGGTCGATGGCATCTCAGATGCGGGTAAATACGCCTTGGTGGCAGGGGCAGTGAGTGGTGGCGGATTGACAGTGATCGCCAATGCCCCAAATCCGGCTGGATATTCTATTTTGAAAGAGTATTTTGATGAGCAGGCAATACGCCCCTTGGGCTTATTTGCCGCTGCGGCCTTACCTAGTGCGGTCGCTGCGGCCTGCTTCTTATTGCTTTAATATTGTTTTAAGCACGCTGCTTCGATCTTCAAAGCCGAGTCGCTGGCGTAATCGTTGGCGACTCGATAGTTTAACAAGGTCAAATATAGTAAGCCGTGCTGGTCATGACTTTTGCCATTGCTCGCATCGTTACTTTGACTGGTGTCGGTAAGTCGCTGGCACCCAGGGACTGTGCTGCAGCACCATGCGCGATCTCATCTATTCGCATTTGTTCGACGATGGCGCGTGATTTACTATCGTCCGCAGGCAATTTTTCCAGATGGCTGGCTAAATGCGCCGCCACTTGCTTTTCAGTTTCTACCACAAAGCCCAAACTGGCCGCATCGCCACAACGCGCCGCGACCGTTCCACACAGATAGGCACCGGCATACCAGAGTGGCGTGAGTAGGCTAGGGCGCGAATTGAGTTCGGCAATTCTTTGTGCCGACCACGCCAGATGATCCTCTTCTTCTATACCTGAATGCGTGAATTGCTGACTGATCGCCGTCGTATTGGTAAATTGCGCTTGCGCATCGTAGAGCGCCTGGGCGCAGATTTCGCCCACATGATTAACGCGCATCAGTCCGGCGCTAAGTCTTTTCTCTTGATCAGATAGCATACTTTCTTGCACCGCGAGTGCAGGGCTTGGGCGGCGCGCTGTGGCTTGGCCAGTAACAACGCGTAAGGCGCGGTCTACACCTAGTAGTAGGTGGTCAATATTAGAAAATAGCATAGTAAGAAGATGGTCTGAACAACTTGCTATTGTAAGCTGCTTAGCCTGAGTTTGCCACATTGCAGGACTCTTGCTTAAGGCATATCGTTTTTGATACGGAATCGATTTTGGATTAGTTTGAACGCAGTAATGTGGCTTTTGCGCGACATAAAATTTGTTTTAATACGGTCGTTCGCAAATTTTCTTTGCCCAAAAGTGTGAAATTTGTTTCAATGAGTCATCGCTTGTTAACCGATAAGGCTGATAAGTTTTGGCAAGAGTAGTGGACTAAATGATACGACCGAGCCGACTCATGAGCTCATGGTCAATTAATAGAATAATATCTTTGGAGACAGTGCAATGAAAAAAACGCTAATCGCTTTCGCAGTTCTGGGTGCCTTCGCCGCCAATGCTTCCGCTCAATCGAGTGTCACTATTTACGGCATTATCGATGCTGCTACAGTGTATACGACCAACCAATCTGCTAACGGCGGTTCTAAGATGTCTATGGAGTCAGGCCAGATGGCAGTTTCTCGCTGGGGTTTCAAGGGCACTGAGGATTTGGGTGGCGGTTTGAAAGCGAACTTCAACTTTGAAGGTACTTTGGTTAATGATACCGGCGCGGCTGGTGTTAGTTATGGTGGTGATGGCAAGATAGATCCTAAGACGGGTTTGTTCTCTGCAGTCGGTACGACACCAACTTTATTCGATCGCAATGCCACGGTAGGTCTGTCTGGTGATTTCGGTACAGTTAATTTTGGACGCCAGAATATGCTGGGTGTCGATTCACTGTCTCTCGCCGATCCTTTGAGCGCAGCACATGCCGCGAGTAATCCTAACGTTGTATATAGCGCCATGAACTCTGGCGCCTTGTTTGGTGGCTTTGGTGCCAATGGTGGCGGCACTGCTTTGCGTCAAAATAACTCTATCAAATACCTGACGCCTATGGTGTCCGGTTTTGGTGGCGCCGCGATGTACGCTTTTGGTGAGCAGGCGGGCAATACTTCCGCCAATACTTATGCCGGTTTGGCTGGATATTTCACTGACGGTTCTTCAGGTGTGGCGTTTGCATATGCAAAAATGAAAGATGCTACGGCTAACTCGACTTTGACTTTGCTGGGTGGCGGTGGAAAATTGAAACTCGATGCGGTCGCACTTAAACTGACTTACGTTGAAAACAAAGTGGATGGCGGCCTTTTAAATAATCGTAAAATTGCAGTTGTCGGTGCCGGCGTTGATTTTGCATTATCTCCAGTGACTACTTTGACTGCAGCTTATTACGACACTAAACTTTCTGGTTTAGGTAGCGGTAAAGCAGATCAGTACATCGCCATGGGTAAATATGCATTGAGCAAGCGTTCTACTATCTATGCTTCTTTTACTTATGTGAAGGCTGGTTCTGTGGCATTGGGCGACACTTTGATGTCAGGTGGTCTGATTCCTAATGGCGCGAATCAAGATAAAGCATATCGTACGGCGGTTGGCATTAACCATTCGTTCTAAATTTGTTTGAGCATTTATTGATGTTAAAAAAAACCACCGCAAGGTGGTTTTTTTTTGAGAAATCCTAGTAAATATCGAAAAATTACAGAAATAACATTAGATGCATCCTTCTAGCCTATGAACAAAGCCCCATCATAATTGTGGTGTCTTTTGCATCAATTGGTTGTGTTTTAGAGACAAAAGTAGAGTTTTAAGCATCAAAAAGTCGATTTCTCTTGGCGCTAGTGCCTGATTTTTGTTCAAATACCTTATCTTCTAATTAGCAGCTTTGTACTTTTTGAAGTATTAGTCTGCGTTACACATTTTTGAATTTGTCATATTTGTCATATTTGCCTTATGTAACGCTGTATAGACTTAACGTAGTTCATGTCAACATGAAAATCTTTGGAGAAATATCAATGAAAAAATCACTCATCGCTCTGGCAGTTTTGTCTGCAGTTGCAGGCGCGGCACAAGCTCAATCTTCAGTTACAGTCTACGGTTTGGTAGATATGGGTCTGCAACGCCAAGAAATTGGCGCAACTAAAGCACATGGCAATACTCCTGCAACTGCGTCCTCGACTACGACTGCCCTGGATAGTGGTAATCAATCCGGTTCACGTTTGGGTTTCAAAGGTAGTGAAGATCTGGGCGGCGGTTTGAAGGCAAATTTCAAATTGGAAATGGGTGTTTTTGCTGATACTGGCGCGTCTCAAGGCAATACTTTTGGTCGCCAAGCCTATGTTGGTTTGTCCGGTGATTTCGGTGCGGTGAACTTTGGTCGCCAATATACACCTATGTTTATCGCTGTTGATAGCTTTGATCCTTTTGGAACAGGCTTGACTAGCGGAGCAGCTGGCGAAAGTACTAGTAGTTTTGGTGCTGCCGCTTTCTTTGAACCAAATGTTGTAGGTCCACGTAAAAACAATAGCGTTACCTATTCAACTAATGATTTGGGTGGTTTTACGGCAAATCTGATGTACGGTCTGGGTGAAGAAAAAGCGGGCGACAATAAATCTTCTCGTTACATGAGTATGAGTGCTGCTTATACGGCTGGTCCATTGTTCGTAACTGGTGTGTATAGCGAATCAGAAAAAGGTACTAATGTTCCATACACGACAAAGACCTCATTGTTTGCCGCTACTTATGATTTCTCAGTAGTTAAATTGGCTGGTGCGTATTCATATTTGAAAAATGACGGCACTCCTTCTGATGCTTTGAAGCGCGATGTTTACTCTATCGGTGCTACCGTTCCTGTTAGCGCCGCCGGTAGTTTTATATTTAACTACATCACATCCAAGAACAAAAATCGTACTCTTTTAACTAATCCAAAGCCGGTTGGCCCAGCGCCACAAACATTGGCAGATGCTGACGCTAATCAAACAGCGATTGGTTACACGCACTCTTTGTCTAAGCGTACTAACGTCTATACTTCATTTTCTTACAATCGCAACAACACTGATGTGAGTATGGGTGACGCTGGTGGCAAAGCCAGACCAGATGGTGCGACTATCAAAATGTTCAACGTTGGTATCCGTCACATGTTCTAATTCTGGGCGGGCTTAGGCCTGCTTAGTGTTGAAATAAAAAAGCACCCTTAGGGTGCTTTTTTATTGGTCGGAGCTGTTTCAGATTGCCGCTAGGATTATCTGAGAATCTGATTAGTTCCTTTGGTTTTTCAGACGAAGGAAACTGAGATACCGGCTAGGTCTAGGCCGGAAAATGCGCTAGACCAGGTTTGCCCGGTTTGTACAGTAATGGGGGCGGTCCAACTGCCAGTGCTGATGATCTCGCCCGCTTGCAATGGGGGAAATTGGCTTTGTAGTTTGAGTTGTTGGTGAATATATCTAAGTGCATGCACAGGGCTGTCTAATACCTTGCTGCCATATCCCGCGGCGATTAGGCTGCCGTCGCAAGAGAGCGAGACACTGGCGTTTGCCAGTAATTGCCCCAACTGTGCGCGTGAGGCCAGGCTGAGTGGCTGGGCTGGTCCGATTAATAGCGTGCCATGCAGGCCTAGAGCGGCAATTGCATCAGCATCTGAAAAAGCCTCGTCCGGGTAAGGCGTGACCAGGATTTCTATCCCATGTGCCATCCACTCTATGCTGCTGACGAGTTGTTCCAGACTGGCCTCGGCGGCTGGTGTGGTGGCAAGCTTAAATATCACGACAGCGCTGATCTTGGGGCGCATCGCGCCCTCCAGACTTTGTAGGCAGACATTCGAGGGCAGGTGGCGAACTGTGGCATCAAACAGCGTAGTCCAGCTTAGCCTTGCTAGCGCGTCCTCGCCATGCGGGGTATTCCAGCTCACAGACAGACTACGTCCAATAGGGCGTTCGCCTAGGCCCTTGCGGATCTCGTCTATGTTTTTGGCAATCTCATAGGCCTGCTCTAGCTTGAGTTCCGTACGGCTGGAAACGGCAGGCAAAGTTTGCCCAGAGGCGCGTGCCTGAAGAATTTCAAGAGCGTAATCACGAGCATTCATGGGTTTGTGCAAACTTTTGCACTGTTGAGTGGGTAGACTAATTTTGATTCAGTCTAGCTAAATCTGCAAGTAAACCTTCAAGAGAGTCGGGCTAAGTGGAGGGGGTGACACTAGCTGCCGCCATGTTTCGTCAGAAACCGATCAAGCTGATTGGCGAAGGCTTGCCTATCCGCGTTGGAGAAGGCCGCTGGCCCGCCGGTCTCGACGCCGCCGCTGCGCAATTCTTCCATGAACTGACGCATGCTCAGGAACTCGCGAATATTCTCTGCGGTATAGAATGAGCCGCGCGGATTGAGTGCATAACCGCCCTTAGTTAAAACATCGGAGGCTAGCGGAATATCACCGGTAATCACCAGGTCACCGGCCTGCATCAGTCTGACGATTTCATTGTCGGCGACATCAAAACCAGCGGGCACTTGCAGCGCCTTAATCACGCGTGAAGGCGGGGTAGTCAGAAATTGATTGGCAACTAAGGTGGTGCTAATTTGCAGGCGTTCGGCAGCCTGAAACAAAATTTGTTTGATGACATTGGGGCAGGCATCGGCATCGACCCAGATTTGCATAGTAGACTTTCTGATCCGGCTTTAGGAATACTCCCCCTAAAATTATAAAGAAATAGCCATCTTGCGCATATGAATAGCTGGCTCTAAAAATATACTCAGGTGGAGTATATTAAGGTGGAGTAGATGTTAGTGAGATTGACTTACAAATCCAGCGTATTCCACAACTCACCATTCGGCCCGGTTCTGGGTGCCGTAATGCCGAAGTGGGCGTAGGCGCTAGGGGTGGCGATGCGACCGCGTGGTGTGCGTTGCAAATAGCCCTGTTGTATCAGATAGGGTTCCAGCACATCTTCTATGGTGTCGCGCTCTTCACCGATGGCGGCTGCCACATTATCTAAACCGACCGGGCCACCGCCAAATTTAAACAAGATCGCTTCCAGCAGTTTTCTATCCATCAGATCAAAACCTACCGCATCGACGTCCAGCATGATCAGGGCCGCATCGGCGGCCTCTTTGCTAATTTCGCCATTGCCCTTAACCTCGGCGTAATCGCGCACCCGGCGCAACAGGCGATTCGCGATACGCGGCGTGCCGCGCGCGCGTTTGGCGATTTCACGTGCGCCGTCCGGCTGTATCGGCACGCCTAGCAAGGCGGCTGAGCGCGTGACGATCTTGGTAAGCTCGTCCGCCGTATAAAACTCTAATCTGGCAACGATGCCAAAACGATCGCGCAAAGGATTGGTCAACATACCGGCGCGGGTGGTGGCCCCCACCAGTGTGAAGGGCTGCAGATCGAGTTTGACCGAGCGCGCTGCGGGACCTTCACCTATCATGATGTCGATCTGATAGTCTTCCAGCGCAGGATATAAAATCTCTTCGACTACCGGTGATAGCCTATGAATCTCATCGATGAACAAGACGTCATTCGCTTCCAGATTGGTCAGTAGCGCTGCCAGGTCGCCGGCGCGCTCTAGTACCGGCCCCGAGGTCTGGCGCAGATTAACACCCATTTCACGGGCGATGATGTGAGCCAGCGTGGTTTTACCCAAACCAGGCGGGCCGAACAATAAGGTGTGATCGAGTGCTTCGCTACGCTTCTTGGCGGCACTGATAAAAATCTCTAGCTGGCCACGAATTTTTTCCTGTCCTACGTATTCATCGAGCTGCTTAGGGCGCAAGGCGCGTTCTATCGCCTCTTCTTGCGGTGACGAGGGCGTGGCTGAAATGATACGGGTTTCGCTGACTGCGGAAGAAAAATTATCGGTTTGTATGCTCATGGCTATGGTTTACGCTTTAGACAGCGATTTAAGTGCCAGCTTGATGCCATCCGAGACGCCAGAACCAGCCGGCACCGACTTCATTGCCAGCAAGGCTTCTTTGTCGGAATAGCCGAGTGCCAGCAAGGCATTGAGGATATCCGAACTATGGTCGCCAGCGGCAATCGCTGCGCTAGCAGCACCCAGGTCTGCACCCAATTTACCTTTTAACTCGAGTAGCAAGCGCTCGGCCGTTTTTTTACCTATGCCTGGCACGCGGGTCAGGCGTCCGGCTTCCTGCAAGGTAATCGCTTGCGCCAGATCGGCCACCGACATGCCAGATAAAATCGCCAGCGCAGTACGCGAACCGACGCCGCTAATTTTGATTAACTGGCGAAAGGTGGCGCGCTCTTCTGAGCTGCCAAAACCAAACAAAACATGCGCGTCTTCGCGTATCGCCAGATGGGTGAGTAGTATGACTTTTTCACCTAATGCTGGCAGATTGTAAAACGTACTCATGGGGACATCGATTTCATAGCCCACGCCCTGGCAATCAACCAATAATTGCGGGGGATTTTTTTCAATGAGGATGCCTGCGATGCGACCTATCATGAGTCTGCTCTCATACTGTATGAATAAGCAGTGATAGTAACCGATTCTGACACGCTTGACGAGTAGTGCAGGCGCTCAGCGCTTGCATATTCTGCCGATAAGTCAGGCCGATAAGTAGGCTGAGAGGAGCACGCTAGGCTAACTTAGTGAAAACTGAGGTTCACATGCGATAATGCGCGCGGACAAACTCTCATTGCTTACCATTACTTGCATGCGTTTTACTACAGGATCGACCCCGGCTGTCACTAAGGATATTGCGAATAGGCGCCTGTTCATAGGCGTGTTGTTGTCGCTACTTTGTCATGCGCTGCTCTTGTCTTTGCAGTTTGGTATTCCAGGTTTAGGTTTGCCGGGACTGGCAACTCCCTGGAGCGAGCGCCGTCTAGACTTGCCGCCGCCAGATCTACCAATACAGCTGGCTTTGCCAGCGCCTCAGCCTGAGGAGGCGGTTGCCGCGGCGCCCCCCATATTGGCAGCGCCTAAACCTGAGCAAATTTCTGGAATGCAGTTGATGGCAATGCCGCTTCCTGTTGTGCCTGCCCCTGCGGTGAGCAAGGCTGTGCAAAAACCGAAAAAACAGAAAAAAAATAAGACGGTCGAGCAGATTAGTGCGCTGGCTTTACCTGTGCTGCCTTTACCTGTGCTGCCTACACCAGCGGCGGCGCGGGACGCGGTCGAGACCCCCGTGCGAGTTATCGCTCAAGATCAAAAAACTGAGGATAGTTTTGTCGTGCCGGCGGCTAGCCCAGAAGAGCCAGAACATAAAGCAAGTGACAGCAAGATCGCCAAACAAAAAGAAGAGGCGATCTTGGCACTGGTAGAAGAAAAAAATGCTGAATTAGAGGCGCAAGCAGCCCAGGCGCAACTGGCCGAATTAGCGCTCAACAGAGAAAAAGAAGCAAATCTAAAGCAAGCCTTGATCGACGCAGAAGCGCAAGCTCTGCGTGATGCACAGGCGCAGCAGTTGGCGCTGAAGAGCGCGCAATTAATGCAACAAAAAGCGCAACAAAAAGCAGAGCAAAAAGCCGAAGCCTTAAAGCAGCAGCAAGAGGCGGTAGTCGCGGAGCAGTCTTTGCAAAAGAAAAAAATAGCGAAAAAGCAGGAAGATGATGCGCGTCAATTGGCACAGGAAAATGCAGAAAAAGTCGCCCAGAAAAACGCTCAAAACGCCGCTGCACTCGCAGCTCAGAAACAGGAACAATTAATGCAGCGCAAACATCAGGAGGCGCAGGCAAAAGAGCATCAATTGACGCTCGATCTAGAAGCTAAAAAAGCTTTGGAAGAGCAATTAAAGCAGCAACAAATCCAGCAACAAATCCAGCAAGCACAATTGCGGCAGCAACAACAAGAATTGAAAACGCAAAAGCAGGCAGAACAAAAACTAGCAGAGCAAAAACTAGCAGAGCAAAAACTAGCAGAGCAAAAACTAGCAGAGCAAAAACTAGCAGAACAAAAACTAGCAGAGCAAAAACTAGCAGAACAAAAACTAGCAGAGCAAAAACTAGTTGAGCAAAGGGGGCGTGAGCGCGCACTCAATGATGCTGCAGTTGCCGCAGCGGGCAAGGCAGCAAGTCAAGCTAAGGCCAATGATGATGCATTCGGTGGACCAGGAAAGCTTGACGGTGTGGCGCGCGCTAAGGATATCTTTAGTAGTGAGCTGGCCAGTCGCGCCAGAGAGCAATTGCGCGGTATGGACGTATTGCGTGGTACGCCACCCGTGCCGCGCAGCCAGCAAGATGATCGGCGACGCAGCCTTTTTGGCAGTATAGAAAGAGAAATTCCCTTGCGCATGTACGTAGATGGATGGCGTCAAAAAGTCGAGCGCAATGGCAATTTAAACTATTCGCAAACTGCGAAAGATAAAGCCCGTGGCGACCCTGTGGTGGTGGTCGCGCTACGCAGCGATGGCAGCGTCGAGGATGTGACTATTATTCGCTCCAGTGGGCGGGCCGATTTAGATGAGGCGGTCAAACGTATCGTGCGGGTGAATGCTCCCTACGCAGCTTTCCCGCCGAATATTGCAGCGAAATACGATGTGATAGAAATCCGACGAATCTGGAATTTTGATGAAACTCTAAAAATTCTGGAAGAATTGCGTTAAATCTATGAGTTTGACTTCGCAACTACCGACTAGCCGCAGAGAAATTTGCACGCGCTGCCTGCGTCCAGTGAGTGCCTGTATCTGTCAGTGGATCACCGCGACGTCCTCTAAGGTTGAACTCATCATCTTGCAGCATCCGCTGGAGCAGCACCATGCCAAAGGCAGTGCGCGCCTACTGCATTTGAGTGTGGCAAATAGTCAGTTGCATATCGCTGAAAAATTTGAAACTGAATTTTTGCAAAGTATCTTATTTGCGACTGAGAAGACGACGCTGTTACTCTACCCTAAGCGCTCAGAAGGTCAGAGTGGTGTGGTCGAGTCGCCGCCCCTGGATCATCAATGTTTGGCGTTACCTGATCAATTGCGTTTGATAGTATTGGATGGAACCTGGCGTAAAAGCCGCAAAATGCTGTATCAAAACCCACTCTTGCAAAGCCTCGCTAGACTGGCCTTGAATGATATGCCGGATTCACAATATCGCATTCGTAAAGCACATAGACCTGATCAACTGTCCACTCTGGAGGCGACTTGCCAAGCCTTGATGCTGCTGGAAAATAACTCAGAAAAATACCAGCCGCTACTGGCTGCCTTTGATGGGTTTATCAGGCAGCAGCAGAGTCTGTATGTGATTCCAGGCTAGAATTTTTGAACAGTTGGCCTTGATTCTCTGAGATTTCACCGCGTCGTGCACAATGCTTTCCATCTTGTTTGCCACAATACATGGCGGCATCAGCACGCTTGAGTAGTTCAGGTGTTAGTTGACCATCGAATGGGGCAAGGGCGTAGCCGATGGTGAGACCGACTCTACAGGTTTGACTGGTTAAGATGAAAGCATAGTTAAACGCGCTAAGCAGTTTTTCGGCGAGATCTTGCGCTTCTTGCGGGCTATTTAAGTCTTTCGCCATGACCACGAATTCATCGCCGCCCAGGCGCGCAACGATATCGTTGGGCCTTAAGTTCGCCTGCAGCCGTCTAGCGACCGAGATCAGTAACTCATCACCGATGTCGTGTCCATATTGATCATTGACCAGCTTGAAACCGTCTAGATCGAGCATGTAGACGGCCACGATTTTTTCTGGGGCACTGAGCGCTAAGGCATTGGCAATGGCAGTATGAATTTCGCGCCGATTGGGTAGCCCGGTCAGCGGGTCACTATGCGCCAGGGAGTGGAGTTTGTCCCGTTCGCCAGCGGTGTGCAGCATTTCTGTGTGCATAGCCTTAGTACGTAAGCCCAGTACCTTCATAAAAATTAGCATATCAAACGTCGCACCGAACTGAAACGAGTGCATGGTCCAAAAGTTCGCAGGTAGACGTCCTTTGATCAGCTCTATCATGATCGCAGTCGCAATGAAATACGCGGTCCAGGCGAGTAAAAAGTAGATTCCGACTGGGTCACCACGACGGGCTCGGGCAAACGCACCGGGTGACCCCAGTATCGTGGGGAGTAGGCCAACGGTGCTTACCACCAAAGTGACCGTATGTATGTCTATCCAGTCTAAGCTAAAGCTAATAGCGACCAACGTACAGAAACCAGCGCCTAACTGCATCAAGCGTTCCAACCATTTGTTAAGGTCTGGTCCGGCCAATACTTGTTCTATAAATAAAAAGGTGCCGATGATCGCAATCAGTGCAGAGATGCCACCGAGATGAGTCTCTATCCAGATATTATCGGACCATAAATACTGCGCGCCTATGCCGAACTGCAGTAAGGAAAATAAGATGCTACCCGAGATTAAGATGGCATATTTGACGAACAAGTGTTCGCTCAGACTCACCCATTGTGCCAGGCTATACACCAGAAGGCAGAGCGCTAAACCGGTGAGCAAGCCTTGCAACATATGTTCATCGAGTGAGCGGGTATGAAACATAGACGGCTTGTTTAAGCTAATTGGCAAAATCATTGCGCCTGTGTTTTCTACGCGCAAATACAGATCATAATTACTACCCGGTTTTAGTCTTAAACCGAAAGCATGAGCACGTCCATCGATCGCTCTTTCGGCACGTGGTTGCAGATTACCTAGAGTCGTTTGCTGTATTAATTGCTCCTCACTGGTCACATATAAATCGATGCGATTGATGACCGGGTAATCAATGTCTAGCACCCACACGCCGTTACTGGCCGCCGTGACGGCCACTGGTATGTGTAACCAAACTGCATCTTTACGCATGCCTAGAGTCGCAAAGGCTTTTTGCGGCTGCTTGAAGTCATTTTTGGCCTGCATTACTTGGGCAATGCTGAGCTTTTTTTCTGGGTCGGATAATTCTGTGATGCTAGGCCAGGTCTGGATGAAGGTTTGCGTATCTCTTAATTCTATTACTGAGCCTGTGGCTGAGGCCGGCGTAGCAAATAGTAGGGACGTGACAAGTATCCAGATCAAGGCCAAGAGAGCCAAGATCCGGAGTCTTAAGTGGGAACCCGGTATGTTGAGTAAACGTGCTAAGGTCATTTTGAAATTAATCTGGCTAAGGTTGGTCTAATAACCAGTATTTTTTGCCGCAACTACCAGTATCACGGGCATTAAGTTTTTCTGTCAAGGCAGTTTTATAGATATCGAAATTGCCCGAGAAATGATGGGAAAATGAATTTTCTTTTTATTATTTTTTCGTGGTTTTTATGAAAATCCTAATCAGCCTGATTCCAACTTCTAGACGTGGTCATTTTTTTCTCCAAGGCGTTCATCCAAGGTGCTGACTTGTTGTCTGTGCTCCATGTGCCTATGGTTTGATTGACTTGATTCAGTAATTGTTCCGGCAATTTTAGTGGCCGAGTTTGATCGAGTAATATTTTGCTCATGAAATGATAGCCAAGTACGCGTGTAATCAAGCGAGAAATTGAGAACTCAGGCGAGAAGTATCTGACGAAAGTATCGATGCCTCGCACCAACAACATCAGAAGTATAAATAGCTTATGTGACAGCCATGATACACGCTGATTTACGCCTATTTTCTTGGCATTGCTGGTGCCGCACAGATAGCGCGTCATCAGAGCTGGAAATGCTTTAAATACGCGGAAAGGAATGACTTGCTCCATACTTTGCATTAAGGCTTGTCCTAGTCGCGGTCGGGGATCTGGGCTGATCTGCTCACTGCTCGGTAGTGCCTGCATTTGTTGAAACAGTACTTCTGCCTGCTGCATAGTATCGGCCATCAGTTCGCGTCGAATACCCAATATGTGGCCGACCACATTCCATAAATGTAGAAAAGCCAGTTCGTCTTCGCTTGCTAATCCCAGACCAAGTTTGCGCATGCTGCGTAAAAATACATAGCCGAAAGTCAGCAAGGTATAGGCCAGTTCGCTTTGGTTGCAAGGTAAACCAGCGCGCTCCAGATTCCAGCCGTGCGCAAATAGGGTATGGAACAAGTTAGCAGAATTGCTCAGTGGTAAAGGCTGAATATGTTGATTGAAGTGAGCCATTGCGTGCTCCGGGCTGCCACGCAAAATCAGGTTGCGTATCGTCGCGTGGATTAGTCTTACTTTTAGAATTTGAGCGACTCCGCTACCATCGGCCTGACATAAACCACCCTTCATCATTACAGGGAAGATCATCGCAGCGGTGGAGCGTATCCTGTGATCCGTATGCTGTTCCAATTGTCCGGCCGCGTGTAGCACTGCCGATAGATCTGGTATTACATAGCACTCTGGTAGGCTGGAGCAAAATAAGAGCGAGCAAGAGAGTGCACCGTATTCCATAAACAAGGTTTCGGCTCTTTCTATCTTGGCTGGCTCTGCCCAATCTGGCAGGGCTAGTCCCGCTTGCAAATAAGCCTGTAGATGCTGGTCGATCGCGGACTCAGGTCTAGCCTCGGTCTCCGGCCAGTTGGCGATGTCGGCATTGGTTTTCCAATCGTCAAACTGGCGATTGATGCTGGCGATGGTTTGCCATTGAACACTAAGTTCAAGCGGACTATACGATACATTTTCTGCCGCTTGTGGCCAGTCGCCAAGTAGGCTCTGTATAGTATTGTCGGCCAGTGGGTCAGCAAGTAAGCGTGCTTGTTTTAGCTGCTGATCGGAGAGTTGATATTGAAGGATTGCAGCTTTTTTCTTCCCTTGTTTTTTAAGCGAAGAATTCAACTTGAAAAGCGGGATGCTCAGCACCAAGGCAGCCGCTAGTAGCATCAGTAGAAAATGCTGACTATGCCAGGCGAAGGCTAACAGAGCGATAGTGCAAACGAAATAGCTTAACTTAGGGACTGCACTTATGAGAAATTTCATGCTTTACCTGTTGGGATGGTTTTTTTTAAGAGCTGGGCGAATAAAAATGCCAATACCGTATCTTATTTCATCAGCAAGTAAATAGGAAAGAAAAAGGCCCTGCAATTTTCATTGCAAGGCCTGGTTGAGGTGTAAATCTGAGACTAGATCAGGACATTAATAATCGCGTTACCGATTCCAACTAAGGCAGCACCAGAAATCAAACCTGCGCAGATCGGTTCGCAGCCCTCTACCCAGAAGTCATGGCCTGCACTGCCTTTTTCTGTGTTCTTTCTACCCATCCACCAAAACACCATCGCTCCTAACCACATCGCGAAGCATGCTTCTGGGGGTAAAACTACACCTAGACCTATCGATACTGCCGACAAGGGAAAGCGATTTTTTGTGACGATGCGCGCCACTTCGATGGCGGCAGCGCATACGGCAGCGACGATCATGGCGATCACCGCCGAAGTATGCAGACTACTGACGCCCTTGGCGATCAATTCAGCCACGCCTTTCCATTGCACAGCTGCAGGAAAGGCAAATTGCTCAGTCAGTATGGTGGCGGTAGAGCGCAGACCGTTGGCATCGGATGGTAGGAATAATAAGTAGTACAGCGGTATGCACGCAATAGTTCCCGCGATGATACCAATCACGTGGCCTATCGCTTGCTGACGTGGTTTGGCACCTAGCATATAGCCAGGCTTGATATCGGATAGTAGGCTAGACGCATTCATGGCGATTTCCGCCGTCATACCAGCCGGAATAATATTACTCGCCGGGTTGGTATGATCGACCGCACCGATAGAGAATTGGGTGATTTTTGCTAGCGCACCTTGTGGCACCCATGATGTTAGTGCCATGGCGTTGACTGCAATTACCGTCAGAACAAAAATCAAGGGTAGTGAGATGAAAGACAGTAGCCAGGGCACACCGAAAAATTCATGGGTGACGGTGGCACCGAGTACGCTGAAAATTGGCACGCCAACATACGATATCCAGAGGGGGACTTCGATATCGCGTAAGACATCGCTTCCAGCATCAGTTTTTACTTGTTTTTTTGTGAAAGATTTGAAGGCCGTAGTGAAAATTTCGGGTTTCGCCATTAAACCAACTAGCGCACCGACCACCATCATGGAGACCCCCCACCATAGCGACCACTGATTGACGATTTCTGAGCGCGACAAGGCGACCAATGTCCCGGCGGCGTTTACGCGTGGGGCGATATCGCCTTGACCTATCATGATAGGTGCCAAAATGACGAAGTTGATGAAAGCGCCTAGTAAGACGCTGGAAGCAACGCGTATGCCCATCAGGCCACCGACACCTAACATCGCGGCGTCTAGGGTCAGGCGCAGACCCAGTGTACGGAAATCGACACCGAGTATCTTTGGTATCCATAAATCGTATTTCACCGCCGCCATGTAGTAATAGGTATCTAAGCGTTCATGCAGGTTCCAGGCCTCAGTCATACCGGTCCATTTATCCATACGAAGAATTTTGAATTGGATCAATTTCATCCAACCATCGCTCACTATCATTTGATACAGACCGGTAAATACAGCGGTCATACCGAGCAGACGCGCCTTGTACATACCGCTGGCGGCATTGCCGGTATATAGGGCATCGAGTACCACACCAGCCGCACGCCCCTCAGGGAAGGGTAGTTGGTCTTCATTGATGAAGCGGCGCTTCATGGGGAAGGCGATCAGCACACCGAGGGTGGCCACTACCACCATCCAGATCAGCATCTGCCACCAGGGAATGATGACGCCAGTAACGATCATGTAGGCGGTCAGGCTGGAAATCATGGGCGAGACCATATAACCTGCTGCAGTGGCTATCGATTGTGAACAATTATTTTCTAAAATTGTGAAATCCGAAGCGATGCCAGCACTATGCATCATCTTAAACAAGGCAAACGCCAGAATAACTGAGGTCAGGTTGACGCCTATGCCTATTCCAGTTTTAGCGCCGACATATAGCGCAGTGGCTGCCAATATGCCACCCAGTAAAAAACCGGTCACTGCCGAGCGCAGCGTTAATTGCGCCATGCTGCCGCGATAGATATTGCTCAACCACCACTCGTCCTTTTGGGCGCGAGTCCAGTTACTGATTTGCTCGTCGCTAAGTTGTTGCAGCGCCATATTGTCCCCAGTATGTTTTTTGGAATAAATCTTAATTGTGCGAAGGGTCACTTCGGTGCGGCAGTATCAGAGGCATGGATGTTGCTGTCAAGATGCTAGATGAAAATCCAAATATTCCCGCATTTTTCTTGAGATTTGACTGATTTATAGTGGCAAATATGCGAATTGGCTTTTGAACTTAGTTGGGAAATAAAAACAACTAGGCAAGAAAAAAGCCCTGCAAATAATGCAGGGCTTTTCTTTAGAACTTTACCTCAAGGGTAATTACATCATGCCGCCCATACCACCCATGCCGCCCATACCACCCATGTCGCCACCGCCCATACCACCGGCAGCTTTGTCATCTGGCAATTCAGCAACCATCGCATCGGTAGTCAAGATCAGACCGGCAACAGATGCGGCATTTTGCAATGCTGAACGTGTTACTTTAGCTGGATCCAAAATACCCATTTCTATCATGTCACCATAAGTGTCATTGGCTGCATTGAAACCGTAGTTACCAGTGCCGTTGATGATGGCGTTAACCACGATACTTGGCTCGCCACCAGCATTTGCAACGATTTCGCGCAATGGTGCTTCGATTGCTTTCAATACCAGCTTGATACCGGCATCTTGATCAGCGTTGTCGCCTTTGATAGCGCCAGCTGCTTGACGTGCGCGCAACAGAGCAACACCACCGCCAGGTACTACGCCTTCTTCAACTGCTGCACGTGTTGCATGCAGAGCGTCTTCAACGCGCGCTTTTTTCTCTTTCATTTCAACTTCAGTCGCAGCACCAACCTTGATCACTGCAACACCGCCGGCCAACTTGGCTACGCGCTCTTGCAATTTTTCACGGTCGTAGTCAGAGCTTGCTTCTTCGATCTGAGCGCGGATTTGTTTAACGCGTGCTTCGATACCGATTGCTTGACCAGCGCCGTCGATGATGATTGTGTTTTCTTTACCGATTTCGATACGCTTAGCTTGGCCCAGATCGGTCAAAGTAACTTTTTCCAGTGACAGACCAACTTCTTCTGCAATCACTTGGCCACCAGTCAAGATAGCGATATCTTCCAACATCGCTTTACGACGATCGCCAAAACCTGGTGCTTTAACAGCAGCAGTTTTCAAGATGCCGCGGATGTTGTTGACAACCAGAGTTGCCAAGGCTTCGCCATCGACGTCTTCAGCGATGATCAGCAAAGGACGGCCAGCTTTAGCGACTTGTTCCAATACCGGGAGCAGGTCACGGATGTTGGAAACTTTTTTGTCGTACAGCAGAACAAACGGGTTATCCAGGATAACGGCTTGCTTTTCTGGGTTGTTGATGAAGTATGGTGACAGATAGCCACGGTCAAACTGCATACCTTCAACGATGTCGAGTTCATTGTCCAAAGACTTACCGTCTTCAACAGTGATCACGCCTTCTTTGCCGACTTTGTCCATCGCTTTAGCGATGATGTCACCGATGTTTGCGTCGGAGTTAGCAGAGATAGAACCAACTTGAGCGATCTCTTTGTTGGTTGTCGTTGGCTTAGCCAAAACTTTGATCTCAGCAACGATAGCGATAACCGCTTTGTCGATACCGCGTTTCAGGTCAGTTGGGTTAAAACCAGCTGCTACCAATTTGAAGCCTTCGCGAACGATAGCTTGTGCCAAAACTGTAGCGGTAGTCGTACCGTCACCAGCATTGTCAGAAGTGCGGGAAGCAACTTCTTTCACGAGCTGCGCGCCCATGTTTTCCAGTTTGTCTTTGAGTTCGATTTCTTTAGCGACTGAAACACCATCTTTAGTCACGGTAGGGGCGCCATATGAACGCTCCAGAACTACGTTACGGCCTTTAGGGCCCAGTGTTACTTTAACTGCGTTAGCCAGAATGTTAACGCCATTTACAATCTTAGCGCGTGCATCATCGCCGAAAATTACTTGCTTAGCTGCCATGTTGTTTCTCCGAATTCTTTAGATTGTGATCAATTATTTCTGAACGATAGCGAAAACATCTTCTTCGCGCATCACCAGAACTTCATTACCGTCAACTTTGACAGCTTGACCAGAATATTTACCGAACAAGACGCGATCACCGACTTTAACTTCCAATGGGCGTACTTTACCGTCTTCTAACATCTTGCCTTGACCAACTGCTAAAACTTCACCTTGATCTGGCTTTTCAGCTGCAGCGTCAGGCAATACGATACCGGATGCTGTCTTTGTTTCTTGATCCAGACGTTTAACGATGATGCGATCATACAGGGGACGAAGATTCATATTGACTCCTAATAAATTACGATAAGTAAAAATGGTGGTACAAATTAAATGTGTCTTACCAAAACAAAATATTGCTGTAATGATAGCGTCACACTGAAAATCTATTGCTACAGAGGGTTTTAGCACTCTCTGTGCTTGAGTGCTAATTATATGGGCGTGTCTCTATTTTTTCAAGAACGACTTATGTAAAAACATATTTTTCTTTTAAAAATCAAGTTCTTAGCCTTTATTTTTACATCTTGTTACCCTTTGGCCCGCGGCCTTTTGCCAGAGTATCCAGTAGACTAGAGACGCTAATAAGTCTTTATATGCGGTAGAGTTTATAAAAAATCAAGCGCTATTTTTTCATTCTTGTCATCGAAAAAGCTGCTTGAGCCGTTAGATGTGCAGTGTCAGTCATTCTCAATGTGAAAGCGTATCGTGGATAAGTTCTTTATTAAAGTAGGTTTGGTTATCGCTGTGCTGTTTTCTGCCAGCGTTCAGGCATCCGATGTCGGTGTTTCTATACAATTTGGCCAGCCAGGTTTTTACGGTCACCTCGATTTGGGAGGTTTCCAGCAAGCCCCTCAGGTCATTTATCGCGAACCACGCATCATAGAACACGTCACAGTGCAAAGGCCTCCCTTGTATTTAATGGTGCCGGAGGGGCATTCCAGACATTGGGAAAAGCACTGCTATCGCTATGATGCCTGTGGTCGTCAGGTGTATTTTGTGCGCGAGCGCTGGTATAACGAGGTGGTTGTGCCGCGTTACCGCGAAGTGCGCTATCGCGATGATGGCTACCGAAATGAATATCGAAATGAATATCGAAATGAACCTCGGCGTTACGATGATCGCGATGACGACAGGGGGCATGGTCGTGAACATGAACATGAACATGAACACGGTCGTGGACATGATAGAGGGCACCGGGACGATTAATCAGGTTTTGGATTGATCTTCTCCAAGACGTAAAAAGGGCGGATGCTTCAAATCATCTGCCCTTTTTACTTCCTGGCGAGGGTCCTTAATCAATATTAAACTCAGGTGTATGTTTAATATTTATTAAATCTTTTTTGTATCAATCAGTCTGAAAAATTTCTTCTATAGATTGTTGAAATAACTTAGCAATCGCAAATGCTAATGGCAAACTCGGATCATAGCGCCCCGTCTCTATCGCATTGATGGTTTGCCGCGAGACTTCCAGTTGATCGGCCAATTGGGCTTGGCTCCACTCTCGTGCGCCACGCAATTCTCTGACATGGTTTTTCATTTCATTTTTCCATCGATTTGCGCACACAGGCAATGATGCCCCAGCCGCCCATAAAGACTCCCCAGATGACGAACATACTCAAACGGGGAAAGCCTACACCTTCCAAAAAACCATAGGTGAGACTGAAAACGGCGGTCAAGGCGCCTGCCAATGAGATGCATTCCAAGTTCCAGATTCTCAGATATTCGTCCATGCGCTTGAAGTGACGCAGGATCGCCCATAACATCCCTAGTGCTGGCAGCATGGGCGTGAGCGCAAGTAGGGTGCGCGTGATGCTGTCCGGCATGTCTTTGGCAATCCAGGTGACGGGGAAGAGAACCATCAGGTAAAGCAGGATAGATCCAAAAAATTCACGTAGATAAAGTTGATTCATTTGTTTCTCACGCATGCTAATTCTCCATTTTGTAAAGGGTGCTTGACACCTGTAGGTAAAAAAATAGCATATAAAATTCTCTACATGCCAGTTGAAAAAACTGCACTTACCTAGATTCCAGCAAAATTGACGTATTCCATGTAAAGCAGTCTTTACATAATAAACGGAAAATTAGCAATGTCAAGCAAGCTTTACATGAGCATGAAAAATTATTAATGTTTGCTTGTAAACGTGAAAAAAGCCGCTCAGTACTCTGGGCGGCTTTCAAGAACTAAAACTGCTTAGCGCAATTACAGCAACGTGACTTTGACATCGATATTGCCGCGGGTCGCGTTTGAGTAAGGGCAAACTTCATGCGCCTTATGCACAAGTGCCTCGGCGGTGGCGCGTTCCATACCAGGGATGCTCACGTTGAGCGCCACTTCCAAGCCAAACCCGCCTTTGCCGTTGGGGCCTATACCAACTAGACCGTTGACGGTGGTGTCGGCTGGTAAGCTAATCTTCATGGCGGCAGAGACAAATTTCATAGCGCCGATGAAGCAGGCGGAATAACCGGCGGCGAACATTTGCTCAGGATTAGTACCATCACCACCGGCACCACCGAGTTCTTTTGGCGTCGTCAACTTAACGTCCAGATGTTGATCGGAAGAAGTGGCGCGGCCATCACGACCACCAGTTGCTGTTGCGTTTGCTGTGTAAAGTACTTGCATGATATTTCCTTGATAAAAGTATGAGTTAGCTTGCTGTGAGCGCGCATCAAATCGGGCGTCTCATTGCGGCTGAGAGTAGGGCCGACAGAAGAATAATAGCGCACAATTCAATTGCGTGCAATTTAATTTGAAATATCTTCGCTTGGATAGAAATAGGTTATTTCTTCCTTCGTCTGCTGAGCTTGTTGGCGGCGCTCAGTTTCAGCTCTACTTTGGCTTAAGTGTTTTTGCTCAAGTCATCGCGTATCTGCGTTAACTGGCCACGCAGTTGCATTAACACCTCGGCACTCTGGCCGCTGGCGCACATCACTGAGATCGGTATTGTCTTTGCCGCTTGCTTGAGTTCTCTGCCTTCAGGCGTGAGAGTAATGCGCACCTGGCGTTCATCCAGCGTATCGCGCGTGCGCTGCACTAATCGTGCCGCCTCCATCCGTTTGAGTAAGGGCGTGAGTGTGCCAGAATCGAGAAATAATAATTCGCCTATGTCTTTGACTAAAATACCGTCTTGCCGCCACAGCACCAGCATCACCAAATACTGCGGATAGGTCAGCCCAATTTTTTCCAGCAAGGGCTTATAGGTCTTGGTCATCGCCAGTGAGGCAGAATACAGGGAAAAACAAAACTGCTTATCGAGTGTCAGTAAGTCGAGTTCAGTGGCGGGTGTTTTTTTCATGGAGGCAGCTGTTTATCTAGGTATATGAGGCGGATTATCAGGCCTGCAGACCAGTTAATCAAATCTTCTTTTAGCTGCCTAGCCCAACGCGCATATCCCATGCGGGCTGCAGGCCAGGCAGGCCGGAAAGCCGCATGGGATATGCGCGCTGGGCTTGCTCAATTTCAGATTGCTGCAAGAGATCTTGCTATTCGCCTACTGCCACCCGCATGGTGACAAATTCTTCAGCGGCGGTGGGGTGTATGCCTATGGTGCTGTCGAATAGCGCCTTGGTAGCGCCTGCCTTCATGGCGACTGCAAAGCCTTGTACTATTTCACCGGCGTCGGCCCCCACCATGTGCAGACCTACCACTCTGTCGCTGGCATCGTCTACAACCAGCTTCATCAGGGTGCGTTCGGTGCTGCCGCTTAAGGTATGTTTGAGCGCCTTGAACTCACTGCGATAGACGCGGATCTTACTAAATTGGGCACGCGCATCGGACTCGCTATACCCTACCGTGGCGATATTCGGATGGGTAAATACGGCAGTAGGAATCAGCTCATAGTCCATTTTTTTGCTGCCGTCGCCAAATAGATGGTCGACCAGTTGCATCGCTTCGCCCAGCGCCACCGGGGTTAGTTGTATGCGTGCCGTAACATCACCGAGTGCGTAAATCGAGGGCGCTGAACTTTGATAGTTTTGATCAACGATGATGGCACCGCTGGAACTTTGTTTGATGGCCGCATTTTCCAGTCCTAGATTGCTCACTTTAGGCACGCGACCGGTGGCGTACAAGACTGCATCGACCGTCATATTAGTGCCATCTTTGAGTGTGATCTGCAGACCATCTGACTGGCGCTCGATAGTGGCGACATCTGCGTTCAAGCGCAGATCTACACCAGCCTTCCTCACTTCGTTTGCTAGAAAGTGACGTACGTCTTCATCAAAGCCGCGTAATACCTGTTCGCCACGATAGACCTGTGTGACCTGTGCACCGAGTCCGTTGAAAATCGAGGCGAATTCGCAGGCGATATAGCCGCCGCCGACTACCAGCAGCCGCTGCGGGAAAGGGCTGATATCGAAGATCTGATCTGAGCTCAATATGAATTCTTTGCCAGAAATTTCAGGTAGCATCGGTGTGCCGCCAGTGGCGATCAGGAGTTTATTGGCGCTGTAGCTTTGAGCATTGACCTGTACCGTATTGGCGTCAATCAATTGCGCCCAGCCTGCAATGATCGTTACCCCAGCATTGCTCAACAGGTTTTGATAAATGCCGTTTAGCCGGCTGATTTCAGTGGCGCGATTGGCCTTCAATCGTTCCCAGTCGAGGCGCGGTTTTTCTGCCATGCTCCAGCCATAGCCATGCGCCTCTTCAAAGGCTTCAGCGTAATGGGCGGCATAGCTATACAGTTTTTTCGGAATGCAGCCTACATTGACGCAGGTGCCACCTAGTGCACCGCTCTCGACCAAGGCTACGCGGGCTCCGCGCTGGGCTGCCATGCGTGCCGCGCGTACCCCGCCACTGCCACCACCGATGACTAAGAGATCGTACTGAAATTCGTGTTGTATATTTTGCATAAGGCGCCCCTGAGAGTGATTGCTTTGCGCAGCTAATCTGCACTTTGCGTGACCAATTTATGGAGTATAGCTTGCCCCGGTTTTTGGCGTGCATAGCAAGCTTCACAAGAGACGGATAGTTCGCCGTAGCAGAGATGCTGATCGCTACTACGGCATTGCCTAAAGCGGGCTGAGGGGGGGCGCCGAGGTGCGGCCTTAATACGATTTGTAAGGCAAAAATTTTCCGCTTAACAGGACCTTGACCCTATCACCTTTTGGATCTGGTTCACGCGTGATATCCATAGAAAAATCGATCGCGCTCATGATGCCATCACCGAATTCTTCATGGATCAGTTCCTTGATGGTAGAGCCATAGACATTGACGATTTCGTACCAGCGGTAAATCAGTGGATCGGTAGGAACTGCCGTGGGCAATGAACCTTTGTAGGGCACAATTTGTAACCAGGCGGTTTCTTCGGCGGTCAACGAGAACAAATTTTGCGCTATCTCGGCCTGATGTTCATCGAGGCTCATTTGACCCAAGAGTGCGGCGGTTGTCCATTCCTTGCTCTTACCCATTTTTTCAGCAATCTCGCTCCAGCGCATTTTTCGCGCAACCTTGGCAGAGAGTATTTTGACGCTGACTTGATTTCTATCCATGAGTGTTTCTCCTTAAGTGGTGGGGGTAGACAAAAAACTGCAAGACTGAAAGGGTGTTGCATTATTAAAGTTGCGGTGCATTGCGCCAGTTTTGATTGCGTTGTTCAAGGCTAGTTGCCGTGTTCGGTTCTTCGGAGCTTGCGCCTACCTCCAAGCCGGGACTGACTATCCGCGTGTCTTCATCACTGGCGGTGTGGCGTGCGCTGACAGTCTGCTCTTGTATCCGGCGTGAACGGTTAACCAGAAAATCAACCATGTGATTGCGTATGCGGTAGAACTGCGGATCGTGATGCATGGTGGCGCGAGTACGATTTTTGGGCATGGTATTGACGACGATCTCGGCGATGCGTGCATGCGGACCATTCGACATCAGCAGGATGCGGTCAGCCAGCAAAATCGCTTCATCCACATCATGGGTAACCATGAATACGGTTTGACGTGTGGCCGCGCAAATTTTCAGCAATTCATCCTGGATCACACCACGCGTCAGCGCGTCGAGTGCGCCAAAGGGCTCATCGAGCAAAAGCATTTTCGGCTCTATAGAAAAAGCACGTGCTATTCCTACGCGCTGTTTCATGCCACCGGATAATTCTGATGGTTTTTTGTGTTCAGCACCCAATAAACCAACCATCTTCAGGTAGCGCATCGCCTGGGTTGTGACCTCGGCTTTGCTGTAATTTGGCCAGCGCGATTTGACTGCGAAGGCAACGTTTTGCAAGACGCTCAGCCAGGGCATCAGCGCATGTCCCTGAAATACCACGCCCCGGTCCAAACTCGGTCCGGAGATTTCTTTGCCATCCATCGTGATGCTGCCGGCGGTCGCGCTATCCAGCCCGGCTAGCAAATTGAGTATGGTGGTTTTGCCGCAGCCGGAGTGGCCGATGATGCAAATGAATTCGCCTTTTTCTATGCCGAAACTGACATCGTAAAATACCGATGAGTCCTCAGACTCAAAGCGTTTTGCCAAAGATTTCACATTTAAAAAAGCGGTTTCCATGATGCAAGGTTCAGTCAACATAGCTGACAAACTGTTGCAGACGGGCGAAGATCAGATCGAGCAACATCCCGACCACGCCTATCAATAGGATCGCAAACATGACGCTGGTCAGCGACAGGTTATTCCATTCATTCCAGACGAAATAACCTATCCCGGTGCCACCGACCAACATCTCGGCAGCGACGATGACTAGCCAGGCGATTCCCATAGAGATGCGCATGCCGGTCAAAATAGTCGGTGCGGCGGCTGGCAGTATCACCAGCAGGGCTTTGCGTAGTGCTGACACTTCCAGGGTTCTGGCGACGTTGATCCATTCGCGTCTTACCGCTGCCACACCAAACGAGGTATTGAGTAGCATAGGCCAGATCGAGCAGATGAAAATCACAAACACGCCCGAGATAGACGAGTCCTTAATGGTGTACAGCGCCAACGGCATCCATGCCAGAGGCGAGATAGGCTTAAGAATTTGTATAAATGGATTGAGTGCGCGCTGCATCAGCGGCGACATGCCAAGCACAAAGCCAAGTGGGATTGCGACTAAAGCGGCAATCGAAAATCCCAACCCAACCCGCGCCAGCGAATAGCCTAGTTGTATGCCTATGCCCTTGTCGTTGGGGCCATTATCGTAAAATGGATCAGACAAATGTTTGCGCATCGCCAGCCCCATTTGTGCCGGATTTGGAAACCCTGTTACTTTGCTCTCGCTCTCCTTACTTTTTCCCATTAGTTTGGCGTAGTCCTCGTCTTGTTGCGTTTGAGGCGCAACAGTTGCTGCTGACGTAGTCGTGGGCGGCAAGGTGGCAAAATGCCAGCCTGCCAGAAACAGCAAAAATATTAGCAGCGAGATTAAGGCGGCACGCAGACCCAAATGATTAGCCATCGCCTAGCTTATCGTTTGATGGTAAAACTATTGACATAGGTATCCGCGCTGTTGGCATCGAATTCTTTACCCATAATCTTAAATTTTTTGTAGCCAGATTCAGGGCTGGTTTGCCCTAATTCCTTCATGTATTTCTTGGCATCAGTGAGCAGGAAAATTTTTTCTGTGATCGTCTTGTAATCGACCTCGCCTTTGATATAGCCCCAGCGCTTCATCTGGCTCAGTATCCATACGCCCATAGAGTACCAAGGCAGGGGATCGAAGTCAGCGCGGTTCGGTACGTTTTTGATGTTACCCAAACCATCGGCATAACGCCCTGTCAGCACTTGCTCGACCACGGTTTCAGGTTGATTCAGATAAGCAACCGGAGCAATCACTTTGGCTACCAGCGAGCGATGCGCAGAGTCATGCGCCATGGCGGCCGCATTTAAGACCGCACGGTAAAGTGCGGCAAAGGTATTTGGATTTTGTTTGACGAAGTCGTCCGACATGCCAAATGCGCAGCAAGGATGACCATCCCAGATCTCTTTCGACAAGATGTGGATAAATCCCACTTCATCATAGACTGCGCGTTGGTTAAAAGGATCGGGACCGAGGAAACCATCGATATTTCCGGCACGCAGATTGGCCACCATCTCTGGTGGCGGCGTGACGCGTAATTGCACATCTTTATCTGGATCTAAACCGTGTTCGGCCAGGTAATAGCGCAGCAGAAAATTGTGCATGGAATATTCAAAGGGTATCGCCAGTTTGAAGCCCTTCCATTGCCGCGGGTCGCGTTTGTCCTTGTGTTTGACATGCAAGGTGATCGCCTGGCCGTTGATGTTTTGTATGGTGGCGATCCGCATTTGTGTGGGATTAGTACCCAAGCCCATAGACATCGCCAGCGGCATAGGCGACAAAAAATGCGAGGCATCGAATTCCTTGTTGACCATCTTGTCGCGTATCAAGGCCCAGCCTGCGGTCTTGTGAAGGGAGACATTGAGTCCCTGTTTTTTATAGAAACCCAGAGGGTCAGCCATGATCAGGGGGGCGGCGCAAGTGATGGCGATAAAGCCGACTTTTAAATCCTTCTTTTCGATACTGCCTTTTTTTTCTTGTGCCATCGCCTGTAGCGATGCCATCGGTAAGACACTGGCAATAGCGGCACGCGCGGTATTCACGCCAACGGCGCGCAGGAAATCACGACGCACATGATCGTCCGGAAATAGAGCGCGCATCAGCGCTTCTTCGATCACATCTTGGTTCAGGGTTTCAGGGTCGCGTACCCTATTCAGGCTGGCAAGCTCTTGTTGGCGTAATTCATCGGCCAGATGCTCTTGCGCATTGGAGTGCCGCCCGCAGCAGCAGGATCTGCTGTTATTGTGCTCAGGATCGTAAGGTTTGAAAATGGATAGCGACATCGAATAGCCTCCCTTAGTGAGTTGTAGATAATGTAACAATCAAGAGGCAATTGCGCAATCCCAATATGTTTTTTCCGTGCGTTTTTAAAACAAGGCAGAGTTGATCAAACCGGCTGAGAACTTCAGACTTGATGCGAGATCGCAAAGCTTTTCAGATACTCCTGCGGTTTCTGTGCGTCGAAGCTTTTTCCCATGATGATGTGCTTGCGGTAGTTGCCTTTGGGCGGGTTCCAGCCTGCCAGCGCCATATGATGTTTTGCCTCAGTCAATAAAAATACCTTGTTGGCCAATTGCGCATAGTCGACATCGCCCTTGATATAGCCCCAGCGCTTCATCTGCGTCAGCATCCATACCGCCATACTTTGCCATGGGACTGGGTTGAAGATAGCGCGATCCGGCACCGAGCGCGTGTTACCCAAACCGTCCGGGAACTTGCCACTTAATATCTGCGAGATCACTTCCAGTGGTTGATTCAGATAGGCTTGCGGTGCGATGGTTTTAGCGATCTCGTAACGATCAGTCGATAGGCTGGCGATCAGTGAGGCGCTGATGATGGCACGGAACAAGGCCGCAAAGGTATTCGGGTTTTGTTTGATAAATTCATCACTGGCACCGAAGGCGCAGCAGGGGTGACCATCCCAGATATCCTTCGACAAAATATGGATGAAACCAACCCCGTCAAATACCGCACGCTGGTTAAATGGATCCGGTCCGAGGAAACCATCTATGCTGCCATCGGTCAATTTGGCGACCATCTCTGGCGGCGGCACCGCGACGATTTTGACATCTGTCTCCGGATCGATACCGAATTCAGCCAGGTAGTAACGCAGCAAAAAATTATGCATGCTGTAGACAAAGGGCACGCCCAAGGTAAATCCTTTCCATTGCTTGGGATCTCGCTTGTCTTTGTGTTTTAAGTGTAAGGTAATGGCTTGGCCGTTATTATTTTGTATGGTGGCGACGGAAGTGGGGAAGGGCTCATTGCCCAGGCCTAAGCTCATCGCCAGCGGCATAGGCGATAGGAAGTGCGAGGCATCATGCTCTTTCTTAATCACTTTCTCACGTATCATGCCCCAGCCCGCAGTTTTGACCAGGCGCACATTGAGGCCTTGCTCTTTATAAAATCCCAGCGGCTCCGCCATGATCAAGGGGGCTGCGCAGGTGATGGCGATAAAGCCCACTTTCAATTCTTTACGCTCTAAATTACCACTGGTTTCTTGCGCCATGGCCTGCATACTTGCCAGTGGCACGACGCTGGCGATAGCTGCCATCGCTGTGCTGCGACCCACGGCATTTAAGAACGCTCTTCGGGTCGGCTCGTGCGGAAACAGTGCCTTGACTAAGGCGGCTTCCAGAAAATTACGACTGATGACATCGGTGCTGATGATCTGTTTGCTCTGCTGCTCCGCGTGTTGATGTGGGGCATGATTGCCGCCACAGCCGCAGGCGATTAAGAGTGGACGCTCGGCATCGTAAGCGTCGTGTGCATCGTAGACAATGGGAACTTGATCAGACATGGAGAAGACTCCTGTTGTATGAAAACCGGAACAATTAAACAACGAGATCCACGGCTGGCATTGATACAAATTCTGCTGAAACCAAATTTGTATCAGAGTGAAATGTTAGGCTTGCGTGGAGGATAAAAAGGATTCAGACGAAAATATAAACAAGAAAATTGCGTGCTGAACTCAAGACTAGGACATTTGTGGCGAGCTGTCTACAGTAATTTTATTTCCGCATGGAAATATTTATTTATGCCTTATTTGCAATGTTTTCAAAAGGAATGAATTCTCTGTCCACTCACTGGGCAGGGAATATTAAGCCAGTCTCTATTTCTGCTGTTGCCACGGATAATATCCCATGTACTTGTTGATGATGGGCGTGAAAGCATCACGTTTTTGCAGCCTCTCCACCGCGCCCTTTAAGTCTTTTAAGAGCGGTTCATTGGCGCTCTTTTTTGAGACGTGCAACACAAAATATTGTGTGCTCAGCACTAAGGGGGGGCTCAGCGCGCTGGTGGCGATACCTAGTTTTTGCGCGGTGTAATACAGGCCGATATTTGAGCCTATGACTGCATCGAGATGGCCGGCCATCATCATCTTGAAGGCTTGCTCATAATCATTAACCGCATATTTCTTGATTGCCGTATCGGCCGCAAAATTTGCATCAAAATTGCCACCGCGTAGGACGCCCACATTTTTACCGTGCAGGTCAGCCAGGCGCAAAAAACTACTCGAATTTTTTCCTATGATGAAACTCGGTAGCGCCAGCACAGAAATAACTTGATGTGCAACTTTAGTTAAGTCAGCATTGCTATATCGGATGATGACATCGGCATTGCCATACTCCAAATCAAGCACCGTGCGGGCATACGGTGTTATGTTGTTTTTGAAGGGTAGGCCCGCTTCTTCGGCGATGCGATTGCTAATTTCATACATGATACCGCTAGGTTTGCCGGTGCTATCAAGAAAGCCGAAAGGGCTCACTGCAATAGTTCCTATGATGAGTTCACGCTCGGCCGCGTGCACGGCACTCAGGGGTAAGCAAAGCAAAAGGATTAACTGCAAGTGAGCCAGCATGCTGGCGCTTAGGGAGGTGAGCGAGATAGGCGTGTGCATCTGTATCTCCAGATACTTAATTCGTCAAAGATCTAGTTGCAAGTATAGAGCGCAAACCATGCAGATTGCACACTATTTCCCTAAAAATCA
Source organism: Undibacterium parvum (assembly GCF_003955735.1). NCBI lineage: Bacteria > Pseudomonadati > Pseudomonadota > Betaproteobacteria > Burkholderiales > Oxalobacteraceae > Neoundibacterium > Neoundibacterium parvum. The sequence continues at coordinate 1,090,666 of NZ_CP034464.1, read as the reverse complement.
AATGCTAGGTAGAATTCAGAAATTAATTATTTGTCTATTTGATGCGGTTTAACACAACTTTGTACAATTTTAAGAAAACCTATGATTACCTGTTACCTGCGCTATGTGATTGATACCTATAAACTCAAGGAATTTGAGACTTACGGAAAAATGTGGATACCCTTAGTGGCGAAATTCGGTGGTGATCATCACGGTTATTTTCTACCATCGGAAGGTGCCAGCAATATCGCGCTGGCGATCTTCAGTTTTCCGTCCTTGGCACTGTATGAGGAATATAGAGAAAAATCCTTCCTCGATCACGATTGCATAGAAGCCTTCAAATATGCCGAAAAAACCCGTTGCATCATTAGCTATGAGCGCTCCTTCTTTCGACCCGTGTTTGAATAAATCGATCTAAGTTTGCCCGTTCCCATGCACTAGCCCAAGACGCATAGCCAGTGCGGGCTGCCAGCCATATGCTCGGCAAAGGCGCATGGAATATGCGCACTGGGCCTGCCGGTTTTTAATTTTTAGCGACTTGGTACTCCATTTTGCATTTGACTCTATTTCACTCTCTCTGACTCTATGACAGTTTTAAACTCAGTCGTGGCGCGCGCCGCTGACTCCGACCTGACTTTAGCCGCAGCACCGCGCAGCGTGCTGGCTGCCGATGGCAGTGTTAATTTTGGTAAATATGCTGGCCCTTTGACGCAGATAGACTGGCGCGGATTGGCGGCTCCGCATCAACGTAGTCGGCTATGGCAGCACTTCCATCATAAACACTGGCAATATGTGGCGCTGGCGACAGACGATATTTTTTGCGGCATTGCGATCGTCGATGTGGGTTGGACCAATACTGCCTTTGCGTATGCCTTTGATCGACGGGCGCAACGCATGCTGGCGAGTTTTTCTCGGGATGGCTTGCCTGGCCTGAGTGCGACACTCAATACGCATCCAGCCGATGGTGCGGCTAGCAGCTTTCGCTTTCTGAATAATCGTATCGATTATCGTCATCTGGCCGCTAGCGAGACTTATCAGCTGACGCTGCAATGCGGCGATTTCGCAATTGACGCCAGTTTTGATGCACGCACCGCGGCCCCATTTTTAAGCGCGATTGGACCAGTGCAGGGAGGCAACGTGCATGCCACGGTGAAATCGGCTGGCCTGCCTTTGCGCGGCAGCGTTCAGATTAAGGGGCGTGAATTTGCACTGGACGGTGGCATCGCCAGTTTCGATCATAGTAATGGCTTTCTGGCGCGTGAGACTGCCTGGCGCTGGGCCTCGGCGCATAATCTGGAGCTGGGCTTCAATCTGCAAGCGGGCTATTTCGGGGATAATGAAAACGCCTTGTGGCTAGATGGGCAGCTTATTTCTCTAGGGGCTGCACATTTTGAATTTGATGCCAAGCAGCCCTTATTGCCCTGGCATATCTATACCGAGGATGGCTTGCTCGATCTGCAGTTTCAGCCTGAAGGCTGTCGTAGCGAAAATAAAAATCTGTTGATTGCCGCCAGCCGCTATCTGCAACCGATAGGGACTTTCAGCGGCTGGGTCAAAGCGGGCAAGGACGCGCCGCGCCGCCCTATAGCCAATTTGGTGGGAGTCACCGAAGACCATTTTTCACGCTGGTGATGTGCTCGTTCGCGCAAGCCCTTTTTAAAATTTGAAGCACAGCTTTATGACACAGTCCACGTTTCAGGCGGCTAATGCCGCCCTCATCCTCATCGACTTGCAGCAAGGTATGACGGAACCGCGTTTAGGGCCTAGAAATATGCCTGAGGCGGAAGACAATATCGCGCTTTTGCTGGCGGCATGGCGCGCCGCCGGACGCAGCATCGTGCATGTGCGGCATATGTCACGTTCGCCCGAATCCGTGTTTTGGCCTGGGCAAGCGGGGGCTCAGATACAGCCGCGTTTCGCGCCCTTGGCCAGCGAACATGTCATGGAAAAAAACGTCACCGATGCGTTTTGCAATTCCGGTTTGGAGCAGTGGCTGCATAGGCGCGGTATCGGGCAATTGGCAATGGTCGGGGTTGCCACCAATTATTCGGTAGAGGCCAGTGCGCGCAGTGCCGCTTGCCTGGGTTTTAAGGTGGCCGTAGTGAGTGACGCCTGTTTTACGTTTGATAGTACAGACTGCAAAGGAACAATGCAAACCGCCGAGCAGATACATTGCATGTCACTGAGTAACTTACAGGGGGAATATGCTCAATTATTGCTGACGGACGAACTGCTCAGGCAATGTAAATAGTGCAAAGGCCGACGATGTCTAGCTGAGCTTAGTGTAAAAGAGTGTAATAGTTTGCAAAATTAGCCATTATCAGAAAAATCCCGGGAATCTCCCTATAAATTCGCGCTATACTCCTGCACTTTATTAATAAATAAGCATTTTTGGAGAGCGCATGAAGCAGTTATTTCCCTTAGTCTCGTCTGGCAAATTGGCCTTGTTGTCAGCGACCTTGCTGCTATCTAGCGCACCTGTGGTGGCCAAGGCGGCCGAACTGGGTACCATAGAAAAATGTAATCGCAATTTTGGCACACTGGCGATAGCCGAGCCACAAAGCGAGATACTCACTTATCTGGGGCGCTATAAATTAGGTTCGCCATCGACTATGTTGCGCATGATCGCGCAAGAATCGGGCTGCTTTACGATCGTGGAACGTGGCGTCGCTATGCAAAATTTGCAGCAAGAACGTGCGCTGGCAGCTGCCGGGCAAATGCAAGATGGCTCGAACGTCGGTGGCGGCCAATTGCAGGCGGCCGATTTTGTGATGACACCAGCAATCCAATTCTCGGAAGATACCGGCGGCATGAATGGTGCTCTCGGTGGCTTGTTTGGTCGCTTACCAGGTGCCCTAGGTGCTCTGGGCGGCCTGGCTGGCGGGGTTAAATTTAAGGAAGCGGAAACGACTTTGTTATTAGCCGACGTGCGCTCAGGGATACAAGTCGCAAGTGCCGAAGGTCAGGCCAGTAAAATGAATTTTAGCCTCGATGGCTGGGGCTGGGGTGGCATGGGCTGGGCCAGCGCTGGTGGCTATAGCAAGACGCCGGAAGGCAAATTGATAGCCGCAAGTTTACTCGATAACTTCAATAAAATTGCCCTGGCGATTCGCGATAAACCGCAACTCATACAAGCCACTTCGGCCTCTTCAAAGCGTAATGCAGCAGGCTCTATTCGCGCCACCAATTCGCGTGAAGCGACTTCGGCTAACAGCAATTACACGCCACTGGCCAGCTCAAATAATGGCGGTGCGGCTTCAGGCCTGGGTGGTATGTATGCAGTGAAATTTACCGGTGACGATAATGGTACGGTCAACGTGATGGTCAATAACAGTGGCGCCATGACAGGCATGGGTGTGTCGAGTAAGTACAAAACCAACTTTACCGTCTCTGGGACGATTAGCCAGATCGGTGAATTTATCTTGACCGGCGCCGGCAAAGCCGGTGCAGCCCAATTCATGGGCAGTATCGACGCGCAAAGCGGTGCTGTTATGGGTATGTGGCAATGGGGCGGCAACTCGCCAGCGCAAGGTACCTTCAGCGGTCAAAAGCAATAAAGTAGGCGCTCTAAGATAGAGCAGGGAAGTGAGCTTGAAACTCGCTTCACTCTGCTCAAATTTCCACGTGCTTGATTCCTTGCGCATCAGTCTAAAGTCGAAACTCCAAATGCCAGCGTGCCTGCCGCGCATATTCTATGCGGGTCTCCGGCTTGCCTGGCCTGCGGGGCGCATGGAATATGCGCGCTGGGCCTGTGCCTATTTTAAAAACTCTCTAGGTGTGACATAGGCTGGTGTTGTACTGGGTGGCTAGCTTACAGTATCGTCATAGCCATGCGCATCGCCCATACTGACTGAAAAAACGTACAATGCGCTGTTTGGCGCTGCTGCTTGTGCCGTCTCTTTTTTAGCGCAATTTTTTATGTCACTCATCACTATTTTTAATTCTTTCAAGAAAAAACTCTCCGCGAATGCCAAATCGCCTGTGGCGGGTGCTGCAAGTTCGTCGGCAGCAGCTGCTGTGCCTGTGGCTGACCCTGCGCTGATGCAGGCGCTGGCTGATCTCTTGCTACTGGAAGGAATCGAGTTCGCGTGGCATGCCACTGGCTTAAGGCTGAGTAGTGGCTTGCTACTGCAGGTGGAGCCTATAGAATCCATCACTTTGGCCGATGGCCGGGTGCGCACTTGCACCAAAATGTATGTCGCGCATCCCGATTTTTTTCCAAACGGGATCGCTGAATATCAACATGCGATCGGGGTCAGCGAGGCTGCGGCGATCGCTGAAGGGTTTCGCGCCTGGACGCAAATGGACTTGGTGGTCCTGACCGACGCGACTCGTGAGACGCCCTTAGACTGCACCGTGATAGAAATGAGCGTGGTGGCCGGTGATGAGTCTGATGGCAAATCGCTGTACCGGCAAGTATTGCTAGGGCCAGTGGCGCATCTGGCGACACTGCCGGCCAGCGCAGCAGAGCTGCATCCGTTTTGTCCTTGCTGCCTGTTTACTGAAAGCACGGCGGCTTTGCATGATCTGCTGCAAAGCCAAGAATTTTTGGGTCTGCGTATGTTTGTCTCGCGTGATAGTCAGGATAAGTTGGCGGTGGATTGCCGCGTCAACGGCGAGGATTTTGGCGCTGTACAAGCGAGCTTGACCGAATACGCACGCAATTGGCCACAGCGTGGCCTGGAATTTCGTAAGCAATATCTTGTCATGCGTAGCATCCGGCGCAAAACTTCAGCACAGCCGCAGGTAGAAAATGCATCACAGTCTTGAGTTCATCGTTACATTTTTCTGAGACAAACGCCGCTTTTCGAAAAATCATTGCTGCCTCGCGTGCCTATTTGTCGCTTTCAAAGCGGTGCCAGCTTGATTGCCCTATACGCAGCACACAAACAATCTGCAGTTTGCGCTACTGCGCTTTGCGTTATATCAAGCCTAGCGGGTATAAAGCCTTTGCGGTGATATTGGACTTGTTAATCTGTTTATACTTGGCTTGCGGCTGAGTTGGCTGCATGGATCAAGTGCAGGCGCTTTTTTTAGACGCCCCAATTTAGCTAACCGGTATCCGCATGCCTCATACACGTACTTCCAAAGCCCATCAGAGTCGTCTGCGCAAAGGCGCACCTGCGCATGCCGTGGCACATCACAAACGCGGCATCGCCTTGCAGTTCGCGCGTTTTCGGGCCGCAGGCATAGGTGCATTTTCTGCCTTTCTGGCGGTGCTGGGCCCCGGCCTATTGGCCGGTTTGTCGGACGATGATCCGGCGGGTATTACCACTTATTCTGTGCTGGGGGCCGATCATGGTTATCGCCTGCTGTGGATCATACCGGCTTCGACCATTTTGCTAGTGCAGTTTCACATGATGGCGGTGCGCATAGGCGCCGCTAGCGGCAAGGGTTTTGTCGGCGTGATACGCGAACGCTGGGGACATGGCTGGGGCTACATCGCGGTGCTTGGTCTGCTGTTTGCCAACTTCGGCACCATCTGCGCAGAGTATGCGGGTATCTCGGCAGCTGGTTCCTTGATCGGTATTCCGAGCTGGATTAGCGCACCGCTGGCTGCCGTGCTGATTTCACTGGTGGTGGTGCTGGGGTCTTTTCACCGTATCGAGCGGGTTTTACTGGTGATCTCGTCCACGCTGGCTTTGTACATCATCGATGGTATTCTGGCGGCGCCGGATTGGTCGGCGGTCTGGCATAACTCAGTGGTGCCGCATATGCCGGTCGATAATCTGGGCTGGATCGCGATTGCCGCGACCTTGGGCACCACCCTGGCACCCTGGGGTCTGGCCTTCATACAATCGTATGCGGTCGATAAAAAAATTACGGTCGCCAATTTGCGCTGGGAAAGGGTGGACGTGGTGATCGGCTCGGTACTGACCGGCGTGATCGGACTGGCAATCGCAGTGGCCTGCGCCGCCACTTTAAACCGCGCTGGCATCCACATCAACGATGCTGGCGATGCCGCGCTGGCGCTGCGTCCGCTGGCGGGCTCGTTTGCCACGGTCTTGTTTGGGGTTGGCTTGTTAGGCGCTTCTTTGCTGGCAGCGGCCATCGTGCCGATAGCAACCGCTTACTCAATCGCCGAGGGCATAGGTGCACCGGCCTCGCTAGATCTCGATTCGCGTCATTTCCAGTATTTTTACGCTGCCTTTGTCGGCCTCACGGTGGCTGCTGCCAGCGTGGTGTCGTTACCGGGCTTGCCACTGATCCCTTTGATTTACACCAGCCAGGTCGTCAATGCGGTGCTGTTACCTTTGCATGTGATCGCGCTGCAATTGCTGGCGCGTGATGTCAGGATTATGGGCGAGGCACGTAGCGGCATGCCTGCTCAGATCGCCGGCTGGATTAGCATTGCACTCATCGTCGCCTGCATTGCTGCATTGATCGGCAGCTGGATAGGGATTTAAGATCTGCAAGAAAATTTTACGGTGCCCCTGCCAGCGCGCATATTCCATGCGCCTTCCCAGCCATGCCGGCCTGCAAGGCGCATGGAATATGCGCGCTGGGCTAGGTCTATTTTGAATTTGGCTTCTGGCTGGCTTAGAAAAAACCGCTGCGCGTCCTTGTAGCTGCCTTGCGCTACTGAGGTGCAGCGTACGGCGCTAAGCCTAGCTTGAATAATCTCAAGCACCCAGCCAAGGCAGTGCCGCGCTGCACCAGCCGCCGACTGTCTTACGATGGCCGTGCACGTCTTTATCGCCTTCGAAACCTTGCAAGATATCGTAGCATTGGCTGTAACCATGTTCCGTTGCCAGCTTGGCGCCGTGACGTGAACGCACACCCGAGCGGCATAAAAATAAGATCACGGTATCCGTATCCGGCACCGCTGCCTTCAATTGCGCGATAAATTCGGGGTTGGGTGCACCGCCTGGGTACAGACTCCACTGCACCGCCTGATGCTGTGCTTCCGGGATGCTGACGCGACCAACCCAATCGCGCTCAGCATGAGTGCGTACGTCCACAAGAATAATTTTGTGATCGGCTTGCAAGAGCGCCCATGCATCCTCCGGCGCGACAGCACCGGCGTAGGGCAGATTGTGATCCATGCCGTATTGCTGAGCATCGTCGAGGAGATTAGTGGTCATCTTGATTTTAAGAAGGTTAAGAGCTGGTTGGTATGGTCGCTGCCAGATTTGTAGCTTGAATTTTGCTTATTGCCGCGATTGAGTGCTATGCAGTGTAACGTTTACCGCAAGTGATTTGTCAGCCATTTTTGTTCCGTGCGTTGCTTTTTTCAATCGCGTCACTTGCGTCTCCAGAAAAGTCAGTTTTTCTATTTGTTGTGACATGACCAGGTTTCGCTATGCTTGCTGATAGCACATGTTTTGTGGTGAATGAACAACGGAATAAGCATGAAAAACAACCGATGTGTAGTTGTACGAATTGATATTGTCGAGAGTGAAAAGTATGAAAATACGTCAAAAAAATTGGCAAAGTGAACAATTTTATTTCAAGCGTGCAGAACGATTCTTGCCATATGATCAGCCTGTGACTACATTCACATCAAAACAGATTGGTATAGTTTATGCAATTATTATATATTCGGAGATTGACTATGATTAGAACTAGAGAGACAGCTTTATCCCGGTCCTTGCGCTTGATGTTTGCTGGTAGTGTGGTAGTTAGTATGGGGATGCTTAGTCAGGTAGTAGTGGCGCAGGATGTTGGCGTTGAACCGCAGCGCGTCGAGGTCACCGGGTCTTCGATCAAACGACTCGTTTCAGAAACCGCAAATCCTTTGACTGTAATAAAAGCAGAAGAATTTATCAAACAAGGTTTGACGACCGCACAAGAAGTTCTTAGTAAGTTGCCTTCTAATCAGTCTAGTCTTGGTAGTGGAAATGCGGTGGGTGGTAATTCTAGTGGCTTACCGACTGGTGGCCAGGCCAGTGCCGATTTGCGGGGCTTGGGCGGAGATAAGACCTTAGTTTTATTGAATGGCCGCCGTATCGCTAATCATCCCTATGATGGTGCCAGTGTTGATTTGAATATTATTCCCATCGCCGCATTGGATAGGGTTGAAGTGTTACGCGATGGTGCCTCAGCTATTTATGGTACCGATGCGATTGGTGGGGTGATCAATTTCATTACTAAACGGTCGTTTAAAGGCGTCATCATTTCCGGCGAAATAGTCCAACCGCGACAAACGGGGGGCGATGAAAAGCGTGTGAATCTGACCGGTGGTTTTGGCGATTTGAATAAAGACGGCTACAACTTATTTGGTGTGGTGGACTATCATAAGCAAACCGTGATCACTTCGGCTGATAGGGAATTTTCCAAGACTGGTGTGATTCCTCAGCATGGGGTATTTTTAACTAGTGGCACCACCTTCCCTGGCAATTTCTACGATGCGACTGCCGACCTTGCTGGCAATCCCGGTTTTGCTTCAGGCTGTAATCCACCTTACTCGGTTCCTAAGGCTGGCGGTACCACTTGCCGCCAGGATTACACACGTTTAATCGATGATTTGCCTAGCAGTGAGCAAACCGCAGTGTTTGCCAAGGGATCCATCAAGTTAGGTGTAGACCATTTGGCAACGTTAGAGTTATTGCACTCAGAGAATTTCGTTAAATCGCGTACAGCGCCACCGCCGCAGACCGGCTTGGTCTTACCTAATACTAGCAAATTTTATCCGGGCAATGGTAGCGTACCGGCGCAAGCTGGCTTAAGTGGCGATCCCCTATCGGTGAATTGGCGTCCATTAGAAGCGGGACAACGGGCGATCGATTCTAAAGGCGTAGCTGATCGCGTGGTCTTAGGGCTGGAAGGTGTGTTGGCGGATTGGGACTATAAAACCGGCGTCACTTATTCTGTGAGTAAATCTTCCGAAGACTTTGTGGGCGGTTACGTGAAGGATTCGTCTTTCGCCGCTGGCGTTGCCAATGGTTCTTTGAATCCATTTGCCCTGCAGGATGCAGCTGGTAAAGCATATCTCGCTAGCACGGCTTTACGTGGTCAGGTACAAAGCGCCGACGTTACCACAACGGGAATCGATTTTAAGGCTAGCCGCGAGTTGATGCAAATGGCCGGCGGCAAACTGGCGGTCGCATTTGGCGGAGAATTACGAAACGAGAAAGCTAATTTCGATGTAAATACTGCGATCGCATCGCAAGCATCGAGTTCCGGTTTGTCTAGTTCATTGCCAAAAACGGGTAGTCGTAACATTGAGGCGGTATTTGCCGAAGTTGGAATTCCTTTCGCTAAAGATTTTGAATTGCAAGTGGCAGGGCGCTTTGATAATTACAGCGATGTCGGTAGCACTTTTAATCCTAAAGTAGGCGCGCGCTACCAACCGACTAAAGAAGTGTTGTTGCGGGCTTCTGCAAGTACTGGTTTCCGTGCTCCTACGCTATTTGAAAAGTCAGCACCACCGTCACGGAACGATACCAATAATGAGTACAGCGATCCGGTGTTTTGCCCAGGCGGTAAAATTTCTACATTGCCGGGCGCGAATCCTTTGCGTGATTGCGATTTGCAGCAGTTTAAGTTGCAAGGTGGAAATACCAATTTAAGCCCTGAGAAATCCAAGACCTTTGCGTTTGGTATCGTACTCGAACCTATTCCGGAAGTGACGCTGGCCGTGGATTATTGGAACATCCATTTGACGGACAAAATTGCACCATTGGATGAGGCTGTAATTTACGGTAATTATCCAAAATATAAAGATAGATTCCTGCGATTTGCCGACGGCACCCCGAATGCAATTTTGGATAAAAATGAAAATCTTGGCGAAGTCAAAACTGACGGTGTCGATATCGGGGTGACGTTCAGAATGCCAAAAACATCAATAGGAAATTTTGTCATTTCCTTTGATGGTACTTATGTGCATAAGTATGAATATCAAAATGAACGTAACGGCGATTTCCTGGAGAACGTTGGCACCTATGGCAATAGTGGCCCGGTTTTTAAATGGCGACATAATGCCTCGATAAACTGGAGCTTGGCGAGCTGGAGTGCGACCCTTGCACAATCGCATAGATCTAGCTATGTTGATCAAAATTCGGTCGCCGCCGAATTTAAGCAAGACGTTGCAGCGTATAGCCTTTGGAATCTGTCAGGCAGTTATACCGGTTTCAAAGGATTTACTTTGACCGCAGGTATTAAAAATTTGCTAGACACAGATCCACCGTTCTCTAATCAGGGTACCTTGTTTCAAAAAGGATACGATCCACGTTATACCGATCCAGTCGGCCGCGCTTACTATGTTCGTGCGAGCTATGCGTTCTAACAATTAGTAATTATTAGCCTTTAAAAACCATCGTAGCTAGCAAAGTACGATGGTTTTTTTGCGTAATTTATTTGGTTTTATTGACGTAGCGTCTGCGTTGGCTTAGTCGCTCACGTCGCCCTAGTTCAATATATTTGACCTATTGCCGTTGTTGTCTCACGACTGGCAGATCTCAAGAAAGTAAGGCTTGGCCGCCGCCAAAACTGCCCTGCTTAGGAAACTCACCGCCGGCGGTGAGTTTCACTGCACAATATTTAAACTCGGGAATTTTACCAAACGGATCGAGCGCAGAATTGGTGAGTTTATTGATGGCGGCTTCGTAATAGCAGAACGGTACAAATACTGCACCACGCGGCGAGCTATTGTCGGCCCTGGCATACAGACTGACCGTACCACGGCGCGAACTGAGTGTAACGATGTCACCGGCTGAAATCTGTAAGGCCAGCAAATCATCGCTATGAATTAAGGCGACCGGATCTGGCTCTAGGGCATCAAGCACACTGGCGCGGCGCGTCATGCTGCCGGTGTGCCAGTGCTCTAATTGGCGGCCGGTAATGAGCACCATAGGATAGTCGGCATCCGGCTGCTCGTCGGCCGAGATCAAGCCTGCCGCTACAAATTTTGCGAGGCCATCTTTGGTCGGGAAACGCTGGGTAAATACCACTGCTTCGCCCACATCGTCCTCATGTAAGCAGGGATAGGTAACGGCGCCATCGCGCTCCAGTCTTTGCCAACTGATGCCGGCGATACTAGGCATGCAAAGGCGCATCTCTTCAAATACGGCCGAGACATGCGGGTAGTTCCAGCTTAGGCCCATGCGCTGCGCGATTTGCTGAATAATCCATAAGTCTTGGCGGGCATCGCCCGGTGGCGCTAGCGCTTGCCTGCCCAGTTGCACGGTACGGTCGGTATTGGTAAAGCTGCCGGTTTTTTCCGGAAAGGCTGAGGCCGGTAAAATCACGTCGGCGAAGCAGGCGGTTTCGGTCAGGAAAATGTCCTGTACGACTAGGTGCTCTAGTGCCGCCAATGAGACGCGCGCCTGATTCACGTCGGGGTCGGACATTGCTGGATTTTCGCCCATGATATACATACCGTGGATTTTTCCTTGCGCCTCTTTCTGTACGATCGCATGCATAATTTCGACCACGGTTAAACCTGGTTGCGTATCTAAGCTGCCGGGTGTGAGTTGCCAAAGCTCTTCAAATTTAATGATATTTGCGGGCTCACTAACGCGCTGATAGTCCGGGAACATCATAGGAATGAGACCAGCATCGGAGGCCCCTTGCACATTGTTTTGTCCGCGCAAAGGATGCAAACCGGTGCCGGGACGGCCGATCTGACCTGTCATCAAAGCCAAGGCGATCAGGCAGCGCACATTGTCGGTGCCGTGGATATGTTGGGAGACGCCCATGCCCCAGAAAATCATCGCGGTCTTGGCGCTGGCATACAATCTGGCGACCTCGCGTATGGTATCGGCGGGAACGCCGCAGATTGCTGCCATTAGCTCCGGTGGATAGTCGAGCAGATGCTGCTTGATGGCCTCGAAGCCGCTAGTGCGCTTTGCAATGAAGGTGTGATCAATCAGATCTTCCTGAATGATCACGTGCATCATTGCATTTAATAAGGCGACATCAGTATCGGGATTAAATTGCAGAAATTCATGTGCCAGTCTTGCCATATCTGATCTGCGTGGATCGCAGACGATCAGCTTGCTGCCTTGTTTGACCGCATTTTTGATCCAACTGGCACCGACCGGATGATTCACACTAGGATTGGCTCCGATCACAATAACCACCTCAGCCAATGCAACGTCCATGATAGGGTTGGATACGCTGCCCGAGCCTACTCCTTCTAATAGCGCGGCAACCGAAGATGCGTGGCAGAGGCGGGTGCAATGATCGACGTTATTGCTACCAAAGCCTATCCTGACTAATTTCTGGAATAAATAAGCCTCTTCATTGCTGCCTTTGGCCGAACCAAAACCGGCCAGAGATTTTTTGCCATGCTGATCGCGTAAAGTGACTAATTTTCCGGCGGCGAAGCTGAGTGCTTCGTCCCAACTCGCTTCCCGAAAAACGTCTAGAATATTTTCTGGATCCATTTCCAGATCGGCACTCTTAGGCACATCACTGCGGCGTATCAGTGGCACTGTCAATCGCTGTGGATGATGTGCGTAATCAAAACCATAACGTCCTTTGACGCACAGACGGGCATGGTTGGCGGGGCCGTCGCGGCCTTCAACCGCGATGATTTGTTTATCTTTGACGTGATAGGTCAGTTGGCACCCGACTCCGCAATACGGACACAGAGAGTCAACTTTTTGATCCGGTAACTGTTGCGCCTTTGGGTTGGCGGGCAATAGCGCGCCGGTCGGGCAGGCTTGTACGCATTCGCCGCAAGCAACGCAGGTCGATGCGCCCAAAGCATCATCCATATCAAACACGATCTTACTGTCCGAGCCGCGAAATGCCAAGCCGATGACATCATTGACCTGCACCTCGCGGCAGGCGCGCACGCAAAGTGTGCAGAGTATGCAGGCGTCTAAATTGACATGAATGGCCGGGTGTGATTGATCTCTGGCTTGGCTTGGGCGCGGCGTAAAACGAGTGGCCAGTAGCCCTGCCTGTTGCGCCCAATACTGTAATTCGTTGGTGCTGCCGTCGGTTTGGTTTTCCTTAGGTGGGGCATCGGCCAGCATCAGTTCCAATACCATTTTTTGCGCCTTAAGCGCGCGTGGGCTGTTGGTAGTTACTTGCATACCAGCGCTGGCATGACGGCAGCAAGATGCAGCGAGCGTTCGCTCACCGTTGACTTCTACCATGCAGGCACGGCAATTTCCCGCCGCTGGCATTCCGTCTTGGTAGCATAGATGTGGGATTTCTATGCCGACTCGTTTTGCGATACCGAGCAAGCTTTCATTGTTCGTGCAGGAGATAGCTTGACCGTTGATCTGTATTTCTATTTCCGTATGCGCCGCAGTGGCGCTGCTTGCCAAGGCTGCGCTGTTCATGGTTTTTCCTGCGCTAAATTGAGTTCTTGCGGAAAATACTTAATCACGCAATCGATGGGGTTAGGGGCAGCTTGCCCTAGCCCGCAAATCGAGGCGTCACGCATTAGCTCCGAGAGATCCTGTAATAGCGGAATATCCCACACATCTTGCGAGATCAAATCCAAAGCCTTGGCTGTGCCAGCGCGGCAAGGAGTGCATTGGCCGCAAGACTCATGCTTAAAAAACGCCATCATGTTTCTGGCGGCAGTGATTGCGCTGTCGTGTTGCGAGAGCACGATAATTGCTGCCGAACCGATGAAGCAACCATACCCTTGCAACGTATCAAAATCGAGCGGCAGATGGCTCAAAGACGCAGGCAGGATGCCACCCGAGGCACCACCTGGAAGATAGGCATACAAGATATGTCCATCAGGCATGCCGCCACAATATTCTTCTATTAGTTCTGCCACCGAAATTCCGGCTGGCGCCAAGTGCACCCCCGGCTGATTAACCCGCCCCGAGACCGAAAAAGAGCGTAGACCAGAGCGGCCATTACGACCTTCCTTGCTAAACCAGTCACCGCCTTTTTTCAATAAGTCAGGTACCCAGTACAGGGTTTCAAAATTGTGTACCAGGGTAGGGCGATTAAACAAACCAACTTGTGCCACGTAGGGCGGGCGCAAGCGTGGCAGGCCCCGCTTGCCCTCTATCGAGGCGATCATGGCCGATTCTTCACCGCAAATATAGGCTCCCGCGCCGCGCCGTAAATGTATGCTAGGCATGCCAGCAACCGGTGGGTTTTCTTGTAATTTAACCAGTTCGGCCTCTAGCATGTGGCGGCAGGCATGGTATTCATCACGCAAATAAATATACACTTCGGCTATATCTACCGCCCATGCCGCGATGAGCATACCTTCAAGAAAACGATGCGGGTCACGTTCTAGGTAATATCTATCCTTGAAAGTGCCAGGTTCGCCTTCATCGAGATTCACGGCTAGTAAGCGCGGACCAATTTCAGCCGCCACGATGCGCCATTTACGAGCAACCGGGAAACCGGCGCCGCCCAAACCACGCAAGCCAGATTCTTCCATGCACTTAAAAAGCGATTCCCGGTCGACTCTACCATTGTGACATTTTTGCAATTTTTGATAGCCACCTTGAGCTTGGTAGGCTTGGTAATCAATATATTCCAAAGCCTCTGCCTGGACGTTTTTTTGCGTTATCGCCAGATTGATAGCAAGTAGGTCTGCACTCGGTATCGCATGTTGACCTAAGAGCGCTGCTGGCGCCTGTTCGCAGCGACCTATGCAGGGCACGCGAATTACGCGGATAGATTGGTTATTGGTTTTTTGTAAATAATCATGTAATTGCCCACGCAAATGTGTAGCACCCGCCATTTCGCAGGAAAGACCGTCACAGACCCTTAGGCTGATTTCTGCCGGCAGTTCGGTCTGCTCTTTGACGATAGTAAAGTGGTGATAAAAACTGGCGACTTCAAATACCTCGGTTTGCGCCAAACGCAACTCTTGCGCCAGCGCCGTCAGATGGGGTAGGCAAAGATAGCCGAAGTGATCATTGATCGTATGCAAATGTTGTATTAATAGATCTTGTTGTCGAGAGACGCCCCCCAAAAGATCGCGCACCTCTTGCAATGCCACGGGATCAAGCTGGCGACCCTTGCTTTGTTTTCGCTTAATTTCTTTATCGCTTAGTATCGGGATGATGGGGAGCATAGTGAGCAATTAAACTGAGGTTTATGAATATACTAAGAATAGTAATTAATCGAACTCTGGACGTCTGTTTTTTTCAACTTATTAGCAAATAATAAAATCAAAAAATGCCAGAAGGCAAAGTAATCGGGATATAAATTAATCGCTGATTAATTCGCACAAAATAAGTGCAAATATAAGGTCAAATAAATATTTGCACCATTTAAGTGCCTTGAATGTATTTTGCGCCATTTAAGTGCGTTAAGTATTTTGGGTGGCTTAGCTAATATTTATACTCGCCCACGAAAAGCTGAGAGAAAACAAGGATTTAGGCTTAGATCAACAGGAAGTGGTTTTGGCTTGAAGATGGCACGGAATCTGCTATGATCTTCAATTGAGTTCCGCTGTCAGCTTGATACTCCCTATTTCAAAAAACTAGGTGTTTAGCAAGATGTACGCGCCGGCTAGCAGACGGCTCAGCAATTTTCGAATTTATTTATAGATCTATTTGAGGAGTTTTACATGGCAATGACAGCCGCAGAAGTCTTGAAAATGGCGAAAGACAACGAAGTTAAATTCGTTGATTTCCGTTTTACTGATACCCGAGGCAAAGAACAGCACGTTACTGTGCCAGTCTCTCATTTCGATATCGATAAATTCGAATCTGGCCACGCCTTTGACGGTTCCTCCATCGCTGGTTGGAAAGGGATAGAATCCTCAGATATGTTGTTGATTCCAGATCCATCGACTGCAAACATCGATCCATTCATGGAAGAAACAACTTTGTTTATGCAGTGCGATGTGATCGAGCCAACTGATGGCAAAGGTTACGACCGCGATCCACGTTCTATTGCAAAACGCGCAGAAGCCTACCTGAAATCGTCCGGTATCGGCGATACAGCTTACTTCGGTCCAGAACCAGAATTCTTCATTTTCGACAGCGTACGCTGGAAAATCGACATGTCCGGCTGTTTCGTGAAGATAGATTCTGACGAAGCTTCATGGACTACTGGCGAAAAGCTAGAAGGCGGCAATACTGGCCATCGTCCTACTACTAAGGGTGGTTATTTCCCTGTTCCTCCAGTCGATAGTTTCCAGGACATGCGTTCTGAAATGTGCCTGATTTTGGAATCTTTGGGTATTCCAGTTGAAGTGCATCACCATGAAGTCGCTGGCGCTGGTCAAAATGAGATCGGTACCCGTTTCTCTACACTGGTAGAGCGCGCTGATTGGACTCAAAACTTGAAATACGTCGTATGGAACGTTGCTCATACCTACGGTAAGACAGCTACTTTCATGCCTAAGCCTATCGTTGGCGACAACGGTTCCGGTATGCACGTTCACCAGTCTATCTGGAAAGACGGCAAAAACTTGTTCGCTGGCGATGGCTATGCTGGTTTGTCTGATTTCGCCCTGTACTACATCGGCGGTATCATCAAGCATGCTAAGGCATTGAATGCAATCACTAACCCAGGTACCAACTCCTACAAGCGTTTGGTTCCAGGTTACGAAGCTCCGGTAAAATTGGCGTACTCCGCTAAAAACCGTTCAGCTTCGATCCGCATTCCTTATGTTGCGAATCCAAAAGGTCGTCGCGTTGAAGCGCGTTTCCCGGATCCACTGGCAAACCCATACCTGTGCTTCTCGGCACTGATGATGGCGGGTCTAGACGGTGTGCAGAATAAGATACATCCAGGTGAAGCAGCATCTAAAGATCTGTACCATTTGCCACCAGAAGAAGACGCGTTGATCCCAACGGTTTGCGCATCTTTGGAAGAAGCTTTGGATGCCTTGAATAAAGACCGTGAGTTCTTGACACGTGGCGGCGTATTCAGCGACAGCATGATCGATGCTTACATCGAACTGAAAATGCAAGATGTACAGCGCATGCGCATGACTACCCATCCTGCTGAATTTGATATGTATTATTCCCTGTAATTTTCGGTGAATTTGGATAAGTGATTAAAAAGCGGGGATTTTCCCCGCTTTTTTTTCGCCAAATTGTTACCGAGTATTGCACTGCAATTGTGCTAACGCCCGGCTTGGCATACACTGAGCCCGTTAGTTACGAAATGGTCCTACTATGAATCGAATATTTGCTGGATTTCTCTTTTTTTGCGCTTTTTCTACGCAGCTTCATGCTGAAACCGACGTGTATTTGTGCGTCGATGAAAATGGCAAAAAAGAATATAAAAATACAGGTGCGACCAAAGGCTGCAAAAAAGTCGAGTTGGAAGGCATCACTGTTGTCCCCGCACCGCCTACGACAAAAAAGACAAGTGCTAGCCCAGCGTCTACTCCATCAAGCTTCCCCAAGGTCGATGATGGTACTCAAAAGGCGCGCGATTCGGATCGCAAGCAAATTTTGACCGATGAGCTGAAGGCCGAGGATCAAAAATTAGCAAATTTAAAAAAAGAATACAACAATGGTGAGCCTGAGCGCCTTGGTGGGGAAAAGAATTTCGCCAAATATCAAGAACGCACTACGATGATGAAAGACGATATTAGTCGCACCGAAAAAAACATCGAGGCACTAAAACGGGAATTGGGCAATCTGAGATAAACACAACGCATCGTCGTTTTGAAGCTTAAATGAGCGGACTAAGGTATTTTGATGTTAGAAATATTCTGCATTAACGATAAAACGATTTCAGGCATGATGTTTGCATATTAAGGTCGCTATACGCGGCCTTTTTTTATTATTGAGCACTTTGAAAACACCACTCACCTCACTCGCTGGCTTAGATTTGCTTACCTCCGCTGTTATCGTGCTGGATGCTGATAGTTGCATCATGTATGCCAATGCCGCAGCGGAGAGTCTACTCGGTAGTTCCTTTAAGGCTTTGACGCATCAAAAACTATCTGATTTATTTCTTAATGGCGATGAATTGTTGGATGTTTTTGAGCAGGCTGTGGCCCATCAGTTCGCTGACAAACGCCAAGATCTCACGTTAGAGCGTAGTGGTAGAGATGCCCTGCATGTGCATAGTATTGTCACTGCTCTCGATAATCCCGATTCTCCAGTGCTTATAGAGTTGCGTGAAAACGTGCAGCAATTAAAGCTCGATCGCGAAGAACGCATGCTGGATCAAAGTAAGGCGAATAAAGAGCTGATACGAAATTTGGCGCACGAGATCAAAAACCCCTTGGGCGGTATAAGAGGCGCAGCACAATTACTGGAATTGGAATTGCCGGAGCGGCATTTAAAGGAGTTGCGGGAATACACGCAAGTCATCATTAAAGAAGCCGATCGTTTGCAGACCTTGGTTGATCGCTTATTGGCTCCGCATAGGCTGCCACACATAGTGGGTGACGTGAATATTCATGAAGTGTGTGAGCGAGTACGTAGCTTGATGGTGGCGGAATTTCCGCAAGGATTAACGATCAAACGCGATTACGATTTGTCGATACCTGAATTTCGCGGTGACAAAGAGCAGTTGATACAAGCGGTACTCAATATTGCCCATAACGCGGCACAAGCCCTGAGCGAACGCATCAAGTCGGGCGATGCCGAGATTGTTTTCAGAACACGGGTGGTGCGTCAGATGACGCTGGCAAAAGTGCGTTATCGACTGGCATTGGATTTGCATATTATTGATAACGGACCTGGGATTCCTGATGAAATACGTCACCGTATTTTTTACCCCTTGGTTTCAGGACGAGATGGCGGAAGCGGCCTAGGGCTGACCCTTGCGCAAACTTTCGTTGAGCAACACTTAGGTGCAATAGAGTGTGAAAGCCGCCCGGGATGTACTGATTTCAGAATTTTGCTCCCGCTCCCTTAAAAATACCCGAGTGGGGAAACGTAACATCATAAGTGTTACTAACATCGATATGCTTAACAATTACCGAAACGGAATGCAAAACGATATGAAACCAATCTGGATAGTGGATGACGATGATTCAATTCGCTGGGTGCTAGAAAAGGCACTGGCGCGTGAAAATCTTGCAACAAGAAGTTTCACCAATGCGCGTGACGCAATGACCGCGTTGCAGAGCGATATGCCACAAGTTCTGGTATCTGATATTCGCATGCATGGGGCATCTGGCTTGGAGTTGCTGCAAACTGTCAAAGCCAAATATCCAGGCCTGCCGGTAATTATTATGACCGCTTTTTCTGACCTTGATTCTGCGGTTGCTGCGTTTCAGGGCGGCGCTTTTGAGTATCTCGCCAAACCTTTTGATTTGGCCAAGGCGATCGAGTTAATCCGTCGAGCAATGGATGAGAGTTTGCGCGAGGCAAGCGTAGAGCAAAATATTTCAGAGACGCCTGAAATACTCGGCCAGGCACCCGCGATGCAAGATGTGTTCCGAGCAATCGGGCGCTTATCGCAATCGAACGTTACCGTTTTAATTACTGGCGAGTCTGGCAGCGGGAAAGAGTTGGTTGCGCGTGCCTTGCATAAGCATAGTCCACGGTCCTTGCAGCCTTTTATAGCTCTAAATACCGCAGCAATTCCTAAAGACTTGCTAGAGTCAGAATTATTTGGACATGAACGAGGGGCCTTTACCGGAGCGCAAGCGACCCGGCGCGGGCGTTTCGAACAAGCCGAAGGCGGTACTTTATTCTTGGATGAAATAGGCGATATGCCTGCGGAATTGCAGACCAGATTGCTGCGAGTTCTGTCGGATGGTCATTTTTATCGCGTCGGCGGCCACCAGCCTATGAAGGCCAATGTCCGAGTAATCGCAGCGACCCATCAAAATTTGGAGTCTAGAGTTAAAGACGGTCTTTTTCGAGAGGATCTGTACCACCGCCTCAACGTGATTCGCTTGCGCTTGCCTAGTTTGCGTGAGCGCCGTGAAGATATTCCGCTGTTAACCAAGTTTTTTTTGGCACAAAGTGCCAAGCAATTGGGCGTCGATATCAAGCGTATGTCAGACCCCGCCTTGAATTTTTTATCCGGCTTAGACTTTCCTGGAAATGTACGTCAGCTAGAAAATTTATGTAATTGGATCACCGTTATGGCTCCGGGGCAGACTGTGGAAGTTTTTGATTTGCCACAAGAGTTGCTGCATCCTGATCAATCTATAGAATCAAATGTGGAGGCAGCCGCGAGTTCCGTAAACTCTAATCAGCAGCCCTCTGCTGAGTTGCTACCAAATTCAATTCAGGCTTCCAATGCCGCCCATTCCGCAAATTTTGGATCGCATCAAAGTAGTGATACTTGGATGAATTTGCTCGAGAACGAAGCGAGCGCTATGCTGGTGCAGGGGCAATCTGAAGTCATTGATAAATTGGGGAGAGTTTTTGAATCGGTGGTGATTAAGGCTGCATTACGGCATACACATGGCCGAAAAAATGATGCTGCGATACGCTTAGGTATAGGAAGAAATACGATCACTAGAAAAATTCAAGAGTTGGGTATCGATGGCGTGAAGGATGATTGATTTTTAAAGCTTCATCGATTTTTCTATTGCTAGAATCACCGCACAAAATTTTCATATAAAAAGTAAGTTTTATGACGAAAATACGCCTTGTAAATGCGGCAGATGCCGAAGCCATTTGCAATATTTATAATTACTATGTCAGTAATTCGATTATTTCATTTGAAGAGGTAGAGGTAAATGTCTCAGAGATGTCGCGAAGAATTGTAAGTGTCTCAGAGGCCCTACCTTGGTTGGTAATAGAGACCGATGGCATAGTTGATGGTTACGCTTATGCGACGAAATGGCGCGAGCGTTCAGCGTATCGCTTCTCGGTCGAACTTAGTGTTTACTTGGCTCCTGCTGCAATTGGGAAGGGTTGCGGTGTTCTTTTGTATGAAAAATTATTTGAGCGCTTGACACAATTGGGCGTACATCTGCTTATTGCTGGTATCGCACTCCCCAATGAAAATAGTATCAAGTTGCATGAGAAAATGGGCTTCATTAAAGTAGCTCATTTCGCTGAAGTTGGGTTTAAAAACAATCAATGGGTAGATGTTGCTTACTGGCAGAAATTTTTGTAGCCCAGCGTGTTTCTTAAGTTCTGACCGTCCGAAGTTGTTTCATAAAAAAACATTCCTTTCGAATATTTATCGGAGTATTATTTATCCGAGAGGAATATTTTTCTACTATTTCCTTTCTTTCTATCGCCAAATTTGGCGCGAAATCTATCTGCGCAAAGCCCTGCCGTCATAGTCTTGATGCTGTAATCACAGGAGGAATGATCTATGAATTTCGATGCTCTATTTCAGCAACAGAATGCCTTACCCACAATACCTAAGGTCGTGCAAGAGGTTATTGACAGTTTTAATAACGATAATGTGTCGATTGACGAGATTGCTAAAAAGCTGAGCGCGGATCAGGTATTGAGCGCTAAATTATTGCGTCTGGCAAATTCATCCTATTACCATGCTTCAAAAAGCATAGGAACGATCGATGATGCGGTTTTAATGTTAGGTTTCATGACGGTGCGAACCTTGGTCATTAGTAGTGGTTTGACAGGTGGGTTCAAGGCGATGCCAGGGGTAGATCTTAAACAGTTTTGGCGTTACAGCATGCATACTGCTGTGATTGCTAAATGGCTGGCGAAGCAGATTCACGGAAATTCTGATTTTGCTTTTACCGTAGGATTGATGCATGCAATCGGTCAATTGGTGATGCACGCTGGTATGCCAGAGCAAACTCTGCAAATAGATAAGATTGCTGGCCCGCTGGACTCTCGTCGTCTCGGAGTTGAACGTGCATCATTTGGATACGACTTTGCGGATGTTGGTGCTGAATTAGCAAAGCGCTGGCGGTTTCCTGATAATTTCTCTACGGTGATTAAATCATTTCCTGATCCTTTGCATTCCGATCCGTTCGAACCCATGGCTGCGGTTATCCATCTGGCCTCTTGGCTTTCCAGAGGTGAGGAAAATAAATATTCGAAAGCTGAACTCGAGGCAACTTTTCCAGAGGATGTCGCCATTAAGTTAGGAATTAGTGCGGACTTGCTTCTATCGACGATGCCGCCTATTGCTGAACTTGCTGCCGGTTTAGATGACTTGCTAAGCTAGTCGCGCTTTACTTCAAGAGATGTCAAGCGCCAATCAGCGTTATTGGCATCTCTCTCTGATCGGAAAATTAAGACGATTCCCTTTTGTTTTGGATGTTAAGAGCGACCGCTTCCGCCACCTTAATCCCATCTATTGCTGCCGATAAAATTCCGCCTGCATAACCCGCACCTTCGCCAGCTGGGTACAGTCCTTGGGTATTTATGCTTTGATAGCTAGTGTCGTTTCTCTTGATACGTATTGGAGAAGATGTGCGCGTTTCTATGCCAGTTAGAACAGCGTCGTTCATCGCGAAGCCTTTAATCTGTTTCTCAAATTCCGGTAAGGCTTCTCGTATTGCATCGATTGCGTAAGCAGGTAATGCTAAGGCTAAATCACACATGGTAATACCCGGTTTGTATGACGGGATTACGCTGGCAATTTCTGTTGAAGGGCGCTTCGCTATAAAGTCACCAACCAACTGACCGGGGGCGTTATAGTTTGCTCCCCCTAGTTCATAGGCGAGAGACTCCAGTTCTCGTTGCAAATCTATGCCTGCCAATGGATGTCCTGGGTAGTCCTCTGGAGTGATTCCGACCACAATCGCGCTATTTGCATTGCGTTCGTTGCGTGAATATTGACTCATGCCGTTGGTGACCACGCGCCCAGGCTCTGAGGTGGCCGCAACAACTGTGCCGCCAGGGCACATGCAAAAACTGTAAACAGATCGCCCATTTTTTGCATGGTGAACTAGTTTATAGTCAGCCGATCCCAATATTTTATTACCCGCATTTCTTCCGAAGCGAGCTTGATCAATAATTGATTGTGGATGTTCAATTCTAAACCCTATTGAAAACGGCTTCGCCTCAACGTAAATGCCACGTTGATGAACCAACTCAAAAGTATCTCTAGCGCTATGACCGATCGCCAGCACGACCTGATCGGCAGCTAAATATTCGTCGCCATTGATTTTCAGTCCTAGTGTTTGACCGTCTTTAATATCAATATCCGTCACTTTTTGCTCGAAGCGAATTTCTCCGCCTAGAGCTTCAATGTTGGCGCGCATTTCCTCTATCATCTTGACCAGGCGAAACGTGCCAATATGCGGCTTGCTGACATACATAATTTCCGAAGGTGCGCCAGCTTTTACGAATTCTGTTAATACTTTGCGGCCATAGTGTTTTGGGTCTTTTATTTGGCTCCAAAGTTTTCCATCTGAAAAGGTGCCGGCCCCGCCTTCCCCGAATTGCACATTTGATTCTGGGTGCAATTCTCTCTTGCGCCACAAGTCCCAGGTATCTTTGGTGCGTTCCCGAACCGCTTTGCCACGTTCTAATACAATAGGGCGAAAACCCATTTGCGCCAACAGCAGCGCGGCAAATAGGCCGCAAGGGCCAAAGCCAATAATGACAGGTCTCTTAAAGTCCACTCTATTAGTATGAGTTACGAAGCGATATTGCGTATCAGGCGATACCCCGACATTCGTACTTCCTTTAAAGCGATTGAGGACTTCGGTCTCGTCGCTAACCAGTACATCTAAAGTGTAGATCAATATAATTGCTGATTTTTTCCGAGCATCGTAACTGCGGCGAAAAATAGAGAAATCGAGTAGGTCTTTTCCCTCGATAGATAAACGCTTAAGAATCGAAGCTTTAATCTCCGATTCTTGGTGATCGAGGGGGAGTTGTATGTCGGTTAGACGTAGCATAGAAATCAATACTTAAAAAATCAGGTCAGCATTTACCGAACAACTACTTCGGTAAATTAAAGCGCTATTTTAACTGTTGTCAGCCTTGCCGCGAAAATGACTTACTTTAAATGCGTAATTGTTGAAGCGCCTATCTTCTAAATCATTTAAACAAAAGCTTGCCAATCCTAGTTAGGCTTTGCTATAGTTCGCCTCCCGCTGAAGAGCGGGGCGAAATGAAGAAAGTAAGGCTAACGAATTAACCTTAGGTTTGAATGAAGATGTAAATCAAATTCAAGCGCTCGTAAAACAAGGGGTTGACGAGTAGAAGGAAATGCCGCATAATCTCATCTCTCTGCTGCTTACAAACAAAACGCTTTGTAGCAATCTGGCAGAAACGCTTTGCAGTCGGTGAGAATCGATAGTGACGCGCCAAAAAACAGAAGACAGATCTTTAACAATTAACAGTCAATAAATGTGGGCACTTGATAAAGAGCGCGGCTAATTACTTCGGTAGTTAGTTCAACTTAAAAAATATCAAATGTTCGCAAAAGTAATAAATAGGATGCTTGAGAACGCAAGTTCAAAAGTAGCCTGTCAGTTATTTGAGTGAGCGACACCGTTCGCAAGAACGGAGTTCAGAAATGAACACAAAACAGAGATTAAACTGAAGAGTTTGATCCTGGCTCAGATTGAACGCTGGCGGCATGCCTTACACATGCAAGTCGAACGGTAACGCGGAGCAATCTGGCGACGAGTGGCGAACGGGTGAGTAATATATCGGAACATACCCTAGAGTGGGGGATAACGTAGCGAAAGTTACGCTAATACCGCATACGATCTGAGGATGAAAGTGGGGGATCGCAAGACCTCATGCTCATGGAGTGGCCGATATCTGATTAGCTAGTTGGTAGGGTAAAAGCCTACCAAGGCGACGATCAGTAGCTGGTTTGAGAGAACGACCAGCCACACTGGAACTGAGACACGGTCCAGACTCCTACGGGAGGCAGCAGTGGGGAATTTTGGACAATGGGGGCAACCCTGATCCAGCAATGCCGCGTGAGTGAAGAAGGCCTTCGGGTTGTAAAGCTCTTTTGTCAGGGAAGAAAAGGTAGTCTCTAATACAGACTGCTCATGACGGTACCTGAAGAATAAGCACCGGCTAACTACGTGCCAGCAGCCGCGGTAATACGTAGGGTGCAAGCGTTAATCGGAATTACTGGGCGTAAAGCGTGCGCAGGCGGTTATATAAGTCAGATGTGAAATCCCTGGGCTCAACCTAGGAACTGCATTTGAGACTGTATGGCTAGAGTGTGTCAGAGGGGGGTAGAATTCCACGTGTAGCAGTGAAATGCGTAGATATGTGGAGGAATACCGATGGCGAAGGCAGCCCCCTGGGATAACACTGACGCTCATGCACGAAAGCGTGGGGAGCAAACAGGATTAGATACCCTGGTAGTCCACGCCCTAAACGATGTCTACTAGTTGTTGGGTCTTAATTGACTTAGTAACGCAGCTAACGCGTGAAGTAGACCGCCTGGGGAGTACGGTCGCAAGATTAAAACTCAAAGGAATTGACGGGGACCCGCACAAGCGGTGGATGATGTGGATTAATTCGATGCAACGCGAAAAACCTTACCTACCCTTGACATGTACAGAATGCCGAAGAGATTTGGCGGTGCTCGCAAGAGAACTGTAACACAGGTGCTGCATGGCTGTCGTCAGCTCGTGTCGTGAGATGTTGGGTTAAGTCCCGCAACGAGCGCAACCCTTGTCATTAGTTGCTACATTAAGTTGAGCACTCTAATGAGACTGCCGGTGACAAACCGGAGGAAGGTGGGGATGACGTCAAGTCCTCATGGCCCTTATGGGTAGGGCTTCACACGTCATACAATGGTACATACAGAGGGCCGCCAACCCGCGAGGGGGAGCTAATCCCAGAAAGTGTATCGTAGTCCGGATTGTAGTCTGCAACTCGACTACATGAAGTTGGAATCGCTAGTAATCGCGGATCAGCATGTCGCGGTGAATACGTTCCCGGGTCTTGTACACACCGCCCGTCACACCATGGGAGCGGGTTTCGCCAGAAGTAGGTAGCTTAACCGTAAGGAGGGCGCTTACCACGGCGGGATTCGTGACTGGGGTGAAGTCGTAACAAGGTAGCCGTATCGGAAGGTGCGGCTGGATCACCTCCTTTCTAGAGTGCGCTACAAGTTAAGTGTCCACACTTATTGACTGTTAATGATAAAGAACGTAGCGATGGAGCGATTCATCGGTACCGAGTTCCCGAATTGGGGGTTTAGCTCATCTGGTAGAGCACCTGCTTTGCAAGCAGGGGGTGAACGGTTCGATCCCGTTAACCTCCACCATTTACGTAGTAAAGAAGTCGTAAATAAGTGGGGCTGTAGCTCAGCTGGTTAGAGCACCGTGTTGATAACGCGGGGGTCGTTGGTTCGAGTCCAACCAGCCCTACCAGTAAAATGGAGTGGGAAGAAAAAACAAATGTGAGTAGCGCGCGCGCTATTGAGATTTGTTCTTTCGAAACGAAAGCAAAGTATCAAGTAAGACCGTTCTTTAACAATTGAGAAGAAGTAAAGTAGAAATAATCAAAATTATTTCTGTGAAGGAAATTAATAACGACAGTTATTAACGATAATTCATGGAAGGGTTGTGATTGTATCAAACAAACATAAAATGTATTAAAAAGAGTTTGAAAAGCACTGTAGCAATACAGGGTTTTAGAAAATCAAATATCTTGAGATACGGCAAACGCTAAAGTAATACTCATAGTAATAAGAACTATAGCGATTTTTTGGTGATGAACCTGAGCGTAGGTGTTACTGGAAAAATCATCTGGCTCTGCCAGTGATTTTGAACTAGCACCACATCAAAGTAGATTTTTACTTTGATGTGAACAATCAGACGCCAGAATCTAAAGTTATAGGGACAAGTGACTAAGTGCACATGGTGGATGCCTTGGCGATTACAGGCGATGAAGGACGTAGTAGCTTGCGATAAGCTGCGGGGAGTGAGCAAACACACTTTGATCCGCAGATTTCCGAATGGGGAAACCCACCCTTAGGGGTATTGCATACTCAATACATAGGTATGCAAGGCGAACGCGGCGAACTGAAACATCTAAGTAGCTGCAGGAAAAGAAATCAACCGAGATTCCCAAAGTAGTGGCGAGCGAAATGGGAACAGCCTGCAAGATTTAGCATCTTTGATAATAGAATGGAATGGAAAGTCCA
Source organism: Undibacterium parvum (assembly GCF_003955735.1). Taxonomy (NCBI): domain Bacteria; kingdom Pseudomonadati; phylum Pseudomonadota; class Betaproteobacteria; order Burkholderiales; family Oxalobacteraceae; genus Neoundibacterium; species Neoundibacterium parvum. The sequence goes on along the minus strand of NZ_CP034464.1, from coordinate 1,063,864 downwards.
GCCATAGAGGGTGATAGCCCCTTATATGAAATCATCGGTGTGGAACTAAGTTTGCGACAAGTAGGGCGGGACACGTGAAATCCTGTCTGAACATGGGGGGACCATCCTCCAAGGCTAAATACTCGTAATCGACCGATAGTGAACCAGTACCGTGAGGGAAAGGCGAAAAGAACCCCGGAAGGGGAGTGAAATAGATCCTGAAACCGTGTGCATACAAACAGTAGGAGCGGACTTGTTCCGTGACTGCGTACCTTTTGTATAATGGGTCAGCGACTTACATTCAGTGGCAAGGTTAACCGCATAGGGAAGCCGTAGAGAAATCGAGTCCGAATAGGGCGAAATTAGTCGCTGGGTGTAGACCCGAAACCAAGTGATCTACTCATGGCCAGGATGAAGGTGCCGTAACAGGTACTGGAGGTCCGAACCCACTAATGTTGAAAAATTAGGGGATGAGCTGTGGGTAGGGGTGAAAGGCTAAACAAACTTGGAAATAGCTGGTTCTCTCCGAAAACTATTTAGGTAGTGCCTCAAGTATCACCATCGGGGGTAGAGCACTGTTATGGCTAGGGGGTCATCGCGACTTACCAACCCATTGCAAACTCCGAATACCGATGAGTGCGAGCTTGGGAGACAGACGTCGGGTGCTAACGTCCGGCGTCAAGAGGGAAACAACCCAGACCGCCAGCTAAGGTCCCAAAGTATCGCTAAGTGGAAAACGAAGTGGGAAGGCTAAAACAGTCAGGAGGTTGGCTTAGAAGCAGCCACCCTTTAAAGAAAGCGTAATAGCTCACTGATCGAGTCGTCCTGCGCGGAAGATGTAACGGGGCTAAGCGATACACCGAAGCTGCGGATATGTTTTAGGACATATGGTAGGAGAGCGTTCTGTAAGCCTGCGAAGGTGTCTTGTAAAGGATGCTGGAGGTATCAGAAGTGCGAATGCTGACATGAGTAGCGATAATGGGGGTGAAAAGCCTCCACGCCGTAAGCCCAAGGTTTCCTGTTCAACGTTCATCGGAGCAGGGTGAGTCGGCCCCTAAGGCGAGGCAGAGATGCGTAGCTGATGGGAAGCAGGTTAATATTCCTGCACCGTCGTATGATGCGATGGGGGGACGGATCGCGGAAGGTTGTCAGGCGGTTGGATGAGCCTGTTCTTGACTTGTAGAAGGCACTTAGGCAAATCCGGGTGCGTAATTCAAGGGGTTGAGACGAGTGAACTTGTTCACGAAGCAATCGGAAGTGGTTCCAAGAAAAGCCTCTAAGCTTCAGTCATACGAGACCGTACCGCAAACCGACACAGGTGGGCGAGATGAGTATTCTAAGGCGCTTGAGAGAACTCGGGAGAAGGAACTCGGCAAATTGGTACCGTAACTTCGGGATAAGGTACGCCCTTGTAGTTTGACCCCCCTGCGGGGGAAGGATGAAAGGGTTGCAATAAACTGGTGGCTGCAACTGTTTAATAAAAACACAGCACTATGCAAACACGAAAGTGGACGTATATGGTGTGACTCCTGCCCGGTGCTGGAAGATTAAATGATGGGGTGCAAGCTCTTGATTGAAGTCCCAGTAAACGGCGGCCGTAACTATAACGGTCCTAAGGTAGCGAAATTCCTTGTCGGGTAAGTTCCGACCTGCACGAATGGAGTAATGATGGCCACACTGTCTCCTCCCGAGACTCAGCGAAGTTGAAATGTTTGTGATGATGCAATCTACCCGCGGCTAGACGGAAAGACCCCATGAACCTTTACTGTAGCTTTGCATTGGACTTTGAACCAATCTGTGTAGGATAGGTGGGAGGCTTTGAAGCGTGGACGCCAGTCTGCGTGGAGCCATCCTTGAAATACCACCCTGGTTTGTTTGAGGTTCTAACCTTGGTCCGTTATCCGGATCGGGGACAGTGCATGGTAGGCAGTTTGACTGGGGCGGTCTCCTCCCAAAGTGTAACGGAGGAGTTCGAAGGTACGCTAGTTACGGTCGGACATCGTGACGATAGTGCAATGGCATAAGCGTGCTTAACTGCGAGACTGACAAGTCGAGCAGGTACGAAAGTAGGACATAGTGATCCGGTGGTTCTGTATGGAAGGGCCATCGCTCAACGGATAAAAGGTACTCTGGGGATAACAGGCTGATTCCTCCCAAGAGTTCATATCGACGGGGGAGTTTGGCACCTCGATGTCGGCTCATCACATCCTGGGGCTGTAGCCGGTCCCAAGGGTATGGCTGTTCGCCATTTAAAGTGGTACGTGAGCTGGGTTTAAAACGTCGTGAGACAGTTTGGTCCCTATCTGCCGTGGGCGTTGGAAGTTTGAAGGGGGCTGCTCCTAGTACGAGAGGACCGGAGTGGACGAACCTCTGGTGTATCGGTTGTCACGCCAGTGGCATTGCCGAGTAGCTATGTTCGGAATAGATAACCGCTGAAAGCATCTAAGCGGGAAACTAGCCTTAAGATGAGACTTCCCAGAGACTAGATCTCTTTAAAGGGTCGTTCGAGACCAGGACGTTGATAGGCTGGGTGTGGAAGTGCAGTAATGCATTAAGCTAACCAGTACTAATTGCCCGTAAGGCTTGTCCCTATAACTTTAGTGTTATAGATTTACGACAAGTATTGTTTGTGTGTTTGCCTTATGTCGTCGAGGAATCGACGAAGTTTGGTACAAATCACAACCGCCTAAGTCCTGCACTCAACATGCAGGCACGCTGCAGCGATGGTCAATCGCTCAGCACAAAGATTATTGATGGACAAGTGAACCATGTTTGCTTGCCTTGGTGGTGCAAACCGCCCTACGACCCTTCTTCCCAATTGGACCTGTTGCGACGCACAGAATAACGTGCGCCACAATAAGTCAACAAGTTATGCCTGATGACCATAGCAAGTCGGTACCACCCCTTCCCATCCCGAACAGGACCGTGAAACGACTCCGCGCCAATGATAGTGCTGCAACCAGTGTGAAAGTAGGTCATCGTCAGGCTTTTATTAGAAAACCCCTCAACAGTAATCTGTTGAGGGGTTTTTGCTTTGCGCAATCCGTTCGAAGACAACTCCCATAGCGCACTGCACTGACCTTGCATGTTCCGACACCCTGCGACAAAGCGGCGAATGCGCCGCATTCTTCTAGCCCTCAGGCATGTCCCGAGAGTTCTTTAAAACCAAGGCTTCGGCACGCACTCACCACTCTGCCACACCTCAAAAATACTCCCCTCTGTATATTTAAAACCCACAAAGACTGCGCGGGCAAGCGGCTGGTTTACTTAAAAATTTGGGGGAGTATGTGTGCGAAGGGGGCGGGGCTGTGGTTTGCAGTTGGCTAGGCCCGACTTACAGCACGCATATTTTTTCCGAAATTAAACGCAGTACTTTGTGGTGGCCAAAGACGATGCTCTTGCCCCGGTTCAATAATTGCACCTACTGGCAGCGAATTCCGTTTTCAGATGTGCGGAGGGGTAATATTCAGTCGACACCAACGCTATGATTAAGTCATCAAACAGACTGCCTTGTGTGATCTTCTTCTACGCGATGGACATACTATATTTTATTGAGTTGTGTAGATGCCATTGGTGCACTTTTGGTAAACATCTTGCCTAATATTCATCGCGCAAATGTCTGATTTCAAAAACAATCAATTCCCACTGACCGTGCTTGAGCATGTACTCAAATTTGCAACTGGATTGCATATCCTTGCTCGACCTAAAAAATTGATCTTTACTCTTCTGGTCGCATCACCGAGCGTAAACGAAACGGTTCCTGCTTGGGGTTGCTGGCTACTCGCCTTGGTTCTACTACGGCCATTTCCAGTATAAGAAATATAAGTACTGCTTGTATCCGTGAATGTGTTCACACTCGTAATATTTGCGACTGTTGCATCATGTGTGAAAATAATTGTTTCACCAGCATCAACTAGTAAATTATCGTTGGCATCTATAAATACGGTCCATCCCGAGGTCCATTTTGCACCATCATTTGCAACCATATTAACTCTAGCGCCACGTTTAATTGCTTCAGCACGAGTTAAATTGACAGCGGCATAAAATTCACTAGCGGTTGTGACTAAGCGTTGATTCTCTATCATTGTTTTAAAGCTAGGTATTGCTATTGCCATTAAAATGACAGCAATAGAGATGGTTGTCATTAACTCAACCAGAGTGAAGCCATTATTACGGCGGAATATTTTCATGATTTACCAACACTTACTCTTAGCGCCAGACACGGATACGTCTTTTACACCGGTACTGGTTAATGTTAGATTTCCGCATGTCGGGTCTTTAAACGTCGAGTTGACATTTGTAGTGCCCGGATAAGCTGTCAGTAACACACAATTTTGTATTGTATCGCCTGCGCAGGCGGTGGCAATGATGTCATACGAACTGCTCGATGCTGCCTCTCCCGAAAACCACTTAAATTTCTTTTCATTTGCATCAACAGATGCTTGGGAGAACACGCTATACGAGTTATTTTGAGTGAAAAATTGCTCTTCTTGCTGCATCAACTTAAGCAGTGCTGTTTTTCCCTCGGATCGCCTGGTTTTAATGACGCTATCGGTATACGATGAAAAAGCAACGCTTCCTAAAATAGCGAGAATGGCTACCGCAATCATTATTTCAATGAGGGTAAATCCGCGATTTCTGTTCTTATACATGTTATTTCCGATCATTATTTGTTCGCATCTTTACGCAGTTCTTGCCAATTTTGGAGTTCACGCCAGCTCAAACGTCCGGTCTTCGACGCTTGATCCGGAGTTGAGGTACTTGTCGTTGATTCTCCGGTACTATTTCCTGTCCCAGTTGTAATTACAGTCTGTTTAGTGACTGTACGACGAGATCCAGTCGCGTTTCTATCTCCTACAGTAGTGCTGATGTTGAACACGATCGGTGAGTTAAGTAGTCCTATTGTTGAACTTGTTCCAGTCACGCCATCGCTAAGGCCAGTTAATAAGTCAATTTGATACATTTTTCCGCTGCCGCCGGAACAAGGATTTGAGCTAAGTAAAAGCGAATTGAAGAATAAAAATTGCCCTGCAATCGCGCCTTCAGTTACGCTGCGCTCACCTGTCGTTGCTGAATCGGAGTAGTCAAAGTACCATCCTTTTTTTGTGCCAGCCGTGGTTCCATAGCTAAAACTATTTCCTGTTAAGGTGAATCCAGCACCTGAAGCAGTTGCTGTTCGTGCTTCAAGTTGACTGCGTCCGGTTACCGCATCGGCGTTATAGGTTGTATCAAGGACCGCATAATAAGAGCTAGTATTATAGTTGGCTGTAGAAATATCAAATGTTTCAACATATTTTCCTGTGCCGAAAGTAATGATATAGCCACCACCGGGAGCGAAAACAATTTTCGGCTGAACCGTAATGGGCTGAGGTATACCAGCGCTGGTTTTCGCAGTAAATACAGGTTTAGACGAAGCTATCGACGTAGCTAGGCTGCCGCTAGTAAATACAAAACGCCATAAATTTCCCTGAAGGTCGCCAGCATAGACATAATTAACAGCACCATCGGCACCGTAGACTACATTCGGAGCGGCAAGGGCATTTTTTTTGCTTATATCAACATACGTGCTTGCAGTATCGGTATTTAATTTAAAGTAATTGCTACCAGAAACCCATGCTGCGTTAGGGGCTTTATCCAATGATAATAGAAATAAGCTACCGCGCTTGTTCGTCGCATTGACATCCGACGTATCGAAGTTATTGTAACCGCTTGAAATAACGGCAAAGTTGCCATAAGTTGGTTGTCCCGCTGAGGTTCCTGTGCGAAATTTTGCAATCAATGGCGGTGAAAGTAAGTAACCCATGTCAGTATCATTTTTGTCAGTGAATTCCCAAATCGCACCTAAACCAGCACTGAAATTGGCTGGATTTGTCACATCCAGTGCAAAAACCCCTTTATTACCAGAGCCCATGCCAGAGAGTAGTAAGGTTTTCCATGCACCATTAATTTGTGTGTCTTTCACCGAAATTTTCCCATCCACATATGACTGATGTGAGTAGTAAGGATCTGTCAGCATGTTTAATTTAGAAATTAAGGCATTTGGCACATAAGAGAACAATTCGGTACCAGTGCCTGCATCGAATGCATGCAGCATGCCGTCGTTCGCGCCGACGTAAACAGCCTGTTGTCGGCCTGCGTTGGCGGTATAGAAAGTGCTGTAACCTGGTCCGGAAATGTTTTTGGCTGGCGCCCCATAATACACTGGGGCACTATTTACAATATCGCCTAAAACACTGCTTCTTATGCGGAATCCTCCCGCATCTGTCTCTAAGCTTCGATCTCCGCGTAAATAATTAATACGCTTATCTGCGAGATTATCCACAATGTTGGTGTGCGGGTTCGTGTTTAGTGCGGTTTGATCAGCGCTATTAAAATTGGCGCCATTATTCCATACAAAATCTATGGTTGATAATGAGCCGTCTGCAGCGACTTTTGCAGTGTAAATTTTACGTGTGCCAGGGCTAGGGGTTGGTGTAGGGTTGCCCGTGAGGATCGCGCCCGCATCCCATATCGCTGGAGGATTCAAGGTAAGTCCAGATTTTTTCTTTAAACTGCCGGACCAACGTTCAGGATCAAATCCAGGCACATAGATATACGGATTGTCACTTGATTTAGTCGAGCTGATCCCGATACCCGAGAGTGTTCCGCCACTCGTTGCGACTGTTTGAAAAATTTTTGCTATTGCCGCAATCATTTTTGCAGGATTACTGGCCAGGAAAAAATTATCTGGATCAGTACCGTTACCACTTGCCCATTCGGTATTATTAGTCAAGAGCGTTTTACCATCGACAGTCCCGGTTTTGAAGGGATTGCCATCTGCGTTAGCGTCATTGAAACCACCGTATTTCGCAGCAAGATAAAGTTGTGAAAGTCGTGGCGCCGTGTTACTTCTGCCAGTATTATCTATTGAGCCATTACCATTTTCATCTACGTCAATTGCATAGGTTTTTACACGTACCGGCTTATCAAGCCGAATATCATTGGTGTTAGCCCAATATGCGGTACCTGCCATGTAAAAAGTTCCGCCATTGGAGCCAGTATTGGCGGTATCCATGTTTGCCAACGCTGCGACTGGCGCAGAATTGCCATAAGTACTCGTTGACTCCAAGGCAGCTACTTTTGCAGTTTGCGTCATGACATTGAACGCCGGCCACTGCGTTGTAGCCGTATCTGCTGCCCTCGCTGTATCGCCAGTGCCGGTTCTATTATTGCCAGGAATGAATTTATCTTGATGCGTATTGGCATCGCCGATCGTAATGGTGTAATTCTTTTGGCAGGATGCTTCAATTGGATCAACCCAACTCGTTACTACCTGGAAATTATCTTGCATGGTGGTGGTCATGCCGGCTATTGCTTCTGGCGTTGGTTGCCGCCCCTGTAGGTAGCGAATACTTTCGTAATAAAGTTCACTGAGAGGATCGTATCCTTTGTAAACGCCGGTTCGGCCGAACTTATTGAGGTAGTTGATGACACCACTATTTCCAGTGGCATCACCCTCAGAATTACTGGCAAACACGCCTGTGCTGGCATCCCATTCTTGTCGATCGTTGGCTTCTTCAATAAATGAATTGGCAGCTTTATATTGCTTGCTACCGACATATTTTAATGGTGCGCGCAATACACCGCCTTGGCGAGTATTGGTTTGATCCATTAAATAACCAAAGGCGCCATAACGCACGTTATTTTGATTGCGCTGCATTTGCCCTACTGGCTTATAGTTTCCGCTAGGATATTGCATGCAAACATCGGTTCGTGTCGTGTTTTCATTGCCATCGCAAACCTTGACTCTCGCATAAAATTCACCCCAGTATTTATCTGTTTTCGCTAATTTTCCGTTAGAAAGTCTCGCTACACCGCAACTTTGCGATGAATTATTAGCAGAGTCACTAAACTGGATCTTATTTTCACAATTAGTTATTGTTAATGTAGTGACATTAAATGGTGTGACTTTATTTGGCGCGCTAACGTTACCGGCTCCAGTAATCGATAATTGTGGAAAATAACCGCTGCGATAAAAATTTGAAGTGCTGACAGACAAAAAGGCTCTCTGCAAAACAGTTTGCGTTGTTGTGTCGAGACTCTCTATTCTATCTCCACCCGTTAAAGCAAGTCGCAACATATCAATCGCTGAAGACGATGCCCAATTTAAAAAATTTCCACTGAAAGCATTGGTACATTCATGATTGCCATCGGCAGCACCAGAAATAGAAAAAAATTCCGTCCCCGCAGCTGCCTTTTCAGGAGTTGGTACAGTCAAGCTGGCGCCGTTCCAATCCGTATAAGTTGCACTGCCTCCGGGGTAGGTGTAGCATTTTTTTGGATTGAAGTATCCAATGAAATCTATCGTTTTGTTGTAAGCGATCCCGCTATAGGCATATTTAACCGTTGGGAATTCCACCGATAAATTTAATAATAGGTTGGGGCGCACGTTCCCGCCGCCCGAATATAAAGGCGTACTAGATAATCCCACTATCGGCGGGGCTGCAGCAAATACACCGATGTGCGTGAAGAGTAACCCAGAGCAAATGAGGCGACTGATTAAATTTTTCATAATGGTTCTCCGTAGAGTGATAAATATCACTCTCATAACAAAATTAAGACGATACTGATTTTCGGTAATAGCTCTGCAAGACAACTTGTGTTTGCTCGTTGGCACCAAAACCGACTACGGTTATTCGATATATATATTTAGTTTGTTCGGTCGCTTCTTTCCCAGGATCAATATCGGGTATGACTTCGATAATGTAACGTGGCAATTTGGCTGGGAATGAACTTTTTCCTGTGGTCATGGTTTGGCCCGTGAATTTGCCAAATGCCACCGATTTGGAGCTTGAGCCACTGTCGGCTAAATCGACGCTTTGCCAAACTGGAATACCGACCACGGTAGGGAGGCACATGCCCTGATAGGGATTGCTATCGCCAGAGGCGCAACCAGTTTCAAAATAGAGATTTGATGTTGCGTCGAAAAATGTTTTTCTAGTGCCAGCGGGCGTGTTTTGCGGGTCTATGTCTGATTCTGCGTCCTTAAGTGCAGCTTCGGCAGCGTTTAAGGCAACTTGCCGATCACGATCACTACGGGATGATTTCTCATTTTGTAATGACATGGTCGCCACTGAGATGCTGAGTACGAGCACGACGATGAGCATGATTAAGGAAACGATTAAGGAAGCACCTGATTGCTTGTTAATTTTGTACCTTGACTCGTTTGCCAGGTTAGCCTTGATTTTGAGATGAATGCGCATGATAAAGTTTAATTAGGAGGTAGGCAGATGCCATGTACAGGATCAACCATGCAATTATTCCGTAATTGAATCGTGACGGAATAGACTTTTCGGATGCGATTTCGGGTGTCAGCAGCTAAGTTGACTTCGCTAATGGTCGTTCCTTTGTCATTGCTGCTATTTGCCGTTGCATAAGCTGATCCGAATAAGTTGTATGTTGAGGTCGTCGCATCGGTCCTGGCATTTTCTTTGCCGCGCACCAAGATCGCTACTTTCACAAGCAATATTTTTTTCCAGAATGTTTTTCTATTCAAATCTTTCGCTTTTTCGGCTGCGGTTGTTCCAACCAAAGTCAATCCACTGTCTAGGCTATTGATATCGGCCGCAGTCAGATATTTGTTGGCAAGTCCATCGGTAGGGCTACTGGTATCCAAACCATACAAAACCTGAAATGACTCTACACCGCTGACGATGGCGTCTGCAGCCCATTTACCACTCGTTGAACTGTAGTATTTGCAATATAGCCCAGGTTCATTATTGGCATCATTGGCGACATAATAAATACTCCAACCCCTATCTGTATCTGCAGTACTGGCAGATACGGGAGCAGGCACTGAAAAACCCGCACAATTCGACATTGTTCCGTCGCCATTGCCGGTATTGCCAGAACCATAAAATCGCACCGCTAACACATCGCTGAAATTAACTGAACTATTGAGCGGCGTAGAGATGTCAGCGCTGGTGGCAGAGATACTATTTGCATCCAGACCCGCGAGATCGGCGCTGGCGATGTCTGGTGTGATTTGCGGTGAATTCGTAAAGTCATAATTGACATAACCCACTTGATGCAAAGAACGTGAGATATTGTCTAGCGCAAAACGCGCAGAATCTTGGGTTTCATTGCCATCTGTTTGCGATATGAACAGGCCTTTTGTGGAAACAACCATGGCGGTTGCTGCCAGCACAACCAGTAGCCCAAGCGTGATTGAGATCATGAGTTCAATCAAAGTCAGACCGCTTTGTTTCTTTGGAGTAAGCAGACTCGTTTGATTTGATGAGTGTGTGGTAGGCATAATCATTTGACGTAAGACTCAACTGTGATCGCAACGCTTGGTGGCGCCACGCCACTAGCATCATCGTTAAACGTACCATCCGGATTTTTGCTCCTCCAGCCAATTTTGACGGTAAGACCGGCATCCGCATCCGCTGTGCATGCCCAGGTCAGGGCGCGATTCGCACTGACATAAGGAGCTGAGTCGCGGCAGACCAGTACTCGGCCACCCGGCAAGGAATCTTTCACCCGTATCAACCATTCGTAAATATCTGCGTTTGCGATATCGGAAGCGGTGCAGTTAGCCGTGCTTGTATAGCAAAGTTTGGCGACAGTAGGGGTGGGATCGGTTGCTGATTTATAGTCGATTTTCAAGAAAGGGTTAGCGCCATCGGCTAACTTCATGAGCGCATCATTTGAGCGCATCTTATCCGCTAACTCGTTGGCTAACTGCACGCTGATAGACTGAAAACTACTTTGCTGTGAAGTTCGAATGGCAGTGAGTTGCAAGCCCGCAGCGCCAATGATACCCAATGCTAATACGAAGACAGCAATCAGTACTTCTATCAGCGAAAAACCTTTATTGTGCAAATTCATGATGCCTCATGGGAATATTCTTTGTGCTTAAATTATAGGCGACTGAATTTAATTTGCGTAACCGCCCATCTTGTCAAAGCCACCGCTAATCAGTAATGCGGCCCAGTCTTAACTGAATGGCATTAGCTATGTTGGCGGTGGGGGGGCTTATTCTCTAGCGTGGCGCCGAAAGCTGTGGTCGGTAGTCGAATAAAATATAATCTGAGTTATCAGGCAGGCGGACCGACTGCCACAAATTTGTCTTGCAAGTGATACCGAGCACGGCACAGGCTAGCGATCGTTGTGGTACTTTGATAATGTCGCAAACTGGGGCGCGGACCCCGACAACGGCAGGTCGTCGGTAAAAATAAAATGCCCTCATTTCCTAAGAAATGAGGGCATTTTTTTATGCTGATATCTGTAAGCCTTAGCTTGCTGCTGCTTGATAGCTTCCTTAGCTAGGATACTTTGTTGTATAAACCAGAAAGAATAATTTTCGTTTTGCCGATCAATTGCTAACTTAGGTTTTTTTCGCCTCTTGTATTGCTTCAACAAACTCCGACACATCTTCAAAGCTCTTGTACACCGATGCAAAGCGGATGTAGGCGATTTTATCCAGGCGTTTTAATTCCCGCATGACCAACTCACCCAAGTGACCAGAGATGACTTCGCGTTCACCGCTGGCTAACAGTTTTTCTTCTATGCGCTGAATCGCGGTGTCGACTGCTTCGGCCGATACCGGGCGCTTTCTGAGTGCCAGCATCAGACTGGCGCGTAGTTTGGCGGGTTCAAACTCGGTTCTGCTGCCGTTCTTTTTGACGATAGACGGCATCGTCAACTCGACTCGCTCGTAGGTGGTAAAACGCTTGTCGCAATGCGCACAACGGCGGCGCCGGCGTATGGTATTGCCATCTTCCGGGACGCGGGTGTCGATGACCTGGGTTTCGTCGTGATGGCAGTAAGGGCATTTCATGGCGTTGCTTCCGAAGAGGGGATACTGGAGCGATATCGAACGGCTATTTTAATATACTCCCCAGATTACTCTATGCAATCTGGGCTAGCGCGCATATTCTGCGCGGGGATTAAAAATATACTATGGGGAGTATATTTATCTAAAATTTCCTAAGCTTATAAAAAAACGCCACCTGACTCAGGTGGCGTTTGCATGGCTAACTTAAGCAGCGTAGACCGGGTGGGCGTCGGTCAATTTTTTAACCTCGGCTTTGACGCGTTCTATGGTCGCAGCATCGTGCGGATTATCCAAAACGTCGGCCAATAAATTACCGACTTTAATCGCTTCGGCTTCTTTAAAACCACGGGTAGTCATGGCAGGGCTACCCAGACGAATACCGGACGTGACGAATGGTTTTTCTGGATCGTTAGGGATACCGTTTTTGTTGCAAGTCATGTGGGCAGAACCGAGGATGGCTTCGGCTTCTTTACCAGTCAAACCTTTTGGACGCAGATCGACCAGCATCACGTGTGATTCGGTACGACCAGAAACGATACGCAGGCCGCGCTCAGTCAAGGTCGTTGCCAATGCTGCGGCGTTCTTGATGACTTGCTCTTGGTAAGCCTTAAATTCTGGGCTCAGGGCTTCTTTGAATGCCACTGCTTTACCAGCGATCACATGCATCAATGGGCCGCCCTGGATACCAGGGAAAATCGCCGAGTTGATTTTCTTAGAGATGGCTTCGTCATTGCACAAGATGATGCCGCCACGTGGGCCGCGTAAACTCTTATGGGTAGTTGAAGTCACCACATCGGCGAACGGTACTGGGTTAGGGTAGACGCCAGCCGCGATCAGACCCGCGTAATGCGCCATATCCACCATGAAATAAGCGCCGACTTCTTTAGCGATTTTTGCAAAACGTTCGAAATCAATCCGCAATGCGAAAGCAGAAGCGCCAGCGATGATCATCTTAGGCTTAGTTTCGCGCGCCAATTTTTCCATGGCATCGTAATCGATGTCTTCTTGTGCGTTCAGACCGTAAGACACAACGTTAAACCATTTACCAGACATATTGAGGTGCATACCGTGCGTCAAGTGCCCGCCTTCTGCCAGCGACATACCCATGATGGTGTCGCCTGGAGTCAACAGCGCGAAAAACACGCCCTGATTAGCTTGCGAGCCGGAATTAGGCTGCACATTGGCGAAGTTAGCACCAAACAATTGCTTGAGTCTGTCGATCGCCAGTTGCTCGACCACGTCTACGTGTTCACAGCCACCGTAGTAACGCTTGCCTGGATAACCTTCGGCATATTTATTGGTCAGTTGCGAGCCTTGCGCTTCCATTACGGCAGGCGAAGTGTAGTTCTCAGAAGCGATTAATTCTATGTGTTCTTGCTGGCGCAGGTTTTCTTTTTGTATCGTCGCAAAAATTTCTGGATCGATATTGGCGAGGGTATGGTTCTTAGCAAACATGGTTTTCCTGTTGATAAAGTAACTCGTGAATGATTGTGTAGATTGAGATTAATACATGAAATGTGGGTAGCCTCAATCGAAATACCATCAGGCTTACCCAGGCGCACGGTCAGACTCGCGTTTGTTAATACCAGTACTACTACGAGCCTGCAAATCTCACGCTTCCCGATGGAACTCCATCATGGACTGCAAATTTTACCTAGCGATTAAAATTTGAGTCTTTGCGCCAGTTACGTGAGACGAAATGGTGGGCAGATTTTACGATATATTAATTCGTTGAGCAAGGTTTGTGATTAAAACAAAAACTGTTATCTCTATGAACCAGGTTTCTGGTAACCCGGCGCCGAATGTATAGGTTTCGATGCTTGCCCCAATTCTAGATAGTGCAGGCGTAGCGACTGCCGATACAGCGCGGTGCGAATTTCTTAAAACATTGCTCTGATCCGGCGCATGTTTAGAGTTGGAAAGCACAAAATAAGCGGTGCGGCAGGGGATGTTTTTTTTAAACAAGCCCGGGCTCATCGCGTCATTACCAAATTTCGCCGTACCGACATATTGTTCCGGTTTGCGTCTAACGCGACTTCTAGCTTGAGGAATTTTTTGAAGCGCCCAGATGAAATCTACAATGGCAAGTGCGCTCCAACCAGTTAGGCTGAAACTGCCTCGGACGACGAGGCGAATTTTCAGCCTGAGCTTTTTAGATTAAAAACTGATGACCGTAGAGAGCGCGAATAGATGATTACTCTGAGTGTATTGTTCGTCTGCAGTTTTGAATACATGCGCGTTGGAATGATCAAATCGGTACTCGCCCTTGATACTGACGCCTGTCAATAATGCATAGCTCAAGCCCAGCGATAAGGCGGAGCGATTGCTGCCTCTATCTGGGTTACTGACTATCCAATTGCTGCCGTCGTAGCTCATGTTCGAGCCAAAACCGTTGCGGCCGTCCGGACAGCTGGCGTCCGCTCCGGTGCTGTCTTTGCAGACACCGCCGAAAGTTGAACCGAACAGGCCGCCGCCGTGTCGGGCATTATTGATATAGTCGAAGCGCGCGGTCGCATCCAGGCGGGGGCTTACTTTGTATGAGGCTAGGCTAGACAGACCGTACCAGTGCTGGCGTTCATTTAAGTAGGCGTTGGTCGGCGTGGCACTTTGTCGGCCGTAACTGAGCTGCGCTTGGAAGTTCCAGTCACCGCGGGTCAGGCTGCCATCGATTTCGACCAGATCCAGGCGGCCGCTATCTAGCTTGTCATCAAAGCCGCTATGGATGCCGGAAAAGCCGAAACTGCTAAATTCGTCTTGGGTATAGTCGACCCGATAAAACACGCCGGGCATTTGCTGTTTGGCGACATCCACACGGGCGCGGTTCATATTGCCTATCATGATTTTGCTGTCCCATGCACCGCGTAGCAGGTCGACGCCAGCACCGGTATAAAAACTGGCTGCTGAAAAGTCAAACAAGAGATTGTGGGTGATGAGTTTATTTTGTGGCGCGGGGATCGCTTCATATCCGGTCCAATCTGGGAGCTGACCAGCGATCAGGCGAGTAGCTGGTTCGTACAAGGGGATAGATACGGATGCTTCGTGTACCAGATTGCCAAAATTATTCGATGAAGCTGAGCTTTTACTTGGCATTAAAGTGAGTTTGAATTTGGTGCCGCCATCGAGTTCTTTTTCCATATTAAACATGCCGCTGCCGAAGGAGCTGTTGTCGTAGCCAAAACTCTCATTGGAACCATTAATCGAACTATTGTTATTGAAAAACACAAAACTCGACGTTTTGCCATTGCGGTTGTAGACGTACGTCGGATCGATATAGCCGGAAATTTTTAAGGCTCGGAAGCCGTTGGCTTCTATGGCTTCGTCCATCGCCTCGGTTTTGACGCGGATACGATTGAATTCAGTCACGTCGACTACATTTGATTTATCTGCCTGTATTGCCTGTATTGCCTGTTTGCTCGATTCCACGATAGACAAGACCTGGGCGCTGGTCTCCGCCGCCAGTGCACTGCTTTGGCTATTTTGCAGCGTGATTTTCTGCATCATGGCCTGCAGTTCTTTGACCTGTTTTTTTAATGCCTCGATTTCACTTTTTTGCGAAGGTGCAGCTTGCGCCATGCAGGCGGCCGGGAAGGCGCTAGCGATGGCCATACAGATCACGAGTTTTTTTACGGTGTACATGAATCTTCCTTCAAAGGGTGACGTGTTTATATTTTTTACGTGTTTTGTTGGACGCGGCAAATGCTAGCGCGCAGCCGGTGTCGCCGTTTCGGCGACAGACGCGGCCTGTCCTCTTATCCGTATCAGATACCAGTTTTGAATTTGGTATAGATGCGTGTCATGGTGCGACGGATATCTGAATTGACCATTTCAGGCGGTATCATTTTTTGCATATCCTCGCGACTGAGATACACAGTTTTGTTGTCAGCGATGTCTTTCCTGACGAATTTATAGGCAGCCGCATTGGGATTGGCATACAAGACTTTATTCGTGATCTGGGCATGAATTTCTGGACGTAAAATGAAATTGATCCAGGCCATTGCATTATTCGGATGCGGTGCATCGGCCGGAACTGCCATTGTGTCGAAAAATAGTGTGGGATCTTTTTTGGGGATCAGGGTCACGATATGATTGCCATTTTTGGCATCAATAGCGCGCTGGCGTGCGATATTGATGTCGCCCGACCAGCCCATCGACAGACACAGTGAGCCGTTGGCTAATTCATTGATGTAACCGGACGAGCTAAACATGGTCACGTAGGGCCGGATAGACTGTAATAAGCGGGCTGCATCCTGGTAATCAGAATTGACTTTAGAGTAGGGCGATTTGCCCAGATATTGCAGGGCTGGTGGCAGTACTTCGGAGGCGGCATCGAGTAGTGACACACCGCAGGACTTCAGTTTTGAAATGTATTTAGGATCGAACACGAGATCCCAGGCATTTTCAGGCATAGGTAAATTGCCTAGTGCCGCCTTGACCTTTTCTTCGTTGATACCGAGCGTGTCAAAACCCCATAGCCAGATGACCAGGTGTTTATTATTCGGATCGATTTTACCGATTTGTGCATTCAGTACCGGATCAAGATTGGATAAATTCGGTATCTTGCTTTTATCCAGTTGGCGAAACAGACCGCCTTCTATCTGTATTTGCGCCCAGTTTGACGAAGGCACCACGATGTCGTAACCGGTTTTCCCAGCCACTAGTTTGGCATGCAAGACTTCATTGCTATCAAATAGATCGTAACGTACTTTGATCCCGGTTTCTTTCTCAAAATCTTTAATCGTATTTTCACCTATGTAATCCGACCAGTTCGCCACATTTAACACTTTTTCTTCTTGCGCTAGTGCTTGATTGCCGGCTGCAAGTGTGATCAAAATCGTGAGCAAAAGTTTTTTGCAGCTGCGCGTGAACGATGCTTTTTTGTTGCGGCTAGAAATGAGAAAATGCATCTTTATCTCCTGATTGCTGTGTTAGCAGACTAATGTTGTTGGACAAAATTTGTACACTGCGCCGTGGTGCAGTGTTGTCTTCGTGTTTTATCGGGTGGGTGCTAGGTAGCTGTGCGCTTAGTGATCGTGCCCGCACATATCGTGGCTACGGCGCTGGCGTTTGATCGCAAGCGGCATGCCGTCGCTGCGCATGGCGCTGCTCTGCATTACTCTCTTTTGTTGCAGTTTTTGCGTAGTTTGCACCTTGCTGGCGTCATATACGATGGCGCCGCTGAATAAGGTGTACAACACCTGAACCTTGTCGATTTGCGCGGCCGCGGTGCTGCTCAAATCACTATCGAGCACTACCAGATCGGCCAATTTACCTACTTCTATGGAGCCGGTACTGGCGTCTTGTTTCAGGGCTTTGGCGGCGTTAATGGTGTAGGCCGCTAACATGGTATGCAGATCGCTGCTTTCTTCTATATGCAGTATTTCGCCGAAATGGGGCGAGTCACTTTGCGCGTTTCGACGGGTGATCGCGATTTGTGTAGAGGCCAGCGGTGTGTTCGGCATCGGGTCACCCGGAATCGCGTCTACTGGCCAGTCACTGCCGCCTATCAAGGTGGCGCCCGCAGCTTTCAGACTAGCGGCCGGGTACATATAACGATGGGTTTCTGGACGGATGAACGGGGCAACGGCGTCCATCGTGTATTCGTCAGGTTCAGCCCAAAATAGCTGCATGTTGGCGGCTACGCCGAGTTTGGCAAAGCGCGGAAAATCCACAGGATCGACGATTTGCAGATGCGAAATTTGATGACGGTTGTCGCTTACACCGTTTTTATCGCGGGCATACTGGAAAGAATCGAGCACTGTATGAGTGGTGAAATCGCCGATGGAGTGCACGTTGATACTAAAGCCCTCTTTATCGAGTCTGGCCACATAGCGATTCAAGACGTTAGGTTCAAAATAGCGGCCACCGAAATTCTCGGTGGGCTGACCATTCGCATCCAGAAAGGGCAGCATCATGGCCGAGGTTTGGGTAGGATATTCGATTACACCATCCGAAAAAATTTTGACGCCATCAGCGCGTATCAAAGGATGTCCGGCAAAATGGGCACGGATGGTGAGCAGGCGTTGATATTCGGCTTCAGTATCGATGATTTCCGATTTTAAATT
Organism: Undibacterium parvum; assembly: GCF_003955735.1. Classification (NCBI taxonomy): domain Bacteria; kingdom Pseudomonadati; phylum Pseudomonadota; class Betaproteobacteria; order Burkholderiales; family Oxalobacteraceae; genus Neoundibacterium; species Neoundibacterium parvum. Next base: position 1,046,005 of record NZ_CP034464.1, on the reverse strand, counting down.
CACGCGTACCCGCATATTGAGCTGATTGGTTTTTTCCAGTGCTTCATACACTTCCATCACTTGCGGGCTGGCCCAGGCATCCTGTATAGAGGTAATGCCTTTAGAGCGCACCAGATCGAGTGCTTGCTGGGTCAGCGTGAGTTTCTCGCGCAATGACAGTTCCGGAATAATCGCCATCACCAATCCTTGTGCCGCATCTTTTAAAAATCCTGTGGCTAGTCCCTGACTGTCGCGCTCTATCTGGCCACCGCTAGGGTCGGGTGTGTTGGCATCGATATGGGCCAAGGCCAGTGCCTTAGTATTGACCCAGGAGGTATGGCCATCGATACCGGCCAACAGCACCGGACGGCTAGTGCTGATACGGTCGAGATCGGTGGCGCTGGCGGAAAAATTAGCCGGATTGACGTTGACGATTTGTATCCATTTGTCGGCAGCCGGATTGACTTCCTTGGGCAGGCAATCTTGCAGCGCATAGCTAATGATATCGGCGACCGATAAAGCTGCCCCATCGACGCTACATTGCGCTAGACGCTCGGCACCGCTGACTGGATGTATGTGAGAATCAATAAATCCAGGCAATAGGGTCTTGCCATTTAAATCGATGACCTGGGTATTTGGGCCTATATAGCGAGCAATTTCTTGATCGGTCCCGACCGCAACGATGCGGTTGCCGTTGACCGCCACGGCCTGTGCCGTGCTGTTGTTGGCATCCATCGTCATGACCTTGCCGCCTCTCAATACGATGGCCGCCGGTTTGATGATGGCCGCGCCATCGCCACCAGACATACATCCAACTAGACCCAATACCAGAATACTGGCACCCGCAAATATTTTCCAAAGCATAGTCTCATCACTTTCTAATCGTCTTATTTTTAAAATGCCAGTAATTACTGGAGTTTTAATTATGCGATCGTAAATATAGCGGTGTCAAGCGCGGCCTTGGACGTTGTATCATTATGGTTTTTTGCTATGATCGAAGATAATCCCCTGTTCTATCGTGAGCCTAGGCAGGCTCGCTCGCGTCAGATGGTAGAGCGCCTGCTCAATGCTACCCTGGTGTTGCTGGAACGTACTGGAATCGCCGAGCTCTCTACCAACCATATTGCGCAAGAAGCGGGGGTAGATATCGCTTCGCTATACCGTTATTTCGGTAGCAAGGAGGCGATACTTTGCGTGCTTACGAATAATTGGATCGCCAAGGTGCAGGCGGTCTATGCACGGTATGCCGATTTGAATAATCTGGATTTGCCGTTCGTGGCGCTGCTGCGCCAGGTAAATGCAGAGTTGAGTGCGATACCCGATACCGAATGGGGCTACCGCTTACTGGCCAGTTTGATGGAGTCACTGCCGTGTTTGCGCGAGCTGGAAAAAGCGCATGAGCTCGTCACTGCCCGATTTTGGACGCAGGTGTTTCGTCATTACGGTGCACGCTGGGACGATGAAAAATTACTGACTTTTGCACGCATGTTTTACGTCGAGGTCGATACCGCCTTGTCGCTGGCGGGACGCTTGCCGCCGCAGCAAGCACGCCATGTATTACGCTGGCAACGCAGCCAGGCGATACACCTGCTACGTCTATGCTTGCCGAAAAAAAAGCACTCATGAGCCCGCATCACTAGTTCTTTGTGTGCGCTAAATTCTGCTATTTTTTCTTACGGTGCTAGTGTATTTTTATTAGTAGTGTCTGGTTCAATAGTGAATGATGAATTTGCGATAGCGTTGCTAGTGGATCGATGCGACAAATTTTCTTAATGCCGCGTTCATTAGTTCAAGTTGCACCTTCATTTCCGAGAAAATAATTTCGACACGTTCAAAGTTTCCATTTCTAGCCTTCAGCTCCAATTCTTTCGCCAGGTTTTCTATTGGGGTGGCCATGAAATTACTCACCAATCCCTTCATGGTATGCGCGCTTCTGTGTAAGAGTGTTTGATCCCTTTGGGCAATTGCATCGGCGATTTCTTGCACTTGCTTCTCACATCCCGCTAAAAATAGAGGCGAGATGATGAGTAAAACATCGCGGTCGCCTCTAAGCAAGGCCGCCTCGTAATCGAAGTCAGGTGCCGCATCGCTGAGGTCAGTGGCCCGCCGTTTGGGGCTAACACTGGGGCGGGGCGTGCTGTCATTTTGTGTCAATTGGCTGGCATACGACAACAAGAGGTCGTGCAAGACTTGGGTCTGAATTGGTTTAGACAGATAGTGATCCATACCCGCATCCAGACAGCGTTGCTGGTCGCCATTCATGGCATTGGCCGTCATGGCAATGATGGGGATGTGGCTGCTGCCGTTTTCGATTTGACGTATCAGCTGAGTAGCTTCGATGCCGCCCATTTCTGGCATCTGCATATCCATCAATATGAGGTCGTAGGGTTTTTGCATAAAGTGTTGTATCGCCAGCTTGCCAGTCTCGGCGACGACCACACTGTGACCCCATTTCTTGAGCAATGCGAGCACTAGTTTTTGGTTAATCAGATTATCTTCTGCCAGCAAAATGCGTAGCTGCTTATTTGAACTGTCGTGCTTGGCTAGGCTCAAATCTGCATCGTGCGCCGTCTCGCTGGACTGACTAGACAGCGCGATCTGAGTGGCAGGCTCAATCGTGAGATCCTCATTGCTGGCCTCATTCGCGATGCCGAAAATACCGGTAAAATAAAAAGTACTTCCTTTACCTAGTTCGCTTTGCACCCTCAGTTGTCCCTGCATGCTCTCGACTAGGCGGGTGCAGATCGAGAGGCCCAGTCCGGTTCCACCGTATTTTCTAGTGGTCGAGGCATCTGCCTGGCTAAATGGCTCAAAGATGGCGGCTTGCTTTTCTTTGGCGATTCCTATGCCGGTGTCGGTGACTGAGAAAAACACTTCGACCAGTGAGCCCATCTGATGTGCCAGACGCAGTTCTAAAGTGATATTGCCGTGCTCGCTAAATTTAATCGCATTCGCAATCAGGTTGGTGATGACTTGCCTGACCCGTCCAGGATCGCCCTGCAAAGTTTTCGGCAATCGGGGATCGATCTTGCAGACTAATGCCAGGCCTTTTTGATCTGCCCTCAAAGCCATTGCCTTGAGGCTAGTGGTAATTAATTCCGCCAAGGGGAATTCAATTTTTTCTAAAACTAGTTTGCCCGACTCTATCTTGGAAAAATCCAAAATATCGTTAATGATACTAAGTAGGGCATGTGAGGAGGATTTCACCATCTCCAGATAGTCGCGCTGCTCACTACTGAGTTGTGTATCGAGCGCCAATTCTGTCATGCCGATAATGCCGTTCATCGGTGTTCTGATTTCATGGCTCATGGTCGCCAAAAAATCACTCTTTATTTTGCTGGCCGATTCTGCGCCTTCTTTCGCACGTATCAATGCAGTTTCAAAGACTTTGCGTTCGGTGATGTCGCGGCATGAACCATAAATACTGCCATCTGGTAGCAGCGCGACATTCATTTCGACCGGGACCTGACCCTGAGCTTTTGTCAGTAGATGAATTTCTCTACGTATCAATTTATCGCGTCTGAGTTTGTCGCCAAAGCGCTGCTTCGAAATCTCACGATATTCTAGCGGCAGCAAATCGTAGATCGTGCTGCCGATTAATTCATCACGGCTAAAGCCGAGCATGCTCAGTGCCAGATCATTGACATAGATCCAGCGTTCATTTTTATCCGCGACAAACACGGCATCGGCCGCGTTATCTAACAGCATGCGTTGTTTGGTTTCGCTCTGGCGCAAAGCGGCGTCGGCCGCATGTCTGGCAGTGACGTCTTGAAATGCAGCTACCGAGCCGACGATATTGCCGTTCTCGAAAATCGGTGAGGCCACGATAGAGACCGGAAAAACGCGCCCGGATTGGTCCTTAAAATATTCATTTTCAGAGCGGAATACCTGCCCAGTGTTAATGCAATTACTGATCCTGCAATCGGCCAGCGCCACATGCCTACCTTCTACATCTATCGCGTGTATCACATCATGCAATTGTCGCCCGTATAGCTGCGCTAGACTCCAGCCCAGTATTTTTTGCGCTTCGGCATTCACGAAGTTGCATTTGCCTTCAGCATCGAGCGTGTACACGCCTTCGCCCAAGGTATTCATGACGTTTTCCAACAGCGATTTACTGGCTTCGATTTCTTCTTTCAGCAAACGCTGATCGGTAATGTCGGTGCGTATAGAGATGTATTGGTAAGGTTTTTTTTGTACGTCAAGAAACGGCACTATTGTGGCATTGGTCCAATACAAAGATTGATCTTTGGCGCGGTTTCTGATCTCGCCGTGCCAAACCTCGCCAGCGCTGATAGTGCGCCACAAATGCGCAAAAAAATTCTGACTGTGTAAGCCTGAGTTGACTATCCTATGATTCTCGCCCAACAGTTCTTCGCGCGGATATTGGCTGATTTGGCAGAACTGCTCATTGGCGTAAATAATATTGCCGGCAGCGTCGGTAATGCTGACGATGGCATGCTGGTCGAGTGCAAATTGTTGATTCTTGATGGCTGCCAGCGCCTCTTGCAGTTCAGCGCGGGTACTGAGTAGTTCTGTCACCAAGCCGGCCAGTACATGACTTAGTTCTTCCAGACTGTCTTCATCGGCTAAATGCTTACCCAATTGCGACAGTACATCGTTGGTGGCACGCCTGAGTGTGCTGAGCACTTGCTGACGGGTTTCCGCCTCTTGTCTCAGAGTTTGATTGGCCAGACTTAATTCATCCGAGCTTAGCTCTAGGCTGAGTTTGCCTAAAGCCAGATCGCGGTCGGCCTGAGTATATGCCTCATCGACTTGCGATAAATACTGGCGCATGCCTTTGAGTGCGGTCTTGGCTTGTGCACTTAAATTTGCGGACTGATCCAATCCTTCGAACTCGGCCAATAAAGCGGCCAATTGTTCTTCACCCTGGATGCCGAGTAAGCGCTTGTATTGGCGCAAAGACAGCTTGTGTGTCATTACATGGTCTCGGCCAGATAGGTAATCGTCATGGTTTGGTTATGCAGGCTACAGGCTTCTAGTTGATAGCCAGGGCAGATCTCACCGTTAGAATAAAAGCCGCATAAGACCGTGTTTTCGCCCAAAATTTCTTGCACTGCTTCTACTTCTTCGTCTACCCGTCCTCCCATCACGAGTTTGCGCCCTACGCAGCTGACCAATAATCCCAGCGCCTGACCTTGGCAGTCTGGAGCCGCAGCAATACTGGCCTTGGCAGCGGTTTCTGCACCGTCGACCAGATCATTGGTATGCGCATGCATCAGTCGCAAATAGCCATCTGGATTAATCACGCCTGCTAAGACCAAACTGCCATCCTCTTCATTCACCCCCAAGATGGTGCGGATCTGCCCCAATGATTCGCGCGCGTCGCTGAGCATTTCAAAAGGAAACAGCAGGCCGGAGCCAGGCAAATCTTTGGCGTATTCGCCCAAATATTTTTTATACACATCCAGTGCAGGTGCGCCATCGAGTTCATACAAAATATTGCCTACGCAGCGCGTTACTTTGCGGGTCGGTCCAAAGGCTTTCCAGCCACCAAAACTGCCGTGAGAGAATATCAGCTTCTCGCCCTCGAAGCCGATCGCCACTACTTCAGAACTTGATACCCCGGCGTTGGATAAAGTATAGGTTTTTACGAAAGCACCATCGTCGCCCGCTAAGCCACCGGTCACCGGCATGGCATCGCCCAATTCGCTGGCCATGCCCGCGATTAAACCACTGCCGTTAATGTTGACGCCCTGTCCTAATACCAAGACCGCTTTTAGCTCAGGCGCCAGCAGTTTTTTGGCTAAATCAGCACCCGCATCAAAAGACTTTTCCATGCTTGCTAACGCTGCCGTGGCAACTTTAAAAGCGACAGCCTCAAAGTGCAGGGCAGTCACTACGGTAGAGTGATTGACGACGCCAGCCGGCGTTATTTCTCCTGCGGTGGTGCAACCCACTCTTTGTGCGTTCGGAAAGTGCGCTGTCAGGCTGGCGTTGAGGGCGGGATCGGCAAAGTGTGCGGTGTAGCCAAATACCAGGATGAGCTGAGGCTCGATGGCCACCAAGCTGGATAATTTGTCTAAATCGGCGGGCAGATTCTGCAAAACTACTTGGGCGATTTTCATGATTTATCCTAAACGAGTTGGGTTACGGAGGTGAAATTTAGTAGCAGGTCTTCATACGATAAAAATCAACGCAAAGAAAATCAATACAAACCATAACTTTGATCTTGCTCATTTTCTTCCTGGTAGCGCGCTTTGATTTCTAAAATCTGCGGCCAGTCGGCCACGAAGGCCGCCACACATTGCGGATCAAAGTGGCTGCCGGCGCCTTCGTGTAACAGCGCCAGAGCCTTATCGATGTCCCAGGCGGTTTTGTAGGGGCGCTCAGAGGTCAGAGCGTCAAACACATCGGCTACTGCGACGATTCTGGCGAACAAGGGAATTTCTTCACCGACCAAGCCGTGTGGGTAACCGCTGCCATCAAATTTCTCATGGTGCGATAAGGCGATTTCGGCCCCCACCTGTAGCATCTCGGATTGGCTTTCCGCCAAAATTTGATAGCCCAGCATCGCATGTTTTTTCATGATGGCAAATTCTTCTATCGATAATTTGCCCGGCTTAAGAAGTATGTGATCGGGGATGCCGACTTTGCCTATGTCGTGCATAGGTGCCGCTTCGAGTATCAATTGCTGTTGCGCGGCCGACAGGCCGAGTTGTTCGGCGATCACTCGGGAATAATTCGCCATGCGGACAATGTGCGCGCCGGTTTCCGGGTCGCGTGAGTCGGCTGCCTTAGAGAGTCTGAGCACGGTCTCTTGCTCGCGTTTGCGGATTTCGGCGGTGGCTTTCCTGACTTCGACGTCTAACCAGGCCGCGCGGTCTTCCAAATAGCGCTGGTTTCTGCGCAGTGCCAACATATTTTTGGTGCGCGCCAGAAATTCTATTTTATCGATGGGCTTGATCAGGAAATCGTTGGCACCGGCTTCCAGCGCCTGATAGCGCAACTCGACTTCATCATTGGCGGTAATCATCAGTACCGGAATATCCTGACAGCCGTAAATACAGCGAAAACGCCGGATAAATTCGACGCCATCGATCACCGGCATCATAAAATCGACCATCACCAGATCCGGGATATGCTCTTCACACCAGGCCAGCGCAGACTCTGGATCGAGGAAACTGACAGGCCTGCAGTCCTCAATTTTCCCCAGCAGATGGCATTGCAGCGCCACATTCATGGGCGCATCGTCGATTACCAAGATGTTCATTTCCATAACACCGTCCCCTGAGATTTTTTTGCGATGTGAGCATCACATTTTTCTTCTAGTATATTTTAATGTCGGCGGGTTGAGTACAGCTTTTGACGCCAGACGTAAAAGAAATGTTTCTTCGTAGGAATTCCGTAATTTTTAGTTCGGCTCGCTTTTCACGCAAATCAGCCGCAGAGCTAACTTGGCGTATCTGTAAGAATGAGCTTGCAAATGGATCTTGCGCTAGCTAGTCGGATTGCCAGGTAAATTTGAAAGCATGACCGGCCCAGCGCGCATATGGCATGCGCCGGTTGGCGGCATCTGCCCGCCAAGCCGCATGGGGTCTGCGTGAGCGTGCAGGCGGCTTATTTTAGAGCCCCTTGCTGCTGTTGATTACAGCGTGACGGCTTGTTGCTCGCCCTTGCGTTCTATCAGTTCAATTTTGTAGTTATCGGGATCTTCCACGAAGGCGATTACGGTATTGCCGCCTTTGACTGGGCCGGCTTCGCGTGTGACTTTGCCGCCTTTGGCTTTGACCGCTGCGCAGGCCAGCGCAGCGTCTTGCACGGCGATGGCGATATGGCCGTAGGCGCTGCCCAAGTCATAGCTGTCTACACCGTAGTTATAAGTCAGCTCTAGCTCGGTATGCTCGGGATTGCTGCCGTAGCCGAGGAAGGCGAGGGTGTATTTATATTCTGGATTGTCGGACTGGCGCAATAGTTTCATGCCCAGCACTTCGGTATAAAAATCTATGGAGCGCTGCAAATTGCCTACGCGCAGCATGGTGTGAAGTATTCGCATAAATGCTCTCTATGAAATATACTCTGTAGGAGTATGGGTGGTAATGATTAAATTGCGCACGTGTTTATTGCGCAAACCAGTGATGCATATGGATACTCCCCTAAAATGCAGGAAAATCGGTGGCTGCGTGTTGCCGTAAATGATGTCTGGCCAGTTCAAAATTAGGAAACACCGACTGCACATGCAGCCAGAAGCGCGCGCTATGGTTCATCTCTAGCCGGTGCGATAGTTCGTGCGCGATCACGTAATCGATCAACTCCGGCGCAAAGTGGATCAGACGCCAGTTTAGACGAATTTTTCCTTGCGAGGTGCAGGAGCCCCAGCGTGTGCTGGCGCTGGAGAGTGACATAGAGTGATAACTGACCCCGAGTTTTTCTGCATACACCGGCATACGGGCGGCGAATAGTTGCCTTGCTTCTTGCTGCAACCAGGCTTTAACTCTGTCTTTAATCGCCAGCTCTAAGGCCTCGCCAGTGAGCGTCAGCGCGCTCGCTTGTGCTAGCGTCAGCAGCAGTTCTTGTTGCGCCTGATCGTGGCGGATATTGCTGTGGCCGGCGTGGAATAGTCTGAGCGTCAGTGGTTTGCCCAGATACAAAAAGCTGGCACCATCTTGCCAGCGCATCGCGGTTTTTTCGCGCTGTGCCAGACGTTCATGGCGCTCGCTGAGCTTATTCAGTATCCAACGTTGTTTTTCCTGGATCGCCAGTTCTATGTCGGCGATCGTGACCCAGCGCGGGGCGGTGACGCGCAAGCCATGGTGATTGATCAGGAAGCCTATGCTGCGCCGTTTCGAGCGCAGCAGACTGTATTCCAATAGCTGATCTTTCAACTGAATCTGGCGCTGATTGGTGGCGCCCACTTTGGGTGGCGCTAGCGGTTTAGTCTTGCCGATTTTAGGTGCAACAGGCGGCGCGCTCACTTCCGGAGCGGATCTCTCGGTGCCGAAGAGATCATTGAAAAAATCTAGTTGCAAGGCTCTTTGCAGCACTTGTCCCAGGGTTGATTTCATCGGCTACTGTCTTTGATTATGCTGTACATGCGGCTAGATATTGGGGCGCTAGCGATTATCCCAAGTAGCCAAACATCGCCAGTGAGGCGACGCTTAGCATAGACCCCAAAATAATCGCTCTCATTTTTGGATTTTTTGTGGCAAATAAGGCGACGTTCAGGAAGATGATCGTCAATGACAGGTATTTTGCTCCCACGGTTATTTTTCCACCTAGTTTACTTCTTAGGTTGCTCAGCCTGATACACCTGCGGTGAAATCACGCGCATTTCGGCTTCGATCCAGTCTTCTACTTTTTGCATCAGCTCGGGTGCTGTCAAACCTTCGGGTGAAATCGGCTTACCTACCGAAACTGTCACTAAGCCAGGGCGCTTGAGAAAAGAATTCTTAGGCCAGCATTCACCCGAATTCAGCGCAATCGGAATGACCGGGGTATTAGTTTCTACCGCCAGGCGGGTGCCGCCGCCTTTGTAATGGCCTTTTTGTCCGACTGGGATACGCGTGCCTTCCGGGAACATGATGACCCACTGACCATCGGCCAGACGGATACGGCCTTGCACTACCACTTGTGCAAACGCATCCTTGCCCTTGCTACGATCAATCGGGATCATGCGCATCAAGGCAATCGCCCAACCGAAGAAGGGGATGTAGGTGATCGATTTTTTAAACACAAACACCAGTGGGCGTGGTGTCGCCATCAGCAAGAAGATGGTTTCCCAGGCCGATTGATGTTTGGATAAAACGATCACTGGGCCATCCGGGAAATTTTCAAAACCCTTGGTCTGATAACGTATCCCGCAAATCACTTTTGCTGCCCAGATCATGAACACGTTCCAGCGTGCCGTGGCGTAATAGCGCTGGTTATACGGAAGCGGGGCGAACAAAATGCAGATCGGAGCCCAGATCACCGTGACGATGATCATGACCGATAAGAACAGAAAAGAGCGAATAAAAAGTGTGAACTTGAGCATCGTTTGTCTAATTTAAAATTGTTATTTTTATGGCTGGCTATTTTGCTTGCCGTTTTTCCTTACTCACTGATTCAATCGGCAGATCCCGTGTTGAGCTGGCTAGTGAGTAGTGCCTCGACCATGGCCGCCAGATCCGGATAAATTTGGGTGCCGGGCGGCAGCCCGCCCTTGTCCAAAGTCTGTTGACCTTTGCCAGTTAATACCAGGTGCGGTATGCAGCCGAGCATAAACCCTGCCTGTAGATCGCGTAAAGAATCGCCGACACTATGCACGCCTTTTAGATTTACTGCATAGCGCCGCGCGATTTCTTGAAACATGCCCGGCTTGGGTTTGCGGCAATCGCAACTATCATCGGCAATATGCGGGCAGAAAAAAACCGCATCGATGCTGGCACCGACCTGCTGCGCCGCTGCATGCATTTTTTGATGAATGATATTGAGTGTGGCCATATCAAATAATTTGCGCGCCACCCCGGATTGATTAGTCGCCACCACCACCGTGTAACCGGCTTGATTCAAGCGCGCGATCGCCTGCATAGAGCCGGGCAGAGCATGCCATTCGTCAGCTGACTTAATGAAGGCATCCGAATCTTGATTGATCACGCCATCGCGGTCGAGGATGATGAGTTTCATACTAGGCCTTGTGCTTTATGCCGCCAGTTTAGAAATATCGGCGACCTGATTGAGCATGCCATGCAATTCGGCCAGCAAGGCTAAGCGATTATTCCTCAACGCCAAATCGTCGGCATTCACCATCACATCATTGAAGAAACTATCGACTTCGCTGCGTAAGGCCGCCAGAGTCTTGAGCGCGCCAGTAAAATCACCCTGGCTAAATGCCGCATCGACTAGCGGCTTCACATCGGCCATGGCCTTTTGCAAAGCCTGTTCTGCGGCCTCTTGCAGTAGTGTGAGATCGACGCTGCCCGGTGTGCCTTCGGCTTTTTTCAGGATATTGGTGATGCGTTTGTTGGCCGCGGCCAAAGAGGCAGATTCTGGCAAGGTGGCGAAGGCCTGAACCGCTTGCAGGCGCTCGACGATGTTGCCTAGATTGTCTGGGTTTTGCGCAACCACTGCTTCGACTTCACTTTGCGAAAAACCTTTATCACGCAATTGCCCGCGCAATCGGTCGTAGCAGAAGTTCAGCACATCGGCAGATGGATCTTTGAAATTGGCGTTACCAGCAAACACGCTGACTGCATCTGCCAATAAATGGCTCAGTGACAGTGGCAAACGTTTTTCTACCAGCATACGCAAGACGCCTAAAGCATGGCGGCGCAGTGCGAAAGGATCTTTGTCGCCAGTTGGCTGCAAGCCTATGCCCCAGATGCCAAGCAGAGTTTCTAATTTATCCGCCAATGCCACGGCGGTGCCGGTGGCGCTAGCGGGCAAATTGTCGCCAGCGAAGCGCGGCTGATAATGTTCGGAAGCTGCCGCTGCCACTTCGGCGTGCTCGCCATCGTGCTGCGCGTAATAGGTGCCCATGATGCCTTGCAGCTCAGGGAACTCACCCACCATATCGGTCAGCAAATCGGCCTTGGCCAGCATTGCACCACGTTCTGCCAGTGCCACATCGTAGCCCAGTGTCTGTGCGATTTTTCCGGCTAGACTGGTGACGCGCTGCATGCGCTCGGCTTGATTGCCCAGCTTGTTGTGGTACACCACATTGGCCAGCATTGGCAGGCGGGCGGCCAGGGTTTTTTTCTTGTCTTGTTCGAAGAAAAATTTGGCATCAGCCAGGCGTGGACGTACCACGCGCTCATTGCCTTGAATGATGTGTTCTGGCGTCGTTGTTTCCAGGTTAGAGACGATTAAAAAGCGCGAACGCAGTTTGCCATCGGCGTCCGTTAATGCAAAATATTTCTGGTTGGTCTGCATCGTCAATATCAGACATTCTTGCGGTACCGCCAAAAACTCTGCTTCGAAATTGCATTCATACACCACCGGCCATTCGACCAGCGCCGTCACTTCATCTAGTAGGGCCTCTGGCATCAGCACCAGATCTGTGCCAGCCTTGGCCAGTAGCGCGCTGCGAATTTTTTCCTTGCGCTCGCCAACATTGGCAATCACCTTGCCTTGATTCGCCAGTGCGGCAGCGTAGTCGTCGGCGTGCGCAATGCTGATTCCACCAGCGGACAAGAAACGATGTCCTTGCGTCAGTCTATCCGCACTCAGACCTAACAGGTTTAGTGGCACTATGGCGTCGCCATGCAAGGCGATGATGCTGTGTACCGGGCGCACAAAATGCACGGTGTCGCCATTCGGGCGCTGATAACTCATCACTTTAGGAATAGGCAATTTGGCGATACTGTCTTCCAGCGCACTTTGCAAACTTGCGGCCAAGGCCGTGCCTGCTGCCGTGTGATTGTAGAAAAAACTCTCGGCCTTGCCATCGACGGCGCGCTCCAGATCGCTGATTTGCAAATTCGGGAAGCCCATCGCTGCTAATTTTTTAGACAGCGGAGCGCTGGCGTTGCCCGCGGCATCGAGCGCCACGGCGACCGGCAAGACTTTTTCGCGCAATAATTTATCAGGGGAGGTGGCACGCACTGCGCTGATGCTGACCGCCAGCCGGCGCGGTGAGGCGTAGCCAGTCACGATGGAGTCCGCCTCCAAAAAGTCGCGCGACTTCAGGCCGTTATAGATGCCGGCGGCAAATGCTTCGCCCAGTTTGGCCAGTGCCTTGGGTGGCAATTCTTCAGTAAATAATTCGACTAATAATGTTGGGTTCATGTTTCTTTATTCCGGGAGAGTTCGTCGCTGTTGCGCTAGGTTCAGGTGGGGCACTTGCCCCCGTCGCTTAAACGGCTGCTGTCACTATTGTTGCAACTGCGGGCTTGTGCCTGTCATCTGCCGCACACATAGGGAAGCCCAGTTTTTCGCGTGAGGCGTAATAAGCGGCTGCCACGGCACGAGATAGATTGCGGATGCGGCCTATGTAGGCAGCGCGTTCGGTCACCGAAATCGCACCACGGGCATCGAGCAAATTAAAGGTATGCCCGGCTTTTAAGATCATTTCGTAAGCTGGCAATGCCAGCGAAGTTTCGGTCACTTCCAGCAAGCGTTTGGCTTCGGCTTCGTAGTTACTAAACAGCGTGAACAGAAAATCGGTATTCGAATATTCAAAATTGAAGGTCGATTGCTCAACTTCGTTTTGATGAAATACATCGCCATATGACAGGCGTATCGTCTTGCCATTTTCTTCGCGCTCGGTCCAGACCAGGTCGTAGACGTTTTCTACGCCTTGCAAATACATCGCCAGACGTTCTATTCCATAAGTAATTTCACCCAGGATAGGCTTGCAATCGATACCGCCAACCTGCTGGAAATAAGTGAACTGCGTTACTTCCATGCCGTTCAGCCAGACTTCCCAGCCCAGACCCCAGGCACCCAGCGTTGGGTTTTCCCAATCGTCTTCAACGAAACGGATATCGTTTTGTTGTAAATCGAGGCCCAGCGCCTTGAGCGAACCGAGGTAAAGATCGAGGATATTTTCCGGTGCCGGTTTCAAAACCACCTGATATTGATAGTAGTGCTGCAGGCGGTTTGGGTTTTCGCCATAACGGCCATCTTTAGGGCGGCGCGACGGTTGTACATAGGCGGCGCGCCAAGGTTCCGGGCCGATTGCGCGCAGGAAAGTGCCGGTATGCGAAGTGCCCGCGCCAACTTCCATGTCATAAGGTTGCAGCAAGGCGCAGCCCTGGGCGCTCCAGTATTCTTGTAGTGTCAGGATGATTTGTTGAAACGTAAGCATAATGCGGTCTGCCTTTTTCGCGAATGTTAGGTGGCGAATAATAATTACTCAACCTTCGATTTTAACGGGTTTTCCAGCAAATCGGAGAATTTGCTGCAGTGTAGACGGCTTGCGGCTCGATTTGGCGCTTGGGAAGCAGAACAAAGCCTTGCAAAGCAGAGCAATTAGCTGGCGCAAGACCATCTGGAATTGCCTGAAGGAATGTCAATTGTCGATCTTATCGGGGATATTTCAGCTTGTGCGCTAGGGTCGGCTCATTTCCTATCGCGTATCGTCTGCAAAATAGTGGCAATATCTAGCTCGACGTTTTGGCCGTGCTGGCGGATTAGGCGTATGTGCAAGACCATATTTTCTAAGACTAGTTTGGCGGCGACCGCCAATAAGGTCAGGTGACGATCTTCTTCGGTAAAATTTTCTAGAGTCGCCGCCATCTGGCAAATGTGATTGGCGGTAACCAGACGCAAATCATCTTCTTCGAACGGCAGGTCGGCGAAATCGATAGGGTCTTCGTTTTCGACTTCTTTCATGAGTTCTTGTAGTTGTTGCACGCTCGCCAACATTGCGCCCTCCTTAGTCTGATTGACAGTCTTTAGGCTTACTTCTTGATTGTAGTGCGCGCTTTGCCGATTTGCCGATATTCTTCTTGGGCTTTTATTTTTTCCTTCTGGCGCAGCCTATGACCGTTTAAACCTCGAATTTTGCAGACTGTCTCATCTTAATTGCGCGGCGCTGATTGACTATTTAAGATAGCAACATTGAATCAAGATTTCCTTGTTCAATCGAGCTTACGCAAAACTGCCCCAGCGTCGTTGTAACCGCCTTGCCGTACTAGCGTACTGTCTTCGGCGGCACGCCTAGCTGGAACGATTTTGCGTAAGCCCTAATTACAAATAGAAAGAGCCCGAGCATGAAAACCACAACTAAAAATCGCGTATTTGCTTTGATTGCAGTTTTCCTGATAGCAGGTATTTCTTCGGCATTTTTTCTCGATACGCCTATGCTGCAGATCGATGGCGAACAAGTCGGTGGCGTGCTCGGCTTCGGCTTGGGGATGTTGGGCTTGATGATAGGTATGGTCGCACTTTTTTTTGCGCTCAGCCTTACCGGTCTGGTGTTGGTAGGCGTGGCGATTTTCCTGGCTCTGTTAGTCGCGTTTATCTTGGGTGCTTTGGCTTTGGCCTTAAGTCCTTTACTGCTGCCATTCTTAATCTTGGCCGGACTCATCATGTTTTTTTCTAAGCGTAAAACGGCGAAATTGCCTGCTTAATTGCGAGGTAAGTCAGTGGTCGAAAAATGTTTGCATGCCTGCGGTTCAGCTAGGTCTGAAGCGCAGGCATGCAAAATAAAACTAGACAAAGCTAAATTACTGGTTTATATTTCGTCCCGTACTTGCATCAGGTCGTAATCTCGTTGGTCCCAATTCTGCATGGCTGTTTCTTCTAGTCGTTCTGTTTTATTTCCTCTGGTTTCATCTCTTGGTTTCAAGTGCCTTCCAAGGCAAGCTTGCCTATATTTAAAATTTTTAAGGAAATAACATGTCCACTCAAACAGGCATAGTCAAATGGTTCAACGACGCTAAGGGCTTCGGCTTCATCACACCAGATGCTGGTGGTCCAGATTTGTTCGCCCATTTTCAAGACATACAATCTACAGGCTTTAAGAGTTTGTCCGAAAACCAACGCGTTTCTTTCGAGCGCAGTGTTGGTCCTAAAGGCGACAAAGCCGGCAATATCCAAGTTCTTTCTTAATTGATTAACTTCGGCAATCACGTGTTGCCAAGTACTTGAGAGACGGATTAGCCTTACTTATACTCTGATTCTTATGCCCTTCGTGGCACCATGCAGATAGCATGGGTTTCGGGCGCAGAGAATAGCTAAGTAAGGTGAATTCACACATTAGTAGCGCAGCGCGCAGCGCTTGCTACTACAGCGCAGGACAATTCTTACCGGCTGGCGGCACCATGCAGATAGCATGGGTTGTTAGGAAAAGGTCTAATTGTCCAGTGATACTAATCACCAGTGAGAGAGTGATTGCTGTGCCTAGCGCATGGCGAGACTCAGGAGCGCGCAATTAATTCTAATCGGCCAGGCACTGACAATTACAGCGACCTAGGAAAATGATTTAATTAATTTGTGGAGCAATTAATTTGTTTGACAGCACGTTAAAACCGCAAGGAGTATGGTTAACGTGCAGATGACCAGACCGCCAGAGGCACCGCGCAGATAGCACGGGTTTTTGGTGTAGTGTGACACCACACAGATAGTGTGGGTTGCCAGTCAGCCAGTGGCACCACGCAGATAGCATGGGTTGCAGGCGAGTCGTCGTAAAGAATGAAGAGCCCGCCTTTGGTGGGCTTTTTTGTTTTCAGCGCACTTTCTTAGACTGCACTTGTTTAGACCGCACTTGTTTAGACCGCACTTGTTTAGACTGCCTTAGCGGCAAATTTTTGCACATACATATTGCGATCCGCCACTTTCAACAGCGCCACGGCGTCTATGCCGTCCTCTGGGAAATGCGAGATACCGATGGCACCGCCGAGTTGTACTTCTGGCGCATCCGCAAGATTGGCTAATTTTAGTGGCTGTGCCATGGCCGCCTCAATATGCTGGCGGATAATTGCGTAGCCCTCGCGCTGGGCGATATCATTGAGCATGATGACAAATTCATCGCCCGCATATCGGGCTACCACGTCACCGTTACGCACGCTGTTGCTGAGGCGACGCGCCACTTCAATCAGCGCAAAATCGCCGGCATCATGGCCGTACTGATCGTTGATCGCCTTGAAACCATTGAGGTCGATGAACATCACGCCAAATGCCTGCTTTTTATCTGAGGCATGGTATTGGCTGATCTTGGCATTGAGCCCGCGCTCAAAGGCATCGCGATTTTTTAAACCTGTGAGTTTGTCGGTTTGCAGGCGTAGCTGCATGGTTCTAAAACTATTGGCGAGTACGCCGATTTCATCATTGCGAAGAATTTCTAGCGGTGCATCGATAAGCCCATTTCCCACTTGCACCGCAGCCTGCGATAAGCGTTGTAAATCTGTGGCTACCCAGTTCAAGATTTTTAGACCAATCAAGATCGCCAATAAAGCCGCGAGCGCGCTAATTAAGGCGGTGCGTCGTATATTTTGCAGTACATCGCCCATAAAATCTTTGCTAGGCACGGCCACCACGGTAATCCACTCTAGCCCGGTATTATCTTTGACTTTTTGGTAGGCGACGTGAATGCGTTCATCGGCAGCATCTTCAAAGCTAAAGGTCTTGGCATTGCCCCTGCTTTCCTGAGCAATATCCATTGCTAATAGCTTGAGGTAGATGGCGCTTAAAAATGGATTGCCACTGTCTTTGGCATTGATGCGGACATTGCTGCCATCTTTGGAGTGTTGCACGTTGGGGCCGCTAGAGGCTGCGATCAGATCACCATTAGGCTCTATGATGAAAGCTAGGCCATGCTGCGACATTTTTAGATTACGCACAAAATCATTGAGCGAACGTAGCGACATATCAGTCGCTACTACGCCAGCCAGTTTGCCGTTTGCGGCTGACACTTTGCGGGCGCGGGTTGCGACTAAGTCCTGGGTACCAAAATCGATATACACCGAAGTCCAGGTGTCGTTTTTCGCATTCGCACCAGCCGTGTACCAGGGTCGGCTACGCGGATCAAACAATTTTTCTTCTTTCGAATGGAATTGTAAGGGCCCGTCTATGCCTTTAAAGCGATACCGTATGCGATTTTCTTCCGGCTTAGTTTTGATGCGCAATTCGCCTTCTTCCAGCGAGTGGCGATACAGGCCGATCGCCTGACCGGCGGTGTTGCCGTAGTAAACGTAATTATTCGGATCGATATGCAGCGAAGTCGCAATCCAGAAACGGCTGCGCAGATTGACTAAATCTTTATCGATATCGGCTTGTGCCAGCATGCCGTTTGGGAAGGCAGCCTCTAGCGTCGCACCTGATCCGACTAAATGACGATCGATGGCCTGTCCTATGCGTTCTGCCGTTTCGAGTAAGAGATGATCCGATACTGTCAACACCGCGCTATCACCCGCCCGATACGAGAGCCAGCCTATAGCGCTGGCTAATACCAACACTAATGCAACATAGGGAACGATTAAAATCGTCCTTAAAGAAAAGGTATTCTTGACTGCAGCAGTGTGATTCATGTGTTCGCGTTCGGTGCTTGCTAAATAAATTAATTAATGACAGCTATGAGGCGCAAATGGACGCTGATATTGTTCAGCCCAAAGAAACAAGGCGCGAATATACCATGCGACTAGAGGAATTTTTATGACAAAAAGCTATTGGTTGAGAGAAATTTTCAATGATTCACACAAGCATTATTTGAAAATTAAGTTTTTGCGCTTTTGGCAATGTGGCGTGGGCAGCGAATGCGCTATCCTGGCTTATTCGATTGCACTCAGCTCTTGCGCTAAAAAATCAAATACCGTGCGGATTCTTTGATTCGATTTGAGCTCTCTATGGCTAGTCAACCACACCGGCAAGCTCGGCAATGCCTGCTCCGGCACTACCCTGTGTAAATCCGGATATTGGCGCGCCAGCCACTGCATCCCTATGGCTATGCCCAAACCGGCTTGCAAGGCTTGCCAATTGACCAGATGATTGTCGCAGCGAAATGCAAAAAAACTTGGCTGTATCAGGATGCCGGCCGCGCGGAAGCCTGCCAGTAATTGATCCGATTGATCGTAGCCTATCCATCGGTAGCCCGCCATCGTCGTCACATCGGCCTTTTCGCTCAGTGTGAGCGTTTGCTGCTGATTTTTAAAGCTGACGCTGTTCAAGTAGGAGCTATGCGCATACATGCCTAGTGGCCAATCGCCTATGTGTCTGGTGATCAAGGCCGACTGCGTCGGTCTTAGCATACGGATCGCGATATCGGCTTCACGCTCTAATAGATTGCTGAGTTGGTTGCTGGCCACCAGTTCTATCTGTATCTCAGGATGCAGCTCTGCCAGCTTGACCAGGATGGGGGGCAGCACATAGGCCGAGGCGATTTCGCTGGCGGTGATGCGTACCGTGCCGCTTAAACCCTTATCTTGCGAGGCACTTGCCATACCTAGCGCCCGTGCCGCCACCATCATATGGCGCGCCGGCGCCACTAAATGATCACCGGCTGCGGTGAGCTTGAGCCCGCGTGCAACCCGTTCAAACAAGGCCGATCCTGTGACTTGCTCTAACTCGGCGATTTGGCGTGATAGGGTGGCCTGACTCAGTCCCAATTGCAGTGCCGCATTCGTCAAAGAGCCATATTCGACCACGGCCACAAAGGCGCGGATCAGGTTCCAGTCGGTTTGGGCTGCTACAAATTGTTGGCTTGCCATAGGGTGGGGGTCTCGCTCGCTCGTTCGTTTGTTTTATCTATTCATATTTGCATATGAGGCATGCATGTATGCGTATTGTAATGGCATTCCTTACATCTGAAAATAGCGACATCATCAATCGAAGGTCTTTTCAGGGAACGCTATCATGACAGCAAATACACTCTCCACAGACGAAGTGAAGCATGCAAAACCTAGCGTGCTGGTACTGGGCGCCAAAGGCAATCTTGGACGAGCCGCAGTGCAGGCCTTTGCGGCTGCGGGTTGGCGCGTGATCGCAGCGGCCAGATCGACGATGGATTTTCCTGTCATGGAAAACCTGGAGCATCTGCTGTGCGACGCCTTAGATACCAGCAAATTGATCGCTGCAGTCGGCCAGGTTGATGTCGTGGTGCATGCACTCAATCCTGATTACGCACGCTGGGATACTTTACTCGCACCGAGTACCGCGGCCGCGATCCGAATTGCGCAAGGCACGGGCGGCCTGCTCATGGTGCCGGGCAATGTCTATAATTTTGGGTCAGAGTTGCCAGCCTTACTGAGCGAAGAAACTGCGTTCGCCGCGCATGATGGTAAGGGCCTATTACGGATACAGATGGAGCGCAGTATCGCCGCCGCCAGCGTGCAGGGCTTGCGTAGTGTGGTGATACGGGCGGGAGATTTTTTGGGCGGCAACAGATCCTGGTTAGATTTGGCGATCACCAAATCCCTGCATAAAAATGTGGTCACGCGTATGGGGCCAGAAGATCTGCCCCACGCCTGGGCCTATTTGCCGGATTTGGCCGAGGTGTTTGTGCGAGTGGCCGAGCGCCGCAGCAGCCTGAGCGGCTATCAGGTGTTTCATTACCCCGGCCTGAGCGCCAGCGCTAAGGAAATGCATCAGGCGCTAGAGTCAATCACCGGTCGCAAGCTGCGCGCTAAGGCTCTGCCATGGTGGCTATTTAAATTGATCGCCCTGGTCTCGCCGCTGCTGCGCTCGGTGGTTCAGATGCGCTATCTGTGGCAACGTCCGCATCAACTGGTCAGTACCCGGTTAGAAAATTTTATCGGTCCGTTGCCCGCTACTTCCTTGCAACAAGCCTTGGCGGCCTCAATCCGATAAAGCAAAGTAGAGGCTGGCCGGGCGCGCACACCGGACGCGCATAAGCTATGCGGCTTCCCAGCCTGCCTGGCCTGCAGCCCGCATGGGATATGCGCGCTGGCAGGGGCCTACTTAAAAAGTATTTACTGGCAGTTGCGCTGGCAAGTGCAGTTGCATATTTTTCGCCATGATGCTGCTGCCAGGACGCATCGCATGCGCATCCCCGACAAAGCTAAAACCAGCGCGTTGATATAGTTTGACGGCTGGTGTGTCACCGACTGCCACCCCTAGGTTTACGCAGCGCGCACCGGCCTGGCTAGCCCACTCAATCGCACTCTGTAGCAAGGCTGCGCCGACACCGTGTCCACGGGCCACGGGCCGCACCCACATCTGAAAAAGCTCGACCACCTGCGGCGCATCGCTGGCGAACTTGGCCCACAACAGACCAGCTGGTTCAGCCCCGACCTCGGCCAGAAAAACGTGTTCTCTGTCCGTTGCGCAGGCTAGTTGCAGGCGCTCTTGCCAGAGTGCGTCGGAACGTAGTTGTTCAGCTTCCAGCGTACTGCCGTAAGCATACGGCGCCTCTACCAATGCGGCCAGACGTAGTTGTTTATGGATGCGCCATTCTTCAGCTTTGAATGCGCGGATGGTGGTGGGTAGTTGCATGGCGATGTTCTCAAAAATAGGTTCAGTTGTTGTCGTAGTCGATAAGCTGGAGATGGCAGCATAAACTAAATCAAGGACCTCAAGCACATCGCTGTGCGACAACCGCAATGCGTTTACTTGTTTTTGATTTATGGCACAATTGTCCACCTAGAGTTTTGTGTAGATAGTCCATGCCCGCTTATCCTCGTGCTGTTGAAATTTTGTTTGATGATGCGAATCGCTGTCTAGAGCAGGGCGATTTAGTCGCGGCTGAAAAAGCCTATATCGCAGCTTTGGCTGTAGCACCCGAGATGCCCGAGGCGCTGGCGAATCTGGCTTTATTGCAAGAGCATGCCGGCCAGCTGGAGGTGGCGCAAACTTACTACCAACAAGCGCTGGCGCTGGACCCGGATAGTCTGCAGGTGCAGCTCAATCTGGGCGTGTTGCTGACCAAGCGCAAGCGCTTCGGCGAGGCTGAGCTGGTGTATCTGCAAACGCTGGCGTTAGCGCCGGAGTCGGCCGCAGCCTGGTCCAATTACGGTATGCTGCTGGCCTGCATGCAGCGCGAGCGCGAAGCTGAAGACTGTTATCGTAGTGCCTTAGAAATCGATGAAAATTACGCCAAGGCGGGTTTTAATCTGGCCTATATTTTATTGCGTCAGGGGCGCTTTGAGGAGGGCTGGCAGTATCTGGAAGCGCGCGACAGTGATCAAATTTATGCGCATCGTTTTAACTTCCCGCGTTGGCAGGGCCAAGCTTTGTCCGGCAAATCTGTGCTGATAGTGTTTGAGGCGGGGCATGGCGACATGATCCATTTTTGCCGCTATGCGCAGATCCTGAAAAGCATGGGCGCGTGCCAGATCGGCCTGATATGCCATCCTGCACTCAAGCGCCTGTTTGCCAGCTTGCCCGGCGTCGATCATCTATTCGATTTTAATCAAGAGTTGCCCGCTTCCGGCTGGGATTATTGGAGCCCGCCCATGAGCTTGCCGTATTACTGTCAGACCCGGCTTGAGACCATACCTGCACCGATTCCCTATCTGGCCGCTGAAGCACAGCGCATCGCAGCCTGGGCGCAGCGTTTGCCATCGGATAATTTATGCAAGCTGCGTGTTGGCCTGGCGTGGCAAGGTAACCCCCTGTTTGAAAATGATGCGGATCGCTCGCTGGCTTCAATCGCATTATTGCGCCCGCTGATGGAGGTGGCTGGCGTGCAGTTTGTCAGCTTGCAAAAAGGCCCAGGTCAGGATCAATTGCCGCGTGAGGGGTTTGAAGTGCTGCCTTATGGTGCGGAGTTGGAGGATTTTGCCGATACTGCGGCACTGATCGCCAATCTCGATCTGGTGATCAGCGTCGATACTGCGGTCGCGCATCTGGCCGGTGCCATGGGTAAAACTTGCTGGTTGCTGTTGCCCGATTACCGTGCAGACTGGCGCTGGTTGACCGACAGGCAAGATACACCCTGGTATCCCAGCATGCGGCTATTTCGCCAAAGCCGCGGTGGTGACTGGCCAGCAGTGATACAGCGAGTGGCGACCGCGCTGCAGGAGTTGGCTGACAGAAGCTAGTACGGGCTGCGCATCTGTTAAAATGTCGCCTTTGCTGCGTTAGGGGCTGGTGTTTGAACTTGCTGCACCCTGCCTTTTTTTATCTCCTCTTTTTTCTGTTTGCTCCCATGTCCGATACCAAACCTGCCGACGGCAACACTAAGCCGCTGTTTTATGATCCAACCGAACACCGCATCCGCAGTTTTGTGACGCGTGCCGGGCGCTTGTCTGATGCGCAGGGCAGGGCGATAGAAACTCTGGGGCCGCGGTATTGCATCCCGTATCAAAAAGCCGAACTCGATGTGGCAGCGGCCTTTGGTCGTACTGCGCCTACCGTATTTGAAATAGGTTTTGGTATGGGCGAAACTAGCGCCAAAATTTCTGAGCTAATGCCGGAAAAGAATTTTATCGGTGTCGAGGTGCATACTCCGGGTGTCGGCAATTTGCTTAAACTCACCGATGCCATGGGTTTGCAAAACCAGCGCATCATTCAGCACGACGCTTTTGAAGTCTTGACGCACATGATCGCGCCTAACTCTTTGGCTGGCGTTCACGTGTTTTTTCCTGATCCATGGCATAAAGCGCGCCACAACAAGCGCCGCCTGATCCAGGGCCCGCTGGTGACTTTGCTGGCTTCACGCATCGCACCGGGTGGTTATCTGCATTGCGCTACCGACTGGGAAGACTACGCGGTGCAGATGCTAGAAGTATTAGGTGCCGAGCCAGCTTTGGAGAACACTGCCAATGGCTACGCGCCACGTCCGGATTATCGCCCGGTAACTAAGTTTGAAAACCGTGGCCTTAAACTCGGGCATGGGGTTTGGGATTTGGTTTTCCGCAAAAAATAGCAGCTGATTTTTTTTGTATTTTTTATGCAAATCAAAAGCTGGCCGCAGAGGCGCAGAGAACACAGAGAAGATCTTTTACTCAGATTTTCTTTGCACCTAATATTCAGCCTCTGATAGGTACATTAGCACGCGCCGATTACCGTCATCCTGTAAATTCTGGATTCCCGCCTTCGCGCTCATCGTTTAGCCATGAGTAGTGATGTGTCGATTAGGCTCCCTTCTCCCGCGAGCGGGAGAAGGGCAGGGGATGAGGGTGATTGAGTAACGCGTAAGTTCGATAGAGAAATCATTTAAAGCTCCAGATAAATACACATTCTTGTATCTGAACCACCCTCACCCCAACCCTCTCCCGCTCGCGGGAGAGGGAGCCTACATCAGAAATTTACCTGTCGTGCTTTGCGTGATTTTCGTGGACAAGATGTTTGATTTTTTTCAAATACTCAGTGGTGCCAACAAAGCCTGCAGATCGGCGGTGTCGAATTTCGGTGCCAGCGCCGCATCGCTGCCCAGCACACCTTCTGCCAACGCTGCCTTGCGTGCCTGCAGTTCGAGGATGCGCTCTTCTATACTGCCTTGCACCACCAGTTTGTAGACAAACACTGCCTGCTCCTGCCCTATGCGATGGGCGCGCGCAGTGGCTTGCTCTTCGACCGCCGGATTCCACCACGGGTCCATGTGGATCACCGTGTCGGCTGCGGTCAGATTCAGACCCACACCACCGGCTTTGAGGCTAATCAGCAAGATCGGTACTTGCTTATCCTGAAAACTAGCGACCAGCTGGCCGCGTTGTGCGACCGGGGTCTTGCCGGTCAGTGATAAATACGGCAGTGCCAATTCGTCCAACTGTTCGGCGATCAAGCTCAACATCTCAGTGAACTGCGAAAAGATCAGCATGCGTCGGCCTTCCGCCACCAGACTGGGCAGCATATCGCTCAGCATTTCTAGCTTGGCGCGCTCCATCGTGGCAGGCGTTTGCGCGCCTTTGAGTAGATGTGGATCGCAGCAGACCTGGCGCAGTTTTAACAGTGCATCGAGTATCGTAATCTGCGCGCCGGAAAAACCCTTGCGCGTTAATACCTTGCGCACTTGTTCGTCGGCCGCCACGCGCACGCTTTCATACAGGTCGCGTTGTTGGCCTTGTAGTTGCAGGCGCTTGATGACTTTGGTTTTGGGTGGCAATTCGGTGGCGACATCTTCCTTACGACGGCGCAGGATAAATGGCCGTATTCTTTTTGCTAGCAGTTGCGCGCGCACAGTCTCGCCATTGACTTCTATGGGTTTGCGCCACAAGCGGGTAAAGCTGCGCGCATCACCGAGAAAGCCTGGCATTAAAAAATCAAACTGAGTCCACAGTTCGCCCAAATTGTTTTCCAGCGGGGTGCCGGTGATACACAGTCTATGTCGGGCGCGGATACGGCGCACCGCATCGGCGCTGCGACTGGCGGCATTTTTGACGGTCTGGGCTTCATCGAGTATCAAGAGATGAAACTGCTGTTGCTCTAAAATTTCCAGATCGCGCCAGATCAGGGGATAGGTGGTCAGCACAATATCGGCTTGCTGCATTTCAGCAAAATAGCTAGCGCGTTGCGGCCCTTGCAGACTCAGTACACGTAAATCCGGTGCCATGCGTTGCGCTTCGGCCTGCCAGTTAAAAATCAAAGAAGTCGGCAACACGATTAGTGCCGGCCTATCGAGTCGCCCGGCCTGTTTTTCCAGTAACAGATGGGCCAGCGCCTGTGCGGTTTTGCCCAACCCCATATCGTCGGCAAGGATGCCGGCCAGATGCTGCTGGCGCAAATATTGTAGCCACGCCACGCCGTGTAGTTGATACGGTCTTAAAGTAATCCCCAAGCCTGCCGGTGCAGCGACTGCTGCGACTTCGCCTATGTGGTGCAGGCGTTGGGTCAGGCTGCGCAAACCCGCTTCGCCTTGCAGTTGCCAGCCGCCGTGCGGGCCGGCACGCTGTGCTTGGCTTTCTAACAGACTCAGGCGCAAGGCTTCCAGGCGCTGGCTATCCCAACCAGAGATAGGAAGAGGACTATGCTGGCGCCGCTCATCACCGAGCAGATCGAGCATATGCCTGACGATGGCTTTGAGTGGTGCCGCCTGCGCATCGATGCGTTTGCCGCCCGGAGCGCGCAGCCGTATCATGGCCATATCGTCGATTTCGGCCAGCTTTTTGGCATTGAGCCAGCGGCTATCTCTTTGCAATAAATTCGCCAATAGCGGCACCAGATCGATACTCTGACCCTCGATTTCTATTCCTAAACTGAGCAGCCACGAGCCTTCGCGTGCCGGTAAGCCCAGGCGGGTGATCGTAGTCGGGCGGCCCTGCATAGGCGAGGCCGCTTCCTTGCCGATGACTTCGCCGCTGCTTTCATCGATGATCAAGTGCCAGGCTTCGACCATGACGCTCTCATGCGCAAAGCCCGGTGCAATCACGATAGACCAGCCCAGCGCCTGCAATTGCGGCAACTGATCAGCCCAGAAATCGGCAAAAAAATCTTCTTGCAGCAAACTCCAAAGCTGCCCGGGATGACTGTAGTGACTGGCGGCGGCCTCGCTGCGCCATTGCAAGGCCTTTAGCGGCAGCGGGTGCAGATCAAGTTCCCAAACCTTATCGAGCGCATCGGCCTCGGCACCCAAATCGCGCAACAGGGTCACAGGCACGCCCTGCTTATCGAGAATGATCTGGCTGGAACTAGGGCGGCGATTGAGTAAGACGCTAGGGGCGGGCGTTTGCCAGAGTAGTTCTGTGTCATCCAGACTGACGCGGTATAGCCAGTC
Organism: Undibacterium parvum; assembly: GCF_003955735.1. Lineage (NCBI taxonomy): Bacteria > Pseudomonadati > Pseudomonadota > Betaproteobacteria > Burkholderiales > Oxalobacteraceae > Neoundibacterium > Neoundibacterium parvum. The sequence continues at coordinate 1,020,033 of NZ_CP034464.1, read as the reverse complement.
TATCTGCACCACGCTGACGTTGCCGCCCCGTGGGCCGAATACGCCGCTCTTGGTCATGCCGAATAAACCATCGCCGCGCCCCAAGGTACGCAGTGTCATTCTGGGATGGAAATGGCCAATCAGATCGGGCATGCTGAGCGCCAGAGTACTTCTGAAAAGGGAATTTCTAAAAACCCGTTAATCGGGATGCAGCGCAAGGCGCAAACCGGAGCAATACGTCGGTATTGCGAGGATTTGCAAGGCTGCGATGCGCCCGAGTATAGGGTTTTTAGAACTTCCCAAAAGCTGCGCGCATATTCCATGCGCCTTGCCAGCCTAAAATGGTCTGTAAGGCGCATGGAATATGCGGCTAAGCTTTGCGGTTTCATGACAAGTTGAAAACTAACTCATTTCATCTATCAAGGCCACAATCTCGGCACCATAGCTTTCCAGCTTCTTGGCACCGACCCCGGTGACGCCGCGCAAATCGTCTAGCGAGCGTGGCTTGGTCTTGGCGATTTCGCGCAAGGTGGCGTCGGCGAAGATGATGAAGGCGGCGACATTGTGCGCCTTGGCGGTGGTGATGCGCCACCAGCGTAGCTTCTCGAAAATCGCTTGTTCGCTGGCCGAGAGATCAGTCTCGGCAAAGTCTTTGGCCGACTGGCGTTTATGCTTGGTGGCTTTTTCAGCTTTTTTGTATTGGCGCAGCTGTATCTTGGTTTCGCCGCGCAGTACCGCACGCGATTGCTCGGTGAGTTTGAGCGAGCTATAGTTTTCATAATCGACCGCGACTAAACCGAGCGCGATTAACTGGCGCAGCAGGGCGCGCCATTCGGCTTCGCTTTTGTCTGAGCCAACGCCAAAGGTCGAGAGTTGATTATGCCGCCATTGCTGCACGCGTTCGGTATCGATACCGCGCAAAACGTCGATCACATGACCAGCCGCAAAGCGTTGATCGACGCGGTACACGGTAGAGAGAATTTTTTGCGCCGCCACACTGCCGTCAAACGAGGTCGGCGGAATTAAGCAGGTATCGCAATTGCCGCAAGGCTGTGAGGTCTGGCCGAAATACGCCAGCAATTGCATGCGTCGGCAATTGAGCGTTTCGCACAGGCTGAGCATGGCATCGAGCTTAACGCCCTGCACCCGCTTGTAAATCTCATTCGCTTCCGATTCATCGATCATGCGACGTTGTTGCACCACGTCTTGCAAACCGTAGGCCATCCAGGCATTGGCGCTAGCACCGTCGCGGCCGGCGCGTCCGGTTTCCTGATAATAGCCTTCTATACTTTTTGGTAAATCCAGATGCGCAACAAAGCGCACGTCGGGCTTATCGATGCCCATGCCAAAGGCAATCGTGGCACACATCACGATGCCGTCTTCACGCAAGAATCTGGCTTGGTTACGGCTGCGTACTGTCATCTCCATACCGGCATGGTAGGGCAGGGAATTGATGCCGTTTTCATTTAAGAATTCGGCAGTTTCTTCTACCTTTTTGCGCGACAGGCAATACACGATACCGGCGTCGCCGCTATGCTGTGCATTGATAAAATCGAGCAATTGCTTGCGGCCATTGGCCTTTTCGACGATCTGGTAACGGATGTTAGGTCTATCAAACGAAGAGACGAATTGCAGCGCCGTTTCTAGTTGCAGGCAGCGGATAATCTCGTCGCGGGTTTGCTGATCGGCGGTGGCTGTCAATGCGATGCGCGGCACGCTAGGGAAGCGTTCGTGCAGCACCGAGAGCTTGATGTATTCAGGGCGGAAATCATGGCCCCATTGCGAAACGCAATGCGCCTCATCAATCGCAAACAGGGCGATAGGGCTAGCTTCTAACATATCGAGGCAGCGCGCTGTCATCAGGCGCTCCGGCGCGATATATACCAGATCGATTTCGCCAGTACGCAGCAGCCGTTCGACCCGCTGCGACTCTTCAAAACTCTGGGTAGAGTTCAGAAATGCGGCGCGCACTCCGACCTCTTCCAGCGCATCGACCTGATCCTGCATCAAGGCGATTAGCGGCGAAACTACGATGCCTACGCCTTTGCGTATCATCGCCGGGATCTGGTAACACAGCGATTTACCGCCGCCGGTAGGCATCAGCACTAGCGCATCGCCGCCATTGACGACATGGTCGACGATCTGCCCTTGCTGCGAACGAAAGGCCGGATAGCCAAATACCGTCTGCAATAAATGCAGTGCCTGAGTTTGCTCGCTAGTTTGCTGCGCTGGTTCTGTCATACGATAAAAATTAGTCGGCCCAAACGATAGTGCCGGTGTAAGCCGTGATCAGGATCATGATGCCGAAGGCGATACGATACCAGGCAAAGGCATTGAAATTATGAGTAGCGATATAGCGCAATAACCAGCGTACGCAGAAAAATGCCGAGATAAACGCCGCGATGGTACCCAGACCAAACATAGGGATATCCGCAACCGACAACTCTTCACGCGCCTTGTACAGCGAATACACGGTAGCGCCCAGCAAAGTTGGGATCGCCAGGAAGAATGAAAATTCAGTGGCCGCCTTGCGTGACAGACCAAACAACATGCCGCCGATAATCGTTGCGCCAGAACGGCTAGTGCCGGGGATCAGGGCAAAGGCTTGCGCCGCACCGATTTTGAGGGCATCTAACATCGTCATGTCATCGACGCTATGCACACGCGCATGGCTGGTATCGTGTTCATCCACACCCTTGTGCTTGCGCTCTACCCAAAGTATCACCAGACCACCGAGGATGAAGGCCAGTGCCACCGGAACGGGTGCGAACAATACCGCTTTAATTTTTTTGCTAAACAAGACCCCCAACACTGCCGCCGGTAAAAACGCGACGATGAGATTCAAGGCAAATTTACGCTCCTTAGGATCGCTGCCCAGACCGCCTATCACTGAGGCGATTTTCTGGCGATATTCCCAACACACGGCAAAGATCGCACCGGCCTGTATCACGATTTCAAACACCTTCATTTTTTCGTCGGTGAGATTGAGCAAGCTACCGGCCAATATCAAATGTCCGGTGGACGAAATAGGTAAAAATTCAGTCAGGCCCTCAACGATGCCCATGATGATAATTTTTGCGGCGAGAAGAATATCCATGTTTTCTTGAAAAAAAGTGGGAGAAATGCGGCGGCACGAAGCTTAACACGAGGGCATCTTGTGCGCTGCGCAAGTTTTAAGCAAAACCAGTGGCTTGCATATACTCCCCTTATTTTTAGTAAAAACACCGTCATCGCGCATATGTGTATTGTGCGATTGAAATGTACTGGGTGGGGGTATGTTAATTAGTGCTGGGAATGATTCAGTGAGCTAGCTAGTGCTAGTTAGCCTAACAATTATCTACGTTCTTTGAAATAACTTAGGCTGATAAGGCGTAGTCCAAGCTAAGCGCTGGTACAGAGTGAGCTTTAGTGCCACAACAGACAAGGACGTATTGCACCGTAGTGTAGGTTGAAGACGGTGCAATACGCTGCGCTTACATTCTTGATATGCCTGCGCTTATTCTGCGATAGCGTGCCAGTCCCGCTAGTAGTCCTAAGCCAGCTAGCCACATGGCGGAATTTTGTGGTTCTGGTACTGCGGATACCCCCTGTACCTGGAAGGCTAAGGAGGTATTATCTAAAGTGTATTGGTAGGCCGGATTGGAGTAATGAATTGACTCGCCTTGCGTGGCATAAAACGGCATTTCTGATGCGCCATGAGCCCAAAAAATTCTATAACTTCCGGCATCCAGAACAACATTGTCCACAGCGAATTTAACGTAGTTGAAATAATTGCCTGGTGTAACGCTTGCAGGTGATCCTAAGCTGGAGGCAGAGGCTTTAAATTCCCATGACATCGAAAAAATACTGATGCTTGGCTTAACTGACCAATTCGAAGGTTCGAACGCAGTCGCATCGAGTGAGCTTCCAAAAACAATACTGTTGAGTGTACTTTTTTGCGAAAGTGAAAAAAGTGTATCTACTCCCTCTGAACTATCGGTATGTACGTATGACTTGGGTTGCACTCCTTGAGTCGCAAGCGTGAAACCGCCTGAAGTATACAGTGCGTCAGCGCTGGCATTGCCAAATAATGTAAGGCTAATCGCTATGATGTAGACGAAATTTTTCATTGTTTTCCTTTTTGCGTTAAGTAAGCTGCAAGTGAGTTTTGATGCGAATAGGAAAGTGCCGTTTCCAATACTGCTGCGAATATCACACAGCGCTAATTGCTGCTTCATTTTTCATCTTCGGTTCGATTTGAGCCTTGATTTCTGGACCTCCCTCCGAGCAGAGTAGGCGCTGCGAATGACAGGAAGATGACAATTTGGCAAATAAGTGCGCATGGGGTGCATATTTTGTACCCGTAAGCCTTGTAGGGTGGCTGAACCCCGCGTTGAAAGGGGTAAATATGCCGTTTAAACAGACGCCAATTGGTATTTTTTATTCTAATTATTACGGATTTCCATCATGCGATGCGGGTTTCTCCCGCCCTGTCAAACTGCTTATGGCGACCTGTCTGGCAGCAACAATTTGGCCTAAGCCCCTCATTTAAAAAGCATTTTTTATTGCTAAAATAAAAATATAAAAAGTGCTTTTAATTTCTCTTTTTATATGAGAATCTTTGCGTGGCAGGGATTGTGCGTTGCATCAATTCACCCTGACAGTCGATATCTAATTCCACTTTTTAAGGAGCTTATGATGAAATTGTTTCGCCCCGCAATTTTTCTCTCCCTCGTTATTGCTAGCACTTCAATGGCGCAAGCCAATAGCAAAGTATCGCCAAACCTGCCGGCTTTTGGTGCTAGCAGTAAGGCCACGTCGGTCTCCGGTTTGTCGTCCGGGGCATTTATGGCAGTGCAATATCAAGTCGCTTTTTCCAGCTCGGTGGTGGGCGCTGGTGTGGTGGCGGGCGGGCCTTATTATTGCGCGGCGGGCAGTCTGCTCAATGCCGCGGTGTGTATGGGCTTAGTGCCGTTTGTACCGCCAAATCCAGCTGGCATGCTGGTGGCAGCGCAGGGTTTTGCTTTGGCCGGTCAGATTGATCCTTTGAGTGACTTGCAAAATGATCGTATCTACGTCTTTAGCGGCACTAAGGATACGGTGGTGTATCAGCAAGCGGTCGATGCGACTGTGGCTTTTTTCAAGGATCTGGGCGTGCCTCAGGCCAATTTACTGTATGTGAATAATATGCCTTCCGGGCATGCCCTGATTACGCCTGCCTTTGGTAATGCTTGCGATGCCAATGCTGCGCCTTACATCAGTCACTGCAGCGTCAAACATAAGGCTTACGATCAACCCGGTGCCATGTTGACGCATATTTACGGAGCCATGCAGCCACCGGCAAAAAAACGTAGCGGTAGCTTGATCAGCTTTAATCAAAGTGAGTTTTCGGACGCCTCTACCGGCATGGCTGCGGACGCCTATGCTTACGTACCGCAAAATTGCAAGCAAGGCGATGCTTGCCGGGTGCATGTGGCTTTCCATGGCTGCTTGCAGTCTGCCGCGGTGGTGCAGGATGATTTCTATGGCAAGAGCAGCTATAACGACTGGGCCGACACGAATAGCATCATCGTGCTGTATCCGCAGGTGAACGCCAGCACGATTCCGTATAACCCTAAAGGCTGCTGGGACTGGTTTGGTTACACCGGGCCAAATTATGCCTTGCAGTCTGGTTCGCAATTGAAGGCAGTGCGCGCCATGGTGCAACGCTTGACAGCACCGTTGACTAAGGTTGTGGCGAGTCAGTAGCGTGTGTTAGGCCAAGCTCGTGTCACTTCGGGCGCGGCTTTGCGCATCAGGCATGGATAGAAAATTAGGATTTACGCAGAATTGTTCCAGCAAGGCGGATGTTAGGACGCCGGGGCGATTTTGCGTAAGTCTTACAAATGCTAAGTATGAAATACGATGGTGTTGCCGCCCGCCTTTTTGGCTTGATACATGGCGTGGTCGGCCCATTTCAGGATGTCGTTTTGGGTGTCGCCCTCATTGATAAACATCACCACGCCTATACTGGCCGAAGCTTGATGCTGCGAGTCGCTAGCGGCTAGATCTTCTAGACTAGAACGCAGATGAAACGGCAGGCTTAAACTCTGACGTATTTTTTCCGCCACCACCTTGGCCTGGTCAGTGGCGTGTTCCAAATTATTATCTAACTCACTGACAATCACGACAAATTCATCGCCACCAAAACGTGCCACGGTATCGACTTCGCGTAAGCAAGCTTTAATCCGCTGCGCCGCTTCCACCAAGAGTTGATCGCCCGCTTCATGTCCCCATTCATCGTTGACGGGTTTGAAGTTATCCAGATCCATAAACATCAGCGCCCCGTAACTACTCTTGCGCTTGCTTAAGGCAATCGCCAGACGCAGGCGGTCATGCAGGTAGCGCCGGTTGGGCAGTTGGGTGAGTGCATCGAGAAAGGCCATCTCATGGATTTGTGCCGCCAACAGCTTACTGTCACTGATGTCGGTCGTGCTGCCTATGTAGCCCAGGGTTTTACCCTCTGAGGAGAGTAACTTTTGAGATTGCCCGAGAACCCAGGTGATTTTGCCTTGCTTGTCGATAAAACGGTATTCCTGGCGAAATGGCAGACCCTCGGTGACGGCCGCGCTCCACGCGTTTGCCAGCGGTTCGCGGTCGTCTGGATGTAGCGCCGCGATCCAGCCATTGCCGCTCGCTTCTTCTTGCGATAGGCCGGTCATTTCTGACCACTGATGATTGACAAAAATACAGGCGCCGCTGGCGTTGGTTTCAAATACCCCGACCGGTGTTGCCGCCACCAGCAGCGCGAAGTGTCTCTCGGTTTGGACCAGCAAGGATTCGAGTCGCTTACGCTCGCTAATGTCGCGCAAAAAACCAAACATTTCACCGTCATTAACCTCGGAATAGGTGGCTGATGCCTCCGCGCTCCAGCAGCTGCCATCTTTGCGTCTATGGCTGGTTTCAAAACGGTAACTACCAAGGCTGATGATGAGTTCAGTATGTTGCCTGGCAAGCTCGGGATTTTCCGCCAATGCCGAGATATGCATGCCTATCAGTTCATCGTGTGAGTAGCCCGAGAGCCGGCAATAGGCGGCGTTAACGTCGATGAGGTGCCCCGTATGCGAAACGTGTAGGTAGCCATCGAGCGAAGATTCTATCGCGTGCCTATGATTTACTGGTGTGCCGCTGGCATTCATAGATAGTCAGGCTCCGAATGGTTTACTGGTCTTCTGCAACAGAAATACAGTGGTTTTGCGGCTCTTCGCCAGCAAAATCAGCATGGTCGATGAGGCGGATTGCTAGTCGTAAAGAGTCGGAAATCCCCGCAATAGATAGCAGTATCTATGATTCTATCTGTTATCACAAGTAGCATTTTTCTATCTATAAAGTATGCAAATAGCAATTACCTCGGCACCGCTAATTTGCCATAAAAGCGCTTAGTTTTTTTAAAAATTTAAGCATACTCCCCCTATTTTTTTTAAATATTCGCCATTTGCCAACGTATTTATTGGGCACTAAAAATATACAGGCGGGAGTATATTAAATAGCCGCCAGGCAGCCAGCTTGCTGTGGTGGCTTCCTATTTAGGTTACATATCAAAAAACCACAATTGCACTTGTGATCATGGCGAAATAGGAGAATACTGGCCGACAGGCGTATTCTTGCCTTTTCGACTATCTGCGCCACGTTTCGTTGCCAGCCATGTAGGGGAGCTGTTTATGGGTCTTAATCCAGCGCAGGAGAGCGACACCGCACTGCTGCCGCGCTTGCTCAATCGCTCGATTTCGGCGGCCCGCATACTCTTGTTGTGCGCGGCGATGATTATCGTGCCGGCCGGGCTTTACTATTATCTGGTGATCCAGGAGCAGATCAACTACCGCGATCAGCGCGCTTTTCGCAGCTTGGGCGAAGTGCAGCTACAGCTGAGCCAGGCGATCGAGGTGGCCAAGGCCTTTTCTTTGTATGCACCGGTCAGTGATTTTCATGTCGGCCTTGCAGATTTTGCCAGGGCGCATGAGGTCTTGCTGCAGGCTCAGGATTCTTTGCCCAAGCCGCGCATGGTGGATGTGATGATTGCCGAAAGACTCAAAGGCAGGGCGCCCGAAGTATTTTGGGAATTTGTCTCGCCGCTGGATCCGCAGCAGACATTTAGCGATTTGTTAGCGCCTGAAGCGGCGAGTAAATTAGTCGCAGAACAAATTTTGAATGTTGTCCGTCTAGAAATCGGGGGCAAAAAGACGGCACCGCAAAATTGGAAATATCTTAATCTGGCGCAGTTGCAAGCGAAAAAAAATGAAGCCGTGATCGCCTATTTTGCGCGTCTGGCGCTGCTTGCTAAGTGCGTAGCCTCGCCGCCAGTTCATTATGCCGATCGTTTTGAAACTGCACTAGCTTTGCATCTTTGCGAGGAGGCTAAAGATGTTAGTTATCAAGACTTCGATGACGAGCGTGAGGCGATTAAACTTATTTATGAAAAGGCTGAAAAAGAGTGCGAAGCAGCCTTCAAAAATACAGAAATTAAGTCTAAAGAAGATAAAACCTTAGGGCAGATAAGCAAACCAGAAAAGGCCAAAGCAGCGAGCTCCGTAGATAAAAAAGAAGTGCAAGAATCCCTCAAGGCGTGTGCGCTAAATAATCTGCGCGCCTGGATGCCGAAAGGATCAAAAACCGCCGAAGAATTAGCTTTACGTATGCATGCAGGCTTGTCTTTAGCCAAAACTTCTGCGCCCTATTCACTGAGAAAAAACGTGCCGGAATGCCGGAAAAATAACGGTACTTCTCTGGCCTTTTGGAGTGAGCAATTTGATGATGCAGGTACTGCGCGCATCTATCGCTGTGGCGCGCGCGACCAGCAAATTCCGGTCGAGATCGCCTTGAAAAATTTTCTTGGCCAGGGCAATTGGTTTGATGCACTCGATGCCGTGTATCTGGTGCGCGAAGATGGCAAAGTGCTGCTGACCCTGCAAAAACCTATCACCAAAATAACGGGCGAAAGCAAGCTCTATCAGCCTGCCACACTGCTGCCTAAGGTATTGGATTTACTCGCCTTACTCGATGATAAATCGTCCGCTGGCGAAGCCGATAAAACGGCCAGCAAAACACGCGCGGTTGGCGCCCGCATGCGCGATTTTGAGATCGATAACCGTGCAGTACGCGCCTACACCCAGCAAGTGCAATTGCCGGTACGCTTTTGCTCTAGCAAGACTGAGACTTGCGCCAATGAAAAACTGTTTTTGGTGGGCGCGCGTGAGCAGCACTTGATGGCAGCTACCCAAATGCTGGAGCCTGGCACCTTTCTACTCTGGTTGTGTGTGTTACTGGTGGTCTTGTTTTTCTGGCCCTGGCTGAATCTGTTTTTTTCTCAGCAATTACAGGCGGTGCCGGCCCGTAGTGTGTTTGCCTTGGTTGCCTCTGCGCTGTTACTGGTCTTGCCGATCGTGCTCGGCCTATGGGCTTGGGGGAGTTATCGCGCTGCCGTGGATGTGATGAAAGAGTCGGCTAAGAATGTGGCGGTAAAAATGGCGAGTAATTGGCAGGCTGAGCTGGATGTGGCGGTGTCAGAACTGATGAATCGGCATAGTACGTGGACGGATATTCAACTTATAGGGACGAATGAGACTGCCGAGGCCTCGGCGTTTAAGCTAAGCCACTCGCATCTTGAAACCATGCAGGATAAAAACAGCAAAGCGTACTTTGATTGCTTTATTTTGACTGCGCATACCGAGCAGCAGGCGCGCGTTCGTAATTGCGTGCCACATGCTGCCTTCCTCGCTTCAGATAACCCACCCCCTTTGCCCATCTTGGAATCGGTCTTCGAGTTCGATCGTGAGGGCCGTATTGATAAGAAAATTTTGCAGTACACCCAATTACTACCGGCCTATGGCGCAGCAGCCACCGCCGAGGGGCGTGGCTATTTGCAGGCGCTGGTGAATCATCAGGCATGGCCATGGCCAGAACCGAAAAAAATTGCCGGATGGAGTCTGGACGGTTTCGTCATAGAGCGTTTGTATAATCGCGCCGATGCCCAGTTAAGCAGCCAACTGGCGCTGGCGCTGCATAAGGATAAAGATAAGGATAAGGATAAGGGCACACAATTTATCTCGGGGAGTTTCCCCGCCTACAGTTTTGAGTTTATGCCGCCACCGCCGGGTTTTCAGTATGTGGTGATCGATAATCAGACTGGTATCGCCTTGTACCACAGTGCGCCCGGGCGGGTCTTGGCGGAAAATTTGTTTAATGAAAGCCAGCAAGATAATCGCTTGCTGGCGGCCGTGAAATACGGCAACACCGATAGCTTTGGCGGCCATTATCACGGTCATAGTGTGCAGTTTCATGTGCAGCCGCTGGCCTATGTGCCCTGGACCTTGGTGATGATCGCAGAACTACGACCTGTGCAACTTGGCTTGGCAAATATTACCCTACTCACTTTGGGCTTTTGCCTATCGCCCTTGCTGGTATTACTCGCTTGTTATGTGCTGGCGCGCCTGAGTGGCAAACGTGCGGCCTGGGCCTGGCCGCAATGGCAGTTGCGCAGGCGTTACCGGCCGCTGTGCGGGCTGTTGCTAGTGCATGCGCTCAGTCAATATCTAGTCTTGGCCGGATTGAGTTATCTGTCTTTTGTGCTTGCCAATGCGCTCATCGTGATCAGCACGCTGGCGATCAATGTGGCGCTCCTGAGTCAAGCCGGAAAGTGGGCTGCGCCTGACTCTGTCGTCTGGCTGGCACAGCGTGTTTGGCAGCGTATCGCCCCTGAGGGTGCCTTGATGCCAGCCAAGCTATCGGCCTGGCAGTTATGTGCTTTTGCTTTGCTGTTGCTGTGCCAGATTGCTGAAGTCTTGTTACTACTCACGCCGGACGCCCTGTGGCACGGTGCTGCAAGCCTCTGGACTAAGCATGCCGCGCCGCTGCTATTGGCTTTCCTGTTGATGCTGGCGACCAGTTTTTTGCTCAGACGCAGCTTATTACGCATCGCGACCGAAATTTCTGTTGAGGCAGATTCTGGCTCTGCTACCAGTAGTCAAGCGGAACATCAGGCCATTCCCCATTTTTATCGTGATTACCGGCGCTGGGCAGTGCTGGTGATGGCGATCCTGGTGTGGCTGCCAGCCTCGGTGATGTTGCGCAATAGCGCAGATCAGATCGAGCAGCGCCTGCAATACGTGGCTGGGGTAGCACTGGCCGAGCGTTGGCAAGCGCAGCAGCAAAAACTGCAAGACTTTGGACAAATGCATTTTCCTGAACGTTTTGAGTCAAATGAACGCTTTGCTTTACCTGAGCCGAGAGAGCAGGGCTTGCGCGAAATCTTTTCGATCAACGATAAAAATCTGCGCAGCTTTCAGTTTGCGGCTACGCATCCTCCCGCTAATCGTACTTGCAGCGAGAGCAAAAACCGGGAATCGACGTTCACTCAAATTGCGCTAGAATTGGCCGGCAAACTGACCCCGGATCAGGCCATGCTGTTTGCTGCTGGCGATGCGATTTCGCAGCAGACGCCGAAGCGCTACAAAACTGGGAAATTTGCCGGCGATGATGAGGACTATTGCGTGATCGATAGCGGCGCCTCCGCAACGGCGCTGTCTAGTGCCAATGCTGCCAATAGGGTTGATCACTATGCGGTATTTCTGCCGCGTATTAATGGGCTCTTGAGCTGGCCGTGGCGCGTGGCTTTACTGCTGTTGGCCTACGTGATTAGCTCTTTGGCGCTGCGTGGGCTGATGCGTACGGTCTTGTCCGCTAAATTTGTGGCGCATTTTCCGCCCGCTCCCGCCCTTGCTTTGCCAGAGAAGTGGGCGCGTCACAGCGATGCGCCTAAACGGCTATTGTTGCAGCGTGAGTTGACGCCGCTGTCGCCGTCTTTGCGCCTGCAAATCGAGGCCGAACTGGATATTACAAAATCCCTGCACGAAACCGTGCTGACGATAGGCAAGCTGGCGCTGCAATCGTATCGCAACCGTTGGGACAAACTACCTGAATCGCAGCAGCAATTATTGTATCTGGTGGCGCGTGGAAATTATCCTCTGCCGACGCACAGTCCGGCGGTCGAAGGTCTACTACGCCTGGGCTGGTTAAATCATGACCCGCAACTGCAAGTGGCATCCGAGAGCTTACGACGTTTTGTGCTACGCGCCGCGCCTGAAGCCCAGCAAAGACTATGGGAAGCACCGCCACCGGGCGATCTGTGGCAAACCTTGCGTTATCCACTGGGGGTAGCGATTATGCTGCTGCTGGCCTGGGTTGCCTTAGTCGGTGGCGATATGCTGAAGATCTTGGCTGGTGGCGTGGCCTCGGCCACGGGCTTGCTGGCCGCTTTCAAGCAGGTGCAGCAAATCATGAAGGGCGGTAGTTAGCTTGAGCTGGAGCTGTTGGTGCTCTTTGCTAGCACATGACTCAGCTATACTCCCCCTATTTTTTAAAAAATACCTGGTTTGCCCACGTATTTATTGGGCGATAAAAACATACAGGTGGGGGTATCTATAAGGCCCAGTGGCAAGGCGTCACGGACGGGTGGCGATTTCTAGTGCGCTGAGCCAGTTGATGGCATAGCTACGGTCTTCGCCGCACATTTCAAACGAGGCCTGTAAACCTGAGCAGCAGGCCGGGCGTTCGGGCTGGCCAAAGATGGCGCAGCGTAAATCCTCCATCAGTTGCACGCAGGGCACGCCAGCCGGTTTGCCGTTCGGCATGCCGGGGATAGGGCTGGTGATGGAGGGCGCGATACAGCAGGCGGCACAAAGGGGGCGACAGGATAGGGCTTTACTCATGCCGCTATTTTAACTGAGTGTGGCAAGCCACTCTAAAATGCTGCATGACAGATTTTTTTTCGTGCTATCTTTACTACAAAGCTGGCCTTACTATTTATCATAAAGAGGGTGAGAACTTGTTCCAGTTAAGATCAAAATCCGCTTCCCTGTCTTTGACGCGTGCCAGTAGCCTTGGTTTCGTGCTTGCCTTGGGCTTTATCCTTCTGGGAATTGCTCTTGGCTATACCCCGCTTCAGTATCTCAATTGGATTAACCTGGCCTTACACGCTTCGCTAGAAATGGCTGGCGCTGCCTTCGCTTTACTCACCGCCTATTTTTTACTGCGTTTCGATAGCCAGGAATTGAGCGCATCGGCTTATCGCTCAGTGATCGCCTGCGGCTTGATCGTGATGGGGCTGCTCGATGGCGCGCATGCGATGTCATCGCCCGGAGCTTCCTTCGTTTGGCTGCATACCGCGGCGACCTTGTTTTCCGGTATTGCCTTCGCCTTAGTGTTGTTGCCGGTACGCTTACAGACGCGACTAGCGCGGCCGCTTTGGGCTGCGGCCCTCAGCTTGGGCTTGATCTTGATTAGTCTGATCAAGCCCGATTGGATGCCAGTCATGCTCATACAAGGGAAATTTAGCCACACATTTGTTTTGCTCAATGTGTTGGGCGGCAGCTTTATGTTATTCGCGGCCTACCGGTTGATACGCAGTTTTCAGAAAACCGCGATCCCGACCGAACTGTTATTTGGACTGCAAACTAGTCTATTTGGTGCGTCTAGCTTATTTTTAAGCGACTCTAGTTTATGGAATTATTTCTGGTGGCAGTCGCACTTTTTTCGCTTGTTAGCTCATGCCGTTGCCCTGTTATTGTTAGTGAGCATAGCGCAGAGAGTGAGGCAGCAAGTCTTACAACGCCTGCAGCAAAGCGCGCTGGAAAATCAATTGATCGCTGCCAATGCCGAGATACAAGTGGCTAAGCGTACCGCAGCCTTGACGCAAAACTATCAAAACCTGGTACTGGCATTGCCTTTGGGTTTGTTGGTACTGGAGCTGCCGAATTTGGCGGATAGCCATAGTTTGCGCATCAGCGATCTCAATCCTGCCGCTGAACTGCAATTGAAAATAAGCGCTACCATCCTGCGCGGAAAAGTTTTTGTCGAGGCCTTTCCTGGCTTGCTGGAGTCCGATTTACCGCAGCGCTATGCGCAGGTGATACGCCTGCAATTGGCTGATGATATCGGTCGTATCGTGTATGGAGATCAGCGTTTGGCGGAGGCTGTGTATTCGATTAAGGCCTTTCCTTTGCATGGACAAAAAGTCGGCATCGTCTTTGAAGATGTGTCGGCAGAATATAAAGCCCAGCGCATCAAGGAAGAGTTTGTCAGTATCGTGAGCCATGAACTGCGCACGCCTTTGACCTCGATTCGCGGCGCGATAGGTTTAGTCTTGGGCGGCGTGCTGGGTGATGTTGCGGCGCAAGCGCGGCCTATATTGGAGATCGCGCAGCAAAATTGTGAGCGCCTGACTATCCTGATCAATGATTTGCTGGACATGGAAAAAATCCAATCTGGGAAAATGGAATTTGAGTTTGCCAACTTCGCGATCGATACCATCGTTGAACAGGCGCTGTTGGCCAATCGTCAGTATGCGGAACAATTTTCCATCAACTTACGCTTTGAGAATACGCTGGATGTGGCCTACGTAAATGTTGATAAAAATCGTCTCATCCAGGTCATCGCAAATTTGTTGTCGAATGCTGTGAAGTTTTCACCCAGCGGTGCGGAAGTGCAGGTGCGCCTGAGTCGGGTCGGCGCTGAGGTGTTACTCGAGGTGATCGATCATGGCAATGGCATACCAGATAATTTTAAGGAAATGATATTCGAAAAATTCAGTCAGGCCGAAGCGCCAGGTGTGCGCAAAAAAGGCGGCGCTGGCTTGGGCTTGAGTATCGCAAAAAGCATGATAGAAAAAATGGGCGGCAGCATAGGCTATGCATCAAAAGAAGGGCTGGGGGCTTGCTTCTTTATCCGCCTGCCAGAAGTGGCGCAGAGTGTCAGCGCCACGCCCCCGATCTGATACTGTCGAGCTTGCGTTTAGGCCGTTGCAGCGTCTACTAAAACTTCTGGCGCGGCTGGCTCTTCCTTGTGATGAAAGGGCGCAAACCAGCACACCAGGAAAGACGGGATGGTGGCCAGCATCACAAACACGAAGTAGCTGGTGTAGCCCAGTAGTTGCTGCAAATGGCCGCTGATGACGCCGGTGAGCATCATGCAAAGACCCATCAAGCCGGTGCCGAAGGCGTAGTGGGTGGTGGTGTATTTGCCCGGTGCCAGTTGCTGCATCAGATAAATCATAAAGCCGACTCCGCCAAAGCCGAAGAAAAATTTCTCTATCGCGACCCCGGCGGTGATGACGAGTAAGTTGCTCGGCTGGTAGATGCTGAGTAGCAGAAACGTGATGTTGGGCAGATTCACTGCGCAGCACAGCAGAAACAGCGAAGGCTGCAAGCCGCGCCGCGCCAGAAATACGCCGCCCAAGAGTGAACCCGCCAGCACCGCGATCAAGCCATACGTGCCGTAAATAATGCCCAGCAATTCATTGGATAAACCGAGGCCACCTTTGGCGACCGGATCAACCATGAAGAAGGGGCCGATTTTTTCCAGAAAGCCTATGCTGAGGCGAAACAGAAAGGCGAACGCGATCATCAGCCAGACATCGCGCTTTTGAAAAAACGTCTTAAACGAATCGGACATGATGTACCAGACCGCGCTGGCGCTGGTCGGGGTATTTTCAGCTTTTGCTCCATCGGGCATCACGCGCATATGCCAGAACGCCATCAATACCGTGACCGCTGCCACAATAAAAAACACGATACGCCAGGCATCTACCCATTCTGGCCCGAATACTTGGGGATCATGGTGGAAAACTTCTGAGTGCAGCTTGCCGCTCAGGTAGACCAGGCCACCGGAGGCGATAATCGGGCCGATGTTCCAGCTCAAGCCCTGAATGCCGCAATACAGTGATTGTGTTTTGCTATCGAGCGAGGTGACGTACACACCGTCGGAGGCGATGTCCTGGGTTGCGCCCAGAAACGACAGTCCCCAAAACAGCAGCATCAGTACCGGCATGTAATTTGGCAATGACATCGCCAAGGCAACCCCGAAAAAGCCCAGCCCGACCAGCACTTGCGCGCAGATCACGAAAAATTTCTTGGTTTTGTACATCTCTACAAAGGGCGCGAACAAGGGCTTGATGGTGTAGGCGAGTATCAGGTAGCTGGCGTATTCGGCCGCCTTGCCATTGTCCATGCCCATATTCTTGAACATGATGGCGGTGACACTGGTGAGCGTCATATAAGTTAAGGCCATGGTGAAATAGCCGGTCGGCACCCAGAATAAGGGGGATATTTTTTTGCTTGTCTCTTGCATGTCAGCTTTCTTTTTTAGCTTGATCACTTGAGCGAGATCTGCCGTTCGCGAAAGCTAGGCGGCTCAGGTCTGCTCAAATTTTAATTCGTAGTCTTTGCTACAAATATAGGTAAAACATCAGTATGAGCGCTCTGCGGTGCTCTATATCCCGGTCTAAAACTGGCTACGAAAGTGTTCTTGAAAATACTTTTGAAAACGCTTGAAAAGGTTTTCATAAAACAGAATAGCATGAACAAAGGCGCCCCATCATTCTTTTTTTGCGCGTATGTTGCCTTATGCTTCAGCTTGTTTGCCTAGTAATTGTTGTTGATAGCGGGCGCAAAATTGCGCTATCAGGGCGCGGTGTGTGGGCAGATTATCCAATGCGCGTCGCGCCATCTGCTCTATCATCTGAAACTCCTGGCGCGCCTCTTCCATACGTGGATAGGCGAGCGCGTTGGCATGCAGTGCCGTCTTAAATTCCATCCCGTACAGCACATATTGCCAGCTAGACGGCGGATACATTTCCAGATCGGTGATGAAGTCCAGTCTATGCGGCGGACGGCAGCGCCACATCGCCAGTTTCTCTTGCAAGCTCTCTGGGATGCTGCGTGACTCTGTATTGTCTAGCCAAAATTGGCTGTCCTTGCGCTGACTAATGCAATAGTGCATCTTGACGAAATCGACTATCCGTTCATACCTGTCCTTCATCATGCTATTGAATAGTTTGGCCACCGGAGCGGTGTTGCCATCGTGCGGAAACAAGTAACTTAGCAAATACACGGCCGTTTCTATCAGGCCGATGCCGGAGGCTTCCAGCGGTTCCAGAAAACCGCCTGACAGGCCGATCGCCACGCAGTTTTTTATCCAGTGGACTTCGCGATAACCGACCTTTAGCTTGAGCATGCGTGGCGTTAACTGCGCATTGTCAGGGCCAAGATGGTCACGTAAATAATCTCGCAATACCTGCTCAGCCCGGACGTCATCAGTGTGGCGGCTGGAGTACACATGGCCGACGCCGCGCCGCTGTTGCAAGCCTATATCCCAGATCCAGCCAGCTTCTTGTGCGGTAGCGATGGTGTACGAGGATATGGGGGTATCGCTGGCTGGGTAAGGCACTTGCACTGCCAGCGCGCGATCAACAAACAGAACCTCGTCCACTGCGGTAAACGCTGAGCCCAAGGCCTGGCCGATCAGGCGCGCCCGAAAGCCGCTGCAGTCTACGTACAGGTCGGCCGTGAGGCGCTCTGTTGTATGCGTGATGACGGCAGCAATCGCACCATCCTCCGCCAGTTGAACTTGCTCTATGGTGGCTGAAATATGCTGCACACCGAGAGATTTCGCGTGGGTTTCCAGTAGTTTGGCAAACAGGCTGGCGTCGAAATGGTAGGCGTAATTCATTGGCCCCAGAAAGTCGCCGTCTTCGTTGCGTTTCGGTGCGTGTGAGGCATCGGCGATGCGTTTTTGCATGGTGGCCGCTTGCGCAAAGGGCGTGTGATTGCCCGCAGCACCTAGTAACCAGTAAGGCAGCAATTCTGGTCCACCCTGGCGCTGACTGGGCTGGCTAAATGGATGGAAGTAATGATCAATGCCAGCGCTGCCTTTGGGGCGTACCCAGTCGACAAACTTAATCCCTTGTTTAAAGCTGGCATTGCATTCTTTGACAAAGCGCGCTTCGTCTATGCCTATGGCTGCCAGTGTGCCGCGTATCGAAGGGAAGCTGCCTTCGCCGACGCCAATAATGCCGATCTCGGGCGACTCTACCACGCTGATGCTTAGCGTTTTACTCGACGCCACCCCTAAGGATTTGGCCAGAAAGGCGGCCGTAAGCCAGCCGGCAGTACCACCTCCTACAATCAAGATGCTTGAAATCGGTTTCATTTTGCTCTCATTTTTAGTTTTTTAATCATGGTTTGTCGAAATTTTGAGTGGTGAAATCGCAACAAGAGTCAATAATACGCCAAAAATTATGAAAATTGCGCGTTTTAAATTTGCACACAAGCTGATTTGCCCCTATTATGAAATCGGTTTCAAGATAATTGAAATCGTTTTCAAATATAATATAAACAAAGCTGGGATACCGGCAATGAAATTAACGAGACAGGAGACGTATGAACGTTCGCACAACGCAGCCCAGTAAGATGTTGGGCTCCCCTATTCAATTGGCTATCCTTACTTTGATCGCCAGCATCCACACGGCGCATGCGCAAGAACAGTCGCCAGCCCCAGCGCAGGTAAAAGCAGCCGGTGAATCCACGGCTATCGCCGAAGTGATCGTCACAGGTACTAAGCGTGCCACGTCCCTGCAAAGAACTCCGGTCGCCATTACCGCGCTCAATGCCGCAGCACTCGATGACGCGCATGTACAGACGATACAAGACGTAGTGAATCTGGTGCCGGGTTTTTCCGCTACGGCGCAGGGTGATCATGGCGTCATCACCATGACCATGCGCGGTGTCGGTAACGATAGCGCCAAGACCGAATACGCCGATCCTGAAGTCGCCACTTTTATCAATGGTATTTATTCACCACGTCCGGAAGGCGCAACTTCCCTGCTGTTTGATCTGGAAGGCATAGAAGTCTTACGCGGACCACAAGGTACGCTGTGGGGTCGTAACGCCACGGTTGGTGCCGTGAACATGCAGACCGCAAAACCTATCATAGGTGAAACTTCCGGCAATATTGAAGGTGGTATGGGTAACTATAACCGCCTCGGTGTGCGCGGCGCCTTCAATGTGCCTGTCAGCGACACCATGGCTTTGCGTTTTGCGTATATCAATGAAAAGCACGATGGCTATGTTGATTATCAAACATTGCCAAGTATTTCTATCGCCAGTCAGCAAGCAGCGTATGCGGCATCCAACAAAGGGAGCCTGGTCGGTTTTCAGACCATGAACCCGAATCTCTTCGTTGCCAATGGCCCTAAGTATGGCGCGCAAGATCAGAGTGCGGCCCGTATTAGCATGTTGTGGAAACCGACTGCGGCAATTAACTGGAATCTGTCTTACGAAAAGTACACAGACCGTGGCACGCCGGGTATGAATCTGATGCAAACACCGCGCGATGGTCAAAAATTATGGTCGGCTTTGATCGATACCGCGCCCGCGGTTGAGCGTAATTCGGATGCGCTACGCAGCCGTTTAGATTTCGCCATCAATGACGGTATGGCTATGGCGTACATCGCCGGTTACTCAAAATTTAGCGGTTCATCCCGTTATGACCAGGATGGTGGTGCAGCGGTACCGACTAGTTTCACCACGGGTGGTGTGCATCAGGAAAACAATACGGTTTCGTCTAACTATGTCAACTACAGCCATGAGCTGGAATTGCAATCGACAGGTAAGCGCGACGTAGACTGGTTGCTTGGTTTGTACTATGCGGCCGAGACCAATGACATCCGTTTTGATATCCCTATCATGAATGGTACCCAGCAAGGTAGCGTCGGCTGGCAAGGGAGTTTCATTCAACCTAAAGAAACCGTAGAATCCTCAGCCGCATTTGGCCAGGCTACCTGGAACGCGACAGAAAGCCTGCATTTTACCGGTGGCTTGCGTTACACCAAAGACACCCGCACCAATGTCGGTGGTAACGGCTACACCTGGAACTATGACGCCAGCGTGCCGCAGACCCCGCTCAATGCTCACATCGATCCGACTAAACCGGGTCAGGGCTATAGCCCAAGTAAGCCTTCTAACGATGGTACTTACACCGGTGACAAAGTAACTGGTCTGGCGCGCATTAGTTACGACTTAAATAAAGACAATATGATGTATGCCAGCTACTCGACCGGTTACAAGTCGGGTGGGCTGCAAGATGGCGGCAGAACCTACGGCGCAGAAACGCTGACTAACTATGAAATCGGTAGTAAGCACACTTTGTTTGGTGGCACAGTTAAAATTAATAATGCATTCTTCTACGAAGACTTCAAGGATTTCCAGTTCAGTGCACCTGTGACCAATCCTGATGGCTCGCATACTCTGGCAACGAATAATGCCGAAGGTGCCAAGATTGCCGGTTTCGAAACCGAGATCGCCGCCAAGCTGACTAAGGACGACAAGATACAAATGTCGCTGGCATACACGCCTAAGGCAACGCTGGGTAAATTGATCGGTGGCTCTAACGATTACGCCTTACCAAAATGCGTCGCCGATCCGACTATCAGCACCTGTGTCGATGTGACCGGTTTCACCATGCCGCATGTACCGAAAATACAAGCGCAGTTTCAGTATCAACATGTATTCCACATGGGCGATGCGACCATCACACCGCGCATCAGCGTGCATTACGAATCTGAAAGTGGCTTGAGCGTGTTTAGCGATCATTTCGGCGCTCCCGATAAACAAGAAGCTTATGCCCGTACCGATCTGGGGCTGCGCTATGCGGCGGGCAGATTTTATATCGACGCCTTTGTACGTAATGTCAGCGATAACGCGATTAAGACCAGTGCGCAAAATGGCTTCTCGAATGGCAATGGTACTCAGGTTTGGCAATCGCAATTCCTGGCGCCACGTACCTTCGGCTTCAACGCAGGCATGGATTTCTAATTGAAACGGGGTCATGGAAAAAACGCTTAGGCGTGGTTTTGCAACTGTCCCGAAATCTGATGCACATCGCGTAAGCGGCACGCAATTTGCCGTATAATCCGCGGCGAGAACCAGCCCCCTGTCGTCACTGATAGGGGGCTTTTTGTTGGCCCTTCCCGATAAAGAGATGATGAATACTACCGAGATTTTTTTGATCGCGATGACGCTGATCTTTAGCGTGCCCTATTTGATCTGGCGTCTGGGGAATACCGATTATTGGGCACCGCTAGTGGTGGTGCAAATTATTGCCGGCATTGTTCTGGGGCCGGGCGTGCTCGGTGCAGTCTTTCCGGATTATTATCGCTTCGTCTTTAATCCTCAGGTGATAGGCGCGCTCAATGGCATCGCCTGGTGGGCGGTGATGGTATTTGTGATGATCGCCGGCGTCGAGCTAGACCTCAAAAAAATGTGGGAGTACCGGCGCGAGAGCGGCATCACCGCCAGCCTGGCTTTGGGCGTGCCTATGGTATTTGGCAGTGCTGCCGCGCTATTTTTACTCTGGCATAGCTCAGCCTGGATGGGGCCAAAGGCGCAGGGTTGGCAGTTTGTGCTGGGTGTAGGGATGTCCTGTGCGGTGACGGCATTACCCATTTTGATTTTATTGATGGAGAAACTGGCTATTTTGCGCCAGCCCATAGGTCAACGCATCTTGCGTTACGCCAGCCTAGATGATGTTGCGATCTGGGGCGTGCTGGCGCTGATTTTGCTCGATTGGGACAGAGTAGGGCGGCAATTGTTGTTTCTGTTTGGCTTTGCTATCGCCAGTTACCTATTCCGCCGCTTGATGCGCAAGATACCTGAGCGCGATCGCTGGTACGCCGCCTTTATCTGGCTGTCGGCCTGCTCGTATTTTGCCGACTGGTCTGGCCTGCATTTTATGGTCGGGGCATTTTTGGCTGGGATGGTGATGGACGGCGCCTGGTTTGATCAGGACGATATGGATAAGCTGCGCCATTTTGTCTTGATGATGCTGATGCCTGTATTCTTTCTCAGTACCGGCCTGCGTACCAACTGGCAGTTGGGCGGTGTCGCCGTATTTGGGGCCGGCTTGTTGTTGTTACTGGTATCTGTCGGTGGCAAAATGGCAGGCATACATGCGGCCGGAAAAATCCTTAAATGGGAGCAGGGCGAGGCCTCCATCATAGGCTGGCTACTGCAGACTAAGGCTCTGATCATGATTATCTTCGCCAATGTGCTGCTCGATAAAAACATCATCACCAATCAGACCTTCACCGCCTTGCTGGTGATGGCCGTACTCAGCACCATGTTAACGGTGCCGGTGGTTGCGCCGAAACTGCAGAAAATGAAGCAACTGATTTTTAGAACGAGTTAGATTGGTACAAGTCAGCGCAACGCAGAGTATAAAAAAACACGGAACAGCGATTTGCGTTGTTCCGTGTTTTTTATCGTGAATTAATCCTGGGTTTTATTTTGAATCCTAACGTCGCGGCTGTCTTGGTCCTAGAAAGCGCGCTGGGTTTAGTCGTGCTGCCACTTGATCGTGGATAAAATCACGATACCAGAGTGCGCTGTTTTTTAAGGTGCGCTCTTGCGTTTCGTAATCGACATAGACCAGACCAAAGCGTTTGGCGTAGCCGGAGTTCCACTCGAAATTATCCAGCAGGCTCCAATAGAAATAGCCTTGCACATTGACGCCCTGTGCGATGGCGTTGTGCAGCGCTTTCAGATGCAGGCGCACATACTCTATGCGCGCTGCGTCATCGATTTTGCCGTCCTGTATGGTGTCAGCCACGGCCATGCCGTTCTCGGTGATGTAGATAGGTGGTAGATCGGTATATTCGCGATTTAACTGCAGCAGCAGGTCAGTTAATCCATCCGGATAAATTTCCCAGCCCATGTCGCTAAAGCCGAGTTTTCCTTCTGGTTTTTTGGCAGGGACTTCGGTACTGATATACGAGCGGAAATAATAATTCACCCCCAGAAAATCGATAGGCTGGCGTATCTCGGCCATGTCATTGTCTGCCACATGGAATTGACTCATGTCCATGCGGTCCAGCGCTTTTTGCGGGTAGCTGCCTTTGAAGATGGGATCCATGAACCATTGCACCGAGCGCGCATATTCCCATTCGGCCTCGGCCTGGTCTTGCGCAGAGTCGGTCGCTGGCATTGCCGTCCATTGATTGAGTACGATACCCAGTTTGGCGCTGCTATTGACGGCACGCATGGCCTGCATCGCCCATCCGTGCGAGAGTAATAAGTGGTGGGATACTTGTATCGCTAAGGCGGTGTCGGCTATGCCTGGGGCAAACTGTGCATTGCCGTAGCCCAGATTCGCGGTACACCAGGGTTCATTATGGGTGGCGATCGTGGCGACCCGGTTGCCAAAGCGGCGCGCTACTTCGGCGGCATATTCGGCGAAATGCTTAGGCGTATCGCGGCTGAGCCAGCCACCCTGATCTTGCAAACCTTGCGGTAAATCCCAGTGATACAGGGTGACGTGAGCGGTGATATTTTTTTCTGCTAGTTTGTCTAAGAGTTTGGAATAAAACTCAAAACCTTGTTCATTCCATGCACCATAACCTAGCGGCTGCACCCGTGACCAGGAGATAGAAAACCGATAGGCATCAACGCTGAGGCTGGCGATCAGGTCCACATCTTCTGCATACTTATGGTAGTGGTCGCAGGCGACATCACCGGTGCTGCCATCAATGATTTTTCCGGGTGTGTGGGTGAAAGTATCCCAGATCGACGGCCCGCGGCCATCGACAGCGGCGGCACCTTCGATTTGGTAGGCGCTGGTAGCGACGCCCCAGATAAAGGAAGAAGAGAATGCAGGCTTGGAATTATTATTTGACATAGTCATGTAGCAGATCTTTTAAATGCATGGAGAGTCGCGCAAGGAAATGGCGGATGGAATGCGTTCACTAATTGGTGCTAATCGGTACTAAGCGATGGCGCTAACAGCTGGCGCTAGCGGCGATGCTATTTCAGGAAATGGTGTCAACATGCATAGTCTCCGGATGGGTGGTTTTTATAAATCTGTTTTATGAAATCGTTTTCATATTTTACTGGAATTACTTACCTGGTCAAGAAAATTCCTAGGGAAATTTCTCTTTTTATTACTTACTCTCAAAATTCCCTGCGATTTTTGGGCTGCCAGAAAGTTCTTGTCGCTTATTTTTAACAAAAAATGCAGTTTCATCTAAAAATGTAATGAAATCGTTTTCTTGGATTGGTTTGGATATTCGCTTTCGATCTGTGGTCTAGCTTAAGTGTGTGCAGGGCGTGCTCGCTACACTTAAACAAGCAAGCCCCGACCAGCGATCATCGATATGTCGTAAACGCCTCTATTCAACGATATAATTAAATCAGCAAACACGCCTTCTGCGCTATGGGTGTGGGAATAGGCGCAATTGCGTGCGAATGCGAATAATGATTTATGTTATTCTGTCATTGAAAAGGTTTTCAACAGCAATGTTTTATGTATAGGACTTACGCAAAATTGCTCCGGCTAGGCGCACCACCGAAGAAAGTACTTTAGTACGGCAAGGTGAATGCAACGACGCTGGGGCTGTTTTGCGTAAGTTCTAATCTAGCTAACGTTCGGAAGGCATGCAGTGATCGACAATGAATTGAATCAAGCTCCAGTGACTTTACTCGATGTGGCGCGGGTAGCCGGGGTCTCGCCAAGCACGGTATCACGCATCTTAAACGGCACCGCCAAGGTATCGGCCGATAAGCGTAAGGCGGTAGAGACCGCGATCGCCGAGATGCACTTCGAACCGAATCAACTCGCTCAGAGTCTCAAGAGTGGCAAATCGATGACCATAGGCATCGTGGTGCAGGATATTTCCAGCCCGTTTTTTGCCGAGACCTTGCGCGGCGTCGATGATGGCCTGAAAGCTACCGGTTATGCCTCGGTGATCGTTAGCGGCCACTGGAATGCGCAAGAAGAAGCTGACCGAATTAAATTGCTGTTGGCACGCAAGGTCGATGGCTTGATCCTGCTCTCCGGTCATATCGCCGATCAGGATGTGCTGCGCTTTGCCAAGCAAAGACCGATCGTTGCCACCGGGCGCGCGCTCAGCAGCGACAGCGCGATCGGCTTTAAACTCGATAATGAATACGGTGCCATGCTGGCGGTGCGCCATTTGATCGAGCTAGGCCACCGCCGTATCGCCTTCGTGGCCGGTCCTTCAGATAATCCGGATGCCGATGAACGTCTGGCAGGCTACCGGCGCGCCTTGCTGGAAGCCGATATTGAGTTTGATCCCAAACTGGTGGCCGAGAGTGATCTGCATGAAGCCAGCGGCTTATTGGCAATCAATCGCCTGATAGAAAGTCAGCAGCAATTTAGTGCCGTGTTCGCGGTCAATGATCAGAGCGCCTACGGTGTCCGTTTAAGCCTGTACCGTAAGGGCATACGGGTGCCGGATGATATCTCGCTAATCGCCTTCGATGATTTGCCAACCTCGCTCTACACCACGCCGCCACTGACCACCATACGCCAACCTCTGTACGACATGGGGCTCGCCGCCAGCAGCGCCTTGCTGGGTCTGATCAGCGGCACAGCTGTCGATATCATGCTACCGGCCTTAGAACTGGTAGTGCGAGAAACCACACGTCGGTTTCGTTAATCGCGACAAACTGCTCCACAATTAAAATAAAATAGTGCATGCCTCAAGGCGCATATTCCATGCGGCTTTGCGGCCAGTGTGCCTGAAGAAGCGCATGGAATATGCGCGTTGGCAGGGTGCTTGAATCAAGCAGCAATGTGCGAGGCTATCACCTATGCATGTTGAGTTTGCAAATTTGAGCTGGCAACAATGATCAAAGAAATGGAGAGCGCATGAAAAAACTCAATGGAAAGTTTGCCTTAGTCACTGGCGCCAGTCGCGGTGTCGGGCGTGGCATCGCCCTAGGTTTGGGAGAGGCTGGTGCCACCGTGTATATCACGGGACGCAGCAGCGATGATAGCCTGCAAGCCGAAGCGCTTTCAGGAAATTTACAAGATACCGCTCGTCAGATTGAGGCTTTAGGTGGCACAGCGATTTGCATACTTTGTGATCATCGTAATGATGCCGAAACCAAGGCTGTCTTCGAGCAGATAGCGCAACAGGCAGGGCGATTGGATATTTTGGTCAATGCGGCATGGGCTGGCTACGAACAGGTATTTAGCCCAGATGATTTTACTTGGGCGAATAAATTTTGGGAGCAACCGATTACTACTTGGGATGCCATGTTTCAGGTGGGCTTGCGCTCTAGCTTTGTCGCTTCGCAATATGCGGCGCGCATGATGCTCAAAGCAAATAGCGGGTTGATCGTCAATGTCTCGTATTGGGCGGCTCAAAGATACATGGGCAATGTTCCCTATGGTGTGAATAAGGCGGCGATGGATCGCTTGACCAAGGATTGCGCTCTCGAATTACAAGAGCATCAGATCGCGGTCGTTTCACTCTATCCTGGTTTGGTCAGAACCGAGCGGGTACTGCGAGGGGCCGAATTTTTTGATATGAGCAATTCAGAGTCTGAGCAATTTTCTGGACGCGCTGTCGCCGCGCTCGCCACCGATCCGGGCTTAATGCAGCGTTCTGGAACTGTGCAAGTTTCAGCCCAGCTTGCTGAGGAATTTGGCTTTGTTGATATCGATGGATATAGCCCTAAGCCTTTAACCAAAGAGAGTGCGATTTAGCTGCGCTTGCCCACGTCTACGCCAGAGCTAGCGGTTATTGCGGCTGTGTAATTGGGCAATGACTTAGTCTGGCGTAGATTTCAAAATCAACCCTGCCACTGCGCATATTCCATGCGGCTTAGCGGCCAGTATGCCTGAAGAAGCGCATGTAATATGCGCCCTGGCAGGCCAGTGTTTTTACTTTTTTTTTGGCTCTACGCACGCATGATCGTAGTCAGACTAAAGCGTTTTCTGATTGACGCGCTTGGATAATTCTTCCGCGCTTTCTTTGCGTTCGCTGTAGCGGTCTACCAGATACGGCGAGGCGTCACGGGTTAGCAGGGTGAACTTGAATAGTTCTTCCATCACGTCCACCACTCGGTCGTAGTAGGCTGATGGTTTCATGCGTCCGGCCTCGTCAAATTCGAGAAAAGCTTTGGCCACCGAAGACTGGTTCGGGATGGTGATCATGCGCATCCAGCGCCCCAGTATGCGCAGTTGATTGACTGCGTTAAACGATTGCGAGCCACCCGATACTTCCATCACCGCCAGCGTCTTGCCCTGAGTTGGACGTACCGCACCAACCGATAAAGGTATCCAATCGATCTGCGCTTTCATGATGCCTGTCATCGCGCCATGCCGTTCGGGCGAGCACCAGACCATGCCTTCGGCCCACAAGGCCAGTTCGCGCAGTTCTTGCACCTTGGGATGGTTCTCAGGCGCGGCGTCTGGCAGTGGTAAGCCTTGCGGGTCAAACACTTTCACTTCGCCACCCATGGCAATTAACAAGCGTGCCGCTTCCAGTGTCAGCAGTTTGCTGTAGGAGCGTTCGCGTAAGGAACCGTACAGAAGCAAGAAGCGCGGCGCATGGGTAAACGCTGCTTTGCTGGCGAGTTTTTCCAGAATAGCTTGATCGAATAAATTTTGCTGCAAACTAGGCAAACTAAGATCATTGAGCGGCACGATGCGCCTCCTGGGCGATGACTTGCGCGCCGTCGTCGTACCATGGCTTGGTTGCATTGACTACTTTGACCACCAGTAACATCACCGGTACTTCGATCAGCACCCCGACTACGGTCGCCAGCGCCGCACCCGATTCAAAACCAAACAGGCTAATCGCTGCGGCCACCGCTAACTCGAAAAAGTTGGAGGCGCCGATCAAGGCAGACGGGCAGGCGACGCTGTGCTTTTCGCCCAAACGGCGATTGAGCCAATACGCCAGCGCTGAATTGAAAAAGACCTGTATCAGTATCGGCACCGCGAGTAAGGCAATCACGATAGGTTGCGCAATGATGGCCTTACCCTGAAACGCAAACAGCAGCACCAGAGTGAGCAGCAGCGCGGCGATCGACCATGGTTGAATCAGGTTCATCGCGGCATCAAAATGCGCCTGGCCTTTAGACAGTAAGAACCTGCGTATCACTTGCGCAATGATGACGGGGATCACGATATACAGCAGCACCGAGGTAATCAAAGTATCCCAGGGGATCGCGATATTCGACACGCCCAGCAGTAAGCCAACCAGCGGCGCAAACGCGAACACCATAATCAGGTCGTTGATTGCCACTTGCGACAAAGTGAAATATGGGTCGCCATTGGTCAGGCGACTCCAGACGAACACCATCGCCGTACAAGGTGCTGCCGCCAGCAGGATCAGACCTGCGATATAGCTATCGATCTGGCCAGCTGGGAGTAAGGGCGCAAACCAGTGACGGACGAAAACCCAGCCCAGAAAAGCCATAGAAAACGGCTTGACCAACCAGTTAATCAACAAGGTCACACCTATGCCCCTGGCGTGGTCTTTTACCTGGTGCAAGGCGCTGAAATCGATTTTTAGCAGCATAGGTATGATCATGATCCAGATCAACAGACCCACCGGTAAATTGACTTTGGCAATCTCCATTGCGCCTATGGCTTGAAACGCAGCGGGGAAGAATTGACCCAGCGCGATA
Organism: Undibacterium parvum; assembly: GCF_003955735.1. Lineage (NCBI taxonomy): Bacteria > Pseudomonadati > Pseudomonadota > Betaproteobacteria > Burkholderiales > Oxalobacteraceae > Neoundibacterium > Neoundibacterium parvum. The sequence goes on along the minus strand of NZ_CP034464.1, from coordinate 991,771 downwards.
CCAACCACGATACACAGCGCGACCCAGGCAGTGAGGTAGCGTTCAAAAAAATTCAGGGGCGCCTTGGCAGCAATTTTGCCTGAGACTTCACATTGTATGGACATCATCTTCCTTATTGGATGGGCGCTTGCAGAGAGCTTATCGCGTCGCTGCGGTGGCGGTGGCGGTTTTGCGTCAGTCCGAATTAAACAGATGTTGGCATCAAGCTAGCGATACGGTCCAGCTCGGTTTTAAGCTGCAGCTTATCTTTAAGCACTTGCTCCAGCGGCAGGGCGAAAAATGCCTCTATCCGGCTACGCAATATGCGATAGGCCGTCATGAAGGCAGCATCAATTTCTGCATCGCTACCGGTGGCATGGGCTGGATCTTCTACGCCCCAATGGCTGCGCAATACTGGCCCCAAATAGGCTGGGCAAGTTTCACCTGCCGCACTGGCGCACACCGTAATTACGATGTCCGGTGTGGCTGGCAAGTTATCCCAGGATTTGCTGAAATATCCTGCCGTCGCTATGCCTACTCGTGCCAACAAAGCGAGCGAGCGCGGATGCACCTGGCCGGTAGGTTTGCTACCGGCACTCATGGCTTGCCAACCGGCTGGTGCGAGGTGATTAAAAGTGGCTTCAGCCAAAATCGAGCGGCAGGAGTTACCGGTGCATAAAAATAATACGTTCATCATCATTCCTAATTTGAAAATGTTAAAAAATCTCTATTTGCACGCGACTTCGCTACCTTCACATTGCAGATTCTGGGCTGGCGTGCAAGGCATGCCGCCGCAGCAGTTTTCGGTCAGAAAACCCAACACATTGTTCATGGTGCTGATATCGGCCGAATAAATCACAAAACGGCCATCTTGCCGGGTGGCGACCAGATCAGCGTGCGACAATTCTTTTAAGTGAAAAGACAGGGAAGAAGGCGGTATCCCCAATTCTTCGGCGATCTTGCTCGCTGCCATACCAGCCGGGCCAACTTGCACCAGTAGCCGAAATACCGCCAAGCGCGATTCTTGCGCCAACGCCGCCAACGCGGCTAACACCTTCTTGGTTTCCATCATGGAGTCTCTATCGAAGTTTTACATTACGACGATTCTACAATACTCGAATCGTGGAATCAATGAATAAATTGAGTGAGTTTGCATGTAAGCTTGGCAATTGGATATTTTGAAGAAGTAGCACGCAAGCTGGCAGGTGCTGATGCGCGCAGTGGCAGGGTGCTGTTTTATTTTTCTGCCTAGCAGTTACTGTTCAGCCCGCTATGAAACGATACCAAACGCACTCGTTATCGTCATACCGGACTTGATCCGGTATCCAGAATTTACCTTCAGGGGTATGAAACTGGATGCCGGATCAAGTCCGGCATGACGGTTAAGAAGGATTTTCTTACTCAAAATATGCTCGTTCGATAGAGGGCTGAATAGATACGCCTGGCACCATAACCGCAAACAAAATGATCTGGCGCAAAGTTGGCTTGAGCTAAAGCGCTTAAGTTGTAGTGGGCGCTTGTTTTCGCACGTCATTGCCAATCTGCATTATTTTTGCCCACAACAAATCAAGGAAACCTGAGCATGAACGCTATTCAAATATTTGATCCTGCCATGTGCTGCAATACCGGCGTCTGTGGTGTCGATGTCGATCAGCAACTAGTGAGTTTTTCCGCCGATCTGGAGTGGGCCAAAGCGCAAGGCGTGGAGGTAGAACGCTACAATCTGGCGCAACAGCCTATGGCCTTTGCCGAGAACGCGGTGGTCAAAGCATTTTTGGAGCGCTCTGGCGCCGAGGGCTTGCCCTTAATTTTGGTCAAGGGTGAGATCGCGCTGACCGGGCGTTACCCGCAACGTGCAGAAATTGCGCGATGGGCGGGCCTGAGTCTGTTGCCGGTCAATCTTGCAGTAAGTCCTGCAGTAAGTCCTGATACCGGATGTTACGGTGGTAAAAAATCCTGTTGATGTGTGGCTAAAAATACTGCTTAGCAGCCAAACACCGCGCCAGGTCCAGGCATGAGCACAGGGTGCTGGCATTTAATCGTGATGAGGGACGCACCATGCTTTTTCTAGAAAATATTCCGCAATTTTTATTCTTCACTGGCAAGGGCGGGGTGGGTAAAACCTCACTCGCTTGTGCCACTGCGATTAAGCTAGCTGATGAGGGCAAGCGTGTTTTACTGGTGAGCACCGACCCGGCCTCGAATGTGGGGCAGGTTTTTGGTATTACGATAGGCAATACGATCACTCCAGTCATTGCGGTCGGGCATTTATCGGCGTTGGAAATCGATCCGCAGGCAGCCGCGCAAGTGTATCGGGATAAGATCGTGGGGCCGGTACGTGGTGTGTTACCGGCCGCTGTGGTGAGCAGCATAGCGGAGCAATTGTCCGGTGCCTGTACCACAGAAATCGCGGCATTTGATGAGTTCACTGGCCTGCTGACCAACGCGGCCATTTTGCATGATTTTGATCACATTATTTTTGATACGGCGCCGACCGGGCACACCATACGTATGCTGCAACTACCTGGCGCATGGTCGGGTTTTCTGGAAGACGGCAAGGGCGATGCTTCTTGCCTGGGGCCACTGGCCGGGCTAGAAAAACAACGCGAGCAATATCATGCCGCGGTCGCCGCTTTATCCGATCCTGAACGTACTCGCATGATACTGGTGGCGCGCGCCCAGGGAGCGACGCTCAGAGAAGCAGCGCGCACCCATGAGGAACTGGCCGCTATCGGCTTTCGACATCAATATCTGGTGATCAATGGGGCGCTGCCGCAAAGCGAAGTCGGTAGCGATCTGTTGGCTGCGGCGGTATGGAAGCGGGAGCAAGCTGCGCTGGCGGCTATGCCAGAAATTTTACGTGATGCGCCCACTGATTTTGTGCCCTTGCGCCCTTTTAATCTGGTCGGCTTACCGGCCTTGCGCGCACTTTTGGTGAGCGGCGCGGTGGAAAACGTCCCCACACAAACCGCCGTATCTATCCCTGCTGTGCCCAGTCTGGCGAGCCTGGTCGATGGTCTGGTTGGCAGTGGTCACGGTTTAATTATGACCATGGGTAAAGGCGGAGTCGGCAAGACCACCGTGGCGGCAGCGATCGCGTTGGAGTTGGCCAGTCGCGGCTATGCAGTCCATCTCACCACCTCAGACCCGGCCGCACATCTGATCGAGACGCTAGCTGGAAGCCTGGACAATCTAACCGTCAGCAGGATAGATCCGCATGCGGAAACTGAGCGCTACCGACAAGAAGTGATGGCCAGTAAAGGCAAGAATCTGGATGCGGCAGGTCGCGCTTTGCTGGAAGAAGATTTGCGCTCACCCTGCACCGAAGAGATTGCGGTATTTCAGGCATTCTCCAGAATCATACGGGAAGCAGGCAAAAAATTTGTTGTGATGGATACCGCGCCGACCGGCCATACTTTATTGCTGCTCGACGCTACCGGCTCGTATGACAGAGAAATTAAGCGCAAGATGCTCAATACCAGTGTGCACTTTACGACGCCCATGATGCAGCTGCAAGACACGACGCTCACCAAGGTGCTGATTATCACCCTGGCAGAAACCACGCCGGTGTTGGAAGCGGCTGGCCTGCAGCTAGATTTGCAGCGGGCCGGGATAGCGCCATGGGCCTGGATCATCAATAATAGTTTGGCGATGGCCAAACCTAGTTCCGCTTTATTGCGCCAGCGTGCCTATAACGAGCTAGCGCAAATCAATGAAGTGGCCAACAAATATGCGCAACGCTGGGCAGTGATACCGCTACAAGCGCAAGAGCCGGTCGGCCTTGAGCGCTTACAGCAACTGATACACGGTACAACCCCAACGGCGCAGCTTTAAAATTTTTTGTAGAAGGTTTTCTGGAAAACGCTTAAGCCGCATGTAGCGCAAGGCACACGCCTTGTGCCTTGCGCCTCGCTACATTATTGGCGTTGACAGAGCGCTCGTGTGGGGAATCAGGAAATTTAGATTTGTTGGATCAGACCAAGACCTGGCGAGTAGAGTGGAAAAACCGATCAATCGCGATCTCTATCTGTGGATCTATCATGGTTTCCGGGCGTCTGCCGTGAGGGCAGGCTAATTTCGGCGTAGTCCCAAACAAGCGACAAATGAGCGGCCGCTCCTCATACACTTCACAACCATTTTGGCCCAGATGCGGACAGCTTAAATCGGCCAGCGCGGCAGCATGCTGCTCCTCGGACTTGCGCGGTAGCCTGGCCATTTCATCGCTAGACGTGGTGACGGGACCGCAGCAGTCATGGCAACCCGGTATGCACGCGAATGCAGGGATATGGCGTCGGAAAAACCTGATTTTTTGGCTGTTAATTGTCATCGTGTTTCTTATGCTGGAGATGTGTCGCCAGGTGAGAAATAAAGGAGCAAGACTATCATAGCGAACTAGGCGAATAACTTCCAACAACAATTTTCATGAATGCTTGCTTAAATAGTTGCGTATTAGTTGCGTATTCATAGGCCATTTTATTTGAGCGAATTCCTCAGACTTGGATCTTTGTCTCTACGCAACTGCAGTCGTTTCAGCATTTGGCGGTTTATCAAATCCAAATTCGAATACGTAATGTTTATGCGCCTTACAGAGCAATATCATGCCAACAGGCGCATATTGATTGCGCTTAGCGTTTTTGGAAGTTCTCCTTTGGGACGGTCCTTTTGTTCTTTCTTGAAAACTGGCTCAATTGATGACGAGTAGCACGCGCATGCCTGGTTTGACTTGGCTTTGCGGCAGGTAGGCGATGGCGGATGTGTTCGCCAGTAAGGTGTCGACGATGATTTCTTCGCGATACTCTTTCGGTGGTCTGGCTCGGTTAGTGAAGACCAGGCGCGACCAGTAGGCGTGCATTTGGTTACGCGATCGCCCTAGCAAATTTTGGTAAAACTTGTCGCGTGTTTCGCTCTCTTCCATGTCTACCGGTTTTAATTCGCGCGTGCCTACTTTGCTGCTTAAATTACCTAAGTAGACTGCGGCTAACTCTTCACGGCTGAGCGAGGTAATCTCGCTTTTTTCATTGACCACCACGGCAATACTGCTCTGACCGTAGGCGCACACGTTACTGCTCAGGCTCAGCACGAGTAGTAAGACGGCATATGAGGTTTTTATGGTCGCCATTAGTAAGCCCAATCGAGCACCACGCTCATGACATTGAGGTGGTTTTGCCCTGCAGGTAATTTGCCAGTCAGTAAGCCGGGCTCTCCAGCGTTTGGCGTGACCCTATCCCATTGTCCTTTTAGCGCCAGCCCCGGCTTAATATCCCAGCGCAGCCCAAGCGAGAGAGTTTGTTGCTCATTATTTTTTGTTGCGAGGAAGGCGTTGGCGGCCAGTGCCGCGCCTCCGGTTAGCCGGGTCTCTGTGGTTTCACCCAGTACCTGTAATTTTGCATAGCTCAGATAGGGCATCCAGTTGCCAAAGTTGCGCCCTAGCGTGATGTAGGCCGCGCGCTGATCAGGTAAGGATTTTCTCTTTAGCTGGGTGCGTGCGATTTCCGTCATCAGCAGCCAGTTATTATGTTCGTAACGCATACCCAAACTGCCATAGAGCACCGCATGTATATTTTCCAGAGAATACTCTGCGCCGACCATGGGGTTTTGATCGCTGATCAGCTTGATGATGGAGTCTAGCTGTCTCCCGCGCACAGTAACGTCGGCTTGCAACAGAGAGGCTCGCAACAGCAACTCGTTATCCACCAGACTCGCTGCCAGCGCGATGTTGGGTTGATTTCGTACCGTGTAGTTGGCGCGGTTTAAGCTGGAAACACCGACTCTGGCCTCAAGGCTCAAGGTGCGCCCTGACAAGGGCAACCTATGCTGTATCACGATGCCGTCCGAGCCGCTATTCTCGCCACCCATACTATACAGCTCGACTGGGGGCCTTACCCAGGGCTGAGAATAGCCGACATAAAACTCTTCACTGGTCAAAAACAGGATGTTCTGAGATCGCCCTAAGTAAATACTTGATTGTTCATTGATTTTCCACTTGGCCTGCGCCCATGCCAACTCAGTCTCGACCAGGTCGTCGGAGTTACGGTGGGTGAGCGTATGCGCCACCAGTGACCAGGCAGGTGTGATCTGGGCGGATAATTGCAGGCCCAGGCGATTATCCATAATCCCCGAATAGCTGTCATCGAGTGAAAAGTTGTAGTTCGCCTTACTCCGGTAGCCAGGCTTGCTCTGATTGGTTTTGGCCAGACCCAGCGTGCCATAGGCGTTAAACTCTAGTTTGCCATCGAGTAGATCGAGTGCCTGCGCCGGCGACGATAGCAAGACTAAACTGATTGCCAATAGGCTAAATTTCGCTAGTGTGCGGGCCGCAGTGGCAGGCGATGCAAGTGCAGAGAGTGAACTAGAGAACATTTTCTCTCGCTTCCATTTTGGGTGCATGTAGCGGTAAGCTGATGAGAAATTCGCTGCCTTCACCTATCTTGCTATAGACTTGAATTTGTCCACCCAGGAGTCCGCTTACCAGATTGTAGACAATATTGAGACCAAGTCCACTGCCGCCCTTACCTAAGGTGGTGGTAAAAAACGGATCAAATATTTTCCCTAAATTTTCTGGTGGAATGCCAGCCCCGTCATCACGAACGCTGAGCAATAGGTGCTCGCTGTCGATCAGGCTGGTACGCACAGTAATGGCTTGGCCAACACCGGATTTGATGCCATGTATCAGGGCATTATTTAATAGATTGGTCAGCACTTGCCCGAGCGGGCCAGGAAAACTATCCATGCGTATGCTAGGGTCTAGTTCGCAGCTGAGTATGGCTTTTGACGTTCTGAACATGGGCGTGGTACTCAGAATGATTTCATCGATGATGTCAGAGAGCAGGAACTCGCGGCGCTGTGAGCTGCTGCGATCAACCGCAACCGCTTTAAAGCTACTGACCAATGCCGCTGCACGTTGTAAATTGCTGACCAGTAATTGGCCAGCGAGCTCATTTTCATCAAGGTGATTGTTTAACTCCGATTTGCTTAAGCCTTTGATGTGATCGTCTTTGAACTGTTTTTGATTGTAGACCAGGGTACTGGCAACCGTCAGTGCATTGCCTATCGGCGTGTTCAGTTCATGGGCGACGCCTGCTACCATACTGCCTAGGCTAGACAGTTTTTCTGACTGAATTAATTGTTTTTGCGCTTGCTGTATAGTTTGCAAGGCGGTATCTAAATCTTGATTACGCTGCTCTAGTTCTATGGTGCGTTGAGCCACTCTTAATTCCAGCTCGCGATTGAGGGCGAGTAATTCATTTTGGGCGTTTCTTAAGTCGCTGATATCCATGCTTGCGAGTATCAGGTAATTGCTGTGTTCGATTTCGAAGCATTGGCCGGACACTAGAAAGGGCTGAGAGATTCCGCTGGCCACTTGTAAATCAAGCTCGGTGGCAATCAGATGATTTTCTTTTTCTATAATTGCAGTCAAGCTTAGATTATCGCTGTCACTACAGGTGAGCATGCCGGAGGTTTTTTCTGTGAGTTCACCGAACATCTGTCTGGAGGCAATATTTTGCTCGCTACGATGATAGTCTGGGTTTTGCTGGTCTTTCTTTAAGAGCAGCATGGGGATAGGCGCCGCGTTAAATACAGCAAGGAATTTTTTCTCTCTGAGCTCTAGCCCTGCTGACATGATATTGAAATGAGCGGCCAGTTGAGCCAGCTCATCCTTGCCAGTATCAGGAACTTTTTTTCTATAATCACCGGAAACGATCGCTTGGGTCGCCAGCATCAGGAGACTAAAACGCTGTTTGATTTTATGTCCAAATACGGTGAGTAAGACGGTAGTTACGAGTATCCCGCATAGGCTTACCAGCAAGGCTAGGCGTATCATGCGCTCGATTAAGTCGACCACTTTTAAAGTGGATAATCCAAACTGCACCTGACCTATTTGATTGCCACTTAGTAGTACAGGTTGACGTACGTGATAGATCCCTGCAGCGATCGCTGCATGTTCATTTTCGCTCGGTAAGGGGAGCTGATTCGCAGAAATGCCAGTGGCGACCAGGCTGTGATTGTTTTGATCAAGTACCACGATATAACGTAAATCTTCGTTGGCACCAGAGATCAGTTCGTTGAAAAAATCTTGAAGAATATCGTAGCGTTGCTCTACAGCATATGGCGCTATTCCCAAATGTATGATTTGCGACGTGGTGCGTATGGAGGTAGCGAGATTGCTCGCCATGCTTTCACGCAAGATGTTGGAGGTGACCAGAAAATAGCTGGCCAACAACAAGGACTGTAGAACTATGCCAAAAATAAGTAATTTGCCTGTAATTGTATGAAAAACTTTGGGCACAGGCATCCTCACTATTCAAATACGGCCGTTGACATGACATTTGAAATGCTTACTTAAAAAACATTATAGTGGATTTGGATTTAATTTGAAGAATATTCCATGCAGGGTATCCATCCTTGTTTACACACTCTCTCTCAGCCTATTTTCTCCTGCTTGACCCTGACCTTAGGACAGGCTTTATAGTGTGCGCTGGCATTTGAAATTGTTGTTTAACAGACGCAGGTGCCGGTTTGTGGGGGGAGTGCATTACAACGCTGACTTGACGCAGTGGGCGCAGATGTTTACATTACTGACTCATGAGTTATTAATTGAGTCTTCATAATGATCTGCCCTTTTAAGCCCCGCTGGGAGCGTCGCAAAGATGCCCGGCCACAAGAGTTGCTCGCTGCCGCACTCGATCATTTCGTCGAGCGTGGCTTTGCCGCGACCCGTCTGGATGATGTGGCGCGTGCTGCAGGGGTCTCTAAAGGCACCTTGTACTTGTATTTTTGCAGTAAGGAAGAATTATTCAAGGCGGTAGTACGCGAATCTGTGATTCCTATGATAGGCGAGGCCGAGGGCATGATAGGCCAGTTTACCGGTACCAGTGCCGAATTGTTGCGCTTATTGATGACCACCTGGTGGGACAGAATCGGCAACACTAAATTATCCGGGTTGACCAAGCTGATGATCGCCGAGGCGGGTAATTTCCCTGAGTTGGCACGCTTCTATCAAGAAGAGGTGATAGACCGGGGCGACAAACTCATTACTGCCATGTTGGAGCGCGGCATGGCGCGCGGTGAGGTGCGTCCTTTGGATCTGGAAATCGCGCCGCGTATTTTGATCGCACCGATGATCATGATGATGATCTGGAAGCACTCGCAGGGGATATGCCAGATAGAGCCGGATAAATTGGATGCCTATCTGGAGCAATACATAGAAATGGCGACGCACGGCTTGTTGGTTAACGCCAAAGCTTGATGTGACTGCAGTAGCGTCAGAATTTCTGCCATTACCGTAATTTTTTGTTTAGTGAAGTTTTAGCCTGAGATTTTTAAATTAACTCAGGCTTTTTTTATCGAATGGATCAGCATGCTTAAGCGTCGTGGAATTTGGATCGTTGCCCTTTTACTGCTGGTAGCTGCAGGCATTATCTTGATGAAGAAAAAAACCGCTGACGCTGGTGCGCAAGCAGCGGCGAAGCAAGCCGCGGTGACGGTGGCGGCGCAAGTGCTGGAGTTTTTACCAAGCGATATCGTGACGATCGGCAGTGGTGATGTGCGTAAATTGTTAACGCTCTCTGGGGCTTTGCGTGCCTACAATCAAGGCCAGGTCAAAGCCAGAGTAGCGGGCGAAGTACGCGAGGTGTTGGTGCGCGAAGGTGAATCGGTGCAGCTTGGGCAAGTCTTGGTGAAGATGGATACCGTTGATTACGATGCCCGCCTGGCACAGGCGCAAGGCAGTTTAGCGGCCGCGAATGCTCAGCTAGAGATCGCCAGACAGGCGCGCGATAATAATAAAGTCTTGCTCGATAAGGCCTTTATTTCACAAAATTCTTACGACAATGCGAAAAATCAATACGCGATTGCCTTAGCCAATGTCGATAGCGCCAAAGGCGCTGTGGCGGTTGCGCAAAAGGCTTTGGCCGATACCGTCATCCGCGCGCCTATCGCTGGCTTGATCAGTAGTCGTAGTGTGCAGCCGGGCGAGAAAGTCTCACCGGATTTCCGTTTATTAGAAGTGGTCGATTTACGTGTCATGGAGATGGAAGCCCCGGTTCCGACTCAGGATATTGCCAGCATACAGATCGGTCAGGCGGTGCAATTAAAGATAGAAGGGGTCGCCACTACGGTGAGCGGCAAGGTCAGCCGCATCAACCCAGGCACCACGCTGGGATCACGCTCTATCATGGCCTATATTCAGATTGCCAATACCGATGGGGTTTTACGATCTGGCATGTTTGGTGAGGCGCAAATCGTGGTCGAACAAAAGACCGGTGCCATGCTGATACCGCAGACTGCGGTGCGCAATGAAGACGGTAAAAATTTCGTCTACGTGATAGAGAATAATAGTTTGCAACAAAAACCTGTCAGCTTGGGTTTATCCGGTGACAGTGCTGGTGTCGCCAGCGTAGAAGTGCTGACGGGTTTGACTCAAGGCGCGCAAGTGGTGAAGACAAATTTAGGTAGTCTGCGAGCCGGCATTGCCGTCAAGCTGATTTCGCCTAGCTCTGCTGCTAAAGGCTAAGCCATGTGGTTCACAAGAATTAGTATAGGCAATCCGGTGCTGGCGACCATGATGATGGTGGCGTTTGTGGTCTTGGGTCTGTTTTCTTATAAGCGTTTGCGGGTCGATCAGTTTCCCGATATTACTTTCCCGGTGGTGGTGATACAAACCGATTATCCCGGTGCCGCGCCTGAGACTATCGAATCCGATATTACTCGCAAGGTGGAAGAGGTGGTCAACACCATCAACGGCATCAGTGCCTTGACTTCACGTTCGTACGAAGGCACTTCGGTGGTGGTGATGGAGTTTGATCTGAATGTCGATCCGGCGCAGGCAGCGCAAGATGTGCGTGAAAAAGTCGCGTTGATTAAGTCGAAATTTCGTAAGGAAGTCAAAGAGCCGCGGGTCTCGCGCTACGATCCGGCCGATAAGCCGATTTTTTCAGTCTCGGTAACGAATGACGATAAAGTAAAACCACGTGATTTCCGCGAGATGACCGCCATCGCTGATCAACTGGTCAAGAAGCGCCTGGAAAATGTGCGCGGCGTTGGATCGGTCACGCTAGTTGGTGGCGTCAAACGTGAAATCAAGATTTACCTCAAACCCAATGAGATGGAAGCCTTGGGCCTGAGTGTTGATCAAGTCATCAATGCCCTGCGCAATGAAAACCAAGAATTGCCTACCGGCGCAATACGCTCGCTGGACAATGAAAAAGTAGTGCAAATTCAGGGGCGCATCCAAAACCCAGAAGGTTTCGGCCGCATTGTGGTGGCCAAGCGCGGCTCGCAACCTGTCTTGCTGTCACAGGTGGCGAGTATCGTTGACGGACAAGAAGAGCAAGAGAGTCTGGCGCTGCACAATGGTCAGCGTACCGTGGCTTTGGACATCTTAAAAGCGCAGGGGCAAAACACCATAGAAGTGGCAGATGGTTTGACTGAAGCCTTAAAAGCGTTGGAGTCTCAGCTGAAAGCACAGTACCCGGGTTTGAAGGTGCAGATCATTAAAGATGGTTCGCGTCAGATACGCGTTGGCGTCGAAAATGTGCGCAAGACCCTGATCGAAGGCGCTGCATTAACCATCTTGATCGTGTTCTTGTTCCTTAATTCATGGCGCTCTACTGTGATTACCGGTCTGACTTTGCCAGTGGCACTGATCGGTACTTTCCTGTTTATGGATATATTCGGCTTTACCATCAATATGATTACCCTGATGGCCTTGTCCCTGTGTGTGGGCTTGCTGATCGACGATGCGATTGTGGTACGTGAAAATATCGTCAGACATGCCGGCATGAAGGTCAACGGCAAGTTTAAGGATCACCATACAGCAGCATTGGAAGGAACTGCTGAAATTGGTCTGGCAGTGCTGGCGACCACCTTCTCTATTGTTGCGGTATTTTTGCCGGTAGGTTTTATGGGCGGGATTATCGGTCGCTTCTTCCATCAGTTTGGCATTACCGTGACCGCCGCTGTACTGATCTCTATGTTCGTCTCGTTTACGCTCGATCCTATGTTGTCTTCGATCTGGCCAGACCCCGATGCGCATGGACACGCAATTAAAAAAGAGGGGCCACGTAAAGGCATCTACGCGCACACCATAGGTTGGGTGCTGGAGCAGTTTGAGCGCGGTGTGCAATGGTTCTCCAGACTATATCAATCGATTTTGAGCTGGTCGCTCAAACATCGTATCAAGACCCTCTTAATTGCCGTACTCACCTTTGTGGCAGGTTTGATGATACCGGCCACCGGTTTGATCGGTAGCGAGTTTGTGCCGCAAGCTGATTACTCTGAAACCGGCGTCACCTTTTACACACCGGTCGGCTCTTCGCTGGAATTGACCGAGACTAAGGTGCATCAGGTCGAGGCGGTGCTCAAAGAGTTTCCCGAAGTTACAGACACCTATAGCACCGTGAATACCGGATCGGCTCAGGGTAAAAATTATGTGACGACCTTCATCCGTCTGGTGCCACGCAAAGAGCGCACGCGTAGCACTAGCCAGATGTCGATACCCTTACGCAACCGCCTGGTGCAAATCGCTGGTATCACGGTCACGCATATCGGTGCCTTGGATGGTGTCGGTGGCGATAATAAAAATCTGCGCTTTAGCTTGCAAGGTGCCGATTTGAATCAACTGGCAAAACTGTCGGAAGAGGTGCAGCGCCGCATCAGCGCCATTCCTGGTGTGGTCGATCTTGATTCCAGCATGAAGGCGCAAAAACCAACCATTTCTGTCACCCCCAAACGTGATATAGGTGCCGATCTTGGTGTCGGTGTGGCGCAAATAGGCGCTGCTTTACGACCCTTGCTGGCAGGTGAGGCGGCCACCACCTGGCGCGCCCCGGATGATGAAAACTACGATGTCTCGGTACGCTTATCACCGAATGATAGAAACAATGCAGATGATTTATCCAAATTGATGTTGGCCAGTTCGCAAAACAATGCCGACGGTTCACCGCGCATGGTGCCCTTGCGTCAGGTCGCTGACATCCGCTTGTCGACCGGCGCCAACCAGATCAATCGCCGTGACCTGACCCGCGAGGTTGAGTTATCGGCCAACGTGGTGGGGCGTTCTGCCGGTGAAGTCAGTGCCGAAGTGAAAAAAGTGCTGGATAGTGTGCAGTGGCAACCCGGTTATCGCTACAAGATGGGTGGCGCTACTAAAAATATGACCGAGTCTTTCGGCTATGCCTTATCGGCACTGGCTTTGGCGGTGATCTTTATTTACATGATCTTAGCTTCGCAATTTGCCAGCTTCTTGCAACCGATTGCGATTATGTCGGCCTTGCCTATGACCTTGATCGGTGTGTTTTTGGCGCTAATGTTTTTCCGTTCTACGCTGAATATGTTCTCTATCATAGGTTTTATTATGTTGATGGGTCTGGTGACCAAGAATGCGATTTTGTTGGTCGACTTTGCCAATCAGGTGCGCAAGGAAGGTAAACAGCGTACCGAGGCCTTGCTGGAGGCGGCCCATGTCCGTCTGCGGCCTATCCTGATGACCACGCTGGCGATGGTGTTTGGTATGGTGCCGCTGGCGTTTGCCTTGACCGAAGGCTCAGAGCAGCGCGCACCGATGGGGCAAGCGGTAATCGGTGGGATTATCACTTCCTCGCTGCTTACTTTAGTCGTGGTTCCAGTGATTTATACCTATTTGGATGATCTGGGGCAGTGGTTCAAGCGAAAATGGACTGGAAATAAGCAAACTAGTGACGCGCTTTGATAAAATGCGGGATGTTTTCCATTACAACAATTTAGTTTTACACCTAGCGAGTCATTAAAATGAATATCGAAAAAGCCCGTTTCAACATGATAGAGCAGCAAATCCGCCCTTGGAATGTCTCATCTCCCGAGGTCTTGGCTTTGTTAGCTGCGGTTAAACGCGAAGACTATTTCCCGGACGATCAAAAGAGTCTGGCGTTTTTTGATACAGAATTACCGCTGCCGGGTGGTACGGTGGCCCTCTCGCCGAAACTGGAAGCGCGCATCTTGCAAGATCTTGCCGTCAAAAAAAGTGAAAACGTTTTGGTGGTCGGCGCGGGTAGTGGTTATCTGGCTGCATTGCTGGCGCATCAAGCGCGCCAAGTGACTGTGGCTGAGGCTATTCCTGAATTGAAAGCTCTTGCCGAAAACAATCTGCAAAGTCAGGGTATTTTTAATGTTGATGTGATTTGGGGCGATGCTCTGTTAGGCAAGATAGGCTCTAGCTATGACGCCATCGTGGTGTGCGGCTCGCTCGAAGTAATCCCCGAACTCTTGAAGCAGCAATTGGCTGTGGCTGGTCGCATGTTTGTCTTCATAGGAAAGGCGCCGGTCATGAGCGCGCAATTGATTACGCGCGAGTCTGAATTATTTTTCAATACCAAGAACTTATTTGAAACTTCAGTGCAGGCCTTGTCGCAAGCCGTGCCCGAATCGACTTTTACTTTCTAAAGTAAAAGTAAAGCCAATCAGCAATTCAAAAAATGTTACCGGAATAAGCTCATGCAACATGTCACCGCTCCCGAATTAGCCGCACTACTGGTCGATCCTACAAAAAATCCATTGATTTTGTTAGATGTCAGGGAACCTTGGGAGTATGAGACCTGTCATATCCCGCATGTCCAGCTGATGCCTATGCAGACAGTGCCGGAGCGTATGCAGGAGCTCGACCCTGATAGCGTGATAGTGTGCATTTGTCATCATGGTGGGCGCAGTATGCAGGTGGCTAATTTTCTTGAGCGCAATGGTTTTGCTCAGATGATTAATTTGACTGGGGGCGTCCATGCGTGGGCGCAACAAGTCGATAACAGCATGCCTACTTATTAGTATTAGCCTGATTGTCGTAGAAGTACTCCCTCTGCTGTATCTGGCCTGAGCGGTATTATTTTGCCTCAGTCTTTATGAGTAAATTTAAGTTGTTTTGTATAGTACAAAACAGCGCTAGTAATTTGTCACCTTACTTTCGGAGCATTCCATGCGAAATTCCCTCATTGCCACTTTGATTGCCAGTGCTTTTCTGTCGCTCAATGCCGGTGCCAGTGATTTACTACAGATTTACAAAGATGCGCTTGCCAATGATGCTGCCTACGGTAGTGCACGTGCTTCACAGCGCGCTGGGCAAGAAAAACTGGTGCAAGGCCGTTCCGGTTTGCTGCCTACGGTCGGACTAAGCGGTAGTGATACCCGCACTAAACTAGACGTCACGCCGGATCAGGGGCGCTCGGGTAACTTTGACTACAACACGAATAGTTATTCTCTGGCTCTGACGCAACCTTTGTTCCGCTGGGCCAATTGGCAGCAATATGAACAGGGTAAATTGTCGGTAGTCGTTACCGACGCCCAATTTGCGCAAGCGCAGCAGGATCTGATCGTTAGAGTTAGCCAGGCGTATTTTGATTTGCTGGCGTCGAAAGATATTTTAAAGACTTTGCAGGCGCAAAAAGTCGCTATTTCTGAGCAATTAGCTTCAGCCAAGCGCAACTTTGAAGTCGGTACCCAGACCATCACCGACAGTCACGAAGCGCAAGCGCGTTTTGATTTGATCACCGCGCAAGAATTTGCTGGTCAAGGCGATGTTGCGATTAAACGCGCAGCTTTAATGCAAATTATCGGCCGCGATGTGAAAGACGAATTGGCTGGCTTGAAAAAAGGGAGCCAACTTGCCGCACCTCAGCCAGAGAGCATAGAGAAATGGGTGGAGTCGGCAGAGCAGCAAAACTTTGGCGTAGTGGCTTCGCAAGTGGCAGTCGAAATCGCTCAGCGTGAAATTTCCAAGAGCCGCTCCGGACATTACCCTACCGTGGATCTGGTCGCCAGTAGCGCACGCACAGCCACTGGTGGAAACTATAATGGCCCGACTGGCGTGATCAAGCCAAATACCATAGGCGTGCAGTGGAATATCCCGATTTTTTCTGGCTTTGCTACCGATAGCCGTGTCAAGGAAAGTATTGCACTGGAAGACAAGGCGCGCAATGATCTGGAGAGCACCCGCAGACTGGCAGCACAAGGCGCGCGTCAGGCGTATATCGGTGTGGTGGCGGGTCTGGCTCAGGTGAAAGCCTATGAAGCCGCTGAGATCTCTAGTCGCTCTGCTCTGGATTCAAATATGCTCGGTTATCAGGTGGGCGTCAGGATAAATATCGATGTCTTGAATGCGCAACAGCAGCTCTCAACCACATTTCAGAATCTGGCGAAAGCACGTTACGACACCATTATGAATAGTCTGCGCCTCAAAGCCGCAGCCGGTATCCTGAAAGAACAGGATTTGGCTGAAATCAATGCCTTGCTGGAAATCTAAGCACCGTCATTTGAATAATAAAAAGCCCGCAGATTGCGGGCTTTTTATTTTTGGTATGTGATTGTTTGTTGAATATCAAATCTTCAGTCTAAGCTTTGGTGGAGACTAAGCTGGGACAGGAATAAATCAACCGGAAATGTGCAGATGACTGAGACCGCAACAGCCGTAACTACAAAGCCAGAAAACGCTCTCGCCAGCAAGCGAACTCTTAAATCTTGGCTCTCAATAACGATAGTCGGGGTACTTGTGTTGGCCGCGCTAGGGTATTTTTTGTTGCCCTTGGTGCTAGGCGTTAAAGTGAAGGCGTTTCAATTACAGCGCGGCGAACTGATACAGACTGTAGTGGCCAGCGGACGTATCGAGACCCCGGCCAGAGTTGATGTTGGCACTCAGATTATTGGGCGCGTGGCGGCGGTGCCGGTCAAGGAAGGGCAGACCGTCAAGGCTGGTCAGTTGCTGATAGAACTGGAAGCGAGCGATGAGCAAGCCGCCGTGGAGCAAGCTGCTGCTGCGCTACGCCAGGCGGAGGTCAAGCTCAGGCAGTTTCACCAGCAGACGCAACCTATGGCGGAACAAGCCTTGAAGCAGGCGCAAGCGACTTTACTCAATGTTCAGAAACAATACGAGCGCCAGCGTGAACTAGTGGCGCAAGGATTTATCGGCAAGGCGCAACTCGACGATGTGCAGCGTAATCTCGATATCGCCAAAAGCCAGCACAGCAGTGTGCAGCTGCAACTGCAATCGGCGACGCCAAACGGCAGCGATTACCAGTTGGCAAGCGCTGCGCTGGAGCAAGCCCGCGCCAATCTGCATGCGGCACAGGCCAGGCTAGCTCACAGCAAAATTGCTGCTGTGGCTGATGGCGTGCTGATATTAAGAGATGTCGAACGCGGCGACACGGTACAACCGGGCAAAGTGCTGATGGTCTTGTCACCACTGGGACTGACGCAGTTACTGGTGCAAATTGACGAAAAAAATCTACGTTATTTGCAATTGGGGCAAACCGCTCTGGCGCAGGCCGACGCTTATCCTGGGCAAAAATTTAATGCGCAGGTCGCCTATATTAATCCTGGCATCAACGCCCAACGTGGCTCGGTGGATGTCAAACTCAATGTGGCAGAGGCGCCGGTATTTCTTAAGCAAGATATGACGGTCTCGGTAGAGATCGAGGTGGCGCGCCGCAAAGACACGCTGTCTTTAAATGTCGAGGCGATTCGTGATGCGGCGAGTAAAGAGCCGTGGGTGATGCTGGTGGAGCATGGCAAGGCTGTGCGACGGGTAGTCAAGCTAGGCATGTCTGGCGACAAAAGCACAGAGATACTCGCCGGTCTCAAGGACAGCGATCTGGTATTGCCTGCGACCGGTAGTGCGGTGTTGGAAGGCGCCCGGGTGCGCGCTGATGTCGCGAAAAAACAGGCGGGGCGCTGATGAATAGCTGGCTGCCGTTTGAATGGATAGTGGCAGTGCGCTTCTTGCGCGAAGGGCGTCTGCAATCGCTGTTTATTATTCTCGGTGTCGCCATTGGTGTTGGTGTGATTGTTTTTATGTCGGCGCTGCTGGCCGGTATGCAGGGCAATTTGTTTCGGCGTGTTTTAAGTTCACAACCGCATATTACTTTGGAACGACCCAAGCAGCAGGCCAATATGGTGCTGCAAAATGAGCCGGGACAATTGATTGCGTCTACCGTACAAAAGCCATCGCAGCGCGTGAATATTATCGATCAATGGCAAAAAGTGCGCGATCAGATGGAGGCGCGTAGCGATGTGGTGGCGGTCTCGCCCGCTGCCAGCGGCCCTGCCCTGGTGGTGCGTGGCAGTGCGACCAATGCCATCTCTCTGGTCGGCATAGAACCCGATCACTACAGCAAAATTGTACCGTTGCCGGAGAAGATGGTGGTCGGTAGCTTTCGCATGACCAATACCGATATGTTGATAGGCATACAGTTAGCCGAAGATCTTGGCGTGCAACGAGGTGATAAATTGCGGGTAACCACCGCAGCAGGTGCCAGCCTTACCCTCAATATCGCTGGCATTTTTGATCTGGGTAGTCGTGGCGCCAATCAGCGTACCGTGTACGTTTTACTGTCGACCGCGCAAAGTCTGTTGAATATGGTCGGTGGGGTATCTAGCATCGATTTAACGGTGCAAGATCCGTATGCGGCCGAAGTCATCGCTCAGTCTATTGCCAATGCCACAGGCTTAAATGCGATGAGTTGGATCGCCAATAATAGTCAGTTTTTTCTGGGGATGCGAGCTCAGACTTACTCTAGTCTGATGATACGCATCTTTGTCGCGCTCTCGGTAGCGGCAGGTATCGCCAGCGTGTTGGTGGTGTCGGTGGTGCAGCGTCAGAAAGAAGTCGGAATCTTGCGCGCCATGGGCGGCAGTCGCGGCCAGATCATGCGCATTTTTTTGATTCAGGGGGCCTTAGTTGGTTTGCTCGGTTCTTTGATGGGATCTGCTTTTGCCATGGGCTTACTCTCCGCATGGAAACTGGTTGCCAAGAACCCTGATGGTACTTCTATGTTTGCGATACAGATGGACCCGCAACTGTTTTTCTGGAGTGCCTTGATTGCGATGTTGACTGGTTTACTAGCTGCCGCCACACCGGCCATACGTGCGGCCCGTCTTGACCCTGTGGTGGCGATCCGTGGCTGAATCCCTCCTGCTCCTCGATAAAGTCTGTAAGTCGTATGCGGTGGGTACGCCTGCCCAAACCCAGGTCTTGTTTGATATCGATCTCGATATCCGTAAGGGTGAATTTGTCGCGCTGATCGGCCCCTCAGGATCGGGCAAAAGTACCTTGCTCAATATTATCGGTCTGCTAGACAGACCCGGCAGCGGCAAGCTTTATCTGACCGGGCAGGAAACCAGCATCCTCGATGAAGCCCATGTGACCAGTTTGCGCGGCGAGGCGATTGGTTTTGTGTTTCAGTCGCATTATCTGCTGTCGGCATTTACGGCAACTGAAAACGTCATGATGCCTATGCTGATGCAGCGTGGCAGCCCAGACGACAGTATGCGCGAACGCGCGCAGCTATTGCTGGGGCAGGTGGGCTTGACGCAGTGGCAGGACAGTCTGGTCAGCAATATCTCTGGCGGTCAGCAGCAAAGGGTGGCAATTGCCCGTGCGTTGGCGTTGAACCCGCCGCTGATACTGGCCGATGAACCTACCGGCAATCTTGATACCAAATCGGCGGATGCCATTTTTGAGCTGATGCGCAAACTCAATCGAGAAAACGGCACCACCTTCCTGATGGTGACGCACAATATGGAGTTGGCGAAACGCTGCGACCGCATCATAGAACTGGTGGATGGCAAGGTCGTCTAGTTTTCGCCGGTTTTTTATTTAATTCCTGAGTAGGGCAATCAACTGATGCAGGCCGTCCGTCATGGCGCGTACCGAGCCCTGCATATCCCATTGGTCGTCGCCAATTTTGACCAGGTTGGAGACAGCGCGCAATTCCAGAAAACGCTGATTCTCTTGCTGGCAAACGTGGAAAAAAGCCGCACCTTCCATGTTCTCAATGTCGAGTTCGCTGGTGTCGATGAAGGCTGCCATCGCAGCGTTCAGTGAGGCACTGCGGGCCAGAGGGAATGGTGGATTTTCTGGCAGGTAGGGACAGTGCAGGGTATGACGGCGTTCGAAATCCATCTCCAGCGGCAGGTGCGCCATGTGCACGAAACCTGTCGGCGTAAAGAAGCCGAGATCGCCTTCGACTTCACTTTTTACCAGCAACACATCGCCTATCTTAAATGGCGCATGGGTGTACATGCCTGCGATGCCAGCCAAGATCAGCACATCGGGTTGCTGCTGTTGGATGGCGCGCAGCGTGGCCACCGCAGTGGCGGTTAAGCCTACCCCGGAGACGATGCTGGTGACTGTCTCGTCATGAAACAGGCTGGCTTCGGTTTTGGTGGGGAAGAGTACGGTGATTTTCATAGAGATATTTTTTAGAGGCAGGCCTATTGCGCATATTCTATGCGGGTTTCCAGCCTGCCTATCCGCTAGGGCGCATGGACTATGCGTGTCCAGCCTGCCTGGTCTGTAGCCCGCATGGGCTATGCGCATCCGGCCTATTGATTTGACGAAATTGCACTGTCGCTAGCTTAAGCCTAAGCGCGCGACAGTTCCATGACTTAGCGCAAGGCTAGCGCACTAGTCCGGCAGAGAGCGTTAATCTACTTGCCTTACAGTGCGACTCGCCCATTAGCTTAAAAACTTGCTCTGACGCCCATGATCAATCCGCGCATCGCTTGTGGCACCGTTTCTTTTAATACCGAGGTGGCTAAGCGTATGTCTTGGTTGAGTAAATTTTTTGCTTGCATAAACCAGGTCACCTGAGTATTTAAGTAAGGATGCGAGTAGGCAACGCTGAGGTCTAACTTGGTAAAGGCTGGTGTCAGGTAATGCTCGAAGCTAGCAAGCCGATCTTGATTTTGTGCGTGCAAAACGTTTAAGGTGGTTTTCCAGCCCGCCTGCTTATAGCCTACATCGAGTCCAAGACGATTGGCCGCTTGCAGAGGTAAATTTCCCAGATTGTCCAGAGTGCCTCGCGATGTATCTGCAAAGCCACGTGCAGACCAGCCTTCACCATGATAGTTGTAGCTCACTTCAGCCTCGCCACCTCGTATCGTTGCTGCCGCTTGTTTCCAATCTCGTTGGGTGAATTCGCCGTCTGGGTCGGGACTACCATCCTCGGCTAAGCGTAGGTCGCTGACATTGCCATACACATAGTTATCGACCTTATTGATAAACGCATTGATTTTCCAGCGTACTATGCCCGACGTCTTTTGTAGACTCAGTTCCAGGTTGCGCGATTTCTCGATTTTTAAATTGTTATTGCCTATGTCGAAAGTGGCGGTTGATTCATGCGGACCATTTGAGTAAAGCTCCTCCGTTGTCGGTGCTCTTTGTGCAAGCGAGAGGCTAGTGCCAAAACCGTAGCCTTTGCTGAAAGTCCAAAGAGCGCCAAGCGAACCGGAATTGAGTGTGAACTCGCGATTTGGTAGCGCGTATTGTGCTTCTGGTGTGCGTTTTATTTTTTCTATCCGGGCTCCTGCGCTGGCCAATACATCGCCAAAATTGCGTTGTTCAACTAAGAAGGCGGCCAGGGAACTTGATTTCGTGCTTGGTACGGTATCAGAACGCCCGGTGCTGGCCGATAGCGCAGAGAAATCAGTGTTTTCAGTTTGCAGCCCCCAGTTGCCATCCCAACCAGACCAATTGCTATGGCTTAGGCTAATACGTGACTCTAGCGACTTGTTACTGAAATTGGTGAGGGGCGTGCCATCTTCTTGCTTTTCGGTATGCTTGTAATCACTCGACGCCAATTTAATGCTGAGCAGATCGAAGTTTGCAATCGGTGCCTTGATGGCCGCATCGAAATCGTAACGGTTTTGTTTTAAATCGATGAAGGATTTTTCTGCCGTCGGAATACCGTAATGGTCATCCATGGTTTGTACCGAAGCGCCGACATGACCCCATGCCTGTATCAGTGAGGCGCCCAAGCCCAGGCTTGATTCGCGCGTAAAACTTGAGCTTAGCGTGCCGCGTTCGGAGGCCGGATTGCCTAACTCACTGAGCCCAGGGATTTTATAGTTGCTGGTATCGCGAAAATTACCGTCCAGATGTAGCGCAATATTCCCGCTGGAACCATCGAGGAAGAAAGAGACATTTTTTTCCTGGTTGACAGTGCCGTAGCGGACTTCAGCTTCGCCATTGAGTTCTTTGCTTAGGCTGCTGGGGATGCGACCGTCAACGACGTTGACCAGTCCGCCGATGGCACCACTACCGTAGAGCAGCGCTGCCGGGCCTCGTAAAATTTCGATTTGCTGTGCAGTTGCGCTTTCGCTTGCGACTGCATGGTCGTTGGACAGGCTAGAGACATCTGCCACCGCCATGCCATTTTGTAAAATTTTGACGCGTGGCCCTTCCAAGCCGCGAATGATAGGACGAGATGCCCCCGCCCCAAAACCGGAGGCGGTCACGCCTAATTCACTGCTCAAAGTTTCGCCTAGTGAACTGCCAAGCTTACTACGCAAATCGGGGCCAGAGAGTACCGTCGCAGGTGTGAGTATTTGCATATTCTCATCTTTGCCCAGAGGGTTTGCTGTGACGGTGACGGTGCTCACTGAGTTCGATTGTGCATAGGCACTGACAGCGCTAGCAGTTGCGAGTGTGGCCATTGCGGTGAGCATCATACGGCTCAATAAAGTGCGTTGAAATAACATATAAAATCCTGAAGAATACTTTTGAAATTTAGAATAAATGACGATGGCGCTAAGGGAAATCGGCTATTTCCTGCGGTGGCGCGCGCGAAAG
The DNA here is from genome assembly GCF_003955735.1 of Undibacterium parvum. Lineage (NCBI taxonomy): Bacteria > Pseudomonadati > Pseudomonadota > Betaproteobacteria > Burkholderiales > Oxalobacteraceae > Neoundibacterium > Neoundibacterium parvum. The sequence continues at coordinate 969,204 of NZ_CP034464.1, read as the reverse complement.
AAAGTAAATCTGTGGCTGAGCCAGCCAGATTAAGAGCGCCGGTGATAAGCCCAAATTGTAATGAAGATGCTTAGTGACTAGCGCTAGCTCGCTAGTCACTAAGCCGGCGGCAAGACTCAATGCATCCAGCAAGAGGCAAGAATGGCGCAGATCTACATCGCCAGACTGTGCGCTGCTGATGCTGTGCACTTGCGCTTTAGCAGGTGTCGGGTGCGCCAGTCTGTGGAAAAATCCTGTGCATTGCGCCAGCAAAAATACTGAGACCAGGAAGCCAGCCAGCAGCGCGCGTTTGGCACTGCTGATGACAGGCGTCAATACAGAAAAATGGTGTGTGAGCATATTCTCTCAGGTGCGTGAGAAAAAAACTGATACGCGATTAGCACAACACCTTCGCCTTCGTCTTCTCAACAGTAAACGATTTACTGAGTATGAGATGTCAGATTTTTGCGCTGGTGGTGGTGCTTGAATTGAGCAAAAGTTTAATGAGCGTAAAACTAAGCAGCAGCGTAAGCCGCGGGCACTGCTTAGCCTATCGATAGCGCTAATGTGTTTGCGGCGGGGCGCGTGACTGAAATACGCAGACGGTTCTGGCGACATAGGTTGGTGTCGCTCTGGGCAAGGCAACTTCCGCGGCCAGTGGCGTGGCCTTGAAAAGACCTGCATCACTGCTGAGCGCAGAGCCGACTTGGGCGTATGCCAAACAGTGGTCGCAGACTTGTTCCGTAGGTAATTGTTTGACTTTAACGCTGCTGGAACTGAAATCAGACAGATGCGAAATGGCGTGCGCAAACCCCATCTGTTGCGTAAACAACAGTAGCAATGCCAGAAAAATGGCAGTGAAATAAGCAGGTGAACGGCGGCGGTTTTGCACGGCAGTTAGATCAAAGTGGGCGTAACAAGGACGCTCATTGTAATAGAAAGGCGAATTTTCTACCACGCTTTAAAAATAGCCAGGTTGATGGCATGCACAATAAAGACTTCATTGGGCATGTGGCGCGCTAGGCGGGGTTTTTTGCAGATACAGCGGCACCAGTTGCGCGATCAACATGCCCGCCAGCATCAGGGCACAGCCAAAGATCGCCCGTGCGCTCAAGGTTTCACCAAGCACCAGCCAGGCAGCGAGCGCGGCAAATACCGACTCCATACTAAAGATGATCGCCGCATGGGAAGGGATGGCGTTACGCTGCGCCACCACTTGCAAGGTATAGCCTATCCCCACCGACAGCACACCGCCATACAAGATAGCCGGCAGCGCCTGCACCAAGTGCTGCGATGCCAGATTTTCAAAGATTAACGACAAGATCAGACATGCGATACCGCATACAAAAAATTGCACCACCGATAAACGTATAGGATCGTGTTTCTTGGATAAGGCTGATAGCAAGATCACATGGGCGGCCCAAGCCAGCGTACCCAGCAATTGCAGATAATCACCCTTGGCGACGACGAAGTCGCCTTGCACACTTAAAAAATACATACCAATTGCCGCCAAAGCAACCCCGACCCAGGTCGCAGTATGCATTTTGTGGCGTAAGAATAAGCCTATGATGGGCACGATCACCACGTACAGGCTGGTGATGAACCCAGCATTCGCCACCGAGGTAAATTGCAGGCCAACTTGTTGTAGATTAATGCCGACAGCGATGATCAAGCCGAGCAGGGCGCCATCGCGCCACAGACTCTCGCTACTGGCGTTTTCTGGCGCACTACGATAATAGATGAGAGGTAATAACAGCAAAGCCCCTAACAAAAAGCGTGACGCCGAATAAAAAAACGGCCCCACCGCATCCATGCCTAAACGCTGCGCCACAAAGGTCGAGCCCCAGATCATGGCAATAAACAACATTAATAAATCAGCCCGGAAACTTTGACGCGTCATCGTGCGCTCTCGTGGTTTTTTGTGAAGGGCGTCAGCTTGCCCTAAAGCGCAGGCTCTGGCTATTCCTATCTAAAATTTATTTTCATAGAAAAATTTCAATTGACCAGAATACTTGCCGTGAGGCACACTTTTCAGGTGGCGCCTTGATTTGTTTGGTCGCCTGCAAAAGGCTTTTGGCCTCAATCTTGAATTCAGCAGGAGTCCCTCATGTCTTCTTATCGGTTTTTGTCGGCGTCCTGGCTTGCTACTGCACTTTGCCTCAGTGCCAACGTCAGTGCCCACGATGTGAGTGAAAAGCAACGCGCCGCCATCGACGCCCACGCGCTGGCGACCCCTTCCGAGATTGAGGCCAATAGCAAGTCACTGGCCACTTATCTGGTGCAGGATTTACACAGCGACACTGAAAAAGTACGGGCGATTTATCGTTGGATCAGTGATCGCATCACTTACGATGTGGATGCCTTTTTAAGTGGAAATGTGCAGAGCATGTCCAGCGCCGAGGTCTTGCAAAAGCGGGTCAGCGTATGTGGTGGATTTTCTGCCTTGTTCGAAGAATTAGCCACCCAGGCCGGTTTGGAGGTGAAGAGCATCGCTGGCTATGCCAAGTCTTACGGAACGGTACAGGGCACCCATTTCGAGAAGCCCAATCACGCCTGGAATGCGATCAAAGTAGATGGCGAGTGGCGCATGATTGATGCCACCTGGGGTGCTGGTTATGTCAAAGAAGGCAAGTACAGCAAAGTACTCTCAGAAACTTTTTTTCTGGCGCCACCAGAGCAATTTGTGTTTAGTCATTTACCAGCAGAAGAGCGCTGGCAATTGCAGCGCACGCCCCATTTGTCGCAACAAGAATTTGAAGCTTTACCGTTGATACAACCGACGTTTTTTCATAACGATATCTCCGCCAGCGAGGCCTGGAATACCGCCAAAAAATCCGATTTTTCTGGCAGTTTTGTGCACACTTTTGATTTGCCGTATCACGTGGCTGCGATCCAGCTTGCGCCGCTGGAGTATCAATTGAAGCTCGATCAGGCCTATCAATTCAAGATCAACACCGAAGTATTTGAAAAAATCGCTCTGGTACAAAGCAATCTCTGGATAGAGATGGGCAGGCAAGAACGAGAGTTCTCAATCAATTTCAGCTCTAAAATTGAGGGCGAATTACAGGTCATGGCCAAGAAATACGGTGAGGCGGAATACACCAGCTTATTAGCCTATGAGCTCAGACCTTAAGCGGGGCGAAGCACTAGCATCAACTTCAGGCTTGCTGCCGCGTAGCAACTACTCTGCATAAATTTTTAAGGCATAGGCCCAGCGCGCATATTCCATGCGGGTTTCCAGCCTGCCTGGCCGCTAAGCCGCATCGGATATGCGCCTTGGGCAGGGTGCTATATCTCTTTATTAAGCCGCAAAGTAAAAAGCCCGATAGCGCTGTGCGCTATCGGGCTTTTTTTAATGCGTTTGCTTTAGTTCTTGAAACGCGCCTCGGCGATGCGATCAGCGACCACGCTGGTCGGCAAGCCTTCGCTGTCGGCGCGCGCGAACACTTCTGCCAGCGTCTCGCCGATGCGGCGTACGTGGGCGTCCATGCCGTCTTCCGGCGTGTTCATGTACTCGTAGCAGACCTTGATGATGCCACCGGCATTGATGACGAAATCGGGTGCGTACAAAATGCCTTTTTGACGACACACTTCGCCCATGTCGGCAGTGGCCAACTGGTTGTTAGCAGCACCGGCGACGATCTTCGCTTTCAGACGCGACAGCGTGTCTGGATTTAAAGTGGCGCCCAGAGCGCATGGTGCGTAGATGTCGGCTTGCACGTCGTAGATCTCATTGATGCCGACTACCTCTGCATGCAGTTCTTCTTGCGCGCGTTTCAGTGATGCCTGGTCGATATCGGCAACGATCAGCTTGGCACCGGCAGCGTGCAATTGGCGCGCATAGTCGTAACCGACGTGGCCCAGACCTTGCAATGCGACGACCAAACCTTCCATGCTATCGCGTTTGAGGTGATGTTTGACGGCAGCCTGGGCGCCGACGAAGCAACCGAGTGCGGTAAATGGGGATGGATCGCCACGATCGCCCAGACCGGCGACATACTTGGTTTTGCCAGCGACATACGCCATGTCAGACGGGCTAGTGCCGACGTCTTCTGCTGTGATGTAACGGCCGGACAGGCGTTCCAGGGCTTCACCCAAGGCTTCAAACAAGGCCGGGGTTTTGTCAGTTTTTGGATTGGCAATGATCACGCTTTTGCCGCCACCGATAGGCAGGCCAGCGACCGCGTTTTTGTAGGTCATACCGCGCGACAGGCGCAAAGCATCGCGCAGCGCTTCGGCTTCCGTGGCGTAATTCCACATGCGGCAACCACCCATGGCAGGGCCGAGTTTGGTGTTGTGGATAGCGATGATGGCTTTGAGGCCGGATTTGGCTTCTGAGGCGAACACTACTTGTTCGTGGTTGTCGAAATTGATTTCGTTAAATACAAAGGCGGTCATGCTTATGGCTCCGCGCGGTGGAGATCACACACCGGATAGGGCGGGTGACAATGCATCGCGTAAAAAGATTAAAAATAAATGGGCGAAAAAAATGGGGGAAACATGGCAAAAACAAAAATAAATCCAGACAAATCTAGACAAAAGCAGCGGGTTGTTGCCGCCAGTATCAAACGCAGTGATTGTGTCACGCGCGCTGAAGTATACGGGATAGGGGGGCGAAACTCAACCGCAGCGGCGCTGGCTAAACTGTTTATGATGTTTTGGATAAGGCTTTGCGGTGCACTGCTGTAGCTGTCATCGAATACCCGATTGGCGCTGCAAGGTATTCTCTATGCCGTGGGGTGGGCCGATTGCCCTGCCAGCGCGCATATTTCCTGCGCTGCATATAAAAACCGCGGGGCGCCACTGCCTTACATAGCAGTGGCGCCCCGAATTGGCTTATCAGTTACTTATTAGCTGCTTATGGCGCGGAGCATTCTGCCGCACTCATGCCAGCGATCCACTCGCTTAACATGGCGTTGGCTTCGACGTGGTTAGAGGCGCGACCTATCACTGGCATCACTGCTTCTGAGTCGGTATGGCTAGTGCGATACAACAAGATAGAGGTCTCAGGTGAACCCGGCACAATATCGTATTGGTAAGGTAAGCCAGGACCGCCGTAGGCCAAAGGTTTTTTGCAGATGCCGCGCTTTACCGCGTCCACCAAAGGATTGGCGGTTTGATTAAAGCCGAGTAGTAAACCGCTTTGTTGCGCTTGGCCGCTGGTCGAATGGCAGTGCGCGCAATTGGCGTCTAAGTAGGCTTTGGCACGCGCATCCAGGGTTTGCGTGGTGTCAGTCCAGTCGGCCGCTTTGGGTGCCGCTGCCGAATTGATGTAGCCACTTAACAGACCCAGGTCGTTCAAATTATCTAGCTGATTCTTGACTCCGCTGGCATACGCATAGGTTTTGTTCATGCCATGTGCTTTCGGGCCTATCGGTAAAATGGCACCGCCACCGGCTGAAGTTGTGGCGTGACATTGCTGACACTGCTGCGCGCTGGGGACTTTATAGCTAATTTTCTGATGCGAGGCATCGCTGCTGACTAACTCTACTTTTTTGACATCACCGCCAATTTTTAAGTAGGCTTCTTTTTGCTCGTCGTCCCACACATACGGCAATCCCATCCAGCTGCCATCACTTTGTTTTACCAGTAGGCGGGTTTCTATCATGCGGTTTTTGCTCAAGTCCAGACTATCGCCTTGCACGGTTTGATGGCTGACCGCTTGCGCACCGATGTAGCTGGCATCATTGGCGCTGGCTTTCGGATAGTAAAAAGTTTTAACAATGACCGAACCGTTAGGAAAATCAAAGGGATCTGCGCCATTGCCGTTATAGGTGATTTTGCCGCCCTTAGGGACGTAGATGCTGCGCAATTTACTGGCGTAATCGGAAAACAAAGTCGAGTTCAAATCATAAGGCACGGTGGCCAGATTGAGTTTCATCAGTTTGCCGTCACTCTGCAGTAAATTCCAGCTGGATAATTTATCCGGCACATTGGCGCGATCGAATACCTTGATGTCTGAACCTGGGACGGCAGTGTCGCTAGTGCTGGAGCTGCCGCAGCCTGTCAGTATGCTGCTTAGAAGTATCGCGCTACTTAATAGTACGGTTTTATAAAATTTTAATCTGTAGTTCATGGTCTTAACTCCTAACGAGCAAAAATTGGATGGGAAGTGCGGGACTTCCGTGTCATACGTATGAGCTTTGTTGCTGGCTCAAAAGAGCTTAATTAATTTTGGGAAAAGCTGGAATCGCTGGCAGCGTCAACTGACAGTCCATGCGTGGTGACGAAGGGAAGGTCGGCTGCAAGTATTCGGTCGGTATACCGGCAATCGCTTCCGGCGGTGTTTCTCCAGCCTGCACCGATGCACCTAGTTTTAATCCGATTAAATTAAGATCTAAGGTCTCGTAGGAGATCACTTTGTCGATAAACGGAGTGTCTAAGGAAGTGTTGTTTTTGATGCAAATGCGGCTGCTATCGCTGGCAACCCCGCCTATGCCCAAGCCTCCCATGCCCGGCAGAGGGATGAGTCCTGTGCTTTTTGCCGGATCGAGGATGCCGTCCCATATGCCATAGGGCATTTGCACTGGCAGTCCAGCCGCGCTTAACTGCGCAAACAAGCCGTCCACTACAGGTTTTAGGTCGGTATTGAAGGCACCGCCTGGTGCATAACCCGATTCTGAGACGGTATTATGATGCGCGTACAGACTGTGTATAAAGGGGTTGTAATCCGGATCGTTGATGGTGAAACCCGTGGTCTGATAGCTCAGTGCCAAAATACCGGTAGTTTTGTGGTTCTTGATGATGTTGCCTCTGATTTCTGTATCGTCGGCAGCTAATACCATGATGCCGGTGCCGGGTGGCACTGAGGTCACAAAGCCGGAGGCATTGGCGGCCACCGGGGTGTTGTTATCGTGGATGTTATTGTTTTGTATTAGAACGCCGGAGCCCTTCTTAAAGCGATAGGTGCCTGGCAGTGAAAACACCAAGACGCCGCCGGTGTTGTTATGCAAATTATTGTTTTCGACGATGGCATTGAGCGAGTTTTCTATTTCTACGCCAGCCACGTTTAGATACACTTCATTGTTACTGACCACAATATTTTGTGATTGGCCGACATAAATGCCGGCATCCTCAGAGCCTATCACCTTACAGTTTTTGACGATGATATTGTCCGAGTTAACCGGATACAAGCCATAAGCCATTTTCGAAGTCAGGGTAGGATTGATCATCCATTCGGCCCGCAGACCATCCATAGTCACATTGGTCGAAGCGGAGACAAATACAGCATTACCAGCCGCATCTTCGACGGCAAAATTTTTCAAGGTAACCGTTTTGACGTTACTGATCTGCAAGCCATTACGCGAACTGGCATCCTTAAACGATAAAATCGTATCGATACTAGGATTGGTGCCGTTGCCTTTTCCTATAATCGTGACACCGTGGGTGTTCATGATTAAAGGACGATCAAACTGAAATTTTCCGGCTGGTAGCACCAGCGTCGAGCCTTCTTTCAGACGGAATAGGATATTACTCATGTCGCTGTCATTCATCTGCGCGGCAGTGACGATGACTTCTATTGCGGCAGGCGGTGTCGGCGTAGTGCTGGTGTTCGGACTGTCACTGCCACCGCAACTGGCCAGTGTGAGAATGGCAGCGGTAGCTAGTGCTGTCAGCGGAAAGCGGTGAATGTAGGACGTATTTCTCATACAGGTGTCTCCAGTAGTTTTATTATGGGTAATTCAAATGCAAGGACTGACATTCAAAAAAAAGAAAAATAAATGTCGAATCAGCACTTATCGCAATGCAGCATTGAAATTTTCACGCTAAAACAAAAAAACAGCATTTTTATGCTTTGCGAAAATTTTTTACTTGTAATTATTTTCTTGCTTGGTTTAGGTTAAATCGATATTGTGTGCCATATCAGGTAGGAATATATTTATAATATAACTCTACTTAATTCGACGTGTTTAGCAATTTGTTATTGATAACCATTGAATTATTATAGAGCCAGCGAGGTTTTTTATAATTGCAGAACAAGCCTAAATATGTACAATTCGTGCCAAAATATATCGAGGTAATATGTTGCGCTGCACTAATTCATGAATCGCCAGAGCTCTACCATATCGATTGGTCTTGCCAACGATTTACTAGAGGGTTTTCGTGCTGATGCCGTGTTAACACAGCGCCTGATCGCCAAGGCTGAAATCGCCCCTGAATTGCTGGCCGAGCAGGGCGGGCGTATCACGATAGAGCAATTTTCCACTTTATTGCGCCAGACGGCACTGCTGTTAGACGATGAGACACCGGGTTTTTTTTCCAGACCCTTGCGTAACGGTACACTTAAATTTCTCTGTCTGGGAATGTTGGACGCGCCTAATCTGGACATCGCTTTGCATAGATTCGTAAGTTTTTTTCGCTTGGTACTGGACGATATGGGGTTTGAAATTCAGCGTGGCGAGCGTCTCACGCGCATTGCTTTGGTCGAGCGTGTCGCGCCGCAAGGTGTGCGTGTCTTAGTGCATGAATTGATGTTGAAACTGGTTCACGGTGTGGCTTCATGGATGATAGGGAGAAAAATACCTTTGGAGCAGGTCGATTTTTCCTATTCACGGCCGACGCGGGCGACTGAGTATGTGTATTTATTTCCCGGCCCCATACATTTTGATCAGCCGGCAACCGCCGTGTACTTCGATACTGAATATTTGAGTGCGCCGCTACGCCAGGATAAAAGTGCGCTGAATCAATTTCTCCGTAATGCGCCAGCCGATTGGTTGTACGTACCGTTTAATGACAAGATACTGACCCACCATATTCGCGATTATCTCGAATCGCGCTTGGCGACTGTAACGAATGTAGCTTCGACCGCCAAGGCCTTGCATTTCTCAGTACGTACGCTGTCGCGTCGTTTGGCGGAAGAAGGCACGAGTTTTCAAGTAGTAAAAGATGAGTTGCGCCGGGATATGGCCATCTTGCAACTGATTAAAACGGAGTTGCCGGTGGCCGAGATAGGTTTGAGCCTGGGATACGATGATACGACCACGTTTAGCCGCGCCTTTAAGCAGTGGACCGGTAGTGCGCCCGGCACTTATCGTCGTCTAGGCATTGGCTAGCCTTGAGCTCTAGATTTTAGTCCACATGGTTGCGATAGCACGGCTTAGCTCTTTCGAGTTAAGCCGAAATCCGCAACCATTCAAAGACGATTTCTACCGCTGGTGTGCGGGCTAATAACTTGGATTTGGTCAGCCACTTTTGCGGCAATGGCAGGCTAGGGATTTGTGTGAGCGCAATGACGCGGCCCTTGCGCAGCGCCGCTTCGGCAGTTAGCCGGGATAGCATGGCAATCCCCAGTTCCTCTTCGGCGGCTTGCAAACGCAAGCGTGTATCTTCTAGTGTGATGCCACGTTGACTGATGATCTTTTGCTCGGCCAGCCAGGGCGCCCATTCGGGATAAGCTTCATCGATGATCAAAGGGGCCGCTTGCAATACTTGTGGGAAGGGCAGCGCCAGTAGTCTTTGTGCTAATTCTGGTCCGCATACTGCCACCGCAGTATCATCGAGCAATTTAACCGAGCTCATTTCAGCGTTACTCAACTCCTGTGTCGAGATGATCAGGTCTACGTCTATCCTGTCGATCTCGCGTAGCTCATCTTGCGTGATCAGCCATACCTCGAGCTTAGGATGCTGCTCCCTTAACCGCCGCAAACGCGGCATCAGCCAGCCACTGGCAAAGTCGGGCGCGCAAGCCAGCAGTACCGAATCGGGATTGCGGTAAGGCTCTATCCTTTCTCTGCCATCGGTTAAGGTCTTCAATGTGAGGCGCACTGTTTCACTAAATATTTCACCTGCGGCCGTGAGTTTGACGCCGCGTCCGGCGCGGCTAAACAGCGCCTGACCTACCCAGGCTTCGAGATTTTGTATTTGGTGCGTGATGGCCGATTGGGTCAGCGCAAGCTCAAGCGCGGCGCGTGAGATGCCACCCAATCTGGCGGCAGATTCAAACGCAAGCAAGCTTTGTAGTGGGGGAAGTCGCTTCGTCATAGCTAGCTTTATAAACCTGTATTTAATTCTCTTACTGAATTGAATTATTAGAAAATTCGATGGATGGAGCAATATTTTTCATTATACGAGCTTCCGATTTAAAGACAAAATATAGCCACATTTAAGAATGTGGCGCTAGGAGATCTTCGAGATGGGGTGAGTAACGTAGCTGAAGTAAGCAAGGCGTAGTTTACTTTTTCGTAAAAATGAAATTAAAAAAATTCATATAAATTAAAGATAAGGAATATCAACATGACTGCATCAATTCCAGGTGACGGCGCGATTCGTCACACTTCCCTGTACGGCACTATTCCGGAAAATACTTACTCTGGAGTGTTGAGCTTCATGCGGCGCAAGTATAGTCGCGACTTGACTGGGGTGGATGTGGTGATCTCTGGTATTCCGCTCGATCTGGCCACCACCTTTCGGCCTGGTGCCAGACTTGGCCCTGCCGCCGTGCGAGCTGCCAGTGTGCAGCTCAGTGAACTGATGGCCTTTCCCTGGGGCTTTGATCCCTTTGATGAGTTAGCGGTGATCGATTACGGCGATTGCTGGTTCGATGCACATAATCCCTTGACGATAGCACCGGCGATTACCCAGCACGCCCGCACGATACTGGCTAGCGGCGCCAAGATGCTCACTTTCGGTGGCGATCATTTCATCACTTATCCACTGCTGAAAGCGCATGTGGAAAAAATTGGTAAACCTGTATCGCTGATCCATTTTGATGCTCATTGCGATACCTGGCCCGACGATAATCCTGATTCACTCAATCACGGCACCATGTTTTACAAGGCCGTCAAGGAGGGCTTGATTGATCCCGCGACTTCGGTGCAGATAGGCATACGTACCTGGAATGAAGACTTTATGGGCATCAATGTGATCGATGCACCCTGGGTGCATACGCATGGGGTAGCGGCCGCGTTGGAGCGCATCTTGTCCATCGTTGGTGATCGTCCGACCTACCTGACCTTTGATATTGACTGTCTTGATCCGGCATTTGCGCCCGGTACCGGCACCCCGGTCGCCGGCGGCTTGAGTACGGCGCAGGCGCTGGCGCTGATACGCGGCATGGGACCGGTCAATCTGATCGGCATGGATGTAGTGGAGGTCGCACCGCCTTTCGATCATAGCGAAATCACAGCCTTGGCCGCGGCGCATATCGCTGCTGATTTGCTATGCGTATTGCGGAATCAGAAAGTTGCTAAAAAATAGGGGCGGGCTGGTACTGTTTTCATAGTCTGCTGAACAGTGACTTGATTTGAACAATTCAAAAGCGACCCCGGCCAAGGCGCATATTCCATGCGCTTCTTCAAGCATGCTGGCTTGACAGCCGCATGGGATATGCGCCTTGGCGGGGCACTGGGTGGTGCGCGCTAACTGTTGAGGCACTTATGAAGAAACTCAAAGTCGCTCAAATACGTGCGCACGAATATCCTTTCAGTTCCCTTTGCCGCTTTGCTCGCGGTAGCTGCCGGGACTAAGCCCAAACCAGCCCTTAAAGGCATGGTTGAAGGCGCTTTGCTCCTGGTAGCCCAATAAAAAAGCGATGTCGGCCAGATTAAGTTGACGCTGGCGCAGATAGTCTTTGGCCAGTTCATGGCGGGTCTGATCCAGCACTTGCTGGAAGTTGGTGCCGATCTCGCTGAGCTTTCTTTGCAGGGTACGAGGGCTAAGGCCCAGTTCTTGCGCAATCAGCGCCAGTTTAGCCTGGTCTTTACTTAGATTGTTGATGATGCTGGCGCGCAGTTGGGCGACGATGCCACCATCGGCCTGAGCCCGGCTCTTTTCTTTTAAGAGTGCTTCGGCATGTTGCTGCAAGACCGGATACATGCCAACATCGGCATTCGGTACCGGCCAGGCCAGTAAGGCGGCATCGAAGCTGGCGCTGTTGAGCGGCGCATCAAATATCGGCGCATCGCCAAAGATACGCAGATGTTCACTGCAATCGGCAGGTCTAGAGTGGCAAAATGCGATGGGCACAGCCGGTAAGGGCGCGCCTGCCAACCAATTACCAAACACGCGGATACCGGCAAATACGCTTTCGGCCAAATGCCGGCTGGCGCCCGGGTAGTGGCTATGCCATTGATACTGCGCCAGGTCTTTCTCTATCAATAAATCAGAACGCCCCAAGTCGTGTGCCAGGCCTTCATAGCGCAGCGTTTGCTGGAACACCTGACCAAAGTCATGGCAACTCAAGAGTATTAATCCATACACCGTATAGGTGCCGAGTTTAACGCTCTCGCCTACGTGCAAACCAAAATGTGGGTCATTGCTAAGTTCTGCCGCCACATCCAGCAGGCGTACATAGTCACTCGCTGCTAGTGTCTCGGGTAAGGGTGACAGTGCCGCCAAGGGTAAATCAGCGGCCTGAGCCAGTGCCGGCAGGGTCACGCCGCGCGCCAGTGCAACCTCTAGCAATGGTTGTAAATACGCACCAGTGACGCGCCCGCCAGAGCGGCTAGCCACCAGCGCTGTTGTTTTAACAGTGCTTGGCATGAAAGAACAAGTTAGTTGTCATGAATACGCAATACCTTCTTACAGTGCGTGGTTAAGCTAGCGGAAATTCTAAAAATATCGGCAAGTATAGCAATCGCCACCAAATAAAAGGGAAACAAGATGAGACGTTGGAATGGTTGGGGTGATGACAGCATCAATTTTGCAATCAATGACGATGCACTGGCATTTTTGCAGCAACGCATAGGCCAGGGCCAGGCAGTTAGCGATGCCAGCTTGGCGCAGGCTTGCAGCGCGGTACCTGCGAGTCGCCTGCCGCCACATCCTTTGGTCGAGACCGGTGCCGAAGTGCGTATGCGCAATAGTCTTGGGCAAAGCTTACCGGATTGGCTTAAATTGCGTTATGGACGGATAGACAGCTTTCCGGATGGTGTGGCTTTTCCTGAGAGTGGCGAACAGGTGCGTAGTTTGCTGAACTATGCGCAGGCCTGTGGTGCGACAGTGATACCGTATGGCGGTGGTACCAGCGTGGTCGGCCATCTGAGTGTGCCACATGGGCAAGTGCCGGTCTTGAGTATGAATATGTCGCGCCTCTCTGGCCTGATAAATCTGGATAAAACAGCCCAGCTGGCGCGCTTCGGTGCCGGTGTATTTGGCCCAGATCTGGAGGCGCAATTGCGCGCCCAAGGTTATACGCTGGGGCACTTCCCGCAGTCGTTTGAATACTCTAGCCTGGGTGGCTGGATCGTGACACGCTCTTCTGGTCAGCAATCTTTGCGTTACGGTCGTATCGAGCAATTGTTTGCCGGTGGCAGACTAGAAGCGCCTAGCGGCAGGCTAGATATTCCAACTTTCCCGGCCTCGGCGGCCGGTAGCGATTTACGCGAGATGGTGTTAGGTTCAGAAGGTCGTATCGGCATCCTGACCGAAGCCGTGGTCAGAGTCACACCACTGCCCGAACGTGAAGTATTTCATGCGGTATTTTTCCCTGATTGGGATGCTGCGCAAGAGGCGATACGCATGATCGCGCAGGCCAAGTTGCCGCTCTCGATGTTGCGACTGTCAAACGCGACCGAGACATTGACGACCCTGACTCTGGCCGGACACAAAAAACTGATAGGCGCGCTGGAAACTTATCTGGGCTGGCGCGGCTGCAAAGACCAAAAATGTTTGTTAATGCTAGGTGCCAGCGGGCATAAAGCGACGGTGGCGCATGCGATCAAGATGGCGCTGCAGATCGCGCGCCAGCAACAGGGTGTGCCAGTCGGACAGGCGATGGGGCAGAAGTGGAAGCAAAATCGTTTCCGCAGTGTGTATCTGCGTAACTCATTGTGGCAGCAAGGCTATGCCATCGATACGGTAGAAACTGCGTGTGACTGGCCCAAGGTAAAAGGCATGATGCTGACGGTTGAGCAAGCTGCCACCGAGGCGCTGGCGGAGTGCGGCGAGCGCGTGCATACCTACACCCATCTGTCGCACGTGTATGCGCAGGGAGCTAGCGTGTACACCACCTTCGCCTACCGGCTTAGTGGCAATTACGAGCAGGATCTGGCGCGCTGGCAGAATTTGAAAACCGCCGTGTGCGAGGCCATCGTCAGCGGTGGCGGCACCATCAGTCATCAGCATGGCGTCGGCACTGATCATGCGCCGTATCTGAGCGCAGAAAAAGGCGAATTCGGGATCGCTGCAATGCGCCATTTGTATACGCATTTCGATCCGGATGGCATGATGAATCCGGGTAAATTGCTGCCCCCAGAACTGGCTGAGTTCAAATGAATATCGCATCCCCAGATGGTTTGTGGTCGCCTTCCTGGCGCGCACAAATACCGGAGCAATTGGCGCAAGAGTGGGACATCGTGATTGTGGGCGGCGGCATTACCGGTGCCGGTATCTTGCTGGAAGCGGCCCGCCGTGGCTTAAAAGTGTTACTGATAGAGCAGCGTGATTTTGCCTGGGGCACTTCTAGCCGCTCTTCTAAATTGGTGCATGGTGGCTTGCGCTATCTGAAGGAAGGTAAATTTCAGTTGACACGCGAATCGGTGCAAGAGCGTCAAAATTTAATGCAGGAAGCGGCAGGTCTGGTCGACCAGCAAAGTTTCGCGTTTGCCGATTATCGCGGTCGCAAACCCGGGCGTTGGATGTTTGCGCTGGGATTGGCGATCTATGATTTTATGGCCGGTTTGCGCGGTGCCCGTCATTATTATCCTGCCGATGAATTCTTGCAGTTAGCACCTCACATACAGCGTGAGGGGTTGAATGGTGGCATGTGCTACGTCGATGCCAAGACCGACGATGCGCGCATGGTGTTGCGGGTGCTACAAGAAGCCATCAGTATGGGGGCGGTGGCGATCAATTATCTGGCCGCGCGCAGCTTGCTCAGAGTTGATGGACGGGCAGACGGAAACGTGAACGGCCTGGAACTGGTGGACGCCATCAGTGGTGCATCACATTGCGTGCGCGCCAAGCTGATCATCAGCGCCACCGGTGCCTGGGCCGATGGCTTGCGCCAGCAGCAGGGCGCGCCAGCCAAAATACGCCCCTTGCGAGGCAGTCATCTGGTCTTGCCTAACTGGCGTTTGCCGGTAGCGCAGGCTATAAGTCTGATGCACCCTAAAGATGGGCGACCAGTTTTTTGCTATCCATGGGAAGGCGTAACTTTGGTCGGCACCACGGATGTGGATCATGGCGAAAATTTGCAGATAGAGAGCAAGATCACGGCGGATGAAGTGAGCTATCTGATGGCAGCACTGGATTTTCAGTTCCCGCAATTGCAGCTGGACCTGGACGATATTATCGCCACGTATGCCGGAGTACGGCCGGTGATCGCTAGTGGCAAAAGTGATCCGTCCAAAGAAGGGCGCGACCATGCTGTCTGGCTAGAGCAGGGCTTGTTGACGGTGACCGGCGGTAAATTGACAACCTTTCGTCTGATTGCGCTGGACGCCTTAAAGTATGCGGCGGCGCTGCTGCCGGACTGGCACGCTGACTTGACGATCACGCCCTTATTCAAACCTGGGCAAAGCTTGGCGCACGATGCGCGCTTGAGTAGCCAGCAAAGTCTGCGCCTGCAAGGGCATTACGGCGTGCATGCCAAGGCGGTGCTGGCGGCTGCGCAAAACGGCGAGTTGGAAAATATCGCTGGCAGCGCCTGCATGTGGCTAGAGTTGCGCTGGGCGGCACGTCATGAAGCGGTGGTGCATCTGGAAGATTTGCTATTGCGCCGTACTCGCCTGGGAATATTGTTAAAGCAGGGTGGCACTGAAATTCTGCCTCGGATACGTGCCATCTGCCAGCCTGAATTAGGCTGGAGCGACGCTAGATGGGATACTGAGCAAGCCGCGTATCTGGCATTGTGGCATAGCCATTACAGCTTGCCGCCACGCGAGCAAATCAAGGACTGGCGCTAGCAAAACTAGCCCTCGTGCAGCGAACACGCCTACCTAAAAAATACAAAGAGAGACACAGAATGTCGCAATATATTTTGTCTATAGACAATGGCACCCAGAGCGTGCGCGCTTTGCTATTTGATTTGCACGGCAATATTGTCGCTAAGGAGCAAGTACATCTGGAAGCTTATTTCTCGACTCACCCCGGCTGGGCCGAGCATGATGCCGAAGATTACTGGCAAGCGGTGTGCACGGCCTGCCAGCGCCTGTGGGCGCAAAATGCAATTGCGCCGTCTGCGCTTAAGGGCGTGGCGGTGACCACTCAACGCGGCACCATGATCAATCTGGATAAAGACGGCAAGCCCTTGCGAGCGGCGATTACCTGGCTAGATCAGCGCCGCACTGATGAGGTGCCGCCTATCAGTCCCTTATGGAAAATGGCGTTCAAATTAGCGGGAGTGGCGCACACCATCAATTATTTTCGGGGCGAGGCCGAGGCCAACTGGATTAAGGCGAATCAGCCGGAGATCTGGGAAAAGACAGCTAAATATCTGATGCTTTCGGGTTACCTGAACTACCGCTTATGCGGTAGTTTCATCGATTCTATAGGTTCGCAAGTGGGTTATTTGCCGTTTGATTATAAGCGGCTTAAATGGGCTGGACGCAGGGATTGGAAATGGCAAGCCTTGGCCGTGAAGCCCGAGTCGTTACCGCAATTGGTCGCTCCCGCCAGCGTGATGGGGCAGATTACGGCCGCTGCTGCTGCCGCGACCGGCATACCAACAGGCACTCCCTTGCTGGCTGCTGCTGCCGACAAGGCTTGTGAAGTCATCGGAGCCGGCTGCATGCAGCCGCATATAGGTTGCCTTAGTTACGGCACCACAGCCACTATCAATACCACCAGCACTAAATACATAGAGGTAACGCCGCTGATCCCGCCGTATCCAGCGGCAGTGCCAGGCTCATATAGTACCGAGGTACAGATTTTTCGTGGCTATTGGATGGTCAATTGGTTTAAGGAGCAATTTGGTCATCACGAAAAACGTCAGGCAGAACAGCAGGGTGTGTTGGCCGAGGACTTATTCGATGAACTGGTCAATGCAGTGCCGCCCGGCTCTATGGGCTTAATGCTGCAACCTTACTGGTCGCCCGGCATCAAGGTGCCCGGTCCTGAAGCGAAAGGGGCCATCATAGGTTTTGGCGATGTGCATACGCGCGCGCACATGTACCGCGCTATTCTGGAAGGTCTGGCGTATGCATTGCGTGAAGGTAAAGAGCGTATAGAAAAACGCAGTGGTGTCGCGATTACCGAATTGCGTATTTCCGGCGGCGGCTCGCAAAGTGATGCAGCGATGCAATTGACTGCCGATATTTTTGGTTTGCCAACTTCCCGGCCGCATGTGTATGAAACTTCGGGTTTGGGGGCGGCGATTGATGCTGCCGTCGGGCTGGGTTTGTATCCGGATTTTGCCAGCGCGGTCAAGGCCATGACGCGCATAGGAAAAACTTTCTACCCTATCGCCGAGCACCAGAAAACCTATGATGCGCTATATAAAAAAGTGTATCAAAAGATGTATACGCGCCTGCAACCTTTGTATCTGGATATACAGAAAATTACAGGCTATCCGCGTCTGGACTAAACCCTTGAGCTTAGGCGCAGGCCAGCTCAGATCTAGGGTTTGCGCTATGCATGTCCTGTATCTGAGTCGCTAGTTGCTCCAGATACATGGCTTGGATTTTGACGTCAAAGCCGCGTGAATACGGGTTCATGAAGCCGTGGCTGGTAGTGCGTGCCAACTCGGCCTGATGCCCGCGTCTTTGTAATTCTTGTGTGAGTTCCACTGCATCGAAGGCCGCTTCTTTTTCGGCAAAAATTAAACGTAGCGGACAGATGGGTTGTAAATCTTTATGGTCGCGTATGCGCGAACCATAAAACAAAACCGCTGCTTGCAATTGGGCCGCCTCTGGTCGGGCACTGCTCATCCATAGCGCACTGGCACCGGCGCTAAAGCCTATGGCGATACGGATGGTTTTATTCTGTACTGAATTTTCATGCAATAGTGCGCTCACTTTATCGGCGTAACGTGCGACGCCACCGGCCGCCAAAAATGCATGATAGGCTTTTTGCTCGGATTGAAAGTACCGGTCAGTATCATCAAACGGTGACACTAGCAGGCACTCGCAGCCTAAACTACGAACCAGACTAGCTAAGCCTGGGGTAATGCCAAAGACATCGGTGGCAATCAATACGGTCATAGATAAAGCTAGGCCGCCAATTGCAGGCAGCGTAAAAAGCGAATAAACAAGGAGGGCGCAGACTACAGGAGTTTGCTGGCAAACTCAAGCAGCGAAAAATGGAGCTATGAAAATTAGTTCTGTAGGACTTACGCAATATTGTCCCAGCAAGGAGGATACAACGACGCTAGGGCGGTTTTGCGTAAGTCCTATTCTGGAAGCTCGCTTTGAAATTGGCGATTTCAAAATTTATTTGCGGTCTGTTACAACAGATTTCTGTTAATACATTATCATTGCAAGCAGTTTATTTTTGTGTGGTTGAACTTTACCCAAGTCTGACGCTCAAATAGAAAATTTTAATTTCGGAGACCTTCCATGTTGCGACCTAGTTTGCTGATTTACGCCCTGATTTTAACCCTAAGCATGAGTTTGACTGCCTGCAATAAGGGCGATAAAGACAGTAAGTTGTCCGAGTCGGATAAAAAATCCAAAGCCGCTGCGGAAAACCCTTTGCAAGTGACGGCCGAAGATTTGTACATCGTTCGCAGCAATGCGCTCGCTTCTGGCCCCGTGATTACCGGCTCGATACAGCCGGAGCGACGTGCCGATCTGCGCGCCGAAGTCTCTGCCATTGTTTTGCAGGTGCTCAAAGAAAACGGCGAGACCGTGAAAAAGGGTGATCTGCTGGTGCGTCTGGATGACACCTCTATCCGTGACTTGATGACTTCAGCCGAAGAAGCGGCACGCGCCTCGGTACAAAGTTTTGATCAGGCCGAAAGACAGTTTCAGCGCCTCAAGACCTTGCGCGCTTCCGGCATGGCATCGACTCAGCAATTGGAAGACGCGGAAATCCGCCGCAATAATGCGCAAAGCGATTTAGTCGCGGCCAAGGCACGTACCGTGCAGGCACGTCAGCAATTGCAACGCACCGAAGTGCGTGCGCCATTTGACGGTGTCGTCAGTGAACGTAAGGTTTCCAACGGTGATACCGCGCAGATAGGTAAAGAATTAGTCAAGGTGATCGATCCGGCCAGCATGCGTTTTCAAGGTCTGGTCTCGGCCGATAAAATCAATAATGTCAAGCCTGGACAAACTGTGGGCTTCCGCATCAACGGTTACGAGCAGGAATTTGTCGGCAAGGTGAAGCGGGTAGATCCGGCAGCCAATGCCACCACGCGTCAGGTAGAAGTCATGGTCGAATTTGCCGATGCGACTAATCAGCCGCGTGTCTCTGGCTTGTACGCCGAGGGGCGCATTGAAGCAGGTAGTACCCAAACTTTGACGATCGCCAATGGCGCTTTGATCCGTGATGGCGATAAGGCTTCGGCCTGGCGCGTCAAAGACGGTGTCTTGAATAAGGTCGCCGTGGTAGTGGGCGAGCGCGATCCGCGGCGTGGCGATTACGCGTTGCGTTCTGGTTTGGTGGATGGCGATAAAGTGATTGCTAACCCTATGTCCACTCTCAAGGATGGACAAAAAGTGACA
This sequence comes from Undibacterium parvum, assembly GCF_003955735.1. NCBI lineage: Bacteria > Pseudomonadati > Pseudomonadota > Betaproteobacteria > Burkholderiales > Oxalobacteraceae > Neoundibacterium > Neoundibacterium parvum. The sequence goes on along the minus strand of NZ_CP034464.1, from coordinate 949,681 downwards.
ATGGTCGCCTCTGCTGGTACATCCGCGTTGGCGCAACCTGCCGCACTCAAGACTATCGTGGCAGCCGAACCGGCTGCGGGGAAATAAACCATGTTTCTATCTGACTTTAGTATCAAGCGGCCGATAGCGACCATCGTCATTATTATCTCGCTCATGTGTCTGGGTTTGCTGGCGCTGAAAAAGCTTAAGGTAAACGAAATACCGAACGTGCAAGAGCCGGTCATGGTGGTGTCCATCCCGTATCCGGGTGCCTCACCAGAGACGGTGGAGCGCGAGATTATCAATCGCATAGAAAAATCCTTGCAGAGTATTTCTGGCGTAACGCAAATTCGTTCGACTGCACGTGAAGGCAGTGCCCAGATCGTCATCATATTTAACTTCAGCAAAAATATGATCGAGGCCTCCGACGAAGTGAGGAATGCGATTTCTACGGTGCGCTACAAATTACCTACCGAGATGCGCGAACCGGTGTTGGAGCGCGAAGATCCCTCGGCCGAACCGATTATGCAATTGGCCTTGTCTTCCAAAACACTGACACATGCCGAAATTTCGCGCATGGCCGAGGATGAATTGTCGGATAAATTCCGCGCAGTCGATGGCGTAGCGGTAGTGAGCGTGAATGGCGCTTTGAAGCGTGAGTTAAGTGTTTTATTACGAGCACAAAAATTACGTGAATATAATATTTCTGTGGGTGAGGTGGTGACTGCTCTGCGCAATCAAAATACCACAGCGCCGGTGGGTAAGGTACGCGGTACTCTGGATGAGCAAAGCATACGCTTGATAGGCCGGATTGAATCACCGGCAGAGTTTGAGCAAATTGTGGTTAAGCGACGTGGCGATGAAGTGGTCCGTCTGGCGCAGGTAGCTACTGTGGCCGATGGCTTTGCCGAAATTAATGGTTTGAGCATACGTAGCGGCAACCCCAACGTCGGGATTTTTATCACCCGTTCGCGTGAAGCTAGTACCGTCTCAGCGGCAAATAAAATCCGCAAATTGGTCGATGAAATCAACAAAACTTTGCCTGCTGGTACTAAATTAGAAATTACCCGCGATGGCGGTAAAGACGCTGAGAGTAATCTCAATCAAGTCATAGAGTCGCTGATGTTCGGCGCGGTACTGACGATATTTGTGGTGTATGTATTTCTTAATTCCTGGCGCTCGACCCTGATCACTGCACTTAGTTTGCCGACTTCGGTGATTGCTGCCTTTATCGCGGTCTGGCTGTGCGGTTTTACGCTTAACTTCATGACCTTGCTGGGCTTGTCGCTGGCGATCGGGGTTTTGATTGATGATGCGATTGTGGTGCGTGAAAACATCGTGCGTCATATGGAGATGGGCTCGGATCGTCGCACTGCAGCACTCAACGGCACTGCCGAAATCGGTATGGCAGTCGCTTCCACCACGTTTTCTATCATCGCGGTATTTATTCCGGTTGCCTTTATGCCAGGTATCTCGGGTGAATGGTTTCGCCCGTTTGCCTTAACCGTGACCAGTTCCGTGATCGTTAGTCTGTTCATTTCATTTACTCTCGATCCTATGTTGTCGGCTTATTGGGGCGACCCGGTCGGTGAGCATCTGAAGCCGAAAAAAGGCCTGAGCTTGAAGCTGGAGCGCTTTAATCACTGGTTTGATCATCAAGCCGACCGTTACGGTAATGTGATTGCCTGGGCTTTGCATCACAGACGTTGGATGGCGATCATCGCTGGCGCGAGTCTGGTTGGCGCGATTGCACTGCATGCAAAATTTGGCGGTACCAGTTTCATGCCAGCGGCTGATAACGGCACCATCATGATCGATGTGCGCACGCCTTCCAGCGGTAGTCTAGAATATGCGCGCCTTAAAGTTGAAAAAGCGGCTGAGCTGGCGCGTACTTTGCCGGAAACCAAGGCCACCAATAGCAATGTGAATATCACTGGTGGCCGTGTTTACGTGGATCTGGGTAAGAGCACCGAGCGCAAACGTTCAGCGGTAGATATTGCGATCGATTTGCGTAAATTGGTCGGTACCATCATCGGTGCCGAATACGTGGTGCAAGACGATTTGCAAAATGGTGGTGGTAAGCCGGTGCAGATACGTTTCTCCGGGCCTGATTCTCGCAAGTTGATGGAGATAACCACGGCCTTCGTCGAAAAATTGCGCAAGGTCGAGGGAGCGGTGGATGTCGGTTTATCTGAGCAAGATCCTAAAGATGAATTACAGATAGAGTTAAATCGCGGTCTGGCCAATTCCCTGGGGATCTCGGTCAACGATGCAGCGCAAGCCTTACGGGTGGCGTTTGCTGGGGTAGAAGTGGGTGACTGGGTCGATCCTACCGGTGAGGCACGCGATGTGGCGGTACGCCTGCATCCGGAAGACCGGGTCAGTGCCGAGAATATCGAACATTTGCCGATTGCCGTCAGCGGTAGCGACAAGATGGTGCCTTTGGATCAGATCGCCAAAATCACCATGGGCAAAGGGCCGGCCAAGATCAATCACTCAGATGGCAAGCGCATGATCGCGGTGTCGGCCAATGTACAAGGTCGCTCTTCTGGCGAAGTCACTACGGACGCGATGAAGATCGCCAAAGCCATCGATTTCCCTGCCGGTTATGGAATAGAACTGGGTGGCGCTTCGAAAGATCAGGATGCCTTATTTACTGAAATGACGATAGCGCTGGTCTCAGGTATAGGCTTGATGTACCTGATCTTGGTGATGCAGTTTGGCTCATTTACTGCACCTATCGCGGTGATGTTGTCCTTGCCGCTCAGTTTGATCGGCGTCGTGTTGGCGCTATTACTGACACGCGGTACCTTGAACCTGATGAGCTTCATCGGTGTCATCATGTTGATGGGGCTGGTGGCGAAGAATGCCATACTCTTGCTCGATTGTGCGCGCAAGCGTGAAGCCGAAGGCTATGAGCGCGAAGAGTCGCTGATGTATGCCGGCCGCATGCGTTTGCGGCCTATCCTGATGACCACCTTCGCTTTGATCGCAGGTATGCTGCCAGTGGCTATCGGCATGGGTGAGGGCGGTGAATTCTATCGTCCGCTGGCGGTGGCGATTATCGGCGGTACGATTACCTCCACTTTGCTCACTTTGCTGGTGGTGCCCACTTTCTATGACAGTATAGAAATAGCCCGCGATAGTGCAATTGCCAAATACCGTGCACGTGAAATCCGCTGGAATGCTTTGCTGGCGTTTTTTATGACGCTGATTGAGGCGCTGTTGGCTTTGACTTTTGTTCGTTTGATTTATCGCTCACTGAAAAAGCTGTTGTCTATCCTGATAAATCGAAATTCAGTTCGCACTAGCTGATATTTGCAAAAGCCCTAGCAATTTAGTCTGGGAAACTGCATCCCGGACTTGACTGCTAGGCGGCAATTCTGGATACTTCTGATACTGATAAAGCTAGCTTATCCAGCTAGCTTTATCGCTTATATCCCTAAATGACAAAGCGGCCTGACCTGAGGCCGCTTTGCTTATTGTGCGACCAGAACAATATCCACCGGAGAGCTAGATGAGTCACAGCACTGAGACCACTCAGAAACCTGATCAGGCAAAAATGCCGAGTCAAATCCCCTATATTATTGCCAGTGAAGGCTGTGAACGCTTCAGCTTTTACGGTATGCGCAATATCCTGACCGTGTTCTTGATGACTAGCCTGTTGCTGTCTATTCCTGAGCCTTTGCGCAAGGGCATGGCAAAAGAGGTGTTCCATACTTTCGTCATCGGTGTGTATTTCTTTCCTTTGCTCGGTGGTTGGTTGGCGGATCGCTACTTCGGTAAATACAATACAGTGCTGTGGTTGAGTCTGGTGTATTGCGCCGGGCACGCTTGTCTGGCCATATTCGAAGATAATCGGAATGGTTTCTATACCGGTCTATTCTTGATTGCGCTTGGCTCTGGCGGTATTAAGCCTTTGGTCAGCTCCTTTATCGGCGACCAGTTTGATCAGAGTAACCGCTCCCTGGCGCAAAAAGTGTTTGATGGTTTTTACTGGATCATTAACTTCGGCTCCTTCTTTGCTTCGCTCTTGATGCCTATCTTCCTCAAGCAATTTGGTGCCAGCATCGCCTTTGGTATCCCTGGCGTTTTGATGTTTATCGCAACCGTGGTGTTTTGGTTGGGGCGTAAAAAATACGTGCATGTAGAACCAGTAGCTAAAGATCCGCACTCCTTCCTTAACGTGGTAAAAACCGCTTTATTTGCCGAAGGCAAAGGCGCGGATCAAGGCCGTTCTGGCTATTACTTAGCCTTGGCCGGTGGCGTATTAGCAATCGCGGGCATGTTCTTGATCCCGCAAATCGGTATCGTCGCAGCACTCTGTCTGGCGCTGGTGTTTGTATTGGGTTTTGGTGGCGCAGGTGCCTGGATGCAACTGGAGCGTGCGCGTGGCGTGCATCCTGATATTGCGGTCGATGGTGTGCGTTCGGTATTGCGTATTCTGGTTTTGTTTGCGCTGGTGACGCCGTTCTGGTCTTTGTTTGATCAGAAAGCCTCGACCTGGGTCTTGCAAGCGGATCAAATGGATAAACCATCCTGGTTTCAATCCTCCATGATGCAGGCACTCAATCCTATGCTGGTGATGTTGCTGATACCGTTCAATAACCTGATTTTGTATCCTATGCTTAAACGCATGGGAATCGAACTGACCGCCTTGCGCCGTATGGGCCTGGGTATCGCCTTCTCAGGTATCGCCTGGATCGTGGTTGGCTTCATGCAGTTGGCGATAGATGGCGGCAATATGCTGTCGATTACCTGGCAAATTTTGCCGTATGCCTTGCTGACCTTTGGTGAGGTGCTAGTGTCGGCGACTGGTCTGGAGTTTGCGTATAGCCAGGCACCGTTGGCGATGAAGGGCGTGATCATGAGCTTCTGGAACCTCTCGACTACGATTGGTAATTTGTGGGTCTTGCTGGCAAATTCCAGTGTCAAAAGCGAAGCCGTGACTGAGCAAATTAAGACCACAGGCATGAGCGTTACTGCCTTCCAGATGTTTTTCTTTGCTGGCTTCGCTCTGTTGGCAGCGTTTGCGTTTGCCGCCTATGCGAAAAAATATACCATGCTGAATAATTATCGCCGGGTCTAGTTAAACTCGGATTTCTGAATGAAATAAAAAAGCCGCATGATCTAAATCATGCGGCTTTTTTTCGTCGCGAATAATGATTTGATTAAGGCAGAGTTTCAGTCAGTACCCGTCCTTCGGAAGCCGATGGCGGGCGCACTCTGAGCAAGTGCGCCAGAGTCGGGGCGATATCCATGACTTCGGCATATTGACCGTAAGCACCAGGTTTGATCCATGATTTTCCCATGATCATCAAAGGCACATTGCTGTCGTAACTATAAGGCGAGCCATGGGTGGTGCCTCGATTGCCGCTGCCAAATTGCCAGTAGGGCTTGGTCACGACCACGATGTCGCCCGAGATTTGACGGTGCCAGGCGCGCTGCATGAGTTTGGCAATGCGGCTGTCGGGCATGGCGCCGGTTTCTAACTGAGTGCGTGTGTAGACTTGAGCGACGCCGTTGTAGCTCATCAAAAAGCGTGCGGCACTATTTTCCACTTCTTCGCGCTTTAGTCCTTTTTGTTCGATCAGCTTATAGTCCAGCAATACGTTGGGGGCTGACCATTTGTAGGCGATTTTTTCTGCGCCAAATTTGTCGGACAAATGCTGGTTCAGCGCGCTCATCAGTTTCGAGCTGTCTAGGCGTTGTGACTCGAATTTTCTGCTCTGCGCGAACTCAGGCACATTCGGGAAACCGTGATCGGCGGTCAATACGACCAGAGTATTGTCAAGCCCGACCGATTTATCGAGGGAATCGAAAAAGCTCGCCAATAGACGATCTAGTCTTTGCAGATGATCATGCGACATCCGGCTTTCCGGGCCAAAACTATGGTTCACATAATCATGGCTAGACAAGCTGACCCCGAGTATATCGGGCACGCCAGCCGGGTTGCGCCCCAGCTGTTCGCCAGCCACCGCCGCACGCGCGAAATCTAGCGTCATTTCATCCAGATACGGGCCGGTGAATAATTTGCCATAGTATTCGGCATCCGGTTTGCCCGATTTGCTGCTGTACAAATAAGGGAAACGATTCGCCCCATCAGCCTGCTGCGGTGCGACGATTTGATCATCGGCGTCGCCGGCATAGGCAGCGTCTGCCAGCAATGGCGTCCATGTTTTGCCGTAAAAGCGGTCTTGCGGTTTGCCGACGTGGTAGGCCTGTTGCCATTGCGGGTGGCTTTGCATGTAATAGCTGCTGCTGGCGAAGTTGCCGGATTTTTTCATGAAGATATAGGCGGTGCCGGTCTTGCCTGCCAACAGAATCGCACCGCGGTCTTTGCCAGAAACGGTGACGACTTTAGAGCGGTTGCCGCTGGCGTAACGCAATTCATCGCCTAGCGTACTGACGCGTAGATTGGCGGGCGAGGTACCATCGTCGCTCTTGGTTTCTTCGTCGATATAGGTGTGGGCGTTATCCTGGGTACAGTACATCGCTGCCAGTGTCGTGGGGTCTATCCAGTTATTGTTAATGATCCCATGCTGATAAGGGTAGGCGCCAGTCAAAACCGCGGCATGCCCAACTGCGGTGACTGTGATGCCATGCGCTTGATGGGCGTTACTGAACCAGGCACCCTGATCGAGCAGACGCCTAAAACCACCTTGTCCAAACTGATCACGGTAGCGCTGTATCTGTTCTTGCGGTAGCCCATCGACCACCAATACCACCACCAGCTTGGGCTGTTTAGGGCTTGTGCTCGCTGCTTTGTTATCGGCTAGCACGGGCACGATGCTGATTGCCAGTGTGCTGGCAATCAAGGTATTGAGGATGAGACGTCTGAGCGTGTTTGTTTTAGAATTTGGCATGTCGATTGTGGTGAAAAAGGGGGCTGGAGAGCCGTGTTGATGACGCAATTGTGTGGCTAAATCTAGGCAGCTGTTAGAATACACCAAAAGTTTTATGGCATAAAACTTTGGGCTCAAAGAAATCAAAATTAGCTAGGCCTGAGGCCCAATCAACATGCGGCTCGCAGGGGCTGCAGGCTGGCGAGGCGCATGCAGATCGCGTGCTGGGCTATGCAAGGGATAAACTCGCAAAGGCGATTTTTAGTCGTTTAAACTTAGGCGAATTGTGCGGGATTTTAAAACGTATTTCGTTTGGCAAGCTGTATTGAAAATAAGAGGTTGGAATGGTCTCAGATTTATTTTACCGCTCGCTGTTCGATACCATGCCAGCGGCGGCGAGCATAGTCGTCGATGGCGTCATCGTATTGGCGAATGCAGCCTGCTTACAGATACTAGGCGCTACTCAAAGCGATCAAATCATTGGCCACCTGGTCACTGAGTTTATTCATCCTTTAGACCTGAATCGCTCACTTACTCGATTGAATAAAACTGGCTCAGACTGGGCCAATGCGCCTTCGCAGTTTCGTTTGCGCGATGTGCATGGCGAGATGAAAATGCTGCTTTCTTCCAGTACGCCTATTCGTTATCAAGAACAAGATGCCATCCTCGTTACCGGCATGGACATGACCGCACATGCCGAGATGGCCGAGCAATTACGCCTCAGTGAAATGAATTTTCGTCGCCTGTTTGAGAACATGCAAGACGTGTATTACCGCACCGATGCTAAAGGCGTGGTGCAGATGGTGGGGCCGGGGGTGCGCAATGTACTGGGCTATGAGCCAGCTGAAATCGCGGGTAAAACCGCAGAGTCGTATTATCCGCAAGCGGCGGACCGCGATGCCATGAAAAAAGCCATCATGGAAGACGGCAAAGTGGCCGATTTTCCCGGTCAAATGGTCAGAAAAGACGGCCGCGTCATCGATATCTCCATCACTAGCCGCGCGATCTACGACGATGCAGGGGTGTTTGCAGGTATAGAAGGGATCTACCGCGACGTCACGCAGCGCAAGATGATGGAGCGTGAATTACAAAGGCTGGCCACTACCGATCCCTTAACCAATATCGCAAACCGGCGCTCTTTTCTGGAGCAAGCCGAACATATTTTCAAGAGCACGCAAAGGTATCACGACAGCATCACCTTACTGATGCTAGACCTGGATTTATTTAAAGCCATCAACGACAAGTATGGCCATCTGGGCGGCGATAAAGTGTTGACACGCTTTGCCCAAACCGTGGCTCTGGAGCTGCGCGACTCAGATGTCTTTGGCCGTCTCGGCGGCGAAGAATTTTGCGTCTTGCTGCAACACGCTAGTCAAGAAGAAGCCATGACGGTAGCCGAACGCATCCGCACCCGCGTGCAAGAGCTGGACTTTGAAGATCCTGACGGCGCATTGTTTAAACTCACCGTCAGCATAGGCGTGACCACCAATTTCGAAGGCGATGAGAGGCTGGCCAAGTTACTAGAACGCGCCGATAAAGCTTTGTACACCGCCAAACACAGCGGCCGTAACAAGGTGGTCTGGTTTAGTTGAGCGGGTTCTGAATTGTTGATTGCCCAGCACAACACGCATATTCCATGCGCCTCGCCAAGGCATATTGGCCTGCAAGGCGCATGGGATATGCGTGAGCGGCTTGGGGAACTTCTAAAAACCCTATACTCGGGCGCATCACAGCGTTGCAAATCCTCGCAATACCGACGTATTGCTCCGGTTTGCGCCTTGCGCTGCATCCCGATTAACGGGTTTTTAGAAGTTCCCGTCTGCCTTGTTTTGATTACCTATGTCCGTGCCTAGGCGCTAGTCGCAAAAATTTATTCTGAAACTGCTCTGGCAAGGTCTGTTAGCGCACATACAGCGGGCATTGTTCTTCGTTAGATTGGGGTTTTATCCAGGAGATCATCATGTCAATTTACACGACGCGGCTTACAGTTTGCGGCCGGAATAAATTCATAGGCAAAGTCGCGCAGCGCTTGGCGTTGGCGTTATTTGTGGTGAGCACGGCCTTGATCGCCAGTGCCAGCGAATTATCCGATGCCAACGCGCGTTACCAGACCGAGCGCGCAGTGTGCCAGCGTGGCGAGTCGAACCAGGATCGTGCGACCTGTCTGAAAGAGGCCGGTGCCGCGCTGCATGAGGCCAAAATGGGGCGGCTCAGCGACGGTCAGAATGCGTATCAGCAAAATGCCCTGATACGCTGCAATGCGCTGCCAGTCGAGGAGGCCAGTGCGTGCCGCCGCCGTATATCGGGCGAAGGTTCGGTCAGTGGTAGCGTGCGTGACGGTGGTTTACTGAGAGAGTTGGTGGTGCCGGATAATAAATAAGCGTAAAGCCAAAAAAATCCCGCCTAGCACCTATGCCAGCGCGCATATACCATGCGCCTTTCAGCCCGGCGTGCCTGAAGAAGCGCATGGAATATGCGCCGTGGCGGGGTATGCTGTTCAGTTTGCGTCTCCGTTCCTAAACCGAACGGGGCAAGCTTGTGACCTTGCTTAGCGAGTGTTCGAAATAGACTGGGCTTAACTCTGCAATTAAAAAAAATGCCGTTCAGCTTGAACTGAACGGCATTGCAACTGGCAATTACTACATTATGTAAGAGTAAAAAGCTTAGAAAGCCACCTTAAATTGCATGCCGTAGCTGCGTGGCTCGTTCAAAATACCGGTCAGATTATTGAAATCAATTGCGGCGATGACTTGCTGTTGATTGGTGATGTTACGGCCATAAGCTGCCACTTCGTATTTGCCATCAGCCCATTTGTAACCAACGCGTAAGCCGCCTTCCAATAAGGATTTGGCAGTGTATTCCTTGGCTTCATACAAGAACATATTGTAGCTATCCTTGTAGGACCAGTCGGTGTAGGCATAGATCTCGCCATCGCCCAAAGGTGCGTTGTAACGCAGCGTGAAGTTACCCACCCATTTTGGTGCGCGCGGTAGCGGGTTGCCACCGATCAGTACGGTACCTGCAACCGGTCCGTTAGGGTCAGTCACTGTACATTTATTCCCGCAAGGAGAGACAAACAACTTGCCATCCTTGATCTCAGTATCGTTATAACTCAGGCCAACGGTAGTCTTGAAGTAGCGGTTCAGGTTGGCTTGCAATTCTAATTCAAAGCCCTGGCCGCTGGCTTTTTCGGCATTCACCAATTTGTTTTGATTCACTGCGCCGCTACCTGCGGTTAATTGCAGATCCTTGACATCGTAGTGAAATACGGTGGCGCTGATACGGGCGGTATTGTCGAATAAGTCTTGTTTGATACCTGCCTCAAACGACATATTTTTCTCGGAATTGGCAACCGAAATATTATCGCCGAACAGTACCCGACCCTGGATACTAGGAGCCCGATAACCGGTCGCTACGCGACCATACACACTGGTGGCTTTGTTGACCGTGTAGTTGGCGCCCAGATCCCAGCTGACGTTGGTGGATTCTGGATTGGCCGTCAATAATGGCGTGTTCTTGCCACCGAAAGGTGTCATGGTACGTTGCGCGTCAAAGTCTTTTTTGTCGCTGGTGTAACGAACGCCGCCGCGCAGTTTAAGGCTGTCTGTCAATGCGTAGTTTAAAGAGCCGAAAGTGGCCCAAGATTTAGCATTTTGATGCTGAAAAGCATAACCGTCTTGTACATTGCCGCCTAAGGAATTGAAGTCAAAACTGTCGACTTGAATTTTCTCGTTGAAATAATACAGACCCGCGATCCATTGCAAGGCATCTTTGGTATTTGACTCTAAGCGGAACTCTTGAGTCATTTGTTTCAGGTCGGGTAAACCATCGGCGGTTTCGGCTGGAAAGGGGATGAAACCAGGGCCCATAGTCGGTGCAAACGATGCGCCATAACCACCATCGACGTCGGCGCGGCTATAAAACTTGGCCTTGTCGTAAGCGGTAATCGAATGCAACGACATGCCATCGAGATCCCAGCGCAGACGCATGCTGACGCCGCTAGAGGTCAGGGTCTGGGTATTGATACCGTCAGTCGGGTAACTGGCGTAATCAAAACCTGGCACCAAATCATTCGTGCCTTTTTTAATGATATTGGCGCGGAACAGCGTGGCGCTGCCGTCCATGTCGCGGCCATGGGCATTGAAAAGCGCACTGAAATTACTTGTTTTGTACAAGAATTGCAGGCGGGCCGCATTATCGTGGTAGCCCTCAAGATTTTTGGTGCCAGTGCTGAGCGGATTGGTTACGCGGTCATTGCGGCTTTGTGCCTGACCAGAAAAGCGCATGGCCCATTCTTTGTTCAATGGGACGTTGATCGCGCCTTCCAGATTCACCGCCTTGTCATTGCCGTAACCGATGTTGGCATAGCCTTCAAAGCGATTGGTCGGTTTAGCCGAGTCAAATTTAATGACACCAGCGGGCGAGTTGCGCCCAAACAGCGTGCCCTGTGGGCCGCGCAAGACTTCGATCTGGTCCACGTCAAAGATAGGGAAACCTTTAAGCATAGGGCTTTCCTGTACCACGTCATCGTAGATTAGGCCTACTGGTTGCGAAGCGTTCAGATCGAAATCGGTATTGCCCAAACCGCGTATATAGAAACGCGGGAAGGAGCGGCCGAAATCGGATTCGACGTTCAGACTAGGGACGCGGCTCGCCAAAAAACGGATGTCTTGGCCGCTGGCGTTATAGGTATCCAGCGCTTCGCCTTTGATCGCGGAAATCGACAAAGGCACGTCTTTCAGATTTTCTGAGCGACGTTGGCCGGTAACGATCACTGTCTCGAGTTGGGTCGCCTGGTCTGAATCTGATTTCGCGCTTTGCGCAAAAGCCGCTGAAACTGGGAAGGCGGTGACGAGCGCGATCGTGAGTAAAGTAAGCGCATGCTTCTTTGAGCGAGGCGTGCTGCTGGCTAGGTGTGGCAAGCTAGGGCTGGTATTACGCATGGGGTCAAACTCCGGTGGTGTGAATGACAAACATCTAAATGAGTGGGCTGCGCCTTTTTGGGGCGCATGACTAAGTTGAGTGCTTATTTGGTGATTTATTAACAGCTGGCAATCTGTTGCGCAAACGTTTGCGTAGCCGATAGGTGTTTATCTCTTCTTGCTTGAGTCAAGTCAAGAATTTTTCCATGCGACGCTGATTTTTTTTCGAGTGCCGACTTAATTCGTTGTGAATTGAAGACAACTTGTTATTGAGTTACTGGTTTTTTTCTGGACGCAGAGAAATTGTCGATCTGAGATTTTTTCATTAAATGGCAGTCTTAATGCACTGTTTTGTTGCAAAACGATTGCTATCGCAGTGCTGATGCTGCGCGTATGCTGAATTTTCGCGGCGACTAATGAATCGCGCTGTTTTTACATTCACTTACAAAGTCGTCAATTTTCGGTCAACTCTTTACAGTATTCCAGCGTTGTTTCAGGCATGCTGCACCCATTCATTTTTTCAGGATTAACCATGACAGAGAACGCTACTTCTAAACGCATACACCCGCTGGTCGCTGGTGCCGCCGTTTCCATTATTTTAGTCAGTATGGTCGGCGTTGCAGCAATTACCGGCCTGCTGCCTAATTCAAATAGCACGCCCTCTGCAAGCTTGCCTTTAGCCGCTTCGCTAGCTCCAGGTGAACAGGTGAATGCGCCTGAAGCTCAGCAATCACAAGCGCCTGAGCGCGAGGCGCAAGCGCAAGTTAAGCATGACACGCAAGGCACGTATGCCGAAGGTAAGCAAGCAAGCGGCAAGCCAGCAAACCAGCATAGTGATAAAAAGCCGTATCAGTCTGAGAATGGCTATGCAGGCAATTCTGCCCCGGCCCAGCAAATTTGCGAATCTTGTGGTGTGGTTGAGTCGGTGCGTGCCGTCGAGCACCAAGCGGAGCAGGGCAGTGGTCTGGGGGCTGTTGCTGGCGCGGTGTTAGGTGGTGTGCTAGGTAATCAGGTCGGCGGCGGAAATGGCCGTACGTTGGCGACGGTCGCCGGTGCGGTGGGCGGTGGTTATGCGGGTAATACAATAGAAAAACGCACCCACACCACAACCACGTATGAAGTGCGTGTCAAAATGGAAAATGGCAATACCCGCACCTTTACTCCTTCAACTCAGCCTGAATGGCATGCTGGTGACCGTGTCAGAGTGAATGACGGACGTTTGACTTCTCGCGGTTAAGAATCTAAATGTAAGCGAAGCGCCAGCCCTGAGTTGGCGTTTCGCGCCGTCTGGCGACACTTTAAGTTCGGCAATTTCGCTTTGGTCGCAAGTTACTCGCGACCAGCAATCGCAGCAGGCAAACTGGGCACCTTCACTCAAACAAGGAACCACATCATGCTTGCTCAAATTCTCGCCAATACACCACGCTGGGTCTGGATTTTACTGATCGCTTTGTTGTACCTGGGGCTGAGTCAAACCCGTAATCGTCGCGTGTCCATGAAAAAAATCACGATCATGCCGCTAGCGATGCTAGGCTTTTCTTTATTCGGCACCTATAGCGCTTTTGGTAGTGACGGTCTGATCTTGCTGACGTGGTTGGCGGCCGGCGCGCTGGTGTTTGCCTGGGTTTTTAGTGTGCCCTTGTCTGGCAATATCCATTACGATGCGCCGTCACAAACATTTAACTTGCCTGGAAGCTGGGTTCCTATGGTGCTCATACTCGGCATCTTCCTGACTAAATATGTGGTCGGCGCGATCGCTGCGAATAACGCCGCGCTTTTGCATGAACTGAGCTTTAGCCTCAGCTTTTCAGCTTTATATGGCGCTTTCAGCGGCGCTTTCCTGGCACGCGCCGCACGTTTTTGGCGCCTCGCATCACAAACGCCTGATTTAAGCGCTGCAGCAACCGCCTTAAAGTCATAATTCCCAAGCACCCCGCCACCGCGCATACCACATGCGGCCTGCAGGCTGCATAGGCTGGAAACCCGCATAGAATATGCGCCGTGGCAGGGTATCGTTTTATAGGCGCGATCTGCTTAAGGCCGTTGCACTAGTTAGTAAGAAAGCTGAATCGGCTACAATCACGCCTGAATTCTATTTGAAGAAAAGCAGGCGATGACTAAGTTGGATAATCAGTTGGACACGAAGGTGGGCACGAAGGTGGATGATAAGCATCACTACGATGTTGCTGTAATTGGCGCCGGCGCTGCTGGCATGATGTGTGCGGCGGTGGCGGGGCAGCGCGGCTTGCGGGTGCTGGTGATCGATCACGCCAGCAAGCTCGCCGAAAAAATACGCATCTCTGGTGGCGGGCGCTGTAACTTCACGAATATAAATGCTGGGCCGAATAATTTCATTTCTGAAAATCCGCATTTCTGCAAAAGCGCGTTATCGCGTTACACTCCTCAGGATTTTCTGAGTTTAGTGAAGCGACATAAGATTGCCTTTCACGAAAAACATAAAGGCCAATTGTTTTGCGATGAGAGTGCCGAAGACATTATTCGCATGCTCAAAGCCGAATGCGATGTTGCTAAAGTCAACTGGCGCATGCCTTGTAAGGTGGAGCAAGTGCGCCAGGACGCCGCAGGCTTTGTCCTGGAAACTGAGCAAGGCGAGATTCACGCTGCCAAGGTGGTGATTGCCACCGGTGGTCTATCCATCCCTAAAATTGGCGCTACCGATTTCTCATATAAAGTGGCGCAACAGTTTAATCTCAAAATCGTCGCGCCACGCCCAGCCTTAGTTCCCCTTACTTTTGATGCGGCAAGCTGGGAAGCCTTCGTTCCTCTATCTGGTATTTCGCTAGAGGTGGATATAGAGACTGGCGAAAAAAAGAACAAAGTGGTGTTTCGTGAGGATTTATTATTCACGCATCGCGGCTTATCTGGGCCGGGGGTATTGCAAATATCGAGTTTTTGGCAAGAGGGGCAGAGCATTAGGGTAAATTTATTGCCAGAAGTTGATCTCGCTCAGGATTTGATCGATGCCAAAACTACCAGCAAAAAAAATCTGGCAAATTATTTGTCTGGCTATCTACCCGCGCGTTTGGTGGATGGTTTATTGCTGGCGCATGGATTTGCTGGCGATTTGAAAATTGCGGATATGCAAGACAAACGCTTGCGTCTTCTGGGTGAGAAAATCAACCGCTGGGAGCTGCTACCGAATGGCTCAGAAGGTTATCGTAAGGCCGAGGTGACGCGAGGCGGCGTCGATACGCGGGAATTGTCGCAGCAAAGCATGATGGTAAATAAAGTGCCCGGCTTATACTTTATCGGTGAAGCAGTTGATGTCACTGGTTGGTTGGGTGGCTACAACTTCCAATGGGCCTGGGCCTCTGGAGTCGCCGCCGGTCTAGCAATTTAGTTTGGGGTAATTAGCAGGCTAAGCCTTGGTGAAAATAGTTCTTGTTGTTTGCTACAGTGGGATTTTCCGTTTTTTTGATGTGGGGTATTTGAGTAAGATTTAATCAATCTACTTCCCTATTTTAGAATTTGCTGCTATTATCTCTTTCTTCCTATAATTTTTCATTGGTTCGAACTTACATGACCACAATTCGCCTTAAAGAAAACGAGCCGTTCGAAGTCGCAATGCGTCGCTTCAAGCGTACCATCGAAAAGACCGGTCTGTTGACCGAATTGCGTGCGCGCGAGTTCTACGAAAAGCCAACTGCAGAGCGCAAGCGCAAGCTGGCTGCCGCAGTCAAGCGTCACTACAAACGTATTCGTAGTCAGCAATTGCCTAAGAAGATGTATTAATTCAGAATTGTTGCCAAGGTTTTCCTTGGTGCTCTTCATGTCTTAGTCTTCATTAGACTTGCATGCCCGCTCCGGTTTACCGCAGCGGGCATTATCATTTATATTTATCTTTTCATACGCTTCCCTAGTGATTGCACTACCTGCTAGGGGCTAAAAATACTTTTTCAGAGAATACTATGAGCTTAAAAGATCAGATCACCGAAGATATGAAATCAGCTATGCGCGCCAAAGAAGCGGTGAAGTTGGGCACGATACGCCTGATCACTGCAGCGATGAAGCAAAAAGAAGTTGATGAACGTATAGAGTTGACCGATACCTTGGTACTGGCGATTATTGAAAAAATGATCAAGCAACGTAAAGATTCTATCAGTCAGTTTGAGGCTGGTGGTCGTCAAGATTTGGCGGATATAGAAAAAGCCGAGTTAGCAATTTTGTCGGCGTATATGCCTGCTGGTTTATCTGAGGCTGAAATGCAGGCGGCGGTGACTGCTGCCGTCGAGGAAACTGATGCAACTGGTCCGCAAGATATGGGCAAGTTGATGGCAGCACTCAAGCCTAAGCTCGCTGGTCGCGCCGATATGGCGGTGGTTTCAGCCTTGGTAAAGGCCGCGCTGGCAGCGCGTTGATTTTGTTATTTTGACTCGGCTCGAATTTTATATTGAAGAGGCGTTTGTTTGATCCCTCAAACTTTCATCCAGGACTTGCTGGCGCGCGTAGACATCGTTGATGTGGTTGGTAAATATGTGCAGCTCAAAAAAGGTGGCGCAAACTTCATGGGTTTGTGTCCCTTTCATAACGAAAAATCACCCAGTTTTACTGTGAGTCCGACCAAGCAGTTTTATCATTGCTTTGGTTGTGGTGCGCACGGAACTTCCATCGGCTTTTTGATGGAGTATTCGGGTATGAATTTCGTGGATGCGGTAAAGGATCTGGCGCAAAACAATGGCATGATCGTGCCTGAGGATGATCGTATGTTGCCGGCGCTACGTGCCGAAGTGAATGCTAAGAGTTTGGCGCTGAGTGAGGTCATGACTAAGGCTTGTGAGTTTTATCGGCAGGCCTTGCGTGGCGCCGAACCGGCGGTTGCTTATTTAAAGCGGCGCGGTTTGACCGGCGAGATCGCGGCTCGTTTTGGTATGGGGTATGCCCCCGATGGCTGGGATAGTTTGCGTAGTGTATTCCCAGATTATGCTTCGCCAGCCCTGGTTGAAGCTGGTTTGGTGATTGATAAGAGTGATGAGGATAATTCGAATCGCAAGCGTTACGATCGTTTTCGTGAGCGCATCATGTTCCCAATTCGCAATACTAAGGGGCAGGTAATCGGATTTGGTGGCCGCATACTTGATCAAGGTGAGCCTAAGTACCTGAACTCGCCAGAGACCCCTTTGTTTCAAAAAGGCTATGAGTTGTACGGCCTGTTTGAGGCGCGCCAAGCGATACGGGATGCTGGCTATGTTCTAGTAACTGAGGGGTATATGGATGTCGTAGCCTTGGCGCAACTAGGATTTCCGCAAGTTGTTGCAACTCTGGGGACTGCGTGCACGCCGACCCATGTGCAAAAATTATTGCGCCAGACCGATCATGTTATTTTTAGCTTTGACGGGGATAAAGCAGGGCGGCGTGCTGCCCGGCGTGCCTTGGATGCTTGCTTGCCGCATGTGAATGACAATAAGGTGATTAAGTTCTTGTTCTTGCCGGCTGAGCACGATCCAGATAGTTATGTGCGTCAATTCGGAACCGAGGCCTTTGAGGCGCAGGTGCAAGACGCCATGCCTTTGTCGGAATTTTTCATCAAAGAAGTTGTTGGTGATAGTGACTTGACGACGGCGGAAGGTCGGGCGAGGGCGCAATTTGATGCCAAGCCCTTATTGCAGCAAATGGCCGCATCGAGTTTGCGCTTGCAGATGGTACGCAGTTTGGCGCAAATGACGCAAACTACTCCGGCGGAGGTTGAGTCGCTATTTGAATTGGTGCAACCGGTGGCGCGTGTAAAACTCGCTCCGCCTAAAAATAAACGCAGCGCACCAGTCGGCTTGGAGCGCCAGGTGATGCGCATTCTGGTGGCGCATCCTTCTTTGGCGGGCATGTTGAGTGCTGCAACCCTTGCTGATGCGGCTAAGTTGGCGCCAGATGGTGCGGAAATGTTGATGCAGTTGGTTGAGGTAGCGCAACTGATGGGTGAGCAAGCCAATTTCGCGGCATTGGCAGAGAATTTGCGAACAACAGGTTCGGATTATGATCAACTAATTGCTGAAATCGCCGAGCAATCCGAAACTGAGTTTGATGTGGTGAAGTTGGAGTTGGCTGGTGCTTTGCGTCAAATTAGCCATCAAGTATTGAAAAAAGAAAGCGAGCAATTGGCAGCATCTGGTTTGGCGGATCCTGAGCGTGCCGCTCGTTACCGCGAGATAATTCAATTGCAAAGTGCCATACGTCGAGAGGCGGAGGCTGAAACGGCGCGTTAAGAAGTGCAGAAGTGTAGCTGTATTGATGAGTGAGAAATGTTTTTGGTGATAGGATTTATTGCTTTTTAAGCTGTGCTTAGTCTAAGTTGTGGCTCGGGGCTAGAGAAAATTTCCACCACGTGCTACAATTAAAGGCTTTCGATTCAAGGTCTTAGGTTGTTTTCGTTCTGGGCGTGACCTTCCGGGTCATTTTTGGGATGTGTTGTTTAGGTGAGCATGTGCTCCTCCGAGTAACCCAAAACACTGGCGCTGAGACTCTAGTAGTCTGACATTGAAAAATTTATTGCGCTGTACTACAGGTCGCTAGATCTGAAGGCAGTGCATTATTTTTTATGCTACGGGCTAACTCTCGGTTCCTGTTGGTTTGATTCAATGGCTAACGCAATGAAGAAACCCGCACAAAAACTGGCATCTGTAAAGGCTCCGGTGACAGCAAAAAATGCTGCTATCAAGCCTGCAAGCAAGGCAATTCCGAAATCTTCCGCAGCTACGGCGGTTGGCAAACTAGTCGAAAAAAAGACGCCGGCGACAGGCGCAGTGAAGTCGTCCCCGCTTAAATCAGCTGCTAAAAAAGAACTTGCGAAAGATGTTAAAGCGCCTAAAGTGATAAAGACAGCGGTGGCGCAGCCGCTAGCTAAAGTCGCAAGCAAGCCAGTGAAAGCGGCAAGTAGGGTTAGTCAGGAACCGAAACCAGTTTCCAAATTAGTTAAGCCAACTGGTAAGGAAATACAAGGCAAGAATGCAAAGCCAGCGCAAGAGCTTACCGCTCCTAATTCAGGCAGGCAAACAGGTAAAAATGCAGACAAGCCACAAACTGCACCATTGAAAGCTTCTGTGACAATTAACAAAACCGACTCAAAGACCGTGATCAAGCCAACCAAGAGTTCAGCCAAGGCTGAAAAAACACCAGAAGTGCAAGAGATTAAGACCGGTTCTGCTCCAACTGTGAGCCAGACTACCGATGCTGCAGTGTTGGCCGCGATTGACACTTCTGGCTATATTTTGCCCGGTGTGAAAGTGCCAGGTCGCCGCGGTCGCAAGCCTAAAGAATATCAGCCTGAAAATGAAGAAATGGCCGCGTTGAATGCAGTTGAGCGCGCGGAAATGAAGGCGATTGATAAGGCTAAAGCAAAAGATCGCAAAGCTAAAGAGAAGGCCTTGCTTAAAGATGCATTTTCAGCCGATCCTGAGACCACAGAAGAAGAATTAGAACGGCGTCGTCAAAAGCTCAAGACCCTGATTAAATTGGGTAAAGATCGCGGCTATCTGACCTTTGCCGAAATTAACGATCATTTGCCGGAAAACGTTTTTGATCCAGAGGCGATCGAAGGCATCATTGGTACTTTCAATGATATGGGCGTTGCCGTGTATGAGCGTGCGCCGGATGCCGAAGCTCTGCTCTTATCTGACAATGTCGTTACGGTTACCAGTGATGATGATGAGGTTGAGGCCGCTGCCGAAGCTGCCTTGTCTACAGTTGATTCTGATTTTGGTCGCACCACTGACCCTGTGCGCATGTATATGCGCGAAATGGGAACAGTAGAGTTGTTGACGCGCGAAGGCGAAATCGTTATCGCGAAGAAAATTGAAGAAGGTCTGAAGGACATGATACAGGCGATCTCTGCCTGTCCTACTACCATCGCTGAAATCCTCACGGCGGCTGAGCGTATTGCGAATGACGAAATCAAGATTGACGATATCGTCGATGGCTTAGTCGATCCGAATGCGGTTGAAGAAGTCATCGTTAAGCCGGTCGTGGTAGTCGCTGAAGTGAGCGAGGAAGACGAAGAGGAAGAGGAAGAGGAAGAGGAAGAAGATGACGAGGGTGTCGAAGACGCTGCCGGTGTCTCGGCTGAGCAATTGGCTCAAATGCGGCGCGATGCTCTGGCTAAATTCGATATTATTTCTGTTAATTTTGACAAAATGCGTAAGGCCTTTGAAAAAGAAGGCTATAACTCGAAAACTTACGTTAAGGCGCAAGAGGCGATTTCCAATGAGCTTTTGGGAATACGTTTTACTGCCAAAGTCGTAGAGAAATTATGTGACACCTTGCGCGGTCAGGTTGATGAAGTGCGTCACGTAGAGAAGCAAATCCTTGATGTCGCGGTGAATCGTTGCAATATGCCACGCGCGCATTTTATCAAGGTCTTTCCTGGGAACGAAACCAATCTCAATTGGGTCGTTGCCGAGGTCAATGCCGGGCATTCCTATAGTGCGATACTCGGTCGCAATGTGCCGACTGTCCAGCAATTACAGCAAAAGCTCATAGACTTGCAAGTGCGGGTAGTGTTGCCTTTGCCAGATCTGCGCAGCATCAATAAAAAGATGTCAGCTGGCGAAATGAAGGCACGTCGAGCTAAGCGTGAAATGACTGAGGCCAATTTGCGTCTGGTTATTTCCATCGCGAAAAAATACACTAACCGCGGTTTGCAATTTCTTGATTTGATTCAAGAGGGTAATATCGGTTTGATGAAGGCGGTCGATAAGTTTGAATATCGCCGCGGCTATAAATTCTCGACTTATGCCACATGGTGGATACGCCAGGCGATCACGCGTTCGATCGCGGATCAGGCACGTACCATACGTATTCCTGTGCATATGATAGAAACCATCAATAAGATGAATCGTATCTCGCGCCAAATTTTGCAAGAGACAGGTGCTGAGCCTGATCCTGCAACCTTGGCGATCAAGATGGAAATGCCAGAAGAGAAGATACGCAAAATCATGAAGATCGCCAAAGAGCCGATCTCCATGGAAACGCCTATCGGTGATGACGATGATTCCCACTTGGGTGATTTCATTGAAGATAACCACACTTTGGCACCAGCTGACGCCGCCTTGCATGCCTCTATGCGCAATGTTGTGAAAGACGTTTTGGATTCACTGACGCCGCGCGAAGCAAAAGTATTGCGTATGCGTTTCGGCGTTGAAATGTCTACCGATCATACTTTAGAGGAAGTCGGTAAGCAGTTTGATGTGACGCGTGAGCGCATCCGTCAAATAGAGGCTAAGGCATTGCGTAAGCTGCGCCATCCATCACGTTCGGATAAGTTGAAGAGCTTCCTCGAAGGTAATTAAAGCATCGCAGTCTGCACTGATAGTACGGCGCCGTGAATACGCGCGCCGTACTAAATTTCCCTGTTTAATCGCGCGCTATTCTGGCTCAGGGCTTGTGCTGATGCTATGGAATGTAATACAATAAGCGCTGAATTTTTTATAGCTTCAATTGGTTTTTTCTATGTTCGATCTAAATTATTTAGCTTGAAATATGGAGAGGCAGCTTAAAAAAATGGGCCTCTAGCTCATGTTGGTTAGAGCAGCGGACTCATAATCCGTTGGTACCGTGTTCGACTCACGGGAGGCCCACCAAAATTTAAAGGCTTAGCGTTCGCGCTAAGCCTTTTTTATTTTTACGAAATAATTTTGATCGCTAGGCGCATTTTGCACATTGCTAGCGGAACAATTTTGCACTAAGTCCTCATTCGCGCTAGCTCTTTGCTTCGGTTTTTATCGATTAAATGGCGTCGAACTGTCGACAATATTCGGGTATTTTTTATGTGGTGGTATAATATAAGGCTATTGTATTACTTCTACGCCTATACCTCTCGCGACGCAAATATGAAGGAAAGTTTTTCTACTCCCTTTTATGCTTTGTTCGACCCACGAAAGGCTCACCCTGCAGACCATGACCGATACCACGCCGCAACCCGAGCAAATTCCTGAAACTAGTCCTGAGGCTGTCCGTTTTGATTCTTTCGGCTTGTCTCCCGATATCTTGCGCGCTCTGAGTGATCAGGGTTACGTCCATCCTACCCCGATTCAGGCTGAGGCGATTCCTATCGTTTTGCAGGGGCGCGATGTGATGGGGGCAGCGCAAACTGGCACCGGTAAGACAGCGGGTTTTTCTTTGCCAATTATTCAATTGTTATTGGCGCATGCCAATACCAGTGCTTCGCCAGCGCGCCACCCGGTGCGCGCTCTGATTTTGACGCCTACCCGTGAGTTGGCTGATCAGGTTGCTGAAAACGTTAAAGCCTATTCCCGTCACACACCTTTGCGCGCCACCGTAGTGTTTGGTGGTGTCGATATGGGGCCGCAAAAAGATGCCTTGCGTTCCGGTATAGAGATCGTGATTGCGACCCCAGGTCGTTTATTGGATCACGTACAGCAAAAAACCATTAATTTGTCGCAAACCCAGATTTTGGTGATGGATGAGGCAGATCGCATGCTCGATATGGGTTTCTTGCCCGATCTGCAGCGCATCATTAATCTGTTGCCGGCGAAACGACAAAACCTGATGTTTTCTGCGACTTTCTCGCAAGAAATCAAGAAACTGGCAGCCAGCTTTTTGACTAATCCTGTGACGATAGAAGTTGCGCGTAGCAATGCAACGGCAGAAAACGTCACCCAGATTTTGTATAAAGTAGCTGAGGAAGAAAAGCGCGATGCGGTCTCTTTCATCATCCGCGAGCGTGGTCTGAAGCAGGTCATCGTGTTTTCGAATACGAAAATTGGCGCTTCCCGTCTGGCGGTGCATCTGGTCAAGCAGGGTGTTAAAGCGTCGGCGATACACGGCGATAAATCCCAGGCTGAGCGCATGGGTGCCTTAGAGGCATTCAAGCGCGGCGAAGTCGAAGTGCTGGTCGCTACCGACGTGGCGGCGCGTGGCTTGGATATCTCCGAGATGCCTTGTGTGATTAATTTCGATTTGCCGTATAACGCCGAAGACTATGTGCATAGGATAGGCCGTACCGGGCGAGCTGGCGCCAAAGGTGATGCGATTTCTTTGCATACCGATAAAGATGAGCGCCTGTTAGTCGACATCGAAAAACTCATCAAACAAAAAATCACGCGCGTGCAATTGGCCGGATTTGTGGCTGCCTCATTGATGCCTGCGGTGCGCAAACCGCGCGCGGCTGAGCCTGAAAAGAGCAAGCCCTACGAGCGTCCAACCCGTAGTTACGCTCCGCCGCGAGAGAAAGTTGATCCTTGGTTCTTGAAGCCTTACGAACCTAGTGTCAGCGTAGCGAGTGCAAATGCAAATAACGCTGCCACGGCTTCGAGTCTGACTGCTAAGCCGCAAAAGAAAGCTTTCTTGTTGGGTGGGGCTTACAAGTAATATCATTCTTTGCGCTCTACTTGCACTACAATTTTAGTGCTAGCTAAATTATTAGTTAACAATAAAAATCCATCAATATGTATTTGTTTGATGGATTTTTTTTGTCTTAGCCAGACTGCCCAAAACCGCTTGCCCAACAACTATATTTTTTAAGGTGACAATATGCTGATACTACGCAAATCTGAAGACCGTGGTTACGCCGCGCATGGCTGGCTGGAGTCTTACCATAGCTTTTCTTTCGCTGATTATTATGATCCTGCTCATATGGGTTTTGGCCCTTTGCGCGTCATCAATGATGACTGGATCGCTGCTGATATGGGTTTCGGGACGCATGGGCATAAGGATATGGAGATCATCACCTATGTACTGGAAGGGGAGATCGCGCATAAAGACAGTATGGGCAATGGCAGTACCATACGTCCCGGTGATGTACAGCGCATGAGCGCGGGTACCGGTGTGCAGCACTCAGAGTTTAATCCTTCGAAAGAGCATAAAACCCATTTGCTACAAATTTGGATACAACCAGCGCAAGCGGGGAATGCGCCTGCTTACGAAGAGAAGCATTTTAGTCGCGAACAAAAAGAGGGGCGCTTATGTCTGGTGGCTTCACCGGATGCCGCTGCCGGCTCAGTGCGGATACAGCAAGATGCGCGTATGTATGTAGGCTTGTTCGATGCTCAGCAAACTGCGCTGCTGAGTCTGGCTCAAAACCGTCTGGCATACGTGCATCTGGCACGCGGTGCTCTGACTGTGAACGGGCAGATTTTGCGGGCAGGAGACGCCTTGATGTTGCGCGACGAAGCACAGCTAGCGCTTACTCATGGCGTCGCGGCCGAGGTGCTGGTGTTTGATCTGCCTGAATAGGCTTTTGGGGGGAGTATCAGCCTTAGCTGGCTGATTGCGCAGGTATTGATTGCGCAATCAGCTGACCGTGTCGCATACCCGGTGGGAGTATGTAGTAGGCGCTGGGGCGGTTTAGACGGAAGTTTCGGCAGTACTTTTTTCTACCGACATTTTTTGACAATGCGGGCAGGATTTACCTTCTACATACCAGGGTGAAATCTGTTCACGTGGCGTGACGACGGCGCGGCAGGCATAACACTGCGTGGTATCGGTGGCTTGCAGTTGTGGGTTGAGTGCGGTGCGATAATCAAACACAAAGCAATCGCCATGATAATGTGCACCGCCGACTTCTTCGAAGTACTTCAGGATGCCGCCTTCGAGTTGATATACGCTCTCGTAGCCGACATTTTGCATATGAATCGCCGCTTTCTCGCAGCGTATCCCGCCAGTACAAAACGTGACGACCGTTTTGTCATTCAAGGCATCGCGATTGGCTGCTATGACTGCTGGGAATTCGGTGAATTTAGTGATGCGATAATCTATCGTGTTATCGAAACTGCCGACATCGACTTCAAAATCATTGCGCGTGTCCACCATCACCACTGCTTTACCGTTGTCATCATGGCCCTGGTCTAACCAGCGTTTTAAAGTGTGGGCGTCGACCGATGGTGCGCGGCCATCTTCTGGTTTGATCAAAGGCATGCGCATGGTGATGATTTCGGCTTTCAGCTTAATCAGCAACTTGGTAAATGGCTGGTGATCTGACAAACTTTCTTTCGCGACCACGTCGGCGAAACGAGTATCGGTATGCAGCCACGCCATATACGCATCGATCTCGTGGCGTAAGCCAGCCAGAAACATATTGATGCCTTCTGGCGTTAGCAAGACTGTGCCTTTGAGGTTCAGTTCTTCACACTTGGCAATAAATTCAGGACGCTTTTCGGCGGTATCGTCGAAGGTGATGAATTTATAAGCGGAGATATTGACGTAATTATTCTCGCGTTTAGGCGTTGCAAGATCAGCGGAAGTAAGGGCAGAGGAAGGCATGTGAAATTCGGTAAGGTGTATAAGTCTTTGATTCGACAGCATTATAAGCCAAAACCAGGGCGCTGCGCCAGAGTCGC
The DNA here is from genome assembly GCF_003955735.1 of Undibacterium parvum. NCBI lineage: Bacteria > Pseudomonadati > Pseudomonadota > Betaproteobacteria > Burkholderiales > Oxalobacteraceae > Neoundibacterium > Neoundibacterium parvum. The sequence continues at coordinate 924,631 of NZ_CP034464.1, read as the reverse complement.
CAGTCAGCTCGAAGTCGGGGATTTTTCCCTGCCATGAATAAATTATTCTTTAAGACCCCGCTCTTTGCTAAAACAGAGGAAAAATACCTGCATGTCAAAACGTTTTTTGCGCTGCCCAAACCTGCAGACAAGCGCTAAATTGCTACTCAACACGGTAAAATAGCGGGATGAACACAGAACTCACACTTTCTAGCAATCCGGCCGTGGTCGAGGCGGCTGCAGTCGTAAAAAAATCACCGCAATTCGTCCACCTGCGTTTGCACTCCGAATATTCTATCGTCGATGGTTTGGTGCGTATCGACGATGTCGTTAAGGCCGCCGCCAAAGATATGCAGGTCGCCTTAGCCATGACGGATCTGGCGAACTTGTTTGGCTTGATTAAATTTTATAGAGCGGCGCGTGGCAAGGGCATCAAGGCGATTGCCGGTTGTGACGTCTGGATCACCAATGAGCTCGATAGAGATAAACCGACGCGACTCTTATTATTGGTAAAAAACCGTGCCGGGTATTTGCAGCTATGTGAATTGCTGGCGCAGGCCTGGTTAGAGAATCAACATCGCGGCCGTGCCGAACTGAAGTTCGAGTGGCTACAGGCGATTTTTGAAAAAGGCGCGCCGCCTGGCCTGATCGTTCTCTCCGGCGCGCATTTTGGCGATGTCGGTACGGCTATCGACAACGGCAATCTGGAATTGGCCGAGTCGCATGCACAGCGCTGGGCCAGTATCTTCCCCGGACATTTTTATATAGAGATACAACGCGCTGGCCAGCCGAATATGGAGGCGCATGTGCGTTTAGCGGTGGCGCTGGCGCATAAATTAGGTTTGCCGGTAGTCGCAACCCACCCGATACAGTTCATCCACAAAGAAGATTTTACTGCGCATGAAGCGCGCACCTGTATTTCGGAAGGCGAGATGCTGGCCAATGGCCGACGCGCGCGGCGCTTCAATGATCAGCAATGCTTCAAGACCCAGGATGAAATGGCGGCCTTGTTTAGCGATTTGCCAGGCGCTTTGCAAAATGCGGTGGAGATTGCCAAACGCTGCAATCTAACCTTGGTGCTGGGCAAGCCTCAGTTGCCGGATTTCCCTACGCCAGACGGCATGACGATTAACGATTTTCTGGTTTCAGAGTCGAAAAAAGGTCTGGAATACCGGCTCTCGCAGATTTTTTTGAATGAAGAGAAGCGCGAGCAAGTGCGGCCACGTTATGAAGCCAGACTTAAGTTCGAGACTGATACCATCATCAAGATGGGCTTTCCCGGTTACTTTTTGATCGTTGCCGATTTTATTCAATGGGCTAAAAATAATGGCGTGCCGGTAGGCCCGGGACGCGGATCAGGAGCTGGTTCGCTGGTCGCGTATTCGCTGTTGATTACCGATCTCGATCCGCTCCAATACAATTTACTGTTTGAGCGTTTCCTTAATCCTGAGCGCGTCTCCATGCCCGATTTCGATATCGATTTTTGTCAGGAAGGGCGCGATAGGGTCATCCAATACGTGAAAGACCGCTACGGCAAGCAGGCGGTGTCGCAGATTGCCACTTTCGGTACCATGGCTGCCAAAGGCGCGATCCGCGACGTCGGGCGCGTGCTCGATTTTGGCTATATGTTTTGCGATGGCGTCTCCAAGCTGATCCCGTTTAAGCCGGGTAAGCCTGTGACGATCGCCGAGGCCATCATAGAAGAACCTTTGCTGGCCGAGCGTCAGGAAAACGAAGAAGAAGTAAAAACCTTACTCGATCTGGCGCAACAAGTAGAAGGCATCACCCGCAATATCGGTATGCATGCCGGTGGCGTGATTATCGCTCCGGGTAAGCTCACCGATTTTTGTCCTCTGTACACGCAGGGCGGCGATTCTGGCGTGGTCTCGCAATACGATAAAGATGACGTGGAGGCCGTGGGTCTGGTGAAGTTCGACTTTTTGGGTCTGACCACGCTGACCATTCTTGATAGGGCGGTGCGCTACATCAAGATGCTCGATCCGTCCCAGGCTGATTTTGATCTGGCGAAATTGCCGCTTGATGACAGAGGCTCGTATGAACTGCTGACTAAGGCGAAAACAGTCGCGGTGTTTCAGCTGGAAAGCCGCGGCATGCAGGGCATGCTGAAAGATGCCCGCCCCGATCGATTCGAAGACATTATTGCGCTGGTAGCTTTGTACCGACCGGGTCCTATGGATCTGATCCCGGATTTTTGTAAGCGTAAGCACGGCGAGAAGTTTGATTACCCCGACCCGCGTACCGAAGGCATTTTGTCTGAAACCTACGGCATCATGGTGTATCAGGAACAGGTTATGCAGATGGCGCAGGTGGTGGGTGGTTACTCACTCGGCGGCGCCGATATGCTACGCCGTGCCATGGGTAAGAAAAAAGCTGAAGAGATGGCAGAGCACCGCCAGATTTTCCGTGACGGTGCTGCCAAGGATGGTCTGGGCGAGCAAAAGGCTGACGAGATTTTCGATTTGATGGAAAAGTTCGCTGGCTACGGTTTTAATAAATCGCATGCCGCCGCCTATGCCTTATTGTCGTATCACACCGCGTATCTTAAAGCGCATCACCCGGCCGCGTTTATGGCCGCGAATATGTCGCTGGCGATGGACGATACCGAAAAGGTCAAAATTTTAGTCGAAGATGCGATCGACATCTGCAAGCTCAAAATGCTGGCGCCTGACATCAATGAATCCGAATACAGGTTTATCCCGGTCGGCGAAATGGGCAAGAAAGCCACGCAGATCCGTTACGGGATGGGCGCGGTGAAGGGCTCAGGACAAAACGCGATAGAAAGCATAGTCGCAGCGCGTAAGGCCGATGGCCCATTTAAGGATTTGTTTGATTTCTGTAAGCGCGTCGATAAGCGCCAGGTGAATCGCCGCACCATAGAATCCCTGATACGGGCCGGTGCCATGGATTGTCTTAAACAAGACCGCGCGGTGTTATTGGCAACCGTCAATTACGCGCTGGAAGCGGCCGTTCAGGCTGAGGCGGCAGCCAATCAGGTCAGCCTGTTTGGCGACGACGATGACATGATACCGCCGCCCGAATACATCAAGGCCGAGGTCTGGTCGGATCGCCAGCGCTTGCTGGAAGAGAAATTAGCGCTGGGCTTTTATTTTTCTGGTCATCTGTTTGATGCGTATGCGCCGGAGGTCAGGCAATTCGTCAAGACAACGCTGGCCAAGCTCGATCCCTCGCGCGATTTACGATTGCTGGGCGGGGTAATTTCCGGGGTGCGTACCCAGATGACACAGCGCGGCAAGATCCTGATCGTGACGCTGGACGACGGCACCGCCACAGTTGACGTGACGGTGTACAGCGAGTTGGCCGACGAGTACAAGAAAATTTTTAAGGAAGACGAATTTCTGGCTGTGCTGGGCAAGGTCTCGGAAGACCGCTTCTCGGGTGGCTTGCGGATTACTGCCGAAAAAGTCATGGATATAGGTCGTGCCAGGGTACAGTTCTCGCAAGGCTTGCGGGTGACCCTGACTGATAATGCCGAGCCGGTAAAACTGGCCGAGGTGCTCAAGCCGCATTTGAATCAGGATGGCTGCCCAGTCTTGATACGTTACCAAAATCTGGATGCCAGTGCCGAGCTGTATTTGTCGGATCAGTGGCGGGTCAATCCGGATGATGAGCTCAGACTCAAACTGGGGCAGTGGCTGGGGCGTCAGAATGTACAGATAGAGTATGCCTGATGACGACGATCGCAAATAATCAAAATCAACTGCTTACTCAGTCGTCCTGGCGAGCCGCTTTGCCGCAACAGGTGCTTAGCTGGTTGCCCTTGACGCTGTTTTTTCCGGTTGGTGTTATGTATGCTGGGGTCTTGCTATTTGCATTGAGCTTGCTGATCTCAGGAGATTACGCGCAGAAATGGCAGCGCATCAAAACGAGCCCGATGTTGTTGCCGGTGTTGGCTTTGAGTGCGGTGACTATCGTGGTGGCGCTGTTTCAAACTCGACCAGCCGGTGAGTTCTGGTCGGCGTTTTGGCATTATCAGACCTATCTGTTTTTGCTACCGTTTTTGGCGGTGGGCACCGGTGTGGTGGACGGGAAAGCCGCATGGCAGGCACGTGCGCAACTGGTGTTATTTGGCGGTGCGATCTATGCGTCTACCCTGTTTTATTTAGGCGCTGCTGGCTTATTGCCACCGACTACGCTGTTCCGTAGTTATGTGGTGTACGAAGGGAATAAATCGATCTTGCTGGGGATCTTGCTGGCGATCAGTGCCGGCTGGATGTTGCATGCATGGCGCTGGCGTAAGGATCAGCATGTAGTGCGCGCCGTGGCCTGGCTGTATGTGGTGGCAGCCTTGCTGTTATTTGCCAAAAGCCGTACCGCTAGCTTGCTCTTGCTGGTCTTATGCACGCATATGCTGTTGCGCAATGTGCGGCTGAATACGCGCACTGTGATCCTGGCTGCGCTACTTGGCGCTACACTGTTTGGCGGTGTTAAATACCTTGCTGCTTTGCCGCCCCCGGCTACTTGCCTGACCAAACAGATGGTCAGCGAACAGCAGCTCAATCCGGCTTCTATCCTGGCGCAACGCGCCATCTGTACCGTGCATCAATTGCGTGATTTCAATCAGGGAAAAAAAATTGGGGAAGATGGTATGCGGCTGGAGATTTATCAGGTCACGGCTCAGATCATCGCAGAAAAAACCTGGACCGGGCACGGCATAGGTAATTGGTTAGCCCTGTATCAGGCGCGTGCTCAAGGCATGATGAGCGCAGCCATGACCACCCCGCATAATGATTTTCTGCTGTATTGCAGCGAGTTGGGTGTGTTGGGCATGTTGGCACTGATGGGGATTTTCTGCCAGCAATTGTTGGTGGCTAAAAAAATGCAAGACAGCGAGCATCAGGAGCGCGCCATGTTATTGGCAATGTTGGGCGTAACGATGATCGTTGGCGCGATGTTTAATGCGATCTTGCGTGACGGCGTGTTCGGCATGGCTTTTATGATCTTGCTGGCGATACCGCTGGCGGGTGTGAGTAAGAAGCTCAAGTAGCAGGCGCTCTCAAAACAGAATTTCTAAAAGTAATTGCGCAGTATTCATGCGGCCTGCAGGCCTAAAATGGCTGGAAAGCCGCATGGATACTGCGCAATGAAATTTAAAACGTGTAGGTGCGCTGTTAATCCTGCGACAGGATGAACAGCTGGCAATCTCAGATAATCTCCTTTAATCTCAAGTATTAACAACGGAAGCAATGAATAAACTCACTCTAGCCACTTTTCAGCGCCTGTGGATCTTGATGCGTCAGCATCAACAAAAATTGTGGATCAGTTTGATCACCATGCTTGGTACCGCCCTCACCGAAGTCATGTTTCCTCGGGTGCTGGGCTATTTGCTTGACCATGGATTTAAAGGTGAACATACCACGCTGGCCCTATGGAAAATCCCGGCCGCTATCATCGGCATATTTTTATTTCGCGGTATCTGTACCTTTACTACCAGCTATCTGATGAGCTGGACTTCGACCCGCCTCCTGAATGATTTGCGGGCGCAGATTTTTGCAAAAATACTCAGCGTGCCAGTGCAGTTTTACCAGTCCGAATCAAGTGGGCGCATCATCAATACCATCATGACCGAAGCCCAGCAAATCGTCGACATGGTAAAGGTATCGATCACGACTTTGATTCGTGACTCTCTGACCGTGATTGCCTTGCTGAGCTTTTTACTCTGGCGTAACTGGCGCCTGACGCTGGTCACGCTAGTCTTGATACCAGCCATGGCTTACCTGGTGCGTAGCGTCAGCAAGCGTTTGCGCAGACTGAATAAGGATCAGCTCGATGTCAATGGTGAACTAACGCAGGTGATAGAAGAGGCCACGCGCGCGCATCAGGTGATACGCATCTTTGGCGGCCAGGACTACGAGCAACAACGTTTTGACGCCAAGAATGAGAAGCTGCGCGGTTACACCATGAAGACCACGGTCGCGGTTTCCTCCACCACGCCGGCGACCCAACTGTTAGCCGCCATTGCGGTGGCGATCGTGATTATGCTGGCGGTGCTACAGGCCAAAGCAGGCACCACCACGGTTGGGAATTTCGTCGAATTTATTACCGCCATGATGATGCTACTGACGCCGCTGAAACATTTGGCCGATTTGAATGGGCCTATGCAGCGCGGCCTGGCGGCAGCCGATTCGGTGTTCGGCATGATCGATGCGGTAGGCGAGCCAGATAGCGGTCAGGCTTTGAAAGCGCGCGCTATGGGTAAGCTGGAGTTCGTGCAGACGTGTTTTACTTATCCGCAGCAAGAGCAAGCGGCTCTGACGGACATTAATCTGAGCATACAAGCTGGCGAAACCATCGCCCTGGTCGGCATGTCGGGCGGTGGCAAGACCTCGCTGGTGAATCTGGTACCGCGTTTTTACACCCCGGATTCTGGCGCTATTTTGCTCGATGGCGTGTCGCTACAAGAAATTTCATTGGCTAGCCTGCGTGAGCAGATCGCCATGGTGGGGCAGAACGTGATTCTGTTTGACGATAGTATTACCGCCAATATTGCTTACGGCGATGCCCAGCCTGATTTGGCGCGGGTTGCGGCAGCAGTGCAGGCTGCCCATCTGACGGATGTGGTGCGCGATTTGCCGGAAGGTCTGGCGACCACGATAGGCGATAACGGCATGCGCTTATCTGGCGGCCAGCGTCAGCGCCTCGCGATTGCCAGAGCGATCTATAAAAATGCGCCTATTCTGATCCTCGATGAAGCTACTTCGGCGCTCGATAGCGAATCTGAACGCGCCGTGCAAGAGGCGCTCGATGAATTGATGTTGGGCCGCACCACCTTAGTCATCGCGCATAGACTTTCGACTATCGAGCGCGCTAGCCGCATCGTGGTGCTGGTCGATGGTGCCATCGTCGAGATCGGTAAGCATGCTGAATTGTTAGCCAAAGAGGGCGTGTACGCCAATCTGTATCGCTTGCAGTTTGCTGCTTGATGGGTACGACACTGAGCGCTCTTGGTCCTATGCAAAGTACTAAACTCTTACTTGAGACCGCTGCCGGCGGTGCTTTGCCCGAATGGGAGATGTTGCAAACGTCCTTTCATTTGCAGTCTTTTAGCAAGGGCGAAGATGTGTTCGCGGCCGGTGAGTGGCAGCCCTATTTGTATGTGGTGCGCAGCGGCATCGTCAAGCTCAATTATCTGAGTGAAGATGGGCAAGAGTGGATTAAATCTTTCATCGGTGAGGGCGATTTTTTTGCCTGTCCGAATGTACTGATTGCCGGTCTGAAAACTGATTACTTTGCGACGGCGCTGGAAGACTGTGAGATAGAGCAGATTGATTTTGCCAAGCTTAAACAATTGATGCTCAGTCATCCAGCGTGGCAGAAAGCCACCCATCAGTTGCTGGAATGGCATATCGTGCGCAAAGAGCAGCGTGAACGCGAATTGCTGACGATGGCACCAGAACAGCGCTATCAAGCATTTCTCAAGACCTATCCGCGTTTGTCGGCGCGCATACAACTGCGCGACGTGGCGCATTATTTAGGCGTGACGCCGGAAGCGCTAAGCCGGATCCGTAAACGCTTACGCGCCTAAGTGCTTTGCCCAAGCAAAAATTTTTTCGGTTCGTGCCGGCGCAATCCCATCAGTATCGAAGTCGGCACTAAGTATCTGCTTCACATCCTGAAGAGTAAGCTGTTCTCGAAAAATAAACCCTTGAGGCGTTTGCGAAATAAGGCGATGGCAGCAGCGAGCATGACGACAATCAGATTAAAGCCAAAAATTTTTCTGCCGCCAAGATCGACAAAGGGTGGCGCATCGGAAGGCATGGTGGCTGCATTCATGCCGTGATCGTAGCTTGCGCCTATCACTTGTCCGGCGTTGTTAATAGCATTGGTCAGGTACAGGCTTTTTCCTGCAGGGTGCAGAGCCATTTTGTTATCCCGCCAGACGAAGCTTAAACGCATATCTGCACTATCAACCACCCCAACCACGTGGCCTTCGTTATTGATGCCCGTGGCGTAGCTGTTACCAAAACCGATTTTGTCGCCCAGATCTATCATCTGGGTTCCGTCATGAACAAAGGCATGCAAGTGTCGGTCTTTCGTTTCCGAAGAGCCAACTACCACACCCTGGTCATTAATTGCAGTCGCCGAACTGTAGCGTCCACCCAGAGTGCCAAGGTCTGCCATGCCTGTGGTCTGGTCGTATAAAAAGGCGTGACGCGAACCATCGGTGGTCGTCGCCGTTCCAACCACTTTTCCTTGATTATTAATGCCGCTAGCGTAGCTGACTTTGCCACCCAAGGTACCCAGATCTTTTAGTGATTCGCCAGGCGTGTATAGGAAAGCATGCCAGTCACGATTGGAGGTATCGGCAAATCCTACCGCCAAGCCAGCGTTGTTGAGTGCCATACCATAACTATTGGGCCCTCCTAATGTGCCGAGGTCTTGCATGCCACGGCCACGAATGAAAGCTCGCCAAGTCTGGCCTTTTTTGGAAGAGCCGACAACCTCACCTTTGCTATTGATATGATTGGCTTCGCTTTCGGTTTCACCCGGCATCTCAAGCTTAATCAGTTTGCCGTTTTCAAAAAACACGGCATGTGGCGTCCCGTCCTTTTCCTTGATTACCGCTGCGACCTGACCTGCCACATTCATATCGTAGGCGATAGATTCGCCATATTGTTTCGACTCTATACCTAGTAAGTGACTCGTCGCAGCAGCATCGCTGCCAATCAGAACAAGCAGAGAGAAACAATTACGCACTGTATTATGCATACAAGTATTCTTTCGGTAGGAGTTTTTTTGTTGAAAATTTCTAACGAATATACAGGATGCTTAATTATCAATAAAGGTAAATTATTGTTATTGTTGTTATGTAATATTAATCGCCCGTTTTGGACGCGAGAGCATGATTCTCTAGTTGACTCATAACTGCAATTGATTTTATTACGGCGACGTATGGAGTAATCGGATTAAGTTCTAATATTCCAATTTGGTTAAATTACATTTTAGCAGCGCGTACCGCATGATTTTATTACCTGGAATGGACGGTCATCTAGCTACGCCTAGCTGAGCACGCATATACCATGGGGCTCGCAGCAGTGATAGGCTGGAACCCGCATGGAATATGCGTGCTGGGCTAGTCGATTTTTTATTTCGAGGCGATGCAAAAACCGCTGCTACTCAAGGCTCCAGCACATAATTGCCTGGTGCTATGCCTAATTCTGGATGCTCTTGCGGATAACGCGCTTTGATTTGCTTGGTTGCAGAATGTTGTGCCAACCAGTGTTGCCAGTGCGTCCACCATGAGCCAGCTTCTGTCGTGGCCGCCTGTAGCCATGCCTCTGGTGCGCTGTAATTTTTGCTGCGCGCCCCTGCCGGTAGATATTGATAACTGCGGCGCGCATGCCCCGGTTCTGAAACGATGCCGGCATTATGGCCACCGGAGGCGAGCACAAACTCTATAGGCGCATCGCTGAGCAGATTAATTTTATAGACAGAGCGCCATGGCGACACATGGTCACGCGCCGTACCCACTACAAACATAGGCTGATGCAGATCGTTGAGCGCAATCGCCTGGCCATCGACTTCGTAGCGGCCCTCGGCCAGGTCGTTATGCAAGAACAGATGTTTGAGATATTCGCTGTGCATGCGATATGGCATACGGGTGGTGTCAGCGTTCCACGACATCAGATCATTCGCTGCAGTGCGGCTGCCCAATTGATATTCGCGCATGATCTTAGACCAGATCAAATCGCGGGAATTAAGAATTTGAAACGAGCCAGTCATCTGGTCGCCGTCCAGATAGCCTTTTTCCCACATCTGGGCGTCTAACATGGCTAGCTGGCTTTCGTCGATAAACAGACCGAGTTCACCTGGCTCACTAAAATCGGTTTGGGCGGCCAGTAAGCTGAGGCTTTTGATGTTGGTATGGCTAAGTTTTTGTGCTGGGCTGGTTTCTTTCGCGAGTGCCGCTGCGCCCATCGCTAGCAACGTACCACCCAGGCAATAACCAACCGTGTGTACAGCTTTATGGGTGATCGCGGCAACTTCAGCTAGCGCGGCGAACAGGCCGCTATTGAGGTAATCCTGCATGCCAAGGTCACGTGCTTCTTTGCCCGGATTTTTCCAGGAAATCATGAACACGGTATGGCCTTGCGCAACCAGAAAACGCACCATGGAATTATGTGGCGACAGATCGAGGATGTAATACTTCATAATCCAGGATGGCACGATCAGTATCGGTTCTGCGTACACCTGATTGGTTTGCGGTGAATACTGTATGAGTTCGATCAGATGATTGCGAAATACCACTTTGCCAGGAGTGATGGCAACATCGCGGCCAACTTGATAAGCCAATTTCTTGCTGCCGGCATGGCCGCTGGCGTCTTCTGTTGCGCTCAGTTCTAGACCCTGATCTTGCAGCCAATGGGAAGCGCCGGATAAGAGATTCTTACCACCCGTTTCTACGGTGGTTTGCAGCACTTCCGGATTCAGGTAAGGCAGATTGGAGGGCGACAGCATATCGAGCATTTGTCGCGAAATGAAGTTCACCACGTATTCATGATGGGCCGACATGCCGCGCACGCCAGTAGTCGCTGCCTGCCAAAATTGCTGGGCTTTTAAAAAGCCGCCGCTCATGGCGTTGTAGGGCCAATTGCTCCAGCCAGGATGGGCGAAGCGTGAGTCTGCCTCGCTGCCGGAAGCTGGATTGACAGGCGCGCTGACAGGCAGACTGAGCGTGCTGGGTTTTTGCAGTAAGGCGAGTAATTCTAATTGTTTACCCGGTGAGGCTGCCAAGTGCATGGCCCAATCGACAAACGCCAGCGTCACACTAGTCGGTGATACCCCCGCGGTGAGTTTGGCGATTTGATTGTGTAGCAACATATCCAAAGGGTTAGGCTCGGCCTCATCGCCGCTCAGGTAGCAGATGTGATGCGCTGGCACTGTATGCAGTGTAGGTACTGCGGCGACTTTGCTGCTTGGCGTCATGTTTATGCTCTTCATCTGCGTTTCCTCTTTGCGGTTTCTTCATTGTGGCAAACAAGTCAGACCAGGCAATTGATCCGGATCAATTCAATTGTGCGATAGCAGCAATACACTCAGGCTAATCAATTCTTGTCAGACCATGATGAAACCACCCTTTGCTTACTCTGATGCTTATTTTTACTCCTGTTTTTACTCTTATGCTTACTCTCACACGCGCCATTTTTTCACTCATCTGTTGTTGTGTAATCGGCGTTGGTATATGGCTTTACTTGGTATGAAAAGTACTCGCGTAGTGGACAAAATCAGGAAAAATGCAGTGAGTTTGATCTGCGTCAATCTCTTCTGCTGGCCGCAATTTTCCGTGGCCGCCGAGACCCTGGAACAAGCATGGGGGATTGCCTTACAACGCGATCATACGCTCGCTGCAGCACAGCAAAAAGAAAACGTGGCGGCCCATCAAGTAGCCGCGGCGCAAGCTAATTATCTGCCGAAACTGGCACTGGAAGCCGGTTATTTAAGAACTGAATCTGAACCAGCCGCCAAGGTGAATATACCGGCTTTACCTTTCCTGAAAGGGGTGGCGCTACCCTTTGCCCAAGATAGCGCTTACTTCGGCGGCGTTTCTGTTTCTGCACCGTTATATACCGGAGGGAAAATATCTTCGGGGGTCGGGGCGGCGCAGGCGCAAGCCGAGGCGGTGCAGGCGCGTAGTCAGCTCAGTAAGAGCGAACTAAAGCTGGCGCTGGCGCATGCCTATATCTCTGTGTTAAGGGCCGAGCATGCTGTCACCGTGGCCAATAGTCACATCGCCGCGGTTGGTAAACATGTCAGTGACGTCCTAGCCTTGTTCGAGCAGGGCTATGTCGCTCGCCACGATTTGCTGGCGTCACAGGTGGCGCTGGCCAATGCTGAACAACTCGGTCTGCAGGCTGGTAATGCGCTGGCAATGGCGCGTGCCGCCTATAACCGCTGGCTAGGCCGGCCGCAAGATGGCGTGGTCGATATTTTCGATATCGGTACGCGGAGTCAGGCAGCGGCCGGTAGTGAGCTGAATCGCGATGTGAATAACGATCTGACTTATTTACTCAGCTCCGCCAATGCCCGGCGCAAAGAGTTGCAGGAACTTGATCTGCAAAGCCTGGCGTATAAAAAACAGGCCGCTAGTGTGGCAGCCGGACACTTGCCGCAAATTGGCGTCAGTGCCGGTTGGAGCAAGCTGGAAAACCGTTATCTGGCGCAAGACAAGGGCTGGTGGGTAGCTCTTGTGATGAAGTGGGAATTGTTTGACGGTGGCCTGCTTCGCAATCAGGCGGCGCAATTAAGCGCCACCGCGCAGGCGATACAAGAAGTTCAGGAAGACACCCGCGAACGCATTGCCTTACAAGTGCGGCAGTCATGGTTGTCGCAACAGGAGTCCAATGCGCGTATGGCGCTGGTCGGCAAGGCCAGCGAGCAAGCTGATGAAACCTTGCTACTGGCACGTGAGCGTTATCGCTCCGGCCTGGCACCCAACAGCGATGTGCTTGATGCCGAAACACGCCGCCTGCAAGCTTATTCGAATCGTGACAATGCCATTTACGATAGAGAGTTGGCACGCTTGCAGCTGCAGTACGCCAGCGGCCAACTATAATATTTTTCGAGAAATATAATGCAAACAAACAAACAAGACAAACGTAAATTGATAGGTCCTGGCCTGTTGGCTGTGGCCTTGGTCGTCATCGTGGGCGGGTTTTTTTATTATCTGGCGCAGAGCAAGAAATTGCCTGAAGGTTTGATTGCTGCCAGCGGACGCATAGAGGGCGAGCGTATCGTGGCTGCCGCCAAATATCCAGGGCGGGTAGTCAAGATCATGGCCAAGGAAGGTGAGACTGTTAGCGCCGGTGCCGTGGTGGCGCAGCTGGAAGATACGACTTTCCAGTCTAGAGTGGAGCAGGCCAGGCAGGCCCTGAACGGCAGTGAAGCGCAATTGCGCGGCGCGCAGGCGGCACTTGATGTCACACAAAAAGAAGTGCCGATGGCAATCAATGGCGCGCAGGCGGCGGTGAGTCAGGCCCTGGCCATGTCAGGCAAGGCCAATGCAGTAGAGTTGCAGGCACGCCGCGATGCGCAAAGACATAAGGATTTATTTGAGCGTGGGGTGATAGAGCGTCATCGTTACGAACAGGCTGATCTGGCCTGGCAAGTGGCGCAAGCCGATCTGAAAGCGGCGCAAGAAAGCGTTAGCCGGGCGCAGCAAGGCGCTTTGCAGGCCGGTCTTGGCGGAGATAAAGTCAAAGCCAAACAACAGGAAATCGGTGCCTTGCAGGCGCAGCGAGAACGTGCGCTTGCCGCCGTAGCGGAGGCCAATGCGATCCTGGGCGACCTGGTAATCAAGGCGCCCGCTACCGGTGTGGTGCTGGCGCGTTTGCGCGAGCCAGGTGAGGTCGTCATGCCTGGTAGCGCGATTCTTGATATGGTCGATCTCGATGCCCTGCACCTGAAAGTGTATGTGCCTGAATCGAAAATTGGCCAGTTGCGCCTGGGCTTGCCGGTACGCATTTATATCGATGCGCAACCGGATCAGTTTTATAGCGCCAAGGTCAGTTTCATTGCCTCGCGCGCCGAATTTACGCCTAAGGAAGTGCAGACTACGGACGAAAGGGTCAAGCTCGTCTATGCCGTGAAACTGGCGATAGATAAAAATCCGGAACACAAGTTGACACCGGGTTTACCGGCCGATGCGGTGATACGCTGGAAGGACGATGCAGCCTGGCAAAAGCCTAGCTGGAAATGAGCGTGTTTTCTGATATGCCGGTAGTCAGCCAAGGGGGCGCGCCCGGCTTGGTGGTTGAGGCAAAGTCCTTATTTAAACGCTATGGCGCTAGCCTGGCGATGGATGGTATCGACCTGCAAGTGCATCCTGGTGAAATTTACGGCCTGATCGGCCCCGATGGTGCCGGTAAAAGCAGTTTGCTTAAATCGGTGGCCGGGGTGTTGGCGCACGACGCCGGCGATTTAAGGGTGTTTGGCTGCCTGCTCGATTCCGAGCGCGCCTGCGAACAGGTCAAGGACAGGATAGGTCTGATGCCGCAAGGCTTGGGGCAAAATCTGTATGGTGATTTGTCGGTAGAAGAAAATATCGATTACTTCGGCGGCTTGCGCTTGCTAACGGACGAACAGCTGAGTAGCCGTAAAGAAGCCTTGTTGCGCAGTACCAGGCTGGAGCGTTTTCGTGATCGCCCGATGAAAAATCTGTCGGGCGGCATGAAACAAAAACTCGGGCTGGTTTGCACCCTGATCCACGAGCCAAAATTGGTGATACTCGATGAACCCACTACCGGTGTCGATCCGGTCTCGCGGCGGGAATTCTGGAGCATATTGGCGCGCCTGCTCAAGGAAAAAGGCATCACCGCGCTGGTCTCTACTGCCTATATGGACGAGGCCAGTCGCTTTCATAGAGTATCTCTGATGCATGCCGGTAAGATACTTGCCTCGGGTGATCCTGAGCAGATCAAGACTATGGCCAGTGGCTGCATAGTGAGCACTGTATGTCAGGACACGGCACAGCAGGTGGAGGCGGTAAGGCGTTTGTCAGCGCAGTTTCCGCAGATGGAGGTGCTGGGGCAAGAGCTGAGAATTTTCGTCGATGCTGCCGATAGTGTCGAGGCGACGGCGCATGTACAGCAATGCCTGCAGGGTCTGGCACTAAGCGCGACCGAAGTGCTGGAGCCGGAGCTGGAAGATGTGTTCATCGCCTTGTTACGGCAACGTAAGTTGAGTAACGGTGCGAGTGACGGCGCTCACCCTGAAAATACGTCAGCGGCGAGTAATGACAGCGCCTTGCACCGTCATGCCGATAACGGCCCGGCGATTGAGGCGGAAAATCTGAGTCGCACTTTTGGCGAGTTTAAGGCAGTCGATCAGGTCAGCTTTAGCGTGCCGCAGGGTGAAATTTTTGGCCTGCTCGGTGCCAATGGCGCTGGCAAGAGTACCGTGATTAAAATGCTGACCGGCATCCTCAGTCAGACCGATGGCAAGGGCCGGGTCGCCGGTGCCGATATGCGTACCGCCGGGCGTCAGATACGCGAACGTATCGGTTATATGTCGCAGGCATTTTCGCTTTATCTCGATTTGACGGTGCTGGAAAACATCCGTTTGTATGCCGGTATTTATGGCCTGACGCGCAAGCAAACCGCAGAGCGTATCGACTGGATACTCGACATGGCAGGCTTGCGTCCTTTC
This sequence comes from Undibacterium parvum, assembly GCF_003955735.1. Lineage (NCBI taxonomy): Bacteria > Pseudomonadati > Pseudomonadota > Betaproteobacteria > Burkholderiales > Oxalobacteraceae > Neoundibacterium > Neoundibacterium parvum. Next base: position 909,469 of record NZ_CP034464.1, on the reverse strand, counting down.
GGGAAGGCGCTGGCGGCGAGTTTACCTATGGGCTTGCGACAGCGGCTGGCGCTGGGTTGCGCCCTGATACACAGACCCCAGGTATTGTTTCTTGATGAGCCGACGTCCGGGGTTGATCCTCTGGGGCGGCGCGCTTTCTGGGAAGTCTTGTTTCGTTTGTCGCGCGAGGAAAATGTGACTATCTTAGTGACGACCCATTACATGTCGGAGGCCGAGCATTGCGATCATATTGCCTTGATGTATGCCGGTCGCGTGGTGGCCGACGCTTCGCCCGATCAGCTCAAACTCAATGTAGCGCAGGAGGCGGGCAATTTGTACGAGTTGCATGTGGTGCAGGCCGCGCAGGCGCCGCAGGTGGTCGAGAGACTGCAGGGCGCGGGCTTTGGCTCAGCCGCCTTGTTCGGCGCACGGGTCCATGTATTGCTGCCCGACCCTGAGCAAGAGTTGCCGCGGGTTCATGCCGCTTTACAGGATTTGGAAATACAGAAAATTTTGCCCAAACGGCTGTCGATGGAAGACGTGTTCGTTCATATCGTCACCAAGCTGGAAGCGGCGGATGCCAAGGCCAGAGGAGAGCAAGCATGAACCTACGACGGATTCGGGTAGTAGCCTACAAGGAGTGGCGCGAGATCGTCCGTGACCGCTTATTTTTCGCCCTGGCGTTTGTCGTGCCTTCTTTGCTGATGCTGCTGTTCGGCTATGGCTTGTCGCTGGACGTGGAAAATATTCCTTTGGCCATTGTCGACTACGATCAGTCCGTAATGTCGCGTGACTACGCCCACAAATTTACCGACTCGCGTTATTTCTCATTTCAGGGTTACGCGCAACGTGAACAGGAAGTAGAAAAGCTGGTGATCGACAATAGCCTGCGTGCGGTGATCATCATCCCGCCGCGTTTCGGCGAAGAGTTGCGGGCCGGGCGTGCTACCTCGGTGCAAACCTGGATCGATGGTACTTTTCCTTTCCGCGCATTGACCGCCAAAGGCTATGTCACGGCGATCAATGCGGCGATCAACCTGGATGCCTTATCCGCGCATTTTTCTGCATTGACGGGAGCTAGCCGCGATAGCATACGCTCCGCCTTACAACCAGTACGGATCGAAACCCGCTACCTGTATAACCAGGAAGTGAAGAGTATCTGGTCGATTGCGCCTAAGCTGATCATGGTGATCCTGATGCTGTCACCGCCGTTTCTGACCGCGCTGGGAGTGGTGCGCGAAAAAGAATCCGGTGCGATCTATAACGTGTATTCGTCGACCTTGTCACGCGGTGAATACCTGATCGGCAAGCTGCTACCATATGTCGCAATTTCGGTAGTGAACGCCTGCGCCCTGACCGCATTTGCGCTGCTGCTGTTTGGTGCGCCTTTCAAGGGCGACCCGCTATTCTTTCTGTTGTCGACCATCCTGTATGTGGTGTGCACCACAGGCATAGGTTTGCTGGTGTCGGTGATGGTCAACACCCAGGTGGCGGCGATGGTGGGAACCGCGATTGTCACGGTGGTGCCGGCGGTGCTTTATTCGGGCATGATCATTCCGATTCCGTCCTTGTCTGCCGTCGCTAGCGTGATAGCCCATCTGTTACCCGGTATGTATTACGCGGAGATCGCCATGGGTAGTTTCCTCAAAGGTGTGGGCTTTGCTTCGCTATGGCTGGACCTGCTGATACTGGCGCTGTATGCCACAGGCTTGTTTACTGCGGGCTTTCTGGCGTTTCATAAACGTCCCAAAAATTGAATCTGCTTGAATCTGCTTGAATTTGCTTGAGGCTAGGAAAGGACCATATGGGATTTATCGTTGACCGGATTTGGTGGAGCCGCCTGCAGGCTATGATCTGGAAAGAGTTGTTGCAGTTGCTGCGCGATCCGATATTGCTGGTGTTCGTCATGTATGCGTTTTCCGCTGATATTTACAATGCTGCATCGGGGGTTTCGTTTCAGCTCAATAATGCGGCGCTGGTGTTGCTGGACATGGATAGAAGTGCCGCCTCGCGTGAGTTGGCGGGCCGTTTCATGCCGCCCGAATTTCATTGGGCCGGCGCGATACAACACGCTACGCAAGGGCAGATATTACTCGATGATGGCAAAGCCATGGCGGTACTCGATATTCCGCCTGGCTTCGGTGCAGCCTTGGCACGTGGTGAGGGCACGGCCGTGCAGTTGCAGATTGACGCTTCCAATTCCGTCCAGGGTTTTTTAACTTCGGTGGATGCGACCCAGATCGTTGCCAGATTCGGGCTGGAACAGGCCGCCACACGACTCGGCCTCAATCTGGGTGGTGCCGGGTCTATCGATGCTCCCATTATCAATAATCAGTCACGCGTGTGGTTTAACCCGAATCAGAACGATGCCTGGTTCATGGGTATCTCGGAGTTGCTCAATGTGATCACGCTGTTTGCGATGTTGCTGCCGGCCGCTGCCATGGTCAGGGAAAAAGAGCGCGGCACCATAGAGCAATTGCTGGTGTCACCGCTGTCGCCCTTACAGATCATGATGCCTAAGATCATTGCGATGGTGGCGGTGATTTTAGGTGGGACGGCACTGGGTCTGTTTGGTATTCTAGTGCCGCTGTTTGCGATTCCGATACAGGGCAGCCTGTTACTGTTCTTTGCGCTTACCACCCTGTACACCTGCACGCTCGCTGGCATAGGTATACTGATTGCGACCATGACCCGCAATATGGCGCAGGCTGGCATGATGGTAATCCTGATCCTGGCACCGATGATGTTTTTGTCCGGCGCCTGGACCCCACCCGAAGCCATGCCAACCGTGATGCGCTGGGGCATGTATGTCTCACCTCTGTACTATTACATCAACGCCAGTTATGGCATTCTGATGAAGGGGGCGGGCGTGGCGGTACTATGGCCGATGATGTTGGGTATTTTGGTGATCGCACTCGTGGTGAGTAGTCTTACGATAATGCGATTTAAAAAACAGTTTGGATAAATGAAATATCAGTGAGCGCAGCAAGGTCGGAGATACATGCAAATTAAGCAGGGAACTACGGACTATCGTATTTCAATTGCTTGCTATGAATTTGATTTAGCCAGCGACGCAAACAATGGTGAAGGAGTTGCCCCATGAACGAAGTGAAAAAATCTGATGAAACAGTCACTACCGAGTCACAGGACTTGATCGTGAATGTCGTCTATGACGATATTTTTATAGGTCAGACGGCGACCCAAAGTCGTACTCTGACACAAACCGATATTCAGGCTTTTGCCACAGTGAGTGGCGATGTTAATCCTGCGCATTTGGATAGCGAATACGCTAGCCATACCCTGTTTCATGGTGTGATTGCCCATGGTATGTGGGGTGGGGCCTTGATCTCCACAATACTGGGAACCCAATTGCCTGGACCGGGGACTATATATCTGGAGCAAAATCTACATTTTGTTAAACCGGTGCGTATCGGCGATGCCCTGACAATTTCAGCGACCGTTACAGCCAAGGATGATGCAAAAAAGCGAGTCACGCTAGATTGCCAGATCGTCAATCAGCGTGGCGATCAGGTTATTTTCGGTACTGCACTTGTGATTGCTCCGACCGAACACGTTAGCCGCTTGCGCAGCCATTTGCCCACCATGACTATGTTTGATCTAGGGGCGCGTCAGGCCGCCTTACTCGCCAGTGTGCGCGGATTGGATGCGGTACGCTGCGCTGTTGTCCACCCCTGTGATGCTGACTCACTGCGAGGTGCATTAGATGCCGCCAAACAAGGCTTGATTATTCCTGTGCTGGTGGCACCACTGGCCAAGTTGAATGCCCTAGCGCAGGAGGCGCAGCTCGATATCAGCGGTTTTGAGCAGGTCGATGTCGCACATAGCCACGCGGCAGCCGATATGGCAGTTGCCATGGCGGCGGATGGTCGGGTCGAGGCGCTCATGAAGGGCAGTCTACACACTGACGAGCTGATGCGCGCTGTCGTAAATTGCGCCGCTTTGCGCACCAAACGCAGGCTATCCCATGTGTTTCATCTGGACGTGCCGATGTATCACAAGGTTTTGCTATTGACCGATGCGGCGTTAAACATCACACCGAATTTATTGGAAAAGGCCGATATTTTGCAAAATGTGATCGATCTGGCGCATGTCCTTAATATCAATGAACCTAAGGTGGCAATTTTATCGGCGGTAGAAACCATTACCCCGCAAATTGCCTCGACGATCGACGCTGCGGCCTTGTGCAAGATGGTACAACGCAAGCAGATTACCGGGGCTATTGTCGACGGTCCGCTGGCTTTTGATAACGCAATTTCTGTTGAGGCGGCGCGTATCAAGGGTATCGATTCTCCAGTTGCCGGTCATGCAGATATCTTGATGGTCCCCGATCTGGAATCGGGCAATATGCTCGCCAAGCAACTCGATTATCTGGCCGGTGCATCGAGTTGCGGCGTAGTACTGGGGGCAAGGGTGCCAATAGCGCTGACTAGTCGAGCCGATGGCGCCGCGTCTCGGGTGGCGTCAGCTGCCTTGGTAAAGCTGCTGGCGCATCATTACCGTAAGCTGGCACCGTAAGCCTATTTGCCTCCGGCTACTGTACAGGTAAGGTGGAATATAGTGCTTGGTTTTGATTTCTGAATTACAAATAAAAAAACCGGCTTCCTTGCTAGTGAAGCCGGTTCTTAGCGATAGATACTTTTCAGGCTTACATCAGAATAATGTCGTATTATTTTTCTCATACTCTACTGCCGTCCACTGCTGTCTTTAATTTATTTTAAGTCATTGATTTAAAATGATAATTTGTTCATTGTTGTCTATTGATGTATCATGCTATCGCCATAGTACTTTGTAGCTTAGTGTGTAGCTAGCTACAAATTTTGATACGAAAAATAGGACATCAATGAGTGCTCGAACAAAAGAAATACTGGAGTCCCTTCAATTAAAGCACTGGATGCGGGCAGTTGAAAACGACGAAGTGCCAACTGCCAAAGATCCAAAAACTAACACAGTTATACAGCTTCCATTGCCACTCGCCAGAACAGATGGTGATGGGCTAACCTTTACGCTTTCTAAATCAGGAACTGCAACTTGGATTCTTCGTTATCGACATGGAGGACGTGCCAGAGAGTTGACGATTGGCAATTACCCTGACATTGGTCTTTCCGAGGCGCGAAAACGGGCGCGAGAGCAGCGAGCTGAGATAGATCGTGGCGGCGATCCTGCTTCTGATAAGCGAAAAGTTAAAGCATTAATTCTGCAAGATTGGTCTGTCCGTGAATTAATTGATGATTATCGGAAAAAAATACTAGTTGGACTGGGAAGTAGTACGCAACGGAGCTATGGTCGAAGCCTGATACGAGTTGAATCAAAAATTGGTTCTTACCTTGTATCAAAAATCACTCCGGTGGATATTGTTGCGATGATTGAGGATGTAGGTGCGACTTGGACGGAGTCGAGTATGCTTTTATCCTCAACTAAGATGTTATTTCGTCATGCTGCTGGGAAGAAAATAATTCCAACTAATCCATGTATCGGAATTGAATTAAATGCTGTTTTGGGAAAGCGTCCAGTAATCAGAAAAAGGTTAATGCTTTCCGAGCTAGAATTGAGGATACTTTTCGCTGCTGACATGCGACGTGAGAATGCATTGGCAGTAAGATTGCTGCTTGCAACGGCAGTTCGCTCAGATGAACTTAGAAATGCAAAATGGGATCAGTTCGATTTTGAAAATCAGGTGTGGAGTGTGCCGACGAGCAAGACTGGTCCTGGGATTCAAATCCCACTTACTTTACCTGTTATTGGGTGGCTGCAAGAGTTGAAATTATTAGGTTTTGATTCTGTATTTATTTTGCCGTCGAGAGCGCAGAGTAGGAAAGTTAAATTTGGAGGTGATGCCCCAATCAATCCAAATACGATAGGCGCTGCTATTGAGTTTTGGTACACGGAGCATAATCCTGCTGTGCGGCGCTTTACTCCACATGACCTCAGGTCAACTGCAAAGAGCCATATGCGTAGATTAGGTGTGCCGCGCGATATTACGGAAATGTGCCTGAATCATAAATTAGCAGGGGTGGAGGGCATATATGACGTCCATACCTATTTCGAAGAAAGACGCGACGCTTTAACGTTGTGGGTTGAGTATTTGACGCAAATTGAAAATAGTTTGGTATTGAGTTGATCATTGATAATCATTGACCGCTCAATAGTATTCGTATTCGGCGTTTTACGGCGTTAAGTCACAATGATTGCATATTGGCCGGTTAAGTGAGTTCGGCGGCTTGTGTGGCGGTTTAAAACGCTTCCCTGGCATTTTAAAATCGTTCGTTTGTCGCAATAACTGATTGGTGTTTGAAATATGCCAAATTCATCGATTTCCATAGAGCATAAGTGAGTTTTGCACGAAGTTATTTTCATGATTTTCGGTGTCAAAACCCCAGTAAAATGTAAGCGTCCAACAGATCCGTCTAGCATTTATTCCTAAAGCGCATTAACAAGGCAGCGGTAGCAGTTCATCAATCCGGCTGTTTGGATGCGTCGGTAATTTTTCGAGTGTGCCTTTAAGCCATGCCAAAGGTTCTATGCCATTGGCTTTCGCGGTGGCGAGCAGGCTTTGAATGGCGGCAGCTTGTCGGCCTGCTCGTTCAGAACCGGCGAAGAGCCAGTTCTTTTTGCCAATGGCAATAGGGCGAATGGCGTTTTCAATCGGATTATTGTCGATTGGCAGATGACCGCTATTGGCGTAGCGTTCAATCGCGCTCCAGCGTTTGAGGCTGTAGTCGATGGCTTTGGCGAGACTGCTGCCATCGGCGCTCTGTTGGCGTGTGTGAATCAGCCAGGCATGCATCGCTTTGAGTTCTGGCAGCGCCTGTGTAGCACGTCGTTGTTGTCGTTGTTCGATACTGTCGCCTTTACCCTCGGCCTCAATGTGATACAGCTTTGCAATGCGTGTAAGTGCCTCATTGGCAATCGGATGCCCATTGGCGGCGTGCAGGTCGAAGAATTTGCGACGGGCGTGCGCCAGGCAGGCCAGTTCGGTGATGCCCAGCGCGAACAGGGCTTTGTAGCCGGCATAATCATCCACCATAAGATGGCCTTGCCAATGCCGCAGAAACGCGCGCGCATGACTGCCACTGCGTCCGGTTTGGAAATCGAACACGATGATGGCAGGCTGGTCTTCTAAGGCATTGCTGCGATATGCCCATAGATAGGCACGCTTGGTCTTACCATTGCCGGGGTCGAGCAGCGGCACCGGGGTTTCGTCGGCATGCAGCACTCGTCCTTGCTTGAGTATTTCTGCCAACCGGTCACTGAGCGGTTGCAGGGCGACGCCAATACGTCCTACCCACTCGGCCAGTGTGGAGCGGGCAATGCCAACACCGTGTCGACTGCTGATTTGCTCAATCCGATACAGTGGTAAGTGATCGAGATATTTTTGAATTACCACCCATGCCAATAATCCTGGTGCCGCCAGACTACGATCGATCACTGCCGGGGGAATGGCTGCTGCGGTGACTGTCTCACAAGCGCGACAGGCGTATTGAGGGCGAATATGCCGATGCACAAAGAAGCGTGCTGGTTCGACGTCGAGTTGTTCACTGATGTCTTCACCGATCTTGATCAGGTCTTTGCCGCATTGAGCGCAGGTGCAGCTTTCTGGCTCATGACGATGTTCAATGCGCGGCAGTTCCGCTGGCAGTGGCCTACGTCCGGTAGGGCTTGGCTTACGTGGTGTTGTCGCTGAAGATAATTGGGCAAGCTCGGCCTGCATCGCAGCCAGGTCGCTTTGTTCGCACTCTAAAAACAGGTCGCGTTGTTGTACCGTAAACGCTTCGGCTTTTGCGCTGAATTTGAGACGTTTGTGATACGCCAGTTCTAAAGTCAAGGCTTGAATTTTGCATTCTTTGACGTGAAGATCGTGCTCCTTGCGACGTAATTGATCCTGCAAAGCAGCCTTCTCCGCCTGTGCCAGTCCGGCCCCATTCAACTGCGCCATCACCCATTGAGTCAGTGCGGGGTCAGCGTTGAATTGGGCGAGTTTGGTGGCGATATCCATGCACGAAAGTATACCTCGCCCGACCGAAAGTTAACAGGGGGAGGCATCCCTTTTTATACGCGCCAATTCGATTGTGGCGGCGCGTTAAGTCGGGGCCAGTCAACGCCCGTGGTGAGCCATTGCCATTCTTCGTTCGACAAGACACACGCCGCATCATGGCTCTGCGGCCAGACGAAGCGACCTTTGTGCAAGCGTCGCATACATAACCAAACACCGGTGCCATCCCAGATCAATAGCTTGATGCGGGTGCTATTCTTGTTACGAAATGCATAGGCACTGCCATCGCAAGGTGGCTTACCCAAACTTTCTTGTACATGCAGGGAAAGTCCGTCAACACCGCTGCGCATATCGATCGGTTCGACAGCGAGATACACCTGTGCCGGAGTCAGTGGCAGGCTCATGGTAGTTGCCGCAGCAATTGCGCCAACACGGGTAAGTCAACATGGTTAGAAATAGTCACCTGCCAACCGGCCGGGCTGCACAAGACAATCTCGGGAAGTGATGCCCTGATCGACACCGGCACCAACTTGCAAGGCTTCATGGCTGGCCGCGGCGATGTCGATGCGATTGTCGTGAGGGAGGTGTGCTTAGCTTGAGAAACTACTGGCGATTTTACAGCGGGTGTGGCAAGTGTGACACTCTGATCAATAACGATGGAAGCGAGGCGTTTGCGCCAGGTATAAAACGTTGAATAGCCGATGGCTTCACGTCGACAATACGCGCTCAGTGATAAGCCGCTCTCAGCCCAGTGCTGCTGATGCTTAGTCCAAAACGCCACTTTGAGAGGATTGAAATTCATGCTAACTCCAGATCATTGAAAGAGTCGAGTGTCACTTATATCGTTATCGATTTCCAGATGGTTGCGTTGGACGCTTACAGTAAAATATGCTTGTTAAAACTAATATTGAATCGGCTATTCGCTTGTTTAATCGCTAGAGTTTGACATCCCCGCGCAGCAGCGTCCGCTTGAATCAGATTCTTCAGATTTCGTCCTGATGTAATCAAGGGGTTCAATAAGATTTCGACCATTCCCTACTTTTTCTAAACTCATCACTTTTCAAGTGGGTTTTGCTGCGCGCATTTTAAATGCCATCCTATTCTTAAGGAGCAAAGCTATGGCTACTATTCCATCAGCAGTTAATCAAACGCAGGCAATTCAACCCGCCTTCAAGCGGGTACAGCAGGCTGTTGATCACGACTGTGCCTTCGCCTGTATCGCAATGATCGTCAGCAAATCTTTAGATGATGTCATGCAGGTGGCCATCGATAAATTCGGCCATCCCGCCAACGGCCCATATTATGTGACGGAGGAAATGATCAACAAGATTCTCGCTCACTACGGTTTTGTTTCAACCATCTACAAAGAGGTCGAAACTGGTCTCGTCGATATTCACAATGTCGCGATAGTGATGGTGGACTATGATCCAGAAACGGAAATCGGTAGACACGCCATATTCGTTAGGGACAAAACCAATGCTAAGCAGCCTATTGAGTACATGATTGATCCTGCATATTGGATCACTCCAGCTCAATATGTCCGTACGGATTTTCAGACGCTTATCCCTGCATGGTTTATCGGCGTCACGCCAATGAATAGGATATCAGCGAAGAGTTAAAGCTAAGTGTCGCGGTGATGTGCTATTTCTTGCATTTTTGGAAAATACAAATCACGGCGACATTAAGCCTGTCGTATAGACGGTGCAGTAAATTACGATATTATCTATTGGTAACTTAAATAAATAGCGACATGGCCATCTAAATCTCTCTTATTCATGCTTAATCGGGTCTAAACGGCTATACTACGCTTGAATCATGTATAGTTTTTTGCGCCTTTGGAAGGTTTATTTTGATATGGAAGATCCCGTTATGTTAGACCGCTGGTTATCGGTGGAAGAGATTGCTGACTACCTTGGCGTCAGTAAGGACTCCATCTATGCGTGGATCGCCAAGAAAAATATGCCGGCTCATCGGGTTGGGCGTTTCTGGAAATTTCAGCGAGCTGATGTCGATGCCTGGGTTAAATCCGGTGGCTCAGATGAGAATCAAATTGCGATAGCGGATTGATTTTATTACTTTCCTAAATGTGGCGTTTTCTTATGACGATGTATTGATAAGAAGTCGTAGCTCAAATATTGAATTATTGCGGATGTGGTTTTAGCCGCGAGATAGACATAACAATGAAGATCGAATTAAATGGCAATTAAAAAATCAGAACTCTATTCATCGCTCTGGGCATCATGCGACGAACTTCGCGGCGGCATGGATGCCAGTCAATACAAAGACTATGTTTTGGTCATGCTTTTTATTAAGTACGTCAGTGATAAATTTGCCGATATTCCTTATGCATCCATCATTATTCCAAAAGGTTCCAGTTTTAAAGATATGGTTGCGCTCAAGGGTACGAGTGACATTGGCGATCAGATTAACAAGAAAATTATTGATCCGTTGGCCAAAGCAAACAGGCTTCGTATCAAAGCAGATTTCAATGAAACTGCACTTCTTGGTACAGGTAAAGAAATGGTCGATCGCCTCACCAATTTGATTGCGATCTTTGAAAAGCCTGAATTAGATTTTAGTAAGAATCGCGCAGACGGTGATGATATTCTCGGCGATGCTTATGAATACCTCATGCGCCATTTTGCTAGTGAAAGCGGCAAAAGTAAGGGGCAGTTTTACACACCCGCTGAAGTTAGCCGCATCATGGCAAAGATTATCGGTATTGGTGGTGCACGTACCACGAGTGAAACGACGGTTTATGATCCGACCTGTGGTTCAGGCTCGTTGTTGTTGAAAGTAGGCGACGAAGCAGCCACACCCGTTACTCTCTACGGCCAAGAAAAAGATGAGGCGACAAGCGGTCTAGCGCACATGAACATGATTTTGCATAACAACCCTACTGCATTGATCGCGCAAGGTAATACATTGGCTGACCCCAAATTCAAGGAGGGCGAATCGCTTAAAACCTTTGATTACGTCGTCGCCAATCCACCTTTTTCAGATAAGCGCTGGAGTACGGGTTTATCGCCATTAAATGATCCATTTGATCGTTTCGATACTTTCGGTGTGCCTCCTGCAAAGCAAGGCGATTTCGCCTACTTACTACACATCATCCGTTCGCTTAAGAATACCGGGAAAGGTGCGTGTATTTTGCCGCACGGGATATTATTTAGAGGGAACGCAGAGGCAAACATTCGGCGTAATTTGATACGACGCGGTTACATTAAGGGGGTTATCGGTCTGCCTGCCAATCTGTTTTTTGGAACGGGTATACCAGCTTGTATCATCGTGATTGACAAGGAGGACGCGCAATCACGCAAAGGCATTTTTATGGTTGATGCAAGCCGTGGTTTTATGAAGGATGGTCCTAAAAATCGTTTGCGTGAGCAAGATGTGCACAAAATAGTCGATGTTTTTATGCGTCAAGATAGTCGTGACCCTAAGTTTGGCCGCATGGTGTCGTATGAGGAAATCGAAAAAAATGAGTTTAATCTCCATCTACCTCGGTACGTTGATTCGTCCATGGCAGAAGATTTGCAAGACATTGACGGCCATCTTAACGGTGGTATTCCAGTCGCCGATATAGATGCATTGCAAAACTATTGGGCGGTATGTCCTGAATTGAAAGACGCATTGTTTAAATCCAATCGCCCCGGATATTTTGATCTCGCGATTGCGAAGCCTGATATCAAAACAAGTATTTATGCGCACCCACAGTTCTCCACTTTTATAGTCGACATGAATACGTATTTTGATCAATGGCGTAAGCCCGTCATCACTACTCTTAAAGCACTACAAGTAGGCTTTCACCCTAAAGAATTGATTGCTGAAGTCGCCGAAGGGCTATTAACGCATTATCAAGGACGTGCGTTGATTGATGCTTATGATGTTTATCAGCATTTGATGAATTATTGGGAAGCGACGATGCAAGACGATTGCTACTTAATTGCAGCAGACGGATGGAAGGCCGAAACCTATCGCGTCATTGAAATTAAGAAAGGTAAAGACGGCAAGCCAGATAAACAATTGGACAAAGGATGGACATGTGATCTCGTTCCGAAGCAATTGATCGTGGCACGTTATTTTTCGAAAGAGCAAGACTGTATCAATCAACTTGTCGCCGATCTGGAAAATGCGAACACGCTATTGACTGAGCTGCAGGAAGAGAATAGTGGTGAAGAGGGCATACTTGGTCAGGTCGAAAATAGAAATGATGCTCTCGATGCATTGCGTGAAGCGATTCTTCTAGTTTGGCAGTTGGCCAGCCCAACAAGTCATGCCAAATATTCCGCAGCGGTCAAAAAGCGAAAAGCTGCGTGGCAACGTGTCTCAGATATGATTGATGATACTCGCATGCATAATATTGCCAATGCCAAGGGAAAAGTCACCGTAGCAGTGATAAATGCGCGCTTAAAAACAAACATAGCCGACGAAGAACGTGTATTTCTTGAGTTATATAAAACGGCTGTTGCAACAGTAAAGTCTTTCGACGAAATTGTGTCGAATTTGTTTGATGAAGCGGAAAAAGATGCATTAGCTAGGCTTCCGTTAGAACCAGAAAATGACGACCTAAATGAATTGCGTGTGCTGAGTCGCTATCTTGATCTTGTGGACGAAGTGAGTACCCTGAAAAGTGCAGTGAGAGTTGCGGAGGATGCGCTCGACATACTTGCGTTTGAAAAATACCCAGAGCTAACGGTTGATGACATTAAGACTTTAACCGTGGAAGATAAATGGATAGCTGTTCTGGATGCAGCAATTCATGGTGAAATGAATAGTATCAGTCACGCATTGACCCATCGAGTGAAAGAATTGGTTGAGCGTTATGAAACTACACAATCAACAATCACAAAGAACGTAATTTCTTCAGAATTTAAGGTGGCGATACATCTTAGAAAAATGGGGTTTGTATTGTGAGTGAACCTTGGAAGAAAGATTTTTTGGGGAACGTCGCTACTCTTCAGCGTGGTTTCGATCTCCCACAGCGTCTTCGAAAAATGGGCAACGTGCCAATTGTTACATCTTCGGGGATTGAAGTAACACACAATGAGTTTAAGGTAAGAGCGCCAGGTGTAGTGACTGGTCGATATGGAACTATTGGACAGGTCTTTTATGTTAGTGAAGACTTCTGGCCGTTAAACACGACACTATATGTACGTGATTTTCATGGAAACGATCCTTTGTTCGTTTCCTATATGCTTAGAACTATTAATTTTCATACTTATAGTGGTAAGAGTGGAGTCCCTGGCGTTAATCGCAATGATTTACATGAAATTGTTATTTCGATGCCTCCATCGAAGGTTGAGCAACTTACTATTGCAGATGCATTAAGCGATGCCGATACTCTAATTGAGTCGATTGAGCAATATCTGGCAAAGAAAAGTCAGATCAAGCAAGGTGTGGTTCAGGAGCTATTCACGGGGCGACGACGATTGCCTGGTTTTAATGCAGATTGGAAAACTAGACGATTGAGTGCCATTTGCACGATGAAAAGCGGAGAAGGAATAACCAGTATTGATATTGATGAGCATTCTCGCTTCCCATGTTATGGTGGAAACGGACTGCGTGGTTTTACAAAGCGTTTCACTCACGATGGAAGTTACGCGCTCATCGGACGGCAAGGTGCTTTATGCGGCAATATCTCAATTGTAGATGGACAATTTTTTGCGTCAGAGCATGCGATCGTCGTAACGCCCAAAAAAGGTACTGACATTCGTTGGCTATCGCAAGTCTTGAAACGGATGAATTTGAATCAATATTCAGAGTCATCAGCACAGCCAGGACTTTCTATTTCGAAGTTGTTGATACTTGAGTGTAATTTTCCACCGTACGATGAGCAAACAGCAATTGCCAACATCCTTCATGATATCGATGTTGAAATCGTCTCGTTAGAAACCAAACTCAAGAAAGCACGTTTGATCAAGCAAGGAATGATGCAAGTTTTGCTAACTGGCAGAATTCGATTAATAGATCAAATCTGATGTGACGCAAGAAAAAATGCTATTGTAATAATGATGTATTGAAGATACACGATGAGGGAGCAATCATGAAGCGAAGCATAAAAATGAACGAGCAATCCATGCAGGCAATGGAGGCACGAATTCCTGAACTCGCCGGTAATGCGGTTAGACGCGCCTATTATCAAGCATTAACAACCAGCGGTAAGGTGAAGGAAGCCGTGAATGGGCGCTTGGTCGAAACTTCAGCGGACGGAAGCCAACGATTGATTCGCACTTTGCGTGTGCCCGTGGCTGTCGTTCCTGGCAGTAAGCGTGTACGGGTGCGTGCTCGATGAGTGCGCAACTTCCGCGTTTGCGCGTATTTGCGGGGCCGAATGGTTCTGGTAAGAGCACGATTAAAGACATGTTGCCAGCTGAATGGTTGGGCGTGTATATCAACGCAGATGAAATCGAAAAGGAAATCCGCACGCACCACTGCTTGGAATTATCGCCCTTTGAAATCGATGCTAGTAATGAAGAGTTACAACAGTTTTTACGCGCCTCTACCTTGTTGGCCAGTGCAGGCCTGCTGAATCAAATTGATAGCGTGAAAGTGCTGGATGGCGTAATACTGTTTGAAGCGCTTGATGTTAACTCCTATTGGGCATCGGTACTGGCAGACTATATTCGGCATAAATTACTGAAGGCCAAGATGGCGTTCACGTTTGAGACAGTGATGTCCTCTCCTGATAAAGTGGACTTCTTAGAAAAAGCACAGCAGGCGGGCTTTCGTACTTACCTTTATTACGTCGCTACCGAAGACCCTGAAATTAATATTTCACGCGTTCTTCACAGAGTGGAAACGGGTGGGCACCCAGTGCCAGAAGATAAAATTATCAGCCGCTATACGCGCTCACTTGATTTGTTATATGACGCGGTTGCATTTGCTGATCGCGCCTATATTTTTGATAACTCAGGTCATGAAAAAGTCTGGATTGCGGAAGTAACTAACGGCAATGAAATAGAAATTAAAACCGATCAAATGCCGATTTGGTTTAAGACTGCTTTGTGGGATAAATTTGAAGATGGGGAATTGAACGCATGACAGATATAGGTAAACCCGAACGTGCGACACAAAACCGTGTTGTCGCCCTGTTTCGCAACGAACTAGCTTATACCTACCTCGGTGATTGGACAGACCGAGTTGGCAATAGCAATATAGATGCGGGTTTACTAGAAAAATATTTGAGTAAGAATGGATACACATCTGCACAGATTAGCGCCGCAATATTCAAGCTTCGATTGGAGGCCGATAATCACAATCGTTCTCTATACAATAATAATCAGGCTGTTTATAGCTTGCTGCGCTACGGTGTGCCGGTAAAGATCGAGGCCGGAAAGACAAATGAAACGGTACATCTAATTAATTGGCATGAGGCGGATAAGAACGATTTTGCGATTGCGGAGGAGGTAACGCTACGAGGTGGTAATGAGCGGCGCCCTGACATTGTTCTATACGTGAATGGTATTGCGATTGGTGTTTTAGAGCTAAAGAATAGCCGCGTAAGCATTGGCGATGGCATACGTCAAAACCTGTCCAATCAGCTGCCGGAATTCAATGAGTGGTTTTTTAGCACGGTGCAATTCGTTTTCGCCGGCAATGATTCAGAAGGGCTACGCTACGGAACCATCAAAACCGAAGAAAAATACTTTTTAAACTGGAAAGAAGACGAAGCTGACAATAGCCGATTTAAGTTAGATAAGTATTTACTTAAGCTCTGTGACAAGCACAGAATTATTGAACTGATGCATGACTTCGTTCTCTTTGATGGTGGTATAAAGAAGCTGCCCAGAGTACACCAATATTTTGGTATAAAGGCGGCGCAGGAGCATGCAAAGCAGCGTAACGGCGGCATCATTTGGCATACGCAGGGCGCTGGAAAGAGTATTTTGATGGTACTGCTTGCCAAATGGATTTTAGAAAACAATCCAAATGCGCGTGTCGTCATCGTCACTGATCGCGATGAATTAGATAAGCAGATTGAACGTGTTTTTGCCGATGCAGGTGAAACCATTTATCGCACGAATAACGGTCGCGATTTAATGAGCCAACTTGGGCAGCCCACGCCACGTTTGCTTTGTTCCCTTATTTTCAAATTTGGTCTCGAGTCCAAGGGGAAAAATGAAGTCGAATTTGAGAGCTTCATTAAAGAATTGCAGAGTTCTTCTAGTAAAACTGTGGGCGATGTCTTTGTGTTTGTAGATGAATGCCATCGCACTCAAAATGGTAGGTTAAATCGCGTGATGAAGGCCTTGATGCCGAACGCTGTCTTCATGGGTTTTACTGGAACACCATTGTTAAAAGCAGATAAGGCCACCAGTAATGAAGTATTTGGCGGTTATATCCACACCTATAAATTTAGTGAGGCTGTCGAAGATGGTGTGGTGCTCGATCTGGTGTACGAGGCGCGTGATATAGATCAGCGTCTTGGTTCCGAAGACAAGATAGATCAGTGGTTTGAGGCGAAAACCAAGAATCTGAATAATTGGCAAAAAAATGAACTGAAGAATCAGTGGGGCACGATGCAGCGTGTGCTTAGTTCAAAATCGCGTATGGATAGAGTCGTCGCCGATATTATCTTCGATTTTAGTGTAAAACCACGTCTTTCGAGTGAGCGCGGGAACGCGATTCTTGTTGCTTCAAGTATTTATGAAGCTAGCAAATATTTCACATTATTCCAAAAAACGGTATTTAAGGGGCGCTGTGCTGTCATCACTTCTTATAACCCAATGGCGGGTAATGTCACCTTGGAGGAGACTGGCGCAAACACCGAAACGGATAAGCAATTCCTCTACAGTGTATATACCGAATTGCTGAAGGATATTGACGCTAAGCCCGGTTTAAGTAAAACGGAAACTTATGAGGATAGCGCTAAAAAGCGCTTCATCAAGGAACCCGCAAACATGAAATTGCTTATTGTCGTGGACAAGCTGTTGACGGGTTTTGATGCGCCGCCATGCTCTTATCTCTACATAGACAAGTCGATGCAAGATCATGGCTTATTTCAGGCGATATGCCGCACCAATAGGTTAGATGGTGATGATAAAGATTTTGGTTATGTTGTTGATTACAAGGATTTGTTCAAGAAAGTAGAGAAAGCCTTAGCTGTTTATACATCAGAACTAGACCTTAGCGCTGGCGGTACAGATTCTGAAGTCATGCTTCAAGACCGATTGACTAAAGGGAAGGAGCGCTTGGATGCTGCGCTTGAGGCACTCGCGTTACTTTGTGAGCCAGTAGAGCCACCGACGGTACAGCCAGATCGTGAATTGGCGCACATTCACTATTTTTGCGGCAATACCGAAATTCCAGCGGACGTAATAGAACGTGAACCTCGCAGAGTAGCGCTCTACAAAGCGGTGGTGGCATTAGTGCGTTCCTATGCCAATATTGCTGATGAATTTGATTCGGCTGGTTACAGCGCGCTTGAATTCGATAGCATCAAAAAGCTACAGAAGCATTACTTGGACTTGCGCGAAGTGATTCGAAATGCCAGTGGTGAGAGCCTCGATTTGAAAACCTATGAGGCCGATATGAGACATCTTATCGATACTTATATTGAAGCAGATGAGCCTCGAAAAATTTCCCCTTTCGACAATATTGGCTTGTTAGATCTGATTGTTAAAACAGGTATAGCCGATGCAATTGCCAAGAAATTAGGCAGTTTAAAGGGTAGCCGTGCGTCGATTGCAGAGACGATTGAGAATAACGTGCGTAGCAAGATCTTGAAAGAGCGTTTAACTGATCCCGCTTTTTTTGAAACGATGTCTGCCTTGCTCGATGAAATTATTATTTTGCGGAAGAATAAGGCCATTGAATACGAAGTGTATTTGCAGCGTGTCGCCGACCTTGTAGCGAAAGTACAAGCAGGTGTAGCTAATGACACGCCTGCGCTTTTGGATACGCCTGCTAAACGAGCTCTTTTTAATAATCTTAAGAAACCATTAAACATGGCAACTGCCCAT
The DNA here is from genome assembly GCF_003955735.1 of Undibacterium parvum. NCBI lineage: Bacteria > Pseudomonadati > Pseudomonadota > Betaproteobacteria > Burkholderiales > Oxalobacteraceae > Neoundibacterium > Neoundibacterium parvum. The sequence continues at coordinate 891,514 of NZ_CP034464.1, read as the reverse complement.
ATGGTGGCAGACGATGCCGTACCGTACGGGGATGAAGTGCAGAGATTGACTTTGTTGGCGTTAAAAATCGACGAAGTCGTTAAAACGGTAAAGCCTGACGGATGGCGCGGTGTAGTACCAAAGGAATTGGTAATCAAGCAGGCACTTTACGAAATTCTTAAAGATATCACTGAAGTTGAGCGCATTTTCTTGATCATTTTTGCACAGCGAGAGTATTAATGACTGTGCAGCTTGATCTTGGCGGCCTTTGTATTGATGTAGTAAAGAAGAACATTAAGAACGTTCATCTTAGTGTCTATCCGCCTTCCGGCAAGGTGCGTATATCAGCGCCGCTATATATGGAATTAGATACGATTCGTGTATTCGCCATCTCTAAGCTCGCATGGATCAAAAGCCAACAGCGCAAAATATTGGCACAGGAACGAGAGACTCCGCGTGAATATTTGGATCGCGAAAGTCATTACTTGTGGGGCAAGCGCTACCTTTTACAAATCGTTGAAAAAGACGCTACTCCAAACGTTGAGCTGACGCATGGCAAGCTTATCTTGCAACTGAGGCCTGGCACTGATGACGGACGTAGACAGGAAATTTTAGACTCTTGGTATCGAGAGCAAATTAAGATCGCGATGCCTGATTTGATTGCAAAATGGGAGCCGCTTTTGGGTGTGAGCGCAAGCCGCATTTTCGTGCAGCGTATGAAGACTAAATGGGGCAGTTGTAACCCAAGTCTGAAAAACATACGATTAAATACTGACCTTGCAAAAAAACCTCCTGAATGCCTTGAATATATCGTCGTGCATGAATTGGCACACTTAATCGAGCCTACTCATAACGCACGATTTACCGCACTTATGGAGCTTTTTATGCCTAAGTGGCGACACCTACGGGAGGAGTTAAATCGTTTGCCTGTGCGTCATGAGGACTGGGATTATTAAGATATGGTCGTAGGAATCGGCATTTTCATCCTCCTGAGACTATTTTTTAGTGATTGAATAATTGACGCGAGTTGTGAATTGCGAGAAAGATATCAAGTTTGGAGAGCCAAAGTACACGTGATATTTCAATATTTAGATTATATTTTGGCTCAATGCTGAGCGTATCTTTACAAGTTCGTGCAAGTCGTTATCGGAAAAATTTATGAAACTCGTTGCAGAAAAGTATCGCAAACTTAAACCTGAGATTGATCTTTTAACTGATGAAGTAGTTATTAGCCAAGCTTGGAAAAAGACCCATGGTTATATGCGTGCACACAACTGGTATGCCGATACGCTTGCCCTTGACATATCTGCGCTGGGTTTAGAAAGCAATGCCGAAAAATGGGCGAATGCGCTGACGAAGAACGACATAGAGTTAAGAGATCTAGAACTTGTCCCCGCAGCCAAAAGCGAACCGTGGGGATTGGATTCGAAAAAGGGATGGGTTCCGCTTGAAGAACCAAAAATCAGAGAAAGTAAGCCTCCTGTCCGACCACTAGCACATATGACAGTTCGCGATCAGACGTGGGCAACAGCGCTGATGATGTGCCTTGCTGACGCGGTAGAAAGTGCACAAGGGGATTGTAGTATTCTCAACGCTAGCTTAGCCCAAAATCAAGGGGTATATAGCTATGGTAATAGACTGCTATGTGATTGGACCGAGCAAGGGGCTTGGTTCCGCTGGGGAAATGGCGAGACGTATAGGAAATTTTTTACTGACTATCAAAACTTTCTCAAGAGGCCAATTGAAATTGGTAGACTCGTCGCGAACAGTCTGAGCGATACCGATCATGTTTTCATTGTTAATCTGGATTTGTCAAAATTTTATGATTACATTGATCGCCCAACCTTATTAAAGCGACTTCAGAATATAGCTGTTGAATATGGCGATGCTGATGTTTGTAAAGAGTTTTGGAAGAGAGCGAAGAAGATTACTGATTGGCGCTGGGATGTTGAAGCGGTAGACGCTGCAAAAAAGATAGGCCTAGAGCTTGGATCTGGATTGCCTCAAGGATTAGTTGCATCTGGATTTTTCGCCAATGCATATATGATTCCGTTTGATAGAAGTGTCGCAAAATACATCGGTGAAAGTGTGCCAAATATGGCGGATGTAATTTTGCATGACTACTGTCGATATGTTGATGATATCCGCTTGGTGATTAGTGCAGGAAACATTGATATTGATAAGATAGCTAAAGCGATCAATACGTGGGTCGGCAACCAGTTGAAATTGCATGCTGGGACTACACTAAAGCTTAATATTAAGAAGACAAAGCTCACGTCCCTTTCTGACTTGGACAATAGTGGTAGCTTATCTGGCCGCATTATGCTCCTTCAAAATGAATTGAGTGGCCCCGCAGATCGAGATATTCTTGAAAGTGCAACTGCTGTACTCGAAGGATTGTTAACGTCTCAACCAGATGATGTACCTGAAACGACTTCTGTGAAGGGTGATAAAGGCCTCTTTCGATTGGTCAAATTTGATCATGATATTAGGCTTGATACGCTTAAACGATTTGCCGCAAATAGATTGGAATCAGTCATGCGGAACAAACGCAAACTGACGGTAATTGATAAGCTTGATGGACAAGCGGGAAATCTAGCTGACAACGAGAGCGAATTACTGGCCAAGAAACTCGTGAAAGCATGGATGCAAGACCCTTCTCTCGGCCTTGTATTGCGAAAGGCAATTGAGATTTTTCCATCGCCAATCATTATCGAACCTGTGTTAGATGCTATTTTTAAAAGAAGTAGTATAGGCGGAGGAGGGGCTGATCGGTCGACTGCCGCGATGATGGATTATTTATTGGCAGATATTTTTAGATGCTGTGTCGATTTTAATGGTTTTTTTCAACGTGTTGATTATCCGAAATCGGCCGCGCCAGAAGACCTCCTTGATATTGCAGCTATGTATGCACAGCGTTCAGTTGGCAGTCCGAACGTACCAAGATTTATTGAGAGGCAAGCTTTACTGTTGTTGGCTACATTGAAAAAACCAGTACTGGTCGACAATGCGACTAAGACTATTCAACACAGTCTTCATGCTATTTTGGCTGGACGGCCACCGGAATTTCAGATTCAGCGATTAGCACTATTTGAAGTGGCGTCGCAGATTACTGGGCGACCAGATGCATTTGCATTATTGTTGATTGAAAATATCTCCCCTTTGACTCCGGACTTGAAGCTTAGCTCGCTAGAGGAAATTGCTAAACGTGGAGGTGAATTTTGGTTGAGTGTGTGGAAACGGCTCGGGCAAGATAGTGCGAATAAGGAACTGATAAAGCAATTAGATTGGGCTGCGCCAGTTGCATCAAGTGACTTGAAATCGAAAAAACAAAAACTTTCCAAAGTTATCGCTTCAAATAAAAATGGATTCGAACACGAAGTTGCCCTGGTCAAGCTTGCCTTGGGTTTAATTTCATTTGCTGAAAAAAATTCAGCACTGCTCCCTTTGTCCCCACGTGATATACAAGTTGCTCAGGTTGGGCACCATGCAGATTGGGAAGAGCTTTGGCTTCCAGATGTGACCTCAATTGATTGCACTACAACCTCAAAATCGACGACGAATGATCCTCGGTTTTCAGCTCCACCTTGGATTGATGCCAGTAATAATGAACACACAATAATTTATTGGATTGGTTCAATTCTTCGTGCGGCGGTTGTTGGGGGTAGTGATTTCACTGGCAGTCGCTGGAAGCTGGGAACGGTGATCAGCTATAAGGGCTTGAGAACTGGCTGGTATAAGCGACGAATGGGTATGATGCATTCTTCTGAAGTGCTGGTGGGGAACTATGCAACGGTGTCAACTTGGTTCTCTGAATTGTTGATGAAGTGTCTTCAGTGGCCTGGGCGAGAGTCAACATATCTCAAGAGCGAAGAAATTTTAGGGATTGATGGCCTCGAATCGCTGAGGAAGGTATTAAGTAAAAGGCTGCGATTGCTCGATGAGCTTTACTGCAAGGCTTCCAGAATGCCGACGTTAGTTACATCAATAAGCACGCTGACAAAACGACCTTCATTTCGGCTGGTCACTGTTCAGCAATTGCTTCCACGAAGTAAAGATTTTTCTCTTAGTGATCGAGAGCTTAACTTGCCAAAAGCAAGAGCAGAAAACAGAGCGCACATTGCAAGAATCTGCCAGCTAACATATAAAACGCTCACTGCTAAACTGGAAGCTGATAACGATTTGTCAAAAGTTAGTGCTGACTTAATCGTTTTTCCCGAAGTCGCGGTACATCCCGATGATCAAGATATCATTAAACGGTTGGCTGATAAGACTAAGTCTATAGTGTTAGCAGGTATGGTATTTTTTGACCATAACGGAAAGCTGGTAAACGTCGCAAGGTGGTTTATTCCTGATTATCGCGATTCTGGACGACAATGGATTATCAGGGATCAAGGTAAAGCAAACATGACAAAGGATGAGGTTTTACTTGGGATTTCAGGCTATAGACCATGTCAACACATAATCGAAGTAATTGGTGCTGAAGAAGGACCAATACGCATCAGCGGTGCGATCTGTTATGACGCGACCGATTTAAATTTAGCGGTTGATTTAAAGAAGAAGACAGATCTGTTTGTGGTTTGCGCACACAATAAAGATGTAAGCACGTTCGATACCATGGCTGCTGCTCTTAATTATCATATGTTTCAACATGTGGTTGTAGTCAACAAGGGGGAGTTTGGTGGATCTACAATTCAAGCACCTTACAAAGAACATTTTGACCGATTAGTGTCACATGCGCATGGAGTAGATCAGATTTCTATCAATGTCGCTGACCTTGATCTGGTTGCATTTAGGCGAGAACACAAGAGCTTCAAGCCGGTCAAAACAAAACCCGCTGGATTTTGAAATTAGGTCGAATTTTTCAGAGTTTTTAAACGCGAGTTTTGTTTGGAAATGTGCAATGATGCTGGGCAATCAGCGGGTGAAAAGCCAGCTATACACGAAGTTATTTAGTACTCGATCTAATTTAATTACAAGCGTAAACTGTTGTTGTGGCGTGCAATGCGCTGCAATGTTCAGCGCCAAAAGGCACTTCGCAACAATATAAAGTTAAGGTTTTTAGCTTAATTTTTTTGCTGCGGAGACTCCTTCCAAACGCTGACTCTCCTCTACTCCCACTGCTTACTTGGTCATGGCAAACGTACTGACGGCACAATCTATGTGGGTCGTTTTCTGCTCGTTCGTCTTTTACTTTGTTGCAGGTCTAAAAAAGGTAAAGTTCATGAAAAGTAATATTAAATCAGAGTGTAAGCGTCCAACGCAACCATCTGGAAATCGATAACGATATAAGTGACACTCGACTCTTTCAATGATCTGGAGTTAGCATGAATTTCAATCCTCTCAAAGTGGCGTTTTGGACTAAGCATCAGCAGCACTGGGCTGAGAGCGGCTTATCACTGAGCGCGTATTGTCGACGTGAAGCCATCGGCTATTCAACGTTTTATACCTGGCGCAAACGCCTCGCTTCCATCGTTATTGATCAGAGTGTCACACTTGCCACACCCGCTGTAAAATCGCCAGTAGTTTCTCAAGCTAAGCACACCTCCCTCACGACAATCGCATCGACATCGCCGCGGCCAGCCATGAAGCCTTGCAAGTTGGTGCCGGTGTCGATCAGGGCATCACTTCCCGAGATTGTCTTGTGCAGCCCGGCCGGTTGGCAGGTGACTATTTCTAACCATGTTGACTTACCCGTGTTGGCGCAATTGCTGCGGCAACTACCATGAGCCTGCCACTGACTCCGGCACAGGTGTATCTCGCTGTCGAACCGATCGATATGCGCAGCGGTGTTGACGGACTTTCCCTGCATGTACAAGAAAGTTTGGGTAAGCCACCTTGCGATGGCAGTGCCTATGCATTTCGTAACAAGAATAGCACCCGCATCAAGCTATTGATCTGGGATGGCACCGGTGTTTGGTTATGTATGCGACGCTTGCACAAAGGTCGCTTCGTCTGGCCGCAGAGCCATGATGCGGCGTGTGTCTTGTCGAACGAAGAATGGCAATGGCTCACCACGGGCGTTGACTGGCCCCGACTTAACGCGCCGCCACAATCGAATTGGCGCGTATAAAAAGGGATGCCTCCCCCTGTTAACTTTCGGTCGGGCGAGGTATACTTTCGTGCATGGATATCGCCACCAAACTCGCCCAATTCAACGCTGACCCCGCACTGACTCAATGGGTGATGGCGCAGTTGAATGGGGCCGGACTGGCACAGGCGGAGAAGGCTGCTTTGCAGGATCAATTACGTCGCAAGGAGCACGATCTTCACGTCAAAGAATGCAAAATTCAAGCCTTGACTTTAGAACTGGCGTATCACAAACGTCTCAAATTCAGCGCAAAAGCCGAAGCGTTTACGGTACAACAACGCGACCTGTTTTTAGAGTGCGAACAAAGCGACCTGGCTGCGATGCAGGCCGAGCTTGCCCAATTATCTTCAGCGACAACACCACGTAAGCCAAGCCCTACCGGACGTAGGCCACTGCCAGCGGAACTGCCGCGCATTGAACATCGTCATGAGCCAGAAAGCTGCACCTGCGCTCAATGCGGCAAAGACCTGATCAAGATCGGTGAAGACATCAGTGAACAACTCGACGTCGAACCAGCACGCTTCTTTGTGCATCGGCATATTCGCCCTCAATACGCCTGTCGCGCTTGTGAGACAGTCACCGCAGCAGCCATTCCCCCGGCAGTGATCGATCGTAGTCTGGCGGCACCAGGATTATTGGCATGGGTGGTAATTCAAAAATATCTCGATCACTTACCACTGTATCGGATTGAGCAAATCAGCAGTCGACACGGTGTTGGCATTGCCCGCTCCACACTGGCCGAGTGGGTAGGACGTATTGGCGTCGCCCTGCAACCGCTCAGTGACCGGTTGGCAGAAATACTCAAGCAAGGACGAGTGCTGCATGCCGACGAAACCCCGGTGCCGCTGCTCGACCCCGGCAATGGTAAGACCAAGCGTGCCTATCTATGGGCATATCGCAGCAATGCCTTAGAAGACCAGCCTGCCATCATCGTGTTCGATTTCCAAACCGGACGCAGTGGCAGTCATGCGCGCGCGTTTCTGCGGCATTGGCAAGGCCATCTTATGGTGGATGATTATGCCGGCTACAAAGCCCTGTTCGCGCTGGGCATCACCGAACTGGCCTGCCTGGCGCACGCCCGTCGCAAATTCTTCGACCTGCACGCCGCCAATGGGCATCCGATTGCCAATGAGGCACTTACACGCATTGCAAAGCTGTATCACATTGAGGCCGAGGGTAAAGGCGACAGTATCGAACAACGACAACAACGACGTGCTACACAGGCGCTGCCAGAACTCAAAGCGATGCATGCCTGGCTGATTCACACACGCCAACAGAGCGCCGATGGCAGCAGTCTCGCCAAAGCCATCGACTACAGCCTCAAACGCTGGAGCGCGATTGAACGCTACGCCAATAGCGGTCATCTGCCAATCGACAATAATCCGATTGAAAACGCCATTCGCCCTATTGCCATTGGCAAAAAGAACTGGCTCTTCGCCGGTTCTGAACGAGCAGGCCGACAAGCTGCCGCCATTCAAAGCCTGCTCGCCACCGCGAAAGCCAATGGCATAGAACCTTTGGCATGGCTTAAAGGCACACTCGAAAAATTACCGACGCATCCAAACAGCCGGATTGATGAACTGCTACCGCTGCCTTGTTAATGCGCTTTAGGAATAAATGCTAGACGGATCTGTTGGACGCTTACATCAGAGTCGCTTTCTTCAGCGCTTGAGGAACCATACTTCCAGAAAACAGTGCCACTATTTTCTTGTGGCACCGTTGTGGCAACCCCAGCAGTTATGACGCATTTTAGCGAGAATAAAATTGAATTCGAGCAGTATTTAATTCGACGTCATTTGCAAAGCGATTGGGGCGATGTTCCGCCAGGAGATGCAATTGCAAATGACTTTGCAGTAGAGAACGGGCTTCGCATATTGTCTGCGTATGTCGCAGCTAATAGACGATTCTGGGTGATCACGGAAGCGGATCGTAGTGTTACCACTTTTCTGTTTCCCGAGGAATACTGATATGTGCGCCAAACGATCATCGCAAAAGAGCGGTAATGCCATCGCGACAATGCAGACTATGCGACCGATACGCGATTTGCTTTTGCAACTGCCACATTTGACGGTGACTGCTGAATTTGAGATTGATTACCTTGCTGCAAATCCAGCGTTACTTTTGCAAATCGCAAATAACGGAGATGTCGCAATGCGTACAGTTAATCTCGGCATATCCGCTATCGGCATTTTATTAGCCAATTCCGCGCCCGAGATTGAAACCCGTGAAATATCTGGTGACGCAACAGAAGCCATCGGATGGCTGATAGGAGAGCTGGGGGAATTAGCTGCTGTTATCCACTGCATCGCAGCAGCTTGCCGAAGGTCTATTGTGGATTACGTCCCTAGCACTGTTGATTACTTCCCAAATGCTAAACCATGAAATGACCAAGAGCAAAAAAAGCGGCGAGAATTTTCGTCGCTTTTTTACGCCGTGTCAGCTATCGAAAATACAATATTGTGAATACTTAAAATGGCTACTAAAACCGCAAAAATAATACCATTGATCGAAACCAAAAAAGTGCAGCGCATCAAGCTAGTTCAATCGATTCCCGCGCCAATGTCGCCGCTCGTTGAAAGCTATACAGCAGCGGCGCAATCAAAAGCCACGCAGCGCACATACAGCGCTGATATACGGCATTTTAAACAGCACGGCGGTACGATACCAGCAACACCAGGTATGGTTGCTGAATACATCGCTAAATTTGCGGATTCATTGGCGGTGGCAACTTTACAGCATCGACTAATCGCCATTCACCGCGCCCACACTGACATTGGCATCGTATCGCCGGTAATGGATAAGACTGTGAAAAGAACGATGCAGGGAATTAGACGCACCTTCGGCACAGCACAACGCCGCGTTACTGCATTGGTAAAAGATGATCTACTAGAAATTATGGTACTGGTGGACTTACAAAGTCCAATAAAAGCTGCACGCGATAAGGCACTGCTATTGATCGGCTTTGCTGGTGCATTCCGTCGTTCTGAACTGGTGGCATTGCGGATTGAAGATGTTACCACTTATGACACTGGATTAGAAATATTGATACGGCGCTCAAAAACTGATCAAGAGGGAGAGGGAAGAACGGTATTTATTCCAAACGCAAAAGGCAATCGTTGTCCGGTGAAAGCACTTAAGCGCTGGCTTGAATTAACGTAAGCGTCCAACGCAACCATCTGGAAATCGATAACGATATAAGTGACACTCGACTCTTTCAATGATCTGGAGTTAGCATGAATTTCAATCCTCTCAAAGTGGCGTTTTGGACTAAGCATCAGCAGCACTGGGCTGAGAGCGGCTTATCACTGAGCGCGTATTGTCGACGTGAAGCCATCGGCTATTCAACGTTTTATACCTGGCGCAAACGCCTCGCTTCCATCGTTATTGATCAGAGTGTCACACTTGCCACACCCGCTGTAAAATCGCCAGTAGTTTCTCAAGCTAAGCACACCTCCCTCACGACAATCGCATCGACATCGCCGCGGCCAGCCATGAAGCCTTGCAAGTTGGTGCCGGTGTCGATCAGGGCATCACTTCCCGAGATTGTCTTGTGCAGCCCGGCCGGTTGGCAGGTGACTATTTCTAACCATGTTGACTTACCCGTGTTGGCGCAATTGCTGCGGCAACTACCATGAGCCTGCCACTGACTCCGGCACAGGTGTATCTCGCTGTCGAACCGATCGATATGCGCAGCGGTGTTGACGGACTTTCCCTGCATGTACAAGAAAGTTTGGGTAAGCCACCTTGCGATGGCAGTGCCTATGCATTTCGTAACAAGAATAGCACCCGCATCAAGCTATTGATCTGGGATGGCACCGGTGTTTGGTTATGTATGCGACGCTTGCACAAAGGTCGCTTCGTCTGGCCGCAGAGCCATGATGCGGCGTGTGTCTTGTCGAACGAAGAATGGCAATGGCTCACCACGGGCGTTGACTGGCCCCGACTTAACGCGCCGCCACAATCGAATTGGCGCGTATAAAAAGGGATGCCTCCCCCTGTTAACTTTCGGTCGGGCGAGGTATACTTTCGTGCATGGATATCGCCACCAAACTCGCCCAATTCAACGCTGACCCCGCACTGACTCAATGGGTGATGGCGCAGTTGAATGGGGCCGGACTGGCACAGGCGGAGAAGGCTGCTTTGCAGGATCAATTACGTCGCAAGGAGCACGATCTTCACGTCAAAGAATGCAAAATTCAAGCCTTGACTTTAGAACTGGCGTATCACAAACGTCTCAAATTCAGCGCAAAAGCCGAAGCGTTTACGGTACAACAACGCGACCTGTTTTTAGAGTGCGAACAAAGCGACCTGGCTGCGATGCAGGCCGAGCTTGCCCAATTATCTTCAGCGACAACACCACGTAAGCCAAGCCCTACCGGACGTAGGCCACTGCCAGCGGAACTGCCGCGCATTGAACATCGTCATGAGCCAGAAAGCTGCACCTGCGCTCAATGCGGCAAAGACCTGATCAAGATCGGTGAAGACATCAGTGAACAACTCGACGTCGAACCAGCACGCTTCTTTGTGCATCGGCATATTCGCCCTCAATACGCCTGTCGCGCTTGTGAGACAGTCACCGCAGCAGCCATTCCCCCGGCAGTGATCGATCGTAGTCTGGCGGCACCAGGATTATTGGCATGGGTGGTAATTCAAAAATATCTCGATCACTTACCACTGTATCGGATTGAGCAAATCAGCAGTCGACACGGTGTTGGCATTGCCCGCTCCACACTGGCCGAGTGGGTAGGACGTATTGGCGTCGCCCTGCAACCGCTCAGTGACCGGTTGGCAGAAATACTCAAGCAAGGACGAGTGCTGCATGCCGACGAAACCCCGGTGCCGCTGCTCGACCCCGGCAATGGTAAGACCAAGCGTGCCTATCTATGGGCATATCGCAGCAATGCCTTAGAAGACCAGCCTGCCATCATCGTGTTCGATTTCCAAACCGGACGCAGTGGCAGTCATGCGCGCGCGTTTCTGCGGCATTGGCAAGGCCATCTTATGGTGGATGATTATGCCGGCTACAAAGCCCTGTTCGCGCTGGGCATCACCGAACTGGCCTGCCTGGCGCACGCCCGTCGCAAATTCTTCGACCTGCACGCCGCCAATGGGCATCCGATTGCCAATGAGGCACTTACACGCATTGCAAAGCTGTATCACATTGAGGCCGAGGGTAAAGGCGACAGTATCGAACAACGACAACAACGACGTGCTACACAGGCGCTGCCAGAACTCAAAGCGATGCATGCCTGGCTGATTCACACACGCCAACAGAGCGCCGATGGCAGCAGTCTCGCCAAAGCCATCGACTACAGCCTCAAACGCTGGAGCGCGATTGAACGCTACGCCAATAGCGGTCATCTGCCAATCGACAATAATCCGATTGAAAACGCCATTCGCCCTATTGCCATTGGCAAAAAGAACTGGCTCTTCGCCGGTTCTGAACGAGCAGGCCGACAAGCTGCCGCCATTCAAAGCCTGCTCGCCACCGCGAAAGCCAATGGCATAGAACCTTTGGCATGGCTTAAAGGCACACTCGAAAAATTACCGACGCATCCAAACAGCCGGATTGATGAACTGCTACCGCTGCCTTGTTAATGCGCTTTAGGAATAAATGCTAGACGGATCTGTTGGACGCTTACGAATTAACGAGTATCAACGAGGGCGCATTGTTTAGAGCCGTCAGTCGGCATGACACAATAGTGAGCACAAAAGCGTTGACTCCTCAATCCGTTGCGTTGATTGTAAAAGCGGCTGTTCGTAGAGTAGATGGCGACGAAGCAGCCAGCAAAGTGGCTGGGCATAGTTTACGCGCTGGTTACTGCACTGAAGCGGCGACCGTCGGATTACAGCCATATCAAATTAGAGAGCAGACTGGCCATAAGTCGGACGCTACCCTTGCTCGTTACATTCGGCCAGTTGCGAAGAGAAAAATTCCTAGTTTATTGTGATTTTAATCCGCGCGCTAATTTAAGCGCCATTCTAAAAGTTTCGAATCGATTTAAATGGATTCAGTTTGATTGATTTTTCCATACACTCGAAACTTCTGTGACGTGGCCGCGATATCCAAAGAAATTTCTATCGAGGAAGTAACCGCATCTAGCTGACTTAATGGGTTGCAAAGCACCTTTAATTCGTATTCCGACGTCGTCGCCTTGATGGGCATAAATCGATATATATAATATTTGTTTTTCCATTGTGCTGCTGTATTAACTTCATTTACAGTTAAGTTTACACTCCCACCTGCCCATTTTTCTTTGGCTTCGATCACCCGTTCTACCAGCACGGCATTTTGATCCTCTCCAGACTCAAATAATGCTAAGTCATCAGCACTTCGAAAACTGAGTACGTCAGCAGCGATTGTGTCGTAACCTGTAATGTGGCCGATATATAAAGGGAATCGCCCTTGTTGTTGCTCAAAGAGCATTGTGAGATTCTCGCCCGCTTTTCCATCAGAGGTGGGCGCAATACGTCCAGCTGAACTGCCCGAACCAGAGCCACCACCCGACACTCGTATTCGCACACGAGTGCCTGGGCTCTCTGGTACGTGTTCGACTGATTCAACACCAATCGTTGAAGGTACATTCCAATTTTGTACTGGAGGCTCAGATTCAGTCACAATGGTTTGCGCTAAAGGTGTTGCAGAAGGTGGTGTTGTGGTAACAGTAAGAGATATCTTTGGAACAGGCCCCATAGTTACCAGAGGCTCAGGTAACAACTGACCAACAGCCTGTTCTCGCAACGCCAGCAACATTGCATCTAAATCGTCGTCAAGCTGATCCCCGAGCATCTTACGCAGCAGCTCAGTTCGGTTTTTCTCATCACACCGGTAAATATTAGAAAAAGAATTTCCGTCATTAAGTTCAAAAATAGAAGCAATCGCATCGCCGATTGTATTTGCCAATAAAGGATTGTTTGGCTCATCAGAATAGAGCGGATTACAGCATACATAGAGTTGATCAGCTTGAATTGAATAGGTCCAAGGCGGTAACTCGTTATCTAATGTCTGCTGCCTAAATGTGATCTCGCTTTTCACATGATTGCATACTACAAGTTGGAGGGACTCAAAAACAGCTCGCCCCGGCGCCTTTGCGACTTGACTGTGGCGGTAAATTTCTATATACCTTTTTGCTGTTTGAAAATGCTTATTAGCTTGCTCCGAACAAGCAGCGACATTGTAGTGAGTGACTTTTTCATTAACAGCCTCCTTGTCCAAAACGTTTACTCTGAATATACGTCGGACTTTTCCTGCACCACGTTTTTTTAAGAAACTAGCAACTGGCAGCGATTTTAGTAGTTCTTGAGGAAATCCTTCCACATCAACATGGTAAGTCTCAGCAACAGGAAAATATTCTTGAACGTCACCTTGTTTAGCGAAAATACTTCCTTTTTCTGTGAAGGTTTTGTAGTTTTTTCCGCCTTCGTCAGGTTTGAAATCGACGGTTTTAATTAGCCAGTTGTAGAGTTTTTTAGCTAAATTTCCTGAAGGGTCTTTGGCTGGAAGTTCTAACATTAAGGAATAAATTTCTTCTGAATCGAGATCGTCAATACTCTCTCGCACGCCCGCAGCTAATAACGCATGTTTCATTAGGCTATGGGACAAACCTAAATTCAGAATGGTTTCTTTTGATGGCAGTATCGGGGTGGGGAATAAACCTGCGACTGCAGCATCATTTACCATGCAGTCAACGGGCGCTAGAGGTTTTCCCGCAATACTACTAAGCCATGAACTGTGTTTGATTTTCCAGAAAATGTACGACGGCAATTCACCTTTGTAATTGCGCTGATTCCAGCAACCAGATGGCAGAAAACCTAAAGTGCCGTGCTCCGGCATCGGTTTTAACCATGACAGGGTCCGAGGATCGCTGGCCAACCACGCTAAAATGGCATCGCTCTCGCTACTAAGAATGACGTCGAGACCGTCGAGCGATTTAACGGACTGGAATGTACAATTTCTTGGCAATTCATCCGCCGAATTGAAAATGTGCGAAGTGTTCTCAATGAATGCAGCAGGATATTTCAGACGTGGCTTTGCAAATGTTAGAAAGGCTGGCTCAATAGTTTTTATCTCCATGATGTTCGGCCATTCGGACACGCCAAGCCAAGCTAAAAACGGAGTTCGTGAATTTCCCTTAATGCCCAGTTTTTCATACTCTAGGGGCTCAGCCGTTAATTTTTCAGGTGCGGATTGATAAAGTTGACTAACTATATTCCCTGTAGCCGAATAGCCAAATCCATAGTAAAGCTCTTTTGTGCTCCTCCATTTACTATTGTGGTTCAATAAAAATACATTTAGACGCTTTGGGAACTCTGGACGATCTTCGTTATTTTGGTAAAGATTGTACAAAGCAAAGAGTGATTGCAATAACTCAGAACGTGTTTGGTTCTCATCATGCACCAGTAAAGCAGCATTGGCTGACGAGACCAATCCCGCAATCAAATTGCCCAATGCATACTCATGCACGTCAAACACGGATAACGCTTTGGCGCTATCCCTTACTTTATTACCCCTCAACACTTCCCATAGTTGTTCATTGAGTATTTTGATTTTCGCCCATGTGGGAAATTCCAAGGCATTTCCTAAACTACCTCCGGGCAAATACACGCTATCGTCTTCACATAGTTCATTTCCCTGCGAATCTATTAACAAACCTTTGTAGCAGTATTCTTGACCCAAGCCTTGGTTAATAACCCCCAGGGCAACAGCTGCTCGCTCCTCTAGGCTTATTTCGCCTGCTGCCCGCAATAATGAAACAAACTGCTTTCCGTCCAAACTCTTAACACCTAGAAGATCGAAAAGCTGTTTATCTGAATTATTTCTTGCTATAACGATGGCAGGGAATATTTTCTCTGGCAACCACCGCATAGAGTTGCCGCCCACTTGGAAAGACGTTGTTTCCGTTGCCTTAAGCCTCTCACCCGACAATACAGGAAATACATTCTTTGTTTTTATCGCGTTGATTAAGGCATTTTGCAATGTTTTAATGTCCGTCTGATAGTTTTGTAGAAGTGATGCGGGGGCGAGCAAATCCAGAGCACGATAGGAATCACAAGACATCTCAGTCTGCTGCTCAAAGATCATCGCTAAAAACAATGCTAAGCGTTCCAATACGAATTCATTTGCTTCGCCTTCCTGCAAATGTTTACGGTTTTGTGTTAGTTCTAAAGTGGCGTGGCACAACGCGTGTAGCGGAAGAGGTATTTCAGTAGGAAAAAAAGAATAAAGATTAGCGGGCTCTGCTAAGCCTTGTTCTGGCAAAGCGACGACCAAGTGATAGCTGTCCGGATCATCATGGTCACGCAGGTATTCCTCAGGAATTTCGTCTATTTGAGTAAAAAGCTGCCAGCGGCTGCACGATTCAGCTTCGGTTTCGCAGTCAACTTCAATAAGCGTTATTAAAGACTGCGAAATAACGTCGGAGCGCCACAGTTTCTCCCAACTATCAGCTTTATTATTTGCCACCACAGAAATAGATAACGACGCAATGGAGTCAGAAAACAATAGAAACTCAGGGCGCAGTAGCTTCAATTGATTAATAGCGTTTTCATAGCTATGAGCACGATCAAAGGGCATACCTATAATGGTTTCATAGCCTTCTGCCCGCAATGCTTGGCAACGCCCGAATATGCCTGAATTTTCATCAAATCCGTGATGTTCATCGCTGTTTAAATCGATAGGAAAAGGTAACAAAGGCACTGAATCTTCTGCCGGGTGTTTAGCCAATTCCTCCTGTACGGAGGAAAACTGTCGCCTCAGCCGTTCCACTAACTCTTGGGCATACCTGCTACTAAAAGCGATTTGTAATGAACCACTGAGGATTATCGGCTGGCGTGACCAATTGAGTACTGAGCGAAAACCCAAGCCTTTGCTTCCAATAAACTGGTTTTTTTTCCCGCGTTTTGGACTTAAGTCAGCCGTTTGCAGTGACTTCACCCCTCCAGTGGTAAAGCCTAAACCTGTATTTGCTACGATCAACCCCTCAGGGTTTAATTCAACCCGAATGTCGCCACGCTGGTCACACTTTTTTGCAGCATCAGCTGCGTTTTGTAATAACTCAAGTATTTCACGGCCTTTGTAGTCCCGCGAAATACCCTGTTCCCGTCGTTGATCCGCAATTAACTGGGCAGGTTTAATTTTGTAGACTTGAAGTGCAACACTCTGTTGTTGCTTCAGCCATTCTGACCATTCCCGAGCGTTTACTAGCATCAGATCTAATGATGGAGAAATAGTTTCTTCGTCAAAAATAGTGGTTACAGAACTTAGCTTTTGTTGAGACATAGTGATAAACAATCCTATATGCGTTTTCGATGAGCAGGACTTAGTAGTTTTTTCTGATGGTAGATTAATCCGATTGATCGAAAGTACCTACGGTTCAATGTTTGTGATTTTGGTAGTTAAGTGTTGCTCTGATGTTTATGTTAGGTCGTTGAAGTCTATCAGAAGAGTAATTTGGTGACTATGCAACGTGAATGCTGGGCCAGTAAAGGCAATCGTCACAAGTATTTCAGCATGTTGACTGCATATTGAATTTTGTAATGATTTTTTTTGGTAGCCACCAACTATCGAAAAGCCACCATTATCGATAGTCAGCGACGGCTAACAATAATGGTGTTATTGCTTTTCTAGCTCAAAAATATGTGACCTGAGCTATGTTAATGTGTCGATAGAAATGAAGAGACTTTCTGAAAATCATCGAGCGTTGCAATTGTCCTGCGCTCACGACGCATGAATTCATGATGTTGCTGCCAAATACTGGGATCAGCTAGATGCTTAGCGATATCAAGTGCAGACTTGCCATTTGCATCCGTATGGCTGTGCAAATGAGGTGCGTCTGATATTAGCGTCTCGACGATATTTGGTTGTCCAAATTTAACAGCAGTATGCAGCGCCGATTGCTCTTCAGCTGCGTATATATTCGTGACTTCTGCATCGTGACTTAGTATAGCCTCTACACATTCAAGCGAATTTGAAGCGATGGCTGCATGTAAAGCTGTCCGTCCCCTGAAATCTTGCAGTTTCAAGTCAGCATTTTCCTTGAGTAGAGCATTCACAACAACGATATCGCCATGGTTAGCTGCCAGCATGGCGGGGGTTTGTAACTTGAAGTCGGGCATGTTCACCAATTTAGGCCAGGCTCCAATCATAAGGCATATCGCTCTTCGCCAATTAACTGCAAGCTTAGTATTGTCTGGGGTTTTAGAGGCAGACAAAGCATGGTCTAAAGCAGGTAATTTTTTCTCAAGTTCATAAAATATTTTCAACCAGCTCATCAGTGCTGTATTGCCACGAACCTCTCTAAACTTCTTATCCTTCAGTTTTGAATTGTTTTTGAACCAGTTGAGTAAGCCGTCAAAATCCCCTTGAAAAACTAATGGCATCGCCCCCTTGATAAATGTTTCACCCAATTCCTTCGATAGTGGTGCTACGCTAGTTTCATTTGGATAAGGGCAATAAAGTGATTCCCAAAAATAAGTGGACATAGCGCATGCCGTATCCTCGAATGTTTTATTTTCTTCCTCACCTTCTAGTTCACCATATGCCAAAACATTTCTGAAATAGTATTCATAATTGTTGAGGTCGAATTTTGCGGGTGGTTGTTCAACCACTAGTGCAAAACCGTCACGCGCAATTTCTCCTCGTAATGATCCGAAGCCATTATCTTTACAAGCTTCGAGGGCTTCCTTAAAAAGACGACGCGCGTTGTCAAACTCATTTAAGGCTAGATGGTGTTTTGCTTCATATTGCAAAATGCCGGCGAGCCATGCGTTTATTGCTGGATTTTCTTTCGCCTCTATCAGTAGTGATTCAACTTTTTTCTTTGCGTCTTTGTCACGGTATTGGCGATCATCATTATTCAAGATATGACTAAGCTCGATGAAAATAGCGCCCATTTTTTCACCGGGCGTTTGCGCTAACTCTCGCATACGGTTTGCCGCCATTTGCCGTATTCTGAAGTTATGTTGATCATTTTGCGCTAGTTCATTGGCAACCCAAAAACTGTGAACATTTTGTAGCGTGCGCCAAGGTGAATGAGTCCGCAGTTTTCGTGAATATTCTTTCACGGTGTCATATTCTTTTTGTTCTGCGTCTAGTTTGGCTAAATTACGTGTGGCGATTAATTTCGCTGATTCAATATCATGTCCAATATGGTCATCGAGCGGCTTTCCTTGATATTCGTTGGGGAACAAATGATTTAACCTATCTGCCAAGATATTGATTACGTCGGGTCTTAATGACGGTACGACAGAAAGGAAAACCCCGAATTTATCCCAAGGGGGAATTTTACTTTCGAAATATGCATCTTGAATTTGCGGATCAGCGCTCTGTTTATATGCATCTATCGTAAGGTTATAACTAAGTTTAAATAACTCGAATAGCTGTAGAACTTTGTTTTTAGAAATATCTGTGCAGGTTTTATCGAAGTCATTTCCAAGTAAGAATTTTCCTAAACGGAGATATCCATCCTGAACTGCACGCGCCACTAGGAATCGTTGGCGTAGCGTTTGTAGTGTGGGAATTGCATAGCGGGTAGCGATCAATTCCACGAAGTTATGTTTCTCATCCTCATCCGCGACACCATTTAGAATGTTTTCAATGCGGTTGGGTTGTGACATTGGAATTTGCTCACGTAACAGAGAAGCTGAAAGGTTTTTACGTTTAATAAAATCAAGTACAGATTGAAACTGTTCTTCTTCAGTTGATACCGTATTAAGCTTAAAGGCACCTCTGAAATCAAGTGCTCCTATATTGGAAAAATATAGACTGATGTTTCCTACACGTGGAACCGCACCATTAGCCCAATTCAAGAGGATTTTTTCAATAGATTCAAGTTCGATACCAACACTGATTGATTTCTCTGCCGCATTTATTTTGCCAGCCAATCCTTGAGCAAGTTCACTGATGCTTTTCCCTGATAAATCCAATAGCCAATCAAGAACTTGAGGAACAGGCAGGCGTAATTCTTTCTTATTATTTCTCTCGATGACCTCTGGCAGATACCAAAATTTTCCACCAGGCATTCCCTCATCCATAGTTTGACATAGGCTCCAAAATGCAACGGTGCGGCCTAAGTAAGGCGCATATAAATATGCTGCCATATTCCAGACTATTTGCTGCATGCTTGCTTCATGGGTCCAAACTGAACGCTCAATAGAATTGTTAATGCTTAGTAAGTGGCGTAAGTTAACGGACGCATCATCCTTTGCCTGCTCATCCATATTTAAGGCTGTGAATATTTCACTTATAAGTTCAGAAATGATTCTTTGATGCGTTTCGAGTGGTCGTTCAAAGCCTATTAGTTCTTTTTTTTTCGTTGGTGCGCTCAGGCCTAGGCATTGATGAACTTCTAGAAGTAATTGCTCAGTCGAGGGGATTGTCGCCATTTTGTAATACCTATAAAGAATGATAGAGAGCGAATGATCCTATTCGCAACAATCAAAGTCACTGAAACTTGTTTGCTACCCCTTCAATGTTTTGGCTGTAATGCATTAACGAAGGGGTAGAAAGGAAGCTTCATTTTTTCCATTAACGGAAATTTGTACATTAGGGTTTTTAATTTCAAGGAAACCCAATATGTACGAGCCGCGACAAATCAATGAGCTAGTCATCAACTGGCATGTGACAGAAGCATGCAACTATTCATGCCATTATTGCTATGCGCACTGGAAGAAATCTGATCTTCGAGGTGAAATTATTCATGATGAGATTCGATCACAAAAACTGATTGAATTGCTATATGGTTTCTTCTGCGCTAAAAACAAGGCAAATTTACTTCAAAGTCGTCTTCAGTGGGCTAGTGTCAGATTGAATATCGCTGGCGGAGAACCATTGCTGTATGAACAAAAAGTCTTGCGAGTTATTCGAGTTGCTCGTGATCTTGGAATGAATGTTTCCATTATCACAAACGGAAGTAGGTTGACTAAGCCTTTGATCAAGGCAATAGCGCCTGACGTTTCATTATTGGGTATAAGCCTTGATTCTAGCAATAACCAAACCAACCGAGAAATAGGACGTATCGATAGGAAAGGACTGTTGCTCCGAGCCCATAGTGTTGAGGAGATTTTGGCAATGGGTAGGCAAATTAACCCCCAAATGCGATTAAAGGTGAACACCGTTGTAAATAGTTTGAATGCCAGTGAGGATATGTCCTGTTTTATTCAGACTTTACAACCAGAGCGATGGAAAGTCTTACGGATGCTTCCAGTGCTAAACAATGACCTGGCGGTTTCCGACGTTGAATTCAATAGCTTCATTGATCGCCATCTGGCCTTAAAGAACGTGATGTGCATCGAAGATAATAGTGACATGACTGAGTCATACATCATGGTCGATCCTTACGGGAGATTTTTTCAAAACAAACAAAGCCGAAACGGATCGGGTTATTTTTACAGCAAACCGATCTTATCTACGGGTATTGAGGCAGCATTTTCCCAGCTCACTTTTTCGACCGAAAAATTTATTGGTCGCTATGAGCGGATAAGCGAAGAGGTACTCGCATGAAATACAGCGCCAACAAGGAAATAAACGTTATCGTGCACAAACTGGTTCGCCAAGGGTGGTTCTTTTACTGGGGCGCTAAACATGGACGAATAAGGCACCCCATTGGCCGACCCGTACTGACAGTGCCAAAGACACCAAGTGATCATAGGGCTTTATTAAATTTTTCACGAGACGTAAATCGGATTTTGATAGGTGCCAGACGTGTTTAGTTTTGACTCAGACCTACGTGTACTTCAAAACACTTGAGAAAAAGTTGTTAAAGTGGATCGTGTACAGAAGGCTGAGGCCGCAACGATTGTGAATGTTAGTTGCATGATTAAGTGCCTTTTCAAACCGAAGGGTGTCTGAGACAGTTTGAAACAGATGAATTTGCCGACAGGGTCACCATTTTCCGATTGGACGCGGTATTACTTTGAGCGATTGTTCATCGTCAACTTTGATAGTCTTGTATAGCGGCGTGATCAAGATACAACCGTTATCAAGAAGGCGCACTCCAACGTAGGTGCCGGACTTTAATCCAGCTTCTTCTGCGACAGACTTCGATAACCGAAGGCCCAGTGAATTTCCCCATTTGCAGATAGTAGTCATAATTTCCCTTGTTTAAAATGTATAGCCAATGTGTATCAGTGAAATTGGCAAGACCTACGGAGATTTTGAATTTTTGTTAGGTCTAGAATTGAGGTGAGAAGGAGTCACGATTGTTGCCGCCGCCCCTTAGCTAGGCTCATTAGAAGTATTGAGTGATTATTCTTTTTTCTGTGCTCCTGGCATCTATTGTCGTACTTCAATTTTTGTAAGTAATTGAATTTGTTTATGTTTTGTCTTTGGCTGTCCATTGCGATAACAAAAATCCTGCTTAGAGCAAACGCTAAAGAAACTTTGCATATTCCAGCAAAACAAACTGATAACGGCTATAATTTGCATGAAACGTCAATAAGGATTCATTCAGTGGAACTAGTAAATACGAGTTTAGAACGCCCATTACGGCCAAAACAAGGCGCCTTGAAGCAAGTGGTGAGGACTTTGCACGCTGGTAAGGTGTATCGTCGTGAGGATTTGGCGCAGGTCTCTAATGCAGTTGATCGGCACCTGAGTGAATTAGTTGCAGGTGGCGCTTTGAAACGCTTGGCGCAAGGGCTTTACTACGCACCTAAGAAATCGGTCTTTGGCGCACTTCCACCTGACGATCATGAGCTGGTGACTGCTTTTTTGCGTGATAAGGATTTTTTGGTGTTCTCCCCATCAAGTTATAACGCTTTGGGCGTAGGAACTACGCAGCTTTATAACAAAACCATTGTCTACAATCACAAACGGCACGGCGTGTTTTCATTTGGAAATCGTCAGTTTGATTTTCGAGTTAAGCCACGGTTTCCGAAAAAGCTTACCTCTGAATTTTTGTTGGTTGACGTGATTAATAATCTAGATGAATTGGCAGAGGATAAGAACCAAGTGCTTCAAATGGTTGAGCGAAAACTACCTTTATTCGATCAGGGTAAGTTGAAGCGTGCTGTTTCCGCCTTCGCTTCGGTCGCGACAAAGAAACGTTTTATGGGTTGGTTTCATGCTTGAGCTTTTGCATACTCGCAGCGATTTTAACGAGGTTCTTTCCATTGTCGCGCAGCAGCGCGGGATAGCACCCGTACTCGTTGAAAAGGATTATTGGATCATGCATTGCCTGTGGGGTTTGCAGCAGTCGCAATTCCAGTTCGAGTTGAAAGGTGGTACGTCATTATCGAAAGGCTTTGGGATTATCCATCGCTTTTCGGAAGATATTGATATTCGCATAGAACCGCCAATTGAGTTGCAAGTTAAGGCGGGACGTAATCATGACAAACCTGCGCATGTTGAATCTCGACGTGCTTATTATGATTGGCTCTCGCAACACATTCGTATTTCTGGAATCGAAGCCGTTCAGCGTGATACTGCCTTTGACGATGAGAAAATGCGCAGTGCTGGAATACGCTTGCATTACCCCAATCGAGTCAGTCAGCAGAGCGGTATTAAAGACGGCATTTTGCTGGAGTTGGGATTTGACGATACGACCCCTAACCGCCCCGTAACTATCTCGTCTTGGGCGTACGATGCAGCGGTGAACGCAGGGGTAAAGATTCAAGATAATCGTGCAATTGATGTACCCTGTTACCTACCAACTTACACCTTTGTCGAAAAATTGCAGGCAGTGTCGACCAAATACCGATTGCAGAAATTGGGGAAGGCATTTCCTGCGAATTTCATGCGCCACTACTATGATATCTATTGCTTGCTAGCGCTGCCAGAAATTCAAGGGTTCATCGGTACACCAGCCTACGAAGCCCGAAAGATTCAGCGTTTTCCGAAAGGGGATGAGTTGGTCGCAGCCAAAAATTCCGCCTTTCTTTTAGACGATTATGAAGAGCGAGCAAGGTTTAAAAAAGAGTATCAAAAGACCGCTGCGCTGTATTACAACGGGCAGCCTGAATTAGAGGAAATTCTTTCGCGCATCGGGCAATTCATCGGCAAGATGTAGGTCGTGCTTCGTGTAAAAATCACCACTGTTCAATCTGCTGTTTCTCTCTAGTGTGTATTGTTCTGTCACGATCAGTGCGTTAGATGTCGTCAGCAAGAATGCCATTATTCTTAACACTGCCAATCGCTAGCCATCGCTCCTCCATTCAGCCTTCATTGATTTCTTCATGGAATAATATTTCGAGTAAATGTTTGGGAGGCTAATGTTAAAGCTCTCTAGTGCTCTTTTATATATAGAATTTGTTGTGTTCGAGTGCTATGAGTTTTTTATTTTCTGTTTCGCTATCATCGCGAGGCTAATTTGATAATATTCGTGGAGCAGTCACTTTTTTCAATCAACCTATACTTCTTATGATAAATCTAGCCGTCGAAGACCCAGCAATTCCTGAAGTCTTAGATCGACTGACAGGTATTCATGAGCCAGTCAGGAATATCATCGGTATTGATTATGCACGAGCTATTCAGCTTCGCATGGCGGTGAAGGATAGGCAAATGCAAGGTACGCCTTTATATGCGTGTTCCTTGTGTGGTGTTCCAGTAAGTTTGCTAATGCATCGTAAGCGTCCAACGCAACCATCTGGAAATCGATAACGATATAAGTGACACTCGACTCTTTCAATGATCTGGAGTTAGCATGAATTTCAATCCTCTCAAAGTGGCGTTTTGGACTAAGCATCAGCAGCACTGGGCTGAGAGCGGCTTATCACTGAGCGCGTATTGTCGACGTGAAGCCATCGGCTATTCAACGTTTTATACCTGGCGCAAACGCCTCGCTTCCATCGTTATTGATCAGAGTGTCACACTTGCCACACCCGCTGTAAAATCGCCAGTAGTTTCTCAAGCTAAGCACACCTCCCTCACGACAATCGCATCGACATCGCCGCGGCCAGCCATGAAGCCTTGCAAGTTGGTGCCGGTGTCGATCAGGGCATCACTTCCCGAGATTGTCTTGTGCAGCCCGGCCGGTTGGCAGGTGACTATTTCTAACCATGTTGACTTACCCGTGTTGGCGCAATTGCTGCGGCAACTACCATGAGCCTGCCACTGACTCCGGCACAGGTGTATCTCGCTGTCGAACCGATCGATATGCGCAGCGGTGTTGACGGACTTTCCCTGCATGTACAAGAAAGTTTGGGTAAGCCACCTTGCGATGGCAGTGCCTATGCATTTCGTAACAAGAATAGCACCCGCATCAAGCTATTGATCTGGGATGGCACCGGTGTTTGGTTATGTATGCGACGCTTGCACAAAGGTCGCTTCGTCTGGCCGCAGAGCCATGATGCGGCGTGTGTCTTGTCGAACGAAGAATGGCAATGGCTCACCACGGGCGTTGACTGGCCCCGACTTAACGCGCCGCCACAATCGAATTGGCGCGTATAAAAAGGGATGCCTCCCCCTGTTAACTTTCGGTCGGGCGAGGTATACTTTCGTGCATGGATATCGCCACCAAACTCGCCCAATTCAACGCTGACCCCGCACTGACTCAATGGGTGATGGCGCAGTTGAATGGGGCCGGACTGGCACAGGCGGAGAAGGCTGCTTTGCAGGATCAATTACGTCGCAAGGAGCACGATCTTCACGTCAAAGAATGCAAAATTCAAGCCTTGACTTTAGAACTGGCGTATCACAAACGTCTCAAATTCAGCGCAAAAGCCGAAGCGTTTACGGTACAACAACGCGACCTGTTTTTAGAGTGCGAACAAAGCGACCTGGCTGCGATGCAGGCCGAGCTTGCCCAATTATCTTCAGCGACAACACCACGTAAGCCAAGCCCTACCGGACGTAGGCCACTGCCAGCGGAACTGCCGCGCATTGAACATCGTCATGAGCCAGAAAGCTGCACCTGCGCTCAATGCGGCAAAGACCTGATCAAGATCGGTGAAGACATCAGTGAACAACTCGACGTCGAACCAGCACGCTTCTTTGTGCATCGGCATATTCGCCCTCAATACGCCTGTCGCGCTTGTGAGACAGTCACCGCAGCAGCCATTCCCCCGGCAGTGATCGATCGTAGTCTGGCGGCACCAGGATTATTGGCATGGGTGGTAATTCAAAAATATCTCGATCACTTACCACTGTATCGGATTGAGCAAATCAGCAGTCGACACGGTGTTGGCATTGCCCGCTCCACACTGGCCGAGTGGGTAGGACGTATTGGCGTCGCCCTGCAACCGCTCAGTGACCGGTTGGCAGAAATACTCAAGCAAGGACGAGTGCTGCATGCCGACGAAACCCCGGTGCCGCTGCTCGACCCCGGCAATGGTAAGACCAAGCGTGCCTATCTATGGGCATATCGCAGCAATGCCTTAGAAGACCAGCCTGCCATCATCGTGTTCGATTTCCAAACCGGACGCAGTGGCAGTCATGCGCGCGCGTTTCTGCGGCATTGGCAAGGCCATCTTATGGTGGATGATTATGCCGGCTACAAAGCCCTGTTCGCGCTGGGCATCACCGAACTGGCCTGCCTGGCGCACGCCCGTCGCAAATTCTTCGACCTGCACGCCGCCAATGGGCATCCGATTGCCAATGAGGCACTTACACGCATTGCAAAGCTGTATCACATTGAGGCCGAGGGTAAAGGCGACAGTATCGAACAACGACAACAACGACGTGCTACACAGGCGCTGCCAGAACTCAAAGCGATGCATGCCTGGCTGATTCACACACGCCAACAGAGCGCCGATGGCAGCAGTCTCGCCAAAGCCATCGACTACAGCCTCAAACGCTGGAGCGCGATTGAACGCTACGCCAATAGCGGTCATCTGCCAATCGACAATAATCCGATTGAAAACGCCATTCGCCCTATTGCCATTGGCAAAAAGAACTGGCTCTTCGCCGGTTCTGAACGAGCAGGCCGACAAGCTGCCGCCATTCAAAGCCTGCTCGCCACCGCGAAAGCCAATGGCATAGAACCTTTGGCATGGCTTAAAGGCACACTCGAAAAATTACCGACGCATCCAAACAGCCGGATTGATGAACTGCTACCGCTGCCTTGTTAATGCGCTTTAGGAATAAATGCTAGACGGATCTGTTGGACGCTTACAATGCATCGGGTTAGTCGCCTTTTCTACTTCAAACATGTATTAGAGGATGGACGTTGTCCGCAGATTTCAAGTGGTGAGTTGTCGAGGGATGAAATTGATGCACGCAAATACAATGGCGCTAAAGAGAGTGACCGTCATATTCAGATGAAAGAGTTTGTCGTCGCCTCGCTGGCAGCGGATAGTCTATTTTCCAACATCCGTGTCGAGAAGCGATGGACTGATACTCTTTCTGGTGATTGGCGTCAGCCCGATGTTCGTGCTACTTACAACGGAATTGAGATCGTTTTTGAGATCCAATTATCGACGACGTATTTAGACGTAATTGTTGAACGTCGCCGCTTCTACCAACGAGAAGGTGGGTTGCTATTTTGGATTTTTGCCGACTTTAACGATGATTGCCGACGCTTACTTCAAGACGATGTGTTTTACAATAATAATCAAAATGCGTTCATCGTCTCCGGTGAAAGTGCCGCAGCTTCAGTACATGCAAATGAATTTCTCTTAAGCTGCGCGTGGACAGAGCCAGCATCCTCAAATGGTATTTCACCTCTACGACGAGCAATGGTCTCATTCCATGAGCTGACACTGAACATCGTCAAACAACAGGCTTTCTTCTTCGACTACGATGCGGCGAAAAATACCCTCATCCATGCAAATTTAACGGCGATGAGCAAGCTTCGAGATCGCTTTGAAGCAGCCTGGATAAGTACCGTTGATGAGCCAGATCGTATAGGGACTAAATGGCGAGACTTTCGTCGAGAATTTCGGGCAGTTGGGTTTTTTCTTCCTATTTATCAAAGCCAGTTACACGCGATACTTATTAATGCCCTATATTCAGCAAAACATGGCAAGGTAATTGGTTGGAAATATACCAGATTTATTGAGGTTGCCCACCGAATAGCGACTGGCCATAAACCTTATCTGCACATTTTCCGCATTGCATTGGGCGTTTATAAGCGTGGCGAGCAGCTTATCAGTGAGGATAAATCCGGTCGTTGGAACATTCGCGTGAAGGCTTATAAGGCGGCTATCAAGCAAGAAGATCCAGAATACGCTGGAGATGAAACACATTACGATTTGTTGCGATTTCTTCTTCCTGAGTTATTTGAAAATCTGCCTTAAAGAGTAATGGCGTATCCTTTACCGTTTTCATAAAGGCTCAGTGGCTATTTCTATTGACTGTTCACGAATAATTTATATCGTCTTAAGAGAATCAGTATGATCAAAATCGATCCGCTATCTAAAAAGCGCACTACAACGTACCTACCAGACTCAAACCCAACTTCTTTCGTAACAGACTTTGATAAATGAAGCCCGAGTGAATTCCTTCATTTACAGATGGTAGGAATATTCTTTTCACTTTGAATGTGTATAGCCAATGTGTATCAGCTAAATTGGCGTTGCCTGCGCCTGTTTTTGTTTATATTTCACGTCATAGAGATGCGAAAATGATGGGTTAGGCGCCATGTAGCCACTGAATTAAGGTTTGTCTCAACTCCTTCAATCAGCTGCCTAATATTACCCATCATGTAAGGGCAGTTGTTTCATTTGCGCGCTCATTTCTTCTTGGTATCAACTGGTGCTGACCTGATTAATAGTGAAGAAAGAAGCAGTTGATACCAAATGATTTGTGTCCAGCAATTAAACTCCTGTCATTCAGTGTCTTTAGCTTGCACGACAAGGTTGCTAAATCTTCGCAGCGGTCTTCGAAAGCTTAATTGATTCGGGGGAAAGTAGTACACGGTGTCAATTGCCCATTCGGGGATGGGCAGGATATTCTCTCGCGAAAATATTTTTGTTAGATCAATATTGGCATTTGCGGCAGGGCGACAATGACCACGAATGTCAATTCCTATCTTGTTTATAATTGACTTTGCTTGCTTCCATATTGTTGTGCGGCTTAGTTGTTCTCGTATATCGCGCCCGCTTAGCCAAAATTGATATGTTATTGCTTCTGCTCGACTAAGTAACGCTAGTTTATCGTTAGTTTCCAATATCTGTATCGCGGATAGAATGTTGAATTTGTTGAATTTCTTAAAGTATATATTTGTAATATCAACGTTCACCCAATTCATTACATATTCCAATTTGAGTGATTTAAGCCCTTGGGAATATAGTTTCACTTCCGCTCTTATTCCTTTTCTGGCTTCGTCTATCAACTTCGTTTGGAATTCGCCAGGTGTCTTAAAGCGGTCTTGAAGCTCTAAAGATTTGTCATAAATTGTTAGAGCGTCTGTTGTTGAGCGACGTTGGACTCCATTATTAAGCGTAATGCAAGACTCAATGGTTCTTTGCTTTCCCTTGGTCAGATTGTTATCAATAGCTTGAATTATGGGGAGCACATTGTCAGTGAGGCAGGCGAAATTTGCTGTGAGGTGTATTTCCGTTAGTGTTACTGCACCTCTTTCCCACTCTTGGCGATCGAATGGATCTACGTCAATGCCTAGTCTCTGAGTCAATTGTTCTAAGATTACATTGACGTAGCTTTGAAGATTCGCGTGGCCGAAAAGATTATGCCTTTGAAGTACTAATGGGGGGCAGCAGTGAATTTCGAGTACCTCTGCCATTCCTGTCGCGTTACATACCTGCATTGATCTTACATACATGGTATCCCATTCATCTATTAATGAAATTTGCATTGGTGTTGAGCTGCAAGGTAATAGCCCTAAGTCGTCTTGGTCAATAAACATAGATTTGCCCAATGGTGTATGGACGCAATGGACTCTCATTCGAATTTTATCTATATGAATATTTGGTTTCTGCAACGGTAAGTTCGGTTTCATATTTAATCCTGGTTAATTAGCATAGTTGAGTAGTGTTTACATTGTGAACAAAACTGAGCTTATATATATATAAGTCGAAATTTTTCCCCCACAACTTGGTGCGTTGCTTTTTTAGAAAAAGAAACGCTGAGAATTTGGCGTCATATTCGTTCGAAAAACGAACGTATAAAAAACAATTAATGCCCATTTATTTCGGCTTCAAAGATCATTTTGTGCGACCAATAATGCTATGAATGCCTTGATATCAACGGATTTTTCGGAGCGTGAAGCAAAAGCGTTAGCCTCAATCCATGCACTAATTTCTGATTCTTTCCAGCATGCAGAACGAGAGCCAATGCGTATGGGTGGGGGGAGTGTTCCGTGCTTTACATATTTCCAAATCGTAGAAGACGCTAGCCCAGTCTTCACTTTGACTTGTGTAAGTCTAAGAAGGCGGTCATTGACGACTGCTCGCACACGCTCTATGAGCGCAAGTAGTTCTGGACTCATGACCTGATTTTTATTAGTTATTCTCTGCTCATCGTCACACACTTTGATTGAATGTTTCATTTTTAAGCTCCAATTGATTTATGAAAGATTCAGGCCCGAATCAGCCCATATTTTGAATTGTTAAAAGCAGGACGTCAGAAGCTAGAGAAGTGGTTTGAAAAAGTGCAGCAAACAAAAATGGCCCCTTGTCGTTTGACAGGAGGCCATTTTTGTGATTTTAGTTGAGGTTTAGCGTTAGCTTTGGTTTTTATCGGGCTTTTGTGCTTGAATTAATAGACGATATCCACCGTTAATCATATCTTTGGCTTCGTCAATGTATTCGTCAATTTTTCTGTGCAATTGTTGCTGCCATGCATTCTTGTATTTTCCGGTCGCGCTGCAAAGACCGAAAATTTGCGCAATCTGATTGTCGCCAAATCCTCGATTGTGTAGTTGAGCAATTAAGACTAAGCATTTTAAATAGTTGCCCCCATTCCGAGATAACCCATCGAGATCTTTTGAACTGTCCAGATTGTACTTAAATCGTAGGAGGCTGGATGGCTTTGCAAAGCCATCATCTTGCAACTCTTGATATACATCCTTTACTTCACCTAATATTTTTTCGATCTGTAATGTTATTGGACCAAGTACATTAAGGTAAACGGCGCGCCACACCATTTCATAATCTCGAACAATATCTTCCGCGCCACCTGCTATTTTGAAGTTCATGTAATTAAAATCCTCACTGCTTTTAATTTCCAAGATCATCGTCTCATTCAACTCGGTGTCCGTTAATTCATTACTATCCATTAAGATGCTTCGGATTTTGTGCGCAATCTTTTTCAGGGTCGTGATTTGTCCACTTGGAGGGACGCTGCAATCAACGGCGAAAGCGATACAACCACGCTCAGCTCTAATTCCATGGCCAGATGTCGATGGTAGTCCTCTAATTCGATAGCCAAAAGGTGTTTCTTCGATTAGATGATAAGGATGCCTGTCCAGCTTTCGTGATTGTGGACCCAGTGGCCTAATATATATTTCTTTGCTTACCGTTCGGCGCGAGTGATCTTCGGGAATTGCTGCCTTTAGAGGTGCAAACCAGGAATCATCTTCATTTTTTAGTTCCGGCAAAATCGGCTGCGCGTAGTCCAACCAAGCTGCCAGCCCGAAACTTCTTCGGCAGCGTTCATCGAGGTCAGCGTGAATATTGCATAGGTCTTTTTCGTGAACGAATTCCAAAATCTTGAATTCATTAATGGCTTTGGGGTGATTAGTATAAGCAAACTGGTAATTCTTATTCATCCTAAGAAATAGCCACGCCCAATCATCTGGGCCGAATTTCTCTTCATCTTTGTTTAAAGCAAATGGTGCTTCATCCGAATTGAGCTTAAGGAAAAGTTGATCGCGAATATTTTGGCACTCTTCGTCGCTCAAACGTTTTGAATTGTTCATGAATTGTCAATAGCCTTTCATGCGCGACTTTGTCTTAAGCAGGGAGTGACTGTCGTAAAACGATTTGTAGCTAACTTTGTAGCTAAGTCGATATTTATCGTAAAAGAATTTTTAAGTAATTGATTTTAAATGATAAAGAAATTACATCAAAATAATGTCGTATTGTTCTTGATGGAATACATTTTCAACTTGTAGAGAAATCGGTTTGCCGATGAAGTCGCCTAGCATCGCAAGGTGTTGTGACTCTTCTTCAAGGAACATATCCACCACCACTTGTGAAGCCATGATGCGAAATTCGCGTGGGTTAAATTGCTTCGCTTCGCGCAATAGCTCTCTTAATATTTCATAACAAATGGTGCGGGCAGTCTTGACTTGACCTTTGCCAGCGCAGGCAGGGCAGGTTTCGCAGAGCACATGAGCGAGAGATTCACGGGTGCGCTTGCGCGTGACTTCTACCAGTCCTAAGGCTGAAAATCCTGAAATCGATAACTTGGTGCGATCCCGTGATAGCGCCTTATTCAGTTCAGCCAACACGGCAGTTTTGTGCTCTTCATTCTCCATGTCTATGATGTCAAGAATGATGATGCCACCCAAATTGCGCAGGCGTAGTTGGCGTGCAATTGCGTGTGCGGCTTCTAGATTTGTCTTAAAGATGGTGTCGTCAAAATTACGCCCTGCCACAAAACTACCTGTGTTGACGTCTATCGTGGTCATGGCTTCAGTCTGATCGATGATCAAGTATCCGCCTGATTTCAGATTGACCCTGCGACCAAGCGCTTTTTCTATCTCGTCTTCTACGCCATACAAATCGAATAAAGGCCGTTCGCCGGTGTAGTGCTGTAATTTTGGCAGGACTGAAGGCGTATAGGTTTTGCCAAATTCGACCAGCATCAAATGGTTTTCTCTGGAGTCGACCTGGATACTGTCGGTCTCTTCATTGACGAAGTCACGCAATACGCGTTGCGCCAGATTCAGATCCTGGTGGAGCAAACTTGAAGGTGGCCGGGTCTTGGCTAACTGCGTAATGGTGGACCAGGTGCGGCGCAAGTATTCGACGTCCGATTTGAGATCCTGATCTGAAGCGTCTTCTGCCATAGTACGAACGATGAAACCACCTTTTTCATCCGGTTGTTGTAAGGCTTTTACCTTACTGCGCAAGGCTTCACGTTCTGCTTCGTTCTCGATTCTTTGCGAAATCCCTATGTGCGAATCTTGCGGCAAATACACCAGCATACGGCCAGCAATCGAGACTTGGGTAGACAGGCGCGCACCTTTGGTGCCGATAGGATCTTTCACCACTTGGACTGTGACCGATTGTCCATCGTAGAGTAATTTTTCTATCGGAGTCAGTGGGTTGTTACTGCCATTGCCGTCTTGTGAGCGGGCATCCCAGATATCTGCGACATGCAAAAATGCTGCACGCTCCAAACCTATGTCAATAAATGCCGATTGCATACCAGGAAGTACCCGCACAACTTTGCCTAGGTAGACATTGCCGACCAAGCCACGCGACAGGGTACGTTCTATATGGAGTTCTTGAACCGCACCTTGAAAAATGAGGGCGACACGGGTTTCTTGCGGAGTGATGTTGATGAGGAGATTTTCGCTCATAAATTAAAGAATTAGGGGAGTCGGATACCTGCCTGTCGTAACAAAGCAGTCGTCTCAAATAGAGGTAAGCCCATGATGCCAGAATAACTACCGCTAATGTGAGAAATATAACGCGCTGCCATGCCCTGTATGCCATAACCGCCGGCTTTATCGTAGGGTTCTTGGCTTGCGCAATACGCTTGAATTTGCGCCTCGCTTAGGGTGGTAAAAGTAACTTCCGACGCTTGCGTGCAGTGTAAATTTTGGTCCTCATAATGCACGGCCAAGCTAGTGAGGACTTGATGGGTTTGACCGGAAAGTTGCCTGAGCATGGCAATTGCTTCAGTTTGGGATGCCGGTTTTCCGAGTATCTGTTGACCTAGAACTACCGTGGTATCTGCTGCTAGTACCGGGCGCAATGGCAAGCGGCGCATCTGCATGAGTTTCCATGCGGCGCTAGCTTTTTCTTGGGTGACTCTGGCCACATAGATGTCCGGTAGCTCACCAGGTAAGACAATTTCTGAGACATCCGGACCGCGCGGTAAAGTATCGCGCAATAGAAGTAATTCAAAATCGATGCCTATCTGACGCAGCAATTCGCGCCGACGCGGGCTCTTCGAGGCCAGATAAATTTTATTTTGGGCGGGAACCATATGCCCTCCTGAAAAATATTCTGATAACTAAGATCATACTCTATGATAAGGGTGGTTTTGCGTGATAGACCAGGCACGATACAGCTGTTCCGCCAGCAAGACTCTGACCATACCATGTGGCAAGGTTAGGCTGGAGATGCGTATTAGCATATCGGCCTTAGCTTTGAATTGGGGATCTAAACCGTCCGCCCCACCGATCACAAAGACGACGTCACGTCCGTCTTGCTGCCAAGATGTTAAATGTTGGGATAAAGCCATAGAAGTGAGGTCTTTACCATGCTCATCCAAGGCGATGATGCGGGCATTCTTGGGAATTACCGCTTCAATTTTCACACTTTCCAAAGCCATCACGGTCTCCGCTGTTTTGCTGCCGGAGCGCTCTATCGGTTTGATTTCTTTGATATGAACACGGCATTCTGCAGGCATACGTTTGACGTATTCCTGATAACCGGTTTCTATCCAAGATGGCATTTTATGACCAACGGCGGCGATGATGAGCTGCATGCTGTGAAAAAAGAGTAATGGGAGTGTTCTGCTAAGGCTGGCTAAGCAAATGGGAGAATACAGCAGCAGCGATGTGCTACTCAAATTATTAAAACCAGAGGTATTACCCTGGTTTTAATGGACGCCAGCCAAAGGCCAGCGTCCGGCATGATTAGCCTGCTGTTTTGCTGCGTGTGGTAGCGCGCTTGGTGGCGGCTTGTTTGGCCGATGCGGTTGCTGTTTTTGTCGATGCGACTTTAACGCGAGCGCCTGCCGGTGTTTTGACACGTGGTTTTTTGACCGCAGGGGCAACGCTGGAGCTAGTGGTGCCAGCTAATTTTCCGGTGGCGGTTTTACGTGCTGGTTTAACCGGAGTCACATCGCTGGTGGCTTTCACTGCACGCGGTTTGCGTACCGGTTTTTTAACATCGTCATCCAAAGTAGTTTGGATAGCCATCATGTCTGGTGTGACTTCTACAGGGGCGGCCTTGCTGCGGCTAGCGCGTTTAGGTTTTGCATCCGCATCTTCAGTGTCGTCAGAGGCTTTGGCTAGACCTTTAGTAACGCGCTTAGCTGCACCCAATTTAACTTCTTTATCTCCCCAAAGTTCTTCCAGACGATAGTAAGCACGGATCGCAGGTTGCATGATATGGACCACCATGTCGCCCAAATCTACCAATACCCATTCACCGGTAACTTCGCCTTCGATGCCGACAATTTCGCCGCCATTTTCTTTGACTTTATCGCGCACCGAAGCGGCTAAGGCCTTAGTTTGACGGTTCGAGGTACCAGATGCGATCGCGACACGATCAAACAGGCTGGTCAGGTGCATCGTGTCGAATACTTGTATATCTTGGGCTTTGACGTCTTCGAGAGCGTCAACAACTAAGGCTTGTAATTTTTTGATGTCCATATTTTTCATGCTTATCTGTATAAATGATGTTGTTGAATGTAGTCTAACACCTCGGGCGGTATTAGCGATGTTGTTTGTTGAGTCTGCGGAGTTTGCGAGGTCCGTTTTAACTCGTTTCGGATACTGGTTGCCGATACGTCCCATGAAAGATCTTGCGAAAAATACGATTTGCCCGACGGTAAATTCCGTATTTCTTGCAAAGACCCTGCTCTTTGATTCCATTCCTGGGCTACTTCTAGGTTTAATCCAGTTTGGTCCAGTGAAAAACCTGGTCTGGAAGCAGCGCAAATATGCGCTACATCGAACAATTGTCGCCACTGTCGCCAACTAGACAGGTTTTGCAATTGATCGGCACCAATCAAAAAAACGATGGAAGTATCGGCCCCCAATTCCTTGCGCAGATTTCCCAAGGTATCGATAGTAAAACTTGCTTCATGTTGTACAGCGCGTTTGATTTCCTGCTGGTCTATCACGACCGGCAGCTTAAAGCCGGTTTCGAAGGCTAGCTTTAACATTTGCACACGTTGCTCCGCATCTGCGATGAGGCGGTTTTTTTGCCAGGGTTGGCCGGCAGGCACAAGACGCAACTCTTGTGGCTGTAATAAATTCACATAGTGCTGAGCCAGGGCGACATGACCACGGTGTACCGGATCAAAACTGCCACCGAGTACCAGCACACAGCGTGCTGGCTTTATACCCATTCCTTATGCACCAAAAAATCGGTCGCCAGTTTTGCTTCGGCACTGCCTGCTTCTGGTTTCCAGTCGTAACGCCACTTCACTATCGGCGGCATGGACATCAAAATTGACTCCGTTCTGCCACCCGATTGCAGTCCAAATAAAGTGCCGCGATCAAAGACTAAATTAAATTCTACATAGCGGCCCCGACGATATGCCTGAAAATCACGCTCGCGTTCACCATAGGCGATATCTTTGCGTTTTTCAAGGATAGCGGTATAGGCTGGGATAAATGCATTTCCTACGCTTTGCATCATCCCAAAGCTAGAGGCAAAATCGAGCTCGTTAAAATCGTCAAAAAAGATGCCACCTACACCGCGTGCTTCCTTGCGATGCTTGAGGTAAAAATACTCATCACACCATTTTTTAAAGCGCGGGTGTAAATCCTCGCCGTAAGGCTTTAAGGCATCTTTGCAGCTTTGATGAAAATGTTGCGCATCCTCTTCAAAGCCATAATAGGGCGTCAAATCCATGCCGCCACCAAACCACCATACTGAAGGCTTTCCTTCGGCATAAGTGGTGAAGAAACGGACATTCATATGCACCGTGGGCGCGTAGGGATTGCGTGGATGCAGTACCAAGGATACGCCCATCGCCTCCCATTTTCGACCTGCCAGTTCTGGCCGACTTGCCGCGGCAGACGGTGGCAGATTATTCCCCATCACATGTGAGAAATTGACACCACCGCGTTCGAATACTGTGCCTTCTTCGATGACGCGCGAAATTCCTCCGCCACCCTCGGGGCGCTCCCAACTATCGGTCAAGAAAGCCTGGCCGTCTAGCGCTTCCATCGCAGCCACGATGTTTGCTTGTAAAGCGAGCAGGTATTTTTTTACGGAGGCGGAATCGGTCATCGTCTATACGAATAATTATTTAGTGCTTTTTATTTAGTGCGCGCCAGCCTATATCCCGGCGGTATTGCGCACCCTGAAAGCGGATTTTTTCTACCGTATCGTAGGCATGTTTTTGCGCTAGTTTAACGGTGTCGCCCAAGCCAACCACGCATAAGACACGACCACCGTTACTGAGCAATTGCTTATCCATGATCGTGGTACCGGCATGAAAGGTGATGCAGTCTGGCGTTTCGTCCGGAATGCCAGAGATGACATCGCCTTTGCGCGGATCATCCGGATAGCCAGCGGCCGCCATAACAACGCCCATCGCAGTACGTCTATCCCATTCCAGTTCGACCGCGTCTAAGGTGCCATTGACGGCATGTTCCATCACGTTGACCAGATCGGTTTTTAAACGCGCCATGATAGGCTGGGTCTCAGGATCGCCCATACGGCAGTTAAATTCTAAAGTCTTAGGATTGCCGTGTTCATCGATCATTAACCCGGCGTACAAAAAGCCGGTGAAGACGATGCCATCCTTGGCCATCCCCTGTACCGTAGGCTGGATAATTTCGCGCATCACGCGTGCGTGCAACTGCGGGGTCACGATAGGTGCTGGTGAGTAAGCCCCCATGCCACCGGTATTCGGACCCTGGTCATCATCTAGCAGACGCTTGTGATCCTGGCTGGTGGCCAGTGGCAAAATATTTTTGCCATCGACCATGACGATGAAACTGGCTTCTTCGCCCACCAAAAACTCTTCGATGACGACGCGTGCACCAGCGTCGCCTAGCTTATTGTCCGACAACATCATATCAACTGCCGCATGTGCTTCGTCTAATGACATTGCCACCACCACGCCTTTACCTGCGGCCAGGCCGTCGGCTTTGATGACAATAGGTGCGCCTTTTGCGCTGATGTAGGCGTGTGCCGCCTGCAAGTCGGAGAAGGTTTGATATTCCGCAGTCGGTATTGCATGTCTTTGCATGAAAGATTTAGCGAAATCTTTTGAGCTTTCCAGTTGCGCTGCTTCCTTGCTCGGGCCAAAAATCTTTAAGCCTTTATCTCGGAAAATGTTGACTATGCCAGCGGCCAACGGTACTTCCGGTCCAACTACGGTGATCCCTATCTGTTCTTGGATCACAAACTCAGCCAACGCGACCGGGTCAGTGAGAGGGATGTTGATCAGGTAAGGATTGAGTTCTGTGCCACCATTGCCAGGCGCGACAAAGACGCTCTGAACGCGTTCAGATTGCGTCAATTTCCAAGCCAGTGCATGTTCACGACCACCGGAGCCGACTACGAGAATTTTCATATTGCGCTCTTGTTTTAACTTAAAATTTCTAGAATTGCCTACTCAATTGAAGACCAATTTTTTGATTAATCTTCGATGATGACGTTGGTATACACTTCCTGAACATCGTCCAGGTTTTCCAGTGCGTCGATCAGTTTTTGCATTTTTATTGCATCGTCACCAGTCACTACAGTTTCTGTTTGCGGCTTCATAGTCACTTCAGCCACTTCGGATTTAAAACCGGCTTTGGTCAATGCATCCTTGACTGCCGACAAATCGTGCGGTGGCGTGAGTACTTCGATACCGCCTTCTTCGTCGCTCGTAATATCGTCTGCGCCGGCTTCCAAGGCGGCTTCCATCAGCGCATCTTCATTGGTGCCTGGCGCAAAATACATTTGCCCGCAATGGGTGAACATGAAAGCTACTGAGCCTTCATTGCCCATATTGCCGCCATTTTTATTGAAGGCATTGCGTACTTCTGCCACAGTACGAACCCGATTGTCAGTCATGCAGTCAACAATGATGGCGGCGCCACCAATACCGTAACCTTCATAGCGAACCTCTTCATAGTTCGCGCCCTCTAATAGCCCAGCACCGCGCTGTATCGCACGTGTGACGTTTTCTTTCGGCATGTTCGCATCTGCGGCCTTGTCCACCGACAGGCGTAAGCGTGGATTGGTGTTGACATCGTCGCCACCCATGCGCGCGGCGACGGTAATTTCTTTAATCAAGCGGGTCCAGACTTTGCCACGTTTGGCGTCTGTTGCTGCTTTTTTATGTTTAATATTTGCCCATTTACTATGTCCGGCCATGGTCGCTCTCTCTGGATTTGCAATAGTTCACCGCTACTAAGAATGCAGGTCGCGCCTTGCGCCTATTGGTTTTCTTCGCTTTGGTTTTATAATGAAGGGCGCTATTCTAACATATTGATTTTATTCGAATTCCATAATAGAACTTTTAAAGTCATGTCTAGACCACTGCACATAGAAAAATCTGTTGCGAAAAATTAAACTAATGAGCTAAATCTGCTGTCCGATTGAGCAAATCGACATGCGTGCATCAACTGCGCAGTCAAAGCTTGAGCTTACAAGTGATGGCGCAGGCTGTGTTCCGATAGCGGTGACGTATTTAATTCTATGTTTGACAATCTGTTCGGTGGCAATGATGGTGTGCTGCGCAAAGATAATGTTGCAGAAACCATGCTCAAATTGGCTGTGCGCAGCATGGGCTCGCAGCTAGGGCGAGAAATTTTACGCGGTGTGTAAGGTTCGATTTAAAAAAAACGCTAGGAGGGCGCTATCACGTTAACTCAGGCGGAAGTGCAGCGTGAGTGATTAGGCCGATTTAAAACGACCATGCCCAGCGCGCATATTCCATGCGGCTTTGCGGGCATGCTGGCCTGAAAGCCGCATGGAATATGCGCGTTAGCCCAGCGTTGATTTGAATCCATCATACTAGACCACGCTCAAGCGTTACGCTTTACAATGTAGGCTATGAGTTCACCCCTTTCCCCCTCGCATGACCGGCGGCAATATCTGATCGGTCTGGCAATCGCGATTTCTGGCGCAGTCCTGTTTTCCACCAAGGCCATCGTCGCCAAGCTGATTTATCGTTATCCGGTGGATGCGGTGACCCTAATCGCGTTTCGTATGCTATTTTCTTTACCGATTTTTGCGTTGATTGCCTTATGGCAGGCACGGCAAGGGCCGCGTTTATCGAATCCTGATCGCTGGCGTCTGGTGGCTTTGGGCTTGGTCGGCTACTATTTATCCAGTTTTCTCGATTTTATGGGCTTGCAATATATTACTGCCGGACTGGAAAGACTGATATTGTTCTTGACCCCAAGCTTTGTGCTGTTGATTTCTGCGGTGTTTTTGAAGCGTAAAGTGCGCGGCATAGAATGGGCTGCGTTGAGCCTTTCGTACATGGGTATCGTGCTGGTATTTGTCCATGATTTGAAGTTCGGCGGGGAGCAAGTTTTGTTCGGCTCGGCCTTGGTGTTGGGCGCTGCGCTTTCGTATTCCCTGTATTTGATACAGTCGGGGCAATTGGTGATGCGGCTAGGCTCTTTACGACTGGTGTCGTATGCCATGTGCGTCTCTAGCGTGGCCTGTATCACGCAATTTTTTGCTTTGCGGCCGGCCAGTATGTTGATACAGCCAGCACCGGTATATTGGTTGTCGCTGATTAATGCGATTTTTTGTACCGTGTTGCCAGTATTTCTCACCATGTTTGCAGTGCAAAGAATTGGTGCTGCAACCGCCTCACAAGCGGGTATGGTAGGGCCAGTATCGACCCTATTTTTAGGTGCGATTTTCTTAGGCGAGGCGGTCACAACTTGGCAATTGGCGGGCACGGTCTTAGTTATGGCTGGCATGTATTTATTGAGTAAAAAATAGCCGCCAACGCGCTCAGTGACTGTACTGCTTAGATCTTAATGTACGAAAAACAACAGCCTGCCGCAGTTTCGTTCTGTAAATCAACAGTTTTTTCCAGTAGCGTGCTCGGCTCTGTTAACATCCACCGATTGAAATGCCTAGACAGCAGATATAAAATGAATCAGACATCAGGATCAAAAGAGAGTAATTCAGCCTCAACCTCAGTTTCAGCATCGGCGGATGCACAACAA
This sequence comes from Undibacterium parvum, assembly GCF_003955735.1. NCBI lineage: Bacteria > Pseudomonadati > Pseudomonadota > Betaproteobacteria > Burkholderiales > Oxalobacteraceae > Neoundibacterium > Neoundibacterium parvum. Next base: position 851,560 of record NZ_CP034464.1, on the reverse strand, counting down.
GGAGTGCCAGAGCCAGACGCTAGCCCTAAATTTGGTCGTTTGTTGGCAGTGCTGTTTTTTGCGGTGATGCTGATTGTTGTGATTACCTTCGCTACAGAAGCGTATTATTCAAATTGATCTAGGCCTTTTACTTCCATCCCTTGGGTGAATCATGGATAACATACCGCTATCGAGCTCGGTAAAAAAAGGCGAAGCTTCCAACTCCAGTCGCTTATTGATCTTGCAGGCCCTGGTGCCTATCGCAACGCATTTGGTCTCGTCTCAATTAGAGGCGTTTTCGGCGCGTCTGACCGATGCACTGTTTAAATTATCTGATCAAACCATACGACCAGAAGAGGCGAGCGCCAGTTTTCAGGCTTTTCAACTGTTAAAGCGAAACAATACGGCGTTTTATCGTCTGGTGGTCGGGCAAATCAATGCGGCGCTGACTAAAGAAGTCAGTACCATCAATGCCAAGAAAAAACCGGTGAAAAAGGACGCAGAAGATTTCTCGCTGGTGTCATTTGATGAGATGGAGAGTAAGCTCTTAATCCGAAATTTAAGCCAAGCCCTGGAAGTCAATAACGCCGATATTTTGGTCGCACTCAATATCCGTATCGGCAATGTGCTCAGGCGCACGCCTATCAATATTTCGCAGAATCCATTTCGCCCTGATGTTTTCGTACATGCCGTGTACCAGGCCTGGAAAGAATTTGATGCAACGCCAGAATCGCATCATTTGGTATTGCGGCTACTGCAACCTAATATTTTTTTACAATTAAAACCTATACTTAATGAGATCAATGAGGGCCTGATTGCGCGTGGCATCATGCCCGACATTAGCGATGTGTATCGCAGTAAAGGCAAAAACTCTGATGCGAATAGTCAGGACGAGATAGACGATAGAGATCCCTATTTGCATAATAAATTGCGAAGCATCTTTTCTGGGCAGCCCATTTCTGGCTCAGGAAAAAGAACAGCGGGATCTCTGGCGTGGAGCGGAACTGGCGGTGGTTTTTCGGGGGCTGGCAATGGCGTGGGCCATGGTGGGGGCAATGCGGCCCAGGCAAACGCCGACACAGTGACCATAGACCGGCAGTTTTTTAATTACCTGACCAGCATACAAAAGACCGGCCCGCTCAGTGAGCAAGGCATGGATCATGATGCCAGTGTCCAGCCCGGCGTTCGAGGTGAGTCACCTTTGCGTCAATTGTCTAGGCAGGCGCCGGCCGATAGCCTGACCGATGTTGATCAAAGTACGATAGAGCTACTGGCTAGGATTTTTGATTTTGTCTTCAATGATCCGACTATCCCTGAGGATATTAAGGGGCTGATCGGGCAATTACAGATCCCAACCTTGAAAGTGGCCTTGTTGGATAAGGATTTCTTTTTTAAAGAAACCCATCCGGCACGGGTCTTGATCGATACCCTGGCCAAATCGGGTGCTTTACTCGATGCGGATGCGACCAGTGAAGATCCTTTGTACCACATGATTGAAGGGGTGGTCGAGCGCGTGCAAACCGAGTTCGATGAGCAAATTGATTTGTTCTCGGACGTGGTGGCTGACCTCGAAGCCTTCTTGCAGGAAGAAGAAGACAAAACCGAAGAAGCCATCACGCTCCCGGTAGAGACCGCTCTGAAGCAAGAAAAAATGCGGCTGGCCAGAGAGTTCGCAGAACATGATGTCGCAATTCGGGTTGAGACCGGTGAAGTTGCAGGATTTTTGGAAACTTTTTTGCTAGAGCAATGGATACGCATCTTGACCATTGCGCATAGCGTTAAGGATAAAAAGCCGCATGCGCTTGAGAATGCTCTCAAGACCATGGATGATTTGATCTGGAGCCTGAAATCCAAAAACAGTGCGGAAGAGCGTAAAGAGTTGGTCAGTAAGCTGCCTTCTATGCTGTCTTTGCTCAACGCCTGGCTCAATGCGATTAAATGGGATGAGCCAGATCGAGTGTTCTTTTTCTCTAAATTAGCCGAACGGCATGCCGCAATTGCCCGTGCGCCTTTGGAGTTGTCACCTAGACGGCAAGTCGAGATCGCGGTGAATATCGCGCAGCGCGCCAGCGAACGCAGACTTAACCGGCATGTGCAAAATCAGATCGATAAGCATCCCGACGAATGGTCGCAACAGGTAGAGGTACTTAATCGCGGTGTCTGGCTCAACTTCGTCCAAGCGAATGATGCACAGGCGCGCTATAAACTGGCATGGGTCAGCCCTAAACGCACCCGCTATATTTTCACCAATCGCCAGGGACATGATGCATTTTCTATTTCGGGGGAAGAATTGATCGCGAAGTTCCGTTCTGGAAGCGTGACTCAGATAGTCTCTGACTCGGTGGTCGATAGGGCCTTGATCGACGCCTTAAAAGACCCTAGCGAATAGCTCCTTAGCAGAAAAAAAACGCCATGCCGCCAGCGCGCAATAAACATGCGCCTGCGGGCGGCATGTTGCCTGCAGCCCGCATGGGTACTGCGTCTTGGCCTTGTTGCTTTGGATACGTAGCTGTTTTACGCGTTGCGCTAAGACCACTTAGGTTTTGGTTTATCAGCCTTCATCGCTAAAATCAGTAAGTCCTCGCTTATTTTTCCTAAGAGTTCAGGAATTGGTATAAATACCAAATATTCTTTGCTTATGCGATATTCCTGTCATGTAGCCACGCTGGGCTTGGTAAAATAGTCGGCTAAGCAAAGCTTTGTTGAAACTTGAGTAAAACTTTGACTCTCATCTGACATTTACGAGACTAATTCTATGCGCACAGACATCGCCAGCCAACCCCTTACTATTTTCCGCAAAGACTATATTGCCCCAGGTTTTTGGGTTGATACCGTAGAAATGGGATTTGATCTTGATCCGATTGCTACCCACGTTGCCACTCGTATGACCATGCGTCGTAATCATGATAGCAGCGAGAAAAATCTGGTTTTATTTGGTGAAACGATCAAGCTCTTACAGTTGCGCATGAATGGCGTGAATCTGAAAAAAAGCGCCTACAGCATTGCCGATGGCAAGCTGACTATCCTCAACGCGCCCGATGTGGTGACGCTGGAAATTGAGACGGTGATTGCGGCAGGTAAAAATACTTCGATGTCCGGCCTGTACGTCTCGAATGGGAATTTCTTTACCCAATGTGAGGCCGAAGGCTTCCGCAAGATTACGTATTACCCTGATCGCCCAGATGTGATGGGAACTTTCACCATCATGTTGCGTGGTGATAAGAAGAAATACCCGGTCTTATTATCCAACGGCAATTTGATCGCCGAAGGTGATCTGGGTGATGGCCGCCACTATGCTACCTGGGAAGATCCATTTAAAAAGCCTTCGTATTTGTTCGCCTTGGTGGCCGGTAAATTGGTCTGTCAGGAAGAAAAATATAAGCTGAAATCTGGCCGTAAGGTCTTGCTGCAGGTGTGGGTAGAGGCCGGCAATCTGGATAAGACCCAGCATGCCATGGATTCTCTGAAAAACAGCATACGTTGGGACGAAGAGCGCTTTGGCCTTGAACTTGACTTAGATCGTTTCATGATCGTGGCTACCAGCGACTTTAATATGGGTGCCATGGAAAATAAGGGTTTGAATATTTTCAATACCAAGTATGTCCTGGCCAATCCTAGTATTGCTACCGACGTCGATTACGCTGGCATAGAATCGGTAGTCGGTCATGAATACTTCCATAACTGGACCGGTAACCGTGTCACTTGCCGCGACTGGTTTCAGTTGTCGCTGAAAGAAGGTTTGACGGTATTTCGCGATCAGGAATTTTCCGCTGATCTGGTCGGTACAGAAACGGGCAGGGCGGTCAAGCGTATCGAAGATGTGCGTGTGCTGCGTCAGGTTCAGTTTTCGGAAGATGCCGGCCCTATGGCACACCCAGTACGCCCCGATTCCTTCGTAGAAATCAATAATTTTTATACGGTCACAATTTACGAAAAAGGCGCGGAAGTGGTGCGCATGTATTACACCTTGCTCGGTCATGATGGCTTCCGCAAAGGCATGGATCTGTACTTTAAGCGCCACGATGGTCAGGCCGTCGCCTGCGATGATTTCCGTGCTGCCATGGCAGACTCCAGCGGCCACGATCTGGCACAGTTTGAGCGTTGGTATAGCCAGGCCGGTACCCCACGCGTCAAGGCAGAAACCAGTTATGACGCTGATGCCAAGATCTACCAAATAACTTTGAGTCAGACTTGCCCCGACACGCCAGGACAAAGCAAGAAACTGCCTTTCCATATCCCGGTTGCGATCGGCTTGTTAGGTGCGGATGGTAAAGACCTCAAGCTGCAATTAGAGGGGCAAACCACGACTAGTAACAACACGCTGGTACTAGAGCTGACCGCAGAGAGCCAGACTTTCCGCTTTACTGGCATCACGCAAAAACCTACACCTTCGATCTTGCGCAATTTCTCGGCGCCGGTGGTGCTTGAGTACGCTTATACCGACGAAGAATTAGGGCATTTGTTAGCGAATGACAGCGACCCCTTCAATCGCTGGGAGGCTGGTCAGCGCTTGGCAACGCGCCGTTTGGTGAAGCTAACTAATGCCGTGCAAAAAGGCGAGGAGCTGGAACTCGATGCGATGTTCATTGAGGCCTTACGCGCCACCTTAAACGATACCACTTTAGATCCTTCTTTCCGCGAAGTGGTGCTGACCTTGCCTTCTGAAGCAATGATCGCGGAAGAATTCGCCGTGGTTGATCCGCAGAGCATACACACGGCACGCCAGTTTGTGCGCGCAAGCTTAGCGCAACATCTGAAATCGGATTTATTGAGTGCTTATGAGAATAATCTGACACCGGGTAAATATAGCCCGGATGCGGTTTCTGCGGCAAAACGTGGTTTGAAGAATGTCGCCCTTGCGTATTTACTGGCGTGGCCCGATGATGCGACCTTTATGCTGGCCAAGACTCAGTTTGATGAAGCACAGAATATGACAGATAGACTGGCAGCATTGAGCGGCTTGAGTAATTTTTCAGGCTCCGCCAAAAATACCAAAGCCGCCGCGCAGTCTCTGCAAAAATTCTATAAAGACTTCAAGAACGAAGCTCTGGTAATCGACAAGTGGTTTATGCTGCAGGCCAGCGCTTACACTTGCGATGTCGCTAAGGTCAGAGAATTAATGAAGCATTCAGCCTTCACGTTAAGCAATCCGAATCGTGCGCGTAGCCTGATCTTTAATTTCTGCAATGCCAATCCAGCCCGCTTCCACGCGGCCGATGGCAGTGGTTACGCCTTATGGGCAGAATTGGTGATCGCTTTGAATAAACTCAATCCGCAAGTTGCGGCCCGCTTGGCGCGTAGTCTGGATAGATGGAAAAAATATCCACAAAATCTGCAAGCGCATATGAAAGCGGCATTGCAAAAAGTGGCAGAGACTAAAAAACTCTCGAAAGACGTACTGGAAGTCGTTAGCAAAGCATTGGCATCCTGATTCAATAATAGAAATTCAAAGGAAAAACATGAAACGAGTAAGTCTGACGCAACATCTGGTCGAAGAACAACGTCTAAACAATACGATACCGGCCGAGTTGCGACTCTTGATTGAGGTCGTTGCACGAGCCTGCAAAACCATTAGCCATGCGGTCGGCAAGGGTGCTTTGGGCGAAGTCTTGGGTACTGCCGATACTGAAAATGTACAGGGCGAAGTACAAAAGAAATTGGATATACTTTCCAATGAAATTTTGCTCGAAGCCAATGAGTGGGGTGGCCATTTAGCTGCGATGGCATCGGAAGAGATGGAAAGCATACATCCGATCCCAAATCGTTATCCTATGGGCGAGTACATGCTCTTGTTTGATCCACTCGATGGCTCTAGCAATATCGATGTAAATGTCTCTATCGGGACTATTTTTTCTGTCCTCAAAGCGCCGGAAGGCATGGGCACGCCGACTGAGCAAGACTTTATGCAAGCCGGTAGCAAGCAGGTGGCCGCAGGTTATGCCGTGTATGGCCCCCAAACCATGCTGGTCTTGACAACTGGACATGGTGTGAACTGCTTTACGCTTGATAGAGAGATGGGATCATGGGTGCTGACTCAGCGCAATATGCAGATCCCGGAAGACACGCAGGAATTTGCCATTAACGCCTCGAATACGCGTCATTGGTTTCCTCCAGTCACCCGTTATGTTAATGAAATGATGGCGGGTAAGACCGGCCCTCTGGGCAAGGATTATAATATGCGTTGGATCGCCTCTATGGTGGCGGATGTGCATCGCATCCTGAACCGCGGCGGGGTTTTCATGTACCCGGCCGATGCGCGTGATCTCGATAAACCAGGTAAATTGCGTTTGATGTATGAAGCCAACCCCATGTCCATGATCGTCGAGCAGGCCGGCGGTGCTTCCACAGATGGTAAGCAGCGTATGCTCGATATCGTACCGACTAAGTTGCATCAGCGCGTACCGGTGTTCCTAGGTTCAAAAAACGAAGTTGAGCGCGTCACTAAGTATCATCAAGAGTAAATATTAGATCGCCTTAAGCCGGCTCTGCACAGAGTCGGCATGATGGGACGAAAGCGGAGCCAACATGCTCCGCTTTTTTTTTGATCTATTTATATGTAAAACATCTTAATTTGTTTGATATTTGCTATTTGACATATGGGCCTAGGCAAGGCAAGCTGTACTCATCACGACTAAGTCTATCTTTTGGAGAATCAGCATGCCCGTATATCGTTCACGTACCACCACTCACGGCCGCAATATGGCGGGCGCGCGCGCGCTATGGCGTGCCACCGGTATGAAGGACGGCGATTTCGATAAGCCTATCGTCGCCGTGGTCAATTCATTTACCCAATTTGTGCCAGGACACGTGCATCTAAAAGATTTGGGGCAATTGGTGGCGCGTGAAATCGAAGCGGCCGGTGGTGTCGCTAAAGAATTTAATACCATAGCCGTGGATGACGGTATCGCTATGGGTCACGGCGGCATGTTGTACTCCTTGCCTTCGCGCGAATTGATTGCCGATTCGGTGGAGTACATGGTCAATGCCCATTGCGCTGATGCCATGGTGTGCATCTCGAATTGCGACAAAATTACCCCAGGTATGTTGATGGCCGCGATGCGTCTAAACATCCCAGTGGTGTTCGTGTCCGGCGGCCCGATGGAAGCTGGCAAGGTCTTAGAAACCCTGCATCCTAAGCAAACTGGCGTACAAAAAATCATGAAGATTGATCTGGTCGATGCCATGATCAAGGCTGGCGACAGCAGCGTCTCGGATGAGGAAATCGGCCGTATCGAGCGCTCTGCGTGCCCGACTTGCGGTTCTTGCTCAGGGATGTTTACGGCCAATTCGATGAATTGCCTGACCGAAGCTCTGGGTCTGTCTTTGCCCGGTAACGGTACCATTCTGGCCACGCATGCTGACCGTAAACAATTATTTTTACGCGCCGGTCGCGTGATCGTTGATTTGGCGAAGCGCCATTATGAGCAGGATGATTACACGGTTTTGCCACGCTCTATCGCCACTAAGGCCGCTTTTGAGAATGCCATGGCATTGGATGTGGCGATGGGCGGCTCTACCAATACCGTATTGCACATGCTGGCGGCGGCGCATGAAGCCGGTGTCGATTTCAAGATGGCCGATATAGACCGCATCTCGCGCAAGGTGCCATGCCTGTGCAAGGTCGCTCCTATGACGGATAAATACCATATCGAAGACGTACATAGAGCTGGCGGCATTATCGCTATCCTTGGCGAGTTAGCGCGCGGCGGTTTGCTCGACACCTCGCTGCCTACCGTGCATAGCGCGACGATGGCAGAGGCAATCGCTCAGAACGATATTATGGTCAGCGACAGCGCGGCCGTGCGTAAGTTATTTAGCGCGGCACCTGGTGGTGTGCCTACTCAAACCGCATTCTCACAAGAGCAGCGTTTTGATAGTCTCGATATGGATAGGTCTGAAGGCTGTATCCGCGATAAGGCGCACGCCTATTCGCAAGACGGCGGTCTGGCGGTGCTCTACGGTAATCTGGCGGAGAACGGCTGTATCGTGAAAACGGCGGGTGTGGATGAAAGTATCCTGAAATTTACCGGCAAGGCACGCGTGTTTGAGAGTCAGGATGACGCGGTCGAGGCTATCCTGGGTGACACCGTACATGAAGGCGATGTCGTCATCATCCGTTATGAGGGCCCTAAAGGTGGTCCTGGTATGCAAGAGATGTTGTATCCGACTTCCTACATCAAATCCAAAGGCTTGGGCAAGGCTTGCGCCTTATTCACCGACGGCCGCTTCTCTGGTGGCTCCTCCGGGCTGGTAATCGGTCACGCCTCACCAGAAGCGGCTGAGGGCGGGGCAATCGGCTTGGTGGAAGAGGGCGATATCATAGAAATCGATATTCCCGGACGTAGCATGCACCTTAAAATCAGCGATGTTGATCTGGCCGCCCGTCGCCTCGCGATGGATGCCAAAGGTGATCTGGCGTGGAAGCCAGTCAGCCGTGAACGCTATGTCTCGCAAGCTCTGCAAGCCTATGCCGCGCTGGCTACCTCGGCCGATCGTGGTGCGGTAAGGGATATTTCACAATTAAAGCGTTAGTATAATTTTCTACAATCGTTTTTTTAGTTCAGTTCTACAGCAAGGCACGAGCGGGCGCAAGAGCGCTGCCCCTCGTGCCTTTTTTACTAGACTTGCGTTTTTAAGATTTGCCCATAAATAAGAGAGATAGAAAGAACAAGCGAAAGAAAAAATAGGACGATCGTTCGCAGCGTTCTATTAGGCTAGCGCTTTCGTTTATACTGTCGCTGTGATTGAAATAAGCGAGTGCGCTGCTGCGCCCACTGTTTCAAATTACCAGCCTTAACCTCGAAAAAGAATCCGTGAGAATTGTTATGCCTAGTAAGGACCTGCCAGTAACTACCGAAGATCAAGCACTGGAATATGTCACGTCCTGTCAATTGCCAACGACCTGGGCGACTTTTCAGATGCATGCTTTTGTAGAAACGGCTACCGGTAAAGAGCATATTGCGCTCACTCTGGGTGATGTTGCAGATGGCACGCCGGTGTTGGCGCGTCTGCACTCAGAATGTCTGACTGGCGATGCTTTATTTAGTCAACGCTGTGATTGTGGACCTCAGCTAGAGATGGCTATGCAAAAAATTGCCAAAGAAGGTCGTGGTGTCTTGCTCTACCTCAGGCAAGAAGGACGTGGCATAGGTCTGTTAAACAAGGTGCATGCCTACCGTTTGCAAGATCAGGGAGCTGATACGGTAGAAGCGAATCAACAACTGGGTTTTGCCGCGGATTTACGTAGTTATAGCCTGGTAGAGCCGATGTTAAAGCATCTGGGAATCAGCTCTTTGCGATTGATGACCAACAATCCGCGCAAGATTTCGGCGATGCTAGGGATGCAGATACGGGTAGAAGAACATATCCCTTTAATCATAGAGCGCAATCAATACAATGAGCGCTACCTAAGCACTAAGGTCAGCAAGCTTGGACATTTGATGCAGCCGGATCTTTAATTGATAGGACTTACGCAAAACCGCCCCAGCGTCGTTGTACTCGCCTAGCTGGAACAATTTTGCGTAAGTCCTAATTTATTTAAATTCTAGCTTGAGTAGCGCATGGTATTCCAGGTCAAGGTAATGATCGTTTTTCCATTCACATTGCCTGCGTCTACCCTCAAACTGGAATCCTAGTTTGCCTAACAAAGCGATGCTGGCAAAATTTTCCGGTTCGACTTCGGCCTCCACACGGTGTACATGCATTCGTGAAAACGCATAAGCTAACATGACAGGCAGGCATGCAGACATGATCCCTTGCCCCCAAAATTCTTCGTGTAGCCAATACCCCATGTCGGCATTTCGATTGTCTTTATCGTAGTGATAAAAGCCGCAAGTTCCTAGAAGCTGTGTAGGATTTTCTATTGAGCAAATCGCCCACCAGATACCGGTTTGTTCTTTGAGTATGCGGCGATACCATTTCATTTGGCTTTGTGTGGCTTTTTTACTGGCATAAGTGACGCCATACCAGTTGCTCACGCGCGGATTCGATAGTCCCTTGAAAACACTATCAATATCGCTACGCTTAATTTTTCGGAGTTGGTAGCTATCCGTCTGTAGTACGGGAAACGACTTCAGTCTGGACTTGAACATGCTGATTTGGCGATTAGGCTCGTTTGCAAAAAACAAGCGCCTGCAGAGGCGCTTTTGCGGCCCTAACGGTTAATAAATGTAGTGTCCCAAGTCGTGCCGCGTGGCATCGATACTTGCAAAAATCTTTCGTTCTCACCCTGAATATCGGTGATTTCCTTGATCACTTCGGCAGGAAATCCGGCGCGCTCGACGCCTCTATCTTGCAAGAAGAGCGAGGCTAGATATTTTTTAAGATGCTTAGGCTCGGTACTAAACAGGCAAATACGCTGCCAGACATGGGGATAGCGTGTTTTAAGATGCCCGTTCGGTGCCAGCCTCTCTATTGCCGCGACCGTCAAACCCATGATGTTACTTGGCTCGGGATCCGACTGATACATTACCTGTACCGTATCTAAGGTCTTGGGTGCTTCTACATAAGAGGTTTTGATAACGGTGCTGGCGGCGATATCTGGCTTAGGTGAAGCCAGAGAGGAAAATGGTGCGAGTGTTCGCAAAATCTGATCCGAAGAAGGCAGAGGATTTTGATTCCAGCGTATGCTCTTAATACCTGCGCTTTTTAAATATTCGCTGTTCGAGACTTGGCTGTCCTCAGACTCGGCTTGCGCGCTCAGTTCAATCACGCACAGCAAACCTAGGCTGGCATCAAAAATCGCGTAGTCAACCTTGCGGCCTTTAAGTTGCTCCAACTCAGCTAATCTTTGTTTTTCGCTCATGCTAACCGGTTCCATTAACGCGGATAGCTCAACTTTTGGAAAAATATAGCAATTCGGCAAAGCTCTCCGTAAGCGGCCATAGAAAATTTCGTCTTCATGACGAAAGAATCGCTTCTCTTCGTAGTTGGGAATGCTGGGCTTATTTTTCTTCAGGAGGCGCGAAAACATGGTGGAGCTCAAATAGGGTTAAATAGCAAGACAATGGATCCTTACTTTTCCGATGGAAACTGAAAAGCGAGTAATGCAAGTGTGTATTTATTTAGTTTTAAAAGCAAGACTATCACTAAAACTGTTGTTATAAGTGGCAATAATGTTGTTTTTATGAAAACTTAAGCCCTTGCTTGATTTTTAAAGCTTCAATACAAAAAAACGAACTAAATAATTTAGCTATTCGGTAAGGTTTTTTGTATTGAGATATTAAGTTAATTGCTTAGCTAATTACTTAATGATTAATACTGCCCCATGTAATCACGTTTGCCCAGTTCTACCCCATGATGTCTAAGGATGCCGTAAGCGGTGCTGACATGAAAGAAAAATTGTGGCAAACCATAGCTTAAGAGGTAGGCCGAGCCGATCAAGGTTTTTTCCTTTGGAGTACCTGGGCGTAGCGTAATTTCGCGTGATTCAGCGCCTTCAAATTGGGCTGGGCTTAAGTTGTCGATAAAGGCCAAAGTCTTGGCGATACGTCCACGTAAGTCGGCGAAGCTAATTTCATCATCGGCAAATTCTGGCAGTTCTGCGCCTGCTAAACGTCCAGCGACGCCTTTGGCAAAGTCAGCTGCAATCTGCACTTGACGCGTCAGTGAAAACATATCAGGGCTAAGACGGGCTTGCAAAAAAACATTTGCATCGATATTTTTCGCTGCTGCATGGTCTTCGGCTTTGCTTAAAATGACTTGCAGGCTATTGAGCATTTGCTTAAATACTGGGATAGAGCTGGAGTACATGGCTTGATTCATGATTTTCTTTCTGTGTAAGGTGGAGCAATTATAAGAGTGTTTACGATATGCGGTTTTTTGTGCCGGTTTTTATAGTCTGCTCTTGCTGTTATTTTCGAAATTTGCAAGAAAATAGCTGATAAGATAGCTAGAAATAATGTAAATTTGTTTGGGGCTCGTGATTTATGCGGCTCTACATTTCAAGCTCTCAATTACTCACTACTAAGAAGGACGACTGAAAATGATTTTGCTTAGATTTGCTTTCTTTCTGTGTTTGCTGTGCATTGCCTTACCAAGTTTGGCTGCCGATAAAGAGCTGGCTAATGCGCAAAATACTCAGCAAAAAGTGAAGGAAGCCAGTCTTAGTATTTTCAATCGTGACATCATTGTCTTTCGGGCTTCCGTGTTGGGAATAGAGCCAGTCGATAGAGTTACACGTGCTCAAAAACGCATAGAGCAACAAATTAGCCCCAATGGGCGTCACAAGGTGACTGCCTTGTCTATGCCTCCAGGCATGCTGATACAAATTGATGGGGCTGGCAGTTTTTATATTGCACCCGATGACGTCGATCAATTTCAACAGGAGACGCTGGAAGGGGTGGCTAAAGACGTAGTCACTAAACTCAGTGCGGTCGTGCTGGAAACTCAGGAGAGTCGCAGTGTCGAGAATATGCTGCGTGCTGCTGGCTACGTTTTAGTCGCCAGTATTGTTTTCATAGTCCTGGTCTGGGGCGTACAGCGCCTGCGACGCCTGATAGAAGCACGCATCTTGTCGTTCGCCAGTGCCAAATTGGATGGTTTGGATCTGGTGCATGCAAAATTGATTAACCGCGAGCGCACCTTGTGGATCTTGCATCGCTTGTTTCAACTCTTGCTATGGGTCATCGTATTTTTACTGACTTACCAATGGCTTAGTTTAGTGATGTCGCAGTTTCCGTTTACTCGTCCTTGGGGCGAGCATTTAAACAGCTTCTTATTTAATTTGGTTGCGAATATAGGTTCCGCAATACTCAAAGCGATACCGGATGTATTTACTGCGCTAGTCATTTTCTTTTTGGCTAAACTGGTCAATCAAGGACTGAGCGGTATTTTTGATAGCATACAAAATGGCGCTCTGCGGGTGTCGTGGTTGGATGCCGATCTGGTAAGACCAACGCGCCGTATCACCAGCACTGCGGTTTGGCTGTTTGCACTGGCTATGGCTTACCCGTATTTACCCGGTGCCGGCACTGAGGCTTTCAAAGGGGTCTCCGTTCTGGTTGGCTTGATGATTTCTTTGGGGGCTTCTAGTTTGATAGGGCAGGCGGCCAGTGGCTTGATTTTGACTTATTCGCGGGTTTATCGTAAAGGCGAATTCATCCATGTACTGGAGCATGAAGGCACGATCACCGAAATGGGCATGTTCACGACTAGAATTCGCAACGGTATGGGGGTGGAGTTGACCATGCCGAATTCTCTGGTGTTGGGCAATGTGACTAAAAATTATTCTAGAGTGGTGCAGGGGCTTGGTTTTGTGGTCGATACCAAGGTAACGATAGGCTACGACACTCCCTGGCGACAGGTGCATGCGATGTTGATACAAGCGGCTTTGCGTACGCCTGGCGTATTAACTGAGCCTGCGCCCAAAGTGTTTCAGACTGCCTTGTCGGATTTTTACCCTGAGTACTTGCTGATCTGCCAGGCGGTCCCTAGTGAGCCACGTCCTAGGGCTGAGGTGATGAATTTGCTGCATGCAAATATTCAGGATGTTTTCAATGAATATGGGGTACAGATTATGTCACCGCATTATCTGGGGGATCCAGCACAAGAAAAGCTAGTGGCCAAAGAAGATTGGAATCGCGCTCCGGCTGCAAAATAAAAAAAGGGGCAGGAAGAATCATCTTCCTGCCCCTTTTTTAAGGGTATTTTTGCTACTTAAAAAGCCGGGAATTGATAGCCTTCTACTTTGGCTGCTGCCAATAATTTTGCCAGATAAGCGTGAGTGGCTTTGCGGCCGGCCATATCAGTCAAGAACTCTTGCAATCTTTCTTTTACGTCGTCGTAGCTGACCGCTTCGCCGCCTTCACGTTCTGTGACTTGAATGATGTGATAACCAAATTGCGTTTCTATCAAACCGGGAGCGATCGCGCCTGGGGCGGTGCTAAACACTGCAGTCTCGAATTCAGGAACCATCTGGCCACGGCCAAACTTACCTAAGGCGCCGCCTTCTTTACCCGATGGGCAAGTGGAATGCTCACGCGCCAGACTAGCGAAGTGACTAGGATTTGCCTGTACTTGCTCCAACACACCTTCGGCTTTTGCCTTGACTAAGCCAGCGCTGGCATCGTCATTGATGGAAAACAAGATGTGGCTAGCTGCTGCCATTTCGCCTTGCTGAAAATTGGCAGGGTTTTGATCGTAGAAGGCGCGGCAGGTGGCTTCGTCTGCATCTTCAAAATCAACCTCTTGATCGAGCAGGGTGCCAACGGTTTCTTCATCGCTGGCAGTACTGATGCCCAAGCGTGCTGCTTCATCGAGCATGAGCTTGCGCAAAATAAGTTCCTGGATGGCGCCATCGCGCAGCTCATCGCCTTCAGGCTGGCCGGCGGCGACTGCATGGGCGATTTCTGTGGCGATATTGGCTTCGCTGATTTCAGTGCCGTTGACGCTAATTACCATGGGAAGTTTCCTATCTATGTTTGAGGTTAGTGTGAGTGTGGAACATCTTTAATTTTTACTAATTTTGCCAACTACATGAAACAAACTGGGTAAATCATGAAAATCTCGCACCCAATTATGGGCGAAAACTAATTTTTCAAGAGTAGGACTTACGCAAAATCAGTCCAGCGTTGTTGCACTGGCCTTGCCGTACTAGGTTACTGTCTTCGGCAGCGCAGCTAGCTGGAGCGATTTTGCGTAAGTCCTAAAGAGTTCAGCGTAATTTGCCTCACTCACTTTAATTTAAGCCCTAATTTACGCCGCTTCGCGTGCGGCTTTGAGTGCCAGGGTTAATTCTGCTACCTGGGCTTTGAGTGAGTTATTTTCAGCGACCAGAGATGCCATTTTTTCATCCGCTGCACTGAGTGGCGCTGCTGGTTTCTCTTCACGTGGTTTGCTGCTTTGATTGGCGGCGCGCATTTCACGTACTTGCTTGGCCGCTTGTTGTAATTCTTTTCTACCGCCAGCCACGGCCGCCACTTGTTGCTCGCTAGGCAGTGAAGCCACTGTAGCTGCGGCATTGATGGAGATGGTGCCGGAGCGCACCGCTGCGACTAATTCTGGGGTTGCGGCGCGCTGAATTTTTTCTATCTGGTTGATGGCATTACTACTGATGCCGGCAATTTTTGCCACTTCTTCGCGCGTCTGTTTAGGCGCGACTTCGACAGCCGGACTCTCAGCCGAAGCAGGTTCTTCGTTTTGCTTGAGGCGGGCTGCGACGATTTCTTTTTTGCGCAAGGCCAGCACGCCGCGTTGAAAGTCCGAGACGCTGCGGCGCGCCAGGTGATTATCTATCATCCACAGCATCACATCTTCTATGCTGGTGAAGCGGGTATTTTGTACGGTCTTAAATTCTATCCCGTGTTTCTGGCAAATCGCATACCGATTATGTCCGTCGATTAAGACTTCGCCCCACAGCACCAGTGCATCACGGCAACCTTCGGTCTGTATGCTGCGCTCCAAGGCCTGATACTCGTTGAGCGTTAAGGGATCGATGTAAGCGCGTAGCTCTTCGTTGATGATGATAGTCATGGTTTTCTATGGTGGCGTGCGCTGGCAGTGCTGACAGTGCTGACAGTTGCCAGTATACCTTGGATGCAAATTTGAGAGACGCTATCCTAACGAGGCTGCAGTGCAGATGCAAGCGCTTTACCGGAAGATGGTGCGATTTTCCCAATTTTTTTGGCAGCAGGCCCAGCGCGCATATTCCATGCGGCTGTGCAGGCATGCCGGGCTGTAGGGCGCATGGAATATGCGGCTTGGGGCAGGTGCTGGTGAAATTATTCAAAATGCGACAAAAGTCGCGGGATAGTGCGCTCAGTCATGAATATTTATCACTTATGCCATTTGCGCATGAGGAAACCTGCAATTTGCTAGTAAACTAGAAAACTAGAAGTAATGCTCGGTGTCTGTTATTGCTTGTTAGTGCACTTCTGACAGCCAGGATTAAGCCGGGCAAGCATCTTGATTTAGTTCAAAACCTTACATGGCTAGGCCGGAAGATTACCCCCATGCGTATTTTGCTCGCGGAAGACGATAGCGTACTTGCAGATGGTTTGACCCGTTCGCTGAGGCAATCTGGTTATGCCACCGATTGCGTGAACAATGGACAGGAAGCCGACACCGCGCTGTCCACCCAAGATTTTGATTTACTGATACTCGATCTGGGTTTGCCTAAATTAAGTGGGCTAGAAGTGTTGCGCCGCTTGCGAGCGCGTAATTCGCATTTGCCGGTTTTAATCTTGACGGCCGCCGATTCGGTAGAGCAGCGCGTTAAGGGTCTGGATCTGGGGGCCGACGATTACATGGCCAAACCTTTCGCCTTGTCGGAACTAGAAGCGCGCGTGCGTGCCTTGACGCGGCGTGGCGCCGGTGGTGGCCCGGCGCTGATCACACATGGCCCGCTAACCTATGATCAGGTTGGTCGTATCGCCTACATCAACGAGCAAATGCTCGATTTGTCGGCACGCGAACTTGGTTTGCTGGAGGTCTTATTGCAAAGAACCGGGCGACTCGTTTCCAAGGAGCAGTTGGTCGATCATCTGTGTGAGTGGGGCGATGAGGTCAGCAATAATGCGATCGAAGTCTATGTGCACCGCTTAAGAAAAAAAATCGAAGTCGATGGTGTGCGTATCGCGACTGTTCGTGGCCTAGGTTATTGCTTGGAAAAGATCTTTACGCCTGCGGCTAGCAGCACTCCCACTGCTTTGCCGCCAGCTGGCACTAATGAATCTTCATGACCAGCAGCAGTCACTTGGATGCGCCAGCTGCTGAGTTAAGTTTGAGCTCAGAGCGCGCTGGCGAGCCTGGCGCAGATAGCAGTGATGCGTTCGATAGTGAACACGGGCAGCCGACCGAAAAAATCCAGCGCTCCTTGTTTGGCGAAATTTTAGATTGGATGCTGGTGCCGCTGCTGCTGCTGTGGCCTATGAGTATCGCCATTACTTATCTGGTCGCCAAGGCGATCGCCAATCAACCGTTTGACCGCGCACTCGAGGATAGGGTGCTGGTTTTGTCGCAACAAGTGCGCCAGGTCGATGCCAAAGTAGTGGCGCAATTGTCTCATCCTGCGCGCGATATTCTCAGAGCCGACGATCTAGATCATGTGTACTATCAAATCAAAGGTTATCAGGGCGAACTGATAGACGGCGACCGTGAACTGGCTCTGCCGGTCGATGAGGAAAGGCCTAGCCCTGGCAATATTGTGTTTCGCAACGATAAACTGCATGGCATCGAGATACGCGTCGCGTATAGCTATATCGACCTCAATCGCGCTAGCCCCAGCAATCCTGTGACCACCAATTTCGAGCCGCGTCTGGCCTTGATACAGGTGGGAGAAACTTTGGAAAAACGCGCGGTGCTGGCTAATGAGATCATCAAGGGTGTGATCTTGCCGCAGTTTATTATTTTGCCAGTGGCGCTGGCGCTGGTCTGGTTTGCCCTGAGCCGCGGTCTGTCGCCGCTGGCTGAATTGCAGCAACGCATACGCGACCGCAAGCCAGACGATCTCAGCCCTATCGATTCGCATCAGGTGCCGGAAGAAATTAGCCCTTTGGTGCGCTCATTAAATGAGATGCTGGCGCGGCTCTCATCGACGATCGCGATACAGAAGCGCTTTATCGCCGATGCCGCGCATCAGATGAAGACGCCGCTGGCCGGTATGCGCATGCAATCAGAATTGGCACTACGCCAAACCGATCAGGAAGAAATTCACCGCTCCTTGCTGCAATTGTCCAAGAGTTCAGAGGCCGCGACTCGCCTGATCAATCAATTATTAAGTCTGGCGCGCGCCGAAAACGCCGCTCCCGCCACCCAGGCGCTGGAGTTGATCGCGCTTTCCGATCTGGCGCGTACTACCGTGCAAGACTGGATCCCCGCCTCATTTTCTAGCCGGATTGATCTCGGCTTTGAGCAGGCGGATGAAGCGATCCATATATTTGGCAATGCGCTGATGCTGCGTGAACTCTTGAGTAATTTGATCGATAACGCGATCCGCTATACGCCGCAAGGGCATAGTGTGACCGTCAGAACTGCACTCAATAATGATCAGGCACTGGCGATACTTGAAGTGGAAGACAACGGCCCGGGCATACCGGAGAGCGAACGCGAACATGTGTTTGAGCGCTTCTACCGCATCCTAGGCAGCAATGTTCAGGGTAGCGGCTTAGGCCTGTCGATAGTGCGTGAGATCGCGCAGCAACACGAGGCGCAGATAGAGATACTCAGCAATCCTCACAGTCAAGATCCGCAGTTTCCCGGATGTATTTTTAGAGTGTCGTTTCGATTAAACCCGCATGCCAGTCTGGGTGATGACGTGACTTAAAGCCTAATTGGGCACAGCAATTAAGTAGGATATAGACGTGAATAAAGAACCTAGTACTAGCACTAATACGTATTGGCGGCAAACCCGGCACTTGACCATGGGCTTATTGCTCACTTGGTTGCTCTTGAGTTTCGGCATCTTGTTCTTTGCCCGTGAATTAAATGGCCTTCGATTCTTTGGCTGGTCATTTTCTTTTTACATGGCGGCACAGGGACTGACATTGATGTACGTGCTGATACTGGCGATCTTCTCTTACCAATCGCACCGGATTAGCGCTAGACAAAAAACGCTGGCACAACTTGCTGCCACCCATACGCAGTCAGAGTCAGTATGAGCGAACGCGCATTTAGCAAACGGCTGACGACTTATTATGGGGTCTACACCTTACTGTTTATCGCCTTTCTGATCAGTCTGACAGTATTAGAAAAAGAGGGTGTGCCACGGGCTTGGATAGGTTATTTATTCATGTTCGTTACCATCATTTTGTATGCAGGTATCGGTGTCATGAGCCGCACTTCGGATATCTCAGAATATTATGTGGCGGGGCGACGCGTGCCTGCGATCTTTAATGGCATGGCGACCGCCGCTGATTGGATGTCGGCCGCCAGTTTCCTGAGCCTGGCGGGAGGCTTGTACTTACAGGGCTTCGATGGCCTCGCTTACATCATAGGCTGGACTGGTGGTTTCTGTTTGGTGGCGCTGCTGATCGCACCGTATATACGCAAATTCGGTCAATACAGTATTCCGGATTTTTTAGGGACGCGTTTTGCCGGTCCTTACGGCAGCAATATAGTGCGGGTGCTAGCCGTGATTGCGACTGTGATTATTTCTTTCACTTATGTCGTGGCGCAAATTTACGGGGTGGGTTTGATCACTTCACGGTTCACTGGGGTAGATTTTTCAGTCGGCATATTTTTGGGGCTTGCCAGTATTTTGGTCTGCTCTTTTTTGGGCGGCATGCGCGCCGTGACCTGGACCCAAGTGGCGCAATATATCGTCATCATCATCGCTTACATGATTCCGGTCACCTGGCTTTCTATTAAGCATACCCAAGTGCCTGTACCGCAAGTGGCGTATGGCGAGATCGTGCCGAAGTTAGAATTTTTTGAGAAAATTTTTGCCCAGGAACCAAAAGAGCAAGAAGTCAGGCGCATCTTTAAACAGCGCGCCGATGCTTATCAAGTCAGAATTAATCAATTGCCAGCATCGTGGGAAGCCGGTCGCTTTGAGTTGCGTCAGCATTTAGATGAGCTGAAATCTGGCAATGCCACGCTGATACAGATCAAGGCCGCCAGTAAGGCATTGGCCAATTACCCTAAGTCGCCGCAAGAAGCGCAAGCGGTGTGGTTGGAGGCTAAAAATGCTAATCTGGCGCGCGCTGAGCCCGTCGCATCGCAATACACGCCGTATGCGGCAAAAACGGTGGCAGAATCCGATATCAAACGAAATAATTTCATGGCCTTGGTATTTTGTCTGATGGTGGGCACCGCCGCCTTACCGCATATTTTAGTGCGCTACTACACCACACCATCGGTGAGCGAGAGCCGTGACTCGGTGTTTTGGTCACTGTTTTTCATCATGCTGCTGTATATCAGTATCCCGGCATTGGCGATCCTGGTGAAGTACGATATTTATACTTCGCTAGTGGGCATGGATTTTTCTAAGTTGCCTTCGTGGGTGACCTATTGGGCCAGCATAGATAGAAATAATCCACTGGTAAATATTGTCGACATTAATCATGACGGCATCGTGCAATTGGCCGAAATTGCACTCGACGCTGACATCGTGGTCTTGGCCACGCCCGAGATCGCCGGTTTGCCCTATGTGATTTCCGGCCTGGTGGCGGCCGGTGGCTTAGCAGCAGCCCTATCGACCGCAGACGGCTTGCTGTTGACGATTTCTAACTCGCTCTCGCACGACATCTATTACAAGATGGTCGACCCCAGCGCATCGACCCAGAAGCGGGTCACCATCTCAAAATTATTATTATTGGTGGTGGCCTTGGTGGCGGCGTACGTCGCCTCGCTTAAGCCAGCCGATATTTTGTCACTTGTTGGTGCAGCGTTTTCTTTAGCGGCTTCCACACTTTTTCCTGCACTGGTTTTGGGCATTTTTTGGAAGCGTGCCAATCAAGCTGGTGCGATAGTCGGTATCATCACTGGTTTTGCTGTCTGTGTGTTCTATATGCTCAGTACCCACCCCTTATTTGGTGGTAACGCGAATAATCAGTGGTGGCATATAGCGTCGATCTCGGCCGGCGTGTTCGGCGTGCCTTGCGGCTTTATATCTATGCTGGTGGTGAGTCTCTTGACCCCCGCACCGGATGCCAGAACGCTAGCCTTGGTCGATTACCTTCGAGAGCCCTAGTGCGCTGAACACCCCGCCACGGCGCATATCCCATGCGGCTTACAGCCCAGGCAGGCCCAAGACCCGCATGGAATATGCGGGCTGGGCTAGCGCCTAGTTTGAAAACCACGTCCGGGCTTAAATCTTACTATTTTCTACAGTTTTCACCCACTGTCGCTACGGGCTGGCGTATAGTGGGCAAGTGTTTTTAATGGTCCGCCATGGTTTTTCGCGACCATGGGTTTCTTGCTCAATAGAACTAATGGAGCTGCTTTTTATGCCCACTCCAGTGTCCTCACCAAGTATGCCGCTATGACCACCATCATCGATAGACTGAGTATTTTTTTTCGTTTGCGCCGCATCGGTGTGCGGCTGGCGCTGAGCTATGCCTTGCTGCTGGGGATATTTGTGGTGGTGGCCAGCATCAGCGTGGCGCAGATACGCAAAATGGCTGATCTGAGCGATAAATTCGCCCGTAACGACATGCAGCGCCTGCTCAATGTGCAGGCGCTAAGCCTCTCTACCGAAGGTGCTAGCAATGCTTTATTGCTGTTATTGACTGCGGCGCGTACCCAGCGCGAATCTGAGTACGCCGCGGTGGATGAAAAAAATCGCCAGATCGATACTTTGATTACGGCGCTCGCCAAGTCTTTTGAGGATGATCAGCAAAAGCAAACCCTGCAAGCTTTGGTGCAATGCCGCGCGCAATATCAACGCGGTTTTTTTACGACGGTAGATCAATTGGAAGATGAGGGCCCGGAAGCGGCTAAACGTACGTTTGTCAAAGACGTGCAGCCGGCCTTGTCGGCTTTACTGTCGGAGTCAAATTCTTTGCTGGCCCGTGAGCGCCTCAGCATACAAGCCCATCAGCTGCAAGCGCAGCAAGATCTCGAGCGTACCGGCCGCATCATCAGTCTGTTGGCGCTGTTGGCGGTCTTGGTCGCCGCGGTGCTGGCCTGGCTGACTACCCGCAGTGTGGTGCGGCCTTTGGCACGCATGGAAAGCAGTGCCTTACTCATTGCCGGTGGCGATTATGCCGCCCGCGTACCGCCCACTAAAACCGAAGAAGTGGCACGTGTCGGCCACGCCTTAAACACCATGGCAATCGCGATTGCCGCCAGAGAGCACGAGATCGCGCATCTGGCGTATTACGATGCTTTAACCGATCTGCCCAATCGCACCCAGTTAGTGAACCAGTGCGAGCAAGGGCCTATGCCATATAAAGCCTTGATACTGATGGATCTGGCGCGCATCAAGATCGTCAACGAAACCCTGGGTTTTGATACCGGCGACACCGTGATCAAGCAGACCGGCTTACGCATCGCCGAGGTTTTAAATCAAGATACGGGGCTGAGCAGCGCCCACGCCAGTTTGTATCGCTTATCCGGAAATTGTTTTGCGATTTTATGTAGCGCGCCGGAACGCCAACAGCTAGAGAGTTTTAAAGATGCAGTACAGGCAGCCCTGGTCGAGCCTATCCGTTGCGGCCCACATACGGTCGATGTCAGCCTGGTGTTTGGGATTGCCGCTTCCGGCGAAGTGGCCTTGCCAGTGGTGACCTTATTACGCAATGCCGAAATTGCCTTGTACGCGGCCAAACGTAGCGGCAATAGCGTGGCCTGGTATAGCGATGCGCAAGAAGCTTCGCGTTTGAGTCATTTAAGTCTTTTGTCGGATTTGCGTTCGGCCGTTAAGGCATCCGAATTGCAGATGTGGCTGCAACCAAAATTCGCTCTGGCCACTGGTGTGGCGTATGGCTTCGAGGCGTTGGTACGCTGGCAGCATCCGCAGCGCGGCTTTATTTCTCCAGCCGAGTTTGTGCCGTTTGCCGAGAGCACCGGCTACATAGGCATGATCACGCAATGGATGCTGGAGACTGCCTTAAGTACTTTAGCCGCATGGCAAACCCAATACCCCGATTTGAGCATTGCGGTGAACGTCAGCACCCATGATTTACGCGACCCCAATTTTGCCGAACGCGTCAGTGCACTGATGCAGCAGTATGGGGTCAAGCCCGCCTTATTAAAACTCGAAATCACCGAGAGCGGCATCATGGAAGACCCGAGTGCCGCCATCGCCTTGCTGCATCGCTTGCACGACACCGGGATTGCCCTATCGATAGACGATTTTGGTACCGGCTATTCATCGCTGTCTTACCTGCAAAGACTGCCAGTCAGCGAGCTTAAGATAGACCGCAGTTTTGTGATCGATATCGATCAACATCCAGCCACCCAGAGGTTGGTAAAAACCATCATAGAGTTGGGCCATGGTCTGGATTTAAGCGTGATCGCCGAGGGCATAGAAACCCAGGCCGAGCGCGACACTTTGCTCGCACTGGGCTGCGATGCC
This sequence comes from Undibacterium parvum, assembly GCF_003955735.1. Classification (NCBI taxonomy): domain Bacteria; kingdom Pseudomonadati; phylum Pseudomonadota; class Betaproteobacteria; order Burkholderiales; family Oxalobacteraceae; genus Neoundibacterium; species Neoundibacterium parvum. The sequence goes on along the minus strand of NZ_CP034464.1, from coordinate 828,624 downwards.
ATGCAAGGCTATTTCGCCAGCCGCCCGCTGCACGGGCAGGGTTTGCAAAATTGGTTGGATCAGCTCGACACTTAAGTTTTTTGTCAGCCCCGGCATCGCGTAATGGTTTTTAATACTTTTCAATTAAACTCGCGAGATTAAACTCGTGAAATTAAACTGCCACTTTGCGCTTGACTTAGAGCGCACTCTAACAAATACACTGCTTGCCATGACCACTTCTCTGACGATACAACAAGCGGCAGCTGCTACCGGCCTGCCTGTCCACACGCTACGCTATTACGAGCGGATAGGTTTGATCGATGCGGTGCCACGTCAGGACAATAGCCACCGACGCTACCGCGAGGAAGATATTCTGTGGATAGAGTTTTTGCTGAAAATGCGCTCTACCGGTTTGCCGGTCAAGCAAATGCTGCGCTACGCCGCACTGCGCAGGCTAGGCAATCATCAGGAAAGTGTGTCTGAGCGCAAGGCGATGCTGGAGCAGCATACCTTGTCATTGGAAGTGAGGCTGGCAGAACTGCAGGGCAATTTGCAGGTGATGTATAAAAAAATTGCCATGTACGCAGCCATGGAGGCGAGTTTTAAATCTCCGCCGGGCTAGGGCCGCTAAGCCCACTTCATCTTTTGAGTGATGTTATCGACCAAGGATGATGAGCATGAATACGAACATGAGTACGAACATGAGCACGAACACGAACACGAACATGAGCCCGATCAATACCAGCAATATCAGCAGTTCTGACAAAAACGTTACGGCTAGTGCAGCCATGCCGCAACGCCAGTTAGGCCGCAACGGCCCGATGGTGTCAGCCATAGGTTTAGGCTGCATGGGCATGAGCGACTTTTATGAAAATCGTGACGACGCCGAATCGCTCGCCACCATAGCTAGGGCGCTAGAGTTGGGCATCAATCTGCTCGACACGGCCGATATGTATGGCCCCTACACCAATGAAGAGTTAATCGCCAAAGCCATCAAGGGCAAACGCAGCCAGGTCTTTATCTCGACTAAATTTGGCATCGTGCGTAACAGTGCCGATCCGCATGCGCGTGGTGTGGATGGCAGTCCTAAGTATGTGCGGCAAGCGGTCGAAGGCAGTCTGCAAAGGTTGGGAATAGAGACCATCGATCTGTATTATCAACACAGAATAGACCCGCAAACACCGATAGAAGACACCGTAGGCGCGCTGGCCGATCTGGTTGCCGCAGGCAAGATCCGCTACATCGGTCTGTCCGAAGCGTCGTCGCACACCCTGGAGCGTGCGCATCAGGCGCATCCCATCACGGCCTTGCAAAGTGAATACTCTCTGTGGAGCCGCGATCCCGAGCAAGATGTATTGGCCACTTGCCGCCGCTTAGGCGTAGGCTTTGTGCCTTACAGTCCGCTCGGTCGCGGTTTTTTAACCGGCGCGATACAGAGCCCCGAGCAATTCGCCGCCGATGATTTTCGCCGGCATCAGCCCAGGTTTCAGGGCGAGAACTTTGCGATGAACCTGGCGCTGGTAGAAAAAGTGGCAGAATTAGCCGCCCGCAAAGCCTGCACCCGCGGGCAACTGGCATTGGCCTGGGTGCTGGCGCAAGGCGACGATATCGTGCCTATCCCTGGCACCAAGCGGCGCAGCTATCTGGAAGAAAACCTAGCGGCGCTGCAAGTGCGCTTAAGCGTTGCTGAGCTAGCCGAACTGGAAAATATTTTCCCGCTAGGAGCCGCCAGCGGTACCCGCTACGCCGAAGCGAGCATGCAGATGCTAAATCGCTGAACTTGCTTGGACCTTGCTTAGACCTTGGTTTGAACTTGCAAGAGGGCGGGTGGCCTGGTTTGCCAAGGCCGCCCGCGTAGGCGCGATCGCCCTTGGGGAATGGGGGGGCAGCTGACGATGGGATAAATCGTCAGCTGCATCAGCAAACGCAGGATGCGGCAGCCTACGAATTCTGCCAAGCACCCCCGCCAACGCGCATATTCCATGCGGGTTTCAAGGCAATGTGCTTGAAGAAGCGCATGGAATATGCGCGGTAGCCGTGCCTGGGTTTCAGAAAATTAATTCGCCGCGAGATTTAGATGTTGCTGCTTTTTTTGGGGCTGCATACGGCGCGATGGATGGAGGTCATTACGTCTTGCCGTATTGAGGTTTAACGAAGAATTGAGCGGCGCGCGTCAGCGCGTCCGGCGGAACGAAGTGAAGCGAACTCGAATGACCTGTTATGCTTTTTTAAAGCACCCTATGAAATATATGATCATGCACATCATATAGATAAACTTCACCAAACCTAGGATCTTTAGCTTTAATAGCCTCTTCAATTTTCTTCTTTTCAGAGGTAGCCAAATCTTTAGCGCTAGAAAATGGATTCATAATACCAACCAATAAAATACCGCTTCCAGACTGTTTGTATACATTCCCTATCGAATCTTTGTCGTATTTTTTAACAATAACGCTTTCTAATATTGAGCTAAATCGCTCATCAGGGTCGATACAGAATCGCTTTTCTTTGGGAACAGACTTATGTGGTTTATCATCAGAAACATGCGTTGTAATGCTCTCTGCAAGCTCAGGGCTAAAGAAAGCATCTGTTATTTCAATCCAGCTTGGATTACCATTTATGGTGATAATTGCATCAGGTGGTTCTGGCTTACTGATGACATCAATAACATTACCAAAAGAAGCGCTGTACCTCTTAAAGCTATCAATTACTGAGTCTTCATGCGCATTCTTAATTTCATTTCTATTCATAGCACAGACTCAGAACGGAATCTCATCAAAATCGTTTGTAGCATTACCTTCACTCCAAAATACAGTTTTTATTTCATCAACATCATCTCGCATAATACTTAAATTATCGATCAGGTATGCTTGAGTTTGCGCATTATTAACCATGAAATACTTTCCATTTTTTCGATATGCTTTAAACGTGTAAATGTATTGAGTGGAATACCTCTCTGTGGTAGAGAAAACATTTTTCAAGCCAGCTTCGGCAAAGTGTTTAGATATGGCTTGTGCAACATAGTTCAGTCTTTCCATCATGCCCGCTTGGAGGGTAAACATTGTGTATGAATCTGAATCATCAAATGCAACAAATAGCTCTATATGCTCACCTTCAGATTGACCTGAAAAAACAAAATTAACTACTTTCCCATCAAGTTTTTCATCACCATCTTTATCTCTAACAAATAAATGATCTGCTTCAGAATTGAGATAAACCACCTTGTTGTTACGAACGATGGCTAAAATATCGACTTCTGCTTCTTCTAGTCTCATTCCTCCGCTGACTTCCAGGTTTTCTTCTACTGTATTGCTTTGTATTAACTTCTCACCACTCTCTTCAATAACGTCATCAGTTCCTTCGAACTGCGCATAGTTTAATAGCTCAAAGAAACTCATTACATTGTCCCAATCAACAACATGACAGTTATTTATTCGAGGAAGCACAAAATCAGTAAATGTTGAATCAAACCTTTCTCTACTTTTGATTATTTGATAATCACATCTTGCATCTTCAATACATCTGGCCACCTCAAGCAGATCTCTATCTGGAGAGAGCAGACCATTATTCCCCATATTGATTACCCTCTGTGCCTTCGCTAACAAAGCTTGTTCTTCACCAGTAAAAAGAAGCCTACTTTTTTGAGCCCGCCTAGCTTTTAATATTCCTATTGGAATGGCGAGCACAACAACGATTGGAATCATGATTATATTAACAATCATGCCAATTAATTTTCCTATCAATCTAGCCACCGCTTTTTCCGTTTACAGGTTAATTTTCGAATGTTCTATTTTTTATTCCATACAACCAGCTAGGGAAACAAAGCGATCAAAAAAAATCAGAAATTTATTTTTCGTTTTAATCAGTGTTGCCGCATTTTGGTTATCTAGGCACTGAACCATGAACTTAGCGCTACCCCCTGTTGACGCGAAATGTTGTCCAGAGAATTGGCTAAAGTGATGTTTTGCACCGCAAACGCAATCATATGGGGCGCCATCATAAAGAGAGAAGTCTCGATTGTGGAAAAGTGGCGTTCCGGCAGCCTTCTCGAATTCTTCCTTATTGAGTAATTTCATAATTTTCTCCAATGTCTCAAAAATGCATAACGAATAGCGTTTATCCGCCGCACCGGAACGCAAAAATAAGATCCGCGACCTGCTTGCGGCGGATAAACCTTGTTGGACTGAACCGCCTGTGTGTCGGTCACACTGGGGATTGTAAGCACTTGTGCGCGGGGTCACGTTGTGCGCGGGGTCAGGTCTTTCGTTGACGTATTTTATTCTAATTCAACTCGGTAAGGCGTAATCGGCTTCAACTATTACGCCGTAGGCGATCTCAAAACAGGCAAGGCCACTGCGCATATTCCATGCGCTTCTTCAAGCACATAGGCCCGCGAGCCGCATGGGATATGCGTGCTGGCGGCATGCTGTTTTTGGTTTGCTGCGGCTTGGTCGTGTCGGTATTCTTGTCGTTGTTGGGCGATTGCCGACCGGGGGTAGCCCGGTAGCTACTTACTTTTCTTGCTTCCGGTGTGTGTCAAGCTAGTTGTCGCTTTAATGTTTAAAATTAAGCTGCTTTCATATAATCTTTCTCTTGCATCTGAGCTCGTTCAGGATTCAAGTAGACAGTACTGCCTAATGTCCAATCTCTCGTTTCTCCAGACCAGCGTCGAGGATTTTTTTTACGGGCTAGTTGATAGACCTGTGCACGCTGCTGAAGTAACACACTTGCTTGCCCACGATGGCGCTGATCTGGAGTGACGTATTTCAAGCCGCTATGGCAATGTTCTTCGTTATACCATTTGACGAATTCATGTACCCAGAGACGCGCTTCTTCCAAGGTGTCGAATGGCCGTTCTGGCCACTGCGGGCAATACTTCGCAGTACGAAATAATGCTTCGGCGTAGGCGTTATCGTTGCTGACACGTGGTCGGCTAAAAGACGGAACCACACCAAGATCGTACATGGCGGAGAGCATGTTCGCCCCTTTCATAGCCGTGCCATTGTCGGAATGCAGCACCAGTGGTTTGCCGGCTATTTGTTCACGCAAACAACCGCGCCACAACAAGTGACTGGCATGTTCTGACGATTCGTTTTCATGCACTTCATTGACCACCAGCTTACGGCTATAGATGTCTTTCATCATGTACCAATAAAAGAATCTACCCTTGACCGTGCTTGGTAGCCAGGTGATATCCCAGCACCACACTTGGTTAGGTCCATCTGCTTGATGCGTTGTCAATGGCCGTTTCTGCGGGCTCTTACTTCGCCCCCTTCGCTGTCCTTGATTAGCTGCTTTCATGACGCGGTAAAATGTCGATTCCGATGCCAGATAAATTCCTTTGTCGGCCAACTTGGGAACAATCTGATGCGGCGTCATGCTGGCGTATTCGGCGCAGTTAGCTGCTGCCAACAATGCCTCACGTTCTGCTTGATTGAGCTTATTTGCAGGACACTGATGCATGGTATCAGGCCGCCGATCTTGTGGTGAATGCCGCCACCGCTGTAGGGTGCGCACACTCAACCCCAGCATGTCGCAAGCAAGGTCTTGGCGCGCGCCAGCGGCAACCGCTTCATTAATCAATGTCAGGGCTTCAAGGCGATCTGGGGCTTTGATCATTCGTCCTTTTCCTTCCCCCAGATCGCCTCGGCTTTTTTTCTTAAAACAAGCAGCGCCGCCGACTCTGCCAACTCAGCATCTTTCTTTTTTAAGGCGCGTTCCAGTTCGCCAATGCGTTTTGTCTGTGAGGCATCTGGTTTAGTCTGCACCAATTGTCCATTGGTCTGCTCGCAGGCTAAACGCCATTGCGTCACTTGTTCTGGATAGACGCCTTTGGTTCTGCAATACACCGATAGCTCTACTTCACTTAGTGCTGCAGCCTCTAGCACGATGCGAAATTTGTCCGTGCTGGACCAGCGATCACTTTGTTTACCATCTCCAGGCACAATTCTTCCTTCCTCACGCGCCACGTTCTGCCAAACACGTAGCGTCACTGTAGTAATTCCCGTGGCCTTTGCTAATTCCACCACTGCTCGGTTTAACGGGGGCATCATTTGTTGAACCGCCCATTCCCTTTGTTCTGCTGTATATCGAATACGTTTCATCTTACCCTGACTTCCGCCCTCCATCTTTTTATCATATTAAGTGAGGCGACATCTATCCTGACATGGAGGGCTTCGCCAAGAAGAGTAAGCAAAAGAAGGCGACGTAAAGTCGCTGCCCTTCGGGTGCCCAATTATGCAGGTCGTAAAATGGGAAAAGTTCGAAACTCGCCTGCGGCTCAAACACGAACCTTTCTGATCCATTTTCCGCCCCGCACAATTGGCAGCGCCACATGCGAATTCTAGTCAAAAGCCAAATCAAAAGCAGAGTCAAAAGCCGATTCAAAACCCAAGTCAAAACCCAGGTCAAAAGCAGCACCGGATTGCCGTAGCTCGGAGCAAACGTAGGGTGCGCCATGCGCACCGCTTATGTCTCGGCTTACAAATATTTTCTTGTTGTTTCTGTCTATCCATTGGTGCGCACGGCGCACCCTACTTTAGTTCGGTAGGTGCGATTAGCAAGGCGTAATCGCACGCACATCGCTATACCGTAGCGGTTTTTAAAACCGACCCGACCTTCACGCATATTCTATGCGGCTCGCAGCCCGGATACTTGAAGAAGCGCATGGAATATGCGCTGTGGCAGGGCGGGGTGGCGGCAAATAGAATTCCATTTAGCGCAGCATGCGTACGATTACGCTGCGCTAATCGTACCTACATGAGCTTACGGAGAAGCGGCCGCCGCACTACGGATGTGTTGACGTTCGCTTTCCGCATGTGGCGCTGCCGCTTGTGCTGGGCAGAAAATGGATTAGAAAGGTTCGTGTTTGAGCGTAGCGAGTTTCGAACTTTTCCCATTTTTTGACCTGCACAGGCGGGTACCCGAAGGGCAGCGACTGAACTGACCCCATAAAGTTGGACAGGGAAATTGCTTATGCCATAGAGGCTTGAGTTCGGTATTGCACCGGACTCAAGCCGTTTAGTTTCAACTTAATACGATCGTGATTATAGTACTGAATATAGGCTACCAAACCATTCTGAAGTTCCTCTACAGTCGTAAATTTATTTAAATAAAAATACTCGGTTTTTAGCACCGCGAAAAAACTCTCCATCGCTGCGTTATCTAAACAATTTCCCTTTCGCGACATGCTTTGCTCCACCTGATTTTGTTCAAGCAGGCGTTGGTAGGCGGGCATGCGATATTGCCAGCCCTGATCCGAATGGAGTATCAATTTATCTTTAACTTTCAGCCTAGCCAATGCCTTCTTGAGCATCTTGCTGACCATCTCAAAGACAGGTCGCTTTGACGTCTCAAAGGCAATAATTTCTCCGTTATATAAATCCATCACCGGTGAGAGATATAGTTTTTCTCCGGCGACCTTGAACTCAGTGACGTCCGTTACCCATTTTTGATTTGCCTCCTGTGCATCAAATTGACGCTGCAAAATATTCGGTGCAGCACGTCCCACATCGCCCTTGTACGAGCGGTATTTTTTGATTCTGACCAGTGACTTCAATCCCAATTCCTGCATAAGCCGCTGTATGGTTTTGTGATTCACAAACGTGCCCAATTGCTGAAGTGCCGCAGTGATGCGGCGATAGCCATAACGTCCCTGATGGCGCTCGTACAGCGTGTGGATACTCTTCTTTAAATCCGTATACTTATCCCTCACCAGCTGCGCTTTCTGCTGATAATAAAATGTACTGCGTGCCAGACCAGCCAGCGCGAGCAGGTCTGTGATGGGGTATTGCTGCCTTAGTTCTTGCACTATCTGCGCTTTTTGATCGATGCTGTTTGCGCTTGTTGCTGAACTAAGGCTTTCAACTTTTTTAGGTAGGCGTTCTCCATGCGCAGGTACTTTACCTCGGCCAGTAAATCCTCATGGGTTCGCTGGTCTTCTACGTCAATGGATGCGGGTGGTTTTTTAGTTGTGTCCGTTGTCATGATCTTGGGTGGTGCAGATTTGCGTGGAGTAAGGGCCTCAATGCCGCCGCTATCATAATGCTGTTCCCAGATGCGAAGACGACCTGGACCACGAATATCGAACAAGAGCTCCGTTTGAGTGTAAGAGAGCTGATGCTTCCACATGTGTTGCAAGACAGAGAGCTTAAACTGCGCGTCGTAATGACTGTACTTTTTATCTAGACCGTCTGCGCCACGCAAACGATACATGGCAACCCATCTGGCCAACACTGAATGTGCCAGATCGTAGCATTTTGCGACATCTTTTAAACCAGCCGCCCCCGTTAAATAGTGTTCAACAACGGATACTTTGAATTGCTTTGTGTACTTACTCATGAAATACCCCAATAGTTTGGATTGATGTCCAACTTTATGGGGTCAGTTCAGACTTTGCGTCGCCTTCTTTTGCTTCCTTTTCTTGGCGAAGCAAGAAAAGGGAGTAGCCGCCGGTCTACCACCGGCCAGCAATCGCACAACAACGACAGAATTAAAAACAAGACCAGAACAACAGCACACAAAAACACCACCAAGCCAACGCGCATATTCCATGCGGCTCACAGCCCTATATGCTTGAAGAAACGCATGGAATATGCGCGCTGGGCTTGCCTGCTTTTGAAAATGCTAGACCAGCAGACCGGCAAGATCAGCGCAATTTGCCAGTCTGCCCCTCAATGCTGCAAACCGCGTGGTATCGCTTTGAGTAGGGTCTTGGTGTAGGCGTGTTGCGGATTGCGATATAGTTCATCCGAGTTGGCCAGTTCTACCACTTTTCCCTGATTCATCACCATGACCTGGTCGGCGATGTATTTGACCACGGCCAGATCATGCGAGATGAAGATATACGAGAGGCCAAATTCTTCCTGTAAATCCTGCAGCAGATTGAGTACCTGGGCCTGCACCGAAACGTCCAGCGCCGACACCGATTCATCGCAGATCAGTACTTCTGGTTGCATGGTCAGGCAGCGGGCAATCGCGATACGCTGGCGCTGGCCGCCAGAGAACTCATGCGGATAACGCTTGAAGGCAGCGGCTGGTAAATTCACCTTGTCTAACAGCGCGTAGGCCAGTTTGGCGCGTTCGCCGTCGTTACTCCCTATGCCGTGGATTTGCATCGGTTCCATCAGGATCTGGCCCACCGTAAAGCGCGGATTGAGCGAGGCGTAGGGGTTTTGAAAAATAATCTGTATGCGGCGCTTGTAGGGGAGAAAATCTTTATTCGACATAGATAAAATATCTTTGCCCTCAAAAATCGCCTGGCCGCTGGTGGCCTGATGCAAGCGCATCAGTGTCAAGCCCACCGTGGTCTTGCCTGAGCCAGATTCTCCGACCACCCCCAGCGTTTTGCCGCGCGCCAGTTTGAACGACACATTCTCTACCGCACGAAATTCCTTCTTGCCAAACAGACCGACCCGGGTATAAAAACTTTTGCCCAGATTATTCACTTCCAGCACGGTTTTTTCATCGCCTTGCAGACCGCGTGCTCTTTGTTTTTGCTCCAGGCCTGTCGCCTGCTGCTGCATAAAATCATCGATTACAGGCAAGCGCCACGGGCGGCTATCTAAACTGGGGCGGCAATGTAGCAGGGCTTGCGTGTAACTGTCTTTGGGCTGCTCAAAGATTTGCCTGACAGCGCCGGCTTCGCGGATCTCTCCATGGCGCATGACGATGACCTGATCGGCGATTTCTCCCACCAGTGCCAGATCGTGGGTGATGAACAGCACCGACATTTTGTGCTTGATACGCAGCGCTTCGATTAAGTCGATAATCTGTTTTTGTATGGTGACGTCGAGTGCGGTAGTGGGTTCATCGGCGATCAGTAATTTTGGTTCGCAGGCGATCGCCATGGCGATCATCACACGCTGCTGCTGGCCGCCCGACATCTGGCTGGGATAGGCGTCGATTTTACTGGCAGGGTCGGGGATGCCGACTTCTTCCAGTAAGGCCAGGCTGCGCGCGCGCGCCTGTTTGGCGTTCATGCCCATGTGCAGGCGTAACACTTCTGCGATCTGGAAACCGACGGTAAATACCGGATTGAGCGAACTCATGGGTTCCTGGAAAATCATGGAAATGTCTTTGCCGCATAGCTGACGTCGTTGCTCCATACTCATTTTCAGCAGGCTTTTGCCTTCAAACAGGATCTGGCTGTCGGGCGCGATGCTGGAGGTATCGGCCGGTAATAATCCCATGATCGCCAGCGAACTGACCGACTTACCACTACCCGACTCACCCACCAGTGCCACGGTGCTGTTATACGGAATCTCAAACGAGATCCCTTTGACTGTCTCTACGCTGTCTTTTTTATTGATGCGGAAAGACACGCGCAGATTCTCTACCTTTAATAATGCATCTGTTGTCATGATCTGTCCTTATTTCAGCTTAGGGTCGAGCGCATCGCGCAGTGCATCGGTAAACAGCGAGAAGGCGGTCACCAAGACTGCCATGGCAGCAGTGGCCGCCGTCAATTGCCACCATTTACCGAGTATCAATTCGTTCTGCGCCTCATTGAGCATACTGCCCCATGAGACCACGCCCACCGGCACGCCAAAACCTAAGAAACTTAAGATCACTTCAGACTTGATAAAGCCCACCACCAGGATAGAAACCTGCACCAATGCCACGTGGCTGATGTTGGGGAAAATATGGATGAACATCTTGCGGAAATGCGAAGCGCCGATGGCGTCTGCCGCCCACACATATTCACGCGACTTGTGTTTCATGTATTCGGCACGTATCAGGCGGAAAGGGCCGGTCCAGCCGGTGAAGGCCAGGATCAGGATAATCGTTGTGATGCCTTTTTGTTGCAACACTGCAGCGACCGACAAGATCAATAACAAGTAAGGGATGGAGGTGAAGATGCTGTAAAACCAGTTGAACAAATCATCAACGCGGCCACCAAAATAGCCTGAGAAAGCACCGAATAAAGTACCCAGCAAGGTCGCCAAAAACGCCGCCACTAAACCCACGACGATAGAGGTTTCTGCACCCTTGATGGTTTTCTTGATGATGTCGTGCCCCCATTTGTCGGCGCCGAAGGGCAGGGTGCTGAGACGCTCGGCCACGCTGGCTTTGCCGGTTTTCGCCGGCTCGGTATAAATCTCGCTCATTTCTTTGGCCAGAGGATCGGTGATCCCATAGCTATCGACGATCACCGGGATGTCGGTATTGGCGGTCTTACGCAATTGGCGCAGGATATCGGCCAAAGGGTCGAGCGGATTCTCTGGTAGCGGTTCGGTCGCTTGTGCTTCTACTGCAGCGCTGGCATCGGCACCGATAAAGCTTGGTGGCGCGTAACTGAGGGCTGTTTCTTGCTCCCAATCCGCGGCGATTAAGCCAGCACCGGACAGTAGTAGTATCAGCATGAAGGAGCTGACGATGGCTAAGGCAATCATGGCGACACTATCGGCGCGCAGACGGCGCCAGGCCAGTGCCCACAGACCGGGAGAAACATTATTGTCTGATGCAGAATTCATGGGCTATCCTTATTTCAAAGTGACGCGCGGATCGACGGCCTGATACATCAGGTCAGTCAATAAATTAAACAGCATGGTGGCTGCGGCGACGTACACGGTAATGGCTTTAATCACGGGGAAATCACTACGCTCCACCGCTAAAATGACTTCTCTGCCTATGCCTGGTATAGAGAAAAAGCGTTCGATCAGGAAGGCCCCGATCAGTAGTGAGGGCAGATTGGACATGACGTGGGTGATGATGGGGATAGCGGCGTTACGCAAGACATGGACCCATTTCACGCGGTGTTCAGAGACGCCTTTGGCGCGCGCAGTACGGACATAATCCTGATTGACTTCGTCCAATACGAAGGTACGGAATAGACGCAGGTTAGGGGCCACGCCAACTGCCATCGCGATCAGTATCGGCAGCACTGAATATTTGAATAAATTCTCGGCGAAATTATTGCCCCAGCCCTGCACCGGAAACAGGCCCAGTTTATAGGCGAAAAAATATTGGCCGACGATAATGTAGACCAGTATGCTGACGGACATGCCGACGGTGCAGGCGATCATCACACTGCGATCGGTGAAGCTGCCGCGCTTGAAGGCAATCGCCAGTGCCAACGCAATCGCAATCGCGGTTTCTATGATCGTCAACGGTATCAAGACCGTCAACGATGGGCCGAGGCGGTTGCCTATGATGGAAGAAACCGCTTCGCCGGTGCTCCAGCTATTGCCGAAATCAAAGCTCACGATTTGTTTAATGAAGATCCACAGTTGCACATAATAAGGCTGGTCTATTCCCAACTGGCTACGGATATTGGCGATCTGTTCGGCGTTGGACATCTTGCCGGCCAGAATATAGGCAGGATCGCCGCCTACCCAGTTAAACAGGAAAAATACCAGTAAGATCACTCCCAGCATTGTGGGGGCCATCTGCCATAAGCGGCGCAGGATATAGGCGGTCATGAAGGGCTCTTTAAGGTTTTAATTAATCTAAATTTTTGACTTAAGCTGTTAATAAATGCGGCGCTCATTGTTTATCCTTAGCGACATCAAAATACATCCATTCACCGTAAATGATGGGGTGCTTCTTGTAGCCTATGACTTTGGCTTGCGAGAGCATATTTTTGTAGCGAGAAAAACCGACTCTTTGAGCCGCGTTGAACTCCATGATGCGTGCCATCTTGCGATATAAAACATCGCGTTCGGCACCCGCCGGCATGGTTTGGGTTTTGACATAAAGCGCATCAAATTCCGGGATACGTACGCAGCCATTATTGTTCGCGCCTATATTGCCGCCGTAAAACAATTGCATAAAATTGTCGCCATCCGGGTAGTCTGCGATCCAGGGAGCGTTGCGGGTCTGCAGCTGGCAACTTTTTTCTGCTTTCAATAGTTCCGAAAACTGCAGCAGATCCTCTTTCATTTTGATGCCGATAGAGTCATAGGTTTTTTTCCAGACCTCGGTTTGCATTTTCCCTACCGGGCCAGAGCGCGCCGAATAACGTATTTCTAAGGGCTTGCCGTCGGGCAGATGACGCCAGCCGTTCTTGCCGCGGGCGTAGCCAAATTTATCCAGCAGGGCATTGGCCGCTGCCGGGTTATAGTGAATGCTGCTCTTGTAATTGGGATCGTGTCCGACCACACCAGGGGGAATCGGGAAGTCTAAGGCTAGCGCATTGCCGTTATAGACCAGTGCAATCTCTTCTTCGACGTTATGCGCCATTGCCACGGCGCGCCGTAAGGCGATTTTTTCTTTGCTCAGACCGCCCCAGACCGGATCTTGCATATTCCAGTAATAGGTAGTGACTTCTGGTTCGGTGATGCGCGAGAGTTGTATGCCTTTCTTTTCCAGCGCTGGTTTTAACTTGTCTTTATCCAGGGCTTGCGGAGCGAGTGGGCCTTCGAGTTCGAACATGTCGACCTCACCGTTCTGAAAGGCCAACCAGCGCGACTGATCTTCTATCATTACGCTGATTTCTATCCTGCCGATTTGCGGCATGCGCTTGCCCTTCATCGCGGCCATGATTTTTTGATCCTCCGGGCTGTTGCTGCCCTGATGATTCCAGATGTCTCCACGGTAATCAGGGTTGGCCAGCAAGACAATTTTTGAACCGCGCACCCATTCGTTCAAGGCCAGCATGTAAGCACCGGTACCGACAGGATTCGACATCACTTGACCTTGCGTGTCCTGATATTTTTCTATCACTTCGCGCGCGACCGCTCCGGTAGGGTTGTGCGCCAGGATCAGCCCCAGATTAAAATCAGGTTCATTCAAATGTATGCGCAGCGTGTATTTATCGACCAGTTCCAGCCCTGCAATTTTTGTGTCGTAATCGAATTTATTGGTTTTTTTTGCCTGCTCCGCGAGCTTGTCGAGGCCGATAATTTTTCCTGCGAACAGCCACGAATGTGAGGATGCCAGACGCGGGTCTAATAGCCGCTTGAAGGTGTAGATATAGTCCGCCATCGTCAGCTCACGCGGTTTGCCTTTGAAGGCTGCGTCGGGGGTGAAGTAAATCCCTTTTTTGAGCTTGATGGTGTAAGTCTTATGATCAGCCGAGACCTCGGGCAGGGCGACTGCCGTTCTGGTTACCAGTTTGGCCGGATTGGCTAGGTAGTCGTAGCTGTAAAGCGGCTCAAAAATCGCGTAATTGACGCCGTTAGAATACTGATCGCGCGCCGCGCCTGGGTCGAAGCCAGTTTCGGCTACGTTAAATACCCATTTGAGTACCTTATCGGGATCAGCCGGGCTACTTGCATAGGCCGGGGCTAGTGGCACGCTGAGGGCGAGGGCCAGCCAGATAAAGAGCTTGCCTGTCTTCATTTTTGACTTCATGTTGTAGATGCTTTCGGACAAATTCAGGAAACCGCAAGAGCGGTGTTTTACAGATGCGCTGCAAGGGTAAATTGCTAGGTCTAATGTTTCTCGACGTCGATATAGGCCCAGTCGGAATGAAGTATGGGGTGTTTCTTGTAACCCTTGATCCATGGACGTATCAGCCAACTGCGTATCCGCGAACTGTGTAAGGCCCAGGGCGTATCGGCTTCCATCTGGCGGTTCATTTGCTCGTAGACTTTATTACGCTCTTCGCCCAAAGGCAGCGAGATGGCATTTCTATATAAAGCATCGTAAGCGGCAGATTCATAGCAGGCATGATTGCCTTGACCCGCCTTGGGGCCGTACAGTAGTTGCATGAAGTTCTCACCGTCTGGAAAATCCGCCATCCAGGAACCGCCCCACATCGATAATTTACAGGCTGAAGCCGCTTTGAGATTGTCGGCGAAATTACCGGTCGCAAACTCTATGCGCACGCCTAGTTGATCCATGCCGCGTTTAAGGATCTCGGCCTGCACTTTTCTATCGGAAACCGGTTCTATGGTTTTTTTGATTAACAGCGGCGAACCGTCAGGCAAGTTGCGATAACCATCCGCGCCACGCTTATAAGAAAAATGATCAAGAAGCTTATTGGCCAGTTGTATGTCGTAGCCTACGCTACTGCGATAGTTCTTATCGTGCCCGACCACGCCCGCCGGTATCATAGATTCGGCCTTGACTGCTTGACCCAAACGCATTTGCGCGATTTCATCGGCATTGTTATATACCATCGCGATGGCGCGCCGCAGGGCGATTTTCTCTTTACTATAACCACCGATCACCGGATCGTGCATATTGAACATGGTGTAGGTAATGCCGGCGTCGGTTACTCTATCCATTTTGATGCCTTGGGCGGCAAAGCTAGGTTTGAGCTTGTCGCCATCGAGTACCGTGGGCGCTGCGATCTGCGGCATTTTATCGATGTCGAGTTGTTGATCCTGAAATGCCAGCCAACGCGATTGTTCCTCCTCAATAATACTAATTTCTACTCTGCCCACCTGCGGCATGTTTTTACCCTTCATATCTTTCACCAGCTGATCATCCCAGGCCGTGCCTGAGGATTTAAAATCCCAGACGTAGCCACGGTAGGCGGGATTCGCAATCAAGACAATTTTATGGCGCGGGGCATATTTCTCTATCATGTAGGGGCCGGTTCCGACTGGATGCAGGCCGCTCTGCTCGCCATACATTTCTATAACTTCCTGTACCACTGCGCCAAAAGCACCGTAAGCGACGACATATAAAAAGTTATAGTCTGTGGCTTTTAGTTCAATTCTTAAGGTGTATTTGTCGATCGCAGTCAAACCTGCAATGGGGTGTTTGTAATCGAATTTTCCGGTCTTTTTAGCCTTGTTTTGTAGCTCTTCCATGCCTAAGATTTTGCCGTCAATAAAACTGGCATTGGGCGAGCGATTGACCGGATCTAATAAACGTTTAAAGGAGTAGACATAATCCTCTGCCACCAGTTCTCGCTTATTCCCCTTAAAGGCGGCATCGCTGGAGAAATAAATACCGGGGATAATTTTGAAGATAAAAACTTTTCCACCTTCGCTTATTTCCGGCATGCTTACTACCGTTTTCGGCACCAGTTTGGCTGGTCTGGCCAGGTAGTCATAGCTGAGTAAGGTTTCATTAATTACTTCGCTGACCCACCCTGAGTAAAAATTTTGGGTCTTGGCCATATCGAAGCCATCATCGGCGGCCTCAAAAGCCTGACGAACTAGCTTACTTGGGTCGGCCGGATTTGTTGCCAGCGATGGGAGACTGCAAGTTAGTGCAACTGCAAGCAAGGCGAGGGCGAGTTTTAGTTGTCTTAGTATTTTTGAAAATTTCATTTTTGAATATGCTATTGTCGGATTTTCGAAACCCTAAAAGAGCAGTAACCATAGCGTAAGCTGATTATTCTGTGAATATATTTAATATATAGTTTCTATTTTTCGCACCATTTTTGTGCAAAATGTAGTTTTTAGTGAAAATTAAACCATCACCTTGATTAAAATTTGGTTTTTTTATGTGGATACGCAACAAATATACATATCGAATTGACGCAACTATTGGCAGCTTGTGGAAGCTTTTTTACATAAAAATTAAATTTATTCCGGTGTTTTGGCTTGCAGGCAAAATAAAAATAGCTTTCCCCAGAAATGATGTGTTTTATTTAATTATTTTGCTGCTGCGCACCATTAGATTAGCTCTTCCATTAAGTGGATGATTTGTGTCAAAATGAATGTTGTTTTTATGCAGGATCAAAAAAGCCTGCGTTGACTTTTGCAAGTAAGAATAAATTTATTTAGCTCAATAAAAAATTTGACACACTCATTTTCATTTGTAGTTAAAATACAGTCCTAATTTCAAAAATAGATGGCGTTTGCACTGCGCTGTTATCAAAACAGACTTTTAAGAGCTCAGAGTTGTTGAAGTGTTTAGACTCTGGGCAAATATCAATTTGTATTGAACTATGCAACGCGGTTTAAGTAAGTAATGTAAGAAGTTGCAAGGCTTCTTCAATTCACTTATTGATTGATGTATTGTTGATTTATTTTTTGATGTGTCTTTGACGCATTTTGCTGTTTGGATGGATGTGCTCTAAAAAGTAACGTCTATGGATAAATTTTTGCGTGTTTGACAAAAATAAGTAAAACATTGTGGTATTGGAGGGAGCAAGTATGGATTTTTCAGGACGCGAGGCCGAACCGGGTAAGAAATTTACCGGTATAGGACTTGTTATATTATTTCACGTGGTCTTGGTCTGGGGTTTGATCAATGGTGGCGCAGCAAAAATCAAAGCTGTGATGCAAAAGCCGCTAGAGACCAAAATAGTAGAAGAGGTCAAGCCACCGCCGCCGCCACCTGATACGCCACCACCGCCGCCGCCAAAATTGGCCGCGCCGCCGCCACCGTTTGTGCCGCCACCAGAAGTACAAGTGCAGCAGCAAGTGGTACCAACTAATGCGATTGCCGCGGTATCGAATGTCAAACCAGATTCGAACGCCAAGCCAACGAGCGTACAGCAACCTGTGGCAGAAGCGAAGTCGGTTGCGCCTGCGACAGTAGCGCCAGTGATCGATTTTAAGCAAGCCGGTTGCAAACCTGAGTATCCACGTGCTTCTTTGCGTAACGAAGAAACGGGTACGGTTTTACTGGCAGTCTTGGTTGGTGTCGATGGCTCTGTTTCTGACGTCAAGATAGAAAAGTCTAGTGGTTTCCGTGGACTAGATAATGCAGTACGTACCCATTTGTTAGCGGGTGCCTGCAAACACAAACCAGGTACTGTCGATGGCAAACCACAACAGATTTGGACAAAAGTGAACTACGTATGGAGTCTTGAATAAAACACAGCCAATAAGTAATTAAAGCCAGAGACACCCATTTTATTCAAAATATCCGTATCAACACCGAGTATTAATTAATTCTTTAAGGAAGTATCTACATGAAAACCAGCGCTAAGACTTTCAGCACATTCCTGGCAGCAGTCCTGTTCTCTTTGACTGCCGCAATCACAGCTCCTGTGTTCGCCGCAGACGCAGTACCAGCGGCTGCCGCTACTGAAGCGGCCGCACCAGCAGCTGCACCAGCAGACGCAGCCGCGCCAGTAGCAGCAGATCCAGCAGCACCTGCAGTAGCGACTAAAGAAGTAGAAAGCGCCTTCGGTATGGCTGCCCTGTTAAAAGGCGGCGATATCGTAGCTCAAGGTACTTTGCTGATCATGGCCATCATGTCCATGGGGAGCTGGTACATCCTGATCACCAAGATCATCGATCAAGTCAAACTCTCTGGCCAAGCCAAAGACGCACGTAAATTTTGGAAAGCTGCCAGCGTCAATGCCGGTATCTCCAGCTTGAAAGAAGGCAGCCCATTCCGTTTCATCGCAGAAGCCGCAGTGAGCTCAACGCAGCATCACGAAGGCGCATTGTTAGAGCAAATCGATTTGAACTCATGGGTGACGATGTCTATCCAGCGTTCTGTCGATAAAGTACAGAGCCGTTTGCAAGATGGCTTGGCCTTCCTGGCAACCGTTGGTTCTACAGCACCGTTCGTCGGTCTGTTCGGTACTGTTTTGGGTATTTACCATGCGCTGATCCAAATCGGCTCATCCGGTCAAGCCTCTATCGATAAAGTTGCAGGTCCAGTCGGCGAAGCGCTGATCATGACTGCGATCGGTCTGGGTGTGGCGGTTCCTGCGGTTCTGGGTTACAACTTCGTGGTACGTCGCAACAAGAGCTGCATGGAAGAAGTACGTGCCTTCGGCGCCGACTTGCACTCCGTGGTCTTGTCTGGCGTGATGAGCAAAGCAGCTGCCAATACAGCGAAAAAAGTCGCTTAATTAGTTGCTGTTAGTGGCTATTTCCAGCGCTAATAGCTCTAAACACAGCCACTAGCTCACACAGATCCTTAGATTTCCCTTGCTTGCAAGCGCCGCAGTGCGCTAGCAAGCACTTGGAAATAAGTCAGAAATCATCAAAGAGAAACCATTATGTCAATGTCAATGGGAAATGATGGCGACGGCGAAGACGAAGTCAACAGCACCATTAATACCACCCCGCTGGTGGATATTATGTTGGTACTGCTGATCATCTTCCTGATCACCTCACCAGTCGTACTCGACTCCGTCAAGGTTAAATTGCCGGTCGATACCAACACGATTTACGTGACCAAACCAGAAAACATCACGCTCACCATCAACAAAGATGGCGATATGTTCTGGAACGGCGGACGTAAAGCCTTGGCGGGAACCGACGAGTTGTTCGAGAAAATGAAAAAAGTATCAGTGCAAGTACCGCAACCAGAAGTACATGTGCGCGGTGACCAGGATACTCGTTACGAATTTGTCGGCAAAACCATCCTCACAGTACAGCGTGCCGGGATTGCTAAGGTCGGATTCATCATTGAACCTCCGGCCAAAGACTAATCGGACTTATGCAAAATAGCCCCCGCGTTGTTGCGCCTCCTGGCCGTACATTGGTACTGTCTGCGTCGGTGCGCCTAGCGGGAACAATTTTGCCCAAATCCACACTAAAGGAAATCCCATGAGTATGGCTCCTAGCGCTAGTAATTCTAGCGAACCAGAAGTGATGATGGAAATGAACATGACGCCTTTGATTGACGTCATGCTGGTGTTGATCATTATGTTGATCATCACCATTCCACCCCAGAATCACGCGATTAATCTCAACATGCCGGTCAATACACCGTCCAAGCCGACAGAACCACCACCGGTGATCAATATTGATATTGATTTCGATGGCACGGTCTTATGGAATGGCACGGCAGTACCGCACGCTGAATTGGAAACCAAGTTGCAAGTCATCGCAGCGATGCCAGATCAGGCTGAAGTGCATATCCGTCCTGATAAATTGGCGGCCTACAAAGCAGTCGCTGCCGTCATGGCATCGGCACAGCGTTTGGGCGTGACTAAAATCGGTATGGTCGGCAATGAGCAGTTCTTGAAATAAAATTCTTGGCTGTATGCATAGCAAAAATTAAAGTATGATGAAAATTGGCAGGGGCATCCCTGCCTTTTTTCATGTTTGCTGGACTTGCAAAGATAGAGACAAACGAAATGGGCAGCAGTGTGCTACTCATTTCGCCTAACTGCGCAATCCAAAGGCTAGTTACATTTATTCAATTTATTGATTAAGAGATAAAAATATGAAGCAATTTCGCTTGTCACGTCTCGCTGTACTCGTTGCAGCTATCGGCTTTGCCGCCGCACCTGAATTGTCAAATATTGCTGCTAATACAGCCTATGCAGAAGAGGCAATGCGCCCTGAAATAGGTAAATTGGTTCAGTCTGCCGGTGAATTGCTGAAATCAAAAAAATATAAAGATGCAATGGCTAAGTTACGTGATGCCGACGGCATCAGCGGCAAAACTGCCAATGAGAGCTTCACGATAGAGCGTATGCGTTTGTCTATCGCATCGCAGTCAGGTGAAAACGATGCTGTAATACGTTCGGCTGAAGCGATCGTAGCGAGTAATAAATTATCCGGGAAAGAGCAGCTCCTGATGATACAGACACTGGCGAATGCGTATTACAAAGCTGGAAATTATCCAAAAGCATCTGCCGCCTATGGTCGTTACTTTTCAGAAGGTGGCACTGATGGCAGTTTGAGACAATACATGATCTACGCTATGTCACAAGGTGGGGATAGTGCACGAGCAATGAAAGAAGTGCAGGCAGATTTGGCTGCGGATGAAAAAGCAGGGCGTGCACCTAGTCTTGCAAACCTGGAGTTTTACTCAAATGCAGCGCTGAAACAGAAGGATATGGTCGGGTATTCCAGTGCGCTGGAAAAAATGATCGCCTATCACGGTAAAAAAGAATATTGGGTGAACTTACTGAATAACCTTGAGCGTAAGCCTGGTTACTCAGAGCGTTTGACCTTGGATTTATACCGTTTGAAACTGGCTGTTGGTCAAGTTACGAAAACTTCAGATTTTATGGAGATTTCAAAACTGGCTGTGCTGGCTGGTTATCCTGCTGAAGCCTTGAAAATTATCGAGACCGGATACAAATCCGGCGCCTTAGGTACCGGTGCTGAAGCTGAACGACATAATCGTTTGCGTGAAATGGCTAAGCGCACTTTGGACGAAAATACTAAGGCCCAGGCAGCGAATGAGGCTGAGGCGAATAAGAGCAAAGACGGAACGGCCTTGGCTAATTTAGGTTATGCCTATGTAACGGCGGGTCAGTTCGATAAAGGGATTGCCATGTTAGAGCAAGGTATTAGCAAAGATGGTATGAAATTTGAAGACGATGCAAAACTTCATCTCGGAATGGCGTATTTGCAGGCGGGTAAAAAAGCAGCGGGTATCAAGGCTTTGAAGGCAGTAAAAGGCACAGATGGTACCGCCGATCTAGCTCGTTATTGGATTGTCTATGCAAATCAGTCTATGAAGTAAATCATAGGCGAGTTTGAGTCGCAAAGAAAAAAGGCGTAGATTTAAATCTACGCCTTTTTTAATTTTGGAAACTTAAAGAAAATTATTTCTAATTAACCATGACGTTTTCTATGTGTCTTCGCATGCGCCACTATGTTTTTGCTTGTATGTGCGGTCGAACTTGATCGAATGTTTTTGTTGTGCGCGTTAGCGATATTTTGTTGCTTGCCTCTTGCGTGCAGAATAGGTACTTGAATCTGCAGGCTTTGTCCCGCGCTAAGGGTTTCGTGTTTCAGCTTATTCCATTCCATTAATTGTGCAACAGTGACTTTATAGCGGCTTGCAATCACATTGATCTTTTCCTTCTTAGCCACTTTGACAATAATTTTTCTAGTGTCTGGTGTTGGTTTTTCAAAGACTAATTGGGCTTTCTCTGCAATCTCTGTTGAAATATCTTGATCTAAATTTTTCGTTGATTTCGGTATCAACAATGTAGATCCTGCTTTCACCATCATCTTGGCCGGAATTAAATTGGTTTCTCGTATCAATTCAGGTTTTAAACCTAACTTGCCTGCCAATGATTCGACGCGCTCGGTCTTGCTCACCGTATGGGTCGACCAAGACGATAAAGGTCCCTGCCATTTACTGAGATTTTCTTTGAAAAGAATCGCATTGTCGGTGGGGAGTAATATTTTAGTCTTACTATCACCAGTAATCACTGGCCGATTAAATTGTGGATTCAAGGCATTGAATTCACCTAGCGATAATTCGGCCAGCTGTGCCGCAACCCGGACATCAATGTCACGAGTTTTTTCAACACTGACGAAGTAAGCCTGATTATCCAATTGCGGCAAGGCGATATTAAACTGCTCAGGGTGAGCAATAATATTTTTAACAGCCTGCAATTTGGGCACGTAGTTCTTGGTTTCTGCAGGCATTAAGGCCGACAGGCTATTAAAATCGATGGGGAGTCCCAGTGCTTGTTGTTTCTTGATGGCGCGCTGTACCGAACCCTCACCCCAATTGTAGGCGGCTAACACTAACTGCCAGTCTCCGAAAATACCATACAAGCGTTCTAAGTAATTGAGGGCTGCGTCGGTAGAGTCAAGCACGCCCCGTCTATCGTCCTTAAACATGGTCTGTTTAAGATTGAAATCGCGCCCAGTGGCTGCCATAAATTGCCACATGCCGGATGCTTTAGCGCTGGATATAGCTTGCGGATTAAATGCCGACTCGATAAAGGGTAATAGCGCCAGTTCTGTTGGCATGCCGCGCTTCTCTAGTTCTTCGACAACATGAAAAAGATAGCGAGAACCACGTTGTACGGTGCGCTGTATATACTCGGTACGCGTGCTATACCAGGTGAGTTGATTCGTGACTAATTGATTTTCCAGGTCTGGAATCGCATAGCCTTTGCGGATGCGGAACCACAGGTCAGTCTCGGCCAAGGACAGATCCACAGATGGTAATTCTGCGTAGTTGGCACTAGCTGCTTGTGTCTCTGCGCTAGCTGTATTCAAACTATTACTTGCCAGACTGCCTAGCGATGTTGAAAACGACAGAGCGTTAGGTTCTCCTGCGTATGCAGTACTCCAGCATAGAAGGGCGGCGGTAATAAAGGGGGCGATACGATTTCGGGTCATAGGCGACAAAATTGGATCGTTATGATCGAGTGTGCAAGGAAGCTTGAGAGTGTACGCAAGCCTGGTTTCTAGCGTCAAGAAATATGTCGGTGCTGTTACAAAACTTATTACTTGACGTGGGTATTTAGTAATTCATTTGACTAAATTTAACATGGCGCGCTTCGCTCAGCGGACTCAATGGATAAGACCTTCTAGCTCGGCGTGACGTAAAATTTCCGCACTAGGATTTGTCGCAAGGCAATCGATGACGATGCGCTCCGGCATAGAGCGGAGCCAGGTCAATTGGCGCTTAACCAACTGGCGGGTTGCAATGATGCCGAGTTCGCGCATCTGCTGTTTATCACACAAGCCCTCTAAATGTTCCCATGCCTGGCGATAGCCTACGCAACGCATAGACGGCAGATTGGCATGCAGATCGCCGCGTAGACGTAATTGACGGACTTCGTCCAATAAACCCTGTTCTAGCATGATGTCGAAGCGATCGCTAATGCGTTGATGCAGCACGCTGCGATCAGATGGTTCCAGCGACAAAGCCAACATCTGAAACGGTGCTGCAGCCTTGGTTTGCTGCGCCAGTAGTGTCGACATGCTGACGCCAGTGATGGTGTAAATCTCCAGCGCGCGCTGTATGCGTTGACTGTCGTTGGGCTTTAGTCTAGCTGCAGTAATCGGATCTATGCTGGCTAAGCGTGCATGCAAGGCTGGTATGCCCGATCTCCTTGCCTCGTCATCCAGCTTGGCACGTATGCTAGGATCGGCCACTGGTAAATCGTCCAGGCCCTTGATTAAGGCGTTAAAGTACATCATGGTGCCGCCTACCAGGATAGGTAGGTTTCCTCTGTGCTGAATTTCTGTTACCAAACGTTTGGTATCGAGCAGAAACTGGGCGACTGAATACGATTCTGCTGGCGAGATAATGTCGATCAGGTGGTGCGGTACCGATGCTAGTTCGGCGGCGCTGGGCTTAGCCGTTCCTATATTCATTTCGCGATACACCAGAGCCGAGTCTACCGAAATTATTTCTGACGGCGTATGCTTGGCGATCGCCAGCGCAGCCGCGGTTTTTCCGGATGCGGTTGGCCCCATGATGGCGAGGATTTTAGTATTTGGAATTTGCTGGTCCAGCATGCGATAAATTATTCTTAAAAAATGTGTTGCTACACGATTGCGTGCAAATGCTTGCGCTTAACTGCTATCGGCGGATATTTATTGGCCGCGTAAAAACAGACGATCAAGATCATTTAAACCTAGTTGCACCCAAGTCGGGCGACCATGATTGCATTGATCAGCCCGTTCCGTTTGTTCCATCTGGCGTAATAGCGCGTTCATCTCTGGCGTGGTGAGGCTGCGATTGGCGCGCACTGCGGTATGGCAGGCTAGCGTGCCGAGTAATTCATTGCGTCTGTCTATCAATACTCTAGAACCACCGAATTCACGCACATCACGTAAGACATCGCGTGCCAAAGTTTGCGCGTCGGCATTCTTTAGCAGTGCAGGGATAGAGCGTACCGCTAGCGTGGTGGGTGAAATCGCCGCAATATCAAAGCCCAATGAGCGCAAAACTTCAGCGTTGTCCGTGGCAGTCGCGACTTCAATTGCATCCGCATAAAATGTAATCGGTATCAGCAGTGCTTGCACCGACATGGCATCCTCATTTAAGGCGTTCTTCAGTTGCTCATACAGAATGCGTTCGTGGGCCGCATGCATATCTACCAGGATTAAACCCTTGGCATTTTGCGCCAGCACATACACGCCATGTAGCTGGGCCAAAGCAAAACCTAAGGGGTATTCATCATTGCTCAGTTGATGCGAGGCGGCGACACCGCCCGTTGAGAAATTGTTCTGATCATGTAACGCTGCACCAGGATTGTTAAATAAAGCACCGTAGCTCGTGGTAGTTTGCGCCACTCCATCTTGCTCAGTACGTCTGAAACTTTGGCTGTAATCCTGATAGTTGCCGCTAGCGGAGGGTGCTGCAAACTGGGCTGAGAAACTGGTTTGTTCGCCGCCTACCCAAGGCAGTTTTCCATTGCCAGGCTGGCTAGTGTCCGCTAAGTTTGCGGTGGCAGGTGCCGGCACAGTACCGAAGGCTGTCGCGGAGGTTTGTGCCAACGCCCTATGTACTGCGTGGAATACAAACTGATGTACAGCACGACTGTCGCGGAAGCGTACTTCAATTTTTGAAGGATGGACATTGACGTCGACCAAGGCAGGATCGAGATCCAGGGCGATCACATACGATGGATAGCGGTCGCCGTGTAAAACATCTTGGTAGGCAGCGCGCACGGCATGGGTAAGTAATTTATCACGAACAAAACGGCCATTGACGTAAAAAAACTGCGCGTCTGCCCGTCCTTTTGAAGCAGTAGGTAAGCCTATGTAACCATGGAGGCGCAAAGGCCCGGCGCTCTCGTCTAGTGCTAGTCTGGCATTTGCAAAAGCTTCGCCCAAAATGCTCGCGCTACGCTTGGAAATCGGAGTCGCCATCCAATGATCGACCGTTTTGCCATTGTGCGATAAAGAAAATGCGACATCTGGACGGGCTAATGCAATCCTGCGCACTACCTCGGCGCAATGGCCAAATTCAGTTTGATCAGATTTAAGAAATTTGCGTCTGGCGGGAGTGTTGTAATACAGATCCTGCACGTCGACCGTGGTGCCTTGCGCTCCCGAAGCAGGAGTAATTTTGCCACCCTCTATTTGCCATGCATGCGCCCCATCGGCAGTGCGCGTGGTCAAGGTCAATACCGCCACGGATGCTATCGAGGCCAGCGCTTCACCGCGAAAGCCTAGGGTGGCAACATTTTCCAACTCTTCTAATGACGCGATTTTAGAAGTGGCGTGCCGCTCGACTGCCAGTGGTAGTTGATCGGCCGGTATGCCGCGCCCATTGTCGGCAATTGCGATGCGTTTAACTCCACCTTCTTCTAGTCGTATGGTGATGTTCGACGCCCCCGCATCCAAGGCATTTTCGAGCAATTCTTTGACCACGGCAGAGGGTCGTTCCACCACTTCGCCTGCTGCGATTTGTGAAATGAGATGATCCGGAAGGGCCTGGATGGGGCGGTGTGGAGTAAGTATCGCGTTCATGCCGTGATTATACCTTTGTCCGTGTTTAGAAATGTCCGAGCTAGTGTATGATGACGCCGCAACCAAGGAGAATTATGGATTTTATGGAATTCTTTAGCATGATTTTGCATGCTGATAAATCATTGAAGTACGTTATAGAAAATTACGGAACGCTAGTCTACGCGGTCTTGTTCGCGATCGTTTTTTGTGAGACTGCATTCGTTATCTTCCCATTTTTACCAGGAGATTCGCTGTTATTCATTGCCGGCACTTTTAGTGCGACTGGTGCCATGAATCCCTGGTTGGTGATCATCTTGCTGATTATTGCGTCTGTTTCTGGGAATTCGATCAATTACTGGATAGGTAGTTTGATCGGCCATAAAATCATGGAAAAAGATCATAAGTGGATAGATAAAAACGCCTTGAAAAAAACCCATGAATTTTATGAAAAACATGGTGGTAAGACCGTGGTGCTGGCGCGTTTCGTGCCTTTGGTGCGTACCTTTGCACCGTTTGTCGCGGGCTTTTCCGATATGACGCACAGGACCTTTCAGTTTTATAACGTGGCCGGTGCTCTGTTATGGGTGCTCTCTCTGGTACTCAGTGGTTATTTCTTTGGGAATATCCCATTTGTGCGTGATCATCTTAATGTGATTGTTTTGGTGGGGGTTGGTGCTGCGGTCATTCCTGTGGTTTTGGGGGCACTCTGGAAACTCACTAAAAGCATGACTAAGAGCCGTAGTTAATTCTAAGCAAAAAACAGGTGCCATGTGCCAAGCCTGAAGCCTGAGCGCCGTTTGATTTGGTTGCAGCCAGAAGCTGCGACCAAGCCTCAGCCTGGTCAGGCTTGTAACGCTTGTGGTGTTTGTTGTGCCTCCGAACCTTGCCCGGTTGCCAGGGTGTTTTTGTGGCAATTTCGCGGCGCTTGCCAGGCGCTGGTATGGTCGGCGGCTAAACGGCAGTATCGGTGTGGCATGTTGCTAGAGCCATCCAACTATCTGCGCTTCTTGCCCAGGGTTGCCCAAAGGCCGTTTCGGTTTTTGGTGGCGCGTTGGGTTGCTGCCGACACCGCTTGCGACTCGGATGCGCAAGTCTAATAGCTTGGCATCGACTAAGGTCTAGCTCTGACACCTTAGCCTTGCGCTGAGTCTCTAGGTCAGCTTGTTTTTTGCCAGTGGTGGATTTTTGGAAAAATATTTTTTAATACCCTTGACGATGGCATCGGCCATCTTGTCCTGATAACTCTCGTCAGTTAACCTAGCCTCTTCTTCAGGGTTGGAGATGAAGGCGGTTTCTATCAAAATACTGGGGATATCCGGCGCTTTTAATACCGCAAACCCAGCCTGCTCAACTGATCCTTTGTGCAGGCGATTGATGCCGCCAATTTCACTCAAGACCACTTTGCCCAGCTTGAGGCTGTCGTTGATCTGTGCCGTGGTGGATAAATCGAGTAAGACACTAGCGAGTTGCTTGTCGTGGCTCTTTAGATTTACGCCGCCGATCAAGTCGGCCGCATTTTCTTTATTCGCCAGCCAACGCGCTGCGGTTGAGCTGGCACCCTTGTCGGATAAGACGAAGACCGAAGAGCCACGCGCACTGGATTCTACAAAGGCGTCAGCGTGTATTGACATAAACAGATCAGCTTGTACATTCCTGGCTTTTTGCACTCGGATATTAAGCGGCACAAAATAATCGGCGTCGCGCGTTAGCATCACCCGCATATTTGGCTGCTGCTCAATTTTTTCTTTTAATCGCTTGGCGATTGCGAGTACCACGTCTTTTTCGCGACTGCCACCATGCCCTAAGGCGCCAGGGTCTTCACCGCCGTGGCCAGGGTCAATTGCAATCGTGATCATGCGTATTAAAGCCGGTGCTTTGGAGTGACTCTTATCTGCATCTGGGGCAGAGGCCTGGGGCTGTATTTCTGGTAGCGAGGCAATTTTTGGATCGACTTTAGCTAAGGGGAATTCTTTCTCAGTAATTTTGTGCCAGTCGCCTTTTTCTATCAGGGCGGCAATCGGGTCGGGTGGATTAGCCGGGTACAGATCGAATACCAGTCTATGCTTATAGCTACCGACAGGTTGCAAGCTAAATACTTGAGGGCTAACTTCTTCTTTTAAGTCAAATACCAACCTGACCACATTCGGACGATTTTGCCCGACCCGTACTTGCTTGATATACGGGTCGTTCGCTTGAATTTTCGCCACCAGTTGTTTTAAGGTGGGGTTTAGTTCCAGGCCTTCTATGTCAACCACCAATCGTTCCGGATCTTTTACCGTGAAATGGCTGGTCTTGAGTTCGCTATCGTTCTCTAGCGTGACGCGGGTGTAATCACTGGCCGGCCAGACCCGCACCGCCAGTATTTGTGCCGCTCTGGCCAGTGATGGAACTAGTACTGAAATGAGTAAAGTACTCGTCGCTTTCAGCAGCGTGCGACGTGTTTTTGCAGTTACAGATTGGGTGCGAAGCGCAGTAGTGCTAGACATTCATTACCTTTGTCGGACAAGGCTTGCAATTCTACCTTACGTCCATGGCCTGCGATGCTTAAAAAAATATGTAGATCGGGCGGCGGGAGTATGCCTGCGGCCTTTTCCGACCACTCGACGATGCAAATATTGTTATCGTTGAACTCTTCGCGAAATCCCGCTTCCAAAAATTCTTCCGGGCTGAGCATGCGATAGAGATCAAAATGAAGTAGCGTCACGGCCCGTTGTTTGATGCTGATCTGATAGGGTTCGACTAGTGTATAGGTTGGACTCTTGACGTGCCCTTGATGACCCGCCGCATGTAAGATGGCGCGCGTCAAAGCGGTTTTGCCCGCTCCCAAGTCTCCATGTAGATGGATGCTCAGTCCCGGCAGTAAGCAAGGCGCTAAACTTTTTCCTAATGCTTGGGTGGCGGCTTCGTCGGCCAATATCGTTTTGTAAGACACTGCATTCCTTTTTTTACCTAGATCTGGCGATATTGTAAGGCGAATGTCTGGATTTATATATCCTAATTTCGCTTGCCAAGGTTTGCTGCACCCATCAAATAGATCAAGTCTAAACCCGCATTTTGATGGTTAATTTTTTTTTGGGGATTGCCTGTAGATGGATGAATTTTGTGTGGGCAATTCTGAGTTTTTTAAACTCACGTGGTTGGCAAATACAGCGGTAGCTCTGCTTGAGATTAGTTTGTGACTCGCTTGTGACTCGCTTGTGACGGCAAGTAAGTGAAATATTTCCCGGTGTTTGAGCTTATGCTTAAGTAGTGGCGCTTAGCTAAAGCATTCAATTGAGTACGTTGCGAGACGCACTACAAATTTTCGTGAAAAAATTAAAGCGCTTTGGATTTTTCGCCAATTGATAATGCAAGCGCTTTGAAAAATCTGGTTATACTTTGATATTATTTTTAATGTTGTGTAGTTTGACTACATAGCGTTTTGAGTGAAATCGTGGCTTTTGTGAGACATGTATAGTGTATGTTTCGATAAAATTGCTAATTAATGTGATTTTTTTAGCTCTTATTGATTGACACTAAATTTAGTTTTAGTACAAACTCTGGTTTAGATATTTAATTCTAAGTTCAGTGAAATGAATTAAGTTCTGATGGCGTTGGGTAAGTTGCCAAGGTCGCGCACTATCCCTGGTATAAGCATTTATATAAAAATAAATTGGAGAGATGAATGAAACATTTAGAAAATAAGCAGGCGCAGCAGAAGCGCTTATCTGGTTTGAATGCTCTAGTTTTGCGGATGACACCGATCGCTGCCGGATGCGCGGTCTTGCTGTCAACAGCCACCGGTACTGCATTCGCGCAGCAAGCCGAAGCCGTCAAAAATGATGCTGGAGCAGTAGAAAATGTTGTGGTTGTGACCGGTATTCGTCGCGGTATTGAGGCAGCTATCTCGGTAAAGAAAAATTCCAACTCTATCGTTGAAGCGGTTTCTGCCGAAGATATCGGTAAGTTGCCAGATACAAGTATCGCTGAGTCTATCGCTCGTTTGCCTGGTTTGGCTGCGCAGCGTGTTGGTGGTCGTGCCCAGGTGATCAGCGTGCGTGGTTTGTCGCCTGATTTTGCAACCACATTATTGAACGGTCGCGAGCAAGTTAGTACTGGTGATAATCGCAGTGTAGAATTTGATCAGTATCCGTCTGAGTTGCTCAGCGGTGTTACCGTGTATAAGACTCCAGATGCGGGTTTGGTTGGGCAGGGTCTGTCAGGAACCATCGATATGCAAGTGGTACGTCCTTTGGATTTTCCTGGACGTACGGTTTCAATTAATGTCCGTGGCGAGAAAAATTCTTTGGGATCGATTGCCGATACTAAAGACACCGGGCACCGCTTTAGTGTTAGCTACATCGATCAATTTGCCGATCGTACTATTGGTTTGGCACTTGGTATTGCCGATCTGTCTTCTCCTATTTTGGATAACGAAACAGGTACTTATGAGCCATTCAGCCAGAGTTCAGTCTCCGGTGTGCCCGCTGGAACTTTCATCACTGCCGGTGTTAAATCTCTGGCCAAAAGCGGTACTCTGAAGCGTACCGGCTTTGTCGGTGTGCTTGAATACCGTCCCTCTAAAGTATGGCGCAGCACGCTGGATGTGTTTGCTTCCAAATTTAAACAAGAAGATACCAATAATCAATTCGAAGCGAATTTGGGTGGTTACAACGGTAGCAATAATCCACAAGGTTTTAAATACGATGCGGTGACGATCGCCAATGGCACTCTGTTGGGCGGCACTGCCAGCGGTGCTTACCCGCTGGTGCGTGGTCAGTACAACAAACGTGAGGATGAGATCCGCACTGTCGGTTGGGGCAATAAGTTTAAGTTCGATAACTGGTCCTTGTTTGCGGACATGAATTATTCGCACGCAAAACGTGATGAATACTATCTTGAAAATAACCTGCAACTGAGAAATCCTACAGGCGGCGCATTAAATGATCCTGCCTTGACGGTCGGTTGGGCTCCGGGTAATTTTGCGACCTTGTCTGGTAAATTGAATTACAGCGACGCCTCGCAGTTATACACAGGTAATACGATTTATGGTTACGGCAGCACCCGTGCGCCTAGCGTAGAAGATGAGTTGAAGAGCTTTAAGTTGGCCGCCACTTTGCCGTCGCCGACTATGTTGGAAAGCATCTTTAGCGATATCGATGTCGGTGTGAATTTCAGCGACAGAACCAAGTCTAAGCGTCAACCGGAAGGCGATTTGTTTGCAAAAGGAACGCCAACTATTTCTAACGACCTTTTGTACGCACCGGTTAATTTAGGTTTTGCAGGTAGCGGCGTGGTTCCGTCTTGGAATGTACCTGGTGTGATCGCCAAGTATTTTGACCCTGTTACAAACAATAAGACGAACAATGAAGCAGCATCGCGTGCCTGGGATGTGACTGAAAAAATCACTACCGCCTACGCTAAAGCAAATATTGAATCACAGATCGGTTCTGCCACGCTACGCGGTAACGTCGGTTTGCAATTTATCAGCACCGATCAATCTTCGGCATCGCAAGTGTCCAATCCTAACGGTACTTTGTCGCCAGTCAATGACGGTAAGACATACAACGACACATTACCGAGCATGAATCTGGCGTTCGGTTTTGCCGATCAGCAGACTTTGCGTTTCGGTGTCGCCAAGCAGATCGCGCGGCCACGTCTGGATCAGCTAAATTCAGGTTTTGACTTCCACGTCGACAAGGGA
Source organism: Undibacterium parvum (assembly GCF_003955735.1). NCBI lineage: Bacteria > Pseudomonadati > Pseudomonadota > Betaproteobacteria > Burkholderiales > Oxalobacteraceae > Neoundibacterium > Neoundibacterium parvum. The sequence continues at coordinate 797,037 of NZ_CP034464.1, read as the reverse complement.
ACTTTCTTGCCTAGCGGTAGCGGTGGTAATGCGAAACTCGATCCATGGCGTGCAACTGCGTTTGATATTTCGTATGAAAAATACTTTGGTAATAAGGCCTATTTTGCAGCTGCCTTATTCTACAAAAACCTCAGTACCTACATCTATAATTTGTCGCAGACGCGTGACTTCTCGGCGTTCACGGCCGGTACTAACGCAATTACCAATATGGGACAATACACTGCGCCCTACAACGGTAATGGTGGCGTGCTGAAAGGGATGGAATTGTCCGCTTCCGTGCCATTTAGCATGTTCTCATCTGCTTTAGATGGCTTCGGTATTTCTGGTAGCACGACAATTAGCGAAAGTACTATCGATATTGCACAGGTCAACGATACTATCGGTAAAATTCAATTGCCTGGCTTGTCGAAAAATGTATCGAACGTCACAATTTACTACGAGAAGCATGGTTTCTCTACACGTATCAGTCAGCGTCGTCGTTCTGATTATGTTGGTGAAATCGGTAAATTCAATGGTGATCGTCAATTGCGTTACGTAGTCGGCGAGAACGTCACTGATTTCCAAATCGGATACACGTTTGAAGAGGGTACTTTCAAAGGATTGGGCCTGTTGTTGCAAGTGAATAATCTGACCAATGCAGCTTACGAAACCTATGCCAATAGCAAAGACCGTCAATTGGAATACGCCAAGTATGGCCGCGTTGTCCTGTTTGGCGCGAACTATAAGTTTTAATTAATTAAAACTTTGAGCAAGCCCGGAAGACTGAGTTCTGATGGGCTTGTTCTGTTTTTATGTGAAGCACGTGCTAGGTAGCAGATCTAGAAATACACCTAGCCGCTTGCGCAATACCCATGCGGCTTTCCAGCCTGTATGGCCTGAAAGCCGCATGGGTATTGCGCAAGCGGGCAGTATCGTTTTAAAAAATAGATGAGGATCTACAGACAGAATTAGTTTGTTTTTACCAGCATCATTAAGCATATAAAAAAAATCGAATCCTGATTCGAGTAAAAAGTCGGAGACTCTGCAACATGTCCATTTCTACACTAAAACCACGGCTAAGCTTTTGGCAGCTCTGGAACATGAGCTTCGGCTTTTTCGGTATCCAGTTTGGCTTTACCTTACAAAACACCAATACCAGCCGGATTTTTTCCACCCTCGGCGCGGACATCGGTAGCCTGTCAATACTTTGGCTGGCCGCACCTTTGACGGGGATGTTGGTGCAGCCTATCATCGGCTATCTGAGCGACAATACCTGGCACGAATTCTGGGGACGTCGCCGTCCTTTTTTCTTTGCTGGCGCTATCTTGGCTGCCATTTCCATGTTTCTACTGCCGAATGCCTCAGTGCTATGGTTAGCCGTCATTTTCTTGTGGATGATGGACAGCGCAATCAATATTTCTATGGAGCCGTTCCGCGCCTTCGTCGGCGACAAGCTCGCCAGTGAGCAGCACACTGCCGGCTTTGCCATGCAGACCTTTTTAATCGGTTGCGGCGGCGTGATTGCCGGCCTGTTGCCAACCATACTCACCGATTATCTGGGCGTCAGTAATGTGCCTGTGAATGGCGCGATTCCCGATACCGTACGCTATGCATTTTATATCGGTGGTTCGGTGTTCGCCGCAGCCGTTACCTGGACTGTGTTTAGCAGCACGGAAATTCCTCCGGCTGACCTGGAAAAATTTAAACAAGAGCGGAAAAATAATCAGGGTTTTGTTAAAGCTCTGGTCGAGATCTTGAGCGGCTTCGCCAAGATGCCTAAGACCATGGTGCAACTGGCCTTGGTGCAATTTTTTACCTGGGTCGCCTTTTTCGCCATGTGGGTGTACACCACGCCCTCGGTGGCAGCCCTGGTATTTCATACTGCCGATGCGCAATCGGCGGGCTATCAAGAAGGCGGTAATTGGGTCGGCATTATGTTTTCCGTGTATGGCGGCGTCTCGGCTCTGGCAGCATTTTTGTTGCCGGTGTTGGCGCGTATCACGAGCCGTAAGTTGGTCCACATGCTGTGCCTGCTGATTGGTGGCGTGAGTCTGGCCAGCATGTTTTTAATTACCTCTAAGATGATGATGCTGTTGCCTATGGTAGGCGTGGGCATAGCGTGGGCCAGTGTATTGACGATGCCGTACGCGATTTTGGCGGGCGCCTTGCCGGCCAATAAAATGGGTTATTACATGGGCTTGTTCAATTTCTTTGTGGTGATTCCACAAATCATTGCAGGCGTTGTTTTGGGCCCCTTAGTGAAGAATTTTTTCAGCAATCAATCGGTGTATGCGCTGGTTATCGGTGGTGTCTGCATGATCGTTGCTGGCGTCTTGTGTCTTATCGTGAATGACGATGCAGATGTCGTTAGCACGGTTTGAAGCAACAGCAAATAACGCAGAAAAAATCAGGCGCAGTGCCGGCTTAAATTCCGTGGAAAATGTGCAGAGTACAGAGATAAGAACAATGATCAATACCAAGCTCAATACCAAGCTGAGTAAGAAATTCAATACGAAATTTTTGGCATTTTCTATCTCATTAATGCAGTTGTCTGTCCCCAGCTCGGGCGCGGCAATTGCACCGCTACCCGCGCTTGTGGCTAAACAGCCTTTCCTCTGGGATAATGCCACGGTCTACTTTTTGCTCACAGATAGATTTTTTAACAGTGATAGAACTAACGATCTAGCCTACGGTCGCAAGGCCGATGCCGCGCCCTTACGCGGTTTTGCCGGTGGTGATCTGGCCGGTATCACAGCCAAGATCGAGCGGGGATATTTTAAGGATCTCGGTGTCAACGTGATCTGGCTGACGCCGCCGGTAGAGCAAATTCATGCTGGTACCGATGAGGGTACCGGCAAATCTTACGGTTTTCACGGCTATTGGGCGCGTGACTTTACGCGGGTCGATGCTAATCTGGGTACTGAAGCCGACATGCGCAGATTGGTCGATACCGCGCATGCGCATGGCATACGGGTTTTGCTTGATGTGGTGATGAATCATACCGGGCCAGTGACTCAGGCCGATCCGGTCTGGCCAGCCGATTGGGTGCGCACCGGCCCAGCCTGCACCTACCAAAACGTAGCGAGCACGGTCAGCTGCACATTAGTAAACAACCTGCCTGATTTTCGTACCGATAGCGATACCAGCGTCGCCTTGCCACCTGAGCTAGTCAAAAAATGGAAGGCAGAAGGTCGTTATCAGCAAGAAGTTAAAGAGTTAGATGCATTTTTTGCGCGCACCGGCTGGCCGCGCGCGCCGCGTTATTATTTGATGAAGTGGCACGCTGATTGGGTCAGAAAATTCGGTGTTGATGGGTTTCGCATTGACACCGCAAAACACGTAGAACCGGCTGTCTGGAAAGAGTTGAAGCAAGTCGCGAGTAGCGCTTACGAAGAATGGAAACAGTGCAATCCGCATAAAAAGCTGGGCGATGAAAAATTCTTCATGACCGGTGAGGTCTATAACTATGCCTTGGGACATGGCACCGAGTTCAAAATGGACGGCGGCGTCCTTGTGAATTTTTATGCAAACGGTTTTGATAGTCTGATTAATTTCGGTTTTAAGTCCGACGCCACGCAAAATTATGAAACTTTGTTTGGTACTTATTCGGCGCAATTGCAGGGCGCCTTAAAGGGCTATTCTGTGCTTAATTATGTGAGTTCGCATGACGATGGCGCACCATTCGATGCAGCCCGTCGCCTGCCATTTGAAACCGCTACCAAGCTCTTGTTAAGCCCGGGAGCTGCACAAATTTATTATGGCGATGAAACCGCACGTAGTCTGACCGTGCCCGGCACTCACGGCGACGCTACGCTGCGCTCGATGATGAACTGGGATGAGTTGGCAAGCAATGCCAATCGGGGCGACTACCGCATCGCTGAAGTGCGCCAGCACTGGAGCAGGCTAGGCTTGTTTCGCCAGGCGCATGTGGCGGTCGGTGCCGGTGTGCATCAACAATTGAGTGCGCAACCCTATTTGTTTAAACGTACTTATCAGAAAAATGGCATCAAAGACACGGTGCTGGTGGCCTTGGATTTGCCTGCCAATGCTAGCCAGAGTATCGATGTGCATGGTGTGTTTGCGGATGGGCAGAAACTGAAGGATTATTACTCCGGTAAAACTGCCTTAGTCATCGCTGGCAAAGTGACATTTGATAGTAATAAAAACCTGCTACTGCTAGCTCCAGAATAATAATGACGACCATGAAAATACCAGCGAAGAACAATGCAATGACAAAATTTCGGACTATCAAGCTAGTACTGCTGATCTTGCTGGCACCTGCGGCGCTGGCGCAAAACCTGCAGCGTAGCATGCAGAGCTTTACCGATAAAGGCGAGCACCTGGAAGTGGTCACCAACGATGGTCGCTATCTGATCAAGCCTTATTCAGACAAGATCATAGAGACTTCGTTTATACCCAATGGCGAACGATTTAATCCTGAATCACATGCCGTGGTATTGGCTCCCTCTAAGCTTAAGACGCAGGTCAAAGTAAGCGTTGCTGGCATTGAATATGCAATAGCTGGGATGCTCGTTAGCATCAACAAATCGCCATTTCAGATCAGCTATGCTTACAAGGGCAAGCCACTGATTTCTGAGAAAAATGGCTATGCTAAAAAAGACGGTGCAGAGGTCTTAGATTTTAATCTTGATGCCAGTGAAGCACTGTACGGCGCTGGTGCGCGTGCCCTGGGGATGAACCGGCGCGGGCATAGACTGCCTTTGTACAATAAGGCGCACTACGGTTACGAAGAGCGTTCCAGTCAGATGAATTTTTCTATGCCTTTGGTGTTTTCTTCCAAGATGTACGGCATTCATTTTGATAATGCCCCTATAGGCTTTCTCGATTTTGACAGTAGAAAAGAAAATGTACTGGCCTACGAAACCATCAGTGGCCGCAAAACTTATCAAGTGATCGCCGGTGACAGTTGGGAAGATATCGCCGCCAATTACACCAGTCTGACTGGTCGCCAGCCTTTGCCGCCGCGCTGGGCTTTCGGGAATTTTGCCAGTCGTTTTGGTTATCACAGCGAAACCGAGGCGCGCTCCATTCTGGATAAATTTACCGCAGAACAAATCCCGGTGGATGCGATTATTTTTGATCTGTACTGGTTTGGCAAGGAAGTCAAAGGGACTATGGGTAATCTGGCGTTTGATACGGATAACTTCCCTCAGCCCAAAAAAATGATGGCAGACTTTGCCGCCAAAGGCATCAAAACCATATTGATCACCGAGCCGTTTATCTTGACGACATCGGGTAAATGGAACGAGGCGGTGCAAAAGAATATTCTGGCGACCGATAAAAATGGGCAGCCATTTACTTACGATTTTTACTTTGGCAATACCGGTCTGATCGATATCTTTAAGCCGGAGGCCAAAGAGTGGTTCTGGAATATTTATAAAGAACTCAATAACAGTGGTGTGGCAGGCTGGTGGGGCGATCTGGGGGAACCAGAAGTGCATCCTTCCGGGTTGCAGCATCAGGGCGGCTCAGCAGACCAGGTTCACAATATTTATGGTCATAACTGGGCCAAGTTGATCGCGGACGGTTACCATAAGGATTTCCCCGCGCAAAGGCCGTTTATCTTGATGCGTTCTGGTTACTCGGGCTCGCAAAGGTTTGGCATGATCCCCTGGTCGGGCGACGTCAATCGCAGTTGGGGCGGCTTGAGACCGCAGCCCGAAATTGCGCTGCAAATGGGCATGCAAGGCATGGCGTATATGCACTCTGATTTAGGCGGTTTTGCCGGCGCCAATCTTGACGATGAGTTGTACACCCGCTGGTTGCAGTATGGGGTGTTTCAGCCGATTTTTCGTCCGCATGCACAAGAAGAAGTGGCGGCCGAGCCGGTTTTGCGCGAGCAAAAAATCATGGCCTTAGCGAAAACTGCGATTGAATTACGCTATCGCTTGCTGCCGTATAACTACACTTTGGCTTTTGAAAATAATCAGCAAGGCTTACCGCTGATGCGTCCTTTGTTTTATGAGGAACCGCACAATGAGAAATTATTTGCGGTGTCAGACAGCTATTTGTGGGGCCATGAATTTCTGGTTAGCCCGGTGTTAAAAGCCGGAGCGAAAGAAGCGCAAGTGTATTTCCCCGTCAAAAATAATTGGTTCGATTTTTATACCGATCAACAATATACCGGTGGTAGCACGCAGATGGTGGCGCTGCAGGCTGAGCATATCCCGGTGTTCGTCAGGGGCGGGGCGTTTATTCCTATGAGCCGGACTATACAAAATACTAGCCACTACTCTAGCCGGGAGTTGGATCTGCATTATTACCATGATGCGGCGGTCAAGACAGGCCAGGGCAAAATGTATGACGATAATGGCGAAACACCACAGGCGTTTGAGAAGGGCGCGTATGGCTTATTGCAGTTTTCCAGCGCAGTAAAACGGCAGCAGGTACTGATTAGCTTGTCTTCAAAAAATGGCCAGCATTATCAGGATGTGGACAGAACGCTGAGCTTGGTGCTACACAATATTCAAAGCAAACCACATCGGGTTTTACTGCAGAATAAAGCGCTCGATTTTGTCTGGGATGAAAATAAAAAATTAGTCTCTGTCAAACTGGTTTGGCGTAAAAATACCAAGCCGGTGGTGGCGATAAGTTTTAGAAAATAAGTGCTTGAATCAGGACAGCATTGCGCATTGCCCAGACTACACTGTAGCCCTTTAATTTTTTCGCAATTTTGCATCGATGAACCTTAAAACTCTGGCTAAAAATCTCGGCATTTCTGAAACCACGGTCAGTCGTGCACTGAACGGTTATCCAGAAGTGAGTGAGCGTACCCGTGAACGGGTCTTGGCGGCGGCTGAGTTGGCCGGCTATCGCCCCAATCCCATGGCGCGCAGTCTGGCTTCGGGGCGCACCAAGCTGGTTGGCATTATTCATCCTTTGTTGCCCAATGATTTAGCCGATCCCATGTTCATGCAAATCGTCGGCGGCATGGTCGGTGCGCTGGAAGCGCGTCAGATGGATTTGATGATGGCACCGGTCTCGGTTGAAAACGAATTGCGCGCCTATCAGCATATGGTGAAAGAGCGCCGCGTAGATGGTTTGATCGTCGGTCGTACCCGTTTGTATGACGAACGGGTCGCCTATCTGGCCAAGCACGGTTTGCCGTTTGTGGCGCATGGCCGCACCCGCGTGAACGAAGCGCATGCCTGGTTCGATTACGATAATGAGTCCGGCATGCATATCGCGGTCGATCATTTACTGGAGCATGGACATAGCCGCATCGCCCTCATCAGCGCACCGCTAGAGATGAACTTTGCGCGTCAACGTTTTGACAGTTTTAAGCTGCGCTTGCAAGCGGCTGGCATCAAGCCTGATGCGCGCCTGTTAATCGACAACACCATCGATAGACGTAGTGGTTACCTGGCGATGCAAGCTTTACTGGCGCTGCAACCAGCGCCGAGTGCCGTAATCATCGACAACCACATGTCGGGCGTGGGCGCGATGCGCGCCTTGCTAGACGCGGGCGTGCGCATCGGCCAGGACATGTCGGTGATCGTCTGGGGGCAAATGGAGGATTCTTTGGCCGGTTATAAAGTGACCACCATCGATCAGCCGAATCCAGATAAGGCCGGCGCGAAAATGATAGAGATGTTACTCGCCTTGCAGGGCGGTACGCCGCCTTCAGACTTGCAAGAGTTGTGGCAACCGGTGCTGTTGCCAGGTGAGACCGTGAGTAGAGTTTAATAGAACTTACGCAAAACCGCCCCAGCGTCGTTGTATCCGCCTTGCCGTACTAAAGTACTGTCTTCGGCAGTACGCCTAGCTGGAACAATTTTGCGTAAGTCCTATTTATGTTCTTTTAGTTTCTCAAAGTCATTGCGCAATGTAGATGCGCCTGCTGGCGGCATTTGGGCTGGAAACCCGCATGGATACTGGGGGTAGGCTTTGTGATTATTGAATTTTACGTGAAAAACGACTGAGAATTCAAAGCGCTTTTAGTCCAAGTTTTTTGAGATCGTGTTTTGTATGGCGTGCTTAACGTGATTGTGAATAGTGCTTGGCATCGCTGCTGCAATCAGCTCCATGCGCGATTAAATAAACCTAATAATTTTTGTTGATACTAGTTTTTGAAAGTGAACCATGTCTGATCCGCGTAGCCTAAACCAACATCCACCATCTAGTTCCTTGCCGCAAACGAGTGAGCCGGCTAAGTCTGCTGACTGGTGGCGCGAGGCCGTGATTTATCAGGTGTATCCACGCAGCTTTCTCGACACCAATGGTGACGGCGTTGGTGATCTGCCAGGTATCACCGCCAAGCTCGATTACATTGCCGCTCTGGGCGTGGATATCGTCTGGATCTCGCCTTTCTTTACTTCACCTATGCGTGACTTCGGCTATGACGTGGCGGATTATTGCGATGTCGATCCTCTGTTTGGCAATTTGGCCGATTTCGATGCGTTGCTAGCGCGTGCCCATGCGCTCGGTTTGAAGATCATGATAGATCAGGTTTTATCGCATAGCTCGGACCAACATCCGTGGTTTGTCGAGAGTCGCCAGAGTCGCGATAATCCTAAAGCGGATTGGTATGTTTGGGTTGATCCCCAGCCCGATGGCACGCCACCGAATAACTGGCTATCCTTATTTGGCGGTTCGGCCTGGCAGTGGGATAGCCGGCGACGTCAGTATTACTTCCATAATTTTCTCACCAGCATGCCGGACATGAATTTCCATCAGCCCGAGGTGCAGCAAGCGCATCTGGACAATATGCGCTTCTGGCTCGATCGTGGGGTTGATGGTTTCCGGCTCGACGCCTGCATCTTTAATTTTCACGACAAAGAGTTGCGCAATAATCCGCCCGCTGCCACGCAGAATACGGTCAGCGTGGCGGAGTGCAATCCGTATGGCATGCAAGCCCATCTGTATGACAATACCCGCCCGGAAAATCTAACTTTTTTCCAAAACGTCAGAAGCCTACTCAATCAGTATGATGCAGTGGCGATTGGTGAAGTTGGCTCGGACGAAGCGCTGAGTGTGATGGCGCAATACACCGCCGACGGCGATAAATTACAGATGGCGTATAGCTTTAATCTGCTCACCAATGAAAAATCGGCGCGCCATATCCGCACTCAGGTCGAGCAGTTTGAGGCTTATGCGCGCCAGGCTAAAGTATCGGGTGGTTGGGCTTCATGGTCGGTCGGCAATCATGACGTGAATCGGGTTATGACACGCTGGGGAGGCGAGGACGCGACACCGGCATTTGCTAACGTAATACTTGCTATGCAATTGTCACTCAAGGGCACTCCCTGCCTGTATCAGGGTGATGAATTGGCTTTGACTGAGGCCGATTTGCCCTATGAAGTGTTGCAGGATCCGGTCGGTTTAACTTTCTGGCCAGAGTCAAAAGGGCGCGACGGCTGCCGCACGCCCATGCCTTGGGATGCCAGTTTACCGCATGCAGGTTTTACCGAGGGCGCGCCATGGCTGCCAGTGCCGTCTGAACATGCGCAGTCAGCCGTGAGTTTACAAGAGCAAGCACCACTCTCATCCTTACATTTCGCCAGAAAGATGATTGCCTGGCGTAAAACAGTGGCGCAATTAAGTGCCGGGGATATTTTGTTTTATGACGCGCCAGAACCGGTGCTGGCTTTAAGACGGGATCTGCCGGGCATGCCTGCGGTCTTGGTCGTGTTAAATCTTGGCGCTGAGGAAATCGCGTTTGATTTTCCAGAAAGCCTCGCATATGATGATTTGGAAGGGCACGGCTTACCCGGCCGCGCCGCACAAGGCGGGGTGGTTCTGCCAGCTTATGGCGCCTGGTTCGGAATACAGAAAGTCCTCTGAAAAATGTGTTCGCAAACTGCGAAGATTTTTTAGCTTTTGCTGGGCTTTGTAAAGTTAGCTCTATCATTTAGCAACATGTGTGAGGCGGCCTAATGAGGCTGGGCTAGACAGTCTCCAAGCATCCGCAGGCTAATCAGGAGTATAAAACCGCAATTATTTTCCATAAGGGAATTGATTGAAATTGGGCAACTTGCCAAACTCAAATGCCCTAGGCACAATGGATTAAGTGCTCAAATATTTTTAATATCGCGGTAATTGCTAATCCAGCACTCGGTGTAGCCAATTGAGGTGAAATTGAGATGAATGACCCTTCGGATAGTATTGATCTCGCTGAGGCTTTTCAGCGCTTATTTGAGATCGCCCCAGCCTTAGACGCCGCTAGCTTGGCGGCAGTGTATGGGGTACGACATGAAGTGTATTGTCGCGACCTGGGCTGGGAGCCCTTGCGTGAGAACGGTCAAGAGAGCGATGACTATGACAGGCATTCACTGCATTGTCTGCTCACTAAGCGTGACACCGGTGAGGCGATCGGCTGCATACGCGTGATACTCACGCGTGCGAATGACCCCGACTACCCGCTACCGATGGAAGACAGCTGCCGCGAGGTGATAGATCGCGCTATCGCCGACCCCACTCGCATGCCGCGCAATACCATTTGCGAGGTTTCTCGGCTCGCCGTGATCAATACCTACCGTCAGCGTAAGGGCGAAACTGCGGCGCCGGTATCGATCACCGATGATGATTTCGCGCCACGCGGCGGAGTGCAGCGCTTTCCTTATATTCCTGTCAGTCTTTATTTGTCTTCGATCGCGATTGGCAATCTGTTTGGGATGGACAATCTTTTAGTCTTAACTGAACCACGTCTGGCCAGTCATTTTTCGCGCATAGGTTTTCATATCCATCAAATCGGAGGCAGCATAGAGCATCGCGGTACTCGCGCCCCCTCTTTGCTCAGTGCCAGCAAGACTGTGCCTGGCTTGCGCCCTGCCATGCAGTCCTTGTATCGCTTAATCGAAGCCAAGCTGGAAACTGCGTTTCGGCAGCATCCTAGTGCCTTGCTGCAATTGCCGCCAAAAAATACCTGATCTAAGCTAGCGTGAAGCGCATCGCTGACAAGGCAGTATAAAAATAAGACAGTAAACGAGATAAATATTGCTTATTTGTCTAAGTCATAGAATAGTGCAATAAGAATTTCCAGCCGTTTTAATCATGTTTAAGTAAGGTTTGACGACACTTATGGATGCAAAATTTAACTATGCTGAGGCGTTTGCTCGCAATCTTGGCTGGGTCACAGCTGCTGAGCAGCAGCAACTGCGCCAAAAACGCATTGCCATCGCCGGTATGGGGGCTGTCGGCAGCGCACATCTGATTACCTTGGTGCGCTTGGGCATAGAAAAATTTCATATCGCCGATATGGATACTTATGGTCTGGTAAATTTCAATCGTCAAATTGGTGCCAATATGGCGACCATAGACCAGCCCAAGGTCGAAGTGATGGCCGCGATGGCGCGCTCCATCAATCCGAATGTGGAATTGAAAATTTTCCCTGCGGGGGTCTCCAAAGAAAATCTGTCTGAGTTTTTGGCTGGCGTTGATTTGTACGTAGATGGCTTGGATTTTTTTGCATTTTCGGCACGTCAGGCCACCTTTGCCGCCTGCGCAGCGAAGGGGATTCCTGCCACCACAGTAGCGCCGCTGGGAATGGGGGCGGCCCTATTTAATTTCTTGCCTGGCGGCATGACGTTCGAAGAATATTTTCTGTGGGGCGACAATACCGATGAAGAAAAAGCCTTGCGCTTTCTGGTCGGTTTGGCACCTGCCGGGTTACACGGCGCTTATCTGGTGGATCCGAGCAGTATAAATTTCGCCGAACGTCGGGGGCCGTCGACCATGATGGCATGTCAACTTTGTGCTGGCGTGGCCGGTAGTGAAGCCTTAAAAATTCTACTCGGTCGCGGTAATGTGATTGCTGCGCCACGCGGAGTGCATTTTGATGCCTACCGTAACAAACTGGTGCATACCTGGCGACCAGGCGGAAATAATAATCTATTGCAACGTATCGCCTTATCCATCACCAGAAAACGCTTTATGAAACCCTCAGCTTAGAGCTTGGCGTGGTGCTATCGCAGCTCTTGATTTTACTCACAAAATTTACCTTGGTAGGACTATGGAACTTGCAATCCTTGATGCAATAGCGCAAAGCGGTATCTTGGCACCATCGGCAGACAATGGCTTGCGCTATTATTTTGAGTATCAGGATCAGGCGATCTTGATCTGGGCGGACCAGGAATTTGTCACTAACACCGAGAGACACAGGCGCGTATTGGATTTGCTGGCTTTTGGTGCGACAGTTGAGAATATGCAGCTACGCGCCAGCGAGCTGGGTTTTACTGCTGATATTAGTTGGTTTCCGTCTGACGATCCTTTGCTGGTAGTGCGTATCAATTTACTGGCTAATCCCAGTATTCAGGCAGACGCTCTGGCTACCGCCATCCCTAGCAGGCAGACCAATCGACAGGTGTTCTTTAAGGGCGAGCCTAGTGCTGCGCAGCGCGCACGCATGAGTGCTGAGCTGGAAAAAATCCCTGGAGTTCGCCTGATTTGGCTGGAGGGCAGTGAACGTAAGCTAGCCTTGAAATTGATCTGGCTCGCAGAGAGTGCGCGTTTCCAGTCGCCACGGCTACATCAAGAACTTTTTTCGTCGATACGTTTTGACTTGAATTGGCGCGAGAATGCCGACTTTGGCTTACCGCCGGCATCCTTGGAAGTCGAGCCTTTGATGCGGCCCATGTTTAAAGCGCTCAGGCACTGGCCCTTAATGCGCGCACTAAACCTAGTTGGTCTGCATCATGTGATGGGCATGCGAGCCGCCTATTTGCCTTGCTTGCAAGCACCGGCCTTGGCGCTAGTGAGCAGTAATCTACCTCTGGATCAAGCTGCGCTCGCAGTTGGTAGGGGGTTCGAGCGCGCCTGGCTGTGCGCTACGCTAGAGCGCCTTGCCTTGCAACCGATGGCAGCCTCGGTGGTACTACCATTACAAAGCGATGCAGATCAGGGCATCTCTAGCAAAGCCCGTGGCCAATTGGCGGCGGGCTGGGATGAGATCTGTCGTGGCGATACGCCTTTGATGATATTTCGCTTGGGACGCATGGATAGCACGCCAGCACCTACCCTTAAGACCGGGCGTAAGCCGCTCAGTTCTTATCGCTTGTCGCGATAAATTAGTGGACATTGATGTAGACGAACGCTGCCTGGCAGTTATTTCTCTAGAGGGTATTGCAGAACTTGTCGCTGACTCTGCAAGCTGAGTAAAAAATTTTGATTGAGAATTTCATCTACGCAAACTTGTTTTTAAGTATATGTTTTTTCGGGGAAATTATTAGTGTAGAAGTTGTCGAAATTTTTTACATTGCCATTGTGAAATGTTACAAGGATAGATGATTTTCCTTATAAAACAATAGCTTAACTTGTTACCGTTTGCTGGCACGGTATATGCTATATACCTGACGTAGCAGCAGAAAAGTTGAATTTCACTTTATAACGGGAGTCTCAAATGTTTAAGAAACTATTTACAAAAGGATCGATCAAGGGGCTGACTGCAGTGTTGGCGACCGTGGTCTCTTGCAGCGCAATGGCAACACCAGTGACACAATGGGAATTTGAAGTTAATAGCGGCTTTACTTCATTTGCTCCAGCTGGCGTCACCGGTAGTAATCAGAATGCTTTTCTAAATGGCCTTGGTAACCCTATGGCTGCGTCTTTATTGTCTTGGGGGACTTCGACCGGATCTGGTCAGTCTTCTTTAGGTATAGGTGCGGCAACTAATGGTAATTTCAACGGTTCCTTGTTCACAGGTGCCCCTGCTGTTAATACTGTTGAAGTAATCCACAATAATCGTCCAATTACCGGCGCAAGTCTGGGAAGTGCTCATTTATTGGATGTCATTCGCTTGAAGCGCTTGCTGCCAGGCCCAACTGGTTCAGATCTTTTCACTGGATTGACATTTGATTTTAAGTTTAAAGAAACACCGAATCAAAATCCTTGTACCGTAGCTAGCCCTACTCCTTGCAATGATATTTTGGTGGTAGATGCACTTGGTGCTGGTTTTGATCCTGTTACTGGTAGCTTGACACAAAATTTTGTGTATGAAGGCGATAATTATGCAGCTATCTTGCATATAGTCGGTATGGGCGTACTCAGTAATGCGGCATGTGCTGATGCTGGTGCTGCTGCTGGCTGTTACGGTTTTACTACGGTAGAAAATCAAGAAAACAGATTTCAAGTTTCTTTAGAAATTCAAAATCGGATTCCTGAGCCAGCCTCGGTCGGCTTGGTAGGTTTGGCCTTGGTTGCCATGGGTATGGCACGCCGTCGCAAAGGCGTAAATAGCTAAACCAATATCGCGACTTAGTCGTGTAAAAGATGCCCTCATGCGAGGGTGTCTTTTTTTGCATTATGGATGTATTTAATTACGGGCTATAAAGCATGTAATGATCAATAAAAAGCGAAAAGAAAATAAGCTGATTTTCCTATTCGGCTTAAAACGATGCTGTTTTTTTAAATTGCCCTTCTCAGGCAGTTGGGTGGGTGTGTGACCCATTCCATCAGTAACACTGATCTCGCCAAAAATTTCCGGCAATTATTTGAAATTTCCCCTGCTTTGGATGCTGCTAGTATCGAAGCGGTTTATCGCATTCGGCATGAAGTGTATTGTCGTGATTTAGGTTGGGAGCCTGTTCGAGAGGATGGCTTAGAAAGCGATGCCTACGACGAGCAATCAGTCCATTGTCTATTACGCAAACGGGATACGGGCGAATCTGTCGGTTGTACTCGCGTGATCTTGCCGCACCCCGATGATCCTTATCGACCTTTGCCGTTTGAGTTAAGTTGTTCCAAGGTTCTGGATAGAACCATTGCAGACCCGGCTACGATGGATCGTCGCAGCATAGCCGAAGTCTCACGCCTTGCTGTTCTCAATTTTCGTCAGCGTAAGGGCGAAAATATCACCGCCTTGTCGGTAAGTGATGGCGATTTTTCGCGCCGTGATGGCGTGGCTCGCTTTCCTTTTATTCCCGTCAGTCTTTATTTGTCGGCTATCGCCATTGGTCAATATCTCGATATTGAGAATCTCTTTGTGCTTACCGAGCCGCGCCTGGCCAAACATTTTGAACGCATCGGTTTTGATATTCGTCCGGTTGGCGGTTCTATCGAGCATAGGGGTACACGAATACCCTCACTGCTTAGTTCGGGCAATATCGTGAGGGATTTGCGTCCAGCAATTAAACCCTTGTATGCCGTGATCGAGGAGTCGGTAAGAGAGGCTTTTCGTAAGAATAATTTTGAACTTGGCAATCTCTCTGCACCGAGCGCTTAATCCCGCCACCGGCTTCTTAAAGCCGCAGCGCTCAGATCTCTTCCCCACGTTAGCGCATTTCTCTTGATTATGGGCTGACCTCTTTGACGTCAACTTTGCTTTAATTGGCTGCCTAGGCTTAAAAGTACATCTAAACACAAATCCTACAGAAAATTTTATTTTGTACTTATTGGTTTTCAACCTCCAACATCGGACGCCTATAAAATTGAGTAATAAAACTACTTAATTACTGCTTCGCGTCTTAATTTTGATTGTTTATTCACATTTAGATATTTGTGTGTTTGTAGTTGTGCTACACTTTTTTGCTTCCATTCGACTAGAAGACTGTATTTTTTATATTCTTCAGGTCTGCTGGTAAACGTTTTTATCTAAGTTGATTGGAGTTTCGTGGTCATTCTAATTAAGTCTCTGGGTGTTAAATTGCACCTCTCGTGTTTGCGCACATTCTTGAGCATTGTCTGTGTTTTCCTGTTGATCAGTGGAGCGTCTGCGCAAACGATAGACAGGAGAGCCGCGATCGCTGCATGCAATGCGTCTGAGTTTGCATCAGTACTGCATCCTGCTCCGGTAAAGTATGAGGCGAGTGCCTATTGGTTGAGCCAGCAGTTTGTAAAATGGCCGGGAGCCAGTAAAGTTGGGCGATTTAGCCTCTATTACTCGGCCCTTGGTCAGATTCAGGCGGTGGTTGGTGCGAAATTGAGTGGTGCCGATGGTGTAGTTTCACTCGCAGTGTCAGATAAAATATTGCCTGTCGCCTTAACTAATCGTTTTAAATTTGTTGAGAATGGTCTGCTGTTGAGACTTGCCGATGCTGATCTTGCACGCATGCCCAATTTACATAAGCAGCAAATTTTTTTGGTGCAGGAGGATCCCAATGGTGTGGTGCTTAAGTCGGCATCGTTGCAAATTCCTGGCGCGCTCGATGATCTCTATAGTTCAGCCAAAGAAATTAGGGATTTGGGTGTTCACGTGACCGCGCGGCAGACCAGTTTTAAGCTTTGGGCTCCCACTGCGCAAGTCGTAGGTCTGTGTTTGTACGATCAGGCTAATAGTCGCGCAAATACGTTCGAACCTATGCAATGGAATGCGAATAGCGGGATTTGGTCTTTGCAGAAAGGTATTAGTCTTAAGGGGAAGTATTATCAATACCTGCTCGATGTCTACGTGCCGGGTGTGGGTGTGGTCCGTAATCGTGTCACTGATCCGTATTCAATTAGTCTTTCTGGTGACTCTAAGCGTAGTTATATTGCGCAACTAGATTCGCCAGCATTGCAGCCTAAGGGCTGGGGTGCGACGTCGTCGCCGCGCAAGGACTTGGCGCAAACCGATATGGCAGTGTATGAGTTACATGTCCGTGATTTCTCTATCAATGACGCCACAGTTGGACTTGCTCATAGAGGTAAATATCTGGCGTTTACCGAACCTGCGAGTCGCGGTATGCGGCATTTGCAGGCATTGGCGCAGGCTGGTATTACAGACGTACATTTATTGCCGGTGTTTGATTTTGCTAGTGTGCCTGAGAAGGGGTGCGTCAGCCCCTTGATACAAGGTGGGGCGGATAGTGAAACCCAGCAAGCCTCAAGCAGTGTTGCTGCCGGCCAGGATTGTTACAACTGGGGTTATGACCCTTTTCACTATAACGCACCAGAGGGGAGTTATTCGACCAATGCTGATGATGGTGCGAAGCGGATTTTTGAGTTTAGACAGATGGTGCAGGCCTTACATAAGGCGGGCTTACGAGTTGGGATGGATGTTGTCTACAATCACACCGATGCAGTCGGGCAAAAAGCCACTTCGGTACTAGATAGAATCGTGCCGGGTTATTACCATCGTTTGGATGCCTTGGGACAGGTGGAGCAATCTACTTGCACGCCATGTGGAAATACCGCCACCGAAAACATGATGATGGGCAAGCTGATGATAGATTCTGTACTGCAATGGGCGACGCAGTACAAAATCGATTCGTTTCGTTTTGATTTAATGGCGCATCAACCCCGTGCCGTTATGGAAGAGCTGCAGGCCAAATTAAGAGCGCAAACTGGCCGTGAGATACAGCTGCTCGGTGAGGGCTGGAATTTTGGCGAAGTTGCGAATGGTGCTCGTTTTGTACAGGCATCACAATTGTCCTTAAATGGGACTGGTATAGCGACCTTTAGTGATCGTGGGCGCGATGCAGTGCGCGGTGGTGGTGCCGGGGATACTGGTGCGGATTTGATGCGACATAAAGGCTATATCAATGGTCTTGCAGACCAAGGGGCTGCTGCATCGGATTTGGCAAAAACGGCCGATATGGTGCGGGTCGGCTTGACTGGGTCGTTGCGTGATTTTTCTATGACTAGCTATGATGGCAGCATCAAAAATCTGGAGCAAATTGATTATGCCGGGCAGCCGGCAGCATATGTGAGTGAACCTGCAGAAGTGGTTAATTATGTTGAAAATCATGATAACCAAACTTTATTTGATATCAATGTTTACAAATTGCCGCAAGATACTAGCCGAATCGATCGGGTGCGGGTGCAAATGCTCGGAGTGGCGATTACAGCGTTTAGTCAAGGTATAGCGTACTTTCATGCCGGCGTGGACATATTGCGTTCGAAATCCATGGATAGAAATAGTTATAACTCTGGTGATTGGTTTAATCGCCTGGACTGGTCGTATCAGGATAATTATTTCGCTACCGGGCTGCCGCCCAAGGCTGATAATGCTGATGCGTATCCTATGATTGCGCCTTTGTTGGCGAATTCACTGATTAAGCCGGGGTCGCCAGAGATAGCGCTGGCGCGCGATATGTTTCGTGATCTGTTAAAAATACGATCCAGTTCCAGTTTGTTTCGTCTGCGCAGTGCTGCCGATGTGCGCCAGCGTCTGCATTTTGACAATCTGGGAGTTGGACAAAATGCTGCTGTGATTGTTGGGCATTTGGATGGAGCCGGCTATTCTGGTGCGAACTTTAAATCCCTGCGGTATTTTATTAATGTTGCCACTAATTCACAGCAAATACAGATACCGGACGCGCTTGGAATCGACTATGTTTTGCACCCGGTTCATACCGATGTAAATGCGGCAGATAAGCGTATTGCCGCTATGGCGAATTTTAATACTGCAAGCGGAAGTTTTTCTGTCCCGGCGCGCAGTGCTGTGGTGTTTGTGCAGAAATAGAGCCGGGACTAAGGCGCATATCGCTGCGACATAGGATGTGGATAAATATGTTTGAGCTGGCTAAGTAAATAATACGTAAAAGAAAAATGGCAGGAAGAAAAAATCTTCCTGCCATTTTTCTTTGTTCTTACGTCGTGGACCTGAAGGTCAATTTAACCTAAGGCTTACGCTCCCTGTTGCTCAATCGCGAACGCGGCTCCGGTGAGGGCTGCCAGCGTGTCGCTGATCAAAACGGTCGGGATTTGCTTTAGATAGTTATCTAATCTTCCCTTGGCCTCAAAGCATTCACGAAAGCGTGAATTGAAAAATCTCTCGCCGAGGCGAGGTACGATGCCACCGCCTATATAGACTCCGCCACGCGCTCCCAAGATTAGCGCAACGTTGCCAGCAAAGTTTCCTAATAATGCGCAGAAAGTATCTAGAGTTTCTGAGCAAATAGCGTCGCTACGATCAAGTCCGCGTTCTACAATTAATTCTGCTGTCAAGATAGTCGATGGTGCGCCTCGCAGGGTCGCAATTGCAGCATGCAGTACAGGCAGGCCTATGCCTGAAAGTAAGCGTTCAGCCGATACGTGAGGATAAATTTGGCGGACCTGATCTAGTACTGCGCTCTCAAAATTATTAGTTGGGGCTAGGGTGGCGTGACCACCTTCGCACGGCAATGCGATCCAGCCTAGTTTGGTCTGAGTAACTCCCGCCACGCCTAAACCAGTGCCAGGTCCTATCACCGCCAGGGTGCCGCAGGCTGTTGGTAAATCTTTATGTGCTCTTAATTGGCTTGCGTTCAAGCGTGGCAAGGACAATGCCAGCGCTTCGAAATCATTGAGGACGAGAAAGCTACTTAGCTCAAGCTCCTCTTGTACTTTGGCTCTGGAGAAGCTCCAGTGACTATTGGTGAATGCCACTTGATCGCCGACAACCGCAGTCGCTACTGCAAAGGCGGCCTTGCGCGGTGGCTGAAAGTCTGCTCCCATGGTGACCGAAATTTGATCGAGATAGGTCTGCGCAGCCTTGACAGGCGTCGCATGCTGCACCACAGGAATGGTCTTGATGTGCGTTATCTCAGCGTCTTTGCTTAACTTTAGTCCAAAGCGGGCATTACTGCCGCCAATGTCTGCCAGCAACCACGGAAAGCCAGTTTCATTTGTCGATGTCATCAATTCAGAGGTCATTGCTGTAAAAAATCCATGGTTATTAAATAACTGAGATGAGATCAAGAGGGAAGCAAGAGGGAACGTCGCACTTGATTAAGAGTAATGTAGCAAAACTACATATTAAATGCAATAATTTTTATGTTGAGCTACACTTGTTGTGATTAAATCAAAGAAATTTAGCGATATTTATCTTAATTAATCCTGGTTTCCTATGAGGTGACGTAATAGTTTTTCATTTTTAGTTATATTTAAAATATATGTAATTCAAATTTGGATTTGTAGTTGCACTACTTACGTGTATTTTCTAGTCGTATCAATAAACACGACCTAATACTTATTGGTCTTTCATTTATATTTAATTACGTTCAACGCCAAGCACGGAAGACGCTACACTTTTGTCCGCGCATCGTTAACTGATATTGTTATCCGACAAAGAACGTACTCGTGCCGTGTTATCAAGCACTTTCACACTTGATCTAGCAGGACTACAATGCTAGTTGGCTCGTAGTCTTGTTAAAAATCACACTGAACCGCCACGAGGGAAAATTTCTACAATGGCGAAAAGTCTCTAAGTAGGCGTTAAGTAGCGCTATGTTGGCAATTCAGTCGATAATATTTAGATGTAAGGCCATTGCCTAATTGCAAAATGCACATACTTTTTTATTCATAAAGAATTGGAACTACATGGTTTCTTTTGATAGCCCTAGGCTCATTGCCGATATCGGTGGCACTTACGCACGCTTCGCATTGGAAATCGAAAAAGGTAAATTTGAGCATATCGCGTCCTTACGCTGTGCTGATTATCCCGATTTTCATTCTGCCATTAATTTCTATCTCAATAGCATAGCGCCGCTCCAGGTCGAGCATGCGGCAGTGGCAATCGCCAATCCTGTTGATGGTGATCGCGTTAGTATGACCAATTACCACTGGCAGTTTTCTATAGAGCAAATGCGGCTGCAATTGGGTTTTGATACCTTAGTCATCGTCAATGACTTCACCGCGTTGGCAATGGCAGTGCCGCGCTTAGATGTCAGCGAGACGCGCCAAATTGGTGGTGGGGAGACCCGCAAGCAAAGCGTGATTGGGGTCTTGGGCCCGGGTAGTGGTTTGGGTGTTTCTGGCCTGATACCGCTACAGGATGGATGGATTTCACTCGGTTCTGAAGGTGGTCATAGTAGTTTTTCACCGCGCGATGAGCGCGAAATCGCGGTGCTGCAATATGCCTGGAAATCGTTTGATCACGTGTCGTTTGAGCGCCTGTTGTCGGGATCCGGCCTGGAATTAACATATCGTGCCTTGGCCGATTACCGTGCCGTGCCCAGTAGCGATTTGACCGCGCCTGAGATTACAGAGCGTGCACTTAATGCTGGTGATGCGGTCTGTGCTGAGGCTTTGGAGATCTTCTGTAGTTTGCTAGGGACCGCAGCGGCCAACCTGGCACTTACTTTGGGGGCCTTGGGCGGGATCTATATTGGGGGCGGTATTGTGCCGCGTCTGGGGGCCTACTTTGACGCCTCACCGTTTCGCGCGCGCTTTGAGGAGCGTGGCCGCTTCAGCCAGTATGTAGCAGCGATCCCCACCTTCGTCATTACTGCAGAACACGCGACGTTTATCGGTGTGTCGGCGATCCTGGAGGCACAACTCAGGAGCATTAAGGCCACACCTGGCTCGGCCATACTTGGTCAGATCAGGCGTGCTCGCGCAGAACTGTCACCAGCAGAATTGCGGGTTGCTGAATATATTTTGGCGCACCCACGCGCCGCGCTAAATGATCCTATCGCCGATATTTCTAGAGCCGCGCAGGTCAGTCAGCCTACCGTGATTCGTTTTTGCCGTTCCTTGGGCTGTGAAGGTCTGTCCGACTTTAAGCTCAGACTCGCCTCTGGCTTGACTGGTACGGTACCAGTGACGCATACCCAGGTTACACATGATGATTCTATGCTGGAGTTGGGTGCCAAGGTTTTGGGCAATACTGCCTCCGCGATTTTGCAAGTGCGTAGCCAGTTGAATCGTGAAATGATCGATAAGGCCATTGCCTTGTTGATCCAGGCCAATCGAGTGGAATTTTTTGCGGTCGGGCATTACGGCGTCGTGGCACAAGACGCGCAATATAAATTTTTACGTTTTGGCGTCTCTAGCGGAGCCTACACTGATAGTCGTTTACAGTTGCTGGCTGCAAGTGTATTGAAGCCAGGCGACGTCGCGGTGATCATCAGTAGTAGTGGCCGCATGCCTGAGCTATTGGAGGTGGCAGATAAAGCACGCGAACGCGGTGCCTACATCATCGCGATTACGGCCAGCCAGTCCCCCTTGGCACGTAAGGCCGATGCGGCCTTGATTGTGGATCATGTCGAAGATATTTCTACCCATTTGCCTATGATTAGCCGCATCTTACATTTACTGGTGATCGATATTCTTGCTGTTGGTGTGGCAATGCAACGCAATACTGAGATTGAGCAGGGCCTCAATCCTGAGCAAGCCGAATTACTCGATGAAGCCAATCACGGGGGGCGCAAAACCAGCGCAAAGAATGAGGCATCGGCTTCTAATTCAGGATACGGTCTGGCCAATCCTCTGGCGCGTTTGACCTCGCATAGCCGATGACAGATTTTGTTCAGTTAGCACAAGAGCTCAAGCTCAAGGGAAATGAGCTCGGCTTTGCTGATCTACGTATTACGGATGTCGATCTGGCGCATGTGGAACCGGGTTTTCAAGCCTGGTTAGAGGCTGGTTATCACGGCGAGATGGCCTATATGGCCGCGCATGGCAGCAAGCGCTGGCGCCCTGATGAGTTAGTGCCCGGCACGATAAGAGTAATTTCGGCTCGCATGAATTATTTACCTGGTTCGGCAGATGCCGATTGGCGCAGCGCGGAGCAGAACCGCGCTGCCGATGCGGCGGTGATTTCTGTGTATGCGCGAGGGCGTGATTACCACAAAGTGCTCAGGGCAAAATTGCAGTTGTTGGCTGAATATATACAAGAGCGCATCGGTGAATTTGGCTATCGGGTGTTTACCGATTCCGCCCCTGTAATGGAAGTGGCATTGGCAGAAAAATCGGGCTTAGGGTGGAAGGGGAAGCACACCCTGCTACTCAATCGTGACGCTGGCTCCATGTTTTTTCTCGGTGAGATTTTGGTCGATATTCCTCTGCCTATCGATGCACCTATCAGCAATCATTGCGGCCAATGCAGTGCCTGCATACAAGTTTGTCCTACCCAAGCGATCTTAGCACCGTATCAGCTCGATGCCCGGCGTTGTATCTCTTATCTGACGATAGAGTTACAAGGCGCTATACCGCTGGAATTGCGTTCCCTGATCGGCAACCGGGTATATGGCTGCGATGACTGTCAATTGTTTTGCCCCTGGAATAAGTTTGCCCAACGCGCTAGCCTAAATGATTTTGAGGTGCGCAATGGGTTAGACAATGCCAGCATGATCAGCCTATTTGCCTGGACTGAAGCCGAGTTTATGCGCAAATTAGAGGGCAGCCCGATACGCCGTATCGGGCATGAGCGCTGGTTGCGTAATCTGGCGGTAGGGTTAGGAAACGCGGCGACAAGTTTGCCTGCCGATCCAGATATTTTGCGCGCCTTGCACAGTCGAAAGGATCATCCTTCTGAGTTGGTGCGAGAGCACGTGGAGTGGGCGCTGCAGCAGCACGAAATGAATTGAAATTAATAGGTGGCGCGAGGTAAAAATACTGCAAAAGCAGTCGTTTTAAAATAAGAAAAGGCGGCTGGAGCCGCCTTGTTTTTTTTCGCGCAAATAAACCTAAACAGATTTACGACGGCGCGCTGCGGCTAAGCCAGCGATACCTAAAGCCAACAATGTCACAGATGCTGGTTCTGGGATGGGTTGGGTGCCGGCAAATGTATCTGATAATCTTGCATAGTCAAAACCATAGAAGTCGCCCGAACCATTTCTATCGATGGTAATGATCAGCTCGTGAGTACTATTAATTGTATCGAGAACATCTTGTTGCAGATCGAAGAAACGCACTTTTGTTGTTGGGTAGCCATCATTGAACGCCCAATTCTGATCTATACCGTTAAATTTAACTTTCGTTGCACCGAAAGTCGATGCCTGGAAATCAGCCATGTCGAACCACATAGAGCCTTGCGCCCACCCATTGCCTAGTCCGGTAAAACTAAAGGTGGCAACCGTGCCAGTTTGTGGGCTGTAGCCTGGATGGGCAGTACTGTAAGTGTCGGTGTATTGAGCACCATCGGTTGCCACTTTTTCAGCGGCACTACGACCATCATAGCCCGCAGCAAAAGGGTGGTTTGCATTATCCGCTATACCTGCACCGTAACCATCATCGTCACCAATCATCCAGCTTGTGGCAGATGCTGAACTCATAGCGATTGCGAGAGCACTGAAGGCAAATACTTTGCTTAATTTCATTCTATTTCTCCAAATAAAGTTTACCTGTTGAGTCGAAAGTGCAGCAATAATATCTATGCTGACCTAGAAAGAAAAAGCAAGTTATGTGCCGTTTATGGTATTTATGCCTCTCTCCCTTGTAAACTCTGGATGACATGAAAATTTCTAGAGAATAGAGTCCACTTTTTAAGTCGAGTGTAAAAAATGTCGACATAAAGAATTTCCGCAGGGGAGTATGTCTTTTAAAAAAATATTATTTCCATTTGGAAACAAGAACTTAAGTTAATTCTGTCGCTCTTTGTCAGCGATGAAGTGAATGTTATCGATTAAAGTCTATTCCTGCTTGTATGGGAGGTCTGTTGATACCAGTTGGCGGGGTGAAAGTTTCGAATGCCTCGCTTTTTTCTTTGTCGCTGCGATGATCTAATCACTGTTCGACAATCTGGAACGAAAAAAAATGCCAGTTAATGCGTATTAACTGGCAATGTTTACATAGCCTTAGTGGATACTTTAGCAGCTTTAAGGATGACCCAGATCCATAGTCCAATACGTGCGATAGCTCGCCGTGCTAGAGCTCACGCATGCTAAGCCCACTTCGGTATAGCTAGCGCTCATGATGTTGCGGCAATGTCCTTCGCTGGCGATCCAGCCATCCATGGCCGAGGCGAGTGTGGCTTGGCCGGCCGCAATATTTTCTGCGATGCTAGAACCGGTATAGCCAGCCGCTGCCAGGCGTTGGCCAAAGCTACGGCCATCCTGGCTAGTGTGTGAAAAATAATTCTTATTTGCCATATCGGCAGAATGCCCCGCTGCGGCATCAAATAATTTGCTATTCCAGACTAATGCTGGCGCTGCCGGATAAGAGGTACTGCCGCACAGGCGGCTAGTGGCTCTGGCCTGATTGATCAAAGTCATTAATTCTTGCTGGAAATTGGGTAAATTACACGTCTTTGCCGCTTCCAGTGCTGCTCCAGGCACGCTAGGTGTGATTACTGGAGGAACGACCGGTGTGACCGGTGGTGTCACTGGGGCCGTCGAGCTGGATTCACTGCCACCACCGCATGCAACTAGCGTCAGAGTTAAGGCGAAAACTGCATGGTATTTAAAATAAGACACGAGAAATTCCTTCTGAAAATTAGACTAAGTCGCCAACCTCGCTGCTAAAAAACGGCGTCCGCACTCAGTTTTTGTAGCGTTCAGTGTAAATCATTTCTTTTTCAATTTCTGTAAGCAATCGTAATCTCACTCAGACTAAAGCTTGATAGTCAGCCCGGCAGTTTTGCCAGAGTTCAATATTTTTGCGAAAGTACTATTATGAGCATTTCTTCTCTCGCGTTTCCGAGTAATACCATTTGTTATAACTGCAAGCCTGTGCCGAGTAAGGCTGAGAGTTTAGCTTTGCAGACTGAGCAAGAAGCCAAGGCTTACCAACTTAAACGCGCAGCCTCGAATCAGCTGGAGGCGCTTGAGCCGTCAAGCAGTATTGGGGTTGCCAAGAGCGCGCTAGTCAGCGCACCAGCCGCG
This sequence comes from Undibacterium parvum, assembly GCF_003955735.1. Classification (NCBI taxonomy): domain Bacteria; kingdom Pseudomonadati; phylum Pseudomonadota; class Betaproteobacteria; order Burkholderiales; family Oxalobacteraceae; genus Neoundibacterium; species Neoundibacterium parvum. The sequence continues at coordinate 771,658 of NZ_CP034464.1, read as the reverse complement.
CCGCCTAGGGTCAATGAAGTTGGCCAGTTGACCGGGCTTTACATCAATACCACGGCTTAATTTTTTGCTGCTTTAAGCTAGCTCCGTTTTCGAATAAACGAGCTTTTTTGTAAGCCTAAGGCGAAGTCGCTGAAGTAAACATTGAGTCTGCGCGCAAGTGTCTATATCCTGCCCAAAGTTTGTATTGGCGTTTTTCTCCTTTTCTTTTAACTTACTTAGAGTCTTATTTTGATTAAACATAGTTCCCTACGCCTTTGTGCCGCTGCTACTTTTACTGCCTCGGCCCTGTTTAGCGCCCCTGTCATTGCGGCAAATAATATTGATCAATTACAAAAACTGAACCAAGCTGAATTCGCTAGTCTGGCCAATGACATGAGTTCTGCCATCAGCTACAAGGCTGTCGCGCCTGGCGCACCTTTGGGTTTGATTGGTTTTGATCTGGGCGCAGAATTGTCGGTGACCAAGCTGAGCAATTCCGCAGTTTGGAGAAAAGCCGGCGCGAATATTTCTTCACTGGCGATGCCTAAGATACATTTGCACAAGGGTCTGCCTATGAATTTTGATATTGGTGGGTTTCTGGCTGCGACACCTGATTCGGATATGAAAATCCTCGGTGTAGAAGCGCGTTACGCGATTTTGGCGGGCGGTATTGCTGAGCCTGCGGTGTCGGTCCGTGCTGCCGCGACCCGTTTGTCGGGCGTGACTCAACTCGAGCAAGATACCAGGAGTTTAGAGCTGACAATTTCTAAAGGATTTTTGGTATTTACGCCCTACGCTGGGCTGGGTCGAGTCTGGGGTAAGGCCACGCCAAGCGCAGGCACATTGCACAGAGTCTCGCCTTCTATGAATAAGGTATTTGCCGGTCTCAATACCAATCTCGGTTTAGTCAATATCGCTGGCGAATTTGATCGCACCGGTGACAGCAATACCTTCAGCGCCAAAGTCGGATTTCGTTGGTAAAACTGTTAGGCTTAACTGGGCTTAACTAGGCTTACTCAAGCCCGCAGCCGAAAGTTGCGGGCTTTTTTGTTCTAAGCGCAGTTTTCTTAAAGGGTTCTTAGACGTTGACAAATCCAGAGGCGCAATCTACATGCGCCTTGCAGGCCAAAATGGGATGCGCTGCGGCCGAATTGTCGCTATTGAAGTGGCAATGCGGCGCAGGCAGTTTGGCTAAAACAGGATGGAGTGCTGGCGACATGGTTTACTTTTTAAAGATTGGAGCTGGCGCTGGCCGTGCTTAGCTTTGCGCTACTTAATTTTGCACTACGATATAGATCCGGAATTTTGTGTTTGCTCAGTACCATCATCCACAAACTACCTAATGCCAGTAACAGCCAATTCAGACTAGGCAGGTGCAGACGTTGCGCCAGATCGAATAAGACCCCGCCGATCAGACTGCCAAACATGGTGCCCATGCTTTGATACAGCATTTGCTGCGACATCAGTTTGCCAGTCTGTTCCGACGAGTTAGCGGAAAAACGCGCGATCACCACATCAAACGAGGGGCCGTAAAAAACCTGGCCGAAGGATAATAAAATGGCCGAGGCGATCACTGCTGCCGCCGATTGGCCAGCCACCACCATCAAGGCAAAACTCAGAAATAGGCAGCCATAGCCTATCCTTAAAAAACGAAAATGATCACGCGTGCGCACCGCCCGTTTCGAGACCGGAATCTGGAAAAAAATGATGACTAGAGCGGCCAGCCAGAACGGTGTCGAGACCGGGATTTCGGGGGTGAATTTAGGAATATGCAAACTGAAACCTATCATAGGCTGGATCGCAAAACACCAAAATACGGCATTCGACAAATGAAACATCAGTGGCAGTTTCGAGGCAGGCAGATTATCCGATGCCAGATGCAGTGGTTCGTTGCTGCTGCTTAATTCCTTAGCCTTGCTGGCGCTGGCGCGGCTCAATTGCAGCGCTTCGTGGCGGCTGATGTCGCGCATCGCATACAGCATAAAAATGGCATAGGCGATAAAACTCAGCAAGACAAACAGAAACACCAGCTTAAGACTATGAATCGGCGCCCAGGCCGCCACCAGATAGCCGCTCACCAAGCCCATCCGTATCGCAAACGCCAGACGGCTAAATAGCGAGCCCTGATCCAGATCCTTAAGTTTGAGCAGATAGTTTTTCAGCCCGGGAAAAGACAGGCCGCTGCCCAAGCCGGCCAGCAACGCAAACAAGGCTAGCGCCCAGGCTTGCTGCAGATAGGCCATGCAATACAGCGCTATGCCTTCCAGCAAGATATTCCCGGACACCGCCAACGGGTGATTTGCCAGACGCGGGTAACGCCCGCCCAGATACGAGCCAAGCACGCGTCCCAGATTGAGCCCGAATAAAATCGCCGCAGCCCAGGTACCGGAAAAGTTTTTACCGGTTTCGGATACGATCAGCGGCGTGTATAAAGCGACCCCGGCCGAGGCCAGCGCCACCCCTATGTAAATCAGGTAAGAATTAAAGACGGGATTAAAATTTTTAGTGTGCATGGTGTACGCCGCGCTGATGCAGCAAAAGCGCTGGCTGTAGAGAAGGTTCAGACTCAGACCTTGCCATGATACATAAGTTGCATGCCTCACGCGCTGATAATGTGGTTTTAGTAGTTCGGCAGGCGCAATATCCATGCGCCTTTCAGGCCTAAATCATGCTGCAGGGCGCAGCCAGATTGCATGTTCCTTGATGGAAATTTTTAAATCACGATATTTTCATATATCAGAAAGTTTGCGCTGTCCGCCAGGAAAATTTTGTTTATACTTTGCTGACTATGTCTCTTCACCTGAGGTAGCACATGTCGAATCCCGTCAATTCGCTTCAGTCCAGCTCTGAGTCAGCCGCGCCGTCTATTTTATTGATAGACGATGATGTCTTTCATTGTGAGCTGCTGCTGGATATGCTCAGCGACTTGGGGGTGGAGCAGATACTTACCGCCCATTCTGGCACCCAGGCTTTAGAGATTTTTAAAAGTGCCGACCCTAAACCTGATTTGCTACTGTGCGATCTGTGCATGCCAGGTATGGATGGTTTTGAATTTTTGAGTAGAATCGCCAATAAGCGCTTTCAGGGTGAGGTCGTGATTATGTCTAGTTATGATCATCAAGCACCTGCCACAGGGGACTGGGCGCTAAGTAATTACAAGGCGTCGGCACTTAAGTTAGCCGAGAAACTGGCCAGAGTGCAGGGCTTGAAAGTGCGAGCCACTTTGGAGAAACCGATCTCGCGCCAACAATTGGGTGATTTGATGGTGCAGCTGCAAAGCACCCGCGTATCGCTTTAACGCGAAACTTCTAAAAACGACTAAATCGGAATGCTGCGCAGTGCGCAAACCATAGGCCTTGGCGCTTTGCTTGAGGATAGTTGAGGATATCTCTAGCTGAGCCCGACTGTCAGGTACCAAGCAGCGGGCTCAGGTATTTTTATAATTTTGATTTATTTTCGTCCGAATTGCTGGCGTAAATAGGCAATGATGTCCTTAGATTCATACATCCAGGTGACGCTGCCATCGGCAGCTGTAATGCGCAGGCAAGGCACTTTGGCGCTGCCGCCCTGAGCCAGTAAAGCGTCGCGATTTTCTGTATTGTGCTGGGCATCGCGTAATTCGATTTTTAGGGACAAGCGGCGCATTTCCTGGCGCACTTTGATGCAAAACGGACAAGTTTTAAACTGATATAGTGCTAATTGCCGGCACAGCAGATCAACCCTCCCTTGCTCCGCATACACGCGCTTAATGCCGCTAGGATGAGTCAGGCGCTCTTTGAGCAATAACACAGGACCCAATACCGCACGCAACAATCTAAAAAATAATTTCATGTTCACTCTAAAATCAAAAAGCAGGAAGAAGGGCGCGATTGTACGCCAGAAGCGCAACCGAATACCAATTCGCGATGCAGCGTGGGCGAAAAACAGCGGGTCTAGCTGTTAGAGAAAGAGAACTTCTAAAAAAAACTTTATCGGGATGCAGCGCAAGGCGCAAAGCTAAGCAATACGTCGGTATTGCGAAGGTCGGATAGGTTTATCGACGCCGCGATGCGCCCAAGTAGAGGGTTTTTAGAAGTTCCCGAAATCAAAGGCGCAATCTGTATGCGGCTTGCAGGCCGATTGTGGGCTGCGAGCCGCATGCAGATTGCGCATAGGGGTTTCTAATTACATTGTGTGATTAACGGCAGAAGCTCCTGATGTCGCGTGCGGCGACCTCTCTATCATTTGCATCTATCTTTGCACCACCTCTGTGAATCCCCGTTCCAGAGTTAATGATCTTGTTATCATTTTGCGCGCGCGCGCATCGTGAAGCATCGGTTTCTGGCGCGCCCCCCGTATTCTGGGGAGCCCAAGAGGACTGGCTGTTGCTAGGCGGTGCCGAGCGACTAGGCTGCGCCATCTGCTGTTGCGCCAGCCTTTGTTTAGATTCCTGTTCCTGATCTTGCCAACTGCGAGCAACCGCTGCTCTTAGCTCGCTAGGCTGAGTCTGGATTTTTACCTGCTCGGCCTTGCCCTTGCCCGCCTCATCCCGGTTTTCTGTGTAATGGGTTTTGCCGCTGGTATCTACCCATTTATACACCTCTGCCTGCACCGAGGCTAGCACCAGCAAGGCGAGAGCGCCGATAACAAATAGGGGGAGTCGATTTTGTGGCGAAAATTTATACATAGTGGACGGCCGTTTTACTGCGGTGTTTCCAGGGTAAATGAAGAGGCAATTGCAAAAGCGTGTCATGTTGAGCGCGCTTTTGCATCAAATTAAAAATTGCCTAATTATACATAACCTATCTAGGCTTAATGATTACTTTTGGCCGGTATCCGTTCCAGCACCGCCAATAACAAGGTCCAGTATTGCCCCACCGTGGTAATGTTGACCATCTCGTCAGGACCATGTGGATAACGTATGGTCGGGCCTATCGAGACCATATCCAGATTCGGATAATGCTGCTTGAACAGGCCGCATTCCAGACCGGCGTGGATCACCATGATCTCTGGTTTGCGCTGATAAATACTTTCGTAAGTGTCATTCACTATCGCCATCACGGCGGAACTGGTGTCTGGCTTCCAGCCCGGATAGCAGCCAGATAAGACCAGTTGCGCACCGGCCAGATCGCACAGTGATTGCAGCTGACTCTCGATATTTTGACGACCGCTGTCAATCAGCGAACGCAGCATGCAAATGATGCTCAGGTTGTCGGCCTGAGTGCGAATCACACCCAGATTTAAAGAGCTTTCGGTGACGCCAGCGATTTCGTCACTCATGCGTATCACGCCATTCGGGCAGCTATTGAGTAAATTAATCAGGGTGGTTTGGCTGGCCGCCTGCAAACTGTTGGCGGGCACGGCTGCGCTCGTGAGCGTGAGGCTCAGTGCGGGTTCGGCCGAACTTAGCTCGGCTTGCAAAATTGCCTGATATTGGGTTACCGCCAGTTGCAGCGCGGTGGCTTGTTCGGGAGGCAAAGTAAAGCTGCATTGCGCCTCACGCGGGATGGCATTGCGCAGCGAGCCGCCGTTAAAATCACTCAAGGCCAAGCCTAATGGTGCCGCGTGTCCTGCCAGAAAACGAGCCAGCAATTTATTTGCATTGGCGCGTCCCAGATGGATATTCACCCCGGAATGACCGCCCTTTAAGCCAGCAATACTCAGAGTGAAAGCCAGATCTGCCGGCTTGGCTGTCTGCCATTGCAGCGGCAAGCTGATCTCGGCATCGACACCGCCAGCGCAGCCCATGTAGATTTCGCCTTCTTGTTCGGAATCTGTGTTGATCAGGATTTCGGCCTCCAGCATGCCGCCTTCCAGGCCAAAAGCACCGGTCATGCCGGCTTCTTCATCGACCGTCAATAAAACTTCCAGCGGGCCGTGCTTGATCTCGTCAGAACCGAGGATCGCCAAGGCCGAGGCCATGCCTATGCCATTGTCAGCACCCAAGGTGGTACCGGTCGCCTTGACCCAGTCGCCATCTATCCACGGTCGTATCGGATCAGTTACAAAATCATGAACCGTATCAGCGTTCTTCTGCGGCACCATATCCAGATGCGCCTGCAAGGCCACGATTTTTCTGTCTTGCATGCCGGCCGTGGCAGGTTTGCGGATGATGAGGTTGCCAACCTGGTCGACGATCACCGTCAGGTCGCGTTGTTTAGCCCAAGTTTGGATATGCAGGCTCAGCGCTTGCTCATGTCCGGAAGGATGGGGAATGGCACAAATTTGTTCAAACCATTGCCATAAAGGCTGAGGGAAAAGTTGATTGATTTCGGTAGCTAAAGTCACGATAAATATCCTATGAGGCGCTTACCAGCAGAGACGCATGCCGGGCAGAGGGGCCGAGGGGCGCAAGTTTAACATAGGGGATGCAGCAGTTCAGCAGGGTCTGGATAGCAAATCAAAAAGGGATTGCGCAGTATCCATGCGCCTTGGCAAGCCAAATCGGGCTGCGGGGCGCATGGATACTGCGCAATCGTTGCCAGCCTTACGCGCTCGGCGTTACTGCTGCAATTGGCGCTGCAACCGGCTCTTCCACCACCACTTGATTGCGACCGCCTTGCTTGGCCATGTACATGGCCGTGTCGGTGCGCGAGAATAGCTCAAGTACCGATTCGCCCGGTATGTATTGAGTCACACCTATCGACACTGAAACTCGCTGTTGCAAAGCGCCTTGCCAGGGGAAATGCTCGATTTGGGCACGAATTCTTTCCGAGGTATTGAGCGCTGGCAGTAAAGAGGTATCAGGGAAAATCAATAGAAATTCTTCGCCGCCGTAGCGCCCAAAGATGTCCGATGCGCGCACATTCTCTTGCGCTACCTTGGCAAAAGTCCTGAGCACCTCATCGCCACCCAAATGACCAACTTCATCATTGATACGCTTGAAATGGTCCAGATCGATCACCGCCAGACATAGGGGCGTGCCATTCTCATCGGACAATAGCTTATGCTCTTCTAAGGCCGCCACCATGTAGCGACGGTTAAAGCAATCAATCAAGACGTCGCGTTTAGCATCGGCCTGTATGTATTTGATCTTGCGGCTGGCCTTGTTCAGCACTCTATGTAAATGCTGGACTTTGCCGATCAAAAAAATAAAAGTGGGCAAAGACAAGAGCAGGGCGATGAAGTGCATGGCCTCTAGCCTGAGCAGGGCTAGGTTATGTCCTTGTTGGTAGTGCAAGCCTATGATCAGGGCTTGCGCCAACAGCACGCCTATCACCAAAAACATTAAGTTTGCGGTGGATATTCTATACATGCCATAGGCAATCGCGATAAACGCGAATGGCGTAAAAATAATCTGAGTGGCAGGGTCGAGATAGAAAACCACCAGCATGGAGATAAAAGCCACGCTGACTATGGGCAACTTCATCCGTCTTTCGCGGAAATGCAGGTTGAGTTTGAACTGAAAAACCAGAAAAAACAGCAGGATCATCAACGCCAACATGCCAAGCAAAGCGTAAACAGTGGATAATTTTATTAAGTCGAGTTGATAAAAAGTAATAGTCGCAAGTAAATGCAAACCTGTCAGCGAGAACGCGATCATCCATTTTTCTGCAATGCTGCGCTTGGCCGGAGCGCGGCTCAATTCGTGTTTGCGTCTTTGATGATCGGGTGTTTTTGCGATGGTGTCATCAAAATCGATCAAGGTATCCGTTAAAGGAAAAGTCTCTGTCGCCGGGCTAGTCGGTTTGGCTCGTTTGAATAACATGTATGGAGAGAAATAGAGAAATTTAAGACGGATCAAATTGAGTTACACATGGTAACACGCTGCTACTTTTAGGTCTAAAGCTCGAGCTTGTTGTAGATGCTTATCTCGAAACTGTCAGTAAATGTGGCTATATGAGGAAAAATAATCCCCAAAATAGCCATATTTGTTGTAAATCCCAGCGCTACCTCAAATTTTGCCTGATCACGGCGGCGGGCTAATAAATATAAAATTTTCGTGTTGTTCTTCACCCAATTGAAAATAGCTGGAACCCTGGCGCTGAAAATTCTGTTTGAGATAGAAATTGATCGCCGCAGTGTTTCTGTGACAGGTCGAGAGCCAGAACTGAGCTACGCCACCAAGCGCTTCTAGGTGTTCTTTGCATGCCAGTAATAAAGCCGGACCTAAGCCTAGTCCAGCGAAATGGGCTTGCACGTAGAGGGTTTCTAATTCTATGCTTAGCTCCGGACTAGTCGGGCAGGGGGATCCACGTTTTACCACCGCATACGCAAGTAAATGCTCACGGTGTTGTACAAGCAGCACAAATTTCGTGGAATCTGCGATGAGTTCGCTTATCGATGCCGGTGAGAAACTGGCAAAGACGAAGTCGGAGATTTCTTGCCTGATTCCTTCCTTTGCGTAGGTATGTAGCCAGACCTGCATGCCTAAGGCTGCGATATTGCTGGCGTCACTGGCGAGCGCGAGGCGAATGGTGTAGTCAGGTGGCATGGTTGGCGTGGCGATCATCAAGCTTGAAAGGGTGTAATTTACACCGTATCCCAAACAAAGTCGTATTGGGAACTTCTAAAAAACCACTAATCGGGATGCAGCGCAAGGCGCGAACCGGAGCAATACGTCGGTATTGCGAGGATCGCATTGAACAATCGACGCCGCGATGCGCACGATTATGGGTTTTTAGAAGTTCCCTATTAAATAGTGGTAATAAGTGGCAAAAATAGCTGGACTAAGTTCCCAATTGAACGCTTGCGCTATATAATCGCGCTACTTAATCGGGAGAGCGCAGCTGCAAAGTTGCCGCCGAAGGGGCTAACACCCGACAAACTCTCAGGCAAAAGGACCGATTAAGGGGGTATTCATGCCCCAAACTCTGGAGAGCGGTAGCGACCAACAATGTGTCGAACTATCCACCGAAGGTGCGCACGGAGCGTGTTTTGCTCCGTAATCTCTCAGGTATCAGGACAGAGGGGTCTGCGATTTATCGCATGCAAGGATGTAAAGCTTAGCTTTGCATGGCTTGCGTGTATTTTTTCGTCCCTTTTAATCTGGTAATGAGGCTCTCATGACGCAAGCTCTTAAAGTAACTCCCCTAAACGCCGCACATCGTGCCGCTGGTGCCAAGATGGTAGATTTTGGTGGCTGGGATATGCCGGTTAATTACGGTTCACAAATCGAAGAACATCATGCAGTGCGCAGCGATTGCGGCATGTTTGATGTCTCGCATATGTGCGTAGTTGATTTGCGCGGTGAAAATGTACGCGGCTTCTTGCGCGGCCTGGTTGCCAATAACGTCGATAAATTGCAAGTCTCGGGTAAAGCATTGTATTCCTGCATGCTCAAACCTGAAGGCACGGTGATCGACGATCTGATTATCTATTTCTTCAATGAAAACTGGTTCCGTCTGGTGGTCAATGCCGGTACCGCAGAAAAAGACGTGGCATGGATCAATGCCCACAATGCGGCGACCAATGCCGGACTGACAGTGACCCAGCGCCGTGATGGCGACAACGCGTTTGCCCTGATTGCAGTGCAAGGCCCGAACGCCCGTGCCAAAGCATGGGAAGTTTTGCCGGAAACGCAAGCAGCCAGTGCAGAAATCAAGCCATTTAATGCCGTTATCGTTGACCAAACTTCTTTCGGTGAAGTCATGGTGGCGCGCACTGGTTACACCGGTGAAGACGGTTTCGAGATCGCAGTAGCTGCCGATAAGGTACATGCCCTGTGGGATGCTTTGATCGCTGTCGGCGTCAAGCCTGCCGGTTTGGGCGCGCGCGATACCCTGCGTCTGGAAGCTGGTATGAATCTGTACGGCCAGGACATGGATGAAAGCGTTAACCCGCTCAACGCCGGTCTGGCATGGACTATCGATCTGGTCAGTGAGCGTGATTTCGTCGGTAAAGCGGCATTGCAGGCACAAGGTCAGAGCGCACAATTTATGGGTTTGATCTTGCGTGAAAAAGGCGGCATCTTGCGCGCACATCAAAAAGTGATCTGCGCTCAAGGCGAGGGCGAAATTACCAGCGGTACGTTTAGCCCGACGATGCAGCAAGCGATTGCCTTGGCGCGCTTGCCTATGGGCGTAACGATAGGCGATAGCGTTCAGGTCGTGATTCGTGACAAACACTTAGCTGCCACGGTAGTGAAGTTGCCGTTTGTGCGTAACGGTAAAATCTTAGTCGCTTGAATCTGTATTTGAAAATCGTCTGTATTTGAAATTAACACCTAATTCAATTTAATCTTTTATTTTTGGAGTCCAATATGAGCATCCCAGCAGAACTGAAATACACTTCCTCCCACGAATGGGTACGCGTAGAAGCTGACGGCACGATCGCGGTCGGTATTACTGCCTTCGCACAAGACGCTTTGGGCGATATCGTATTTGTTGACTTGCCAAAAGTTGGTCAGGCTTTGAATGCAGGAAAAGACTGCGCCGTGATCGAGTCCGTTAAGGCGGCCGGCGATATTTACGCGCCAGTAACAGGCGAAGTGGTCGCGGTCAATGACGCGGTTGTCGATGCACCAGAATCGATCAACGCCGATGCGTTCAGCGCATGGTTGTTCAAGATGAAGCCAGCTAACATCGCTGATGTTGACGCTTTGATGAGCGCAGCAGACTACGAAAAAAACATCGGTTAATTTCGCTTTGACCACAGCGCAAGCCGTACGGCCTGCGCTGTTATAGCTCTGGCTTTGCCAGAATTATCTCTATTCGTCTCCTATTCTCTTCCTATATCATGACCCAGCCCAGCTTGTCCCAACTTGAAGCACAAGATGCTTTTATCGCCCGTCATATCGGCCCTTCAGAATCAGAGCAAGCAGCGATGCTGGCGACGCTGGGTTATGCAAGCCGCAAGGCATTGATAGACGCGATTGTTCCTGCCAATATCCGCCGCCACGACGTACTGCCATTAGGCTCGTTTACCGAAGCAAAATCAGAGCAAGCCGCTCTTACAGAATTGAAAGCACTGGCCGGTAAAAACCGCGTGCTTAAATCGCTGATAGGTCAGGGGTATTCGAATGCCTTGACGCCAGGCGTGATCCTGCGCAATATTTTTGAAAATCCAGCCTGGTACACGGCGTACACGCCTTATCAGCCAGAGATTTCTCAAGGCCGTCTGGAAGCGATTTTGAACTTCCAGCAAATGATCACCGACATGACAGGCATGGACATCGCAAACGCATCCATGCTCGATGAAGGCACTGCTGCTGCAGAAGCGATGACGCTGATTATGCGTGTCGGCAAGTCCAACTCTAAAGTGTTTTATGTCGCCGCCGATGTCTTGCCGCAAACGCGCGAAATTATTGAAACTCGCGCCAAGCCGCTGGGTATCGAGGTTCGTACCTGTAACGGCCAGGATGCGCTGGAGAATGAATGTTTCGGCGCGCTGTTGCAATACCCGGGCGTGAATGGTGACATCCGTGACTACCGCGAATATGCTGCCGCGATGCACGCTAAAGGCGCGATGGTGATTGCCGCCGCTGATTTGCTGGCGCTCACTTTGATTACGCCACCGGGCGAGTGGGGCGCAGACGTTGTCGTTGGTAACAGCCAGCGTTTTGGTGTACCGCTTGGTTTTGGTGGCCCGCACGCTGGTTACATGTCTACCCGCGATGCCTTCAAGCGCAATATGCCAGGCCGTTTGGTTGGTATCACGATTGATGCACAAGGCAATCAAGCTTACCGTCTGGCCTTGCAAACACGCGAACAGCATATCCGCCGCGAAAAAGCGACCTCGAATATCTGCACCGCCCAAGTTTTGCTGGCCGTCATGGCTTCCATGTATGCGGTTTATCATGGCCCTGCAGGTTTGCGTCAGATCGCCCAGCGCGTGCACCGTTACACTGCAATTCTGGCAACTGGCCTGAACCAGCTCGGCTGTCAGATCGCCAATGCGACCTATTTTGATACCTTGACGGTGAATGTGGCTGATGCCGCAGCGGTACATGCTGCCGCGGTTGCCGCCGGCATCAATCTGCGTCAGATCAGCGCAGGCCAAGTTGGCGTGTCTCTCGATGAAACTATTACCCGTGAAGATGTCGCCACACTGTGGGCGATTTTCGCTGCTGGTAAGGCTAGTCCGGATTTCAATGCGATCAATGCGGCGGTGGAAGCGGCTGCCAGCACTGCCTTGCCTGTGGCCGTATTGCGTACCAGTACTTTCCTGACGCACCCAACTTTCAATCGCTACCACGCAGAGCACGAAATGCTGCGCTATCTGCGTAGTTTGGCAGACAAAGATCTGGCCTTGGATCGCACCATGATACCGCTCGGTTCATGCACCATGAAACTCAACGCCACCAGCGAGATGATCCCTGTGACCTGGCCTGAGTTCTCCAGTATCCATCCGTTCGCGCCGAACGACCAGACCGTCGGCTATCGCGAAATGATCGATCAACTGGAAGCCATGTTATGTGCCGCGACCGGTTACGCTGCCGTTTCCCTGCAACCAAATGCCGGTTCCCAAGGCGAATACGCAGGTCTGCTGGTGATTCAGGCTTACCATGCCTCACGTGGCGAAGCGCATCGCAATATCTGCCTGATCCCATCCTCTGCGCACGGTACTAATCCGGCATCGGCCAGCATGGTTGGCATGGATGTGGTGGTGGTCGCGTGTGACGGTAACGGTAACGTAGATCTGATCGACTTGCTGGCTAAAGCAGAAAAGCACAGCGCCAATTTAGCCGCTTGCATGGTCACTTATCCATCTACCCACGGTGTATTTGAAGTCGGCATTCAGCAGCTGTGCGAGATCGTACACAAGCACGGTGGTCAAGTGTATGTCGATGGTGCCAATATGAACGCGCTGGTCGGTGTGGCAGCGCCTGGTAGTTTCGGCGGTGACGTCAGTCACTTAAACTTGCACAAGACTTTCTGCATCCCTCACGGTGGTGGCGGTCCGGGTGTTGGTCCGGTGGCAGTTGGTGCACATCTGGCACAGTTTTTACCAAATCAAAAGTCGACTGGTTACCAGCGCGGCGAAAATGGTATCAGCGCCGTCAGCGCAGCACCATTCGGTTCTGCCAGCATTTTGCCTATCTCATGGATGTATATCGCCATGATGGGTGCAGAGGGCTTGAAAGCGGCGACCGAGACGGCCATTTTGGCGGCTAACTATATCGCCAGACGCCTGGCTCCGCACTATCCTGTGCTGTACTCGGGTCATGACGGCCTGGTCGCGCATGAGTGTATTTTGGATCTGCGCCCACTGACTGATGCCACTGGTATCAGCAATGAAGACGTCGCCAAGCGCCTGATCGATTTCGGTTTTCATGCACCAACCATGAGCTTCCCGGTTCCTGGTACTTTGATGATAGAACCGACAGAAAGCGAATCACAAGCTGAGTTGGATAGATTCATCGATGCCATGATCGCTATCCGTGAAGAAATCGCCAAAGTCGCTTCCGGTGAATTTGATCACGATGATAATCCACTCAAGCACGCTCCGCATACTGCCGAGGTCATGGTCTCCGATGAGTGGACGCATAAGTACAGCCGTCAGGTAGCAGCATATCCGGTGGCGTCTTTGCGTAAGCAGAAATACTGGGCGCCGGTCGGCCGTGCGGATAACGTCTATGGTGACCGCAATCTGTTCTGTTCTTGCGCACCAGTGGCTGATTACGAGTAATCGGTTCTGTGCATGAAAAAAGCGGGTAGTGCGCAAGCACCACCCGCTTTTTTATTGATATAGCTTGCGCTTAATCCTTGTGAAACTCAATCTGATGCGGTGCCGGTACTGGCCAGCCAGCTTCCGCGCAGGTATCAGCGATGGCTTTATTGGTGTCGAAGAACACCTGCCAATAATCATTGTTATTGCAGAAAGGACGCACCGCTATCACGATACCTGAAGCATTGAATTCCAGTATTTCTATACATGGTTCCGCAGCCTTGGAGAGATTTGCGATTTTGGCGACATGAATTTTTAAACGCGCAATCGCTTCTTGCGGATTCACCCCGTTGGCGATCTGGCATTTCAGATCGACGCGACGATAAGGATTGGTGGTGTAGTTGATGATGTTGTCGGAGAATAATTTACCGTTACCGACATGCACGCAGACATTGTCACCGGTAGTGAGGGTAGTCGAAAACAAGCCTATCTCAGCGACCGCGCCGGTTTGGCCGGCTGCGCAAATGGCGTCACCGACTTTAAACGGGCGCAAAATCACCAAAAAAATTCCGGCCGCAAAGTTCGATAGTAAGCCCGACCAGGCCATACCAATGGCCACGCCACCGGCTGCAATCAAGGCTGCGAACGAGGTCGTTTGTATTCCGCACACTTCCAGTATCACCATCACCAAAGCAATGCGCAGTGCGACCCTTACGGTGGATTCGCCATACTGGGCTAAAGTGGGCTCAATTTTTTGTATGCTCATCGCCTTGCGCGACAATTTGGCGATCATATTGATGAGCATGCCGCCGATGATCCAGACCGCGATTGCCATCAGAATTTTTAGCCCAAATGGTACTAAATAAGTATTAATGAGTAACTCAATGTTAATGTCAGACATGCTTTTTCCCTACAAAATTTATTGAAATAACAATGTCACTTACTCAAGATAATATGTCAATAAAAACTATGTTAAATGTCATGCTTTTAATTTTGAAACAAAACAGCATTTCAGACCCTATTAAGAACATTCATCTCTCATCAATCTGCCTGGCGACCCCTCGTAGTTTTTTACCCTAGCTGGCTGTATGGAGTGCCATTTATATAAGCTGTTCTGAGACTTACACGAATAAATTGCCCACCAGAATTTATTTGAAATAGGAAATGTAAAGCTTTGTGAAACCTTCATCAATTTCTGAAATTGTAAGCATTTGTAATTGCGAAATTGCATTGCGATCAAGTACTATTCGTGAACAAAATTTCAGCTTAAGTTTTACTTACACTTACAAAGAGACAGACCATTACATGAAAAGTTTGATTACATCATTGGCGGCAGCAGTCGCAATTACTGCTGTTGCTAGCGCAAGCGCAAGTAACATCATCATCGAAACTGGATTTTCAAACGCAACTGCGCAAGCCAGCGCAATTGCTTATCAATCAGTCGTTAATGCGGCGGTAATGGGCGCAAGCTCCGGTTATGGTGCAAAAACCGTTGATAGTTATGCGGCACTATCGAATCAAGGATTGTTTGGCTCTAACCAAAACATCGCTTTTAAATCGACCGTGACCTTTGGTGTGACTGCTGGCGAAATTGGTAATTGGACGTTTCGTGCTGGTGTAGATTTCGGCAAGGGTGGTGCGGTGTTTTTGGATGGAAAAGAAGTCGCATTTAAGAATAACGATATGTGGTGGGCTGGTAATTACGCCAATCCGACACAGTTCTTTCAATTCTCATCAAATATCACGGCTGGCAATCACACCCTCAATGTATATGGTCTAGAAGGATGCTGTGATGGTAATCAACAGGTGCAATTTAATTCTGGCTCTGGATTTAAGAGCTTTGATAAGAGCACATTGGCTCCAGTACCAGAGCCAGAAACTTATGCGATGATGCTGACAGGTTTGGGCTTATTAGGTTTTATGAGCCGCCGCAAAAATCTTCGTAACAAGGGCTAAGCTTACTAAGGCTTGGGTGACACACTAGTCGCCCTGTCATGTTAGTGACTTGCTAGTTTTAAAAAGCCCGTTTTCCGGGCTTTTTGTTTTTCTGGAAGTAGTTTGTCTTGATGTGCAGCGCATGCCAACGGCGGGCAATCATATATTTATCGAACCTTCGTCCATGGCGGCGGTCAAAGCTGGCTTGATCCATTCCTGCGGACTTTCTATGACTTCTTATCATTTCAACCGACGCACTATTTTGCTGACGATGGCCGCGCTGCCTTTTGCTGCGGCGCATGCCGCAAGCGCTCAGCAAGCGTCTGACGCAGCGTCCAGCTTAGCGCGAAAAAAATTGCGGGCGTTGGAACAAAGTTTTGATGGGCGGCTAGGCCTGTTCGCCATCAATACCGCAAATGGAATGAGCATAGGGCTGCGTGAGAGCGAACGTTTTCCGCTTTGCAGCACTTTCAAAATGATGCTGGCGGCCGCCGTGCTGGATAAAAGCAGACAGTCGGCTGGTCTGCTGGAGCAAGTTATCACTTACACCGAAAAGGATTTGCTCGATTATTCTCCGGTCACAGAGCAACACCTGGCAGACGGTATGACAGTGGCGCAGTTGTGTGCTGCCACCGTTAATTTTAGCGACAATGCAGCGGCAAATTTATTGATGAAGTTACTTGGTGGTCCGGCCGTCGTGACCGCATTTGCACGCTCTATCGGTGATCAAAGCTTTCGGCTTGATCGCTGGGAACCCGATCTCAATAGCGCTATCCCCGGTGATCTGCGTGATACCACAACACCTGAGGCGATGGCAGTGAGCTTGCAGCGCCTGACCCTTGGTGATGCCCTGCCAAAAGCTGAGCGTGAGCAATTACAAACCTGGCTACGTGCCAGCACGACTGGCGCTAGCAGGATTAAAGCGGGCTTACCGGCGGACTGGCAAAGCGGTGACAAGACCGGGACCGGATCTTACGGAACGGCGCACGATATTGCCGTCATCTGGCCACCGAATCGCGCCCCTGTGGTGCTGGCTATTTACACTAAACAGCATAAAAAGAACGCCAATGGCCGCAGCGATATCGTCGCCGCTGCCGCCAAAATAGTCAGTGAATGGCTAGTGCAAGCTGGCTAAATATGCACCCGCGCCAAGGCGCAATATCCATGCGGCTTAGCGGCCAGGCAGGCCGGAAACCCGCATGGATATTGGGCAGCGGGCATGCCTTGTTGGATAACATCGTTGGATAAATGGGATTGCTGTTGTGCCAGCTCACGCCATGATATTCACGCCACCGTCGACGTAGACGGTGCTGCCGGTCAGACGACGGGCGTAGGGCGTTGCCAGGAAAGCGCAGGTGAAACCGACATCCATGATGTCTACCTGTTCGCCCAGCGGCGCGCGCTGTACCGCTTCATTGAGTAGCAAGTCGAAGTCTTTTAAGCCCGACGCTGCACGGGTTTTCAGCGGCCCTGGCGAGATAGGATGAACCCGGATTCCTTGTCGCCCAAGTTCGTAAGCGAGGTAGCGGCAGGATGCTTCCAGCGCCGCCTTGACCGGGCCCATCACATTGTAATTTGGCGCCACCTCGTTGGCCCCGTGGTAGCTCATGGCGAACATACTGCCGCCTTCAGTCATCAGCGGCGCTGCCAGTTTTGCCATACGGATGAAAGAATGGCAGGAGATATCCATCGCTAGCGCGAAGCCCTCGGCAGAACAGTTGAGCAATCCGCCTTGCAGGTCTTCTTTGGGGGCGAAGGCGATGGAGTGCACCAGGATATCAAGTCGGCCCCATTTTTTTTCTATCTCTGCAAACAGCGCTTCGAGCTGACCCGGTTGGCTGACGTCCAGCGGCATCAGAATTTCTGCCCCTAAATCCAACGCTAAAGGTTCTACATAGGCTTTCGATTTCTGGTTGACATAGCTCAGGGCGAGATCTGCACCGAGTTCGCGAAACGCTTTAGCGCAACCGTAAGCAATTGAATGTTCGTTAGCAATACCGACTACTAAGGCTTTTTTTCCTTTCAGTAGGGCGTTTGGGGGGAGGGTAGTTATATCAGGGTTCATTTTTTATTTCTGACTTAGTTGCGATTGAGTAGGCTCAGCGTATGGCGGGCGATCATGAGTTCTTCGTTGGTTGGGATCACCCATGCGCTGGTCTTGCTGTTAGTCGTGCTGATGCGCGGCCCATCAGTCTGGTTGGCGGCAGGATCTAGTTCTACGCCTAGCCAGGCCGCTGCCTGGCAAATGCGGGCGCGGATAGGCGCAGCGTGCTCGCCTATGCCAGCTGTGAACACCAGCGCATCGAGTCCGCCCATGGTGGCCGCTAGCGAGCCGAGTTCGCGGGCGATGCGGTAGACGAATAAATCGACTGCAAACTTGGCTTTAGGATCATCGGACTCTAGTAGCGTACGCATATCGCTCGATAGCCCAGAGACACCGAGTAAGCCCGACTGTTGATACAAGAGTTTTTCGATCGCGCGGGCATCCATCTTGAGTTCATCCATCAAATACAAGAGCACGCCAGGATCTAAATTGCCGCAGCGTGTCCCCATAGGCAAGCCGTCAACTGCGGTAAATCCCATGGTGCTGGCAACGCTATTGCCGTTCTGTATCGCGCACATGCTGGCACCGTTGCCCAGGTGCAGAACCACGCTACGGCCTTGCGCTGCGGGCTGATCGTAGTCGGCTAAGACCGAGGCAATGTACTCGTAAGAGAGGCCATGAAAACCGTAGCGTTTCACGCCGCGATCGGTGATCTCTGCTGGCAATGCAAAGCTTTGCGCCAGTGCCGGCTGAGTATGATGGAAGGCGGTGTCGAAACAGGCCACTTGCAGCAGTTCAGGGCGGCGCTCGAGTAGGGCGCGGATCGGGGTCAGGTTGTGTGGCTGATGCAGTGGTGCCAACGGGATCAATTGCTCTAGATTTTTAATGATCTCAGCAGTCACGCACACCGGTTCGGAATACCTGAGACCGCCATGCACCACTCTATGGCCGACCGCGATCAGTTGATGTTCACTCAGCTGGGTATGTAGAAAATGCGCTAGGTGCGTGACGCCAGTGTCGTGATCCAGGGTTTCGCCTTGCTCCCATCTTTTTTCTGCAAGCAGCTTGCCGATGGCATCTTTTGCCTTGAATCTGGGCATCGTATACAGGCCATCGAGTTGGCCATTCAGCAGCAGATTCAAGCCGCTATCTTGCTCCAGGAATACCGAGAATTTGATACTCGAAGAACCAGCGTTGAGAACTAAGATGGCCTGGCTCATAAGCTCAGCGCCTGGCTGGCGTCCGCATTTTTTTTTGCCACGATTAAGGCTGCCACGGCACAGGAAGCCAGACGGGTCATGATAGAGTCGGCGCGACTGGTGAGTATGATCGGTACCTTAGCACCGAGCACGATACCGGCAGCATCGGCATCGGCCAGAAAACTCAAACTTTTGGCCAGCATATTGCCCGCTTCCAGATTCGGCACAACCAGAATATCGGCCATACCAGCGACCGCAGAATCGATTTTTTTGATCTGGGCGGCCTTCAGGTTGATGGCGTTGTCGAGTGCTAATGGGCCATCGAGAATGCCGCCGGTGATTTGCTTGCGCTCGGCCATTTTGCACAAAGCGGCCGCCTCCACGGTCGAGGGCACATCGGGATTGACTGTCTCCATGGCCGATAAGATGGCGACCTTAGGTTCAGGAAAACCCAGCGCGTGCGCTAGATTGATGGCATTCTGGACTATGTCTACCTTGTCTTTCAGCGTAGGGAAAATATTGATCGCTGCATCGGTAATGATGAGCACTCTATCGAGGCTAGGCACGTCCATAATAAAAGCATGGCTGACGCGGCTAGCGGTACGCAGCCCATTGCTACTGCTGACCACGGCGGTCATCAGTTCATCGGTATGCAAACTACCCTTCATTAGCATTTCCGCCTTACCCTCGCGCGCCAGTTGTACCGCCAACTCGGCCGAGGCCTGACTGTGCGGCGTATCGAGTAATTCATAAGGGGAGATATCCAAAGCGCACTGTGCCGCGATCGCCATAATTCTGGCGCGTGGGCCAACCAGGATAGGCACCAGTAGACCCATTTCTGCGGCCTCTACCGCGCCTCTCAAGGAGCTTTCGTCACAGGGGTGAGCAACTGCCGTTGTGACCGCTGTCAAGGCCTGGCAGCGGCTAATCAGCTGTTTATATTTTTCATGTTTGTGTTCCATTTTTTTCCTTAATGTGCTGCGCGCTGCGTTCGTGAGCTAGCGACGAAAACGATAGAAAATTGGGGTTTTAGTCTGAACTTCATTTGTAGACGTGCTTTGATATGGATCAAGCAATTCATTGAGGGCAGAGCCTAAGCTTATTAATAAATTATGTCACGTCTATGACAACAGCACTTCGCTACTCTTCTATGCGTATTTTTTCCTCTGCATCGCCCAGCACGCAGTCTGCATGCGGGCTGCAGCCCTGCCAGGCTGGAAACCCGCATGGAATATGCGCGCTGGCAGGGGCTGTTGTTAAAAAATGCCAGACTTAGCTGTGTACCACCCCGTCGAATTGGCTGCGTAAGGCGGGACTACGCAACAGGCTCGCTGGGCTCACAGTGATGCGCTGCCATGGGATATTGCCAAAATACCAGAGACGCCAAAAGCTGAGGTCTAGCTCGGGATTATGGCTAAGCAGGCTAGTGAAGTTTTCCGGTTCACCGAGATTGATATCGCTGGCGTCTTTGATGACTTCGCGCACATAACGCGAGCAAAACTGGCGCTTCGAATGCAGATTAAAACCGGTGTCATAAAAAATCCCCAAACGTTTTTGCGCCGCTGACTGTATCGCTAATTTTTGCGTGTCGTTCAGCGCAGTCTTGAGCCGGCTGACCTCAACCCTGCCACCCTCGGATCGCGCCACGAAGTGCGAGAATGACGTGGTTTTAGATAAGGGAAACGTGCTTTCGCCGATTTGGGCATCATGCTCTGCGGTCTGGGGCGCAATCACCACGCCGACGTGATTGGTCCAGCTCAGTGTGGCACTGGCGACTTTTTTAAACGGCAGCGCACTAACCCGTATGAAGACCACATCTCCCACTTCTAATTGGCTGGCTAATTGGGCACGACTGATACTGGTAGGCGGAGTTTGAACCGGCAGCTCTTGTGCGACGCTTGCGATCGTTATACAAAGCGCAGTGGCGGCACTGCAGGCTTTGATCAGGCCACCGCCATAAGGTGTTTTCGCATTGCGCCGCTGGCTAAATCTAGTAAGCCCACTGTGAGCTGCGTCACTAGTCCGGGTGATGGTTCGGTTGATAGTGCGTTTGATAGTGCGGTTAATAGTAAGCATGATGTATCTCCTGTTTTATGAAAAGAAAATTTTTTCTATGTTGAGATTGCGGGTAGTCCCCACGCCGGGATCCGCGCCGCCAGGACAAAACAAAAACAGAAAACCAGCAAAATAGTGATGAGCATCTTTGTCCCCCCTTTGAATAAGTGGCAACTGTAGCGACTCAAAGGAAATTTCCGAACTATTTTGTAAAATAATCCATAATATGTGCTTTTAAGTAGCGATAATCGATACGCGCTTGGCGAATGCCATCCTTTTGTTCATGGCTTTAGGGTGGCACCGCTGTTTTATGTAGATTCAAGATTGAGGCCTCAACCCTATGTCGCAAACCCATCAATTAATTAGCACGCTGAAGCAATTGCTCAAGGCGCGTGGCCTCACTTATGCGCAGGTGGCGGCGCATTTGAAACTGAGCGAGGCCAGCGTTAAACGGCAGTTCTCGCAACAGAGTTTTAGCCTGCAGACACTAGAGGCGATCTGCGACTTATTGCAGCTGGAGTTGGCCGAGTTGGTGGTGCAAGCCCAGCAAGCTCAGCCGCGCTTAAGTCAGCTCAGTGCCGCGCAAGAGGCGGAACTGGTGAGTGATCCGCGTCGGGTATTGATGGCGATCTGCGTGCTCAATCACTGGACACTGGAGCAGATTGTGGCGACCTATCAAATCAGTAAAGAGCAAGGCATTGCCCATCTGCTGCGCCTCGATCATCTGGGCATGATCAGGCTGATGCCCGAAAATCGCGTCAGTCTGCGCATCGCGCGCGATTTCGCGTGGTTAGCGGGAGGGCCTATCCATCAGTTTTTCCGTGAGCGCGCGCAAAGCGATTTCCTCGATAGTGATTTTCGACATCCGGGCGAATTGCTGCGCTTTCAGCACGCCATGCTGAGCCCGGCTGCCAATCTGCGTTTTCAGCAGCGGCTGCAGCGTTTGCTGCAAGAGTTTACCGACTTGCATGAAGATGGCATCACGACACCGGCCAATACGCGTCATGGCACTAGCTTGTTGCTAGCGCTGCGGCCGTGGGAGCCGGAAGTGTTTTCTGCATTGCGTAGAACGCCAGACAGTCGCGGGTTTTCTCTGGCGGGCTGTTAACTGTAAAGACGCTTGCTATTGTGCGTTTAATCCGCAAGGGCAAAATAAGGGCAAGCCCAGCGCGCATATTCCATGCGGGTTTCCAGCCTGCCTGGCCTGCAAGCCGCATGGGATATGCGCGCTGGCAGGGTGTGTTTTTTAATAGGCTAAAACTGGGCTTAAGGAAGCAGCTCTACGTGTTATCCCTTATGCCGCTTGTAACGCAAATGTCATCTTTCTCTACTATGATGAAATCACCAAAACAAAAGAACCAAGGAGAGCGTCTGAATGTTAGAAAACCTGAAAAGTAAAATTGTAAATGTGCGTGCGCACATGGTGATACGTGATTCTAGTTATCGTCCGCAACTTGAGGATTTACCCGATGAGTTGTTCACTTACTGGAAAAATACCGCGCATAAAGAATTCCCTGGCATCCCTAGCGATGCCATTTTTTTTGCCCGCGCTGCTGAGGGCTTGTTGATGTTTTTCGATATTGTGCGCAATAGTGAGCGTGCCTGTGGTCTGCCTTCGAAGGCGGCGGACTCGGTCTGGCATGCCTGGAGTGCCATGTCGCAAGCGCAGCTCGATCGCTTCTGCTGCAAACATTATGCACGGACTATTCCGCACGTAGAGGCCGGACAGATGGCAATTACCATGGATTTGGCCTTGGCCACTAGTCTGGTTACGGCACGCAAACTCGATGGTTTGGTACTCGCAAGTTGCACGGTGCCGCGCTTGTTTGGCCTGGACCGTCACTTGAAAATGCCGGGCGGCTTTGCTTACCGTGTGTCCGGTGGAGAATTAGGCTTTAGTCAGATCAATCAGCGCGGCATTGCGGAGGCAAAGATGCAATTTCCTTTTTGGTTTAATAGCGCAGAATTGCTGGCAGCAGGTTTGATCACTCAAAACGCTTATGATGCGCAACTGCTGAAGAAAAAAAACAGGCAAGATGGCGCGGCTTGCGGATCAGGTTTTAGTAGTTCCAGCTGCGATCTGGGTAGTGCCGCTGACTCTTGTGATGCTGGCGGTGACAGCGGCGGTAGTAGTTGCGGTGGCGGATGTGGGGGTGATTGATCACTGAGTGCGAAAATCACACGCTCACCTTGCTTGGAATTGCTGACCACCACACGCCTAGTGGCAAGCCCGGCGCGCATATTCCATGCGGGTTTCCAGCCTGCCTAGCCTGCAAGCCGCATGGAATATGCGCGCTGGCAGGGTGCTAGTTTGAATTCTGAGTATTCATCGATACAGTGGCAATTGCATTTTTACCGGACGGATATCCAAGCGTATTCGCATGACGGTGTAGGCTTCTGCACCTGAACTGCTGGAATAGTAACCAGCACTCTCGGCGTTCTTGCTGAACTTGAATTCAAATCCTTGTTCCGCCAGTGGTTCTTGGCTACTGCCAAACGCTAAGCCTATAGCTTGCTGCTGACGACTATCAATCAGATGGAATAATAAATCGGCCACGGTGGTGTTGGCCAAAATATCCGGATAGAAACGCTGCTCTTCACTCGCTGGCAGGCTAGGATTCACTTTTCCACTGAGCTTATCCGCTGAGGGAGTAATCACTTTACTGGTGAGATTAAATTTATCACCACGATCAAGGTAGCTGATGGCGGCGTTGCTGAGATTGAAGCGAGGTTCCTTAGCATCGGTTTTTGCCTCGCTCAAATCGATCAGGATCGCGCCTTTGTAGCCTATGATTTCGACCTCATTTTGATTTGTGATCAGCATCGCCGTGTTCTCGTCTATGCCCAGGCCTAGTTGGTAATTTTTCTTGAGCATCACCGGTAGCATCCGGGCAAAACGGCCACGTATGATCAGATGCTGATCGATGAAAACCTGCTTGCCGATGAAGCCCAGACCGTCTGCGATCTCCTTGCCGTCGGTGACGCCATATTGTAAGGTCGGTAATACTGCTTTCGCATCGTAGAACATGGTGCTACTCATGATTGCGGCACCGGCGCTGCTACCGGCGATGACGCCGCCGCGCTGATACAGTGCCCAAATCGCTTCAAGTAAAGGCGTTCTTGTCCCATCTTTCTGCATCAAGGCTTGCACGATGCGACCCTGATCTCCACCGGTGAAATACACACCATTGGATTGCTTGATTGCCTCTATCCATTGCGGATCACGGGCTACTTCCTGAACATGACGATCAGTATATTTTACCGACAGCGGTAACACGAAGGCGCTGGCACCATAGCGATTCAGATTTGCCGCGCTGGCATTGCCAGAGCGTTCTGGATTAGCGGCCGCCGCCGGGATTACCGCAATTTTTGCGCCTTTTCCACCGGCTTGTTGAATGATAGTTTGCCAGACCGCGGCATTGTCGCCACGTAAAGCACCGCCTATGATGACCAGTGAGCCGCTGGCCGGGGGCATAGCGACTTCACTGGCATGTGCGTAGGGAACGCTGATGAGATTGAGAAGGCTCAAGCACAGCGCCGCTAGCAAGCCTGGCGTCGGTCGGTAAAATGAAGTGGCCATCAAAGATTTTTCCAGAATATGAAGCATCAGCTTTGCTGCATGGTTTATAAAAAAGGGCAGCATCGATGATGCCGCCCCAAATCTTAGCAAGCTTATCTTAGCAAGCTTACGCTAGCGAGCTAAGTTAATGCTGCGTATTATTTCAAGACGTAAGTCATACGAGCGTAAAATGCGCGGCCACGTGGATCGACATAGGTTGAATCGTAACCGGCAAAATAAGTCAGTGTCTGATTGGAGAACGGTGGTTTGGTGTTCAAGAGATTCTGAACGCCAGCGCTGAGCTTAATATTTTTAAAGCCATAGTAACCCGCTTGCATATCCCACAGACTATAGGCATCCACCGTTGGGCGATTTCCTTTCGGGTCGAGTTGCTGATCCTCATATGAGCTCTGGAAGGTGTTACCTAAAGTAGCGCTCCAATTGCCGATGTCCCAATCGAGACTCAAACGATGACGCCATTTTGGTGTCACGTACTCAAAGCCCCATTTGCCTAGATTATTAATCACCTTGGAATTGGCGGCAAATTGCTGTTCGCTCTCGGTCATTAAGGTACCGGTGAGGCGAGTGGTAAATTTACCCAGATCGGCAATTTTTAGGCGATAGCTCATATTGATATCGAGACCGCTCTTGCTTTCGGAGCCTTGGTTTTGTGCCGTTAATGCCCAGTTCGAAATAGCCCCGAAACTATCGCGGGTGATAGATTTTTCGACGTAGTTAGGGTCGGTGTCGATCAAGGTTTCTGGCGCAAATTTAATCACGTCGGTTTTCTTCACGCTCCAGAAGTCCATACCACCTGAGAAGGACTCGATTGGTTCCCACATAAAACCGAGAGAAAACTGTTTGGATTTTTCTGGTTTTAGGTTCGGGTTGCCCGCCTCTGTCGTTGGGATTTGATCTGAGAAGCAGCCTTCGCCATAAGTTGCACAACCTATGGTGTCGATATACAGACCGCCGGTGGAGGTGGCGACTGCCGACGGATCTAGATCCTTCATAGTGGGTGCGCGGAAGCCAGTACCATACGAGGCGCGCAATAATAATTGCTTGGTCGGCTGGTAGCGTAACGCTACTTTCGGATTAGTCGAGCTACCGATAGTGCCGCCGTAAGAATCGTAGCGTACTGCGACTTGCGCATTGAGATTTTTAATCAAAGGGATATCGAATTCTGCGAACAGCGCTTTGACATCTCGTGATTCTGATACGCGCCGGGATTTTGAAGTGGAGTAGATAGTTCCCGCCAAAATCTCATCGGAAGAATTGTCTTCCAACGCTTCGCGGCGCAGCTCAAAACCGGCCGCCATGCCGAGTCCACCAGCCGGCAATTGCGCGATTTCGCGGGTAATGCGACCATCGATGGTATCGGTAGTCGATTTGCCTTTACGGCCGTCGATATTACGCTCTGCGCTATCGAGTAAAGCCATCCCTTCTGCATTCTGAGCACCAAAAGGATTTATTTTCCCGGTTTTATACGCCGCCAACAACAAGGCCTTATCGTAATAACCGTTGCTCAAAGTCTGGGTGTTTTGTGATTCAGAGTGGGCGTAGGCAGTGTTGTAATCCCAGCCTGCAACCACACCTTCAGAGCCTAGCAAGAGACGCTGTTGATCAGAGACCTGACCATTGGTACGGGCGCCACCCGGCACTAAGCGTAGACGCGTATTAAACGGTTTGCCGTCGGTAGCTACTGTGACGCCGGCAGTATTGACATACGAGGCTGGATAAAACGGACCATCAGAGGGGTAGGTGAGGGCAGTAGAGCCCTTTCTTCCGTTGATGCCGGTCGGTGATAAACGGTATTGAGCATCGTTGCGCGAGAAAGTATATTCAGCCACTAAAGTATGGTCGGCATTGATCGCCAATGAGGCGCGTGAAATGATGTTGGTCTTCTCAGACTCTGGATACAAATCTGCCGCAGCCTGGTAGTCGAAACGACATTCGCCGTTGATGTTAATGCTCGATGGTGGTGCACAGTTAGGGGCGCTAGGGTTACCCAGCAGCGTGCCCTTGAGCGAGTACACCGCGGCTGGGAATGTATTGGCCGAAGTGAAATTATCCGGATAACCGCGTGCCTCTAATGGCCGCCAGGCGCTGACTGCAAAATCTCTTTGTGCGGTGCGTAGTTGTGCATTTTTCTTATACGAGGCGCTGGCGAAAATGTTATAGCCGTCAGTGCTTAAATTACCTATGCCTCCCAATAGACTAATGCTCTTGTCGCTGGCGCCACCTTCTTGTGTGCCCATGCCAGAGACGCTTACTTCAACGCCTTTGTAGTCTTTGCGTGTGATGAAGTTGATGACGCCACCTACCGCATCGGCACCATAGACCGCGGAAGCACCATCGGTCAATACTTCTACCCGGTCTATCGCCGATAAGGGAATGGAGTTGAGATCAGTGCCTTCGCCGCCAAAAGCAAACGAGGCCATGCGTCGACCATTTAGCAAGACCAGGGTGGAAGAAACACCGAGCCCGCGCAAGTTGGCACCGGACATACCGCTAGAGCCGGGTTTGTCACTCAGACTGGCCGATTCTTGGGTGAAGCCGGTATTGGCGGCGATTGTGCTGAGCAATTGTTCAGAAGTGGTGGCACCGGTTCTTTCTATCTCTTTACGACTGATGATCTGGATCGGTAAGGCAGTTTCAGCTTCTATCCGTTTGATCGAAGATCCAGTGATTTCAACTTTCTGGATAGACGCTGCAGGATTTTCTGCTTGTGCCCAGACTGCTTGGCTGGCGAGGCTGAGTGCCGCCATGATACTTAGTGCCGACCAGGTTGCTGTCGTGATTTTTTTTGGTACTGGCTTAAATTGCCGATTTTTCTGACTCATTGCCTTACTCTCCTAAGGATTTACCTAATACATTGAAACAACACGATGGAAACACGCCGAAAATTTAGACAAAGCTGCGCCTTAGTCACCGTTGCGGGTGACTGCATTTTTTGGAATTGGCTTAGTTAAAGGCTGTCTTTACTTCTGTGACTACTGCTGATATTTACTTCTTTGTTTTACTACTATCCGTTATTGGGAATTTCAAATTGCTGTCGGCATTGTGTAAATAGGCCGCCAGTGCTTCCGTCAAACGCATGGCTTTTTCCACGTTCTTTTTATTTGACACCATGATGGAGCTAACTAAGGCTTCTATCACCGCTACGGCGGCGCTGGCACTACTCGGTAAAATGCTATGGCTGCTCGGTGCCAGCAGCAAATAGTCACCCAGTTGGGCGATCGGTGAGGCGGGCGAATCGGTAATGGCGACGATGCAGGTTGAATGCATACGAGCGAACTGCGTCAGGCGTATTACATCCAGGGCATAGCGCGGGAAGGAGATCACGACCAGTACATCTTTTTCTGTGATATTGGCCAGATGACCGGCCGCCACTTCTGTACCGCCATACGCGACGACCTCAACCACATGTGAGCAAAATGGTTGTAAGTGGAGTGCCAGCATACCGGCCAGATGTGAACTCAAACCGAAACCCATAATGTAGACAGTACTGGCCTTGGTCAGTCGACCCACTATCTGACTCATGAGTTGCTCGTTAATACTGTGGCTGGCAGCGTCAATATTGGCGCTGGCGTATTGCAGACTAGCACTCGCGGTGGACGCGCTGGTGTTACGGTTCTCTATCGTATTGCGCAGTTTTTCTACCGGTTGAAAAACTGCTTGTACGGTTTCGGCGATTTGATTGCGTAGCCCTGCGTAATTACTAAAACCCATATCGCGAGCAAAGCGACTAACGGTCGCTGTCGAGCTTTGACATTGTTCGGCTAAATCTTCTATCCCCAAAGCGGTTACTTTGACTTGGTTACGTAGCAGGTAATCAGCGATGCGTTTATAGGAAGAGGTACCATCTTGCAATACCGTCATCAAAGAGGTGCCCAGTGTGGATTGGGCAAACACCATCTCTGGAGAAATGGATGAACTCGCGCTAATATTTTTTTTCATGTTTTTCATATTTTTCACAATTAGGGCTTTTGCATCAGTGCTGCAATGTCGATGTTTGAACTGTAGACCTGTTCAAATTATTTTTCAATAGATATTGTCAGTTTTTTTTCAAAAAGATAGAATGTGAAAAAAATCAAACAAATTTAATGTGGTTTAATTTTTTTGTTTGAGTATTATTGTCGCAAAGTTTCTCTCTTTTTATCTTGGCACTCAGTCGCTTTTGTCTGGAATAGTTAATTTCTTTCTCATCGAAATGGCTGGAATTTAAAGAAATCTATTCTTTTGCCGCAACTGTTGTTTTTTGTTCGATATGTGAAACGTAGTAGGATTTTTTTGTTGTGGCCCAGGCCAAACATGAATCCTAAAGCCTGATTTTTCCATTTCTATTTTGAAGGTGTCATCTGTATGCGTACGCAACCTCACTTGCTACCAGTGAAAAGCTCGGGAACCTCCCGCGAATTGATTAGCCTGCATTATGGCAATGCCAGCAGCGGAAAAAAAGTCTATATCCAATCGTCTTTACATGCCGACGAAATACCTGGCATGTTGGTAATGCAGTACCTGCGCAAACAATTGGAGCAACTGGAAGCCGATGGTGAGATTGTTGGCGAAATCGTGTTGGTGCCTATCGCCAATCCTATCGGCTTAGATCAGGAGATTCATGGTGCTGCGTTTGGACGTTTTGATCTCTCTACCGGAATTAATTTTAATCGTGGCTATCTCCATCTGAGCTCACAATTAATCTCGGCCTTAGGTGATCAGCTGGGTGCCGATTCCAAAGAAAACGTGCGCCTGATCCGGCAACAAGCGATGCGCATTCTGCAGCAATGGCAAGCAGTCAGTGAGACTGAGTACCTTAAAAAAACCTTGCAAACTTTGGCGGTCGATGCCGACATCGTGCTCGATCTGCATTGCGATAATCAGGCGGTCATGCATTTGTATACCGGTACTCCTTTACTGGCCGCGACCCAGCCGCTAGCTGCCTATTTGGGGGCGCAAGCTCTACTTACCTCGGTCTTGTCTGGTGATGATCCGTTTGATGAAACCTGTTCGCGTCACTGGTGGGAGCTCGCACAGCATTTTGGTGAAGGGATACCTATTCCCTCGGCTTGCTTAGCGGTTACGGTGGAGTTGCGTGGCGAAACTGAAGTTTGCCATGAACTGGCGCGCTCCGATGCGGCCGCGATCATTGCCTTTTTACAGCATGCTGGCCATATAGGGGGCGAAGTACCCATCATGCCGCAAGCCCTGTGCAAGGCGACACCTTTAGAAGGGGTGGAACCTATCGTGGCCGCGCATGCGGGTATTTTGGTATTCACTAAGGCGGTGGGTGAGTGGGTAGCGGCTGGAGAAAGTATTGGTGATCTGGTCGATCCTCTCAGTGGCGAGCAAACACCGCTACTGGCAACTGTGTCGGGCATATTGTTTGCCCGGGTGGCGCGACGCTATGCGCAAGGCGGTATGCGGGTGGCGAAAATAGCGGGTGAGCAGGCTTTTCGTACCGGTAATTTGCTTTCTTTGTAGGGAGCTGCTTGTATCGCCAGTCGGAATATATTCAATTAAGTGACAGTGGTTTTCTATTGCTGCTAGCGAAGAGTATTTTCCGTCGGTTTTAATTGAATTTGAATTTGCAGTATCTAGGGAGACACCCGTGTTTAAAAAAATAAGAATGCCAAATACCTTCGTTTTGTTGTTTTCCTTGCTGGCCTTGATCGCACTGTCGACCTGGCTGGTACCGGGCGGCAAATATGAAACCCACATTGTCAATGGAAAAAGTCTGATTAATCCAGCTTCGTTTCACTACATCACCAGCAATCCACAAGGGCCGGTGGCACTGATGATGGCTCCAATTAAAGGCTTTGTCGAGGCCGCTTTGATTATCGGTTTCGTTTTAATTGTCGGCGGTGCTTTTGCAGTCTTGCAAAAAACTGAAGCGATAGACTCGATGATCAAATCGGTGGCGAAGGCGCATACCCATTCGCGCTTGGTCAGGGCGACAATCATTCCTATCTTCGTTACTTTGTTCTCCCTGGGCGGTGCCACCTTCGGAATGGCAGAGGAAGCAATCCCTTTCGTGATGATTTTTATTCCCCTGGCGCTGGCGCTGGGCTATGACTCTATCGTTGGCGTCTCCATTCCATTTATCGGTTCGCAAATTGGTTTTGCGGCGGCATTTCTGAATCCTTTTAACGTAGGGATAGCGCAAGGAATTGCCGGTGTGCCGGTGTTTTCCGGTATCGGCTTTAGGTTACTAGTTTGGTTTTTGGCGACCTCAGTGACCATCGTTTTTTTGATGTGGTATGCCGCTAGAATCAAGAAAAATCCCGCGCTCAGTCCTACATTTGAGATTGATGAGGAAAAACGCAAGCATTTACAAAGCAATGATCTAGCCGCATTTTCTGGCATGACGCGTGTACACAAGGCGGTGTTGTGGTTATTTTTGGCGACACTGGCGGGTATGGTGGTCGGCGTAGTGAAATACGATTGGTTTATCAATGAAATCGCTGCCTTGTTTTTGCTGATGGCACTCATAGTCGGCGTGGTCGGCCGCTTGAGTAGCGATGAGTTTGTCAGCGCTTTTATGCAAGGCGCCAAGGATCTGGTGACGACCGCATTAGTAATCGCTTTGGCGCGTGGCACCATGATCTTGGCGCGCGACGCCCATATCATCGATACCATGTTGTATTCCCTGATGCCCTTGGTGCAGTCAGCCAACCCAGTTTTTGCCGCGCACAAGATGTTTGTGATTCAATCGGTGATTAATTTTTTCATACACTCCGGTAGTGGCCAGGCCGCGCTCACCATGCCGATTATGGCGCCCTTGGCTGATCTGGTCGGTGTGTCACGCCAAACTGCAGTGCTGGCGTTTCAGTTCGGTGAATTTACCACCCCGATGATCCCCACTTCAGGTATCACGGTGGGTGTATTGGCGTTGGCTGGCATACCCTGGACTACCTGGGCCAAATGGATGATACCGCTACAACTGATGTATTTTGTACTGGCCTTGGCTTTGCTGGCGCTGGCGTGTCAATTGAACTGGTAAGCCTGCTTCGGGCGAACGGCTTAAGTATTGCTTTACGTTCGCCCGCAATCACACTTTTTCTAGCTATTGCCAAAGCACTGTTTAATCAAGCGGCGTTGTCTGCGGACTTAGGTGGAAATCACTGCGCTGGTAGCCTAGGCTTGCCGCTTTATCTAAGATTGTATTGAGTGTGGCTGCTGGTAAAACAGCCGTGCGTGATAATACCCAGCCATACTTTCTGCCAGGTTCGCCGACTAAGACCCATTGGTAGTTGGGATCTAAGGCCAGTATCCAATAATTGCCGTAAAACGGACGGAAAAAGCTGACGCGCAGTTTGCTGTTGCCACTTTCCGGCACTACTTTTGCGACACCTTCAGCAATTTCTATACTGCCATCGATTTTACGACAGCGGTTGATGACGTGAATCGCGTCAGCATCAGGCTGATATTCCGCCTGAGTGTCGGCCACGCACATGGCTTGAAAACGATTTGGTAGTAACGCCACCTGATACCATTTTCCCTGATAGCGTGCCAGATCGACCGAGCTCACCGTGGCTAAGGGCGCTTGCTTGCTACTGGCACAGGCGCTCAGTGATAGGATGAATACCGCGCTGCTGATTAGAAGTAATGCAGTTCGTGCCAAGGGTATTATTTTCATAGGAATATGAGGTGAAAATTTTGGTGTGAAATGAAGCTAAATACCACCACTGGCGGGAGTGCCAGCGCAGGCTTAGCTTAGTTGGTAAGGTGAGCTCTCGGCGCTACTCGGTGCGTGTAACGGTAGGCGTAAGATGAAACGCGTACCTAGTCCCAGGCGACTCTCTACCCGTATGCTGCCGCCGAGCACATCACTGACTATGTTGTAGACAATATTTAAGCCAAGTCCGCTACCACCGCGTCCGAGTTTGGTGGTGAAAAACGGATCGAAAATACGTCCTAAGTTGTCTTCCGCGATACCCGAACCATTGTCGCTGACTATCAGTTGTACTTGTTCGTCTGGCGTATCGTTGAGCAGCTCAGCAGTGATCACGACTTGTCCTGTTTGCTCCGTTTGCGGATGCTCGGCAAACGCGTGCAACATCGCATTATTGACCAGGTTACTCAGAATTTGTCCGAAAGGTCCTGGGTAGGAATCCATTTTAATTTCCGGCGGTATCTCCAGTTTTATCTCGTGAAGATTCCCTTTGAAACTGGTCGCCATTGTCAGCAAGGTTTCTTTTACCACCTCATCGAGCATGAATTGGCGGCGCTGGGCACTGGTTCTATCAACTGCAACACGTTTAAAACTACCGATCAAATCATCTGCGATGGTCAGATTGCGCAATAAAATATCGCAAGCTTGGCTGCTTCTGTCGACATAATTCGTGAGCGTGGAGCGGGTTAAGCCATGTTCCATCTTCTCTTTAAATTCGGCACTCAGTTCATGCAGTGTACTGGCTACGGTGACGCTATTGCCTATTGGGGTATTGAGTTCATGCGCGACACCGGCCACTAAAGAACCTAGTGCAGCCAAACGTTCAGAGCGTTGAATTTCCATTTGGGCATTGCGCAAACTTTCTAAAGTACTGCCTAACTCTGCATTCGAGGTGTGCAAGGCCAGAGTGCGGTCGGTAACGCGCTGCTCTAAGCTGGCATTCAAGGCCGCCTGTTGTTTGATGAGATCATCGAGTTTTAGGCGCATCGCGTCAACTCCGTGTGCCAGATCCCCTAATTCATCTTCGCGCGCTGCTTGTACCGCATATTCGAGCTGACCTTCGCCTAGCCGGTCTACATCCTCTTGCAGTTGGCGCACCGGGTGCATGATGCGACGTTGAAACAGCAGCAGTACCAGTACGAAGGAAATCAATAACTGAAACAATAATGCCGCGATCAGTTTATACATACTTTGTAGGTATTCGGCCCTGACCAGTTTGTCGCTCATCTTGATAGTGACTTTACCTATCGAGACTTCATTCCATTTAATTGCGCGTACTTCGCGTATCAGACCATCGCCACCGCGTTCTGGCCTATCGGCACGCACAAAACTGCCAGACGAGGCATCTTCTACCACGATGCTGACCACGTCAGGATTTTGCATGACCGAATTGATGAAGGTTTGCGCGGCCTGGGTGTCGACGTTCCAGACTAGCGGTGCCATGGTTTGTTCTAGCATGCTGGCGTATTGGCGCAAAGGACCGCGTACCCGCACATCGTATTCCGCCGTATAGCTTTGTTGTGCCACCAAGGGGCCTATCAGTAAGGCGGGCAAGAGTATGCCTAGGGCTATGCCCAGGGCGATGGCATTTCTGAGGGAGAGCGTACCGGAGCGATTTTTTTTTGGCATGACAACGCAATTTCCGGAAATTGTTAGCGCTAAGGGAAGGCTAAATTTTGCTCTAAAAGTTGCATAATTGCAAGGTGTCGCATCATACTGCATTGCTCTGCGAAAATTACCAAAACATGGCGTTTTGAATAGCGAATTCTAATGCTTACTGGACTTAATTTTATATTAATAAGACTGCCAGTCTTGCCAGTAATTGTCAAGAACCAAGAAAGGTGGTCAGCGCTTAATTTTTCTGAGGATGGTCGGCGGCCGGTGCAAAAAATGCAACGCGATTACGTCCTTGTTGTTTCGCTTCATACAATGCGCTATCGGCCGATTGTACGAGTGATTTAACATCGCCATGATTGATTTGATCGTAGGTGCTGACGCCTATGCTGATACTCAATTGGCTGGCGATTTTCGATTTTAAATGCGGGATGCTGGCATCCCAGATCGCAGCTCTTAGTCGTTCGGCAAAGGGCAGGGCATGATCTTGCGGCATATTCGGCAAAATCAGGATGAACTCTTCGCCGCCATAGCGCGCCAGTACATCAGTCGCGCGGGCTAATTGTGCTTTTAAGGTCTGCGCCACGCTGATCAAGGCTTTATCACCTTGGGGGTGTCCATAGTAATCGTTGTATTCTTTAAAGAAATCGATGTCCACCATGAAGACCGATAAGGGCAGTTTTTGGCGTATGGATACTCCCAAGGCCATCTTGTAATGCTCATCAAAAAAGCGCCGGTTATAGATGCCGGTGAGACTATCGGTGGTGGCATCGCGTTTCAAAATTTCTGAATGCGAGCGCAACATTTTCTCGCGTTTGATGGAGTTGCTGGAATCGGAAATCTGTATCAGGCAGCAGCGCTTGCCATCGGCTTGCGCCAGCACTGTGATCGCTATCGATTGATGTATCCTTTGCTTTTCTTGATCTGCATCGGCGGCATACAAAGCCAGCGGCGAACGATGCAGGGCATTGGATAAGACTGCTGGTAGTCCGTAACTTAGGCTGTTGCGCAAAGCCGATAAAAATGCCGGCGTAGGCGATTCTTTAAACGCCTCGGTGATTTTTTTGTGGAGCGCTTGATCTTCGGGGATGCCGCTGCTTTTAGCGACCCAGTCATTCCATAAGAGTATATTTTCTTCGCTATCGACCACGATCAAACCCATACTGATGAGCTTAAGTATGTCGGCAGGATTAACCCCGGAAAGTTGCGTCGTCGCCACTAAATTGCCCCTAGAAAACGGTCTATTTGTACCACCAGATTGCGTAATGACTTGGAGCTCAGCAAGAAAATGAGGTGACCTTCCGAGTGACGTTTTTCTATCGTCAGATCTATGTGCAAAACCAAAATGTAAGGTTGATCGGTGCTGTTGCTGATGCCCTTGAAGATCTCTTCTGTGGTGGCGATTCTATACGTGGGCAATGAGCTGTTGAGCGAGATGCTGAGCATGTCTGCCATGGCTGAGAGGCAGGCGTTGAGGATGATATTGCCTAGTTCGCACATGGCCTCCTGTTCAAACTCGGCCAGTTCTTCTATGCTCATTTGTGAGCCCATCATGTCGCGCACGATCTCTAGCGCATGATCTTCGGTAAACAAGAGTACCGCTTCGGCGTCAAAAGGGCCGGAGAATTGCTGACTGACCGCACCAAATCTGGCGCTGTTAAGTGCAATCACAGAGCTATCGGCCTCCGAGCTTTTCTTTACTTCTATCGATGGCACCGAGAGTTTGACTTCGTCACCGACGATTTCGGAGAGGCTAGCCGCCGCACGACCAGCACCGACATTGAATACTTCAGTCAGCGCATCGAGATGGAGTTCGCTCAGGCTATCCATTATTCACCTGCAAAATGGGCAAGGGCATGCGCTATCGATTTTTCTGTGACCGGTTTGGCGACAAAGGTCGCACCCAATGCCATGGCACGGTTTTGAAAGCTTTCTTGTATGTTCGCCGAAAAAATCACGATGCGCATGGACGGATGTTTGGCTAAAATTTGTTCGGCTGCATCGGTGCCCAAAATGCCTGGCATATTGATGTCCATGGTGCAGTAGTCGGGGGTGTCTTGGTCAACTAGCAGTACGGCAGCATCGCCGCTGGCCGCTTCAATAATTTTCCAGTCTTCGTGTTTAGCCAAGACGTGCGCCTTGATGACCATGCGCGATACCTTGCTGTCGTCAACAATCAGCAGTTTTTTTGGAGTGTGCTCGGTGTTCATGTTTGGCTATTTGGCTGGTCATTGATTTTTCGATTTTACCTGAACATGGGGGCTGCGCTATAGGGATTTTTTCAGCTCATGTTGTTCTTGTTTTTCAGTTGCGCGAGGCGTCGCCACAGCGTGGTGCGGCTGATTCCTAAGTATTCGGCGACGCGCTCTCTGTTGTGATTGAATTTTTCCATGACGGCAACTAAGGATTGCACTTCTTCGGGGGCAATGTTGGGAGGCGTTGAATTGACGATACTTAACATTTCAGGTGTGATTTTTGCGACAAAGCTTGGTGTCAGGGCTTGCAAGGGCTCGGCCGCTAGAAACAAGGCGAGGCGCTCCATCATATTGCGCATTTCGCGTACATTGCCTGGCCATGGATATTGCCTGAACAACTCACTGCAGGCCTCCACCTCGGCCTGCAAATTGGGGTGGGGGCGGGCGCCCATGGCGGCCAAGGCATGTTTCAGGCACCATACTGCCAAGGGCACCAGATCGTCCTGGCGTTCGCGCAGGGCAGGGATGTGGAGTCGTAATACGGCTAAACGATAAAACAGATCGGTGCGAAAACGGCCTTCACGCATGCGGCTTTCCAGATCGCAGTGGGTGGCGCTGATAATTCGAACATCGACGGGAATAGGGCGTACGCCGCCCACCCTGACCACTTCACGCTCTTCCAGTACGCGCAGCAAGCGGGTTTGTAGACTCAGCGGCATTTCGCCGATTTCGTCCAGAAACAGGCTGCCTCTATGCGCCGTTTCAAACAAACCGGCGTGGCCGCCACGCCTAGCTCCTGTGAAGGCGCCTTCTTCGTAACCAAACAGCTCAGACTCGAGCAAAGACTCGGCCAGCGCACCGCAATTGACGGCAACAAAAGCTTGGCGCGCGCGTGGACTCTCGCTGTGTATGGCCTGGGCTGCCAATTCTTTGCCGGTGCCGGTTTCTCCTTGCAATAAGACGGTGGCCGGCGACTTGGCAAACAGCATGATGGAATGCCGCAAGTTCTGCATGGTCTCTGATTCTCCGCGCAAATCCTTGATGCTGTGGCGCGCCCTGAGCGATTCAGCGGCCGGATTTTGCCTGCCGCGCGCCGCTTCGAGTCGCGTGATGCGGGCGATTTCCAGTGCGTCGTCGAAGGCCAGTCGGATCGATGTGGCCGAATACATGAAGATACCGGTCAGACCAGCTTCTTCGGCCAGATCGGTAATGAGTCCGGCGCCGACCACGGCTTTAATGCCGCTGCTTTTTAACTCCCTGATTTGCGCCTTGGCATCTTCTTCGGTGACGTAGGTGCGCTGTTCTAGCTTGAAGCCGAAGGTGTTTTTAAACTCGACCAGTTCCGGCATGGTTTCCTGATACGTGACTAGGCCAATTTCGGGCGAGACCTGGCGGGCTCGGGCTAAAGCTTGCATCACATCAAAGCCACTAGCTTTGGCGATGATCACGGGTATTGGTAGGCGACTCTTTAGGTAAGCACCGTTGGAACCTGCCGCAATCACCGCATCGCAGCGCTCGGTCTGCAGGCGTTCGCGTATGTATTGGGCAGCCTCTTCAAAGCCCAGATGGATAGGTTCTATCTCGGCGCTGACATCGTATTCGAGCATGATATCGCGAAACAGATCAAACAGGCGCGAGATAGAAACGGTCCAGATGACGGGCTTGTCGTTGCTTTCTCTGCTGTCTCTGATTATAGGCGGGCTGTGTTTCATAATAATGTTTCAGTGTTTCATTTGAAACGTCATTATGAAACATTGTATTGAACGTATGCAAGAGCTGATTCTTGTTTGTCTTTTTTAAGTCTTTGATTTCTATACGAAGCAGCCTATTTTTCCGCGGTTTTAGAAAGCTGGCACGTTGATTGCAGTAGGAAAGGCTAACAGGAAACTTGATTACACTTAGTTGTAATTTTTCACCTCAACTTTTATCAAAGAGAGACCGTATGAGCCAATACTCCGCAGGTGCCGCCTTCCGCAAGGCGATGCAAGAAGAATCTCCGCTACAAGTGGTTGGTGCGATTAATGCCAATCATGCCTTGCTGGCCAAACGCGCTGGATTTAAGGCGATCTATCTCTCCGGTGGCGGCGTTGCTGCCGGTTCGCTGGGCTTGCCGGATCTGGGTATTTCCAATCTCGATGATGTGCTGACCGATGTGCGCCGCATCACTGATGTCTGCGATCTGCCTTTGCTGGTCGACGTCGATACCGGTTTTGGCTCATCCGCCTTTAACGTGGCGCGTACCGTCAAATCCATGATCAAGTTCGGCGCCGCCGCCATCCATATTGAAGACCAGGTCGGTGCCAAACGTTGTGGTCACCGCCCAGGCAAAGAGATCGTTAGCAAGCAAGAGATGGTCGATCGTATCAAGGCGGCGGTGGATGCGCGTACTGATGAGAATTTCGTCATCATGGCACGTACCGATGCGCTGGCGGTGGAAGGTCTGGAGTCAGCCATAGAACGCGCTTTGGCTTGCGTGGAGGCCGGTGCCGATATGATTTTCCCTGAGGCGATTACTGAACTGGCGATGTACAAGCAGTTCGCCAGTGCCGTGAAGGTGCCTATCCTGGCCAATATCACCGAATTCGGTGCTACCCCTTTATACACGGTGGAAGAGTTAGCCGCGGTCGATGTTGGTCTGGTGCTGTATCCCTTGTCCGCTTTCCGTGCCATGAACAAGGCGGCTGAAAACGTCTATGGCGCGATCCGCCGCGACGGTACTCAGAAAAATGTGGTCGACACCATGCAGACCCGTATGGAATTGTACGAGCGCATCAACTACCATGATTTCGAGCAGAAACTCGATGCGCTGTTCATCCAGCAAAAAGCAAAATAAATTAAAGATCGATCAAAAATCAGATACTCCCCTTAAACAGTATGAAAAACTATTCAATCGCGCATATAGGACGTGCGGCTTGAAAAAATACTGGGGTGGAGTATCTGTTCCATTAAATAATTCACTATCTCATCTGGAGAACAGCATGACTGAAGCAGTTCCATTTAAAGCTAAAAAATCCGTTGCCCTGTCTGGCGTTACTGCCGGCAATACCGCTCTGTGTTCGGTAGGTAAAACCGGTAACGACTTGCATTATCGCGGTTACGATATTCTGGAAGTGGCCGACGCTTGCGAATTTGAAGAAATTGCCCATTTGCTGGTGCATGGCAAATTGCCGACCAAGGCCGAACTGCTCACGTATAAATTGAAACTGAAAGCCTTGCGTGGCTTGCCGGCGAACCTGAAGGCAGCGCTTGAGGCTTTACCTGCCAGCGCCCATCCTATGGACGTAATGCGTACCGGTGTCTCGGTGCTCGGTTGCACTTTGCCGGAAAAAGATGACCACAATGCGCCAGGCGCACGTGACATCGCCGACCGTCTGATGGCGTCTTTAGGTTCCATGCTGCTGTATTGGTACCACTTTAGCCACAACGGCAAACGTATCGATGTTGAGACTGACGATGATTCTATCGGCGCGCATTTC
Source organism: Undibacterium parvum (assembly GCF_003955735.1). Taxonomy (NCBI): domain Bacteria; kingdom Pseudomonadati; phylum Pseudomonadota; class Betaproteobacteria; order Burkholderiales; family Oxalobacteraceae; genus Neoundibacterium; species Neoundibacterium parvum. Next base: position 732,400 of record NZ_CP034464.1, on the reverse strand, counting down.
CTGCACTTATTGCACGGGGTTAAACCTAGCGCATCGTGGGAAAAAGCCATGCATACCTCGCTGATTTTATATGCGGAACACGAGTTCAATGCCTCGACCTTTACCGCGCGCGTGATCGCCGGTACTGGCTCAGACATGCATTCGGCCATCACCGGTGCGATCGGTGCCTTGCGCGGCCCTAAACATGGCGGCGCCAATGAAGTCGCGTTTGAAATCCAGAAACGCTATGACAATCCGGATGAAGCAGAAGCCGATATCAAGAAGCGCGTAGAGAACAAAGAAGTGGTGATCGGATTTGGTCATCCTGTGTACACGGTTTCTGATCCACGCAATAAAGTAATTAAAGAAGTGGCGCGTAATTTATCGCGTGAGGCTGGTTCGACCAAGATGTTTGATATCGCCGAGCGCTTAGAGTCCGTCATGTGGGACATCAAAAAAATGTTCCCGAATCTGGATTGGTTCTCGGCTGTTTCGTATCACATGATGGGTGTGCCTACCGCCATGTTTACGCCGCTGTTCGTGATTGCGCGTACCTCAGGCTGGGCCGCACATGTGGTCGAGCAGCGTATCGACAATAAAATCATCCGTCCTAGCGCTAACTATGTCGGCCCTGATGATTTGCAGTTTGTCGCTATCAAGGATAGACAATAATGAATACCAATTTTCGCAAATCCCTGCCCGGCACCAAGCTCGATTTTTTTGATACCCGTGCCGCGGTAGAGGCCATTACCCCAGGTGCTTACGATAAGCTACCGTACACTTCACGTGTGCTGGCAGAGAATCTGGTGCGCCGTTGCGACCCAGCGACGCTGAATGCTTCTTTGGAGCAGTTTATACAGCGCAGACGCGATCTGGATTTTCCATGGTTCCCGGCGCGCGTGGTCTGTCATGACATTCTGGGGCAAACTGCGCTGGTCGATCTGGCAGGTCTGCGTGATGCGATTGCTGAGCAAGGCGGCGACCCGGCTTTGGTCAATCCTGTAGTGCCAACCCAGTTAGTGGTCGACCATTCTTTGGCGGTAGAGTGCGGCGGTTTCGATCCGGATGCCTTCAACAAGAACCGTGCGATTGAAGACCGTCGTAACGAAGACCGTTTTGACTTCATCAACTGGACCAAGAAGGCGTTCAAGAACGTTGATGTGATCCCACCCGGCAACGGCATCTTGCATCAGATTAATCTGGAGCGCATGAGCCCGGTGGTGCAAGTCACCGACGGGGTGGCTTATCCAGATACCCTGGTCGGTACCGATAGCCATACCCCTATGGTAGATGCGCTGGGCGTGATCGCCATTGGCGTCGGCGGTCTGGAAGCCGAAAGTGTGATGTTGGGGCGCGCCTCGTGGATGCGTCTGCCGGATATCATCGGCGTAGCACTGACCGGCAAACCTCAAGAAGGTATTACCGCGACTGACACGGTGCTGGCGCTGACTGAATTTTTGCGCAAACAAAAAGTGGTGTCGTCTTATCTGGAATTTTACGGTGAGGGTGCTGCGGCATTGACCTTGGGCGACCGCGCCACCATTGCGAATATGGCACCGGAGTTTGGCGCGACTGCCGCGATGTTTTATATCGACGAACAGACCATCAAATACCTCAAACTGACTGGCCGTGAGGATGAACAGGTCAAGCTGGTGGAGTTGTATGCAAAAGAAACCGGTCTGTGGGCCGATACTCTGAAAAATGCCGAATACGAACGCGTACTGAGCTTTGATTTGTCTTCGGTGGTGCGCACTATTGCTGGCCCAAGTAATCCGCATAACCGCGTGCCAACTTCCGAATTGGCCGCACGCGGTATCAGCGGCAAGCTAGAAAATGAAGCTGGCCTGATGCCTGATGGCGCAGTGATCATCGCCGCCATCACCAGTTGCACCAATACGAATAACCCGCGCAATATGATTGCGGCCGGCCTGATCGCCCGCAATGCAAATAAACTTGGGCTGAGCCGTAAGCCTTGGGTGAAGAGCTCACTGGCACCAGGCTCCAAAACGGTCGCCCTGTATCTGGAAGAGGCTGGCCTGATGCCTGAGCTGGAACAGTTGGGTTTTGGCGTGGTCGCCTTTGCCTGCACCACCTGCAACGGTATGTCCGGTGCGCTCGATCCTGTGATCCAAAAAGAAGTCGTAGACCGTGATTTGTACGCCACTGCCGTATTGTCCGGTAACCGTAACTTTGACGGCCGTATCCACCCTTATGCGAAGCAGGCTTTCCTGGCCTCGCCACCTTTGGTGGTGGCGTATGCGATTGCCGGTACGATTCGTTTCGACATCGAGAAAGATGTGCTGGGTATAGCTGCTGATGGCAAGCCTGTGCGTTTGGCGGACATCTGGCCGTCTGATGCAGAGATCGATGCCGTGGTCGCTGCCAGCGTCAAACCTGAGCAATTCCGCAAGGTGTATATCCCTATGTTTGCCAAGCAAGAAGACGATGGCGTGCAGGTCAGCCCGCTGTACGACTGGCGTCCGCAGACTACCTACATCCGCCGTCCGCCTTACTGGGAAGGTGCCTTGGCAGGTGAGCGCACGATGCAAGGCATGCGCGCCTTGGCGGTGCTGGGTGACAATATCACGACCGACCATCTGTCACCGTCGAATGCCATCATGCTAGACAGTGCTGCCGGTGCTTACCTGGCGAAGATGGGCTTGCCTGAGGAAGATTTCAATTCTTACGCAACGCACCGCGGCGATCATCTGACCGCCCAGCGCGCGACCTTTGCAAATCCAACCTTGAAGAATGAAATGGTACTCAAGGACGGCAAGGTGCAGGCTGGTTCGCTGGCACGCATAGAGCCGGAAGGCACAGTGACGCGCATGTGGGAAGCCATAGAAACCTATATGGAACGCAAGCAGCCCTTAATCATCATCGCCGGTGCTGATTATGGCCAAGGCTCATCGCGTGACTGGGCCGCCAAAGGTGTACGCCTGGCGGGTGTAGAAGCGATCGCGGCCGAAGGCTTTGAACGCATCCACAGAACCAATCTGGTTGGGATGGGCGTATTGCCGCTAGAGTTTATGCCTGGTGTGACGCGCCTGACTTTGCAGATTGATGGCACAGAAACTTTTGATGTGATCGGCGAACGCACACCACGCGCGAGCTTGACGCTGCTGATCAATCGCAAGAACGGTGAAACTCTAGAGGTGCCTATGATCTGCCGTCTGGATACTGCGGAAGAAGTGGCTATCTATGAAGCCGGCGGTGTCTTGCAACGCTTTGCTCAGGATTTCCTGGAATCCACCAAAGCGGCATAAATCAGTTGTAGGGTGCGCCTTGCGCACCGCTTGTGTTTGTGGCACCGATTTCGGTGAGCATGGCGCACCCTACGGCATCAATAAGAGGAACTAGCATGACCCATGTAGCGCAAATTAAAATCCCCGCCACCTATATGCGTGGCGGCACCAGTAAGGGTGTATTTTTCCGTCTGCAAGACTTACCTGCGGTGGCACAAGTGCCCGGCGCAGCGCGTGATGCCTTGTTGCTGCGTGTGATCGGCAGCCCCGATCCTTACGGAAAGCAGATCGACGGCATGGGCGGCGCCACTTCTAGTACTAGCAAGACGGTGATCCTATCCAAAAGCGCTAAGCCTGATCACGATGTCGATTATCTGTTCGGTCAGGTTTCCATCGACAAGGCTTTCGTTGACTGGAGCGGTAATTGCGGCAATCTGTCTGCCGCAGTCGGCTCGTTCGCGATTAGCGCAGGCTTGGTTGATGCTGCCCGTCTGCCGCACAACGGTGTTGCGGTGGTGCGCATCTGGCAGGCGAATATCTCCAAGACCATCATCGCTCACGTGCCTATGAGCAATGGTGAAGTGCAGGAAACCGGTGACTTTGAACTCGATGGTGTGACTTTTCCTGCGGCAGAAGTGCAGCTTGAATTCATGAATCCGGCGGCCGATGAAGATGGCGCTGGTGGCTCCATGTTCCCTACCGGCAATCTGGTGGATGATCTGGACGTGCCGGGTTTTGGGTCGCTGAAGGTCACCATGATCAATGCCGGTATCCCGACTATTTTCGTTAATGCCGAAGCGATTGGTTATACCGGTACCGAACTGCAAGATGCCATCAATGGCGATGCTCAGGCCTTGGCTAAATTTGAAACCATACGCGCCCATGGTGCGCTACGCATGGGCCTGATCAAGGATGTCGCAGAAGCGGCAAATCGTCAGCACACACCTAAGGTGGCTTTCGTCGCTAAGCCGGCGGCGTATGTCTCGTCCAGCGGGAAGCGGGTCAATGCAGGTGATATCGATCTGCTGGTGCGTGCCATGTCTATGGGCAAGCTGCATCACGCCATGATGGGGACTGCAGCGGTTGCGATCGGTACTGCTGCGGCGATACCGGGTACCTTGGTCAATCTGGCAGCGGGTGGTGGTTTGCGCGAGGCGGTGCGTTTCGGCCATCCTTCCGGCACCTTGCGGGTTGGTGCGCAGGCGGCGCAGGTCGATGGCGAATGGAGTGTGACTAAGGCCATTATGAGCCGTAGCGCGCGCATATTGATGGAAGGCTGGGTACGTGTACCTGGCGACGCGTTCTGAACGGCGCAGTATGAAAAAACAAGAAAACGCGGCCCTTCAAATGGCCGCGTTTTTTTTGGGTAGCTTACGGCAAACTGACAAATAAAACATCCCTCTGACGCTCGCGCAAGAGGAGTACAAAATTACATGACGCACACCAGGAGATAGCATGACTTACGCAGCCTTTTACCAGCAATCGATACAAGAACCTGCCACATTTTGGGATCAAGAAGCCAAACTGATAGACTGGAAAGAACCGTACACGCAAGTGCTAGACTATTCCCGTCCGCCGTTTGCCAAGTGGTTTGTCGGTGGCCAAACCAATCTCTGTTATAACGCGGTAGATCGCTGGCTCGCCACGCAGGCTGATAAAGCGGCACTGATCGCGATTTCTACCGAGACCAATACTGAGAATGTGTACAGTTTTGCCGAGCTTGATCGCGAAGTGCAGCGTATGGCTGCCATCATGCTGGGCTTGGGTGTAGTACAAGGTGACCGGGTGTTGATCTATATGCCTATGGTGGCCGAAGCGGCGTTTGCTATGCTGGCTTGCGCCCGCATCGGTGCCGTGCATTCCGTGGTGTTCGGCGGGTTTGCCTCCAAGAGTTTGGCTACCCGGATCGATGATGCCAAACCTGTGTTAATTGTATCGGCCGATGCCGGTATGCGTGGCGGTAAGGCAGTGCCTTACAAGCCGCTATTGGATGAGGCGATCACGCTGGCCCAGCATAAGCCGGCCAAGGTCTTGCTGATCGACCGCGGTCTCGATCCTATGCCTTTGGTAGCCGGGCGTGACGTTGCATATGCGACGCTACGTGAACAGCATCTCGATGCAAAGGTGCCGGTCACCTGGCTGGAATCGAATGCGATATCGTATATTTTGTACACATCAGGCACCACCGGTAATCCGAAAGGCGTACAACGCGATGTCGGGGGTTATGCGGTAGCGCTGGCTTCGTCCATGAAGCACATTTTTGGCGGCAATCCCGGTGAAACCTATTTCGCCACTTCAGATATAGGCTGGGTCGTGGGGCACTCGTATATCGTGTATGGCCCTTTGATTGCAGGCATGGCGACCATCATGTACGAGGGCACACCGATACGGCCGGACGCCGGTATCTGGTGGAGTATCGTCGAGAAGTACAAAGTGACGCGCATGTTCTCGGCACCGACGGCGATCCGGGTGTTGAAAAAACATCCGTCTGAACTGATGAAAAAATATGATTTATCTTCACTGAAAGCGCTGTATCTGGCCGGGGAGCCGCTCGATGAAACGACCTCCAGCTGGATCTCGGGTGAGCTGGGTGTGCCCATCATTGACAACTATTGGCAGACTGAAACCGGCTGGCCTATCCTGTCGGTGGCACGCGGCATAGAAAACACTGCAACCCGTCTGGGTAGTCCTGGGGTTGCGATGTACGGTTACAAGGTTAGCATCATCAATGAAAATACAGGTGCAGAATGCGCGGCTAATGAAAAAGGCGTGTTAGCCATACAAGGTCCGTTGCCGCCGGGTTGCCTGCAAACCGTGTACGGCGATGACCAGCGTTTTGTGCAAACCTATTGGTCAAATTTTGCCCACGAACAGCTGTATTCCACGTTTGACTGGGGCATTAAAGATGCCGATGGTTACTACTTCATACTCGGTCGCACCGATGATGTGATCAATGTGGCGGGCCACAGATTGGGCACGCGTGAAATTGAAGAGAGCATCTCCAGTCATCCGCAGATTTCAGAAGTGGCGGTAGTCGGCGTCGAGGATAAGCTCAAAGGCCAGGTCGCGGTGGCTTTCGCGATACTGAAACATCCCGAAATGGTGGTCAGCGAGGAGGGCAGACGTGCGCTGGAGGCCGAGGTAATGGCGGTGGTCGATAAGCAGCTCGGTGCCGTAGCCAGACCGTCGCGCGTTCATTTCGTGGCGATGTTGCCCAAGACTCGCTCAGGTAAATTATTGCGCCGTTCGATACAGGCGATCTGCGAGGGGCGCGATGCGGGAGACTTGACGACGATAGAAGACCCTGCTTCCTTGTTACAGATTAAGGCTGCAGTGATCGCCTGATGCCGTTTGATTGAATTTGAAAAAATAAAAAAGGGGCGTAAGCCCCTTTTGCACAAATCAGATCAGCCAACTATGTCATTAGGGCTGCTGCCAGGGTTTTGAACTCTTCCCCTGACTCTTCCAAGATGCTGTGTAAAGTACCTTCTCCGACGACAAAATCGATTTCCGACGTATAGCGATTGCTTTCAGTATCGGTACGGGTATCTAGTGGCGATGGTGTTTTTGCTAGTTCATTGGCTAGCAGCAAGGTATCACCCAGAGACTCGGGCGGCATGGCACGCAAACCATACCATAGCGCTTCAACTGCATCGACTACCGGTTGTGGTAATTGTAGGTTTTTTAATACTGCACGACCAATGACTGCTTCTGCTGATTCTCTATCGATGACGGTGTCTGTGAATGAGGGTAAGTCATTCGGTGCCGGCGGCGCATTTAAATCATCTTTTTCTAGCAGCGAGGGAAATTCTTCAGCGCGTGATAGCAGGTAAAATCCGCCAACTTCATGCACGATACCGGCAAACATCGCCGTATCAGGATCAAGTTTGGTGACGCGTCTTGCCATTACCTGGGCCAGTGCAGCCACTTGTGCAGAGTGCTCCCATAACTTATTGATCATGCCGCGTATCGCTGGATCTTTACTCGATCCGGCCAATTGGCGCACTACCAGCGAGGCCACCACCGAGCGTAAAGTACGAAAGCCCAAGCGAGAAATCGCCGCCTTCACATTGCTGACGTCATTTCCCATGCGGCTATATACAACAGAATTAGCAATTGCCACCACGCGGGCTGACAATAAAGGCTCGTTTAATACTAATTTGCTGGCAGTATCAACACTGCAATCCGGGTCATCCAGGGCTTTCTGAATTTTAAGCGTCGTGGCGACATTGGTAGAAAATACCAGTTCTCCGCGATTTGCCTGTAGAACAAGAACATTTAGGGCTTCAGTTTTATTCATGGCAGAATTTTGCTTCATATTGATATCAACACAAACCGGGTCTACCGGACCAGATATAGCACCAGAATAGCACCAGACCTATACGCATTGATTGCTATAGTTATATTTTTTAGCTGGGAGGCTATTTGTTCGCTTCATTCTGAGCTACTTGTAGCTGCAGGTCAATGAACAGTATAGATTGTTACATTTTATGAATTATATTTCTTTTCATTAATAAGTGTAAAGTCCGAAAGTGCGCTTCAATCCAGGGTCGCGATGACAGGCGCGTGGTCGGATGGTTGCTCCCATTTGCGCGGTACTTTATCTATGACGCAGGAAGTGCAACGTGCGGCCAAAGCTGCTGATAATAAGATATGGTCGATACGAACACCTTTATTGAGGCGGAAGCCGAGTTGACGGTAGTCCCACCAGCTAAAGGATTTCTCGGCTTGCTCAAACATACGGAAACTGTCGCTTAAACCCAAGTCTATCAAGGCTTGTAATGCAGCGCGCTCTGGCGGTGAGACCAGATTCTGGCCTTCCCATGCAGCCGGGTCGTAGACGTCACGGTCTTCCGGTGCAATGTTGTAATCACCCAATACCGCCAACGATGCATGCTGACTCATTTCCTGCTTGACCCACTCGTGCAAAGACGCCAACCAGCTCAGTTTGTAGGGATATTTCTCAGAATCGAGCGCCTGACCATTCGGCACATAGGCGCAAATAATGCGCATGTCCTGTATGGTCGCGGCGATGATGCGCTGTTGAGCATCTTCAAACAAGGGATTGTTTTTTTGCACATCTGTGATGGCGTGACGCGATAAAATTGCCACACCGTTATAGGTTTTCTGACCACTAAAAGCGACCTGATAACCTGCCGCTTCGATCTCGGCTTGTGGAAACTTGTCATCGGTCAATTTGGTTTCTTGCAAGCACAAAACATCGACGGGGTTGTTCTCCAGCCATGTCAAAACCTGAGGCAAGCGTACCTTGAGGGAGTTAACGTTCCAGGTGACTAGTTTCATATCTAAATCTCAATAAAATAAAAAACCGCGCCCCATATTCTACAGGGCGCGGTGTGATCAGCCTAAGCGTTCATTTTAGATGAACGCTTAAAGATGTTTTAGCCAGCGCGATTCATCAGGAAAGTAGTCAACATAGGTACTGGACGACCGGTAGAACCTTTGGCAGCACCAGATTTCCAGGCGGTACCAGCGATATCCAGATGCGCCCAAGTGTATGCCTTAGTGAAACGCTCGAGGAAGCAGGCTGCCGTCACACTACCACCGGCTGGGCCGCCGATATTTGCCATGTCAGCAAAATTCGACTTTAATTGCTCGTTATATGCTTCTTCTATAGGCATACGCCACGCGGTGTCACCCGTTTGTTTACCTGCTTCCAGTAATTCAGCTGCCAGTTTGTCGTGTGCTGCATCGTGACGTGTGAACAGGCCCGTATTGTGATGACCTAAAGAAGTAATGATGGCACCCGTCAGCGTGGCTACATCCACTACTACGGCCGGTTTCAGACGCTCTACATAGGTCAGTGCATCACATAAGATCAGACGACCTTCTGCATCGGTATTGAGTATCTCTATGGTCTGGCCGGACATGGAAGTGACAATGTCGCCTGGACGTGTGGCTTTTCCTGAAGGCATATTTTCGCAAGTTGGGATGACCGCGATGACGTTCAGTTTTAGTTTCATCTCGCCGATGGCACGCATGGTGCCCAAGACAGAAGCAGCGCCACCCATATCGTATTTCATTTCATCCATGCCGGCGCCTGGTTTCAAGGAAATACCACCTGAATCGAAAGTAATACCCTTGCCTACCAAGACGGTAGGTGCATCTTTGGCTTTGCCACCCATGTGTTTTAAGACGATGAATTTTGGTGGCTCTTCAGATCCATTCGTGACCGACAGGAAGCTATTCATTTTCAGTGCTTGCAGTTGCTTGCGCTCTAGTACTTCTATACCCATCTTGTAGTCGGTCGCGATGGTTTTTGCTGTATTGGCCAGGTAGGTCGGAGTGCAAACATTGGGTGGTAAATCACCTAGTTCTTTGGTGAGATCCATGCCGTTGGCAAGCGCCACGCTATGCGTCAAAGCCAATTTTGCACCGGCTGCCTGGCTGCTTGTAACTGCAATCGCCACTTTTTTAACGCCAGTGCTGACAGCTGATTTTTTGCTTTTCAGGCTGTCGGTGCGGAATATAGATTCACGGAAAGCCACAACGATGGTGCGTACAGCCCATGCCGCGTCACGTCCAGTTACGCCAGGCAAAGCGAGGATGGTATCGTTGGCACCGTAACTTGCCAAGCTGCGGGCAGCGGCTTGAACTGCTTGCACAAAAGATTTTTCAGCGACTGTCGCAGTTTCTTCGCCTAAACCAACTAATAACACACGTTCTGCTGCAACTTCGTCCACATTGCGCAATAATAGCGTTGTGCCAGCTTTGCCAGAAATGTCGCCTGATTTCAAGGCCGCAGAAATGGCACCTTTTTTATCTAAAGCAGTGGCTGCAGCTGTTAATTTTTTGTTTTCGAACACGCCTACAACTACGCAGCCAGTTTTGCTTGTATTCACGGTGCTTTTGGCGTCGAATGTTTTTATGCTAAAGTCCACGTATTACTCCTCTTTGTAAGTTTCGTAAAACAGGTATTATAACCCTCCATGATTTTTCAGCGCGCGCTTAGACGTGAATTGTTCAGTGCCGCAGGCGCTGTGTTTACGACACTCTTCACAATCACCATCACTTTCATGCTCATCAAGATCCTCGGGCAAGCCGCCGGAGGTAAGGTCGCATCGGCTGATGTGATCACTTTGATCGGATATTCCTCACTCACCTATTTACCAGTTTTACTTATTTTGACTGGTTTTATTTCGGTGTTGTTGGTGGTAACCCGCTGTTACCAGGATTCTGAAATGGTGGTTTGGTTCGCCTCTGGCTTGAGTTTGACACAATGGATAAAACCAGTACTTCGATTCGGTTTGCCTTTTATTGTCTTGACGGGCTTGCTGAGTTTTGTTGCTACTCCTTGGGCCAATCGTCAAAGTTCTGAATTACGCGAGCAGTATGAAAAACGCGGTGACATCGCTAAAGTCTCACCAGGAAAATTTCAAGAATCAGCCTCCTCCGAGCGCATTTTTTTTGTTGAGGAAGTGACCGGTGATTTAGGCAAGGTCAGAAACGTCTTCATCAACACCAATAAAAATGGTAGGTCCAGCGTGGTGGTGGCCAGCGAAGGGAAAATGGAGATCGATGCGCATGGCGATAAATTTTTGGTCATGAGTAAGGGTAGTCGCTACGATGGCTTGCCAAGTGAGCCAAATTTTCAGATGATGGAATTTGAGAAGTATGGCATTTTGGTGGCAGCTCAGACCAAGGCGGCCGCTGGCAACAAAAACGCAAAATCGCTTTCGCTTTCAGAATTGCTAGAAGACCCAAATAAATTTAATCGAGGTGAATTATTGTGGCGCATTTCCTTGCCGTTGATGGCAACGATACTCTTGCTGTTGGCGGTGCCTTTGGGTTACGTCAATCCGCGCGTAGGCCGCTCAGCCAATCTGATCATCGCTCTGCTGCTGGTGGCGGTGTATCTGAATTTACTCAATATTGTGCAAGAAGCCGTGGTGCAAGAAAAGCTGGCTCTAAACATGGCGTGGTGGCCCATGCATCTGGCCGCTCTGACGGTAGTGGTGTTGATGTTTTCATGGAGAGTAAAGGTGAATAGTGGTTCGCACCCCTTGGTGTTATGGTCGAAATTAAAATGTCGCTTGCTCAATGGTATGCGTAGCAAAGAAAAGAGTTGTTCATGAAGGTATTACAGCGCTATTTCGCTACTGAAATCATCCGTGCAGTGAGCTTTGTGATGCTTGCTTTGCTGGTGCTGTTTTCATTTTTTGATTTAATGGGCGAGTTGACCGAAGTTGGCCGCGGTGGCTATCGTTTGTCGCACGCGGCTGTGTATATTGCCCTACGTTTGCCTGGGTATGTGTATGAATTCATGCCGATTGCTGTACTCATTGGGACTATTTATGTACTGGCCCAGTTTGCCTCGAATTCTGAATTTACCATTATGCGTGCTGCCAGTATGTCCACCGTCAAGGCTGGCAGTATTCTGGCTAAAATTGGCTTGGTGTTTGTTGCTGTAACTTTTTTGTTTGGCGAAATTCTTTCGCCTTACTCTACCAAGCAGGCAGAAAAACTCAAAGTGAGCACCATGGGGGCGACCATAGCCCAGGAGTTTAGAAGTGGCTTGTGGACCAAGGATTTGATTAAGGCAAATGGCTTAAATGGCCCGGTAATCGGCTCGCGGATTTTAAACGTGAGAGAGGTGTTGCCGGATCGTTCGTTAGTAGGGCTAAAGGTCTACGAGTTCGACAGTGATTTTCACCTATCCCGAGAAATCACTGCCGCCCGTTCCGAATACCAGGGCAAGAATCTATGGCGTTTGTTTGACGTGGTTGAAACTTCCTTTCCCAAGACTTTGGCGAAACAGGATATGTTATCCATTCCTAGTCAGAAATTTGCCAGTCGGGATGTGGTTTCTGAGATCACTCCAGATATTTTGTCGGTGATTTTTGTCGACCCAGATCGCATGTCGGCTTATGACTTGGCGGCTTACACCAAACACCTGACCGAAAATAAACAAGACTCTGAGCGTTATGCGATCGCATTTTGGAAAAAAATTACTTATCCGTTTGCGATTTTGGTGATGATGGCTTTAGCCTTGCCCTTCGCTTACCTGCATGTAAGAAGTGGCAGTATCAGCCTGAAAATTTTCAGCGGTATCATGATAGGTTTGGTGTTCTATTTGTTTAATAGCCTGTTTTCGCATGTAGGCTTGCTCAATACCTGGCCGGCACCGGTGACTGCTTTAGCGCCGAGTTTGTTGTTCTCCATGATCGCGATGATCGCGATCCGTTATGTCGATAGACATTGATAGATGTTAATAGCTAAGCACAAATGAAAAAAAATACTGCCCTTATTCTGTTTGCGCATGGCGCTCGTGATCCGCGTTGGGCTGCACCTTTTCAAAGATTACAAAAAATGACGCAAGAGAATTTGCCCGATACGCGCGTCGAGTTGGCATTTCTGGAATTTATGACGCCCAATTTGACCGATTTGGTGGCGCAATTGGTGGCTGATGGCTGTGATAAGGTGATTGTGTCGCCGATATTCTTAGGGCAGGGCGGGCATGTCTTACGCGACTTGCCTGTCATGGTCGATGCCTTACGCCTGAATTATCCAGATCTCGAGTTACGGCAACTGGAGGCGGCCGGTGAAGACCCTGCAGTGCTGCAGGCGATACGTGACTATTGCATACGGTCGCTCAGCATTTAGTTGGCTCTAGGTTTTGTTTTGAATGGCGAAGCGTATGCTTCGCTATTTTTATTTACGCCGGCAGAACACTGTCCGCGGCTAACAAACGGACAGTTTATTTACGCTTGCGGACACCGCATATTCTGATGCTAGATATTAAAAGTTATATAAAACAATAACTTAGCTTCTGGCACACTTCCTGCTATTGATAGATTTATCTCTTTAACGATAAATTTTATGATACGCGATACTTCCGGCCAAGATGCTTACCTGGCAGCGCCATCAGCCTGGCGCAATAAAAAACTCATGATCTGGATAGGCCTAAGCATCGCCGCTGTAAGCGTGGCGGTGTTGCTGTTGTCTGCCTGGGGTGGCAGTAGCCGTTCGGTGAATCTGACACGTCTTAAAATTGCTCAGGTTAGTCGCGGTACCTTGGTCAGAGACCTTGCCGTCAATGGACGCTTGGTGGCGGCCGTTAGTCCTACTTTATATGCCAGCGCACCCAGCACAGTCAGTTTAAAAGTGCAGGCCGGTGACACGGTAAAAAAAGGACAGATCGTGGCCGAACTGGAGTCGCCAGATCTAAGTAATCAGCTCAAGCGTGAGCAATCTAGTTACGAACAATTGGAGGCAGAGGTGGCGCGCCAGCATATTGTGGCGCGCAAACAAAAGCTGCTGGCCAGACGCGATGCAGATCAAGCGGAAATTGAAAGGGTGGCGGCGGAACGTACCTTTCAACGTATAGAAGCGGCGGGGGGGGCTGGGGTGATCGCTAAACTTGATTTCATGAAGGCAAAGGACACCTTGAAGTCGGCAGAAATTCGCGCAAAACATGCCGAGCAGGCCACTAGTTTAGAGATCGAAGACGTGGACCTGGTCTTAAAAACCAAGCTGAGCCAATTACAGCAGCAACGCTTGGTACGTGACAATGCGCAACGCCGGGTCGACGAGCTGAAGTTGCAAGCTCCGGTGGATGGCCTGGTGGGGACCTTGTCAGCGAGTAATCGTAGCGTGGTGGCAGCCAACACCGCATTGATGACCCTGGTCGATTTGTCGCAACTTGAGGTGGAGTTGGAAATTCCAGAATCCTATGTGGCCGATCTGGGTATAGGCATGAACGTAGAAATCACTATCAATGGTGTGAATACTCTAGGTAAATTGTCGGCGATCTCGCCTGAAGTGGTGAAAAATCAAGTGCTGGCACGCGTGCGTTTCAGCGGCGAGCAGCCGGTCGGCTTGCGCCAAAGCCAGCGCGTCTCGGCACGCCTTTTAATCGAAGAAAAACCGAATGTACTGATGTTGCCACGCGGTCCCTTTGTGGAAAACGAAGGAGGGCGATTTGTGTATATCGTAGAAGCCGGGGTAGCAAGACGGCAGGCCTTTAAGATGGGCGCAACCAGTGTCACGGCAGTTGAGGTGCAAGCAGGCTTGAAGTTAGGCGATCAGGTGGTGATCGCAGGCAGTGAATTGTTTGAAAATGCGCTGAGCGTCACGCTCAATGGTGGTTGAAAAAGGCAAAAATCGCTGGTACGTTTTAAGTAAAAACATCTATCAATTTTTTGGAGAATTCCTATGTTACGCATGAATAATTTAAGCAAGGTGTATCGCACTCACATGATAGAAACGCACGCTCTGCGTGGTTTTGAGATCCATGTCAAACAAGGTGAGTTCGTCACTGTGACCGGGCCTTCTGGCTCTGGCAAGACCAGTTTTTTGAATATTGCCGGTTTGCTCGAAGAGTTTAGCGGCGGCGACTATCTGCTCGATGGTGTGAACGTCAAGGGTCTCGATGATAACGCCCGCTCACGTCTGCGCAATGAAAAGCTCGGCTTCATCTTTCAGGGCTTCAATCTGATTCCTGATCTAAATTTATTCGATAACGTTGATGTGCCTTTACGCTACCGTGGTTTTAACGCGGCTGAACGCAAACGCCGTATCGAAGAGGCCCTCAGCCAGGTTGGCCTGGCATCGCGTATGAAACACTATCCGGCCGAGTTATCCGGTGGTCAGCAGCAAAGGGTGGCGATCGCCCGTGCTCTGGCCGGTAAACCAAAATTATTGCTGGCCGATGAACCCACCGGCAATCTCGATACCCACATGGCGCGTAGCGTGATGGAATTGCTAGAAGAAATCAACGCTAAGGGCACCACCATTTTGATGGTCACGCATGATCCAGAGTTGGCAGTACGGGCCCAGCGCAACGTCCACATCATCGATGGTCAGGTCTGTGATCTGGTACGTAAGAGCGCATCACTGTACGATGCCAGCGATGCTGCGCATTCCGTGAATACTGCTGCGGCATAAGGAGGCATGATGATCCAATATTATTTTCTGTTAGGGCTGCGCAGCCTGAAACGCAATCCCATCTTGACTGCCTTGATGGTCTTGACGCTGGCAATCGGGGTCGCGGCCAGTATCTCGACTTTAACTATTTTGCATGTGATGTCGGGCGACCCGATTCCAAACAAAAGCGATCGCTTGTTTGCACCTATCATTGATAACGGCTCTATAGAAGGCTATGTCGCAGGTGAAAAATATATCGATCACCAATTGACTTACAAAGATGTGGTCAATCTATTGGCTAGCAAGCAGGGCGAACGACGCACCGGCTTGTATGGTGTAGGCATGGTCATCGAGCCACTACGCGCTGATCTGGGCGTGGTCGCGGCAGAAGGCATGGCCGCCGGCAGCGACGTCTTCGCTATGTTCGACATACCGTTTTTGTATGGGCAGCCCTGGCGTGCGATCGACGATAGCAATGCCGCCGATGTGGTGGTGTTGAGCCGCCAATTATCCGAGAAATTATTTGGCGCGGTCAACTCCGTCGGGCAGCGTCTACGCATGTCTGGCGCTGAATATCAAGTGGTTGGGGTGCTCGACAAATGGCTGCCGATGCCACGCTACTATCGCTTTAATGGCCGCTCGTCCGCTTTCGGAATTGAGGAAGAATTCCTCATTCCATTTGCTACAGCGATACGTCATCAAACCACACATTCTGGCGGTATGAGCTGCAGCAGTAAGCGCGAACCTGGTTGGCAAGCGCTGCTCGATTCTGAATGTACCTGGTTTCATTTCTGGTTCGAAATGAAATCTGCCACTCAGCGCACCGAGTTGCAAAACTATATCGATAGCTATGTCAGCGAGCAAAGAAAATTCGGCCGGTTTTTACGAAAGGCCAAAAACCAATTGTTTGACGTGCGCGGATGGTTAAACGAGATGAAAATCATCGGCGATGACAGTAAACTTTCGGCCTGGCTGGCATTTGGTTTCTTGTTGCTCTGTCTGGTCAATACCATAGGTTTATTGCTGGCTAAGTTTTCTGTGCGCGCTTCAGAAGTCGGTGTCAGGCGTGCGCTCGGCGCATCGCGTGGACAGGTGTTTTTGCAATTTTTCATTGAGAGCGCTGTGATCGGTTTGATTGGTGGCTTGCTTGGTGTGTTATTCGCCATCGGTGCGCTGCTGTTGATCGCCATGCAGTCAAAACAATTGGCGGTGGTGGCGCATATGGATTGGACTATGCTGGGGCTGACCTTTTTGATGTCTATATCCGCAGCTATTCTGGCTGGGCTGTTACCGACCTGGCGCGCCTGTAAAGTAACACCGGCAATACAACTCAAATCACAATGAAGATAGCTGAGGCAAAAAATGAAAATATTTACTGAAATCCGCCCGATATTGTCTGCCTTGTTCAGAAATAAAACCGGGCCCTTATTAGTGGCAATCCAAGTGGCATTGAGTCTGGCGATACTGGCTAATGCCTTATACATCGTTAATTTGCGTCTGGCTGTGGCGGCGCGCCCGAGTGGCGTGGCCGAAGAGTTGAATCTCTTCAGGGTGCATGTCAGCAATCAAAAAATGGGTGAGCACGCCGATCAGATCGCCATGCAAAAGCAGGAGGCCGCCATCATAGCGGCAGTGCCCGGTGTGGTGGCTGTGGCACGTGTGAATCAGATGCCTTTGTCTCAATCCGGTAGTACCAGTGGGCTGGCGGCCGATCGCAAACAAACGACTAGTAGTGCGATGGGATCTATCTATATGTCACCTGATTCCTTAGTACAAACCTGGGGATTACATTTAATAGAAGGGCGTGATTTTAATGCTGGTGATAAGTATGAACTGGACCAAAATACCACGCAAGATTTTCCTAAGAGCGTGATCATCAGCAAGGAGTTGGCAAACAAGCTGTATCCCGAGCAGGCTTCGGTGGTTGGTAAAGATCTCTATTTTGGAACCGGAGAGCAGGCCAATGGCGTGAAAATTATCGGTGTGGTGGAACGCTTGCAAACGCATGGCGGAAGGGCTGCGAGCGCAGGGGAGACTTCGGTCATCGTGCCGATACGGCTGAGTAATGATGTGCACTCTGGTTATTCGGTACGTACCGAGGCAGGGCAGCGCGATCGCGTCATGAAAGAGGTCGAGGCGGCTTTGCGTAAGAGTTCGGCGACCCCGCTCAATCTGAAAAGTGCCACTATGGAAGAAGATAGGCGCACGCGTTATCGCAGTGAAAAAGCGCTGGCATGGATGCTCATCGTGGTGAGTAGCTTGTTGGTGTTGGTGACCGCTTCTGGCATCGTCGGCATGAGCACTTTATGGGTGACGCAACGCTATAAGCAGATCGGTGTGCGGCGCGCTCTGGGTGCCAGAAAGATCGATATTCTGACCTATTTCATCACTGAAAATATGCTCATCACGAGTGTGGGCGTGGTCGGAGGTCTGCTGTTGGCACTGGCGCTGAATCAACTATTGGTGAGGCAATTTGAGCTGAGCAAACTCCCCTTGGCTTACCTGCTGTTGGCGCCTTGTGTGTTCTTCGTGTTGGGCGTGCTGGCGGTGTACGGACCGGCCTGGCGCGCTGCCAGTATTTCACCTGCGACTGCCACCCGTGGTGCCTAGCACTTAGCTATAAATTTAGAGCATGCGCTTGCACCTGACTGTGATTTTGCAAACGGGCAAGCCGCAGGCGCATAGTCTGCAGGCGCATATTCCATGCGCCTTTCCAGCCTGCATGGCCTGAAAGCCGCATGGAATATGCGCGCTGGGCTATGCCACTTTCAAAATAGTCAGATAGACTAGCCGAGTAGTACAATTGCATATCAACTCTACAATCCCTAATCTACAATACCTGCCCTATGTCCACAGTCCTGATCATTGATGATAACCCTACGATTGCGATGGCGCTTGAGGTCTTGCTATCGCTCGCAGACATCAACAGCATCAGCGCAGAATCACCCGAACAAGGCTTGGCCTTGCTAGAAACGAATACGGTTGATCTGGTAATACAGGACATGAACTTCTCTGCCGATACCACGTCAGGGCAGGAAGGCGTGGCCTTGTTTCAAGCGATCCGCATGCAGCACCCAGATTTGCCGGTCATTTTATTGACCGCCTGGACTCATCTCGATGCCGCGGTCGATTTGATCAAGGCTGGTGCCGCCGATTATCTGGCTAAACCCTGGAACGATCAGCGGCTGCTGGCGAGCGTGCAAAATTTACTAGAACTGGGCGAGCTGGGACGAGCCAATCGCAGTTTGCAGCAGCGCGTTATGCGTGAGCGTAAACAAAAACGCGCCTTAGTATCAAAATACGATTTGCGTGATTTGATCTGGCAAGACAGCGCCACCGAGCGCGTACTGGAGATGGCTTGTCAGGTGGCGCGCTCGCATGTCTCGGTGCTGATCACCGGTCCCAATGGCGCTGGTAAAGAACGCATCGCAGAAATCATTCAAGCCAATTCCAGTGTCAAAGACGGCCCCTTCGTCGTACTAAATTGCGGTGCCTTACCGGCCGAATTGATAGAGGCAGAATTATTTGGTGCTGAGGCCGGTGCCTATACCGGTGCCAGTAAGGCGCGTGAAGGTAAGTTTGAGGCAGCCGATGGCGGTACTCTATTTTTGGATGAAATCGGCAATCTGCCTTTAGCCGGCCAGATGAAATTGTTGCGGGTACTAGAGACAGGCCGGTTTGAGCGACTGGGGTCGAATAAAGAGCGGCAGGTAAAAGTGCGCGTGATCAGCGCCACCAATGCGGATTTACCAGCGATGATCAAGGCTGGCAGTTTTCGCGAAGACTTGTTTTACCGTCTGAATGTGATTGAATTAAATCTTCCTGCCTTGGCCGAGCGCAGCGATGATATTTTACCTTTGGCGCGCTGTTTTCTAGACCCGGGCAAGCGCCTGACGGACGAGGCGCAAGTGCGACTGTTACAACACAGCTGGCCAGGTAATGTACGCGAGCTCAAAAACGTGCTGCAGAGAGCCTGTTTGTTTTCTTCAGGAGAGCAAATTCTAGCCAGCGATTTGGGCTTACCTATGCTGGTGGCAGTTAACCCTAGTCTGGAGTCAGAACTTGATCGTGATTCCATAGAGCAGGCTTTGCACAGCACGCATGGCGTGATTGCCCAAGCGGCCGCGCAACTGGGATTGAGTCGGCAGGCACTGTATCGCCGCATGGATAGATTAGGCATCAGCCGCAGCGCATGAGCCAGTTCAACGCGCCCGTTGGCAGTCAGGCAGGCTCGCCCCAGCGTGGCAGACGGTTTTCTTTGCTGACACGTTTGTATTTGCTGTTGGCAGGCTTACTGATGCTCGCCATAGTTCTGACGACAGTATTGGTGCTGCGTTTTCCCGGGCAAGCCTTGCTGGTAAGCAGCGCTATTCTGGCACTCATGCTATTGCTGGGCTTAGGGCTATTGCGTAGACAGCTAACGGCAGTGTTGCAATTGTTTCGCGCCATGAGTGGCACCGTGATCAGCTATCAGGATGGCGATTATTCCTTCGGCCTGCATTGGTCACGTAACGACGAGTTGGCAGATTTGGTCGATGCACATAATGCACTGGGCAATGTGCTGCGTGAGCAAAGACTCGATCTGGTGCAGCGCGAACTTTTATTAGACACCATGCTGCAAAATACGCCGGTGGCGATGTTACTGATTTCTGAACGTGGTGCCATCGTATTTGCCAATATCGCGGCGCGTCAGCTACTAAATCAGGGTAAGAAATTAGAAGGTTTTAGTCTGCAGCAGGTCTTGCTGCAGGTCTCGCAAGTGCTGCGTGACGCGATCGCTAAAGGTGGCGATGGCTTGTTTAGTAGCGCGCTCAAAGCGCGCGCGGATAAGGCCATTGAGAATGACGAGGAAGATGAGATCTATCATCTGTCGCGGCGCAATTTTAGTCTGAACGGACGGCAGCATGAGTTGCTGTTATTACGTCACCTGACCTTAGAGTTAAGACGCCAGGAAGTGCAGACATGGAAAAAAGTAATACGTGTGATCAGCCACGAATTGAATAACTCGCTGGCGCCGGTGGCTTCATTGGCGCGCTCGGCCCATGAGTTAGTCAAGCGCGGAAAAACCGAGCGCCTGCCAGAAATTTTAAGCACCATAGAAGAGCGCGCCCTGCATCTGGAAAGTTTTATCCAGGGTTATGCGCGCTTCGCTAAGCTGCCTACGCCCAGACTAGAGCCGATCAGCTGGAGTGAACTGATCAATACTCTGCAAGCGCATACTCGTTTTACTCTACTTGGCCCCTTGCCCGAGCAAGCCAGTCGCTTCGATATTGCGCAGATGGAGCAGGCGCTGCTAAATTTATTAAAAAATGCCCATGAGTCGGGCTCTGCCGCTGACCAGGTCAGCTTGAGCGTAAAACCTTTGCACGATTTGCTGCGGATTGATGTGATGGATAGGGGCAGTGGCATGAGTGAGGCGGTGATGTCGAACGCCTTGGTGCCGTTTTACTCGACCAAGCGTAGCGGCACCGGCCTGGGGCTGGCGCTGGCCAGAGAAATCATAGAAGCGCACGGCGGCCGCATCATGCTGAGCAACCGCGAAGGTGGCGGCTTGATGGTGAGCTTAATTTTGCCGGCTTGAAGGCTGGGTAGTGAGCTCGATTGTGAGCTGGATAGTGAGCTCGCTTGTGCTCTCCATTTTGGGAAGCACAAAAGATCTTAATTCAACGCCTGGTTTAATTTTTAAACGACTTACGCTGACGCATAGCCTCGCCCATCATGACCAAAACCGGCCCTTCACAGGCAGCTAAACCTTGTGATAAATCGGCCAGTGTCAGATGTTGCCAGCGTTCGTTAGGACGACTGCAGTTTTCTATCGCTATCAGTGGGAGAGTGGGTGGGTGGCCGGCCGCCAACATGCGTTGCGCGGTGAGTATCGCTTCTTTGCCGCCCATATACTGCACCAGCGTGTCGCAATCGGGTAGGCGAGTGTCGGCCTCTTCACCTGGCGCGGTGCTGGAGGTAAAAAATGCCACGCTACGGGCCACGCCACGCTTGGTGAGCGGTTGGCGTACGCTAGCTGCTGCCGCTACCGCGGTGGTAATGCCAGGAACGATTTCGAAATAAATGCCGGCTTCTTCCAGCGCGCTCATCTCTTCATCAGCCCGCCCAAACAACATAGGGTCACCGCCTTTGAGGCGCACGACCAAGGCATATTGCAAAGCAGATTCTATGATTTGCTGATTGATGAAGGATTGCGCAGCCGAACGTAATCCGCTGCGCTTTCCCACCGGTATTTTGATCGCCTGCGGACATAGCTCCAGCATCTCAGGCGTCACCAGGGCGTCATGCAAGACCACGTCTGCCATTGCTAGCAGACGCGCGCCGCGTACCGTAATCAGGTCCGCCGCACCAGGCCCGGCGCCGATCAGGTAGACCGTGCCGGGTAACTGGGAAGCCGCATGCTTATGCAAGACGTATCATCCCGGCAGCCACGGTTTGATGTGTGACTTCATCGATCAGGATGAAGGCACCGGTAGAGCGCAAGTCATCGTAGGCATCGGCCGCCAGGGCTTGCTGCACATTGATAGTGACGCGGGCGATGTCGTTCAAATTCAGACTGGTGGCAGGACGACGCTCTTGCGTGTTGATGTCGAGCAGAGTATCGACCGCGGTGACCTTGGCAGCGACTTGGCGGGTGGTGTGCTTGAGCCAGTAACGACGGCGCACATCCAAAGCGTCTTCGGACAACCAGCACAGATCGGCAGTCACGGTTTTGAGCAAGGTAGCTGGGCGATCACTGGAGGCCAGCATATCACCGCGAGAAATGTCGACATATTCATCGAGCAAGATGGTGACCGATTGGCCGACTACCGCCGTTTCCAGTGAACCATCTAGAGTCTGGATGTCCTTGACGGTAGCGCTTTGACCGCCGGGTTGCACGATTAATTTGTCGCCGCGGCTGACTTTGCCCGCTTCGATACGCCCCATGTAGCCACGGAAATCATTGGCTTCGTGGCCATTGTGACGCGCTACCAGTTGTACCGGGAAACGGAAAGGCTCGTCGTGGCATTCATCGTAGACGCTCAATGACTCGAGTAGCTCTATCAGGGTCGGCCCCTGGTACCAGGCTAGTTTGTCACTGGCAGTCACCACGTTATCACCCGCCAAGGCAGACAAAGGAATCGGCGTGATGTCTTTGAGTCCCAATTGCTGCGCAAATTTCTGGTATTCGGCGACGATGCGCTCGTACACGGTCTGATCGTAGTTGACCAGATCCATTTTATTGACGGCCACAACCAC
This sequence comes from Undibacterium parvum, assembly GCF_003955735.1. Taxonomy (NCBI): domain Bacteria; kingdom Pseudomonadati; phylum Pseudomonadota; class Betaproteobacteria; order Burkholderiales; family Oxalobacteraceae; genus Neoundibacterium; species Neoundibacterium parvum. Next base: position 710,048 of record NZ_CP034464.1, on the reverse strand, counting down.
GTGTTCGATCTGCAGTAAATGCGCGATGGTCGAGTGGCGTTTGGTTTGTGTCAGCAACTCTACGCTACCGTCGTCGCCGAGTTTGACCTTGGAGACGTCGATCAGGATGATGACGGCGTCAGCAGTCGATGCACCGGTCACCATGTTGCGTGTGTATTGCTCGTGGCCCGGGGTGTCGGCGATAATGAATTTGCGCTTCGGTGTGGCGAAATAACGATAGGCCACGTCGATGGTGATACCTTGTTCGCGTTCCGCTTCCAGACCGTCAGTGAGCAAGGACAGATCAATGGTGTCACCGACCGTGCGTTTGTGTTTGGCGCGTGACATGGCATCTAACTGATCAGCGAAAATACCCTTGCTGTCAAACAGCAGGCGACCTATCAGCGTGCTCTTGCCATCATCGACTGAGCCTGCAGTGATGAAACGTAACAGGCCGCGTTCGCGGGTGGCGTCTTGAATGATGGGTGCGGCTGAAGCCACTGATGAAGTAACTACGGAATTAACTGCGCTCATTAGAAATATCCTTCTTTTTTACGTTTTTCCATGGAGGACTCTGAGGTCTGATCGTCCATGCGGGTAGCGCCGCGTTCTGTGATTTGGGTAATCGCGGTTTCAGCGATAATCGCTTCTACCGTCGCCGCATCGGACGATACCGGGCAGGTGCAAGAGATGTCGCCAACGGTGCGGAAGCGCACCACTTGCGTCTCTACCGTTTCGCCTTCGCGGGCCGGCGTCAGATCAGTCAACGGAACTAGCAAGCCATTGCGTGGGATCACCTGGCGTTCATGTGCGAAGTAAATCGGTGGCAGTTCGAGTTTTTCGCGGGCGATGTATTGCCAGACGTCGAGCTCAGTCCAGTTCGAGATCGGGAATACACGCATGTTTTCACCTGGGTGAACGCGGGTGTTGTACAGATCCCAGAGTTCAGGGCGCTGCGCTTTTGGATTCCATTGGCCAAACTCATCGCGGAAAGAAAAGATACGCTCTTTGGCGCGGGCTTTTTCTTCATCGCGGCGGGCACCGCCCATGCAGGCGTCAAACTTATGTTCAGCGATGGTTTCCAGCAACGTGACCGCTTGCGCTGCATTGCGTGAGTCGGTCGCAGGATTGCGCAAACGTACGGTGCCGCGCTTGATCGAATCTTCGACCGAGCCGACGATCAGGCGTTCGCCCAATTCCGCCACTTTTTTGTCGCGGAAGGTAATTACTTCAGCAAAGTTATGGCCGGTATCTATATGCACCAGCGGGAAAGGGAACTTACCTGGACGGAAGGCTTTTTCGGCGATGCGCAACATCACCACGGAGTCTTTGCCGCCCGAAAACAGCAAAGCAGGGTTGGCGCATTCCGCTGCGACTTCGCGCATGATGTGGATGGCTTCCGATTCCAGCCAATCGAGATGGCGATTACTCGCGGCATCAATAAAACTTTTTTCTACTGCGCTATTCATATACTTTACCTTTGACGATAACTCTTTTAATTTTTACGCGACTAGTTCGTGGCTGACTTAATACGTATCAGTTTACCATCGACTACATGCAAACCACATTCTTTGGATTCCGGATTTTCCCACCACCAGCGGCCAGCACGCACATCTTCACCTGGCTGTATGGCGCGGGTGCAAGGTTCGCAGCCTATCGACGGATAGCCTTTGTCGTGCAGGGGGTTGTAAGGCACATTATTGCTGCGTATATAGTGCCAGACATCTTCTTCTGACCAGTCGGCCAGCGGGTTAAATTTTTGCATGTCATGCGCGGCGTCATCTTCCTGCACATTGAGTTCGGTGCGGGTCGTTGATTGGGCGCGGCGCTGGCCAGTGACCCATGCCTTGTTGCCTGCCAGTGCACGATTGAGTGGCTCTATCTTGCGGATACGGCAGCATTCCTTGCGCATTTCTACGCTGTCGTAAAAGGCATTGAGACCATTGGCCGCAACGTAATTTTCTACCGCAGCAGTTTCTGGTTTGAACAGGGTAATCTCGCTGCCGTAAGTTTCCTTGATGCGAGCTAGCATGCCCAGAGTTTCGGCGTGCAGGCGACCGGTCTCCAGCGAGAAGATCCCTATCGCCAATTTGTTACGCAAGATCAGGTCAGTCAGTACCATGTCTTCCGCCGCTAAACTGGAGGCGAACACTGCCGGCGTAAATTCGGTGGCGATGCGTGCCAGAGTTGCCTGGGTCGCGCTTAATAGTGTGTCGAAATCGGCGCTGCTCATGCGGACAATCCCGTTCTTTCGGTACGGCGGAACAGGGGATTTTTCTCATCCCATGAAGTCTGGTATTTCTCGCTGAAATCGGTCAGTCCCTTAAGAGCATCGCTAATGCTCCTGTCTTCACGTGTTGCAAAGGCATTGAAGCCGACGCGCTGCATGTAAAACAATTGGTCACGCAAGACGTCACCTATGGCGCGCACTTCGCCGGTATAACCAAGACGGCTGCGGATGTTGTAGGCGATCGAGTAACCGCGGCCATCGGAAAATTTAGGAAAGTCGACTGCCAGCAAAGGGAATAGGGCAGCGTCTGCACCCAGATCCTTGGCTTGTTCTGCGCTGCCAAACCAGATCGCCAGATCCTGGGTCTTTTTTAAACGTGCGCTCAGTTCTTCACGCTGTATCAACCACACTTGCAGCGGAATGATGTGCTTGCCGGCAGGCACTTCTATCGCATCAGGCGTTTCGCCTTCGGCCAGTCGCAATACGGTCCAGTCGTCTTGCACTATGGCTTTGTCTTTAATAATTTCACGCATACTTAGCTTTCTAAAAACGTCTCTCAGTACGAAACAACGGTGCCTGCATCTTCGCCATGTTGCTCAAAGCTCTTGATCGGCGTCGCGTAGACATATTCTTTGAACGGTGCTATTCCCAAACGTTGCGCGGTGTCGATGAAACGTTCATTTTCTATGCGATCACGCAGATACACGTCAATGATGCGGGCTATCACATCCGGCATCTGGCCGGCAGAGAATGAGGGACCTATGATTTTGCCTATCGCTGAGTTGTTACCCTGCGCACCGCCGATAGAAACCTGATAAAACTCGCTGCCATCTTTATCCACACCCAGGATGCCGATATTGCCGACATGATGATGGCCGCAGGCATTGATACAACCGGAGATGTTGAGTTCCAGTTCACCGATGTCGTGCAAATAATCTAGCTGGTTGAAACGGTCGGTAATATCCAGCGCAATAGGGATAGACTTGGCATTCGCCAGCGAACAGAAATCACCGCCCGGGCAGCAAATCATATCGGTCAATAAACCAACGTTCGGTGTCGCCAAACCATGCGCCTTGGCTTCTTGCCACAAGGCGAACAATGCTGATTGCTGCACATCCGACAGCACCAGATTTTGCTCGTGCGTGACGCGTAATTCGGCAAAGCTGTATCTATCGGCCAGATCGGCAACGAAATCGATCTGATCGGCAGTGGCGTCACCCGGCGGCACGCCTGGCTTTTTCAGGGACAGCACCACGCTGGCGTAACCGGCGACCTTATGCGGTTTGACATTGCGTTTGATCCAGTTGGCAAACGCCTTGTTGTCAGCCTTGTGTTGTTCAAATTCTGCATCAACGCTAGGCAAGCTCGCATATTCGGGCGAACCGAAATACGCCGCAACCCGCTGCAGTTCCGCCTGCGTCAGGGTCGCAGGGCCATCCTTGATGTCAGCCCACTCGGCTTCTACCTGTGCCGCAAACACGTCGGCACCGATCGCCTTGACCAGAATTTTGATACGGGCTTTGTATTTATTGTCGCGACGGCCGTGCTGGTTGTAGATACGCAAAATCGCTTCCAGATAGGTCATCACGTGCTGCCATGGCAGGAACTCACGGATCACGCTACCGAGTATCGGGGTGCGACCCATGCCGCCACCGACCATCACTTTAAAGCCAACTTCGCCTTGCTCGTTATGTACCACGGTCAGGCCGATATCGTGCACCGCAATCGCAGCGCGGTCTTCCTTCGATCCATTGATGGCGATCTTGAACTTGCGCGGCAGGTAGGCAAACTCAGGGTGGAAGGTAGTCCACTGGCGCAAAATTTCTGCATACGGACGCGGATCGATGACCTCGTCGGCCGCCACACCGGCAAATTCATCCGAGGTGATATTGCGCATGCAATTGCCGGAAGTCTGGATTGCGTGCATCTCCACCGAAGCCAATTCTTCCAGGATGGTAGGGGTGTCTTCCAGATTGATCCAGTTGTACTGGATATTCTGACGTGTCGTGAAGTGACCATAACCACGGTCATATTTGCGGGCGATATGGGCAAACTTGCGCATCTGTGTCGATGACAGCATGCCGTAAGGTACCGCCACCCGCAACATATACGCATGGCGCTGCATGTACAGTCCATTTTGCAAACGCAAAGGCAAGAACTCTTCTTCAGTCAGCTCATCGGCAAGGCGACGGCGTACCTGATCGCGGTATTGCGCAATGCGTTCCTTGATGATTTGGTGATCATGCTGATCGTAACGATACATCGTGAATATCCCTAAAAAAGCGCAAAAAAATCGCTGAAAAATCGGCGCTGAACAGCGCTTGTTAAATTGAATTAAAACAAATTAAATTGTATGCGAACTGGCTTATCGTTTGGCTTAGCGATTTGCTTGCAAGCAAGCAATGGCAACAGCGGCGTATCAAAGCACCAGTTTAGCAGCAACCAGCGTGAGCGTTGTGGCTAGCACTCCGCGCAAAATACGTTCAGGCACGGCCTTGGCCGCCATCGAGCCCAGAGTAATCCCGGGCAGGGAGCCCAATAGTAAAGAACCCAATAACTCCCAATTGATAGAACCTAACCACCAATGGCCGATCGCAGCAATCGCCGTCAAGGGAACTGCGTAAGCAATGTCGGTGCCAGCAATGTGGGCCGCAGGCATACGTGGATACAGCATCACCAGCAAAGTAGCACCGATAGCACCCGCACCGATAGACGATACGGTCACCAATAAGCCCAACACAGCTCCGGAAATTATGGTTGCGGCGGCCAGTTTACGACCTTGCAATTGCTTCTCAGGATGCTGATTTAACCATGCCAGCATTTTGCCTTTAAACAGTAGAGCGACGACCGTCAGCAACACCGAGCCAGCGATAGAATAACGTATGATCTGACCGATTTCTTGATTCAGACCACCAAAATATTTTAAGCCCAGCGTCGCTACCAAAGCAGCGGGCAGGGCGCCGTAACATAAGAGGCGCACCACATCCCACTCAACCGTGCCACGTAATCTGTGGGTAAAGGTGCCTGTCGCCTTGGTGATGGAGGCAAAAGCCAGATCGGTACCCACCGCTACCGCAGGCGAAACACCAAAAAGCAGGGTCAGCAGAGGCGTCATCAGGGAGCCGCCACCGACCCCAGTCAAACCGACCAGAGTACCAACTGCAAAACCAGAAATAATATAGGTTAAAGTCATAGCACCTTCCGCAAAGTAAGTGCATCTTAAGGAATAGCCCCTATATTCCAAACTACTTAGTATTTATTTGCTTATATGCGGTTTTGATATATGGAAATGTGTATGAGCGAGGCTACTCGTGTGTTGCTGAGCAAAGCATAAAAATTTTGTGAAAAATAACATGCTGCCAACGCTCAGGCGGTTTACTACGGCATCGGCGCTAAGCCGCATGGGGCTTGGGTTCTGGGCGGCTTTAGCTGTGAGTCTTTAGCCCCCATCCCCTAAGCAGATGCGCTGCTAAAACAAACTTGTATATGTGCATATCAGGGTTTATTGTTTACCCACGCACCAGCCGCACAGCGCGGCGGTGTTGATAATTGTGTACTTTATTGCTGAGAGATTTTGATGTTAATTTTACAGTGGCGAAGACTCCTAAGCAGTCTGGTGTGCAGCGTGCTTTGTATTGCTTTTCCTGCTACCAGCTTCGCTGAAATCGTCGCACTGAAGCTCCCTAGTCTGTCTGGTAAGCGGCATCTGTATTTTGTCGGCTTACTCGACGCGGTCTTGCTCAATGCCGGGCACACGCCAAAAATCAGTGTGAGCGAAGAGTTACCGCAAAACCGTGCATGGTATGAAGTTGAACGAGGTAGCTTGAGTCTGTATTGGGGCTTGCCTACGTCCGAGCGTGACAGTAAATTTATCCCTATCGGGCACGGCATTACCGGTGGCATGATAGGTCAGCGTCTGATCTTGACCCGTCCGGCTAATTTGCCGGCTTTTGCCAACATTTCTACGCTCGATGATTTACGCGCCAGCGGCAAGGTGGCTGGCTTAGGCGAGGGCTGGGTGGATGTCGCGATCTGGAACAAAAGCCGCTTGCCTATTTACGTGCAAGCAGGTGATTGGACCCAAATGTTCCGGATGGTGGCCGATGGACGTTTCAAACTTGACTATCTGTCGCGTAGCGTGCTCGAAATTACGGAAGAAGTGAATCAGGGTAAGCTGGGCTTGGTGATAGAACCTAACTTATTGCTGAGCTATGATTTGGATATGCATTTCTACTTATCGCGGCATAGCGCGCATTTGCAAGCGGTGTTAGAGCAAGCTTTCGCTCAGGCGGAAAGCAGTGGGCTGATTAAAAAATTTTCGCAAAACTATTATAAAAATTTGATCGTTTCCTTAGGCTTAAACGACAGAAGAAAATTGCAATTACCTCTGCCTTAATAGACACAGTTTAGGCACAATTCAAATTTTAAAGTCTGATCAGCCAAGCCGCATACCACATGCGCTTCTTCAAGGCATAGCCCCGCTCAGCCGCATCGGGCTTGGGTTCTGGCCTGGGTCTTCGAAAAATTAATTAGGCGTTGGCGCGCAGCTTGGCGGGATTGAGATGTGTCAGCAAGACTTCGCCGAAATTCATGAAAACTAAAGTGCCATTATTGGCCTTGGCGCGATACACTCCATGATCCGTGTTCAGATGCATCGCCAAAGCGGTATATTCCCAGGCTCTTTGTTCGGTGCAGGCCACGCTCTTTTTGATCAGCTCACCCGCTCTATGCTGCTTGCCAAAGGCCTTCACGCGCAAGGCGTTCTTTTGCAGGGCGGCCAGTACGGTAGGGTGACGCCAGGCCCAGGTGAACATCTCGTCCTCAGGGTTGAGCGTACCGATAATTTGCACCGGCGCTAAGGCTTGCATGCCATCTGCAAAAGTGAACAGTATCTGACCGTGGTTTTGATCGAGGTTCCAGGTTTTTTCTTCACCCAGACGCCAGTTTTCTCTGTGGGCGGCAGTGTGCGTGTGCGCAGCCTCAAGGCTGATCACAATAGTGTCTTCAATATCACGACGTTTTTTGAAGGAACTCAACATCACTACTCCGGCCTACAAAGCCTGCTTGATTTGTAAAGTACTGGACTGGACTATGGCTAAAGAATTTTGCGGCTACAGTGTAGCATTTTTAGTCATTAAAAAATGGTGTGTGGCAATTTATCCTTAGATTTTTATTCTGCGCACAATGTAAAGTGGAATGTGGATTTGAGCAAGTCATCTAGCTTCTTCGACAGCATTACGCTGGCTTTGTTGCGTATAATCCCAAGGCCGACAATGTCGGTAGGTAGTACGTCTTCAGGGCGGGGTGTAATTCCCCACCGGCGGTAAAACTCGGCACAGTTGTAGTCTGTCGGGACAAGCCCGCGAGCGCTTGCAAGCGTTTTTGCAAGGTCAGCAGATCTGGTGTGATTCCAGGGCCGACGGTCATAGTCCGGATGAGAGAAGATGCGCCACGCTTAAGTTATTCTCCGTTCAATGCTTGACGGGGAAGCGCTTGCGCGTGGCTAATCACATCCCCTGAAACGTCTTTTGCACTTTTACTTGCGGAGCGTTTCATATGTTAGTTAATCAAATTTTTACGTCCCCAACTGCTGGTATCGAAACAGCAGTCATTTCACTTGCGCCTTTTGAGCAAAGATTGCCACGTGCCTTGGCCGATTTACGCCTGGGTCGCCCGGTCTTGCTGATGGATGATGCCGATAGAGAAAATGAGGCCGATCTGATCGTCGCGGCCGAAAAGATCAGCATAGACTCTATGGCACGCATGATACGCGATGGCAGTGGCATCGTTTGCCTGTGCCTGACCGACGAGAAGCTGCAACATCTGGCCTTGCCGCCTATGGTCAGCAACAATGACAGCCGTTACGGCACCGCCTTTACCGTCAGTATCGAAGCCAAGCACGGCGTCACTACCGGGGTCTCGGCGGCGGATCGCGTAACGACGGTATTGGCGGCCATTGCCGTCGATGCACAGCCCGATGATCTGGCGCGACCTGGCCACGTCTTCCCTTTGCGCGCCGCGCCCGGTGGCGTGTTAAGCCGGCGTGGTCATACCGAAGGCTCGGTCGATCTGGCGCAAATGGCGGGCTTGTTGCCAGCGGCAGTCTTGTGTGAGTTGATGAATCCAGACGGCAGCATGGCCAGAGGCGAAGAAATCGCCCACTATGCCTTGTCGCATGATCTGGTGATTTTGACGATAGATGAATTGGCCAACTATCGTTCGAAACAGAAAGTGTAATTGAAAAGAGCCATGCCTGACTGTGATGTCAGCGCATGGCTCTTGCTCTGGAGTTGTAGGAATCAGACGTGATTCCAAAACCCGTAAGCTTTCACGAAAGCACGATTAAAAATCCGCGCTCAGCGATAGGTTATAGCTGCGTGCCGGTAAAAAAGTGTATTGATCAAACGCCACACCCTTGCTATTGGGCGTGATCGCGGTGACGTCCTGTTGGTTAAACAGATTGCTGATGCCGAACTGAGCCTTGATATTTTTCAAGGCGCTATTGATTTTCCAGCGATAGCCGACTGTCATATCGGTGAGTGTATAGGCATCAATTTTATATGCAGCTACCTCGCCGTCTTTGGCGTATTGGCTGCCCACGGTTTTGGCGAGAATAGATCCATACAGGCCGTTGGCTTTGTACAGCAGGCCAAAAGCGCTGGTGCTGTTAGGTACTTTTGCAACCTGTAGATTGCTGTCCTTGGCCTTGGCGCTATTTAGCGAAGCGTTCGCGTGCAAAGAAAAACCGCTGCCTACGTAATAAGTGGCGGCGCCTTCTATGCCCTTGTAGACCACGCCACCCTGATTGAAATACACCAGATCATTGCCATTGCCGCTAGAGGCGATCTTGTTATTGAAATCGATGTAGTAAATATCGGCATCAAAAGTGAAGTTCTGTGACTGATGCACAGTACCCAACTGGTAATTGGTCGAGGTTTGCGGCTTAGGCGTACTCAGATTCGGATTGTTGACGTAAAACATAGACAGTTCCGGCACCAGAAAGCCGCGCGCCACTTGCGCGTAGGCCGACCATTCTTGACTGAGGCTGTAGTTGGCAGTCAGGAAGGGCAGGCTGGCGGTATAGGTTTGTTCGGCGTTGGTGGCGATTCGCGTGCCCTGGTTGACAGGAGCATTTAGCGAGCGCTTAAAGTTCAGATATTTAAACCCGGGCGTGATGCTTAATCCTGCCATAGGCGTCCATTCAAATTCGACGAAAGGCTGGTATTGCGACCAGGACGAGCGTTGCTCGTAGGCCACGTTTTTTGGTGCTGTGGCTTCCTTAGGATTGGGCAGACCTAAAGTCCAGTCCAGATCATACAGATGACGCTCGGTGTCGGAATTTTCTAACCAGACACCGGTGCGCAGCAAACCGGCTGCCATTTTATTGCTGAGCTTTAAAATGTCGCCGTTGACGCGATACGAGTTGAGCTTATTATAGCCAGGGACATCTTTATTCCCGGCCGGTGCTGCCTTGGTGCCGTTGGCGGTGCCACCGCTAGCATCTTGCCCTGAATAAGTGTCGTTATTGTAGGCATAGGTGTACAGAGTATTGTCGATAGACCAGCCGGCCAGCGTCGACTGCAAGCGGATGTAGCTGAAATCAGTGTCTTTATTATTGTAGTTGTAGCCGAAATAGTTTTGGCTAGTTGGGTCATTATTCAGCGCATAGTTTTTGCCGAATTTGGCCACCTGGTCTAAGGTCACACCGCCTTTATCCGGCACATTGCTATGGATCTTATTCACGGTAGAGAACACCGTCAGCGTACTCTCTTTACCCAAGGGCAGTTGTGCCTTGAACTGATAATTATCTTCACTGACCGCGCTGTAAGTGAGGTAGCCATCGCTAGTGAGACGCGAGGCATTGAACATCAGATTGGCGTTGCCGGCGCTGGCCATTTGACCGCTATCGAACTGCACTCCCAACATCTTGGTATTCCAAGTGCCAAAACTGGCATAGGGGGTGAAGTTACTTTCATGCGCGAGTTCTTTTGAGTACAGATTGATAGAGCCGCCAAAGGTGGCCTGGCCCAGATTACTGGCATTGCCCGGTCCGCGTTCTATCACCATACCGCCTATGATGCGGGCCGGAAAATACGAAGTCGAATGATGAGTGGGATTATTCGTGTCACCGAACGGTATCCCATCGTAAGTCATGTTGTATTCACCATCCTGAAAACCGCGCAGCGTGACCTTGGTTTCGGCCGCACCAGGGCCATTGGCTGAAACGCCGCCCGCGATACTTGGTGCAATACGCGCCACCGCATTGTAGTCAGCCAAGGGGGTTACGGCTTGCTCGATAAAGGTGGCGCTGATAATCGATTGCGGTTGGGTGGCGCTTAAGGATGCTTGCACCGGGGCGCGGCTAGCAACGCTAGAACCTTTGATGACAACTTTGGCCGTAATCGCATCGGCATCGAGCGCCGAGCTAGATTCTGCGATCGATTGCGCCTGTGCGTTTTGCTGGGTCATCAGCGCCAATGCGATCACGACGTTGGCCGACATCAGTCGGTGCTTGAATTGCTGCTTGCTGTTGGTGATACGGGTCATATTGCCTTCCGGATACTTTGGTGGGTAGAAAACCCGCAAGTCTAAGAAGTAAATATGACGACTTTATGAAGCCTCGATGACAAACACGTGACATGACAACAGTGAAAAAAAATTTATAGCGATCAGTTTGCGCAGCGGTTTTATGTTTGATGATTTTTCGTTGTTGTTGTTGTTGTTGTTGGATTGCTGGCCGGTGGTAGACCGGTGGCAATCACCTTTTTTCTTCGCCAAAAAAAGCAAACACGGTAGCTGCGATTCGCGCAGCGTAATTGCATGTGCGTCGCGGTGCCGTAGCAGTTTTAAAACACGACCCTGCCAACGCGCATATTCCATGCGCTTCTTCAAGCACATGTGCGTTGGCTTGGTGGTGTTTTTGTTTGCTGTGGCCTGGTCTTGTTTGTACTTCTATCTTTATTGTGAGATTGCTGGCCGGTGGTAGACCGGCAGCTACATACCTTTTTTGCTTCGCCAAAAAAGGTATGCCAAAAAAGGCGCCGCAAAGTCACTGTCCCTGCGGGATACCCAATTGTGCAGCTCGTAAAATGGGAAATGAAGCAAACTCGCTGCGCTCAGACAGCTTCACTTCTGATCCATTTTCCGCCCCGCACAATTGGCAGCGCCACATGCGAATTCGATTCAAAAGCAGAGTCAAAAACCAATTCAAAAGCAAGGTCAAAACCCAATTCAAAAGCGGCACAGGATTGCCGCAGCTCGATGTGCTTGCGTATTGCCTGTGCAAAGAGATCGCGGCTGCACTACGGATGTGTTGACTTTCGCCGTTCGCATGTGGCGCTGCCGCTTGTGCATGGCAGAAAATGGATTAGGAATGAAGCTTGTTTGATCGCAGCGAGTTTGCTTCATTCCCCATTTTTTGACCTGCACAGGCGGGTACCCGCAGGGCAGCGACTTTGCGTCGCCTTCTTTTGCTTCCTTTTCTTGGCGAAGCAAGAAAAGGGAGTAGCCGCCGGTCTACCACCGGCCGGCAATCGCACAGTAACGAAAGAAGTACAAACACGACCACGCCACAGCAAACTCAAAACAGCATGCCGCCAACGCGCATATTCCATGCGGCTTCCAGGCCTGCATGCTTGAAGAAGCGCATGGAATATGCGCAGTGGCGGGATGCTTATGAAATTTCATACGGCGCAATAGATGAAGTCCATCGTGCGCTACGATTGCGCCTTACTGCGTCGTGCAGAATGGCATCGTTGACCGTGCATTTGAAGTTGTCGTACTTGACGATGCACGATTGCATGTCAAATTACTAGCGATATGGCGAACGCATCGTTTACAATACCCAGTGTGACCGCTGCGGAGGCGGTTCAGTTCAACAAGGTTTATCCGCCGCAAGCAGTCCGCGGATCTTATTTTGCGTTCCGGTGCGGCGGATAAACGCTATTCGTTAGACATCCCCCATGACTTACGCGCAAATTGATCCAATCATTGATGCTTGGGTAGCAAAGCATAATTTCAGCCTATTTACTCATACTGAGGGGGTGGTAGACTCCGACTTCAGGGCTGTTTATCTTTCCAGTAAGCATGGTGAGTGCTGCCAAATTTGGATAGATAAACCAGAATCTGGCATGTTATCTTTACACGCAGTAGATATTGAGACTCGTCAAAATGAAGAAATGCGTCGAGACTGGAGTGTTCCAATTTCCGAGCTTGGGGGCGCACTAGATGAAGCTGTTACCTATGTTCGAAAATGGTTTGATCGCTGACATGTATATGTCTAATTCAACGTTAGAAACTGCGAGGCTCAGGTCTTGCGTTGACGTATTCCAAGTTCTAACTCAACTTCGCAAGACCTAGCGAGCCTAAGCTATTCCGCCGCAGGCAATCTCAACACAGGCAAGGCCATTGCGCATATTCCATGCGCTTCTTCAGGCGTGCTGGCCGCTAAGCCGCATGGGCTATGCGTGCGCGGGCTTGCCTACTACAGACGGTGTGGCGCTAGCCAGCAAGGGTTTTAGCGGCGCTTCTTTTGATTCTGCCAGTAAGAAAACTCGGTTTCATGGACGTCGATGTCTAGCTCTTGCACTTTGTGCTGCATATGATTTTGGGCATCGCGCACCGCCTGATTGTAGATGCTCGGTCCTATTTCTTCGAGTAGAAAATCGAGCAGGGCGGCCGCCTGCAAATTGCCTATGCGCTCTTCCATGTTGATGTCGAAATAGCGTTGCAGGGAATCGATGGCTTGCTTTTGGGTTTCTTTTTCTAACTTGATACTCACTGCGGTTTCCTTGTCTTCAAATACCAATGCGGCGTGGCTAACGAAAAAATATGCCACTCTTTAGTTTGCTTATCATAGCAAAGCGAACTGCTGATGTGGGCGCAAGATTGTAGCGAAGTGTAGAGGGCAAGAGCTGCTAGCGATGCGCAGTGGCGTGCATGGCTGCAACAATTTTTAACTGCGAACGAGCGTATTGCACGGAGATGTAACTGCTCAGCCCGCCATGAAGAAAGTCAAAACCACTCAACACAGAGGCACAGAGACACAGAGATTCACAGAGGAAAGCAAGGCAGTTCTCCGTTTTTCTCTGTGTCTCTGTGTCTCCTTTGAGAGGTTTTCGTTTTGTTTTTAATAATTTTGGTAGCAGGCTGAATAGTTACGCTGAGATAGCAAAATATTTTAGGCATAGCGCCAACGCGCATATTCCATGCGGGTTTTCAGCCTGCATGGCCGGTAAGCCGCATAGAATGTGCGCCTTGAGGCATGCCCTCTTAAAAATCGTCGAAAGACTATTCGTCTTCAGTAAACTAGACAAATGGACAGCGCTTACGTAAGCTCGGCTGCTTGCTGTTACGGTATTTTCCTCTCACTCCAGGAGTCCACACATGAAGCTTTTAAATCGCGCGATTTCCCCCCTTTTCACTAAACGCCTGCTGGCCGCTGCCTGTTGTCTGAGTTTGTCTGCTGGGGCGCTGGCAGCTGTTGTGGAGGCCGCTAAGCCTGGCAGCAAAGCCGCACCCAAGCTGAGTATGAGTGAATTGCTCAAGGCTTCGGCGGCCAGCGACTGGCGTACACCGGATCCAGAAAATACTCTGTATCTGGAAATGGATAAAGGCCGTGTGGTGATCGCGCTGGCACCTGGCTTTGCGCCTATGCATGTCGCCAATATCAAGGCGCTGGTACGCGAAAACTTTTTCGATGGCAGTGCTTTCATGCGTTCGCAAGACAATTATGTGGCGCAGTGGGGCGATCCGAATGAGGAGGATGCAGCAAAAAAACGGCAGGTGAAATCCACGCTGCTTACCAAGGATCCCGAGTTGAGTGTCAAGTATACGGCCGCCAATTCGGGGGCTGCGTTTACCCGCTTACCAGATGTGGACGGCTATGCCCCGCAAGTGGGGCACGTGGATGGTTTTGCGGCGGCGCGAGATCCCAAGATGCATCAAACCTGGCTGGCGCATTGCTATGCCAGCGTCGGCGTCGGGCGTGGCAATGAGACCAATAGCGGCGACGGCACTTCTCTGTATGTGGTGAATGGGAATGCGCCGCGTCACCTGGATAGAAATGTCACGGTGGTGGGGCGCGTGCTGCTGGGTATGGAGTTGATCTCTAGTTTGCCGCGCGGCACCGGGCCCATGGGATTTTACGAAACTGCCGGGCAGATGAGCACGATCAAGGCAATGCGGGTGGCGGCGGATGTGCCTGAGGCTGAGCGCAGCAAACTAGAAGTTTTGCGCACCGATACGCCGCTATTTAAGGCGGTGGTCGAGGCGCAGCGCAATCGTGGTGGTGAATGGTATAAACGTCCGGCTGGGCACATAGAATTATGCAATGTACCGCTGCCGGTGCGACTGCAAAAATAAACGCTGGCGGCCGATTTTTTATCCGGCTTACTGCGCCGGATTATTCATCTTGGCGTGGATCGCATTGATAGATGAAATCACTTCTTCGCTCAGTACGATCTCGGCCGCGTCTATGTTTTCCTTTAACTGCACCAGGTTGGTGGCACCGATGATGGTGCTGGCCACGAACCAACGTGAATAGCACCAGGCTAAGGCCATGCTGGCCGGTGTCATGCCATGCGCGCGTGCCAACGTGGCATAGCGTTGGCTGGCGGTGACGACCTCGGCGCGCATGTAGCGCGGACTCCAGGTTGCCGGGAATAATGTCAGACGGCCTTGCGCATTCAGATCATCGGCGTACTTGTTGCTCAGACGACCGAAGGCCAGCGGGCTGTAGGCCAATAAGCTGACCTGATCGCGAAAGCCGCTCTCATCCAGACCTTGTTCGTAACTTCGGTTCACCAGGTTATACGCATTTTGTATGCTGACGATGCGCTCTAAGTTGTGTTGCTCGGCCTGCTTGATAAATTCGCTTTGACCCCAGGCGGTTTCGTTAGAAATGCCGATGTGGCGTATCTTGCCTTCCTTGACCAACTCGCTCAGTACCGCCAGTGTTTCGGCGATGGCGGTAGAGGGCCGCTCTAGCGCAGGATCAAAGTTTTTCTGTCCGAAAATAGGCGCGTTACGGCTAGGCCAGTGCAACTGATACAGATCGATGTAATCGGTTTGCAGACGCTTTAGACTAGTCTCTACTGCAGCGCGTATGTTGGCCGCATCCAGATCGTTTTCACCCTTGCGTATCCATTCCAGGCCGCGTGATGGCCCAGCCACTTTGGTAGCCAGAACGATGTCATTGCGCTTACCGAATTTTTTGATCCAGCTGCCGATAAAATCTTCGGTCTTGCCCTGCGTTTTGGCGCGCGGCATGACAGGGTAGAGTTCGGCGGTATCGACGAAATTAATCCCGCGCTCCAGCGCGTAATCGATCTGCCTATGCGCCTCGGCCTCGGTATTTTGTTCGCCGAAAGTCATCGTGCCGAGACAGATAGTCGACACTTTTAAATCACTCTTGCCTAGTTGGGTATGGCGCATAGGAATCTATATTAGAAGTTTTTAAACGGGATTAAGGGCGAGTAAATGTAGTCTAGTTTAAGTTGACTTACGCAAAGCCGTCGCGCACTCTTTGACCAGTGCCGGGCCGCGATAGATTAAGCCGGAATAGACTTGTACCAGCGCCGCACCGGCCTGCATTTTTGTGGCTGCATCGGCACCCGAAAAGATACCGCCCACGCCAATAATCGGCAGAGCATCGCCCAATTCTGATTTTAGAGCGCGTATCACTTTATTGGATAATTCAAACACCGGTTCGCCCGAGAGACCACCCGGTTCTTCGCCGTGGTGCAAGCCTTTGACCGCGTCGCGCGTGATGGTGGTGTTGGTGGCGATCACGCCATCGATCTTGTGACGCAATAAGGCGTCGGCAATGTTCTTGATCTGTTCGCTGTCGATATCCGGTGCAATTTTGAGGGTGATCGGTACATAGCGCTTGTGCTGGTCGGCCAGTCTTTGCTGCGCGTCCTTGAGTTGTGACAGTAGGGCGTCGAGTTCGTCCGCGCCTTGCAACTGGCGCAGGTTTTTGGTGTTGGGGGAAGAAATGTTCACCGTCACATAGCTGGCGTAAGGATAAACTTTTTGCAGGCAGTGCAGGTAATCTTCGGCCGCGCGTTCTATCGGTGTATCGGCGTTCTTGCCGATATTGAGGCCCAGTACACCTTGTTTGTCTTGATAAAAGCGCGAAGCTTGCACATTGGCGACGAAGGCATCGACCCCGCCATTATTAAAACCCATGCGATTGATGATGGCGTTCGCTTGCGGCAGGCGGAACATGCGCGGCTTAGGGTTGCCAGCCTGAGCGCGTGGCGTTACCGTGCCGATTTCTATAGAGCCAAAACCGAGTGAAGCGAGTGCATCGATATAGCGGCCATCTTTATCCAGACCAGCGGCTAAACCGACAGGATTAGGAAAATCTATCCCCATCACTTGGCGCGTATCTGATGCCGGTTTGTTCACCAGGCGGGTCAGGCCCAGCGCATGGGCGCGTCGCAAGCTAGGCAGGGTCAGATCGTGGGCGCTTTCGGCGTCCATAGAAAACAGAAAAGGTCGAACCAGGGAATACAGTAATTTGGCGGGCATGATGCTTAGTTAGTGTTATTTTAGGGGGAGTATAGGTAAAAAATGGTCTGTCCGCGCAATAAAACGTGGGGGGTTAAAATATACACAGTGGAGTATCTGCTTAGCATAAGCTTACAGCGGCTGCCACTGGCCACGCATTAAGCCGTCTAGCGGTTTAAAATTGGTTTTATACGCCATTTTCGGGCTAGCGGCTATCCAGTAACCCAAATACACGTAAGGCAATGAGAGCTCCTGAGTTTGCTGGATTTGCCACAGCACATTATAAGTGCCATACGAGGCGGTTTCATCCTCGATATCAAAAAAGGTGTAGACCGAGGACAGGCCGTCACTCAAAATGTCGATGATGCTGACCATGCGCAAGACTTGTTGCGCATCGCGAAACTCTACTAGCCGAGTATTGACGCGGCTCTGGAGTAAAAACTGCGCATATTGATCGCGGCTATCGTGGTCCATACCACCGCCCGCATGTCTGTGGTTTTGATATTTTTGGTAGAGCTCATAATGTTCGTGCTGATAGCTTAAGCTCGTCACGCTGGCCACCAGTTCACCATGTTTTTTGTATGCACGCCTTTGGCTGCGGGTGGTTTGAAATTCGTTGACCCGTACCCGCACTGGCACGCAAGCCTGGCAGCTGTCGCAATGCGGGCGGTAGATAAAGATACCACTGCGCCGAAAGCCGTTTTGTATGAGTTCGGAATAGACATCCGCATTGATTAAATGCGCTGGCGTCGCTACTTGCGAGCGCGCCTGTAAGCCATCCAGATAGCTGCATGGGTAGGGCGCGGTGGCATAGAACTGTATGCTGGCGAAAGGCAGATCGTTGAGTTGAGTCATGATAATTGTAAGGCTTGCCTGTCAGTCTTATCATTCGTGGTCGTCAGCATAGTCATCCCTCATACCCTCAGCCTAAGTTGAAAAAATCAAACAGAGAAGTTCTTCAGGGGCTGCCAAACTGCGATGCTCGGCAGCTCGGTAGCATGTTCTATCCAGCGTACAAAATCACTTCTGGCAATCGGGTGCGCACCTAAGGATGCCAGATGGGCGGTCTCTTGCTGGCAGTCTATCATTTCCACGCCATGTGCGCGCAAGAAAAATATCAAATGAGCAATCGCTATTTTTGAGGCATCGCTGACCCGTGCAAACATCGATTCGCCGTAAAACATTTTCCCTATGCAGACCCCATAAGCACCGCCGACTAATTCACCATCTAACCATACTTCAGACGAATGCGCATAGCCTGCGGCATGCAAATCTGTGTAGCCTTTGACGATCTCGGGCGAGATCCAGGTGCCAGCACCATTGCGGCGTGGTGCCGCGCAGGCGCGCATCACCTGTTCGAAAGCAGTATCGAAGCGCAACTCCCAACGCGCATCTTTGGCAGTTTTTCTGATGGTTTTTTTAAGGCTGTCCGAAAGCTTAAACTCAGCCGTCATCAAGACCATACGTGGATCGGTAGACCACCAAAGTATCGGCTGGCCTTCCGAGTACCACGGAAATATCCCATGTTTATAGGCATCTAACAAACGCGCAACCGACAGATCGGCGCCGGCGGCCAGCAAGCCTGCCGCTTCTTGATCTGCGCCCAACGCCTGGCCTACATCCGGAAACGGCGTATCGAGTTCTAACCAGGGAATCATGATCGCCCTAGTGCGTATCGCATGCCGCGCACCAAAAAGGCGCTATATTTTGGTGCAAAATTAAGCTGGGTCATAAGTTGGAAAAAATTAGGTATATAAATCAATGATTTAAATTCGCACTAAATTGGTACATTTATTGCTTTACTAGTGCGTCAGTATTTAGTATTTGCACATTTATCGGGAGATTTTATATGGATGCACACAAAAGTGGCGCGGATGCCTTGTTCATCTTGCTGGGGGCGATCATGATTTTAGCCATGCACGCGGGTTTTGCCTTTCTTGAGTTGGGTACGGTACGCAAAAAAAATCAGGTGAATGCCTTGGTTAAAATTATCGTTGATTTTGCGGTGTCGACCATCGCCTATTTTTTTGTCGGTTACGGTATCGCCTACGGTATACAGTTTTATGCGGGTGCCGAGGTGTTGGTGCAGCGTAATGGCTTTGAATTGGTCAAGTTCTTTTTCTTGCTAACCTTCGCAGCGGCAATTCCCGCCATTATCTCGGGTGGTATCGCAGAGCGCGCCAAATTCTATCCACAATTGATCGCTACCGCCTTATTGGTTGGGGTCTTATATCCTTTCTTTGAAGGGATAGCCTGGAATCAGCGCTTCGGCATTCAAGCCTGGCTCAAAGCCATGTTCTCGGAAGAGTTTCATGATTTCGCGGGCTCGGTGGTGGTGCATGCTTTTGGAGGTTGGGTGGCTTTGCCAGCTGTCATGTTACTGGGTGCGCGGCGCGGACGGTATATGAAAAACGGCGCGATTGCAGCGCATCCGCCGTCCAGCATCCCGTTTTTAGCCTTGGGAGCATGGATTTTGACGGTGGGTTGGTTCGGTTTTAATGTCATGAGTGCCCAGACGCTCGATAAGATGAACGGCCTGGTGGCGATCAATTCTTTGATGGCGATGGTGGGCGGCACCTTGGTGGCGTTGGTCATGGGTAAAAACGATCCTGGCTTTGTGTATAACGGACCTTTGGCGGGCTTGGTGGCGGTCTGTGCCGGATCAGATTTAATGCACCCATTGGGAGCTTTGATGACGGGTGGGATTGCCGGTGCGATCTTTGTCTGGATGTTTACTTGGACCCAAAATAAATGGAAGGTCGACGATGTGCTTGGGGTCTGGCCTTTGCATGGCTTGTGTGGTGCCTGGGGAGGGATCGCGGCTGGGATATTCGGCTTGAAATCGCTAGGTGGCTTGGGTGGCGTCAGCTTTGCCTCGCAATTAGTTGGCACCCTGCTGGGTATCTCGATTGCGCTAGTGGGTAGTTGGCTAATTTACGGCAGCCTCAAAAAACTAGTCGGGATACGTTTGGATCCGGAAGAAGAATTCGAGGGTGCCGATCTGTCTATCCACAAGGTTTCATCTACTGCGGAGCGTGAAACCAGTTGGTAGTGGTGAGAGGGCTTTATTCGCGCATGGCTTGGAACAAGTCATGCGTATGAAGTTCAAAGTTGCCGCCCTGTTTGACCTTGGCTAAATCCGCAAAGAAAAATTTGAGTGTATTGCTTACTGTGGGGAAGGCGATCTCAGTCCAGGGGATTTCTTGCTCACTAAATAGTTGCACCTCTAAGCTCTCAGTGCCGGCAAGGTAATCGAGGTCTAATAAGGTGGCGCGGTAAAACAGGTGGACTTGATTGACGCGCGGAACGTTCAGAATGGAAAATAATTCATGCAGGGCGATGTTTGCACCGGCTTCTTCTTCGGTTTCCCTTTGCGCTGCCTGACTGGTGGTTTCGTCGTTCTCCATGAAGCCAGCTGGCAGCGTCCAATAACCATAGCGTGGTTGTATGGCGCGCTTGCATAATAGTATCTTGATCGCGCCATCTTGCTCCCATACCGGGATTGATCCCACTACCAGTTTGGGATTTTGATAGTGGATGGTCTTGCATGCCGTGCAAACGTGGCGTTCACGGGTATCGTCAGCCGGTATTTCAAGAACGATGGGGGCGGCGCATTCGGGACAAAATTTCATGGTGCGTGATGGTGGCGAAAGGGAGGCCTAAAGTGTAGCACTGGTTCGCAGCAAGTCTGGAGAATCTAAGTTCTACATTGATTACTCCACTCGCTAATATCTCGCAATGTGATAAAGCATTTGCGCAAAGCAGCAAATTCATGTATAGTTCTACTTATCAGACGCGGGGTGGAGCAGTCTGGCAGCTCGTCGGGCTCATAACCCGAAGGTCGTAGGTTCAAATCCTGCCCCCGCAACCAGTTTCATTAAAAAAGCCACGTATTAACGTGGCTTTTTTATTACTCGCACGTATATAATTTTATCTATATCGAAATTCTGGACTACAATCTAGTATCTACTAAATTGATCGACTGTCTTTTTTAATTGTTTGCGCTTATGTATGTGCTAGGCAAACCTTAGTGACAGACTGATCCCTGAGCATGCACGTGTATGGTGCGCTGCAAAAATTAAAGAGCTGGTGTGGGCTGATAGTGCTACTTTCAGTCTGTTGCTACGTCGTGAGATCAAAAACATCTGTGTAAAGAGTTTGCATGAATACAGCTGAGGCCAAGCGAGTCCTCGAAACCGCACTGCTATGCGCGCATGAGCCACTGAGCATACATTCCTTGAAAAAGTTATTTCAAGATGAGGATGGTCAGGGAGTTGCAGTTGGTGCGGATACGATTAAATCCATGTTGGAAGATCTGCGTGGCGATTGGTCGGATAAGGGTATTGAATTGGTTGGCTTATCGACCGGTTGGCGCTTTCAAAGTCGACCGGAAATGCGCGCTTATATCGATAGATTGAATCCAGAAAAACCACCCAAGTATTCTAGGGCAACCTTAGAAACATTGGCAATTATTACTTATCGCCAGCCAGTGACGCGCGGTGATATAGAAGAAATTCGTGGCGTGACTGTCGCCTCTCAGATGATTAAGACTCTGGAAGATCGCGGTTGGATAGAGAGCGTTGGTCATAGGGATGTGCCGGGTCGACCGGCTTTGTTTGCGACGACCAAACAATTTTTGTCTGATCTCGGTTTGGCATCGCTGGATCAGTTGCCGCCTTTGCAGCAAATAGGTCAAGAAAATTCAGTTGAGAAATCTGCTTCTGAACTTGGTGCCTTGGTAGTGAATATGTTTGACGAGCAAGGGCAAAGTCCCAGCCTTGACTCTAGTGACAAAATAACGGTGCAGGGGATAGCGGGCGATTTGCTTGCTGATCCTGCTCCTATGCAAATTGATGCGGAAATTGAAATTGCGACAGCCAATGATGTACTTGAGGATGACGTTGCGATGATAGCTGCACCAAATAATGAATTGATGTCAGAGGCGGATAATAATGCCGATGTGTCTACTCATCTCAACTCAGAATCAAGATAATGAACACAAATAATTCAGATGAAGTAAAAGCCGATGTTGCAACGAACTCGGATGATGGTGTTGCTGGTAAGCCAGCAAAGCGCGCTGTTAGAGGGCCGCGCAATCTGCGTAGGGCGCCCAATCGTGAGGATGCCTCCGAGTCTGTCGCCGCAGCAGCGTCGCCTTTAGATGCGGCTTCAATCCCTGCGCCTGAAAAGAAGGCGCGACAACCAAGGCAGGCGCGACCTAAGTCTATTGCGCCTGATGCGCCGGAGTTGGGTGCGGTTTCGTCAGATGTGGTCGTGAGTGAGGTGCGCGCTCGTGTGCCAAGGGCGAGACCTGAATCTGCAGGCGCTGATGCGGCAGCTCCATCCGAATTTCAACGTGGTGAGCGTGGTCGTTCTAATGAGACTCGCAATCGTCCAGTGTACGGTGAAAAAAATGCTTCGCGACCTGCAACTGGCCCTAGGTCGCGACCAGCATCTGGGGTAGCTGGTGCTCGTAAGGATGCTCGTTCCTCGGTCAACAATGCTGATGATGTTTTTTCTTTCGTTACTTCTGACGCGTTTGATGTCAATGCTGAAGATAGGCACGATAAGACGCGCCATGTTAAACCGGTTAGGCGTGATCTGACCGCGGATGATGATGCGCCTAAGTTGCATAAGGTCTTGGCTGAGGCGGGTTTGGGTTCCCGTCGCGAGATGGAAGAGTTGATTGTGGCTGGGCGTGTGTCGGTTAACTCCGAGCCTGCTCACATCGGTCAGCGCATTTTGCCTAACGATCAAGTTAAAATTAACGGTAAATTAATTCAGCGCAAGGTAAGTAGTAAGCCGCCGCGCGTACTGGTGTATCACAAGCCTGCTGGTGAGATAGTGAGTACTAGCGATCCTGAGGGACGTCAGTCGGTCTTCGAGAGCTTGCCTAAAATGAAGGTCGGCAAGTGGCTCGCGGTTGGTCGTTTGGATTACAACACTGAGGGCTTGTTGTTGTTTACAACCTCAGGAGATTTGGCTAACCGATTGATGCATCCGCGCTACGGCATTGAACGTGAATACGCAGTGCGCACGCTGGGTGAGTTGGAGGAAGGGATGCGTCAGAAGTTGTTGGCCGGCGTGGAGTTGGAAGATGGAATGGCGCAATTCTCTAAAATCGCCGATGGCGGTGGTGAAGGTGTGAATAAGTGGTATCGCGTGATCATTGGCGAAGGTCGTAATCGTGAGGTGCGTCGTATGTTTGAGGCGGTTGGTTTGACGGTGTCGCGTTTGATACGAACACGCTATGGCGTAATGACTTTGCCATCTGGCCTTAAGCGCGGTCGTTGGGATGAGTTGGGTGAGGATGCGGTGCGTAGTTTGCTGAAGGTTAGTGGGCTCGAAAAAACTTCCAGCGATAAGTCTGATTCTAAGGCTAGGGGTAATCGTCAGACAGGTAATGTTGCTCGCAATGTGAATCCTTTTGATAAGCCGGTTGGGCGTCCTTACGACAAGCCACAAGGGAAGACTTTTGGATCTGCGCCGCGCGGTGAATATGGCAACTCGCGTAATGCTTCTGGTAATGAGCGCAATGGTAATTCGACTGGAAATGACGCCGGCAAGAAGCGCAGTCGCCAACCTGATCCTATGCAAACTGCTTTGGGTTACCCGAATGCAGGGCAGCAAAGACGTAGTGCGACCACTCGTGGCAGTGGTCAGGCGATAGGGCAGGGGATTGCAGCGCGTAGGCGTACTAAAGGCCTGTGAGTGTGATTTGGATGATGTATTTACTTTGTTTTAATTTGCGATAGAGTAAATAATCGTTTATAATCTTGTAGTTAGCAGAATTTTCCTTGGCATGTAGTATGTGCGGGGCGCTAAAGAAATGATGGGCGGGTGCCCATTTTTCTTTTGTGCATCGCTTTTTCGTGTTCGGATAAGGTCTGCGTTTTTCGGAGAATTGTCTTGCAATTGCTGGAATTAATAGAAAAAACCGTCAATGGTACTGGTTATGATTTGGTCGATTTTGAGCGAGCCGAGCGCGGTTTGTTTCGAGTTTACATAGATTTTTTGCCAGAGGATTTGGAGAAGGGGCATGTTACGGTCGAGGATTGTGCGAAAGTCAGTCATCAGTTGTCGCATGTACTTACGGTAGAGAATGTGAGTTACGAGCGTCTTGAGATTTCTTCTCCTGGCTTGGAGCGGCCTTTAAAAAAGTTTGCTGATTTTGTTCGGTTTTGTGGTGAGGTCGCCAGCATTAAATTGCGTTTGCCTATGCCTGACTCGAATAATCGCAAGACGTTTGAAGGTGTTTTGCTCGAGCCTGAAGGTGATACTTTGAGGTTGGAATTTGAAGGAAAAGATGGGGCGGCAATGCTGGAGTTTACGCTTGCCGATGTGGATAAGGCACGCTTGGTGCCGCAAGTGGATTTTAGGAGTCGCAAAGCATGAGTCGCGAAGTTTTATTATTGGTTGATGTGCTGGCACGTGAAAAAAACGTCGATGAAGATGTGGTTTTTGCCGCGCTGGAACATGCTTTGGCGCAGGCTACCAAGAAGCGTTATGAAGGTGAAGTCGATATCCGTGTGGAGATCGATCGTGATAGTGGCGAATATAAATCATTCCGCCGTTGGCACGTGGTTGCTGATGAGGCTGGTTTGCAATTGCCGGATCAGGAAATTTTGCATTTCGAGGCTTTGGAGCAATATCCAGATATCGAAATTGATGAATATATAGAAGAGCCGATCGAGTCAGTCGAGCTCGGTCGTCGTTTTGCGCAAGACACCAAACAGGTCGTCTTGCAGCGTATTCGTGATGCTGAGCGTGAGCAGATTTTGGCTGATTTCCTGGAGCGCGGCGATGCTCTGGTGACAGGCACAATCAAGCGTATGGAGCGCGGTGAGGCTGTCGTTGAATCGGGTAAAATTGAAGCGCGTTTGCCACGCGATCAAATGATACCGAAAGAGAATTTGCGCGTTGGTGATAGAGTCCGTGCCTACATACTGCGCATAGATCGCAATGCCCGTGGTCCGCAAGTCATACTTTCTCGTACTGCGCCAGAATTTATTATGAAGCTGTTTGAGCTGGAAGTTCCAGAAATCGAACAGGGTTCGCTGGTCATTAAATCAGCAGCTCGCGATGCCGGTGTGCGCGCAAAAATCGCGGTTCATACCGATGATAAGCGTATCGATCCTATCGGTACTTGTGTCGGTATGCGTGGTTCACGTGTACAGGCTGTGACAGGTGAGTTGGGTGGCGAACGTGTTGATATCGTGTTGTGGTCGGAAGATCCGGCGCAATTCGTGATCGGCGCTTTGGCTCCGGCGAATGTTTCTTCTATTATGGTTGATGAAGAAAAGCATTGCATGGACGTGGTTGTCGATGACGAAAATTTAGCCATCGCGATTGGTCGTAGCGGTCAAAACGTTCGTCTTGCGGCGGAGTTGACTGGCTGGAAAATTAATATCATGACAGCTGAAGAGTCTGCCAATAAAGCAGAGCAAGAAACCGCAGGGATTCGCGCTTTGTTTATGGAAAAACTTGACGTTGATCAAGAGGTTGCCGATATTTTGGTTGATGAGGGATTCTCTAGTTTAGAAGAGATCGCTTACGTGCCTATCAGTGAAATGCTGGAAATCGAAGCCTTAGATGAAGATACTGTGAATGAGCTGCGTAATCGCGCTAGAGATTCATTGTTGACGGAGGCAATCGCTTCCGAAGAGGGTATTGATGGGGTGGAAGACGCCTTGATCAATCTCGATGGTATGAGTCGTGTTACTGCCGGTAAGCTGGGCTTGGCTGGTGTTAAAACACTGGTTGCCTTCGGTGGCTTGGCCTATGACGAGTTCGGTGCTATTTTGGCGCTGTCAACGGATCGTGCGCGCCAATTGATTAAAGATGCATTCGAAGATGTGACTGATGATGAGATGAAACTCATCGACGCTAAATATGATGATCATGCAAAAGCCTTATTGGCCACAGCGTGGAAACTCGTAGAAGCAAAATAAATCACGACGAGTTTTTAAAAGATATTTATATTTAAGCGTTTTTTCAAGCGCAATGAGAAAAAGAGGACTGAATGGCGAGTAATAATGTAGCTCAATTTGCCACCGAGCTGAAGATGTCAGCGGATTTGCTGCTAACGCAATTGCATGCCGCGGGCGTTAGTAAAAGCTCGACGTCCGATGTGCTGTCAAAGGAAGACAAGGATAAGCTGTTGGCACACTTGCGTACTTCGCATGGTGTGACAGCGGATGCCAAAAAAATCACCTTGACCCGCAAGGAAAACACTGAAATCAAGCAGGCAGATGCCACTGGCAAATCCCGCACGATACAAGTGGAAGTGCGTAAAAAGCGCACTTTTGTCAAACGTGATGAATCGTCTCCAGAGACGCAGACCGAGCATGCTGCTGAGGTGCTTGATCCAGCGGAAGCGGAACGACGCGAAGAGGAAATGCGTCAGGAAGCGGCATTGATTGCTCGCCAGGAAGCCGAATTGATCGAGAAGCAAGAGTATCTAGAAAAGCTGGAAGCTGAAAAAGAATCGCAAGCAAATGCCTTGCGTGAAATTGAGGCTGCGGCTGCTGCATCGGCTAAAGCTGAGGCTGAAAAAGCTAAAGCAGATCAGGCAGCCGCAGTGGCTGCCGCCGCTAGCTTGAACGTGGCGAGCAAAGTAGCCGTCAAGACATCGCCTAAAGCGAGCAATATCGCTACGCCAGCTCCGGCTGTGGTGAATGTCGAAGAAGATAGTAAGCGTCAGGCTGCCGTAGAAGAGAAAAAGAAACTTGTTGATGAAGCAAAGTTGAAGCTAGCCGAAGAAGCGAAAATCAAAACAGCAAGTGACGCGAAAGAAGCCGCGGTACGTGTAGCTGCGAATGATGCTGCACGTAAAAAAGTTGCTGATGAAGTAGCTCAGATTAAAGAAATGATGGATGCAGCGCGTCGACCAAAAGTCGCCGCGCCTGCGGTAGTCGCCCCTAAAGTCGCTGAAGGCACTTTACATAAGCCAGCTGATAAAAAAGTCGGCGATAAAAAACCAGCGACCGGCGACAAGAAAGATGTTAAGCCTGCGCCAGGTACTGCTGCTGTGGTCGATAAGAAATCGATTAAATCAGCCAATGTTTCTTCTACTTGGCAAGATGATGCGAAAAAGCGTGGTGCTGCCAAAGGTCGCGCACCGGCAACTACTGGGCGTGATGGTTGGAAAAGCGGTGGAAAAGGCCGTCGTTCTAATCAGCACGAAGAACAGTCAAATTTCCAGGCTCCAGTCGAAGCAATCGTTAAAGATGTTTATGTGCCAGAGACACTTACTGTCGCTGAGTTAGCACATAAAATGTCAGTAAAAGCATCTGAAGTCATTAAACATTTGATGAAGCTCGGCCAAATGTGCACCATTAACCAAGTGTTGGATCAGGAAACTGCGATGATCTTGGTTGAAGAAATGGGGCATAAAGCTTTCGCTGCCAAGTTGGACGATCCAGAGGCAATGCTGACCGATGTCGCCGAGCATGCTGAGTATGAATCTGCACCGCGTGCGCCAGTCGTTACGGTAATGGGACACGTCGATCACGGTAAAACGTCTTTGCTCGATTACATTCGTCGTGCCAAGGTTGCTTCCGGTGAGGCTGGTGGAATTACCCAGCACATTGGTGCCTACCACGTAGAAACACCGCGTGGCATGATTACCTTCCTTGATACTCCGGGTCATGAGGCATTTACTGCTATGCGTGCTCGCGGTGCCAAGGCAACTGATATCGTTATTCTGGTGGTTGCAGCTGACGATGGCGTGATGCCGCAAACCAAAGAAGCGATTGCTCATGCCAAAGCGGCTGGTGTACCTTTGGTCGTTGCTATCAATAAAATTGATAAACCGGGTGCAAATATGGACCGGGTCAAGCAAGAGTTGGTTGCTGAAAGCGTTGTTCCTGAAGAATACGGTGGCGAATCACCGTTTGTCCCAGTTTCTGCCAAAACTGGTGAGGGTATTGAGGAATTATTGGAACAAGTGTTGTTGCAAGCCGAAGTCTTGGAATTGCGCGCGCCGATCAATGCTCCTGCTAAAGGTTTGGTGATCGAATCTCGACTGGATAAAGGTCGCGGTACGGTTGCGACAGTCTTGGTTCAGTCTGGTACTTTGAAGCGCGGTGACGTGGTATTGGCTGGTTCTTCATATGGTCGTGTACGTGCCATGTTGGATGAGAACGGTAAAAACACGAGCGAAGCTGGTCCATCTATTCCTGTCGAAATTCAAGGCTTGACCGAGGTTCCTGCTGCTGGTGAAGAGTTCATGGTCATGGTTGATGAGCGTAAAGCGCGCGAAATCGGTTTGTTCCGTCAAGGTAAATACCGTGACGTCAAACTGGCCAAGCAACAAGCTGCCAAGATGGAAAACATCTTCGACAATATGGGCGAAGGCGAAGTCAGAAATCTGCCTATCATTGTCAAGACCGATGTACAAGGTTCGCAAGAAGCACTGGTACAGTCCTTGGTCAAGTTGTCGACCAACGAAGTTCGGGTACAAGTGGTGCACGCTGCCGTCGGTGGTATTTCTGAATCCGACGTCAATTTGGCGGTCGCATCGAAGGCTGTGATTATTGGCTTTAACACACGTGCAGATGCATCGGCGCGTAAGTTGGCTGAGTCGCATGGCGTGGATATTCGTTACTACAACATCATTTACGATGCGGTTGATGAAGTTAAAGCGGCATTGTCGGGTATGTTGGCGCCAGAGAAGCGTGAAACCGTTATTGGCCAGGTTGAGATTCGTCAGGTATTCTCGGTCAGCAAAGTTGGCTCTATCGCTGGTTGCTTGGTCACTGAAGGTACCGTCAAGCGTACTTCGTCGGTTCGTCTGTTACGCAACAACGTTGTGGTATGGACCGGAGAGTTGGATTCCTTGAAGCGCTACAAAGACGATGCTAAAGAAGTCAAGGCCGGTATGGAGTGCGGCTTGTCTCTGAAGAATTACAATGAGATTGAGGTCGGCGACATTCTTGAGGTGTTCGAAGTACAAGAAATTGCTCGTACCCTGTAGTATTTATAAGAAAAGGGAGCTTTTGCTCCCTTTTTATTTTTTTGTACCTTCGTAGTATTTTTGTAGCAATTTTGTAATTATTATGGCAAAAAATAGTAAATCCATCCCCGCCCGCGGTTTGCGCGTTGCAGATCAGATACAGCGTGATGTTGCTGAAATCATTTGGTCTGAATTAAAAGACCCTCGTGTTGGCATGATTACGCTGACCGAAGTTCAGCTGACGCCCGATTATGCGCACGCTAAAATTTATTTCACCAGTTTGAAGGATGATCCTGCATCTATCAAGAACACACTGGATGGTTTGAACAAAGCCGCTGGTTTTTTACGGGCGCAGTTGGGTTTGCGTCTGCATATTCACACTCTGCCGCAACTGCATTTTGTTCATGACACCTCGACCATGCGCGGCATGGCAATGTCCAAATTAATCGACGAAGCAAACGCAACTCGATCTACAGACGACAGC
Source organism: Undibacterium parvum (assembly GCF_003955735.1). NCBI lineage: Bacteria > Pseudomonadati > Pseudomonadota > Betaproteobacteria > Burkholderiales > Oxalobacteraceae > Neoundibacterium > Neoundibacterium parvum. Next base: position 680,885 of record NZ_CP034464.1, on the reverse strand, counting down.
GAAGATTAATTTTCTTGCTTAGGCAAATACCTGAACTAAAACCTCAGGTATTTGTATTTTCGTCTATTTCTGCTTGTCGCACGTTTTATATTCCAACGCCAATGACAATCCAAGTAAAGAAAATGCCTCGTGTTCCGGTACATGGCGTATTGCTGCTCGATAAACCAGTCGGTTGGTCGAGTAATGACGCCTTGATTAAAGCCAAGCGCCTACTCAACGCCCTGAAAGCAGGGCATACCGGCACGCTTGACCCGTTTGCTACGGGCTTATTGCCCCTGTGTTTCGGTGAGGCTACCAAGTTCTCGCAAGACTTGTTGGAAGCGGATAAGACTTATCAGACTGTCGTTCATCTGGGTGTCAGTACCAATACTGGCGACACGGAAGGTGAGGTGCTGCAGACGCTTCCGGTAGAGGTCACCGTCACACAGATTGAAGAAGTGTTAGGGCAGTTTAGAGGTGACATCTTACAAGTGCCGCCTATGTATTCCGCCCTCAAACGTGACGGAAAACCACTGTATGAGTATGCCCGCGCCGGCATTACGCTAGAGCGAGAAGCGCGGCCTGTGACTATCTATCTGCTGGAGTTCGTCAGTTACGAGGCGCCTTTTCTGACACTGAATGTGCGCTGCAGTAAGGGCACGTATATTCGAGTTTTAGGCGAGGATATCGGCAATGCCCTGGGCTGCGGTGCCCATCTAAATGCCTTACGCCGCACCCATGTTGGCCATCTACTGCTGGAAAATACCGTGACGCTAGAGGCGTTGACTGCAATGGATGAGTCGCAGCGCGCGCAATTACTGGCACCGGTAGATGCTTTATTGTCGAGTTTTCCTGAGGTCTTATTGAGTGACGATTTGGCGCGTAGATTTTTACAAGGTCAAAGGCTGGCCCTGGGGAAAGAAGAAGTACAGATACCCGAGCAATTTGGTCGTGTGCGAGTGTATCGCGAGTCTAATCGGCAATTATTGGGTTCGGCGCAATTGCAGGAATACGCAATACTTGCGCCTGAAAGATTGGTTTCTACGGTGTAATCGTAGTTCAATTACATAGTTCTATGATCGTGATTCCAGCTTGCTCTAGACTGGAATCACGACATCACAGCTTAAAACTTATGCGATAGGTTTTAACTTCATGCCTTCAGCGCTGTCTTCTATTTCGTAGCCGAGAGCTTTTATTTCATCACGCAAGCGATCGGACTCAGCCCAATTTTTGTTGATGCGACTTTGTTTGCGTTGCTCTGCCAAATCGAGAATTCTTGCTGGAATTTCGCTCATCGTCGGTTGCCAGGCAGCCAAATTCAGGCCTAGTACTTGATCAAAGTAAGTAAGTGTCGCTTTTTTATCCGCGTCACCTAGATTCGACTTCAAAGTTTCCCACATGACGGCTAGCGCTTTGGGCAGATTTAAGTCTTGGTTCACTTCGGTCTTGAATTTATCGGCAAACTCCTGACTGAGAATACCCCCTGCAGGTAAGGCGAAATATGTTTCACGTAAGCGGAACAGCGCGGTTTGGGCCGACTTTAACGCATCCCAGCTAAAGCTTAACTGACTACGATAATGCGCCGACATACACAGCAAGCGATATGCCAAAGGATCGAAGCCTTGATCTATCACGCTTTGCAAGCGTAGGAAATCACCGCTGGATTTCGACATCTTGCCAGCATCGATTTGCAGGAAATATCCATGCATCCAAAAATTGGCTAGACGTGTTCCGTGGCAGGCCATGTTCTGTGCGATTTCATTGCTGTGATGGATGGCAATATGATCTTCGCCACCGCAATGTATGTCGAACCATGGCTCCAGATACTTGGCCGACATCGCCGAACATTCAATATGCCAACCCGGGAAGCCACGACCCCAGGGGCTGTCCCATTCCATTTGCCGATTGCTACCGGCAGCGCTAAATTTCCATAAAGCGAAATCGGTCGCCTGACGTTTCTCGCCTATATCGACGCGCTTACCAGCCTCCAGTCCTTCGCGATTGAGGCGCGCCAGATAACCATAATTGTCTTGCTTCGAAGTATCGAAATACACACCATCTGACGTGGTGTAGGTAAAACCTTTTTGTTCTATGCAAGAGATAAACGAGATCTGTTCGACGATATGCTCGGTAGCCTTGCACCATATCTGAGGCGGCAACATATTCAGTGTCAGTAAATCCTGCTTGAAAGCGATGGTGTATTTTTCTGCGATATCCCATGCAGATTCACCGGTTCTGCGACTGCCTGTTTCCATTTTGTCTTCGCCATCATCGGCATCAGACACCAAATGGCCGACATCAGTGATGTTAATGACGTGGCGAACCTGATGACCGTTCAACTCCAGGACCCGGCGCAAAACATCTTCAAATAGATAGGTGCGTAAATTGCCTATGTGGGCGTAGTCGTAGACGGTAGGACCGCAGCAATACAAACCTATCCAATCCTTGCGTATAGGTGAAAACGGGCGAAGCTGACGCTCCCAATTGTCGTAGAGAAGTATGTCCATGGTATTTGAAATAGTAAAATGTGCTGTTGCTAGAATGGAAACTTGAATCGAGCGAAAATGATTTTTTTGTGACGCGCGTCAACAACTTAAGTCGTGTTTTGATTTGAGAATACTGTTTCCAGCCTTAGACGCAAAGCTAAACTGCTGCGGTCTGCAAGCGTCGGAAACATGTGATTTTTTCAACACTGAAATTTAAATGTAGACATAAATAAAAAGAGGCATCAATTTATCATACAGAGCGTGAAATAGCTTGAATAGATACCGATTTTCTGAAATTGGCACTACACTTAAACATAGTTTTTGTGTGCTTCAACGAAGAATGAGTAAAATAAGTAATCGCCTATCTAGACTGAATAAACAAAAGGGAGGGCTTATGCAAAATCGTTATCCCGATGTCAATGAAGAACTTTATAGACTTCATTATCTGAAGCAAGATAGGGCGCAATCGCGCAAACTTATACGTGTCGTGATGTGGGCAACACTGCCTTTAGCGTATGTCGATTTTAGTTTCCTCGGCACTAGTCAGCAGTTTTATAGCCTATTCTGCTTACGCCTATTGTTGTTTGTTTATTCCTGGTATTTACTAAAAGCGAGTATTAGTACCGCCAATCCACAGCAGTTAGACCGCCAAATCTTGCGCTGGAGTGCTGCGGTGTTGTTGATGCAGTTTGTCAGCAATGCCAGTTTGCCCAGAGATTATTTTGGGCATTATCTAGTCGATGCGTGGATCTGCATGATCTACTTTGTCACTATCCCGCTACCCTTAAAATCCTTGCGCCCGGCCATGTTGGCTTACCTCATTGCCTTGTTAGTTTTGTTGGCCTACAAAGTGATACCGACGTTTGCGTATGTCAGTAGCGTGGTCGCCATTTTGCTCGCCAGTGCTTATACCGGACACGCTACCTCAGCGTATTTGCAGCGCTATAGAAAAAAAATTCTAAGCGCTGAACTTGAACTGGATCGTCAGGAAAGCACGGATCCGGCTACTGGTGTGGCGAACCGCCGTGAATTCATGCGCGTGAGTGAGAGCGAACTGCAAAGACATATCAGGTTTGGCAAGTCCTTGTCGATGTTGATTTTGGATCTGAATCACTTCAAGCAGATTCTAGATGAGTACGGTGCTCCTGCTGGGGACGTGGTTCTCATTGAGGTGACCCGAAGACTGAAGCGAGCCACTCGCAGCTATGATTGTATGGCGAGGTATGGAACCGAGGAGTTTTCTCTTTTGCTGCCAGAGGCGAATGCCGAGGACGCAAATAAAGTGGCCAATCGCATACTCTCTACCATAGCAGCGATGCCAGTCGCGATGGCAGGGCAAGAGATTAAAATCAGCGCCACCGTTGGTATCGCCACCATGCAAGAAGGGGATACCCAAGAAAGCTTACTGGATCGTGCCACAGCGGCATTAAAAAGTGCAAAAAATGTGAATCTGGCACCCGGTATGCAGCAAAGAGCCAGTATGGCAGCCTGAATAAACAAACACTAGCTGCTATGTCCGAGTAAATAAATTGCATATGGCATGCCCGCACACGCATATCCCATGCGGCCTAGCGCCTTGCATGGCTGCAAACCCTGATGGATAGTGCGCGCTGGCCGGGGTGTTCAAAATTCCCAGGTAAATCTTATTTCCGTGAGCTTTGCTCATGCTTAGGCGTTGCTGTCTCAAACAAGGCCGAGATGCCTGCTGCTGATTCGAACATGGCATCACCATCATGCGCTATGCCCGGTACTCTGACGATGCGCTGCTGTGTCATCGTTGGGTGGCGCTGCTGTAGGTAGTTAAAGTAGTGTAAGCCACGCTCTAAACGAAACGCACCTTGCAATTCGGCGGAGCAGCTTTTATCGAGTGCTGGATGTTGTGGATTTGTATCGAGTTCCCCTAGTAAGTACACTACATCGCGCTGAGTGTATTGCGTCTCATAGTTGGCCCTACTTTTACTATCGACGTAGTCTGGTGCAGCCTCCCAACCATATTTCCATTGATTAAATTTTTCGCAACTCGCACTCTTTGCGAAGGGGCGTGTTTCGTTGAAATACAGATAAGAAGAGGAATTGGCAACCACATAGCGAACCGAGATCGCGTGTGATTTTAGTAGCGCTTCAGCCTTGCCGACCACTGCATATCTTTGTACGATTTGAGCACCGCCTGAGTGCCCTGCTAGTACTACCGAGCGCATATTCGGAAAGCGCTGCCGGTCGGCTAGTCGATTCAGAAGCGCGTCGATGACTTCAAAAGAGCTGATTGCTAAGGGGCCGTTGGCTGGCTCACCGCCCATCCACGCCTCCCATTGCCAATGTAAGAAATCCTCAGAGAGTGCATGTTTTTGAATATCTGCATCGGCTAAAAATTGCGGCACGATCAATATGCTGTGTGGGGACTGTTTGGCAACAGCCAGCGCATTTTTTGCGGTACGCCAATACACATCCGCATTGCGCAAACGGCCGTGAAACATCAGTACCGCCTGCGTTATTTCTGGCTGCGCTAGCGCCCAATCATGGGAGATATACATGGGAATGGTGGCATTGCCCAGTTTAAATTGGGAATCCGCAATCACAGCGACTGCGTGCTTATTGCTGGCCGCTTCATCGACAGCGAGAGCGTCCGCAGCATAAATAGATAAGAATATGCCAGCCAATTTTAGTGCGTATCCGAGGTACATAAACATTTCTTAAAAAAACATGCCGCATTAATTTGCTTAAAATTTAATCACTTGTGCGTTATACATATGAAATTGAAATTTACTTAAATTAAAAATATTTTTTGTTATTTATCAAGCACTTATATCGCATAAATAAATCAAAATAATCGATTTATTGGCTTGACTTTGCGCTTTTATCGACCAATACTGTGTTCAGGGCAAACTTGCTGAAAAGCAGGGACGCAAAGCCTCCGGCCTAATGTCTGAAAAGATCATGGTAGCGGGGTTACCGGTTAGACGTGAATGATCATTATTATTCTACAAGATCTTACTACAACGTTTTTCCGACCGCGTATGTCCTTTGTTGAAATCCACCATAACAAAGGAAATAAAATGAACAAGCAAACTCCACAAAAGCCAGTCCTCAAAACTGCCATCGCTCTCGCTGTCATGATCGTCGGCGGTTTCAGCATCTACGCAGGTGTCACTGTCGATGAAAAAATCGATGCACAAGCCAGCAATGCTGATCGCGTCACCAGTAAAAAAATGCCCTCGTCTGCGCCTGTAACAGCGCAAGCTGTGGCTCAGTCTGGACCTGCCGTCGAATTAGTAGCGCAAGGCCAAACTAGCTATAACGCGACCAAAATCAATACCCAATTTTCGCCAGATACACATAACTTCAGCATGCCAACGGCAGCGCCAAAGCGTATGAGTGAAGAGATGATGGCGCAGATGGAGTTGCCAGCCAGCTTCGTTCCAAATAGTGCGGAGGGCAGCACAGAAGGCGCGCCTTTCTCACGCATTAATTTAAAAGAGTTTTCGTCCGGTGAAAAAGCGATCGCCTTGTTGGGCAATGATCTGGATGCAGTTGCAAAATGGTATGGGATGAGCAGCGATGCGATGCGCGACTTATTGGTCTCTGATGACACTGTGCATTTGGATCGCAAGGGCCGCATATTGCATATCGATGCAGGTCTGGAAAGCGCCGTGCCAGCAGGCGCTGCTGCCGGCAGCAGCATGCAACAAGCAACTACTGCGACGACTGCTGCAGCCGCCACGAGCGCCAGTCCATTCCCGCTGGATCAAACCTTTAAGCTTCATACCAAACCAAATTCCACCCGTATTCTCTATCTCAATTTTACCGGTGATGCAGCCAATCCTGCGTTTAGCCTCGATGCCACACCAGCTACATACAATGATGCGGAACGCATCCTGATACAAAAGGTATGGCAGCGCGTGGTAGAAGATTATGCGCCTTTTGATGTCGACGTCACTACCGAAAAACCAGCCGCTCCTGCAGGTAAAGTCGGCATGACTGTCTTGATTACACCAAGAACACATACTGCAGGTGGTTATGCATATTTGAATTCTTTCGGCGCTTTCTCTACCGGAACTGCCAGTACTTTCTGCTTCCCAAATAACCTAGCCAATAGCGAGAAACCGATTGCTGAGTGCGTTTCTCATGAGTTGGGTCACACCTTGGGTCTGTCGCATCAAGGCACCACTTCCGTCGCCTATTATCAAGGGCAGGGTGATGGTGAAACCGGTTGGGCACCTATCATGGGTGTTGGCTATTACAAGAATCTGACGCAATGGTCAAAAGGCGAATACGCCAACGCCAACAACAAAGAAGACGCCTATGCAGTGATGCTTAAGCAAGGTTTAAAACCTTTAGCAGACGATCATGGCAATACCATCACAACTGCCGATGCAATGCTGAGTAAATCAGCTAACGGTTACAACAATCTCAGCGTTAGCGGTGTAATAGGGACACCAGGTGACGTTGATATGTTTAGTTTTATCGCTGGTGCTGGCACTGCAAGTTTTACCGTCAAAGGCGCTGATTTAGGTGGTAATCTGGACGTGGCATTGCAATTGCTAGACAGTAAAGGCAAGGTACTTGCCTCAGCGAATGCCGATGCCACACTGGGTAGCACCATCAGTTTTGCCTTACCTGCACAAGGGATGTATTTCTTAAGTGTCACTGGTGCCGGTAAAGGTAGTGCCACCGTCAGTGGTTACAGCAACTACGGTAGCCTTGGTCAGTACAGCATCACTGGTACTAGCGCCTTGTCGAATGGTGCGCCAGTTACGCCTCCACCAACCACAGTGACACCACCGGCTCCAGTAACACCACCGCCAGTGACGCCACCTAAACCAGTAACACCAGCTGCTGATGCCAGAAATGTGACTGTAACGTTTGACGCCAGAGGCGCTTCGGTTGCCGGTGCCACTATCAAGACTTATCTGTGGAATTTTGGCGACGGTACAGCAACTGCCAGCACTGCCTTAGCGATACATACCTACACCAAAGTGGGTACTTATACCGCATCACTCTCAGTAATTGATTCTTTAGGTCGCAAGTTTGGCACCAGTATGCAAGTAGTCATCAAATAAGTATTAAGTAAAATTTCTACCTCCAGTCTGTTCTACTTTCTGCCTGTAAGACACCGTTATGGTGGGTCTTACAGGCAGTTTTTTATTATGGGATCGGTTTTTTCAAGCGACCGACCCGCCGTGCTCCTACACTTCCTAATTTGCTAGCTTCAGTCTGTTCAACCGCAGAGTGCAAAGCTTAGTGATCTGGATCGGTGCTTTGGCGCATTTCGGCAACCTTCACCGTAGGTTCAATTAGCGTTCGAATTGACTGAGGCGCTGCCGCAACCCCGTTCGGCTAGGCTGGAGTTGAGCATTCATTCTGTACGTGCACTCATTTATAGCCTGCTGTTTATCGGTTTGGCTGGGTGGCTCTGGCATGGCCTCTGGGCTTTACTGTTATTGTTAATCTTTGCGTTAGAGATCGTGCTGACATTATGGGATTTTGTCATTGAGGATAGAAGTCGATTACTGCCCGCCAGCGAGCGCATTACACATACTGTATTGGCGATCAACGGAGGCGCATTCATCATGCTGCTGATACTCAATGTGCCAGTTTGGATGGTGCAGACGAGCATGTTGCAAGCGCAAGACTGGAGCGGCTTAACTATTTTTCTGGCATTGTGTGGTGTGGGCGTTGGTCTTTCTGGAATCCGCGATGCGCTGGCGGCACAGCGTTTATATCAACAAGAAGATCGCAACAATGATCAAACAAACGAGGCAACTTCTATGCTCAATACTCTGCATTTTAACCATCAATCAGCAAGCGTACTGGTCACCGGTGCTACCGGGTTTATCGGTCAGCAACTGGTGCGCGCCTTAATCGCGGACGGACAGCGCGTCACCGTCCTCAGTCGTAATCCCAAACAAGCGGCATGGCTGTTTGATGCCAAAGTGAGCTGCATTGGCAGTATGGGCGAGCTGCCCGATGCCTATCCGCTTGATGTCATCATCAATCTTGCAGGTGCGCGCATCCTAGGCTGGCGCTGGAGTGAAAAGCGTAAGGCCGAGTTGCGTCTTAGCCGGGTCGCACTCACCGACAGTATCGTGGCATGGATAGCGCGTGCCAACCAAAAACCACGGCTGCTGCTATCGGCTTCGGCAATCGGCTACTACGGCATACAAGAACCCGACGATCAGCGCGAATTGGCGGAAGACAGCCCGCCACAGCCCATTTTTATGTCGCAACTATGTCAAGAATGGGAGGCTGCGGCGCAGGCCGCCCAGCAATATGGCGTGCATGTGAAGTGCATGCGCTTTGGCCTGGTGCTAGGGCAGCAGGGCGCTTTACCTATGATGCTGCTGCCGATTAAGTTGGGACTCGGTGGCGCGCTCGGTCGTGGTAGCCAATGCTTATCTTGGATACATGTGGACGATGTAGTCAGAGGCATTGCTCATCTTTGTGCAATCGATCAGCAAGCCGATGTTGAGTCCAGGCAGGACGGGGCCTATAACTTCTGCGCCCCGGAATCTCTCACGCAAAAACAATTTAGCCAGACCGCCGCCCGCATTTTAGGTCGGCCTTGCTTCATGCCTACGCCTGCGTGGCCTATGCGCCTGGCTTTGGGCGAGCAAGCAGATCTGTTACTGGAAGGGCAGCGAGTGATACCAAGGCGTCTGCAAGCACAAGGTTTTCGCTTCGCTTATCCGGATTTAGAATCGGCTCTAAAAAATTTATTGAAATGAGGCGGACAGCGTGATTGTTGAACATCGCTTACTGATACACGCGCCGGTTTCTGATGTCTATCAAATCTCGCAAGATTATGATGTTCGTTATGAGTGGGATCCATTTCCAGAAAAAATAGAGATCTTAAATGGTATGAGTAGTGTAAAGCCTGGAGCCGAAGTGCGCGTGTTTGCTAAGTCGGGTCTCATCATGGATGTACAGTTCATGCAAATGAATCCACCGTCGGTCGCCGCAGTACAGATGACCAAAGGACCGTTTTTTATAAAGAATTTTGCTGGCAGTTGGGTTTTTCGAGCGGATGGCAGCACTTCTACGCTGGCAAAATTTCGATATTCGATCAAGCTAAAATTTTGGACCTTCCCATTTTTTAGTGAAAGACTCGCTGCCTTTTACTTCAAAAAAATTGTTATCGCGCGCATGCAAGGATTAAAAAACTATATTGAGCAGCAATATCGCCGTCCTTGATCTTTAATACCACCGCCAGCGCGCATATTCCATGCGTGTCTCCAGCCTGTTTGGCCTGCAGGCCGCATAGGATATGCGCCTTGGGCCATTTGATTTTGAAAATGTATGGTTTTATTGATCTACAGTTCACCCGCCTACCTCGCCATGCTATATTGCATTCTTGTACAAATTAAGCTGATACCCTATGAGCGGGCCCACCACCGTCATCTTTAGTGCTGACCCTTTCCTTACCCTAATGTCTGCAGCCGCGATTACGGCTGCGCTTCGTGTGGCCGAGGCGCACGATGCTGCCGCAGTCTTGCGCGCAGAGCAGCGCGATGATCGTCAGCAGCAGCAGCGCTTGCAGAGCGCGTCGCAGAAAACCGGTGAGCTCCAGTTGCAGCAACGTCGGCTCGCGGCTGAGCAGGATTTTGCGCACTTGATGAGCTTAGCAGAGACCATAGGATATGCCGCCCAAGTAGGCGCAAGCCGTCCCTTAGCGCCAGTCTCTAACAGCCAACAAGGCTTAGAGCAAGACATGGAGCAAGACACGGAGCAAGACACGGAGCAAGCCAGCGAGCAAGCCACCGCCCTGTATGTACACAGTCTGCAGGCTTGGTCAGAACAATTGCGCCCGGTATTATTGGCCGAAGCGGCGCGCCGCGCCGATGCGCTGGCACACAATAAAGAGGCTGATTTGCGCACGGCGAGTGCCGCGGTCGTGCCGCAGGCTTTAGTGGCGCGCCTGATGGCGCGCATCGCGCATTTCGCCGAAATACCAGAGCAGATCGCTGCTCTGGCGCGAGAATTGGAGCAAAGTCTGCCCGGCGTGCGCGCCAGTTCTCTGGCGACAGAGTTGCGGGTACAGATACAAGCCTTGCTCGATGCCGATTTGCAGCGTCAGGTCCAACAGGCCAATGCCGTGATCCTGCAGCAAAGCCTGAAAGAGCTGGGCTATCAGGTTGAGGAAATCGCTAATACGCTGTTTGTGGATGGTGGGGTCGTGCATTTTCGTCGGCCCGGCTGGGATAATTACATGGTGCGCATGCGGATTAATCCGCTTACCAAAAACGCCAACTTCAACGTCATTCGTGCCGTCGCTGAAGGTGAAAACGAACGCAGTGTGCGCGACCATCTGGCCGAAGACCGCTGGTGTAGCGAGTTCCCAGCCTTGCTCAAGGCCTTAGAGGCCCGCGGTTTGCAGATGCAGGTGACGCGCCGTCTGGGTGCCGGAGAGTTACCGGTGCAATTGGTCGATGCGCGTAAATTACCAGAATTTAAAGACGAACAACAACGAGCAGCACGTAGTCAGCCCATCACGAAAAAATTACCATGAATGCACCAACACCCCGCTGGCTGCAAGACCTGCACAGACTGCTGCCTATCCGTTCGCATTATGTGATTTCCGGCAGCATCCGCGATAGTTTTTTAATGCCGCTCAATCAAGGCATGGCGCTGGTGCCTTTGGCACGCGCTCTATGGGAATCCTTAAAAGCCAGGGACTATCGATTTTTGCTGATCTACGATCCCAGCGACGGTCTAAGGGTCTATCCCGATGAACCAGTGCAGCGTGAATTAGCCTCCCGCCTGTTTGATTTAAAACTGGCTGACGGTTGTCAAATCATTAGCCTGGAGTCGCTCAGTAAACTGATGAAGAAGCTCAGTGGCGAACGCGAAGCGCGCTGCGCTTTGGTGCTCGATTTTGCCTCGCGCATTAGCCGCCAAGCCGAGCAATTGGGCGAAGCCGAGCATAGGTTTTTTGTCGCGGCCGAAAAAAATTCCCTGAGTGCGGCGCCGCTAGTGCCAAAGGATGGCGGTGTGCCGTTGTTTAATCCTGTGCTGTGGCTGCTCAATCGTGCGCAAGATCTGCCGTCCTGGTTTACGCTCGATAGCGAGCGGGTCGCTAGTTTGCTGATCGCGAAACCTGATTTTGAAACGCGCCAGGCTGCCGCACAACAGTTGGCGCCTTTGTTTGCCGGGTATGCCGAGGCTGGCAATGATGCCCGCGCGCAGTTTATAAAAAGCTTTACCGAAGGTAGCGAGGGCATGTCTTTGACTGCTTTGTCGGACATCACAGAGCTGGCCGATCGCCAGCAACTGGGCATCTCTATGATAGACGATGCGGTGCGCTGTTATAAAGTCGGTGCCCTCGATAACCCTTGGCGCAAGGATTATCTGCGCGAAAAAATTCGCGATGCGCATCATTTCATAGAAGACCGGGTCAAAGGCCAGCATCCTGCGGTAGTCAAGACCCTCGATATTCTGAAGCGTTCCGTGATGGGCTTGACCGGTGCACAGGCGCGCTCTGGCGGTAGCCGTCCGCGTGGCGTCTTGTTTTTTGCCGGGCCCACCGGGGTCGGTAAAACCGAGCTGGCCAAGACCTTGACCCAACTAATCTTCGGTGATGAACGTGCCTATCTGCGCTTTGATATGAGCGAGTTTGCCGAAGAGCACAGTGGTGCTCGCTTACTCGGTGCGCCGCCCGGCTATGTCGGTTTTGATGCTGGCGGTGAGCTCACGAACGCGGTGCGCGAAAAGCCTTTTTCTGTGGTCTTGTTTGATGAAATTGAAAAAGCCCATCCGCGCATACTGGATAAATTTCTGCAGATTTTAGAGGACGGTCGCCTCACCGATGGGCGCGGTGATACCGCCTATTTTTCAGAAACTATTTTGGTGTTTACTTCGAATCTAGGCATCTATGTCGAAGACCAACATGGTCAGCGTATACAAAATGTGCAGCCCGGCGATAGTTACGATACGGTAGAGCTCAAGGTGCGCGAGGCGATAGGAAATTATTTTAAATTCAAATTATCGCGCCCCGAATTGCTCAACCGCATCGGCGACAATATCGTGGTGTTTAACTTCATCAGCTTAGAGGTCGCGGCGAAAATTTTTGATAGCATGCTGCGTAACGTGGCGCGTCGGGTGCAGGAAGAATTGCAGGTGAGCCTGTCTATGCCGGCGTCGGTGCGCGATGATTTATTTGCGCGCTGTACCAAAGACCTGAGCAATGGCGGACGCGGCATCGGTAATCAGCTCGAATCCTGCTTCATCAACCCCTTATCACGGGCTTTGTTTGAGCACGATCTGGAAGGCAAACAGCGCGTCATCATCAGCGCTGTCAGCGAGTCCGACAAAGTGATCAGCTTAAGCCTGCAAACCGCATGAAAATTGCGATTAATAAGGCGCATTTTCCAGTAACAGTACTAGGCCCTGGGCGGCGTATTGGTATCTGGCTGCAAGGCTGTCGCATCGCCTGCAAGGGCTGCGTCTCGCAAGATACCTGGGCCAATGATGCCAGTAAACAAATGACGGTGGCGCAATTACTGAGCTGGTGTCGCCAGGTCGCTGCGGCTGGCTTTGACGGCGTTACGATCTCCGGCGGCGAACCGTTTGATCAGCCCGCCGCCTTGAGCGCCTTGCTGGCTGCACTGGCGCACTGGCGTAGTGAGGCGAAATTGGATTTTGATGTGCTGTGCTATAGCGGCTATCCGTTGGCGACGCTACAAAAAAAGCACGCAAAAATTCTAAACCAACTCGATGCCCTGATCCCTGAACCTTTTATCGAAACCCAGCCGCTGACGCAGGCGTGGCGCGGCTCTGCCAATCAACCTCTGGTGCTAATGTCGGATCGAGGCCGTGCCCGTATGCAAGCCTATGTTGATGCACCGATAGATGCACAGGACAAGCGCATTCAGACCATGATAGATGGCGAGCGCATCTGGTATGTAGGAATACCGGCGCGTGGCGATATGCAGGCGTTGGACGCGCTATGCACCGAGCGTGGCATGGCTTTCGAAAAAGTCAGTTGGAGACAGTAAGCAAGTATGAGCGCTAGCCCAGAATATATACGCCGCTGCCCTAGTTGCGAAACTGAAAATGCCGCGCACACGATGCGCTGTGCTTGCGGCGCACTGCTGACCGGCGTCGATCTTAGCCTAAGCGCCGCAAGCGTTTTGCCACTAGCGCCAATAGCTCCACTTGCGCACACTCAGAGCGTCGCCGCAGTGTTGCCGCTGAGTGCAGAGCTGAATGCAGAATTAATCTGTTCCTATGCAGATTGCGCCCAGACTAACCCAGCTGGTAGCGACACTTGCCTGTACTGTAATCGACCACTATTGCTAGCGGCAGGGGAATCAGCGGCAACAGCGGGCACGCAGTTAGATCAAATGCTAAGCCTGCTGTCATTGCCTTCGGCATTGAAAAACCGCTATCGCATTTTGCGCCCTTTACCCACGCAAGGTGCCGAGGCTGAATTATTGCTGGTGCAGGAATTGGCAAGTAATACGCAACGCATCGCCAAAATTTACCGGCATGGCATACAAGTGAAAGCCGAGGTGCAACTCCGTGTGGCAAACATCCCGGCAGAGCATAGAGTACTGCAGCTAGAGGCGGGTTTGTCGGACGGTTATGCCTTTGAAGTGATGGAATTTTGTGAGCAAGGTTCGCTGCGTCAACTGCTGCAAGACAAACTGGCGCAGGCGCAGCATTTCGAAGCGGAAAGCCTGGCACTGATAGTGCAAGAGCTAAGCAGCGCGATAGCCAGCGTGCATACGGCCGGTCTTTTACACCGCGATCTCAAGCCAGAAAATATTCTGATACGCACGCTAGAACCTTTGGATTTGGTGTTGACGGATTTTGGGATTTCGTCGGTGCTCGATGCCACCCAAAAATTAACTGGTATGGCGCGTACCTTGCCGTACGCCTCTCCCGAAAGCTTGTCCGGCGTGATCGATGCCAAGTCCGATTTTTGGGCCTTGGGCATGATCATGCTGGAATTGGCCAGCGGCCGTCATCCTTTTGCCGGCTTATCCGAAGCCGTGATTTTGCATCAACTCACCACCCGTGAGATTGAGATCAACGTGGTCAAAGATAGTTATCTGCGCAAATTATTGCGAGGCCTGCTGTTGCGTGATCCGCAGGCACGCTGGGGCGCGGCGCAGATCCAGCGCTGGCTGGCGCGCGATACTAGTTTGCCCGATCCGGTTGAAAATGCCATGTTGGGTGGTTTTCGCGAACCCTACCACCTGGGCGCAGACGTTTGCCATACCCAGCAACAATTGGCGGTCGGCCTGGCGCGCAACTGGTCCGATGGGGTAGGCGATATCGCCAATGGTCAATTGCTGGCGTGGTTTCGCGATGTCCAGAAAGACCAAAATGCCACACGCGTGCTGCTCGCTTTGCGGCACGAAAAGCGCCTCTCTATCGATGTGCAATTGTTGCAATTGATCTTGCATCTGGCGCCCGGTATTCCACCGGTATGGCGCGGCGTATCGATAGAATTACCGGTGATTTTGGCTTACGCCAATAAGGCCTTAAAGGACGATGCCGAGGCCGCACAATGGCTGCATGATTTGTATCTGCATAAGGTGCTGGAAGCGTATGCAGACGCGGGCAATGCGGCCACTGCCAGTATTGTGCAAAAGTGGCAGCAGGCCTGCAGCCAATTTGAGCAAGCATGGCAAACGGCTTTGAAACTGCTCAAGCAAAAGAGCCCAAAACATTTGCCGGGTGAATACGTCAACGTCGATAAATTAATGTACGGTTTGGACGAACATCAGATGCCGGCGCTGCGCACTATGCACGCGCAAATCCTGGCGATGGCCTACGATGCACAATGGTCAGAACGCTTGCGGCAACGCCTGATCGTCGCCTACGCCGGTCTGATGGCGTATTGTCCCTGGCTGATAGAGTTGGGTCAGATCGCCGACATGCAGACCGCGCATTTGCTGGTGCTGGAGGCCTTGTTGCCAGAGGCACGTAGGGTCGCAGAACGCCAGCAAAAAGCCCATGCTTTCGAAAAAAACGCCGAACAAGAAAATACTGCTGGCCTCAAGCAGGATCTGAGCATGGCGATCAACGCGATACGCAGCGCCGCCAATGCGAATTTTTTTGAAGCAAGTGCCACTGCCGATTTGCGTAGCGCACTGGATCGCTATTTTGAATTGCTAGCGCAAATCCGTGCTGCCGGTCAGGCCGACCCGGCATGGCTGGAAATGAAAAAAACGGCATTAAAAGGTGAGCGCAGTGCCGTCAAAATGCTAGGCCTGGTTGATACACTGGCCGAGCGCCGCTTGCAAAATACCGGCTGGTTCAGCCGCGAAATGCTGATCGCCTTTATGCTTGCCGCCTTTATCTTACCCATGTTATTACGCGGAAGCGCCCTAGGACTATTGGCCTTAGCGTTTTTAGGCATGGCAGCCTGGCGCCTGCTACCTAACTTTTTAACGCTACGTGAAATCCGCAAGCTGGCGCGCTCTATGTGAAAAAATAAAAATCAGCATGCCGCCAGCCCGCATATTCCATGCGGGTCTCCAGCCTGCCTGGCCTGCAGGCCGCGTGGGATATGCGCCTTGGGCTAGGTGGCTATTTTTTTCTGGATCTGGACCATCGCACAGCTTCAAGTTGAAAATAGACATATCAAGTACCAGTAACTCACAAGTGAAAAACAAAGAGGGACTTGTTTAAATAAATATCTTGCAAATGCGAATCATTCGCATTAAACTGCGTTTTTAGCCAGCTAAGCCTAAGCGCAGTTCTCCCCCTGCCCATCAGAGCGCCAGCCATCCACATTTTTGGGTGCTCTATGATTTTCTCTGCTTTATCTGTTCCTGTTGGTTCAAAATCTGTTTTTAGCTCAGGTTCTAGCTCGGTTTCTAGCTCTGTTCCAAGTTTACTTCCTATGCTTGTTTCTGCTAGCCGCGTTTCTGGTGCAACCGCTTTTCGTCTAAATCGCACGTCCATTTCTACGCTACACGTTACGCCTGTGCTGGCATCGGCGCTGGCGGCGCTGGCCTTGCTGGCGCCAGTGTTGGTGCATGCGCAGTCCGCCGCTACGGCTGAAACTGTGGCGGGAGACGCCAAGGCTGCGCAAACTGGCAAAGCGGACGTGCGTATTAATTTGCCCGAGATCACGGTGCAAGCTCAGAAAGAACGGGTGGAATCTGGCGGCCGCAACGTGCGTTTAGATAGCGATGATTTACAGCGCCGTAATGCAGGCGATATGGCCGGCATGGCACGTTATGAATCCTTGATTAGTGTGCCCGGTGCAGCCAGTGGTAGCGGGAATATCTGGGACGGCGCCGGCAACACCGGTTTTAATATTCGTGGAGTAGAGGGTAATCGCGTCAGTATCGCGCTCGATGGCATTGCCATGCCGGATGCGGCCGCTAAGCCTGATGCGAATAGTCTCAACAGCTTTGGGGTAGGGCGTGATTATTTTGATCCCGAGACTCTGCGTCAAGTGCGTTTTAGTTCGGGTAGCAGTGCAGGTAGTGAGGCAGTGCCTGGTTTGGCGGGCAGTGTGGCGCTAGGCAGTAAAGCACCGCAAGATTTTTTAAGCGCAGACAAAAGCACTTATTTTGGCTACGCGGCCAATCACAATTCTAGCGATACCAGCCTGATGCAGGCCGTCACTGGCGCGGCGCGCAGTGGCGCCTTGCAGGGGCTCGCTATGTACGTACATCGCAAAGGTCAGCAGCGCCAAACTTATGAGGCGGTGCTGCAAAATCCGGATGAGTGGAGCTCGGATGCCGTGCTGGCTAAATTGCAGTGGGCGCTCAATCCGGCGAATAATTTTGAGCTTACTTTAGATAGTTTTCAGAGCGATCATCAAAGACGTTTCCTCAATAAACTGAGCCCGGCTTATCCGGCTGGTGCGCAACAAGATTCGCATACCGAGCGCCGTCGCCTTAGCCTGGCGCATCAATTATCCAGCCCAGATTTTATCGGCTTTGATCATCTGCAAACTTTGCTATACAGCCAGAAGGCGCGGGTCGATGATCTCACTCGCGCACAAAACATCAGTCGCGGCATCAGCTCATCGAGAAATATTCGCACCAGTTACATCAACGATAGCTTGGGTCTGGTCTTGAATGCTGATAAGCGCATAGGCACGCAACATCAGCTCAGCTACGGTCTCAATTTTGAGCAAATCGAGAGTAGCCGTCCGTGGCTCGATGATCGCACGATCACGGCCAGCGGCGTGCATCAAATCACGCAAAAGAACCGTATGGCGGATGTCACGACGACGCAATGGACGGCTAGCTTAGCGGATGATTTTCGCTTTGATCTGGCGGGCTACAGCGCCACTTTGAGCCCGGCGCTACGCGCTCAGTATCGCAACATGAGCCCGAAAAATTTGGCCAATTATGTGATCGCCGTGCCGCAGGCAGCGCAAGAAATCAAAGAAGATAGTGCGCACGCCATCACGCCTAGTTTGGGCTTGAACGTCACCTTATTTACGGGCTTCGAGGCCTACGCCCAATACGCGCAAGGGGCAAGATTGCCAACCGCGGCCGAACGTACCGGCACCTACGATTCGTTTAGTTATACCGGTGCCGGTGCTGGTTATGCGGTGTTGGGTAACCCGGCCTTGAAAAAAGAGAGGAGCGATGCCTTTGAGCTTGGTGTACGCGGTGCCATCAGCAAGGGTGTGCAATTTAATGCCAGCATATTTAATACCCAGTATCGCGATTTTATTGAATACGTGGCACAGCCTATCGACCCAATCCACTACCCGACCATTAGCTATGGCCTGTATCGCCCGGAGAACATAGGCCGGGTACATACCTGGGGCGGCGAAATGAGCAGCCGCTTCGAGTTAGGCGTCTGGTCGCCATCGCTGGCTGGCTTTAGTCTGAATTTGGCGGCCGGGCTGGCACGTGGTAAGGCCGAAAATACCACCACTGGCAAGCACGGTGAGTTAGCTTCATCCTTACCTGCCAAGGGAACTTTGACGATCGCCTATGACGATGCGGCACAGCGCTTTGGCGCTAGCCTGAGTGCCGTGAGGGTGAATGGCAAACAAGCTAAAGACGATGTCATCAGCGGTGATACGCTGGCGCATTTTGCGGTGCCAGCAAGCACCGTAATGGACCTGAGCGGGTATTGGAATATCACTAAAAACGCCAAGCTCATCCTCGGTATTTATAACCTCAGCGATCAAAAATATTGGGACTATGCCTCGGTGCGCGGCCTGGCTGCCGATACCAATGTCTTAGCGCATAGCGAAATTGAAAGACAGAGTATGCCTGGCCGCAATTTCTCAGCGCGTCTGAATCTTAATTTTTAAAAATTCGATCAAATCGTCTTTAAAAAACGTAAAAAAAAGCAGCGCCCAGCAGGTTGGCGCTGCGACTATTTTGCTTCCCTCAAAATCACCAATCGTCACAAGCAGCAGCTCACTTTTAATAGGAACCCTATGCACCACTTTAAACACACTTTCTGCCTGACGCTCATTTGCGCCAGCCTCGCCGGCACCAGTTTTGCCGCCAGCCCTGATCTGAGCGAGCGCTGGGCCAGCCTGCGCGCCGAGCAGCCAAAAATGCAGATACGCGATGCTGCCAGTAAGCTCGGCGTTTCAGAAGCGGAGCTACTGGCCAGCCAGATTGGTAAAACGGTGACGCGCTTACAAGATGGCCCGGATGCGGCTAGTAAAATCATGCAGGCAGCGCTCGATCTCGGCACCGTGATGGCACTGACCAGAAATGAAAATGGGGTGTTAGAACGCACTGGCGTGGCCACAAAAATGAAGCCGGAGGCACTCAGCGGTGATCCTGAAAAAGATCTGGAACGCGCGCAGCGCATCCGTAGCGTGGCCGGTGGTTATCTGGGCGGCCAGATCGATTTGCGCTTTACGCTAGAAAAATGGCAGTACGCGTTTGCCGTGGTGCAGCCCGGACGCGATGGCACGCTGGCGCGTAGCCTGCAATTTTTCGATGTCAGCGGCAACGCCATCCACAAGGTGTATTTAAAAAATGAGGCTGGGGTGGTCTTGTTTGAACAATTGCAAAAAAACTTTGCGGCCAGCCAGCAAAGTGGCGCTCTCAAGATCGTCGCCCAAACCCCGAAGAAACCAGAAAAGAACGACAGCCAGATCGACCTCAAGGAATTTCAATTAGCCTGGAAAGAAATGAGCGATGTCCACCAATTTGAACGTCTCTTGCAAGACTTTGAATTGAGTCGGGAACAAGCTTTGCGGCTGGCACCCCAGGGTGTGGCGCAAAGAATCAATGGCAGCGCGGTACGCCAATTATTAGACCAGGCCGCACAGCAACAGGTAGGCATCATGGCCTTTCTGGGCAATGGTGCACTGACCCAAATTTTTAGCGGCAAGATCACAAAAGTGGCCGCCAGTGGCGATTGGTATAACGTGCTCGATCCCGAGTTCAACCTGCATCTGCGCGATGCCAATTTCAATAACGGCTGGGTAGTACAACGCGCTGGCGTCACTTCGGTAGAGTTTTACGATAAACAGGGTGAATTGGTGGTGACCTTTTTTGGCGTCAGAGAAAGAGCCAAACCACAACCGCAAAGCTGGATAGAGTTGACCAAAGGCTTAACCAAAACCGTGTCATAAATTTGCGACGCTGCTGTCCATTTAGGCTGCCCTTGCGGGCAGCCTATTTTTTATCTGCACATAAAATCCAAGCCAGCAGGCGCAATAGATATGCGCCTGCTGGCACGATATTGGCTGCGAAGGCCCATGGATACTAGGTTTAGTCGCATTCATTTTGGATAAATTCGATTTTTGACGGGCCCATTTAGGCAAACAGCGAAGCTAAACAAAAATAATAATGTCCTATTTGATAATTAAAGTAATACACTTCAACTCTTTGTATTCCAATATTAAATAACATGGATGTCAGCCTCAGCAGCGTCAATACTTCTCCACTCTCCTCAGCTTCCGCAGTCTCCGTACTGTTTGCGCATCTGAAGGCAGGTTTAGCTGGCGCCCTATTTTTACGCATCGATCCAGAGAAGAAAAATGCCAATTGGTCGCAACTGATCTTGCTGACGCTACTGTCTCTCGTGCTCAAATTCGGTCGGGATTTTCTGGAGGTCGGAATCCATGGACATCCATCCTGGTATGGCTTGCCCGGTGCCTTATTTGCCTTGCCTTTGCTGATAGTGGCCGCCTGGGCGCTATGCCGGCTCGCGCGGCAGCCCGAAAAAACCTTATCGATACTGATACTCTTGAGCTCGATATCGCTCTACTACCAGGTTTTTCAATACATACTGAGTTGGGGTTTAGAGCAAAAATTTTTTCCCGTTGCGGTCTCGCAATGGCTACATCGCAGCGACGCGATTTTACTTTTTTTGTTGGCTTTGGCCTGTGCTACGGCGGCTTGCCGAGTGCTGCAGATCGCCGGGCTAAAAAGAATTGCGGCGCTATTCCTGACGGTGGCAATCATCGCTTTTCCTTTATCACACATCTATCTCGATCAGAGTCTCTGGGTGGCTGCATATGACAGCGAGGCTAGCGCCAAATGGGACGCCCAACATCGTATACTGGAGAGTGAGGATGTATTTTATTTGCAGCCACAACTTTTAGAGCGCGCCTTGGCGGCGCTACAGCCGAGTCAGTTGGCCGGTATTCAGGTATTTTTTGTCGGCGTGGCGGGGTATTCGGATCAAGATGTTTTTATGAAAGAAGTCGATTACGTTAGCGCGCTATTTAAACGGCGCTATGCCACCACTGGCCATACCATAAGCTTGATTAACAACCCCAAGAGCGCCAGCACAGTGCCGATTGCCAGCGCCACCAGTTTGCAAATGGCGCTGCAGCGGGTGGGCGATGTGATGCAAAAAGACCAGGATGTCTTGTTTTTGTATCTGAGCTCACACGGATCAAAAGAGCATAGATTCTCACTCAACTTCGGCAGCATGCGTTTCAATCATTTAGATCCGAAACGTTTGCGTGAGATGCTCGACAAGTCCGGCATCAAGCGGCGTGTGATCGTGATTTCGGCTTGTTATTCAGGCGGTTTTATCGATGCACTCAAAGATGAAAACACCTTAGTGATGAGCTCTGCCGCTTTCGATAAAACCTCGTTTGGCTGCAGCAATGAGGCCGATTTTACTTATTTTGGTAAAGCCTATTTCGAGCAAGCTTTACAGAAAACAGATTCCTTTATTGATGCCTTTGAATTAGCCAAGCCAGTGATCGCCAAGCGCGAGAGGGCGGAAGACTTTACAGAATCCGAACCGCAGATTTTTGTCGGAAAAAATATACGAACCACATTGGCCGAACTGACTGAGCAATTAGCTGCACAAAGGCTAGTCAAGCTGCTGACCGCTCCGGCGGCGCAGACGCCGCCCGCGCTTGCCAGTCCGCCTGTCTTGCCTAAGCAAACGCAGATTCAGCAGCCTAGTGTAGGGCCTGGAGTAGCGCCCGAGCCTGAGCTCGAACGTAAGCGAGCCGCATTGCAATTAGTGGCTTTGATGCGCTTCGAAAACATACTCGATGATAGCGTACGGCAATGTAAGGAGAGCGCCAAGAGCCGCAGCGCAGAGAGCGTCGTCAAGAGCACTCCCGACTATTTCATGGGTTTAACGCCGCAATCGACTACCTGGCCCGAGGTCAAGATGGCCTATCAGGCCTACTTTGATCTGGCCTGTAATTACTTTCAGGGGGATCAATACACGAATGCGATGGCAAGCATATTTGCCCATCAATTGTCGCTGGGCGAACTCCAGGAGCTCAATAGGTTCTATTCATCGGCACTAGGAAGTAAATTTTCCAATAGTAATCTCGTGGCCAATCAGGCACTACAAACTGAACTCACAAATAGCATGGCGCTGCTTGGCGAACAGGCGAATACCCAGTTTACAAAAAAATTGACTGAGCTTGCTGCCATAGAACATCAAGCCAAGCTGACTGCGGCAGCAAAGATCAGACCTTGGTGGCGCTTTTGGTAAACTAAAAGAAGCATGCCGCCAGCGCGCATAGTCCATGCGCCTTTCCAGCCTGCCTGGCCTGCGGGCCGCATGGGATATGCGGCTTGGGCCAGTGTTGATTTTGCGGTGAATGCAAGGTGGGTGGCTAGCCGATTTCTTTTTCCAGAAACGCCCAGACGCCGGGGTCGGACATGGCGGCGATGTTGATGCGCATGCGGCTCGATGGCAATTGATTCGGTGAAAACAAGCTGCCGGGTGCCAGCAGTATGCCTTGTTCCAGCGCTTTTTCGGCCAGGGCGATGCTGTCGCAGCTGGTTTCTACCCACAAAAACATCCCGGCCGGAGTGCGGTATTCGACTTTCATGCCCAGGTTTTCTACCCGTTTGGTGACGTCGTCACGCACGCTGTCGAGCTTGCCGCGGATGCGGTCCACATGTTTGCGGTAATGGCCTTCCGAGAGAATTTTATACACCACGCGCTCGCCGATCTCGGTAGTGGTCAGGGTCGAGAGCATCTTGCGGTCTGACAGCCGGATCGCTAATTGCGGCGAAGTGGCGATGAAGCCTACCCGTAAATTGGCCGCCAGGGTTTTGGAGAAGCCGCCCAGATAGATCACGCGATTGAGTTGATCGAGCGCCGCCAAACGGGTGGCTGGCTGCACTGCGGTGCCGGGGTGCATATCGCAATAGATGTCGTCTTCGACGATCATAAAATCATGCTGTTCGGCGGTTTTTAAAACCTGAAACGCCTTGGCTGCCGACAGTGAGGTCGAGGTGGGGTTATGCATCACCGAGTTGATGATGTAGAGCTTGGGTTTGTGCAGGGCAGCCAGCTCGGCTAACTTGGCGACATCCGGGCCATCATGCAGGCGCGGGATGCCGATTACTTTGGCACCGAGTATGGAGAAAGAGCCGAACATCAAAAACCAGGCCGGGTCATCGACAAAGATGGTGTCGCCGGGTTGGGTGAACTCGCGCGCGACCAAGTCTAGCGCCTGGGTGACGCCGCTGGTGGTGACGATTTGTTCGGGCGCGGCCGCGATCTCTAGCTCGGCCAGTTTGAGTTGCAGTTGCTGGCGCAGCGGCATAAAGCCTTGCGGCGTGCCGTAGTGCAGTAGCTGGCTAGAGTTGACGCGGCTGATCGCGCGCAAGCCATTGGCGACTAATTCACCATCTAGCCAATCGTGCGGTAAGACGCCCGAGCCCGGCATTTTTTGCGGCGGCAACTGGCGGAACATATTGCGCACTAACCACACCACGTCAAACTGTTGCGCGACCGGATTCGCCAGCGCAACCGCATGATTATTGGCCAGCATAGAGGCGCGTTCGCGCACGAAAAACCCCGAGCCGCGGCGCGATTCCAGATAGCCATTCGCTACCAGCCTATCGTAAGCCTCGACCACGGTAAAGCGCGAGACTTGCTGCTCGTCGGCGAACTGGCGTATCGAAGGCATGCGGGCACCGGTGCGCAACAGTTTGTCGTCAATCCGGCTAGCCACCGAGCGCACGATTTGCTCGACCAGCGAGCCGCCGGACTCGCGTGAAACGATAGGGTTGGAAATAATAGGCGAGCTACGCATGAGCTGACTCCATAAAAGAAACGAAAATCTGTACTGGAAAAGCGACCATAACAGTGTGCAATCTATCTAAATTATTGTATTGGTACTGTATTGGTTTTTTGGGCTAGGATAGCATAATCCAAATTCAGGAGCTCAGCATGAAATTTTCTTTGCCGAATCAAGCCGCCTTAACATCTGCCGCTCAGATCGTCTACGCCAGCATGCCCGCGACCGCTCAATACGCATGGCCATTATTATGCGAAGCGCTGGGTACCGAGGTCTGGCTCAAGCACGAGAATCACACGCCTACCGGTGCCTTCAAGGTGCGCGGCGGTCTGGTGTATCTGCACGAACTGATGCAGCGCGAACCAGCGCTGCGCGGTGTGATTTCGGCCACCCGTGGCAACCATGGTCAGTCGATTGCGTATGCAGCACGTCCACATGGCATCAAAGTGACTATCGTTGTTCCGCTTGGGAATAGCGCAGAAAAAAATGCCGCGATGCGCGCTCTGGGTGCTGATTTGATCGAACATGGTAATGATTTTCAAGAGAGCCGTGAACATGCAATGGCGCTGGCGCAGCAACAGGGCTGGCATATGGTGCCCTCGCTGCATACCGATCTGGTGCGCGGCGTCGCCACCTATTGGATGGAATTTTTTACCGCGCAGCCCGACTTGGATGTTGTGTATGTGCCCATCGGCCAGGGCTCAGGTATTTGCGGCGCAGTGGCGGCGCGCAATGCCCTAGGTTTAAGGACTAAGTTAATCGGGGTAGTATCTAGCCATGCCTTGGCTTATAAGCTGTCGTTTGAGCAGGGTAAAAATATTGCCTCGCCAGTGAGCACCGTGTTGGCCGACGGCATGGCATGCCGGGTGCCGGATGATGCTTCGCTGGCGGTGATCTTCGAACATGTTACTGAGATAATGGCGGTTAGCGATGAGGAGATCGCTGCCGCCATGAAATTACTGTTTTTGGCGACCCATAATGTAGCCGAAGGAGCCGGCGCTGCGGCGCTGGCGGCGGCGCTGCAAAACAAGGCGGCGCTAGCCGGTTTAAAAGTGGGATTGTCACTCAGTGGCGGCAATGTCGATCATGATAAATATGCAGAGGTTCTTACTCAAACAAGATGGGCAGCATGATGACTAATGTAAATACAGCCGCAAGTACAAAAACAGGCGGCCTGGCAGACACCGATCTGGCGATCAAACATGGCATCAGCGATGACAGCAAGGGCATGCTGCTAGGCGCCGTGGGGGTGGCGATTTTTAGCCTGACTTTGCCGTTTACACGGATGGCGGTGGCGGAACTTAATCCTGTGTTTGTGGCGCTGGGGCGTGCTGTGGTGGCAGCTGTGCTGGCGGCGCTGCTGCTATGGCGCATGCGGGCGAGTTGGCCCACCAAGGCGCAGATCAAGCCCTTGTTGCTGAGCGCTTTGGGCTGTGTGATCGGCTTCCCAGTATTTTCTTCGATCGCGATGCGTTATGTACCGGCCGCGCATGGTGCTGTGGTGCTCGGCATCTTGCCTCTGGCGACCGCCATTTTCGCTGCCTTGCGTTTTAAAGAGCGGCCATCGGCGGGCTTTTGGATCATGGCGCTGATTGGTAGTGGCTTAGTGGTGGGCTTTGCCTTGCAGCAGGGCGGTGGCGCTTTCCAGATGGCCGATCTGGCCTTGTTTGCGGCGGTTGTTTTGGCCGCGATGGGCTATGCGGAGGGCGGGCGTTTGGCGCAAAGCATGGGTGGCCAGCAGGTGATTTCCTGGTCACTGGTCTTGTCTATGCCGCTGTTGTTGCCGCTTACTGTCTGGCTGGCCTGGCATTACGGTCTGAATGCATCGCCCAAGGCCTGGCTGAGTTTTGCCTATGTTTCGGTGTTTTCCATGTTCATAGGTTTCTTTTTTTGGTACAAGGGTTTGGCTATCGGTGGTATTGCCAGAGTCGGGCAGGTGCAATTGTTGCAACCATTTCTGAGCTTGTTGGGCGCCGCCTGTATTTTAGGCGAGGCGCTGACTGTGACGAATTTGCTATTTGCGCTGGCGGTGATTGCCGTGGTGGGACTAGGACGACGCATGAATATTCGACGGTAAGTTTGCAAAAAAAGCCACAAACGCCAAATTAAATCAAGCCTAGTGCCACGAATTGGGGGTATTAATCGTGGCATCAGGGTCGTACAATGGAGGATTGCCGTATCCCTCACAAATAAAAAAACCATGCAAGTTAGTCGGAATCGATAAAGCAAAATTCGCAAAAATTTCTCACTACTCTCAATCAACCCTTTGCCGCTTGCCTGACCATGCGGCCCCATTTTTTGGAAACAGCCATGTCCTTTTACGAAAAACTGAACGCACTCAATATCACTTTGCCGGTTGTTGCGGTACCGGTCGCGGCCTATGTGATGCACGCGCAAATGGGCAATACCGTCTTTTTGTCTGGTCATATCGCGAAAAAAGACGGCAAGGTATGGGTTGGTCAATTGGGTAAAGATATGATGACCGCCGAAGGTAATCTGGCGGCGCGTGCGATTGCGATTGATATGATCGCCACTTTGCAAGACGCCTGCGGTGGGGACTTAAACCGGGTCAAGCGTATCGTAAAAGTGATGAGTCTGGTCAATTCTACCCCTGACTATACCGAGCAGCACTTGGTCACCAACGGTGCTTCTGAATTGATCGCCGAGGTGTTTGGCGCGCAAGGCAAGCATGCCCGTTCTGCCTTTGGCGTGGCGCAAATCCCTATGGGTGCCTGCGTAGAAATCGAAATGATCGTTGAAATCGCTTAAAGCTAAAAACCGCGCAAGCGCATGATTTCTGCCGCACTGTGGGTGCGACAAAAAAATACCTAAGCACAAATAAAATACTTCCAGGTGAGACCAGCATGAAACTTGAAAACCCTACTCCTATCGATTGGAAATTTTCGGTACGCGCCGAGCAGCTGCAAAGCTCGGTAATCCGCGAGATTCTCAAAGTTACCCAGCGCCCTGAAGTGATTTCTTTTGCCGGTGGTTTGCCATCGCCAGAAACTTTTCCGGTAGAGCGCATGCGCGCCGCTTTCGATAAAGTCTTGTCAGAAAACGGCAAAACGGCATTGCAATATGGCCCTACCGATGGCTATACGCCACTGCGTGCGTTTATCGCCGATTCTTTATCGACCAGCGACAGCCAAATTTTGCCAGAGCAGATCATGATGGTGTCCGGATCGCAGCAAGGCCTGGATCTGTTGGGTAAAGTGCTGATCGATGAAGGCAGTAACATCATGGTCGAGACTCCTAGTTATCTGGGGGCCTTGCAGGCGTTCTCGGTGTACCAGCCGAAGTTCGTCTCGATAGAAATGGATGAGCATGGCCTGATCCCGGCCTCGGTTGCTGCCAAAGGCGAGGGCGCGCGTTTGCTGTACGCCTTACCTAACTTTCAAAATCCGACCGGCCGTACCCTTTCGGTAGAGCGTCGTTACGAATTGGTAGAGACTTGCGCCAGACTGCGCGTGCCTTTGATTGAAGATAATCCTTACGGCGACCTTTGCTATCGGGGCGAACCTTTGCCTAAGTTGCTCAACATGAATCCGGGCGGCGTGATTTACATGGGATCGTTCTCTAAGGTGCTCACTCCTGGCATACGTCTGGGCTACATCGTTGCGCCGATTCCGCTGATACGCAAACTAGAACAAGCCAAGCAGGCCGCTGATTTGCATACTTCGACGCTGACTCAAATGGCAGTGTATGAAGTGATTAAAGACGGTTTCCTGAGTGAGCATATTCCGACTATCCGTAGCTTTTATTCTGGACAGTGCGATGTCATGTTAGCTGCCATGAAGAAGTATTTCCCTGAGTCGGTGAGCTGGACACGTCCGGAAGGCGGCATGTTTATCTGGGTGACTTTGCCTAAGCATATCGATAGCAAGCAGTTGCTCGATGCCGCGTTGGCCGAGAATGTCGCCTTTGTTCCCGGTGCGCCTTTCTATGCGGATAATCCTGAGACCAATACCTTGCGATTGAGCTTCGTTACCGTGTCGCCAGAACGGATTAACGAAGGCATACAAAAATTAGGTCGCCTGATACAAGCGAGAATGTAACTAGTAGCCGAGACAGATGCAGTGATGCAAAAAACGGGCTCGCCGGCGACGGCAAGCCCGTTTTTTTTCGGGCAAAATTTGGACTTGTGCAGATTTCGTCATGCTATAGGCCGGGATAATCAAGACGATAGCCGCTGATGTGGGTACATTAATGACTTCCCGCAGTCCCTCATTCCCGCATAGCGCTGCATCGTTCGCATTTTTCGACCACATAAGAAAACTCAAAAATATGGCACATCATTTCAACAGCATAGGCGGCTCTACTGCAGCAATTCAATTGGCCGGAATACGACCTGATCTGTCGGACGTGCTGCCCATTTCCGCTGCTGAACGTAGCAGCCGCGTGAATAAGGCTGCCATGTTGATGCGCCTGCAAGGCATAGACGGCATGCTGCTCACTGCCAGCACTAGTCTGTACTATTTCACTGGTTTGCAATGGTATCAAAGTGAGAGACTGATAGGCGCGCTGCTCACTCCCGAAGGCCAGATCGTGTACGTCTGCCCGACGTTTGAAGAATCGAAAGTGCGTGAAACCGTGGGGCAATCAGCCCAACTGCGTTTATGGGAAGAAGACGAGAGTCCGTATCAATTAGTCGCGCAATTACTGGCCGATCTGGGCTGTGCCACGCAGAGGATAGCGCTGGACGAAGCCGCGCCTTTTTTTGTGTTTGATGGTTTGCGTAGCGCCATGCCAGTCACCAGTATCGTGAATGCCAGCACAGTGACGGCGGAATGCCGCATGCATAAATCGTCCGCAGAGTTAGCCTTGATGCAGAAGGCGAAGATCATCACACTGGAAGTGCAAAGACGCGCGGCCAAGATCCTGCATGAGGGGATCTCTTCGCTGGAAGTCGCCGCCTTCATTGATCAGGCGCATCGCGCTTTTGGCGGCAGTAGTTCAACTTTTTGTATCGTCAGTTTCGGTGCCGCAACGGCGATACCGCACGGCCCGGATGGCGCGCAGTATTTGCGCGAAGGCGACATGGTCTTGATCGATACTGGCTGCAAGATACAAAACTACCATTCGGACATTACCCGCAGCTATGTGTTTGGCCAGGCAACGCCACGTCAGCGTAGCATCTGGGAGCTGGAGAAAAGCGCGCAGGCAGCTGCTTTTGAGGCCGCCCAGATCGGCGTACCGTGTGAACAAGTCGATGCTGCGGCGCGTAAAGTCTTAGAAGCGGCAGGTTTGGGGCCAGGCTACGAGACGCCAGGTTTGCCACACCGCACCGGCCACGGCATCGGTCTGGATATTCATGAATGGACGTATCTGGTCAAGGGCAATACCCGGCCACTGGCGGCCGGCATGTGTTTCAGCAATGAACCCATGATTTGCATAGAGGGCGAATTTGGCGTGCGGCTGGAAGACCATTTTTACATGACAGAGCAAGGTCCCAAATGGTTTACCGGACAAAGCGAGTCTATCGATGCGCCGTTTGGTGCGTAAAGACCTTCTGACTATTCGTCAATAGTACAAAAATCTGCAGGCCATTGCGCAATCCTGGTGCGGCCTGCAGACCAATATCGGCTCGAAAGGCGCATGGATATTGCGCATTCTTTGCGCCTAGTGCTTTTTTCTGCGGGATGGCGGCACTGGAGGTCCTCATTCTCAAGGCTGATTAAGCGTTGATTAAGCGTTGATTAAGCGTTGATTAAGCGTTGATTAAGCTCTGATTTCAGCTCAAGCAGCACCGTAGCGGCGCAAAAAAAATGTAAAATACGCGCTTTAGCCTCTGCCGCAATCCCACCATGAGTAAATTATCTTTTGATCGCATCCTTCAATCGCAAGGCTTCGGCACCCGTAAATATTGC
Source organism: Undibacterium parvum (assembly GCF_003955735.1). Lineage (NCBI taxonomy): Bacteria > Pseudomonadati > Pseudomonadota > Betaproteobacteria > Burkholderiales > Oxalobacteraceae > Neoundibacterium > Neoundibacterium parvum. The sequence goes on along the minus strand of NZ_CP034464.1, from coordinate 651,138 downwards.
AGGGAGTTAATTGATGACGGCGAGGTGAGCATCAATGGTGAAGTGCTCAAGAGTTACAAAACCGCAGTTGAAACTGCGGGGCTGGTGTTTACGATTTTTGATGAAGAGTGGGAATATCACGAACATCTGTATATCGTCCTCAATAAACCGGCCAATTTTGAATGTTCACGTAAACCCAGTCATCATCCCGGCGTATTAACCTTGTTGCCCGAGCAATTTAGCTGGCGTGATGTGCAGCCGGTGGGGCGTTTAGATCACGACACCACCGGTATGTTGCTGATGTCGGACGATGGTCCCTTCATTCACGCACAATCCTCGCCCAAACGCCACATTCCTAAAATCTATGTCGCTACCGCCGCCGAGCCTGTCACCGATGAATTGGTGCAGACTTTGTTGGCTGGCGTGAAATTGCACGATGAGCCAGAACCGCTGGCAGCAAAAATATGCCGCCGTCTGGGCGAGAATCAATTAGAAATCATCCTGGAGCAAGGCAAATATCACCAGGTGAAGCGCATGTTAGCCGCCGCTGGCAATCATTGCGCAGCATTAAGCCGTACTGCGATCGGTCAGCTAACACTAGCTTCTCTGGGGCTGGAAGAGGGCGAGTGGTGCTACCTGACGCCCGAGCACATGGCTTTATTGGTGCCTGACACGCAATAATATTTTTCAACTTCAAAAAGGAAAAATCATGCCGGTGATCGTCATTGCAAACCCCAAGGGTGGCGTTGGTAAGAGTACTTTTTCTACTAATCTTGCTGGTTATTTCGCTGCGCAAGGGCATCATGTGATGCTGGGAGACGCCGATGTGCAGCAATCCTCACATGCCTGGTTGGCGATACGCCCGGCAAATTTGCCTGCGATTCAGGCCTGGGAGATGACGGACGGGCATATCGCCAAGCCGCCTAAGGGAACCACTCACATCGTGCTTGATACACCGGCTGGTCTCAAAGGCAGTAAGCTCGATGCCGTGTTGAAGCTGGCGGATAAGGTAATCGTTCCGCTACAGCCTTCGATTTTTGATATTCTGGCAACCGACGAGTTTCTTAAAAAACTCGCCAAGCGGGAAGGTAACTTTGAAGTCGGGGTCTTGGGGATGCGGGTCAATGCCCGTAGTCGTGCCGCCGAACAATTAGAGCTGTATGTCAAGCAACTCGGTTTGCCGGTTCTTGGCTATCTGCGCGATACACAAAATTATATTCAACTGGCTGCCCACGGTGCTACTCTGTGGGATGTTGCCCCTTCAAGAGTAGAAAAAGACCTGGCGCAATGGCAAGCAATCTTGCAGTGGATAGAAAAATAGTCCAGCGTAGTCAGTTTGTGTACTTCAAAAAAATTGACGCGATATGGTCGATTTTGTTTTATTCGATAGCAATTCGATTATAGATAGCAAAAAATAGCGAAATATCTTAAGGCTGAGGCGATATTTTCTCCTCATAGTGAGGCTGCATCACTATAATGCCGTGACATTTGTGGCTCCATATTTTCTTTTATTATCATAGTACTTACGCAAAACCGCCCCAGCGTCCTTGTATCCGCCTTGCCGTACTAAAGTACTGTCTTCGGCGGCACGCCTAGCTGGAACAATTTTGCGAAAGTCCTATATCAATTGCTTACGGTATGCACTATACAATTTTTGACACCCCGATTATTAACACTCTGATGCGCTGGTTTTCTGTCTGCGTTTTACGTCTGTGTGGCTGGAAAGTCGAGGGCCAAAAACCATCCGAGCTGAAATATGTATTGATCGCCGCACCTCACACCAGTAACTGGGATTTTCCTTACACCATGATGATTTGTTTCGCATTACGTCTGGATGTGTATTGGATGGGTAAGGCCAGTTTGTTCCCACCGTTTTTCGGTGCCTTCTCGCGCTGGATGGGTGGCATTGCGGTTGACCGTTCGCGTGCTGGTAACTTGGTCGAGGGTACGGTGAATGCGTTCAATGATAATCAAAAATTGACCGTCATCGTGCCGCCCGAAGGCACCAGAAATAAGGTGACGCACTGGAAAACCGGCTTTTATTACATCGCACATGGTGCTGGCGTACCGATTGCCTTAGGTTATCTCGACTTCAAACGTAAGGCCGGTGGCATCGGTAAAGTATTTCATACTACTGGCGATATAGAAAAAGACATGAAAGTCATACAGGAATTTTATGCCGGCATTTCAGGTAAAAATCCTAAGCAATTCAATCTAGATAATACCCAGACCTAGTTTTTCCGAGCTTGTAACGCGGTATTGCGCTGAACTCTCAGATTAATACCGCATACTGTTTGCGATCTCCCTCTCTTCCCCAAATTCGGCTTCCAGCTGACTTAAAACTCAGCGAGACGGTATTTTCCTGCGCTTAAAATACTCGGATAAATACTTTCTATTGTCATAAAATGGAAATTGCCAGGGCATATAATTTTCAAGCAGCTTGTTCACATCGCTTGCCAGCCTCGTTTGTGAACTTGCTAGAGCATGCAAGTTTTCTTCATTGCTATGGCTAGATGTGCAGTAAAATCTTTATTTTGTTTCCGTGTGGATATATTTTACTAGGATAAGTAATGTCAAAACCCTCGTCAAAAGGAGACTTACTCACATCAAAACTCGATTTCGAGAATATCGATGGTGCGTCGCCAGCAAAAAAAGCAGATTTTACGACACAGCAGAGCGCTGCTAAAGAGGTCCCTGATCCCCCGCTCGAGAAAAAAAAATCGATCGCAGCAGCCCAGTCTTTTACCAAAACGGACGCTAAATTGAAAAACACAAAACCCGTGGTTGCGGTAAAGAAAGATAGGCTAACCCAGACTATTGCAGGCTTAGTGCTGTTAGGCTTGCTGATCGTGTCAGGCTTGATTTATATGTACAAGGATAGTACTCGCAATGTGAGTGGGCTTAACTACGTGACTCTCCCGCAAATTATCGTCAATATGGATGGAAACGTCGCCAGGTTACGGGTTTCGGTACAGATAGATATGGAAGATGCTGACTGGTTGAAACAGCATAAAAAAGAGTTGGAGAATAGTTTTCAGAGGACTATCGCTGCAATGAATCCGGACGATCTACGTTCCGCTAAAGGTATCGCTGAGACGCAATTGGCATTGAAGCAGCAGCTCAATGAAGATGCGCGTTCGGAAAAAATTCAGGCAGTGTTGATCACCGAATTATTGGTGCAAGGTAAAGAATAGAATGCGTTCATGTTTTGCAGCTCGGAGATAAAATTTTTATTTGTTAGCGTCAACAAAAATAAAAACTAACCGTTAAGCAAATAGAGGATGTCATTAAGAGGCGCAATCATGGAACACTATTCTCAGCCAGCTAAACATCAGGATCAAGAGTTGCCGCACTCTCAGCAAGAGCAATCGACCACGCCACTTAACACCAAGGAGGCGCGCCGCCAACTTGGATGGGATTTGGTGGCGGCGCAAAGGCAATGGCGGGGACGTTAGTGCAATTCAGGGCAGATTTTTTACAAATCTTCCCGGCTAATTTGCGCTAATTCTGCCGCTGTTTCTTGCATTAACTCTTGTAGCACTGTCTGATCCAGATCCAAACTCTCCCACGACTGCCCCGATACTTCTGTCACCTGGCTATCCGGCGTACTGCTGACGCCGATGGCATGGGCGATACCGTCCGCGACATGGATGACGGTTGCCAAGAATCCCAAGCCAGGCGTTTCCGGCTGATGGTGACCCGCAATCGCATTTTTCATGACTTCAGAAAAATTCCATAGGTTTGCCAGACTCATGCCTACCGCAGCATGATCTATCCCCAAGACCTGACGCTCGGCATCGAATTGGCTGATTTGATGTTGATGCCGGTAAGCGATGCAAGCTTCGTACTGGCGCGGATATTGGGTGACTAACACCAAGGCTCCTAAGTCGTGCAAGAGGCCAGCGGTATAGGCGGTATCGACATTGAGATTGAGTCGTTTGGCTAACAGCTTGGCGGCAATCGCTACTGCGATCGAATGCCGCCAGAACGCCTTATGATCAAAACCTTTGCAATTGTTTTCAGGGAAGCAGCCGCTTAAGGCTGCCATCATGATGATTTTTTTGACGTTCGCCAAGCCCATCAAGCAAATTGCCTGCTGGATCGTGGTGACCTTGATCATGGTGGTGTAATACGCAGAATTGGCATAGCGCAAGGTACTCGCGGTCAGCGCCAGATCGCCACTGACTTTTTGCGCTAACGGTGTGTGTCAAGCTAGTTGTCGCTTTAATGTTTAAAATTAAGCTGCTTTCATATAATCTTTCTCTTGCATCTGAGCTCGTTCAGGATTCAAGTAGACAGTACTGCCTAATGTCCAATCTCTCGTTTCTCCAGACCAGCGTCGAGGATTTTTTTTACGGGCTAGTTGATAGACCTGTGCACGCTGCTGAAGTAACACACTTGCTTGCCCACGATGGCGCTGATCTGGAGTGACGTATTTCAAGCCGCTATGGCAATGTTCTTCGTTATACCATTTGACGAATTCATGTACCCAGAGACGCGCTTCTTCCAAGGTGTCGAATGGCCGTTCTGGCCACTGCGGGCAATACTTCGCAGTACGAAATAATGCTTCGGCGTAGGCGTTATCGTTGCTGACACGTGGTCGGCTAAAAGACGGAACCACACCAAGATCGTACATGGCGGAGAGCATGTTCGCCCCTTTCATAGCCGTGCCATTGTCGGAATGCAGCACCAGTGGTTTGCCGGCTATTTGTTCACGCAAACAACCGCGCCACAACAAGTGACTGGCATGTTCTGACGATTCGTTTTCATGCACTTCATTGACCACCAGCTTACGGCTGTAGATGTCTTTCATCATGTACCAATAAAAGAATCTGCCCTTGACCGTGCTTGGTAGCCAGGTGATATCCCAGCACCACACTTGGTTAGGTCCATCTGCTTGATGCGTTGTCAATGGCCGTTTCTGCGGGCTCTTACTTCGCCCCCTTCGCTGTCCTTGATTAGCTGCTTTCATGACGCGGTAAAATGTCGATTCCGATGCCAGATAAATTCCTTTGTCGGCCAACTTGGGAACAATCTGATGCGGCGTCATGCTGGCGTATTCGGCGCAGTTAGCTGCTGCCAACAATGCCTCACGTTCTGCTTGATTGAGCTTATTTGCAGGACACTGATGCATGGTATCAGGCCGCCGATCTTGTGGTGAATGCCGCCACCGCTGTAGGGTGCGCACACTCAACCCCAGCATGTCGCAAGCAAGGTCTTGGCGCGCGCCAGCGGCAACCGCTTCATTAATCAATGTCAGGGCTTCAAGGCGATCTGGGGCTTTGATCATTCGTCCTTTTCCCTCCCCCAGATCGCCTCGGCTTTTTTTCTTAAAACAAGCAGCGCCGCCGACTCTGCCAACTCAGCATCTTTCTTTTTTAAGGCGCGTTCCAGTTCGCCAATGCGTTTTGTCTGTGAGGCATCTGGTTTAGTCTGCACCAATTGTCCATTGGCCTGCTCGCAGGCTAAACGCCATTGCGTCACTTGTTCTGGATAGACGCCTTTGGTTCTGCAATACGCCGATAGCTCTACTTCACTTAGTGCTGCAGCCTCTAGCACGATGCGAAATTTGTCCGTGCTGGACCAGCGATCACTTTGTTTACCATCTCCAGGCACAATTCTTCCTTCCTCACGCGCCACGTTCTGCCAAACACGTAGCGTCACTGTAGTAATTCCCGTGGCCTTTGCTAATTCCACCACTGCTCGGTTTAACGGGGGCATCATTTGTTGAACAGCCCATTCCCTTTGTTCTGCTGTATATCGAATACGTTTCATCTTACCCTGACTTCCGCCCTCCATCTTTTTATCATATTAAGTGAGGCGACATCTATCCTGACATGGAGGGCTAACAACGAAATATCGACGTCCTCATTGTCTACATCGTTGAGTAGTTCCATCACGATGGCCGGCAGGCTGGGCAGATCTTTGACGTTTTGTGCGACTTCTTGTAGGCTGATGGCATTCATCCGGTGAACTCCTGTACTTGGTTGGGTGTAAGGAAACTGGAAGAGACAGCTTGACAGAAGTTGCGACGCAATTGGGTAGAAAATTGAAGGATTGAGTGTTTTGATGGACTAACCCTGCAGTGCGGCAGGGTTAGTCACAACATAGCCGCCTGGCGTGCTGATGAATCGAAGAAGTTTACTCTAGTTTAGAGTCAATTTTTTTCTCACTAATGCTGTTTTTGGCACGCTCTAACATGTCAATAGCGGCTGGACCACGCAGCAAAGTAACGGCAACCGCCAGCGCATCGATATAGGTCAGATGCGCCAGACGCGAGGTCATAGGCGTGTAAATATCCGGATCTTCTTCTACGTCTACGCTCAGGTGTACATCGGCCAAGTCGGCCAAGGGCCCACCACTGGCGCACAATACCAAAATTTTAGCTCCGGCATTTTTTGCCAGTTGTACGCTGCGTATCAGGTCGCGGGTACGGCCGGTGCGCGAGAACGCGACTACCAGGCAATCGCTGTTGAGTAAAGATGCCGATTGTGCCTGCAAATGGCCATCGCAAAACACCGTGGTGGGTATGCCAAAGCGGAAGAATTTTAACTGTGCGTCGACCGCCAAAGCGCCCGAATAACCCAGCCCGTAACACTCTATGCGACGGGCGCGTGCCAGTAAATTTACGGCTGCTTCGAAGCTGGTAGGGTTGGCTGAATTGCGTGCCTCCATCAGCGCTGCGATCGTGCGATCGAACACCTTGGGCAGGACATCTCTGACGTGATCTGCTTGATTCACGTCCAGATGCAGGTAGGGGATACCGGTCGCCAGGCTTTTGGCGAACGCCATCTTAAAGGTTTTAAAGCCATCAAAACCCATGGATTGCGAAAACCGTGCGACCGTCGGTTCGCTGACATCGCAGGCTTGCGCCAATACCCGTATCGACATTTCCAATGCATTGTGTGGCTTTTGCAGTAAAAATTCAGCAACCTGACGCTCTGCCCGGCTCAGTGCCGTACTGGCCGTACGTATCCGTGCCAGTAAGCCTTTTTCGGAAGGCGTTACTTTGGGCGGTGAGTTTGCGGGGAGAGCGTTAAGCATGGTTCTTGGGCATTTAAGCGGTAAGGGGGGGCGTCTAAAAACTCTGCAGGTCAGTGATTTAAACTAGTGTTTAAAATAGCCAATAAATAAGCATTTATCAGGGACACCAAAAGACCTCTATGGTACAGCCTGCTTGGGCGATTAAAGTAGAAATCGGCAAACTAAGGCTGGCGGCGCGTTCTAATAATTGTCGTTTTTCTGCACCGCTAATCACTAGCCAGATTTTTTTGGTGTTTAACAGGCGCGGCAGCGACAGAGAGATGCGGCTCTGGCGCGTTTGCGGATGTAGCGCAGCCAGACAGGCCAGATGATCATGCTGAGTCGGTGCGCCCGGGAATAGTGAGGCGATATGGCCGTCAGTACCCATGCCCAGCAAGACCGCATTAAAACTGTGCGGTATTTGTTGATGCAGACGCTCGCTAATTGCTTCTACCGCTACTTCCGGTGTGCGTGCCGCATTTTTCAATGAGACTAGTTGCCATTGCTTACCATAGGAGAGCGGCATACATTGCTTGAATAAACCCTCATTACTTTGCGCATCGCTGTCGGCCACCCAGCGCTCATCGGTGGCGACCAGATGTAGATTGCAAATGTCGCGCGCGGCCAGCATCGCGTCTAGTTTGCGATACACAGGCGCAGGCGTGGAGCCGCCTGCAAGGGCAAAATGGGCTGGAAGCCGCGCCGCTGTTGCGCCATCTATTTCTGATATCCACTCTGCCAGCAGTGCATCGCTCAGTGCAGAGAAGTCTGCGTAAGAATTAAATTTAATCGTGCTCATGCTTGCTTAACCTTCCACATACTCTTCGCCCCAGGCGGCGCCATGTTGCGCCAGCAGGTAGCTAGACGCGGCCGGCCCCCAACTGCCAGCGATGTAGGATTTCAAACCTTCGCTGTCATTGCTCCAGGCACTCATGATAGGGTCTATCCAGGCCCAGGCGGCACTGAGTTCATCGTCACGTACAAACAAGGTCAGGTCGCCATGCATGGCATCTAATAACAGACGCTCATAAGATTCGACCCGGCGTAAATTTGAGGCTTCGGCGAAATCGAGATTGAGTGCCACATCCGACAGCCGTATCCCTTCGCCCGGTTCTTTCGCCTTCATGAAGAGCTGTACGCTTTCTTCCGGTTGCAGCGAGATCACCAGACGATTCGAGCGCAAAGGTCCTTGTGCTTTTCCAAAGATGGAATACGGTATCGGCTTAAAATTAATCGTGATCTCGGCACAGCGGCTCGCCATACGTTTGCCGGTACGCAGATAAAACGGTACGCCAGCCCAACGCCAGTTGTCGATCTCGGCGCGGATCGCGACGAAAGTCTCGTTGCGTGAGGCGGTCGGTACACCAGGTTCAGCCTGATATCCAATGACAGGTTTGCCATCAACAGCGCCGGCGCGATATTGGCCGCGCACGGTTTTTTTACTCACTTCTTCCGGTGTGAATTTATGCAGGGCGCGCAATACTTTAACTTTTTCATCGCGGATCGCATCTGGGTTGGCGTTCACCGGCGGCTCCATGGCGACGATAGAAACCAGTTGCAATAAATGGTTTTGCACCATGTCGCGCAGCGCGCCAGTGCGATCGTAAAAATCGCCGCGTGACTCTACCCCGACTTGCTCAGAAATCGAAATCTGTACGTCTTGTATCCACTTACGATTCCAGAGTGGCTCTAAAAACGAATTGGCAAAGCGTAGCGCCAACAAGTTTTGCACCATCTCTTTACCCAGATAGTGATCGATACGGTAAATCTGATTTTCATTCAGATAAGTGCGCAGCGATTGATTAATCTCTTTGGCCGACTGGGCATCGCGCCCCAGAGGTTTTTCTACCACCACGCGGGCATTGCCTTCGACCAGGCCGTGTTTAGACAGTTGCTCAACCACCGGGATAAAGATATCCGGACCAGTGGCGAGGTAAAACAGCGTAGGGTCGGTTTCTGAGGTGTGTATGCGTTGTTTGAGCTGCTCAAAATCGCCGGCTTCATGTGCATTGATTTTGGAATAAGTCGTCAGAGCCAGAAAGGCTGCCATTTTTTCGGCGCTGTGATCAGCGTCTTCGCTGGCGTAGGCCTCGATACTGGCGGCCACCCGCACGCGAAACTCTTCATCCGTGAGGGCTTCACGCGCGGCACCGATGAAACTAAAACTGGCAGCTAGCCGACCATTGACATACGCGCTATACAAAGCAGGGATGATTTTGCGCTTGGCAAGATCGCCAGTGCCGCCAAACAATACAAATGTGGTCATGCTGACTCCGGTTTGTTCTGGTTCTGAAAAAGTGTGTCTGAATTATGGCATATTTCAAACAGAAATGTAGTTTCGTTACGAGTTATTTGTTTGTTTTTGACGTAATTTCCACTTTTAAGCTTATTTCTGAAAGTTTGTTACAGAAAATCTGAAATTATGCTAATCTTTCAGCATCTGAATCAAGTCTAAAGCGAGCCCCATCTATGAGCACACAGCCTAGCGTTAATCCTCCACTGCATCCAGTATTGCAGCGCGTGACACAACGTATTATTGAACGCAGTAAGACGTTGCGCAGTGAGTACCTGGCGCGTCTGGAACAAATGCGTGGCCGCGGTCCGCGTCGAGCCAGCCTGTCTTGCGCGAATCAGGCGCATGCCAATGCCGCGGCTGACTCCAAGGCTAAAATTTGGCTCAATCAGGCGCAAAAACCGAATATCGGCATCGTTACTTCATATAACGATATGCTATCGGCGCATCAGCCTTATGCCACTTATCCGGATCAAATTAAGCAAACAGCGCTGCGCTTTAATGCCACCGCGCAGGTGGCGGGCGGTGTACCAGCCATGTGCGATGGTGTCACTCAAGGGCGTCCTGGGATGGAGTTGTCGCTGTTTTCACGCGACGTGATTGCCCAGGCGACTGCAATCGCGCTTTCGCACGATGCTTTCGATGCCACCTTATGCCTGGGGATTTGCGACAAGATCGTGCCTGGCCTGTTGATAGGCGCTTTGGCATTTGGTCACTTGCCAACTATTTTTGTGCCGGCCGGACCTATGGGCTCGGGCTTGTCGAATAAAGAAAAAGCCGCGGTACGTGAACGCTATGCCCAAGGCAAGGCGACTAAAGATGAATTACTGGCAGCCGAAAGTGCGGCCTATCACAGCGCTGGCACCTGTACTTTTTACGGCACCGCCAATAGTAATCAGATGTTGTTAGAAGCGATGGGCTTACATATGCCGGGCGCCGCTTTCGTTCATCCTGCCGATCCTTTACGTGCTGCCTTGACCGATACCGCGGTAGAGCGCGTGTTGCAGTTGACCGAACAGAGTGGCAACTACCGTCCTATCGGCCAACTGGTCGATGAAAAATGTATCGTTAATGCCGTCATCGCTTTGTTGGCCACTGGTGGCTCGACTAATCACACCATTCATTGGATTGCGGTAGCGCGCGCTGCCGGTATTTTGATCGATTGGGCCGATTTCGATGAGCTCTCCTCGATTATCCCTCTCTTGACTCGCGTGTATCCAAATGGCACTGCCGATGTGAATGCCTTTGAAGATGCTGGCGGCCCCACTTTTGTGATCCGCGAATTACTCTCGGCCGGTTTGATGCACGCCGATGTGATGACGGTGTTTGGCGACCAGGGCTTGAACTCACACACCACCAAGCCGGTGTTGGAGGGCGAAAAAGTCAGATGGCAAGCGCTGCCAGCGCTGTCTACCGATACCAGCGTGGTACGTAATGTCAATGATCCGTTTGCGACTACTGGTGGTTTGCGTCTGCTGCAAGGTAATTTGGGGCGCGCCATCGTCAAAGCGTCTGCCGTGCCGGAAGAGGCGTGGATAGTACGCGCGCCGGCCAAAGTGTTTGATTCTCAAGACGCGCTGGTGAATGCCTACAAGGCCGGGCAATTGAATATGGATTTCGTGGCCGTGGTGATTTTCCAGGGCCCGCAAGCCAATGGCATGCCCGAACTGCATCACTTTACGCCGGTATTGGGTAGCCTGATGTCGGCTGGCTATAAAGTTGCGCTGGTGACCGATGGGCGTATGTCGGGTGCCTCTGGCAAAATCCCGGCGGCACTGCATGTCAGTCCAGAAGTGGCACAAGGCGGGCCACTGGGCAAGGTGCAGGAAGGCGACCTGATCGAGCTCAATGTCCACACCGGTGAATTACGCGCCTTGGTGGCTGAGGATGAGTGGAATAGTCGTGCTGTGCGTACTTTGAGTAGCGACTCTTCGCATGGCTATGGACGTGATTTGTTCGTGGCACAAAGACGGGTCGTAACGGCGCCAGAAAAAGGTGCATCGACTTTGTTTATTGATTGATTGATTGATTGATTGATTGATTGATTGATTGATTTACCAATTAATTATTGAGTTAAGTAAGCTGGCCTACCCTAATTTTAGATAAGAGAACAACATGAATCCTAGCAAACGGAGCATCATTGCCCAACTGGCCCAACTGCGCGTCTTGCCTATCTTGGTGACTGATGATGTAGAGCAGGCGATACGCTGCGTGACAACGCTGGCCGAGCATGGCTTGCCGGCGGTAGAGATTACTCTGCGTACCCCTAACGCCATGAACGTCTTGCGTGAAGTGGTCAAGGCCTGCCCGGGTGTGACGGTGGGCGCAGGCACTATCTTGACGCCTGCACAGTTGGATGCAGTCAAAGAAACTGGCGCGGCTTTCGGGATTAGTCCTGGTATCACACCCGTGTTGGCAAAAGCGGCCGCTGAGTCTGGCTTACCGTATTTTCCTGGCGTCGGTGGTGCTAGCGATTTAATGCTGGCGCTGGAGCATGGTTTTGATGTGGTTAAGTTGTTTCCGTCTGACATAGTGGGCGGCATCAAGATGGCCAAAGCCCTGGGCGGGCCATTTCCCGATGTGCGTTTTTGCCTGACCGGTGGCGTCACCGTAGAAGCCATGCCGCAACTGCTGCAGCAATCCAATGTGCTGTGTGTAGGCGGTTCATGGATGTGTCCAGCTAGCTTGATCGCAGCTAAGGACTGGGCTGCGATAGGCGCGCTGGCAGCTCAGGCAGCGGCTGCAGCAAAATAAGATACTAGGGGAGGGTATGACTAAGTCAGGTCAGTTTGCGCAATAGATACGTGCGCAATCGCCCTGCGATACGCGATACTCCCCCTAAGACTCATAGTAGCTAGCGCATTTTCAGGTAATTCTCCAGTTAATTTATTTAAGCATAAAGACATCATGGCAATTTCTGTTTCCCGTACTCCTTTATGGTGCCTGTTGCAGCAGCGCGCCAACAATATGCCAAGTCTGAAGGACTTGTTTCAAGCCGATCCGCAACGCTTTACGCATTTTTCGGCATCCGCTTGTGGCATGTTGCTCGATTACTCGAAACAAAGAATTGATACCACCGCCAAGCTCAATTTGCTGGCGCTGGCCAGACAGCAAGAAGTTGAGTCGCGCCGTGATGCCATGTTGCGTGGCGAAGCCATTAATCACACCGAAAATCGCGCAGTTTTGCATACCGTGTTGCGCCTGCCGCGAGGTGAAACGTTTAATTTGAATGGCGAAAACATCGCCGCCGATGTGCATAAAGTCTTGGCGCAGATGCGCAGCTTTAGCGATGCGGTGCGCGAAGGGCGCTGGCTGGGTTACACCGGCAAGTCTATCCGCACTATCGTTAATATCGGTATCGGTGGCTCTGATCTGGGCCCGCAAATGGCGTGCATCGCCTTAGCACCCTGGTCGCAAAAAAATCTGTCTCTGCACTTCGTCTCGAATGTCGATGGTCGCCACGTGGCCGATGCGCTGGCCAATGCCGATCCTGAGACCACCTTGTTTGTGGTGGCATCGAAAACCTTTGTCACCATGGAGACGCTGACCAACGCGCGCACCGCACGCGAGTGGATGCTGGCGCATGGCTGCCCGGCCGAACAGATCCGTCAGCATTTTGTGGCACTCAGTACCAACGTAGAAGCCGCGGCCGAATTTGGTATCGCACCGGAAAACGTGTTCCCGTTCTGGAATTGGGCTGGCGGACGTTACTCGATGTGGAGCGCGATCGGTCTCTCGATTGCCCTGTATGTGGGCATGGATAAATTCGAAGAAATGCTGGCCGGTGCGCACGAGATGGATCTGCATTTCGCGCAAGCGCCGCTGGAGCAAAATCTGCCAGTGTTGATGGCCTTGATCGGGGTCTGGAATATCAACTTCCTCGGCCTGCAAGCTCTGTCGATTGCGCCTTACCACCAACGCATGACACGGGTGCCGGCTTATCTGCAACAGCTGGAAATGGAAAGTAACGGCAAGTCCGTCACACGGGAAGGTCAGCGCGTCGATTACACCACCTCGCCTATCTTGTTTGGCGAGGCCGGTACTAATGGTCAGCATGCTTACTTTCAGTTACTGCATCAGGGCGCGACGATTATCCCTACCGATTTTATTGTGGTGGCCGAAGACGATGCTGGTCTGCCTGGGCACAACAAGGCCTTGCTGGCCAATTGCTTCGCCCAGTCAAAAGCCATGGCCTTGGGCAAGAGCATGCAAGAAGTGCGTGCCGAACTGGGTGATTTACCGGAAAAAATGCTGGCGCCACGCGTGTTTGAAGGCAATCGTCCAACCTCGACCCTGCTACTCGATTCCCTGACGCCACGTTCGCTCGGTGCCATGATCGCTCTGTACGAGCATAAAGTATTTGTGCAATCGGTGATCTGGGACATCAATGCTTTCGATCAGTGGGGCGTAGAACTGGGTAAATCGCTGGCGCAGCAATTGATCAGTCTTGATCCGGATGCGGTCAAGGAGGATTACGATAGTTCTACCCGTGGCTTGCTGCAGGCGATACGACGTCGCGATAAAACAACGCAGATCAACAAACAATTACAGTGACAAGCCCATGTAAGCAAGCCGTCAAACTGTTCGCTTAGTCTGGCCGATGAATACGCTGGAATTACAAAATGCTGCAACGCAATAGGTTTCATCGCCCGGACAAAATTTTTCATCTCATGTTTTTTTCAGTACCGTAAACTTCTCAAGTATGAATACTCCATTCCCGACTAAAGTTGATCTCTCTGAAGACGACAAAGACCATAGCCTGCGCGAAGATATTCGCCGTCTCGGCCGCATCTTGGGCGACACCGTGCGCAATCAGCATGGCGACGAAATTTTTGAATTAATCGAAACGGTACGCCAAAATTCGATACGCTTTCGGCGCGATGCCGATCCGGCTGCGCGCAGCGAGCTGGAAAGCACGCTCGACAGCCTGACCAATGACCAGACCACTCAGGTGATACGGGCCTTCAGTTATTTTTCGCATCTGGTGAATCTGGCCGAAGATCAGCATCATGTGCGCCGTACCCGTGCCCATCTGATCGCTGGTTCCGCTACCCGTCGTGGTAGCCTGGCGCACACCATAGAGGCGCTGTATGAGAATGGCCACAGCACCGCGCAATTACTAGAATTTTTCCAAACTGCCGAAGTGAGTCCAGTCCTGACCGCGCACCCTACCGAAGTGCAGCGTAAGAGCATACTCAATTGCCAGATGGCGATTACCCGTCTGCTGGACGAGCGCGATCGTATGCAGTTGACCCCGGAAGAGTCTAGTGCCAATGAAGAGGCGGTAGGGCGCGCCGTGCTGACTTTATGGCAGACCCGCATGTTGCGCACCTCGAAACTCTCGGTGCTCGATGAGGTGGAAAACGGTCTGAGTTTTTACGATTACACCTTCTTGCGCGAACTGCCGCAGTTGTACGCAGGTCTGGAAGATTTATTGGCCAGCAAAGATGCAGCGCATAAGACTGTGGAATTGCCTAGCTTCATGAAGATGGGTAGCTGGATAGGCGGCGACCGTGACGGTAATCCTTTTGTTACCGCTGAAGTGCTGGAAAAAACCCTGGCGATGCAAGCAACGCGCGCGCTCAAATTTTATCTCGATGAGTTGCATACTCTGGGTTCGCAATTGTCTATGGCTAGTTTGCTGGTGCAGGTCTCACCAGAATTACAGGCATTGGCGGAGCGCTCCCCCGATCATTCGCCGCACCGCTCGGATGAGCCGTATCGCCTGGCGATTAGCGGCATGTATGCGCGACTGGCAGCCACCTATAGCCAATTATTGGGTCTGGTACCGGCGATTCCGGCCAGTGGTCTGGCGCAAGCTTACGTCAATGCCGAACAACTGGCGGCCGATCTTGACACTGTCCATCAATCGCTGATGGCAAATGGGTCAGCAGCTTTGGCGCGTGGTCGTTTGCGCCATTTGCGACGTGCGGTGAGCGTGTTTGGCTTTTATCTGGCACCGCTGGATCTGCGTCAGAATTCGGATGTGCATGAGCGTGTGGTGGCTGAACTCTTACAAGCAGCAAACCCCGAGATGCGTTATCTGGAGCTCGATGAAGAAGGGCGGATTGCCGTCCTGATCGCTGAAATCAGTTCATCGCGTCCACTGGCTTCGCCGTATCTGAGCTATTCCGAAGAAACCCAGTCTGAGCTGGCGATTTATCGCGCCGCCTGTACCGCCAAGCAGCGTTATGGCATGGGCGCAGTACCTAACTGCATCATCTCCAAAACCGATGGCGTCTCCGACATGCTGGAGCTGGCTTTATTGCTGAAAGAATCGGGTTTGTTGCATCCGGATCAGGCACGGCTCGACGTCAACATCATTCCATTGTTTGAGACTATCGGCGATTTGCAAAATAGCGCCCCGTCTATGGATCGCTTGTTCGCTATCCCCGCCTATGCACGCCTGCTGGCCAGTCGCGGTATGGCACAAGAAGTCATGCTGGGCTATTCAGACAGTAATAAAGATGGCGGTTTCCTGACCTCGGGTTGGGAGCTATTTAAAGCTGAACTCGATTTGGTCAAAGTATTTGAAAAACATCAGCTACGTTTGCGTCTGTTTCATGGCCGTGGTGGTTCTGTCGGTCGTGGCGGCGGACCAAGTTTTCAGGCTATCCTGGCGCAACCGGCCGGTGCGGTGCAGGGACAAATTCGCCTGACCGAACAGGGCGAAGTGATTACCGCCAAATACGGTAATCCGGAAGTGGGTCGGCGCAATTTGGAAGTGTTGGCGGCCGCCACCATGGAGGCGAGTTTGCTCTCGCACACTGAAGCTGCACCAAGGCCAGAGTTTTTGTCGGCGATGGAAGAATTGTCCGATCACGCCTTCCGCGCTTATCGCCATCTGGTCTATGAGACCGAAGGTTTTGAACAGTATTTCTGGGAATCGACCGTAATTTCAGAAATCGCAGGTCTGAATATCGGCAGCCGCCCTGCCTCACGCAAAAAATCCACCGCGATCGAAGATCTGCGCGCAATTCCCTGGGTATTTAGCTGGTCGCAATGCCGCCTGATGTTGCCGGGTTGGTTTGGTTTTGGTACTGCAGTGCAAAGCTATCTGAAGGCACATCCGGAGACTGGCTTGCAGAATTTGCAGTCTATGTTTAAGGAATGGTCGTTCTTTTCTACGGTTTTGTCGAACATGGAAATGGTCTTGGCCAAGAGCGATATCGGGATCGCCAGCCGCTATGCGCAACTGGTCAAGGATCAGGCCTTGCGCGACAGCATTTTTCCTAGATTGCAGGCCGAACATGCGGCCACGATCGAAGTGTTGAAGCTTATTTCCGGCCAGGACGAATTATTGGCGGCTAACCCATTGCTAAAACGCTCGATCAGTAACCGTTTCCCTTACTTGTCGCCACTTAATCACGTGCAGGTGGAGTTGCTGGAGCGCTATCGTCAGGGCGATCCGGATGAGCGAGTACGGCGTGGTATCCATTTATCTATCAATGGGATCGCGGCAGGCTTAAGAAATAGCGGTTAAGCGCCAGCCGGGTTTCGCACTCCTACTATACTCATAGGGGTATTGTGAGAGTGCGCAATCAGGATGTGCGCAATTGGGGTGGTTTTTAGTTATACTCCCCTGATTACCTGCTTTTTGATGATTAAATATGGAACTCGGAACACAATTGCTAGGCGTAGTGGGATGGTCCGGCAGCGGTAAGACCACCTTGCTCGAATATCTGGTCTCGCACTTAGCGGCACAAGGCAAGCGGGTGAACGTGCTCAAGCATAGTCATCACGATATTATTCTCGAGCCAGCACACAAAGACAGCGCTAGACTCAGACGCGCTGGCGCGGCAGAAATTTTATTGGCCTCGCCGTATCGTTACGCGCTGGTGCATGAGTTGCGCGATGCTCCCGAGCCAACTTTGTCCGAATTATTATGCCGTCTGGCACCCTCCGATCTAATCCTGGTGGAAGGTTTTAAGTGGGAGCCTATCGCCAAACTTGAGATTCATAGACCCTCCATTGGTAAGCCTGCCATCTACCGCGAAGATAAGCATATCGTCGCGGTCGCCTCCGATGTGGCGGCGCCAGAAGACTTGCCAGCGGGCGTGATTTGGCTAGACTTGAATCAGCCCGCAATGGTGTTGGAATGGCTAAACCATGCCATGCAAAACGATTTATTTGCGATTCGTGCTTAAAAAACCTAAAGTATGCAAGCGCGCCTGCCGTTACCCTTAGTAGTTAGAGGATAAGGGGAATTGTCATGGACGTTAACGGTATTGCAAATGTAGCATCAACCCTGGCCGATGTCGGTACTAGCCAAGCTGTGAGTCTGGCGGTCCTGAAAAAGGCCATCGATTTTGGCACCGAGAGCGCCACAGCTCTGATAGAGGCGATCCCGCCGGCACCGACTACACCAAATTTACCTGCGCATCTTGGGCAAAATATTAATACTTCTGCCTGAATCGCCCGCACTGTATTTGTTAAATACCTATCATCCAAAATAGCGCTGCTAAGTCAGCGCTATTTTTTTGTCTACAAAACTAAGGCTGAGTCCATGCACCGTTAGTAAATTCTGAGCTTGCGCAAACTTTGCCAGGCACATTAGTGGATAATTCGTCTTAGTAAATAATTTGCAAAAAAAAGGAAAATGATGACAACAGCTGCGTGGGGATGGTCGGATCGACTGGTCTCGAAATTTGAACCTATGGATGAAACCCATCAGGAATTTGTCAGTTTATGTGCCGCGCTAGCGCTGGCTGATGACGAGAGTTTTTTGCAAAGTTTAGATGCCTTGATCGTACATACCGAACAGCATTTTGAACAAGAAAACCTCTGGATGCGCGAACACAGCTTCCCGCCTTTAGGCTGCCATCAAAAAGAGCATGACGCGGTACTCGAATTGATGCAGGAAGTGCGCCGCAGCGTCGCCGCGGGTGATACCGAACTAGGCGCACGCTTAGCTGAGGAATTACCACACTGGTTCGAGCACCATGTCGATAGCATGGACAATATGCTCGCGCGCTTCATGCTAAACCTTAGCGATGAAGTTGCTCCCTCGCTGACGCAATCGGCTTAATTGCATCTAATCAGGCGGCTTTGACCTTGATCGCGACGTCGCCTAGTGTCACCAATTGACCATGGCGAATCTTGGCGGTCTTGCGCAGTTCTAGTTTACCATCGACCTTGACGACGCCCTTGGCGACCAGCATCTTGCCGGCACCACCGCTATCGCACAAACCCGCCAATTTCAATAGTTGGTTCAGTTCTACGTATTCACCGTCTAGGGTAAAAGAAACTTGTTGCATAAATGGTCCGTTTTTGGGTTGAAGTTCTTGGGGCGAAGAGCATACACCATTTAGGCTTTTTATAGCGTAGACAATTCCATGTTAAAGTTCTAAGGCTTATATTTTAAGAAATTTTATTTGGCTTGCCGAAATTTTTTAAAAATAGGTGTAAGGTATTTTCGCTTTGATCGACTATTCTCTGTAGTCGCAATGATAGACCCGCTTAAGGGATGGTACTTTTTAAATTCAAGGAGATGGACATGAGTAACAAAGCATTGATCGCAGTGGCATTGGCTGGTTTGATGGGCTCTTCTATGGCAATGGCCGCTGATGGCGCAAAAACTGAAAAATGTTTTGGTGTGGCCAAGGCAGGACAAAATGATTGTGCAACAAAAAATGGTACACATTCATGCGCAGGTCAGGGCAAAAAAGATATGGATGCGAATGAATGGAAAAAAGTACCTGCCGGTACTTGTGAAAAAATGGGCGGCAAGCTCGAAGCACCTAAAGCTTAAATTTTTTAGCTTTACAGCAAAGATCATTATTTGTGGATATCCCGATTTCTACAGATAAGCTACGCAAACCCGCCGCCGCCTTGTCGGGCAATGGCGTCGGTTTGCGTAGTCAGCATTACCCGGATTTTCTGAAAGCACCAGTGGCGATAGACTGGTTAGAAGTTCATTCCGAAAATTATTTTGGTGCTGGTGGTTATGATTTGCATGTCTTACATCAATTGCGGCGCGACTATCCGATTAGTTTACATGGGGTCGGCCTTGGCCTCGGTTCTCAGCGCGGCTATTCAAGCCAACACCTAGAAAAATTGCAGCGTCTGGTGCAAAGAATCGAGCCTGGCCTCGTGTCTGAGCATCTGTGCTGGGGCAGTGTTGCTGGCCGCCAGATGAATGATTTACTCCCTATGCCTTTGACACGCGCGGCTTTTGATCTGCTTGTCAGCAGAGTGACTCAGCTCCAAGAGATACTGAAACGCCAGGTTTTAATTGAAAACGTCTCAACTTATCTGCGGTTTGCCGGAGATGAATTTTCAGAGTCTGAATTTTTGGTGCAATTAGCTAAAAAAACCGGCTGCGGTATTTTGCTCGATGTGAATAATTTGTATGTGAATCAATGTAATCACGCTGAGGATGCACATGCGGCATTGCAGTGCTTTAGTCAGCTTCCGGCCAGCAGCATAGGTGAAATCCATCTAGCTGGCCATTTACTGACGCCAGAGTGCGTGGTCGATCATCATGGTAGCCAGATCGCCGCTCCCGTGTGGGCTTTGTATCAAGATGCTTGCAGCTTGTTTGGCGCGGAAATTCCGACCTTAATCGAATGGGATACCGATATCCCTGAGCTCGATGTTTTGCTGGCGGAGGCGAATAAGGCCGAGCAGTGTCGCGTACTAGAACGGGCCCTAAATGGCTAACCCGACTAACCAGGCGAACATGGATGAGGACAGCACGACTGACTTGGAGACCGCGCAGTCCTTGTTTGCCGCGGCGCTGTTGGATATTTCAAATACTCACTCCGCCTTAGACTTATTTTCTAATGATGCGTCTCAGCGCGAAGGACGCTTGGCTTTTTACCGGGGAAATTTGAATGCAATCTGGAGCCAAGCTCTGGTAAATGCTTATCCGGTACTGCAGCAATTAGTCGGACAAGATTTTTTTGAGCAAATGGCGCGCGCCTACGGGATCACCTTTCCCTCAGCTTGCGGGGATTTAAATTATTTCGGAGCCGATCTGCCGCGCTTTTTAAGCGCCTCTAGTATGACCGCGGCGTATCCGTATTTTTCTGATGTCGCCGCTTTGGAGTGGCAGGTGCACCGCGCTTATTACGCCGCCGATGCCGATGTGCTGAGTCTGGGATCGTTGTTGGCAGGTGCTGGCCAGGATTTGCAAAGCGCTAGGCTTGATCTGCATCCTGCCACGCAATTGCATCAATCTGCGAGCTCCAGTGTGGATGTATGGCTGGCGCATCAGCCAGGCTCAGCGCTGAGCTTGCCTAGGGAATTGAATAGCAAAAATTTTGCGCTGGTCACTCGCAATGAGTGGCGGGTCCAGGTGCATGCTCTGGACCACGCAGCCTATCTGGCATTGCAGGCATTGGCTCAAGGAAATACCATAGAGCTGGCGCTGGAATTGGCGATGGAGCAGGACGCGCAGTTTGATATTGCGACGCAACTCAATCTATGGTTTTCGGCCTCCGCATTTTCAGCGTATTCTGTCTAGGCTGTTGCAACAATCGCGCTCAACAATGTAAGTAAATGCTGGCTGTTTCGACTTAAAGTAGTCAACAATAAATTTGGAAAATACTATGAACTACTTTTTGCAGCTACATCGTTTAAGTATGCGTTTTGATTCTTTGCTGGAAGAGTGGGGCGTCTCGGTATTAGCCTTGGCCTTGCGTATTTTCGTGGCGTGGCAGTTTCTGAAGGCGGGCTGGATCAAACTTGCGGACTGGGAATCGACTCTTTCTTTGTTTCGAGAAGAATACATGGTACCGCTTTTGTCGCCCGAGTTGGCCGCGGTAATGGGTGCAGGTGGCGAGCTATTCTTTCCGCTCTTGCTGATCGTTGGTGTCTTTTCCCGCCCAGCGGCCTTGGGCCTGTTTGCCGTCAATGCCATGGCGGTGATTTCTTACCCTCAGTTGTGGCAGTTTGAATGTCCTGCTGCCATCAATGATCATTTTTATTGGGGCTTGCTCTTGCTGGTTTTGATCATGGTGGGACCTGGCAGATTTTCTGTGGATCAGCGCATTAAGAACATGGATAGGCTGGCAAATTGAGTTCTTGAAATTGAGCGTGGGCTTTGGCAATTTAAAAGGAGGGCACAGTCTCTCCTTAGTCATTTAAGCGCATCGTAGTGCAGTTTTGTAAAAATTAATTTAAAGTAGCGTAAATGATAGCGTTTTGAGAACTTCTTCTCATTTGCCCGGTCAGAGTCTACAAAAGAAAATCTCAAGAATAAAAATTCAGACTTTGCTGCTATTTTTTGGCAAGCATTAAGCAAGGCCCTCGATGGCACCCTCACCAATGACAAAGAAAATTATGCACACAACTGGCCGCCTTACTGCCTCTTCCTTTCTACAACGCTGGCGGCTGCCCTTATTGGGCTTGTTAGTCATTCTCATTGCTGGCACAGCTTATTTAATCTATGCAAAAAAATCCAGTGCCGATGCGCAAGAGCATGCAGACAAAGACAGCAAGACTAAGCTCGTGTTTGAATTGGCAGCGATCGATGTACTCAAATCTGAAATCCGTGATTTGAATACCAGTCTGGCGATTTCTGGATCCTTGGTGCCTCTTAATCAGGTCACGGTGCGTGCCAAAGTGGGCGCAGAAGTACGCGAGACCCTAGTGCAAGAGGGAATGGCGGTGACTAAGGGGCAGGTCTTGACGCGCTTTGATGCTGCTGATTTACGTGCACGATTGATCACGCAAGACGCCAGTGTCGATGAGGCGCAGGCTAAGTTGGCGATGGCGAATAAAAATCGCAATTCGAATGAAAGTCTGCTCCAGCAAAAGTACATTTCTCAAAATGCCTTTGACGTGACGAATAATAGTGTGGAACTGGCGCAAGCGAGTCTCAAATCGGCCATGGCACAACGTCAGGTCGCACAATTGGCACTGGCCGACACCGAAGTGAAAGCACCCATTGATGGCATTGTCAGTAAGCGGCATGTACAGGCCGGCGACAAGGTGTCACTGGACAGTCCGCTATTTGCTATCGTTAACTTGTCACAATTGATCCTGGAAATGCCAGTTCCTGCGTCTGAAATTCCGCGAATTAAAATTGGCCAGTTGCTCAATTTCAAGGTAGATGGTTTTGGCACGCGTAGTTTTAGTGGCCAAGTAACTAGAATTAATCCTGCGGCCGAATCGGGCTCGCGTTCTATGCTGGTGTATGCAGCGGTGAATAACGCCGATGCGGCTTTAAAGGCAGGTATGTTCGCCAAGGGTAGTTTACTACTCGAAAAATCGTTGGCTATGCCTGTGATACCACTAGTCGCATTGCGTCAGCAAAATGGCAAAGACGTGGTCTACACCTTGGTGAATAACGTGGTGCAGGTCCAGACAGTTAAGCTAGGTGTGCGCAATGAAGATGAGGGCCTGGTGCAAGTGTTAAGCGGTTTAGCGCCGGGTGCGATTGTGATCTCTGCCAAATTGGATGCGATTAAACCGGGTAGTAAAGTAAGCCTACCTAAAGTGGAGGCTAAATCGGATGCGTCTATGCCCAGTATGCCCACTAAGTCCACAGCAACGACGCTAAAAGGTTAATCATGTGGGTCACTAAAGTCAGTATTCAAAATCCTGTGTTTGCGACCATGATGATGGTGGCACTACTGGTGTTGGGCGTGTTTTCCTATCAAGGTCTAGGCTTGGAGCAGATGCCGAATGTGCAGGCACCTGGGGTGTGGATGGAGGTACTGTATCCAGGCGCCTCACCAGAAATCGTCGAGAACGATATCACCAAGCCAGTCGAGAACGTCGTCAATACGATTAGCGGCGTGAAACGTATCATGGCAAGCTCGTATGAAGGGCGGGCTGGGATATGGATAGAGTTTCAGTTGTCAGTCAATGCTGATCGCGTATTGCAGGAAGTGCGCGATAAGGTCGCGCAGATACGTCCGAGTTTTCCTAAGGATGTGAAAGACCCGTTTATCATCCGTGGCGGACAAGACGGTAACGATAGACCGGTAGTGCAGATGGCAATTAGTTCTAAGCAACTGAGCCTGCGCGAATTATCGAGTTTAACCGATCAGATTATCGCCAAAAAATTCCAGAGTGTGCCTGGAGTCGGGCGCGTTGATGTACGTGGTGCGGTGGTGCGCCAGGTTCAGATTAAGCTCAATCCAGACCGGATGGCGGCCAATAATGTGGGCGTAAACGAAGTTTTGAGCGCGATCCAGGCGACTAACCAAAACATGCCTGCTGGTCTGATCACGCTTGGCTCTCAAGATCAATTAGTGCGTCTTGAGGCGAAAATTCAGGATGCCCGTGGCTTTAATAAAATCATCGTAGCACGGCGTGCTGGCACTCCGGTCTACCTGGAACAAGTCGCCGACGTGATGGATGGCGAAAGGGAAGAGTTTTCGATTTCTCGCTTGAACGGAGAACGCGCCATCGCTGTGGCAGTTTCAAAAATACAGGATGCCAATATCGTTGAGGTGGGCGACGGTGTGATTGCCGCTATCGCTGATTTAAAGACGCGCTTACCAAAAGATGTGGTGATTAGTGTCAGTGAAAATAATGCCGACTATATACGGCAAGCACTCAATGGCGTGAAAGAAACCATACTCGAAGGTGCCGTATTGACGGTACTGATTGTATTTTTATTTTTGCATTCATGGCGCAGTACGATTATTACCGGCCTGACTTTGCCGATCTCGGTGATCGCGACCTTCATCGCTTTGAAGGTCTTTGGTTTTACCCTTAATCTATTGACCATGATGGCGCTCTCTTTATGCATAGGCTTGCTAATCGATGATGCCATCGTGGTGCGCGAAAATATAGTGCGGCATCTGGGTATGGGGAAAAATCACCGGCAGGCAGCCGAAGACGGTACCAATGAAATAGGTTTGGCAGTGATGGCGACCACATTTGCGATCGTCGCCGTATTTATCCCTGTGGCATTCATGAAGGGCATGATAGGACAATTTTTTTTCCAGTTCGGGATTACTGTCTCGGTGGCGGTGTTAGTTTCTCTTTTTGTTAGTTTTACCCTAGACCCTATGTTGTCTTCAGTCTGGCATGACCCTAGTGAAAACCGGTTTCAACGCTTGCCGATACTGGGACGCATGATGGAAAAAATTGAACATGGCATAGAGTGGCTGCACGCAGTGTATGGACGTTTGCTGGAAATGGTATTGCGCAAACGTAAAACTACTCTGACTCTGGCGTTTGCACTATTCATAGGTAGTTTCTTTTTGCTGCCATTGATAGGCGCAGAATTTATACCTGAGTCCGACGAGAGTCAGATCATGTTAAATCTAAAAACACCGGTAGGTTCGAGTTTGCATTACACCGATGAAAAAACGCGTCAGGTCGAAGATATTTTGAAAAAGATGCCAGAGATAATCACACTCAATACCAGCATAGGCATAGAGAATGAAAGGAATACGGCACAAATCAATATCAAGCTACATCGCCCTAGTGCCATGCATAGAAAGTCGCAAAAACAATTGGAATCGCAAATACGCGAGCGTTTGCAGACTATACCCGGGATAGAGGTGGGGGTAGGTTTTGATAAACCAATTTATATCGCTATTTTGGGGCCAGATGCGGATAAATTACAGGAGGTGATTGCTGAAGTCATGCGCAAGGTCGGCGCGATTAAAGGCATCGCTGACTTAGAGAGTAGTTTGACGGGGGCCAATCCTACCGTTTTGGTAAAAGTAAATAATGAGCTTGCCAATGATTTGGGTTTATCGGTGCAGCAAATCGGCTCGGCACTGCGGCCTTTTGTTGCCGGTGACACCATAGGGCAATGGCAGGCGCCAGATGGACAAAATTACGAAATTAACGTGCAATTACCTAAATCTGGACGGCAGAAAATTTCTGACTTAGGCGATTTATCCTTGGCGAGTAGTCGTCTTGATGCCATTGGTAAGCCGGTGATGGTGCCCTTGCGGCAGGTGGTCGAGTTTGTTACCAGCACCAGTCCACGTGTGATCAAGCGTCAGAATTTACAGCGACGTGCTGCCATTTACGCCAACGTTGAGGGACGCCCTAGCGGAGACGTCGGCAACGAAGTTCAGAAGCTGGTAAAAACCATAGAATTGCCGCCTGGTTATCGCTTTGATATAGGTGGGCAAACTCAGGAAATGCAAGAGTCTTTCAAATCGGCGCTGGCAGCTTTGGGTATCGCGGTGATTTTTATTTACCTGATACTCGCCTCGCAATTTGGTAGTTTTTTGCAGCCGCTTGCGATCATGACGGCGTTGCCGTTTTCCTTGATAGGGGTGTTGCTTGCCTTGCTGGTCACGGGCAGCACTTTAAATATGTTTTCGATTATCGGCTTTATTATGCTGATGGGACTGGTGACAAAAAACGGGATCTTGCTGGTGGATTTTATCAATCAGGCGCAGCGCCATGGCATGTCACAACATGATGCGATACTGGCCGCCGGGCAGGTACGTCTACGCCCCATCATGATGACCACACTGGCGATGATCTTTGGCATGTTGCCGATGGCGATAGGCATGAGCGAAGGCGCCGAGTCCCAAGCGCCTATGGGACGAGCCGTGATAGGCGGTATCATTACTTCGACCATGCTCACTTTATTGGTGGTGCCTATTGTGTACACCTATCTGGATCATTGGGGCCGAAACGCTCAGAGGTATTTCTCCAAAAAGCCAAAGTCGCCAGACGAAAATATCAAAGCTGAGTCAATTTAAAAGCTCAAAATGCCCTTTAAATAAGGGCATTTTTTATGTTTGGTAAAGATGCTTCTGAGATATTTTTGAAAATGTCTCTTTTTTGTTAGAATAAATACTCTAAATAGTATTTTTCTGTATTCAGGCTTTCCAGCTGGGTGCGATACTCTTCTATAAGTTTTTAGTACGCTCGTTCCATTAATTTTAGTGGTGCGGGAAAGTTATTGACTTACATAAAATTAATTCATCGGAGACAAAATGCGTCAAACCAAATTTACCTTGGCACTTTTAACTGCAGTTGCAGTATTAGCTGGCTGCGGCGGTAGTACCAATAGCGCGGGAGATCAAACTCCAAAATTTAAATACAGCGCGCAAGTGTCTTTTGGCGATAGCCTCTCTGACGTCGGCACCTATGCAGTCGGCACGGTTCTGGCACTCAAGGGCGGAAAATTTAATATTAATGGCAATAGCGTTGCGACTAATCCCGCTTTGACAGGGAAAAACTGGACTGAGTTGATGGCTGCGCAGTTGAATTTGCCGGCACCATGTCCGGCAATGACGGGTTTGAATGGTAATGCTGCCAAAGGTTTATCTGTGCCGGTGGTAAATAATCCTGGCTGCTATGGCTATGGACAAGGCGGCGCACGTGTAACTAATCCAGTCGGTCCAGGTAATGCACTGACGGGCTCGGATTTAGGTGCCTTGACTGTACCAGTTGCCACCCAGATTAAAAATCACCTGGCCGCAGTCGGTGGTAAATTTAAAGGTGATGAGCTGGTGTTCGTGATGGCCGGTGGTAATGATGCCCTGATGCAGTTGGGAACGCTATCTGCTGGTGCAACTAAAACAGGTCAAGACAAATTTGCGAGCACCTTGGTTGGTTTGTTGGCCTCTGGCGCGACGAGTCCAGCTACGGCGGCACAAGCAATCGGTATCGCTATGGCGACCGAAAGTGCACGTGCAGGTCACACCGATGAGAGTGTAGTTGGCGCTGCTGTTGGCGCTGCCGCAATCCAAGCGGGAAATTCTTCGGTCGCAAGCCCAGCTGTGTACGGTCCTATGGTGGTTACTGCAAAAGCTGCAGCTACCACAGCGGGTTCCGATTACGCGAAAGCAAATGGACCAGCAGCCGTCGTGGCGATGGGGGTTGCCGGTGCCGAGCTGGTCGCTTTAGTCAAGACGCAAATTATCGCCAATGGCGCTACTCGCGTAGTCGTCAATAACCTGCCTGATCTGGGAACCACGCCAAATGGTCTTAGCCAAAGCGCTGAAACTCAGGGCTTGATCAATCTGATGGTGAAAACTTTTAACGACCAACTGAATGCAGGTCTGGCCAGTGAAGCGAAAGTTGTATTAGTCGATGTGTTCTCGGTTAGTCATGATCAAGCTACAAATCCAGCTCCTTATGGTCTGACTAATGTGAAAGACATGGCTTGCGATTTGAGTGTGGCGAAAAATCCACTGGAAAGTTCGCTCGCTTGCAATGCTGCGAATCTGGTGGCTGGTGATGTAAGTCACTATCAGTTCGCCGATTCGGTCCATCCTACTCCGTTTGGCTATTTGTTATTGGCACGTTATGTGACTGAACGCCTAGTGGTCAAAGGCTGGATGTGAGACTAGCGATGCCTGACTGTTTCATCAAAACAGTCAGGCTGACAGTATCTGCAAATGGCGTTAGCCATACTAAAATGAATCTGGAGACACAATGAAATTACATATACAGAGCGCAGTGAAAATGCTGGCAGTAGCGGCAGCGATGACAGTAGCGGCTAGCGCCTCGGCGCAAAGCGCAGGCCAATGGACAGTTAAGGCTGGTTTGAACGTGATCACACCTAAGGTTGAGAGTGGCGATTTGTCGGCTCCGGCCTTGCCTCATACCAAAGCGGCGGTCGGTACCGATACTGAGCCTGTGCTCATCATCACTTATAGCCTGACCGATCATATTGTTATGGAGCTTCCTTTAGGCTTGCCTTACGAGCATAACTTGTACGGTGCCGGTGCAATTGAAGGCACGGGGATGCTGGGTAGTTCTAAAGTGTTGCCAGTCACAGGCTTGGTACAATATCGTTTCCTGAGCCCAACCGCAACATTACGTCCTTATGTCGGTGTCGGCGCAACTTACGCTGTTTTCACCAAGACTACAGGCTCTGCACAATTGACTGCATTGTTGGATGTTGGTGGTCCGCCGGCAACGTTTAAACTCGATAATAAACTGGGCGCGACTTTGCAAGCTGGTGTTGCCGTTGCACTTAATGAAAAATGGTTTATGGATTTGAGTGTGACTAAGACTTATTTGAAAACTAAGGCAACTTTCTCTACTGGACAGACTCAGGATTTGAAATTTGATCCTTTGGCGGTCAGCTTTGGTGTCGGTTATAAGTTCTAAATCCGAGTCAGGTTTTTCGGCTGGTTTAGAAAATTAAAAAACCCGCGCTGCCTTAAAGCAGCGCGGGTTTTTTATGTACAGGTTTTAATGGCTAGGCTATAAATTCTAAAGCGAGACCTGATTTCTTCCCGCTTCTTTAGCCCGATACAGCGCCGCGTCTGCGGCTGCCACAAATACCGTACCATCTTGTGCTTCTCTGAGCATGGACAAACCAAATGAGGCGGTGATATGCGGTAATTTGATCGTTGAGTCGGCAAATACGCGGGCGTTTTGCAGGCGCTCACATAGCCGATTTGCCACTATCAAAGCCGATTGTTCATTGGTGTTGGGTAGAATAACGATCATTTCCTCGCCACCATAACGTGCCGCAAAATCGCTAGGGCGCAAACCCGCGTTCAACACTTTTGCTGCGGTTTGTAAGGCATCGTCGCCCATCACATGACCGTGGGTGTCATTGAATTTTTTAAAATGATCCAGATCGACCATGATGATGCTCAGCGGGACTCCGGTCGCGTGGGCATTCTCTATCATGATGGGCAATTGGCTATTGAGCCAGGCCCGGTTATGCAAGCCAGTCAGGCCGTCAACCATAGAAAGCTGGCGATAAAACTCTCCAACCTTTTGTCGCTTGCGAATTTGCGCATTTGCCGCGCGGATACGAAAAGAGAGTAGTTGCAAGAGGTTTCTGGCAACGCCATTCGATTCATCAATCAGCTTCCACATGGTTTCTGCTTCGACTACCAGCAATTCACTCTCGCACAGGGCTGAAATATTACTTGAGTAAATTTCTTCATCCAGCACAGAAATTTCACCTACACATTCGCCGGGTAGATACTGGTGTTTGGTATGTTCGGTAGCTTTGCTGTCTGGGCTTGCTGTCGTATTACTGGCCGTGTTTCCTAATGCGCCACTGAGCACGATGTAGAGGCGGGCGCCAAAGCTATGCGCATCCAACACGATCTGCCCGGCTTTTGCTTTGACCACAAAGCAGTTTTTGATGATGTGGGCTATTTGTTGCCTATCTTCTGGGGAAATGTTGCGAAATAGATGGATGCTATCAATGTCGTAATCGGCATTCTTAAAATACTTCAATTGTTCCAAAATAGATTTTCCAAATACGTTAATCGAAAAATAGGCGTTTGCAAAAATCAGCAGCGCTCGAGCAGTTACACACTAGCTAAGCAGCAGAGCTGTACGCTTATAAAACCTGATCCATCGCCTCAAAACGCAATTCAGTCTCGCGAAAAATAGCCAGATAATCGGCTTCGGTCAGTGCCAGCGTATCCCAAGCGGCTTTAGACAGCAAGGGCACCATCTCTTTTTCGGTCTGACTAAGGTCCAGCGCATGCGCAATCACATTGGCCACATGGACGATTGCGGCTACCGAGTTGAGTTCCTTATTTTCTGGCTCATGATGACCCCGAATCGCATCTTGTATCGCATCCGAAAATTGCCAATGCACCGCCAGTATCAAACCGGCCGCAACATGATCAATACCGAGAATAGCTTGCTCAGCATCGATCAGATGGCAATCTCTTTGCGCCTGGCAATCCAGCACTCTTGCGTATTCCTGGGGAAAGCGGGTGACCAAGACCAAGCGACCTATGTCGTGCAGCAGACCTGCGGTAAATGCGAAATCGTGCTTCATGTGCAGGGTACGCGAGATCAATTCTGCACAAATCGCGGTGGCGACGCTATGCCGCCAAAATGCTTTGAAATCAAAACCGCGGCAGCGCGATACCGGAAAACTATTCGTCAGCGAGGTCATGCGTATCAAGTTTTTGACATTTTTGACGCCGAGCATGGCCACCGCCTGTTGCAAGGTAACCACTTTCGAGTTAGCGCCATACAAGGAGGAATTGGCTAATTTTAAAGTCTTGGCTGCGAGTGACTGGTCTTGTGCTACTTTTTCACAAATGGCGTCGAGACTACTGTCTTCATCATCCAGATTGCACAACATCTGGCGTGCCAGTTCCGGCAAAGTCGGCAAGTCTTTGATCTGCTTGATCACAGCCTCTAAAGGCAATTGCTGGTCTGAATCTTCAATCAGGGAGCTGCTCATTGCGCCTCCTCTAGTCGATATTTTTGTAAGTAAGCGAGCAGCTTAGCGATAGGGCCATCTTTTTCTGCATGTCTGAATAGGCTATCTAGTCTCTGCATTTTTACTTGTAAGCTGATCGCAGCATCCGGTTCTGGTTCAGATGTGTCGTCAATCAAAATCGAGAGTTGATGTACATCATGATGGTGCATGGAGGCAATCATGGCTGGCGTTAAGCAAGTGCCAGCGGGTAGCAAAACATGGCCGAGTTTATCCAGCAGATTGTCGGCCAAGACCATGTCCGCGATAACGCTTTGCAGTGGCAGATAGTGGTGGCGCTTATTCATAAAATAGACTGACCCCGGCGGCAAATTAAAACTTAAGCAAAATCCTAACTGGATTCTTAATCACGACTAAGCAAGTGCTTCTGCTTTTAGTGTAATAAATTTTCAAGGAATTACCATGATTTTGTTGTTGATGAATAACAGTTTTCCTACTATATACTACGCTCTGGCTAAATAGTCATGATGTTGGCTTGCGCATGCATCTATTTTTGTTGCGATTAGGAATTATGCAAAAACGCCTCAGCACCCTTGCACTCGCCTTGCCGTATTAAAGTAAGTCTTAGTCGCTGCGCTTAACGGAAATAATTTTGCCTAAATCCTCACTCAGACGCATTTGGCTTGCTGTATTTTTTGGAAGAAAACACATTTAATGGATTTTTTTAAGAATTTATTTCATAGCCGTTCTAGGCTCAGTATCAGTGTGGTCTTGGGATTGCTGGCCTTTCTCTTATTGCCGGCGCAATGGGATGGCGTCACGCGCGCGCTTTTATGTTGGAACGTGGCGGCCTGGTGTTATTTGATCTTGATCTCTTGGTTGATGTTTAAGGACCATAAGGCCAGCGTGCGTCAGCTAGCCCAGCAAGAGGATGCCAGTGCGCTGGCGGTTTTGTTGATCATGTCGCTGTCTGCCGCGCTCAGTTTGATCGCGATCGTGTTTGAACTCTCCGGTATGAAGGGTTTGCCGCAGGATCTACGCTTACTCAAATATGCCTTAACCGTGGCAACCGTGTTTGGCTCCTGGTGTTTGCTGGCAACGATTTTTACCTTTCACTACGCGCTAATGTTTTACCGCTCCCCCAAAGATAAGCGGCCTTTGCGTTTTCCCGACGATGAGGCATGTCCCGATTATTGGGACTTTTTGTATTTTTCCTTCACCATCTCTTTGGCGGTGCAAACCTCAGATGTGACCATCATGTCGCGTCAAATGCGCAAGACGGTGTTGGGTCATGCGGTGTTAAGTTTCTTTTTCAATTTGGCGATACTCGGTTTCTCCATTAATATCGCCGCCAGTTTGGTCGGTAATTAGATGGCCTTGCTTGGCCATGCGCTAGTATCAGACTGCTTGCCGCACGCTGTTTTTTTTCGACACATTTCCGCTGTCCTTCATTAATTTCTATGGCACTTAATTTTCTCTGGACCGGCTTCTTTTTTATTGGCTTTATTGCGGCCTTAGCGCAGTGGTTGTTGTTAGGCGATGTTGAGGTTTTTAAACGCATCATCGACGGCACTTTTGAGTCGGCAAAAGTAGGCGTGATGGATATCGCTTTGCCTTTGGCCGGCGTCATGACCCTGTGGTTGGGTATCATGAATATCGGCGAGAAGGCGGGTGCGATCAATTTTATCGCCAGAATAATTGCGCCATTTTTTGCGCGGATTTTTCCAGGTGTGCCGGCTCAGCATCCTGCCAATGCACATATGGTGATGAATTTTTCTGCCAACTTATTGGGACTCGATAATGCCGCCACCCCGTTTGGGCTGAAGGCGATGGAGAGTCTGCAAACTTTAAACACGAATAAGGAAGAGGCCAGTGATGCGCAAATCATGTTTCTGGTCTTGCACACCTCCGGCTTGACCTTGATACCATTGGCGATCATGGCCCAGCGCGCCGTGTTGGGCGCGCGCGACCCTTCGGATATTTTTATCCCCTGCATGATCGCCACCTATGTTGCCACCGTGGTCGGCCTGATCGCAGTGGCGATCAAACAGCGTATTAATTTGCTCGACAGAGTGGTGCTGGCTTGGCTGGGCGGCATCACCAGCTTGATCGTGGCGCTGGTCTGGACTATGAGCCAGACGATGAGTCGTAGTGAGATTGAAGTGTTTTCCAAGCTCAGCAGTAATCTCTTGTTATTCACGATTATCGTGGTCTTCATGCTCGCTGCACTGCACAAGCGTGTCAATGTGTACGAAGCTTTTATCGAGGGCGCCAAGGGCGGCATGCAAACCTCGTTGACTATCATTCCTTATCTGGTCGGGATGCTGGTGGCGATAGGTGTGCTGCGTAATTCTGGCGTGCTCGATTTGATCGTGTCGGGCTTCAACTGGGTGTTCGTGCAACTGGGTATGAATACCGATTTTACGCCAGCCTTGCCGACTGCTTTGATGAAACCCTTGAGCGGCAGTGGCTCCAAAGCCATGATGGTCGATGCCATGCGTACCTATGGCGTAGACTCCTTCGTCGGTAGGCTAGCGTGTATTTTCCAAGGTTCGGCCGACACCACCCTGTACATCGTAGCCCTGTATTTCGGATCGGTAGGAATACGCAAGACCCGCTATGCGATTTCTATGGGTTTGCTGGCCGACTTTGCTGGCGTGGTGGCCGCTATTTTTGTAGCGTATTTATTTTTTCACTAAATATCGGGAGTCCCGACTATGCATGATCAAATCGAACATCGTCATGCTGACGCAGTGGGGTTAGAACGCACTATGCTCAGCCAGGAGTGGTTGCTACTGCAAAGCCAAAGTGAGCAACTGGAGCGCAGCTGTTTATTGATTAAACTGGTCTGCGTGCTGCTGCTTGCACTCGGCCTGATGCTGACTCTGAATTTATACTTGGCTGCAGCCTTGGTTTGTATACTCTGGCTACAGGAAGCGATCGTCAGAACTTCGCAAGCGCGTCTGGTCACGCGCATTTTGCAGCTAGAAACTTGGCTGCGGGACGCAGCTCTAGCCCAGGCCCTACCTCAGGCATTTCAACTGCACACGCAGTGGCAACAGCAACGCGGCGGTGCGCTTGGTCTGGTGCTGGAGTACCTCAAAAATGCAGCCAAACCCACCGTGGCTTTCCCTTATCTAGCCTTGCTGATGCTAGACGCCATGCTGCTGATGCTATGGTAGCCAGGGCAGAGTTAGGCTAGGCGGGATCAGCCTGCTTATACCTGATTTTAAAAAGGCATAGGCCCAAGGCGCAATCTGCATGCGGCTTGCGGGGCAGGCAGGCCGCAGACCCGCATGGAATATGCGCCAGCGGCCACCCTACGATTTTTTTTGAGCGCTATTGGCTAGCAATGCGCGTCTGCCACCAGGCGGCTTTATCCAGTAAGGCGCCCATTTCCATCGTCAATAATTGACGCTCACGCATCAGGCAGCGGCCATTCACCCAGACATGGCTGACTTGCTCGCGCCCGGCGGCATACACGATCTGCGAAATAGGATCGTAGACCGGCTGGGTTTCGAGTGCCGACAAATCGATCGCAATCAGATCGGCTTGTTTTCCGACCACCAGGCTACCAATTTGATCACCCATGCCCAGCGCTTTGGCACCGGCTAATGTCGCCATTTCTAAGGCGACGGCGGCACTTAGGGCGGTGGCATTGCCTGATTCGGCTTTGGCCAGTAAGGCTGCCATCCGCAAATCACCCAAAAGATCGAGCTTATTGTTGCTGGCGCTGCCATCGGTACCGATGCCGACGTTAATGCCCAGAGCTTGCATCGCATGTACGCGGGCAAAACCCGAGGCTAGTTTGAGATTGCTGGCAGGATTGTGCGCGATGTGCACTCCAGTTTGACTCAATAACGCCAGATCTGCGTCATTGGCATGCACCATGTGAGCGGCAATCAATTGTGGCGAGAGCAGACCCAATTGATGCAGGCGCTCTAGTGGACGCATGCCATATTGCTGCAAGCTGGTGGCCACTTCATCGGCGGTTTCGTGGATATGGCAATGGATACCGATCGCTAACTTATCAGCCAAGGCCACTACTTTTTTGAAGCTCTCATCACCGACTGTGTACGGGGCGTGCGGTGCCAGCTTGAAACTGACCCCGCTTTGTCCGGCAAAGGCTGAGTGCGCCGCCACTGCTTTGGCCAGATAGCCATCGGCATTGTCAGCGTACGCGGTCGGGAAATCTAAGACGCTGCAACCAACCACGGTACGCATACCCGATGCGATGCCGGCGCGGGCTACCGCCTGATCGTAAAAATACATGTCATTCACGGTGGTGGTGCCGCCGCGTAGCATTTCGGCCATCGCCTGCAAACTGCCGTCAAACACAAACTCATCCGAGACATGCTGCTTCTCGGCGGGCCAGATATGTTGGGTCAGCCAATCCATTAAATTCAGGTCATCGGCCAAGCCGCGTAACAGGCACATCGCTGAATGCGCGTGCAAGTTGACGAAGCCGGGCAGCAAGGCTTGCTGCGCCAGCACTATATGCTCAGCATCCGGGTAGTCTTGATACGCTTGCGCACTCGGCAGTAGGGCGTTGATTTTGTCGTCGCAGATGACTAGGGCGTGCTGCGTCAAGACGCAAGCACGCGGCTCCACCGGTATCAGCCAGGTGGGATGGAGGCAGGTGATTTTTTTCATGATGCTAGCCTGTGATAATGCGTTTAAAGTATAAGGGCGATCGCTCGGTGTGCATACTTGCTAAACGCTGCAATTTATCTCTGCAAAAGCCTTTGTATGTGACCGATCAACTCATCATCCGAATACGGCTTACCGAGCAAGACATCGATCCCTGCTTGTTTGGCCTTGTCGGCTAATTCGTGGCTGGCGCCCGATATCATGATGATAGGGAGGTGCATGGTTGCCGGGTTGCTGCGTAGTTGCTGGGTGAGGCCAAAGCCGTCCATGCCCGGCATTTCTACGTCGGTGATCAAGACGTCGGGCCGCGCTTCGGCAATTTTGCTAGCCGCTTCTATGCCATTTTCCGCCAGTGTAATTTGGTAGTTATTCTTGGTCAGCGCGCGGCTAATTTTGATGCGCACTACTTTAGAATCGTCGGCCACCATGATCATGGTGTTTTCCGGACTCTTCAATGTGGCGGGCTCGGACTGAGTCGGGCCTACGCTAGTTTCTGGCGCAACTGTCTCGGTCGGGGCCGCTGCGACTGGCGCTAAGGGCGTGGTCGCCGCTTGTTCGGCTAGTTTTTGTGCTTGTGCGCGTTGATTTTCTAGACGAGCCAGCTCATCTAGTGCGGCTTGCTCGCGTGCTTGCTGTGCTTGTTGTATTTCTTGCGCTTGCTGTGCCACGGCCCGTGCTAACTGCTCCCGCTCCAGTTGTTCGGCGGCTTTGGCAGCAGCTTCGGCCGCTAATTGGTTCTGTACTCGCTGCGCTTCCTGTTGTTCCGCCTGCTCAGCGGCGCGTTGGGCTTCTGCTTCGTTTGCTATTCTTGCGTTTTCTTCGCTGAGGCGCTGCGCTTCTAAGCGCGCCGCCTGCTGAGCTAGCTCAGCTAACTCAGCTAACTCAGCGTCCAAGCTAGCTTGCAATTGCGCTGCTTGCTCGGCGGCCTGCAACTCTTGCAGCTGCGCCTCGTGCTGTAGGCGCTCTTGCTCTAGTCTCTCAACTTCGGCAGCCGCCTGGGCGGCTTCAAGTTCTGCAGTTTGTCTTGCGCTTTCTAGGGCTAATAGGGCGGCGGCTGCCACTTTGGCATTTTCTTCGGCGATTCTTTGTGCTTGCAGATGGGCGGCGTGCTCCGCTTCTAATTGTGCGGCCAACGCGGCGCGTTCTTGCTCCAGCTTTTCTGCTAGTTCGGCCGCTAGTTGCGCCTGATATTGGGCTTCGCGCTGTGCCGCCAGTGCGGCTAATCTTGCTGCTTCGGCTTGCTGTAGCGCGACTATTTCGGCCTCATGTTCGGCTACTCGTGCGGCCTCTTGTGCTGCAGCAAGTTCCACTTCTGCAGCAGCCTGTGCTGCAGCTGCTGCTGTGTTTAGCTTATCTTGCTCTTGCTGCTCTTCGTTTTCAAAATCGACA
The DNA here is from genome assembly GCF_003955735.1 of Undibacterium parvum. NCBI lineage: Bacteria > Pseudomonadati > Pseudomonadota > Betaproteobacteria > Burkholderiales > Oxalobacteraceae > Neoundibacterium > Neoundibacterium parvum. The sequence continues at coordinate 614,767 of NZ_CP034464.1, read as the reverse complement.
CCGTCAAACTCGGCAGACGCTAAGGCGACTGCCTCAAGTTCGCTAGGATCGAAAGCAGCCAAAGCTGCTGGTGCATCGTCCTGCATGCTGCTTACTAGCGCGGCAATTTCAAATTCGTTGGCCTGGGTATTATGGGTTTCGTGTCCGATTGGGGCCAGGCTAGTGATAGTAATTGGCGGGGCCAGCGGGGTTGCTGGCGCGCCGGCGAGTTTGTCCTGTTCCGCTTGCAACAGAGCGTTTTCATCGGGATAGAATACTGCTTCGCGGGCGTTTAATTTGGCATTGAGGCGCTGCAGTTCTAACTGCACTTCGCTTAAAGGCGGATGGCCGACCTCTATAATGTGCGGTGCCGCCTGAGGCACAGCTTGGCCCGTGACTTGGCTGAAAACACTTTGCTCGGTCTTCCAGGCTAAATTGGTTTCATAGCCTAAGGTCTGTTGATCGTCGCTAAGAGTACTGGCCAGTACGCTGTTGCCCGACTCGGGCTTGCTGCGTTCGCGTTTAGTTTTGGATTTATTCTTTAGGAGTAGCCAGGCCGAAAGTGCGCCTATCGATAAACCCAAAAAAAAGCTAATGATCATTTCAAACATAGTGAGCCTGCAATCGAAGTCGGTACAGTGTTAAGTGAGCGTATTTTGAGGAATTTCTTCTATAAAAATTGCGGTAGGCGCCTGCATATGCCGTTTTTGGGGCAAACTGCCGTCTTCCTCAGCGTATAGAATAAATCCCGAAACTCATTGTAGCGTAGTAGCGACATTCCGTAAAATTTGTTGCACTCAAGCTATGCTTGCTTATGCTGGGTTTTGAAAATAGATATTTTCGGCTAGTCAAAAAAAATCCGAAAGAATACCAAAAAATACGAAGGAAAATTTCGCATGTAAGCCTATGCCGCCACTGCCAAACGGGCTGAAATAAACAATCTAGTCATTGATGTTGGTCTAAGGCTGTTACGACCGAATGCGTTAATGCGAACACTAATCCATCGTTTTTTGCGTTTGCCCGGTGCGATTGGCGAATCTGGATAGCGAACTGTGTCAGGGCTAGGCCGAGATTAGACTTTTTGCTCGGTTTTTTGCGCGCACGCCGCATGTTAAAGTAAAGCCCGTATTTTCTGTCTTGCCCTTACGAATGGAAACCACATGTCTTTGCCTAGCTTGAAATTAAGTCTGATTGCCCTCGCTTTTGCTGCGCTGACTGCTTGTGGCGGGAATAGTGACGACAAGCCTTCGGTACCAGATGCAGCACCTATCATTCCGGCACCCGGTGGCGTCTACGTAGGCTATTTTCAGGAAGACGTGACGAATAATCCGGAAGATGCTATCGCTGGCGCTTTCGTACTCAGTGTGCCAGGTACTGATGCCAACAGTGGCACCAAGCTCACGATGACTTACGCTGGCTGTCAAACCAGTAATTTCGGCAATGACAATGGCATCAAGAATGGCAACGCCTATGGTGCTAGCTGGTCTGGTTTGCTTGATGCGACATCACAGTCAGGATCGATATTTGCGACCTATGATCCTGCCACCGGCTATTACAGCGGGGTGTACTCGAATGCCAAAGGCAAGCAATTACTGAATCTGCCTAACTGCACCCAATATTACATGGCAGCCTTGGGTAAATTTGAAGTTTTTCCTATAGAAAAAAATCTGCCCGCCAGCTTTACGCTGAGTGTCAACGCCAATACGCTGAGTTGGACTAGCGTGGCCGGTACCGCCAGCATTTTGGTGTATGTGCTAGACCCGGTTCTTGCACAGTCTGGCATTCTCAATCCGATTAAGGCTCACGCGCTATTGCCGGGTACTAGCGCTAGTTATAGTCTGGCTGCGGCTGGCTTAAGCAGCGGCAAGGAATATATTGCAGTGAGTCAGCAGAGTAATAGTAGTTCTGCCCGAATTGCATTCGCTAGTAAGCGCTTTGTTGCGCCTTGATTTACATGCTGACTCTGGCGATTCCGCCAGACCACTTTGTTTTGATTTAAGGAAGCCTTTCGATATGAAAGGCTTTTTTTTGCGACTTTTTTCTTGAAAAAGTCTACCGTAGGCTGAATGTGCCATAGTTTTTCATGAGTATTGTAGAATGACAATATTTTCAATTGAAAGGCTATCCGCATGAAGTTAAGCACACGTATCATCCTTCTCTGTGTCGTCACCTTGCTCGGTATTATCAGCGTCTCTGGCGTCTCCCTGTTTACGCTGCGCCAAACGATGGTCGAAGAGCGCAGCGCGCACATTAGTGAGTTCGTGGAATTGGCGCATGCTGCGGTGGAGAAAGCCTATGCCTTAGAACAATCTGGTAAGTTGAGCCACGAAGATGCCTTGCGTCAGGCAAAAACCGCCTTGAGCAGTTTTCATAAGGGCGATGATTATTTTTTTGTACGTGGGTTTAGCGATGATCTACTGTATGTGCATCCGAAAGCGGACAGAATTGGTGTGCCTCAGAAAAACATGAAGGAATCGGGTGATCGTTATCGCGCAGCGTTGGCGAAGCAAACTATTGGTATCGTGGTGGCTGACGGTACCCGTCCCGGCGTGAAAGAGCCGGTCGCTAAGATGTACGCAGTGATTAAATTTGCGCCTTGGGATTGGATCATCGGTTATGGCACCTATATCGATGATATCGACAGTGCGTTTTGGCGTCAGGCTAGCATTTTGTTGGCGATAGGTACTTTGCTGATGGCTGCGGTCGCTGCCTTGGCCTGGCATATGACACATAAAATTTTGGGACAACTGGGTGGCGAGCCTAGTTATGCGGCGAGCGTGGTTGAGGCGATTGCCGAAGGTGACTTAAGCGCGGATATCCTGACCAATGCCAAGGACCGCAGTAGCCTGTTGTTCGGAATTAAAGCGATGCGCGATAATCTGGCTAACGTCGTTAGTCAAGTACGCACAGGTTCTGATTCTATTGTTACCGCTTCCGGTGAAATTGCTGCCGGCAATCTGGATCTGTCGAATCGTACCGAGCAACAAGCCGGTGCTTTGGAAGAGACTTCATCGACCATGGAAGAGTTGACCTCTACCGTCAGACAAAATGCCGACAACGCCAGACAAGCCAATCAATTGGCGATCTCGGCCTCAGAAGTGGCATTGCAAGGCGGCGCCGTGGTGGGGCAGGTGGTACAGACCATGAATTCCATCAATGAGTCTTCCAAAAAAATCGTCGACATCATCAGCGTGATTGATGGTATCGCGTTTCAGACCAATATCCTGGCTCTGAATGCTGCGGTAGAAGCAGCCCGTGCCGGTGAGCAAGGTCGTGGATTTGCGGTGGTGGCTAGTGAGGTGCGCAATTTGGCGCAACGCTCGTCAGCCGCCGCCAAAGAGATTAAGCTGCTGATCGATAACTCAGCCGAGAAGGTCGACGAAGGCGGCAAGCTGGTAGTTTTGGCCGGATCTACCATGGAGAAAGTGGTTGCCAGTGTCAAGCGGGTGACGGATATCGTCGGTGAAATTTCCTCGGCTAGTCAGGAACAAAGTGCCGGTATTGAACAGGTCAATCATGCTATCGTCGAGATGGATAATATGACACAGCAAAACGCCGCCTTGGTGGAGCAAGCATCGGCCGCCGCGCAGGCTCTGCACGATCAAGCCGGTGGCTTAACCGAAGTGGTCAGTGTGTTTAAACTGGAGAAGGCGCAAAACTCTAATGTAAGAAGGGCGGGAGTCGCCTTGTCGCGCTAACCCGGATAGAAAACCTACATAAATATAAAGTCTTGTAATAAAAAAGCACATGGTCTTACGATCCATGTGCTTTTTTATTTAGTAATTACCTTCCACGTTTAGGATTACCAGATGGTGGTTCTTTGCTCCGGTGCGACATACATTTTATCGCCTGGTTTGACTCCAAAGGCCGAATAAAACTCTGGCAGATTGGTGAGTGGGCCGTTACCGCGGAACATGGCTGGCGAATGGGGATCGGTGGCGATCAGGCGTATCGCTTCGGCTTCGCGTGCCTTGCCGCGCCAGACCTGGCCCCAGCCCATGAACAGTCGTTGATTGCCGGTGTAACCATCGATGACAGGTGCCGCTTTACCGCCCAGAGAAATCTGATACGCCTTGTAGGCGATCGCCAGGCCCGAGTTGTCTGCAATGTTTTCACCCAGCGTCAGCGCACCATTGAGCTGGTAGCCGGGCAAAGGGCTATACGCGCTGTATTGGGCAACCAGGGCGGAGGTCAGTTTGCCGAAATTGGCTTTGTCGTCCTTGCTCCACCAGTCACGCAGATTGCCGTCACCATCCGATTGACTACCGGAATCGTCGAAACCGTGGCTGATTTCATGCCCGATTACCGCGCCGATGCCGCCGTAATTGACCGCATCATCGGCCTTGGCGTTAAAGAAGGGCGGTTGCAAAATAGCGGCAGGGAACACGATTTCATTCTGACGCGAATTGTAATAGGCATTCACGGTTTGCGGGCTCATACCCCATTCCTGGCGACTGACAGGCTTGCCCAGTTTTGCCAATTGACGTTGGTATTCTAGCTCGCGTCCGCGCATGATGTTGCCGACCAGGTCGTCTTTAGCAATCTCCAGCTTACTATAATCGCGCCACTGATCGGGGTAACCTATCTTAGGCGTAAATTTAGCCAGCTTGGCCAGCGCTTCTTTTTTGGTATCGTCACCCATCCAGCTCAGCGTTTGTATGCTTTGCTGATAAGCCAGCATCAGATTGCTGACCAGCGCCTGCATTTTTGCCTTGTACTCAGGCGGGAAATGTTTTTCTACATACAGTTCGCCCAGTGCTTCCGACATGCCTTCTTCTATGCGTGCCACGCCACGTTTCCAGCGCGCCTGATTGGTCGGGATGCCGCGCAGTGTGACGCTGGAGAATGCAAAATCCTGATCAACAAAACGCTTACTCAGGAAAGGCGCATAGGCGTTCAGGGTTTGCCATTTAAAGTAGGCCTGCCAGGTTGCCAAAGGCGTGTCTGCAATAATTTGCGCTAGACCCGTCAAATAGTCAGGTTGGCGTACGATCACGTAGCTCATTTTATCCTTGCTCCCGGCACTGGCGAAATACGCGTTCCAGTCAAAATTGGGTAGCAGTTCAGTGAGTTTTGCGATCTCGGTCTTGTTATAGGTTTTGACAGGATTACGGTTCTCTACCTTGCTCCATTGGATTTTCGCGATGGCCGTTTCCAGCGCCATGATGTCTAGCGCGGTTTTTTCGGCAGTGTCCTCGCTACTTACTTTTGCCATGCTCAGCATGCTGGCGATATGTTTGATGTAGGCAGCGCGAAAGCCCTTGAGCTTGGCGTCGTCTTGTTTCAAATAATAATCTCGGTCCGGCAAGCCTAGTCCGCCCTGATTCAGATAGACGGCATACACGCTAGAGTCACGCGCATCTTGATTGATGCCCGCTTGCAGTGGTAGTGCGACGCCGCGCTTGGCCAAGTGCGCCATTAATGCTGGCATCTCAGCCTTGTTGTTGAAGCCATCAATGCGTGCAAACTCGCCCTGCAAAGGCTGGATATCTAAGCTTTCGGCACGCGTCTCGTCCATGAAACTATTGTACAAATCGGCGATTTTTTTCTGATTAGTACCCGCTTGCAGTTTGCTATCCGCGGCTAAATTTTTGATGATATCGAAAGAGCGCTGCTCGGATAAATCCCGCAATTGATCAAACGATCCAAAGCGCGCGCGGTCGGCCGGGATCTCCACAGTAGCTAACCACTTGCCTGACATGAATTGAAAAAAATCATCCTGTGGCCGCACGTTTTTGTCTAGCCATTGCAACTCTAAACCTGAGCTAGGCGCAGTCACGATTTTTTTGCTATCGCTCGCTTTGGCGTTGCTGGTTTTTGGTGCAGTTTCGGCAATCGCCAAATTGACTGCGGTAGCGGAGAACAGGGCTGCCACTGCCAGCGAAATCAGAGATCTTTGCATATGCTTACCTTGGAGAGAAACGTGGGTGAAAAATCGAAAAAACTGACAGACAAACTGCCCTAAGCGAGCTTGCTGTATCAGACGCCTTTGCACAGTATCAGATTCCATACGGAAAATATAGTTCACATTCTCAGTGTGGAAATGTAAGTAAGTTTTCTTTTTATGGACGTGGCTTGCGTCTGACGCTAAGTCCTGGCAGCGACCGCATAGAGAAATGGAAGTGACCCTGCCCAGCGCGCATATTCCATGCGGTTTGCCGAGGAGGGTTGCTGGAAAGGCGCGTCGCTATTATGTGTTGGAAGAGGGGGCGGCAAAGTTGCTAAGAGCTGCCGAGATTGGATTTTTTTTGGGGAAAATGACACGGAAAATTACATTAAGTTATTAAAAAGTAATTTGTAAGTGTGCTTGTGAATGGAATTTACATCTGGAATAATCCAAAAAATAATAAATAAATATGTAAATTTATCTTTCCTATTTGAGCATTATTTGCACTATTTCTTGTGCTTTACTTTTGACAGATCTTGAGCATCACTCCCTTATTTGTATCGTCTTTTGGCTTAACTTATGCAAATCGCGCAACGTTATGGAGCAAAAGTTTCTCTTTCCCTAGCTGGCCGCGGCATGTTTTTAATTGTAGTGAAAAATCATGCATGTTTAGATCATTTAATAAAAAGTGTGGGCGGCAGCTTAATTGCTCGTCTTAATGCCAACCGCGCTTTGGTTGTGATGACGTTACCATCGTATCTTGGTCTGCGTGCTTCTAGCGAGGTCAGCTTCATAGGCCCCGTGAATGTAGATCAACAACGCCTAGCAGCCGTTTTGGGTGCGTATCAAGCACCTTCATAGGTTTATAACTGCCAATGCTCATTGGGAGCGACGGCTTAAGCAAGGAGATCAACATGGCTAGTAGCGTCGGACAAGAATTATTAGATGTGCCTCTACCTGATATGGTGTTGAAGTTGGCACTGGGTATCGCAGAAGCGCAAAAAGCACTCGATGAGAACTCGGTTGAGACCGCCAAAGTGTTGGCCGAAACCGAACTACCTCTGATTATGGGCGTCACTCAGACCATTGCTGCCGATGGCACCGTGTCTTACGTGAATGCCAGTCCGGTCAATGTCTCTTTGATACAAATCGGATTGATGCCGACCTTTTATCAATTTGCGGAGGCGACGATTGAGGTCACGATGGATATCAAAACCACGACCTCGGTTGAAACCAATCTGAAGGTTGGTGTCAAGGCAAAAGCCGGATTTGCCTGCTGGAGCGCTTCAGTTTCTGTCGATGTTTCGCATAATCGTAAGTTTGGTAAAGAAGTGCATGGCACCAGCCGGTTATTGACACGCATGGTACCGGTGCCACCGCCAGCACGTCTGGCACCTCAGCTCAATATCGTCGATAACCGAGCACCTAAGGTACCTTGATATGACACAGTTCGATAGCGCTAAGGCCTTTCGTGCGCCTATCTATGCACCTGAAGCGGCCGTGCAGGAAGCCGCTTCGGGTTCATTTGCCGACTTGGTGCGCTTGATGGCAGAGGGGATTGCAGACGCCCAATTAGCCTTGGATCGCAGTTCAGCAACGATGGTCCAAGAGTTGGCGGACACCTTTGTCGACATCGTTCCTGCAATTACCGAAAAAATTTCAGCCGATGGTAGGGTCAGCTTCGAGCATGCTGCTGCGCAAAGCGTGTCTTTATTGGCGTTAGGGGTGAAACCGACCTTCTATCAATTCTCACAAGCGACGATAGAAGTGAGTATGGATTTAAAACTGGTCGAACAATTAAATGAGGATGGCACCCGTAAAAAAGGCACGATGGGTTTATTCGCAGAGACGGCGAATATACGCTTTGAACGTAAGCTGAATCGGGATGTTTCTGTGCATTCAAAAATTACCGCGACCTTGGTGCCGGTTCCAGCCCCCTTGCGTTTAGATATACCCCGGCGTACCACTACTGAGTAAATTCCGTCGTAAATTGAGTCCATAGACAGGAGATGTTTGATATGGCAAGCACAGACATTAAACGGGCTCCCTTAAGTGCGCTACTGGGTACTGCGGGTGCTTCTTTGAGTAGTGCTCAAGCCGATTTGGGGATAGGTGTCGGCGTCTCGAGCGGGATGCTGATGTCGGATGCAACACTGGAAATTAAAGCGGCGATCTCGCGTAGTAGTAATGGAGAGTTAGAAGTAGAGCCGCTGTCGTCAGCGCATCTCAATGGTGCGTTAAATGCTTCTGCGGTGTCCACCATACGCGTTAATTTTGTTGCCACGGCGAGTGCTCCGACGCTCGCTGCAGATAATACGCCAGCGCATCCTCCGGTGCGCAGCCGAGAAGAAATCATAAAAATTTTTCGTGAGCGGGACGATCTGCAACGACTGGAAAAAATCATGGGTGAACTCGATATTCACGCAAGTTATTTAAGCGAAAATAAGCGCTGGCTAGTGAAGGCGACCGACCCGCGCGGGCAACTGATACGCGAACAATTGATCATGGATTAGAGTACATACCGACTAAGGCTTAGCACATGGCACCCGGCACCGACAAACCACTGAGCACAGTGCAATTACGTACTGCCTTACTGCAGACGAATAAGGAACTCGATTCCTTGCGTGGCAAACTTGAGAGCGAGCGTGCCGCAGCGCGCCAATCGCAAGATGAATTAATCTCGACCAGAGAAGCCTTGGCACGCGAGCGCGAGTTAAGTTCGGGTAATCAACAGATAGCGAGTAAAAAATTAGAAGACGCTTTAGATTTGATGTCCAGGCTAAAACTGGCGGCCACCAGTGCCAGTGACAGTGAAATTAAATTGAGCGCAGAGCTAGATGCCTTGCGTAAGGTGAATGCAGATTTACTGGCAAAATTGCGGCAATTGGAATTGCCAAACACCGACAATCAAGAACAGCTCAAACGCATGAAAGAGCAAATCGCTGCCTTGTTAGCCGAGAATCAGCGTCTGGCGCAATTTAGAGACGAGGCACAGAGTGACAATAAAGTTCTATTTGAACGCATCGAAAGCAGCGATGTAAGAGAGAAGGAGGCGGTGGCAGCAGCGATCGCTGTGAGCAGCGCCCAGCATGGCGAACAGCTCAAGGAATTAAACGAAACGACAAAACTTGCCGTTGCCAGAGTCGCCAGTTTGTCGGCGCAAATCGATAGCAATGGCAAACTGGAAGTATTGGCACCAGACCAAATTGGTAGGCTGATGAGCGGCTTCTTGCAACGCATAGAATCGGGTATGCCTAGCCTGCGTCTAGCCGAGGGTGAGCTTAAACTCAAATTAGGCTTGGCGCGTAGCGCACAGCAAGAAGGCTTCGTTATCTTGCCACCTAACGCCAGTGCAGAAATGCGCAGCAGTGTGCATGAAATATCTCTGCGTTTTGATCGGAGCGGCGCACTCACTACTATCAAGTAGCTTGTATTGTTCAAAGTCTAAAGGCTTAGCATTGGGGATGAACAGACGTATCAAAGCCATGCTTTGCATCAAAAATTTATTCAGGAAAACGCCGCTTTGCTGCGGCATGTGCGGGTGTTTGATACGCTCAGCCAAAGCTGAAGCCTGACTGAGGGCAGATAACTATTTTTTTTGCATGCCCGCCAAGGCGCATATTCCATGCGGGTTTGCGGGCATGCCAGGCTGTAGGCCGCATGGGATATGCGTGTTGGGTGTGCATCTTAGGCTAGCTGCTGTTTTTACTTCAATAAACCGGCCAGCTCGACCGCGGTTTTGACCTTCATCTTGTCGAAGATATGGGCGCGGTGGACCTCGACGGTGCGCATGCTGATGCCTAGTTTATCGGCGATCACCTTGTTCATTTTGCCTAGCAATATCAGGTCGAGCACTTCGCGCTCGCGCGCCGACAGGCTGGCCAGGCGCTCGTGCACTGCAGCCAGGGCACCAGCTTGGCGCGACAAGGCCAGTGCTTCCTCGACTCTATCCATCAGTTTATTATCGTTAAATGGCTTTTCAAAAAAATCGAAGGCACCGCGTTTTAAGGTGTCGACTGCCATAGGGACATCGCCATGCCCGGTTAAAAAAATCACTGGCAGGCGTTTGGTCAGCTGCTTGCTCGCCAGCACTTCAAACAAGGTGGTGCCGGAGAGCCCGGACATACGTACGTCGAGCAAGATGCAATCGCCGTCCACGTCGTAGTGGAAATTTTTATCCAGGCTGATCAGGAATTTTTCGCCACTTTCATAGCTGCTACTGTTAATGCTACGGGAGCGCGCCAGCCAAGCCAGCGCGTCGCGGATTACGTCTTCATCATCGACTATGTGTAGCACTCAGGTCTCCTCTATCTCTGTTATATGCGGGCCACTGACCGGCAATTTACTTCCTCTTTGGGAATCTTCTCATTAGAACCTTCGCAAAAGCGCCCCAGCGTTCTTGTATCCGTTTTGCCGTATTGAAGTAAGTCTTCGGTGAAACGCTTAGCTGGGGGAAATTTGCGTAAGTCCTTCTACTGCTATTTTACTGGTAGTGAAAATCTAAAAATGGTGCCGCCCAGAGGATTATTTTGATGTTCCAGACTGCCACCGTGAAACTCTATCGCGGTACGGCAGATATTTAAACCCATGCCCATGCCACTGGTTTTGGTCGTGAAAAACGGTGAGAACAATTGTTTGGCGATTTCTTCGGTAATCCCATGACCACGGTCTATCACTTCTATTATGACGTTATTTGCGGCCGCTGATTCGCCCCTCACTGCTTGCTCGCAGCGCGCGACGATGCGCAGCAAGCGTAGCTCTGGCGGGCAGTGTGCCATGGCCTCAATCGCATTTCTGGTCAGATTGAGTAGTACTTGTTCCAGCAGGACTTTGTCGGCCAATACCTCGGGTAACTGCGCTTCTAGCTGGATTTGTAGATGCACATGCGAGCCCTGCGCCTGTAACTCGACCAGGGGCAAAACGCTACGTATCAGATTGGGGATGCTGACCGCTTCTCGACTGCTTTCGGTTTTTTTGACGAATTCGTGCACGCTGCGAATGATGTGGCCAGCCCTTTGGGTTTGGGCGTTGGCTTTTTCTAATGCGCTCTGTAATAAGGCGTGATCGTTGCTGCCGGCCTTAATCAGATTGATGGCACCGGTGGTGTAGCTTGAAATTGCCGCCAGCGGTTGGTTCAGTTCATGCGCCAGCATAGAGGCAATTTCTCCCATGGTGGCCAGGCGCGCGCTGGCATGCAGTTTTTCTTGCTGCTGACGGGCCAGTTCCTGAGCATTTTTTAATTCCGAGATGTCGAGGATAGAACTCATCCAGCCAGTCTGTTTGCCATGTTCGTTGACCAGGGCCGACTCATAGATCAGGACCGGAAAACGCTCGCCATTAGCGCGCTGATAGATAGTCTCGAAACCTTTGGCCGGTACCGAACCGGATAGCATGAGCGTGAAACGCTCCTGATACTCTTGATAGGCTTCGGGCGCCCAATACGGCATAGGCGGGATGCGCCCAATCACATCCTCGGCAGGGTGGCCTATCATTTTGCAAAACGCCGGGTTGACATAGGTCAGGCGGCCTTCCATGTCGCGCGCGCGCAAGCCGGTGATCAGCGAGTTTTCCATCGCAGTACGAAATGCCACTTGCTGGCGCAGCGCGCCCTCGGCAGCAAGGCGGCGGGTAATGTCGCGCCACAGGGCCAGCAAACTCCAGATCAAACCTAGCGAGAGCAATACTACCGACAGTACCAGCAGATTGGAGAGCAGTTTGGGTTCGGTTTTGTTGCTATTGGTACGCAGAATCAGGCTCAAACCAGAGAATTCGAGTTGGCGGGTATGCGTGTAGACGTTTTTGCCCATGCCACCGGCGGAGCGATCGGCCAATATTTTTTCATCCATATTCAGGATGGAAATCTGATTGTCCTGAGCAAACCACCAGGGAGCCATTTCCTCGAGTATGCCTTGCAATCGATAGCTGACCACGATACTGCCATCGCGTTTATTTCCTCTTACCAGCGGTATCTGGCAACTCAGTAAATAGCTGTTCTTGCTGTCTGTTTCTAGGATAGGTTCCAGGCAACGGGTCTTGCTTTTTGCCTCTGGACCAGACAAGTTAGGCTGCAATGCTGCGCTCTGTTGGCTCTCGAATAGTGGCGATTCTGAGGTCGAATTGATGAGCTTGTCTTGCTCGTCAAACCAGTCTATCCGATGAATTTCGTAATTGCTTTTGAGTAGTTGGCGAAACCTGTCATTGGCGCTGTTGGGACTGAGTTTTTCCTGAATAATATCCTTACCTACTTGACGCAAAATTTCCTCGTTGCGGTCGAGTTGGAATTGTATTGCCTGTTCTACCCACAGTGTGTCGGCGATCAATTGCTCCTGACGCTCGTTCGCTTCCATGCGCTGAGCCTGCCAAGGTAGCCATATCAGTGTCGTCAAAAATAGTAGCACCAGAAGTATCGGCAGCAGCCAGCGCCACTTCTGATTGGACCAACGTTGGGAAAGGGGATGCTTGGACATGATGCACACAGTTTACTGCATCGCTAGCAAAACGCTTAGGTCCTTGTCGAGCTAAAGGCTGATTGTGGTGAATTTTGCGTGATTTTCATTGATTGTGGTTAACCACAGTTGCTTAATTTTATGAAATTCTGAATACTTCTTGCCAAGTAATAAAAATTCCTAAAAACAAACACTTTCGGAGATCAACATGAAGCTCACTTCTTTACTCTTTTCTATGCTGGCCGCTACTGTGGTCAGCGGCGTTGCCTTTGCGCAAGCCCCTATCGTCATTAAGTTTAGTCACGTGGTATCGGTCGATACCCCTAAGGGCAAGGCTGCGGAACGCTTCAAAGAACTCGCCGAAAAAGCCACTAAAGGTCGTGTTAAGGTCGAGCTGTATCCGAATAGCACACTGTACAAAGATAAAGAAGAGTTGGAGGCGCTGCAATTGGGCGCGGTGCAGATGTTGGCACCTTCACTGGCGAAGTTTGGACCTCTGGGTGTCAAGGAGTTTGAAGTGTTCGATTTGCCTTTTATCTTTCCGGATAAAGATGTCTTGTATCGCGTTACCGAAGGGCAAATCGGCAAAGACTTAATGAAGAAGCTGGAGCCTAAAGGTATCGTTGGTCTGGGTTTTTGGGATAACGGTTTTAAGGTGATGTCGGCGAATAAATCGATACATTTGCCTGGCGATTTAAAGGGACAGAAATTGCGCATACAGTCTTCTAAAGTGCTGGATGCTCAGATGCGTGCTTTAGGTGCGAACCCTCAGGTATTGGCTTTTTCTGAGGTGTATCAGGCCCTGCAGACTGGTGTCGTCGATGGTACTGAGAATCCACCTTCCAATCTGTACACCCAAAAAATGCACGAGGTGCAAAAACACGTGACCCTGACTAATCACGGTTACCTCGGTTACGCAGTGATCGTGAATAAAAAATTCTGGGATGGCTTACCAGCGGATATCCGCGGCGAACTCGATACCGCCATGAAATCGGCCACCAAGTACGCCAATGCGATCGCCCAGCAAGAAAATGATAAGGCCCTGGAAGCGATCAAAAAATCCGGCAAGAGCACCGTGTATCTACCTAGTGTTGCAGAGCGCAATGAGTGGCGCAAGGCGCTGTTGCCTGTGCAAAAAACCATGGAAGATAGAATCGGTAAAGAATTGATTGCCAACGTCAACAAAGAAGCCGCAGCGCTAGGCTACAAGTAATCTCACACGGTGTGCTGGCCTGGTCTGCTTGCTTACTTGCGAGCAGGTTTGCTTGCCCACCTTTCATATTGGAAATGCCATGAAATTTCTTGATCATCTGGAAGAGTGGTTAATTGCCACCTTGATGGGGGCGGCCACCATCGTGATCTTTGTTGCTGTCGTGCATCGCTATTTATCCGGCTTTGCTATCCCCTACGTACAGGACGCGCTGATTCAAATTAACACCAGTTGGGCACAAGAATTGACCATCTATATGTTCGTGTGGATGGCAAAGTTTGGCGCAGCTTACGGTGTGCGTACCGGTATCCACGTTGGGGTCGATGTACTAATCAATAAAATGAAGCCGACACGGCGCAATCAGTTCGTCATTTTTGGATTGTTGGCCGGCGCCTTGTTCACAGGTATTGTCGGTACTTTAGGCGCGAGTTTTGTCTGGGACATTGCGCACACAGATCAGACTTCGGCGGATCTGGAAATCCCTATGTGGTGGGTGTATATGGCAATACCGCTAGGCTCTTATCTGATGTGCTTCCGTTTCTTGCAAGTAACCTGGACTTTTATTAAAACCGGCGAATTACCTAAACATGATCATTCGCACGTAGAAGGTTTGGAAGACGAGGTGAAAGCATGAACGCCGCGATTATTTTTGTCTTACTGCTGGCGCTGATGCTGACGGGCATGCCGATTTCGATTTCTCTGGGCTTAACGGTCTTGGGATTCTTATTCACCATGACCAATGTGCCTATCGAATCGGTCGCCTTGAAACTGTTTACCGGGATAGAGAAATTCGAGATCATGGCGATCCCTTTCTTTATTCTGGCGGGTAATTTTCTGACGCATGGCGGGGTCGCCAGACGCATGATTAATTTTGCCACCTCTATGGTCGGTCACTGGCATGGTGGTCTGGCTTTGGCTGGAGTGATGGCGTGTGCGCTGTTTGCTGCGGTATCCGGATCTTCCCCGGCAACCGTGGTGGCGATTGGCTCCATCATCATGCCAGCGATGGTGAAGCAAGGTTATCCCAAAGGTTTTGGCGCAGGCGTGATCACTACTTCCGGGGCACTGGGGATATTGATACCGCCGTCTATCGTGATGGTGATGTATTCGGTCTCGACCAATACTTCAGTGGGGCAGTTGTTTATGGCGGGCGTGATACCAGGTTTGCTGTTGGCTATCTTATTGGGATTAACCACCTGGTTCCTGGCGCGCAAGCACAATTATCCACGCATGCCTAAATCCAGTTGGGCTGAGCGCTGGATCGCTTTCCGTAAAAGCGCCTGGGGTTTATTGCTGATCGTGATCGTCATGGGCGGTATTTATTCGGGCATGTTTACACCCACTGAGGCCGCTGCGGTCGCGGCCGTGTATGCCTTTGTGGTGGCGGTATTCGTCTACAAAGACATGACTTTAATGAAGGTGCCAAAAGTACTGCTAGATTCGGCGGCGATGTCAGCCATGCTGCTCTACATCATCACCAACGCCATGTTGTTTTCGTTTTTGATGACCAGCGAAAATATTCCGCAAGCAATGGCGGGTTGGATCTTGGGCAAAGGTTTTGGCGTGGTCAGCTTCTTGCTCGTTTGCAATGTCTTACTGCTTTTGGCTGGTAATGTGATGGAGCCATCCTCTATCGTCCTGATTATGGCGCCTATTTTGTTTCCGGTGGCGATGAAGCTGGGCATCGATCCCGTACATTTTGGTATCATCATGGTAGTGAATATGGAAGTCGGTATGTGCCATCCACCAGTTGGGCTTAATCTTTACGTCGCTTCGGGCATCACCAAGATGGGAATCACCGAGTTGACCATCGCAGTCATGCCTTGGTTAATGACGATGATAGGCTTCTTGATGCTGATTACTTATGTGCCTATCATTTCAACCTGGTTGCCGCAACTTATATACAAGTAACAAACGCCGAGTGTATTCAAGGAGGGGGGGGCTTAGCATCGTACCTCCCGTCTTTTTAAAAAATTGTGAAAAAAAGTAAATTGTCCAGAAATTTATTTCACTAATACGGTTTTTTACAAATTCGCAACATTTCATATTTTTCCCCAATTTTGCTTTTGAATCGCGCGAAATTGCATGTTATATTCTCGCCAGATCGAAATTTGCAGTACAGCAGTGCAAACAAGTTTTAAGGCGGAAGTGCAATAAAAAGCGGTATTCATACCGAACACACTGGGGAGACGCGCGTTTTAATATAAGCTGAGATTTATGCAAATAAGTCTAAACGGCCCGAAACGCGAAAGATGTTTTAAAGGCGCATCCTTGGATGCGCCTTTTTTCTTTTGGCTGCGCATTGCGCGTTTTTTTCTGGAGTAACTATGTTGGAAAGCGAAGCGGCTATTTTTTCGGCGATCGTCAGTGTGCCTTTCGGTTATATCGGCGTGCGCAGTGAGGGCAATTTCATCAGTGAATTGGTGTATCTGCCGCCCAGGTTTCAGGAAAAAGCACCGACAGATAAAATATCTGAGCAAGCGGCACAGCAAATTGAGTCTTACATAGAACAAGCCGACTTTCGTTTTAAGCTCGCTCTCAAACCTGCCGGTAGCGTATTTCAGCACAAAGTCTGGAATGCGATTTCATCTATACCGCGTGGTGAAGTGCGCACCTACGGACAAATTGCCAAACATATACAGTCAGCTCCACGTGCGGTTGGGCAGGCCTGCGGTGCCAACTGGTATCCTTTAGTGATTCCTTGTCATCGAGTCACTGCCGCAGCTGGCTTAGGCGGTTTTGCACATCACGATGATGAGACTGGTTTCCATCTAGGGGTGAAGCGCTGGTTGCTGACGCATGAACAGGTTGCTGGCTATACTCAGGAGTCTTTGTGGGCCGCCAAATAGATACAGCCACGCCTGTCATCGTATTGCCGGCACAAGTGCAGGCGCAAATTGATGCGTTTTGCGACAATCTCTGGCTAGAAGATGGCTTGGCTAAAAACTCTCTGGAAGCGTATCGACGTGATATGCGCCTATTTGCCGAGTGGCTGCAGCAAAAAAACGAAAAACATCTGTATCAAGTGAATGAGACGGATATTTTCGCCTACATTGCCGAGAAGCATAGCGCATCAAAAGCCACTTCCGCGAATCGCCGTATGAGCGTACTCAAGCGCTTTTATCAAATGGCTTTCAGGCAAAATCTGATTGCCGCTAATCCCTGTACCAAACTCAAGTCGGCGAAGCAAGCGAATCGCTTACCTAAAACATTGAGCGAAAAACAGGTCGAGGTCTTACTGCTGGCACCGGACGTAAATACTGCCTTGGGTTTGCGTGATCGCACCATGCTCGAATTGTTATATGCCTGTGGCTTACGTGTGACGGAGCTGGTGTCTTTGGCGGCGCTCGACATGAGTCTTAATGATGGTGTCTTGCGCATTACCGGCAAAGGGAATAAAACTCGCTTGGTGCCTTTTGGTGAAGTCGCCAGAACCTGGCTGGAGCGCTATTTGCGCGAGGGCAGGGCGGTGATTTTGGATGGACAGATTGATGACGCCCTGTTTGTGACGGCGCGCGGTGGCGCTATGACCAGACAAATGTTTTGGGTGCTGATAAAAAAATATGCCAGTCAGGCTGGCATAGTCGCGCCCTTATCACCACATACCCTGAGACATGCATTTGCTACCCATCTATTAAATCACGGTGCCGATTTAAGGGTGGTGCAATTACTGCTGGGGCATGCCGATATTTCGACGACTCAGATTTACACCCATGTTGCGCGCGAGCGTTTAAAACAATTACACGCGCAACATCATCCTAGGGGCTAGCTGAGCCTAGTCAGATAAGGATGAGTTCTGTTTTGAGCTCATCCCTGGAGCTGATTAACGTCCCGTTTCTTTCAAATACTCGGCACGCGCGGCTAAGGCCGTATCGGTAAAATCCGTAAAAATCCCATCGACACCCAAGCGGAAGAATTGTTTGTATTCTTCTTTTGGATCGCCTTTGTAATTGCTGGCAAGTCGGCGCTTTTCATTGCGGAAGGTGTAAGGATGCAGCATCAATCCCGCTTTATGGGCATCTGCGACTAAGCTCGTTGGCTCCATAGTCGTGGTGTCGGCATCGTTAATTTTTCCATCGCCGTTGATGTCGACTATCTTTCCATCTGCACCCACAGTGCCTTTGACGCTGACAATATAGCGTTTCCACGGACCTATGCCATCCGCGTAGGTTTTGATTTCGGCCAGACCTGCTGGTGTCACCATATCGGAGAACATACGTTTATCGCCCGCCAAGGCCCAGTCTACAGGCCGGTCGTAAGGCGCAGCGTAGGTCAATTTACCTGTTTTAAGATCGACGTCATCGGCATCAATCAGTTGGATTAATTTTGTTTTTAAACCTTTGGCGCGCATTTCTTTCAGACTGCCTGGCTCGAAGGATTGCACGAAGATAGGTGCGCTCTTATCGTTCCAGCCGGCTTGATTGATAATCGCGATCAGTTTGTCTTCCAAAGGCAGACCGAGGGCGCGATGATAACTAGGGTTTTTAGTTTCTGGATAGACCGAAATCGTGCGTCCAGTTTCTTTTGATTTGGCTTTGACCAGATCGATGATCTCTTGAAAGCTGACCAATTTGTAGAGCCCGTTAAATTGCTGTGGCCGTTCGGCATCGGTGGAAATGCCGCCCAAAGTTTTGATTTCAGCAAAAGTAAAGTCGCTGGCAAACCAGCCGGTTTGTGATTCTCCGTCGACACTCAGCGTTTTTTTGCGCGAGGCAAACTCTGGGTGATTGGCGACGTCGGTACTGCCGGCAAGATTAGGATCGTGTCTGGCGATCAGCACGCCGTCTTTAGTCGACACTAGGTCCGGCTCGATCGCATCAGCGCCTAGCTCTATGGCTTTGACATAGGCTTCGTAGGTTTCTTCAGGGATGTAACCAGAGGCACCACGATGTGCCACCACGAGAGGTTTTTCACCGTTTAAAGTTGGCAATGCGCTAGGTGCATCGCTGCTGCCGCAGGCTGCGATTAAAACACTGGCGGAGCAAACCAAAAGCAAAGCTGCATGACGTGGAATTTGCATGAAATTTCTCGTTGTGGATAAAAGCATAACGATATAATTCGGATATGACCTGCTTATGACATGAAGGAAACGTTTTGGCTAAAAAAGAACATGTATCAGAAACACCGGCGACCCAGTTTTTGCGTAAGCAAGCCGCTGTATTTAGTGAACACCCTTACACTTATGAAGAACATGGCGGCACCACGGTGTCGGCCCGTGAATTAGGGGTGGATGAACATAGCGTTGTCAAAACCCTGGTGATGCAGGATGAATTAGCCAAGCCTTTGATTGTTCTGATGCATGGTGACTGCAAAGTGTCGACCAAAAATCTGGCACGACAAATAGGCTGCAAATCGGTAGAGCCATGTAAGCCCGAGGTGGCGCAACGCCATTCCGGCTACATGGTCGGTGGCACCTCACCCTTCGCGACAAAAAAAGCCATGCCTGTGTATGTTGAACAGGGTATTCTTCTGCTGGATAAAATTTATATCAATGGCGGCAAGCGCGGCTATTTGTTAGGAATCAATCCTGCACTCCTGACGGAGCTACTGAAAGCGCAAGCTGTTGAGTGTGCTTTGGATGACTAGTTGATATAAAATATTTTGCTTGTCGGAAACAAGTAAATAAAAGTAAATCAAATTAAATAAAACAAACAATCTAGAAATAAGAAACTAGGAAAATAGAGATGAATACTTTACTGGCAATGTTGGCAGCCTATTTATTGGGATCAATTTCATTCGCTGTGGTAGTCAGCAAGTTGTTTCGCTTGTCTGACCCGCGTACTTATGGCTCCAAAAATCCGGGTGCTACCAATGTGCTGCGCAGTGGGAATAAGGCGGCAGCCGTGCTCACTTTGCTAGGTGACGGTGCGAAAGGTTGGTTGGCGGTGTGGTTGACGGTGCAATTTGGTACACAGTTTGGCTTGGGTGATACTGCGGTAGCCTTGGTGACGCTAGCCGTGTTTTTGGGACACTTATGGCCAATATTCTTTAAATTTGTGGGCGGCAAGGGCGTCGCTACTGCGCTCGGCGTCTTGCTTGGGATAAATCCCTGGTTGGGCTTGGCCACGCTGATTACCTGGATCGTGGTGGTGTATGCCTTCCGTTATTCGTCCTTAGGCGCTTTGATCGCGGCCATTTTCGCGCCGTTTTATTATGGCTTGTTGTTCGGCCCAGACCCGAAATTACTCGCTATTTTTATCATGAGTGCCTTGCTGGTGTATCGTCATTCCAGCAATATCGGTAATCTTATGCAGGGTAAAGAGAGTCGCCTCGGCAGCAAAAAGAAATAGTTTGGCGGCTACTTAGCTAGGTTTTCGCATTCTTGTTGTGGCAAAAATAGAATTAATATTTGCCCGTTTAAGCGCGAACAACTACAATTCCGCCCTATTGAGTAAATAGTGAGTAAACGCTCTAAAGGCTTGTTCTAGCGCAGAACCTGTTTAAATAGAGTAGATGCACACTGTATAAAATAAGTATAAAACCCTTAGCGCAGTATCCATGCGGTTCTTCAAGGCTTTTTGGCCTGTAAGCCGCACCAGTACTGCGCTAATACCTGGAGTTACCATGGCATTTCTGCAAGGCAAAAAAATTCTGATCACCGGTTTGTTGTCAAACCGTTCTATCGCTTATGGCATCGCACAGGCCTGTAAGCGCGAAGGCGCTGAATTGGCTTTCACTTATGTGGGCGAGCGTTTTAAAGACAGAATTACTGATTTCGCCAAAGAGTTCGGCAGCGACTTGATTTTTGATTGTGAC
Source organism: Undibacterium parvum (assembly GCF_003955735.1). Lineage (NCBI taxonomy): Bacteria > Pseudomonadati > Pseudomonadota > Betaproteobacteria > Burkholderiales > Oxalobacteraceae > Neoundibacterium > Neoundibacterium parvum. The sequence goes on along the minus strand of NZ_CP034464.1, from coordinate 594,489 downwards.
GTCAGTAGCGATGAACAAATCGATGCGGTGTTTACCGATCTGGCCAAACATTGGGATCGCCTGGATGGCTTGGTGCATGCAATTGGTTTCGCTCCACGCGAAGCGATTGCCGGTGATTTCCTCGATGGCTTCTCACGCGAAGCATTTAAAGTCGCTCACGATATTTCAGCTTATAGCTTCCCGGCGATGACGAAAGCGGCATTGCCGCTGTTGCACGAAGGTTCTTCTGTTTTGACGTTGTCCTATCTGGGAGCGATACGTGCGATACCTTATTACAACACCATGGGCTTGGCTAAAGCGTCCTTAGAGGCTTCAGTACGCTATCTGGCAGAAAACCTGGGCAAAAAAGGCATACGTGTGAATGGCGTTTCAGCCGGTCCTATCAAGACTCTGGCGGCTAGCGGCATCAAGGATTTCAGTAAATTACTCGGCTTCGTGGCTGAACATGCTCCCTTGCGCCGCAATGTGACGATAGAAGAAGTGGGGAATACTGCCGCTTTCTTGTTGTCACCTTTGGCCAGCGGTATCACTGGTGAAATTACCTATGTCGATGGCGGTTTCTCGCACGTAATGGGCCTGACACCGGAATAGGCTGCGCTTTAATTTTGTGTGTTTGTGTATATTTATGGCGCATTGCAGTTCGAATGCGCCATAATTTTATAGCCTGAAAATCAAAGGGCTGAAAGCCTTGCTTGAGATCGCAATCTGATCTCCCACCTTCAAGCCCTTTATCTCATCTTCTCCCGCAATAATCTCTACGATATCCTGAGCGATTAATAGCGATAGTACGTAGATCACTTCTTCCCTACGGATTGCCAGCACTTGCGCGCGCAGATTGAGTTTGCCGGATAGTCGTTGCTGTAAAAAGACTTGTGCCGGAGTGCCTGACTTAATAATTTTGCCCATTTCCATCTGATGCACGCATTGCGAAAGTTTAAAAACCTCGCCTATGTCGTGACTAACCAAGATGCTGGTCAGTCGGCACTCCTGATGTAGTTGCAGTAACTCGTCTTGCAATTGTGAGCGCAAGCTGCCATCGAGTGCTGACAAGGGCTCATCCAGTAGCAAGAGCTTGGGTTTGCGTGCTAGGGCGCGCGCCAGCGCGACTCTTTGCTTTTGGCCGCCCGAGAGGGTGCTAGGCAAGCTATTTTTAAATTCGTTTAAGCCTGTTAGCTGCAATAAATGGTCTATCCATGCACCCTGATTTTTTTGCGCGCCATAGGTAACATTGTCCCTGACGTTCATATTCGGAAACAGTGCGTAGTCTTGGAATACCAAGCCTATAGAGCGTTGCTGCGGCGTTAGATTAATTTTTTTTGCCGAGTCAAACCAGGTCACGCCATCAAGCACCAGTCGCCCTTGATCCGGCTGTGTCAAGCCAGCCAGCATGCGCAACAGCGTGGTTTTACCGGCGCCGGAGGGCCCGAACAAAGACACGAAATCATGCGACTCTGCGGTAAAGCTGACCGCGATCTCTATCGAAGAGGAGTTGCTACGCAGATTTTTTTGCAGATCAAGTTCTAGCATGTGCGTGAGGTATTCAATTGCGCGTTAGCGGCAGGGCGGCGCGCCGATTATTGGTATAAACCAGCAGCAAGACCGCGAAGCTGATGAGCGATAACAGCAGTGCGTAAGTATGCGCAGCGGCATAATTTAGGCTCTCGACTTCATCGTAAATCGCGATGGAAGCCACTTTTGTCACACCAGGGATATTGCCACCTATCATCAAGACGACACCAAATTCACCTATGGTGTGAGCAAAGGTCATGACTATACCTGCCAGCACAGATGATTTGATATTCGGTAGCAGGACACGAAATAAGGTGTGCAAATCAGACTTGCCCAAAGTGCGAGACGCCTCGACCAGGGAATAGGGGATATTTTGCAATCCCGATTGTAGTGGGTGCACCATAAACGGCAAGCTAAAAATCACCGAGGCTATCACCAGTCCGGCAAAGCTGAACACCAGACGAATATCGAGGGTCTGCGCTAGCCATAGCCCTAAGCCCTGTTGCGGACTAAACGCCAGTAGCAGATAAAATCCCAGTACTGACGGCGGTAGCACTAAGGGCATACTGACACTGGCTTCAAACAAGGGCTTAAAGCGGCTACGCGAAAACGCTAGGCTATACGCGAGAGGGAGTCCTAGCAGGAATAGTATTAAAGTGGTGATTGCCGCTAATTTAAAAGTCAGCAGTAAGGGACCCCAGTCCAGGTTCAAAAAAATCATGCATCCTCTACCGAAATTAAACTCATTTCATTCGACTTTACTAAACCTTCAACCAGATCGCCGACCGCCAGTTGTAAACCGCGTGCTGAGCGTGAGGTAATGATAGAGCTGAACTGCAAACCATCCATATCTATGAGCGCGCGGGTTAAAACCTGTCCGACTTCGATGGCAGTTACCCGGCCGGGTAAGCGATTTCTGAGGCTGATTTGCCCAGATAAATTCTTTGCCAGCGCGACTTCACTCTCTTTAAACAGCAATTGCACCGACTGACCTGTTTTCCATTGAGTTAGTTGCTCAGGGCTGCCAAGTAGCGTAGCGGTAAATCGATGGCAGTCTACACTGACATCAACGATAGCAACGCTGCCATGCGCTTCAATTGCCGCGATCTGGCCGCATAAGATGTTCATGGTAGGGTATATCCGCTTTTTTGGAAGATCGCCCGCGCTTTTGCCGAAGATAGAAAATCGTAAAACTGTTGTGCAGGTATGGGGTTATTCTCCTTACCGTGCTTGAGTATGATCGCTCCTTGCGCGATAGGCTGATACGATTCGGGCGGAATTTCTATCCAGCTACCCTGATCTTTCATTTCACGGGAAAGTACCACAGACTTCGCAGTAAATCCTATATCTGCAAGGCCAGAATGGATGTACTGATTGGTCTGTGAAATGCTATCCCCAAACACTAGTTTCGGCTTTAAACGCGTCTCGAGTTTGTAGTAGCTCAGCGCGTTCATCGCTTCCCTTCCGTAGGGCGCAGTTTTAGGATTGGCCAAGGCAATTTTAGAGACTGAATTGCCAATTAACAGGCTTTGCCATTGAGCTAAATCCTGTTTTTTTATGCTCCATAATACTAAACTGCCATAGGCATAGATTTTCGGTGCGGCGGTGGCGTAAGACTGTTGATATAAGTAGTCTGGATACGCCATATCAGCTGAGAGGAATACGTCAAAAGGAGCACCATTGATAATTTGAGTCACAAACTTGCCCGACGAGCCGTAGCTTAACTGTAGATCTTGCCCAGTCTCCTTCTTGAATTCGGTTTTAATCTCCTCCAAGGCATATTGTAAATTCGCAGCGACTGCGACGGTGAGAGTCGCCGCGCTAGCAGTATGTTGAAAAAAAACTAGGCTAAATAATGCGATTGTCGGGGCAATGAGCAGTCTGTAGATCACGATGATTTTTTTTTGGTTATGGATAAGTTGTGTATTATGCAGGCTAGCTAGATATGAATGCATGTAATCGATCTTGTTAATGGAATTATGCGAGGACTCTTTGCTGAAAACCTGCAGCAAGTCAAGAATTAGGTGCATTTTTATTGGAAATACTGTATAGTCACTTTTTTGCACTGCAATATATTCTTGTGGTGCTACTGCAGCTCCGTAGCCTATGCGCATCTGGTAGTAATAGATGTAGCAATGTGAAAGCCCTCCCGCCCTGTATGTCTTGATCCTTAAAAGACATCATCCCGGCGCAAAGCTTTTGTGCCGAAATTTCATCGTATACCGCTCTCGTTTCATTTTGAAACTGGTTTTCTTTGTTCATTTCGCGTTGGTTGACGCTGCTTTTTTGCGCGCCTTGCTTTTGCCAGGCGTAGATATATAACGAAAGATAAATTAAATGACTTTTGAAACACTAGGCCTGCACACGTCCATACTCCGCGCTATCACTGACAGTGGTTACACAGACCCTACAGCGGTACAGATCCAGGCTGTGCCTGCCGCGATCGCGGGACGTGACTTGCTGGTTTCTTCCCAGACGGGTTCAGGAAAAACAGCGGCTTTTATGTTGCCAGCCTTGCATAAATTTGCAACTGCAGCCGACAGCCTCGAAGTAACTGCCGCTGACAAGACGCCAAATCAGGAGCGTCAGTCGGCCCGTTCACGTGGCGAACGTCCACGTTTTCAAGCAGCTAAACCAAAAATGTTGGTATTGACACCAACCCGTGAATTAGCCTTGCAAGTGACTACAGCAACAGAAAAATACAGTGCTTACTCACGTAAGATCAAGGCTGTGTCTATCTTGGGTGGTATGCCTTACCCTAAGCAAATGCAATTACTGTCACGCAATCCAGAAATTTTGGTCGCCACTCCAGGTCGTTTGATTGATCACATGGAATCGGGCAAGATCGATTTTTCTGAATTAGAAATTTTGGTTTTGGATGAAGCGGATCGCATGTTGGATATGGGTTTTATCGATGATATCGAAAAAATCGTTGCCGCGACTCCAGAGTCACGTCAAACCATGCTGTTCTCCGCTACGCTTGATGGCGTCGTCGGTAATATGGCGCGCCGTATCACTAAAGATCCTATGATCATTCAGATCGCCGGTTCTGCGACTAAGCACGAAAACATTACGCAAAAAGTTCACTTCGTTGATGATCTGTCGCACAAAAATCGTATGCTCGATCATTTGTTACGTGATGAGTCGGTTGATCAAGCCGTTGTATTTACTGCAACTAAGCGTGATGCTGATACCATCGCAGACCGTTTGAATATCGCTGGTTTTGCTGCTGCCGCCTTGCATGGCGACATGCATCAAGGTGCCCGTAACCGTACTTTAGATGCTTTGCGTCGTGGTCAGGTTCGTGTCTTGGTGGCGACCGACGTTGCTGCTCGTGGTATCGACGTTCCAGCGATTACTCACGTATTTAACTACGATTTACCTAAATTCCCAGAGGATTACGTCCATCGTATCGGTCGTACTGGTCGCGCTGGCCGTAATGGTGTAGCGATTTCTTTGGTAAATCATGCTGAAGGCATCAACGTAAAGCGTATCGAGCGCTTCACTAAACAATTGATACCAGTCGATGTCATCGAAGGTTTTGAGCCTAAGAAGAGTGCCGTTGCTTCACGCTCTACAGCGCGCAAACCAGGTGGCTGGAAACCGGGTGATACACGTTCTAGTGGCGGCGGCTATGGTGCGAACTCTAATGGCAATAGTAGCAAGCCAGGCCAGCGTACCTTCAGTAAACCAAATAGCCCATCTAGCAATGGACCACGTAGTGAGGTTGGTGGTGGTTACAAGGGTAGCAACCCACGCTCTGGCGATGCTAACGGTAACCGTCGCTCATTCGGCGATCGGTAATCGGCAAGAAGTTGCAACGCATCAGTAAATTAAAAACGGGCACGTAAGTGCCCGTTTTTTTATGGTCGCTTTCTTTTAACCGCAAGTTCAATTCAGACGCTAGCATCGGCAGATTCTAAATTCGTTAAAGTGTTCGCAAAGTTCCGACAGAATTTTTTATGTGGTAACGCATGAGTGAGTGTTTGCTCTGCTATTGAAATTTCGCGCGTGCAGGCGTTACCGAACGTGGTAACAGGCTCAGCGTATAATTGTGGGCTTAACTTAGCAGCGATGTCCGTTCATTTGTTGTGGTGCGCCGAGATTTTTTTTCGTTAGTGACATGCACTTCGATTGTTCTGTTGTTAAATACTAGCTTAGTACGAAATAATCGCTTGAAATACTAACGCACTCTAAAAGGTTGTCTAGATGAATACGAATGAAACTCCGATAAGGCTGACTTCTTTCTCGCACGGTGGTGGCTGCGGTTGCAAAATTGCGCCCGGTGTACTGGCCGAGATATTAAAAAAATCGACCGGCTTTCCGGTGCCTGCGGCCTTAATGGTTGGTATTGAAACCTCTGACGATGCCGCAGTATATAAACTCAACGACGAGCAGGCGCTGATTGCGACTACTGATTTTTTTATGCCTATCGTCGATGATCCTTATGATTTTGGCCGAATAGCTGCAACCAATGCGATTTCTGACGTCTATGCGATGGGCGGCACACCTATCATGGCCTTGGCTTTAGTGGGCATGCCAATTAACCAGTTGCCGTTAGAGGTGATTGGGCAAGTGATCCAGGGCGGTGAGAGTATTTGCGCGCAAGCGGGTATCCCAATAGCAGGTGGACATACGATAGATTCAGTAGAACCAATTTACGGTTTGGTGGTATTGGGCTTAATTCACCCTACTAAACTCAAGCGCAATTCCGATGCCAAAGTGGGTGACAAGCTCATACTTGGCAAGCCTATCGGCGTTGGCATCTTGTCGGCGGCGCTGAAAAAACAAGCCTTAGATGATGCCGGATATGCCAGCATGATTGCGAATACGACTAAGTTGAATAAGCCAGGGCAAGCACTGTCCGCCTTGGATGGGGTGAGTGCCATGACCGATGTTACTGGATTCGGTTTGCTTGGACACCTGTTGGAAGTGTGTCGTGGCGCGCAAGTTGGTGCGCGCTTGAACATGTCAACGATCCCTTTATTGCCACAAGTGGCGCAACTGGCTGAGGCCGGTTATATCACGGGCGCATCGGCACGAAATTGGGAGGCTTACGGTAAGGACGTCAAACTTAATGGAGTAAGTGCTGTACAGCAAGCTTTGTTGAGTGATCCGCAAACCTCGGGTGGCTTATTAGTAGCCTGTGATGCTGGCTCGGTAGAGCGGGTTTTAGAAATATTTAGAAGCGGTGATTTTTTGGATGCATCCGTAATAGGTGATATTGTTGCGGGAACAAGTATAGTAGAAGTAAACCCTTGATCTTTTTTACGCGAAATTTTATATGAATCAACTTGAACAACTCAAGCAGTACACCACCGTCGTTGCTGATACTGGCGACTTTCAATCCATGCAAGCGTATGCACCGCGTGACGCGACAACCAATCCATCCTTGATATTGAAAGCGGTGCAAAAAACCGAATATCTGCCATTATTGGAGCGAGTTTTACAGCAGCACGCGAGCAAATCGATAGATGAAATTATTGACCGTCTGTTGATTGCATTTGGTCTAAAAATCCTCGAAATCGTACCGGGTCGGGTCTCTACTGAAACGGATGCACGACTATCGTTTGATACAGAAAAAACGGTCGCCAAAGGTCGACATTTAATCGCCTTGTATCAAGAGGCCGGGATTCCTCAAGAGAGAGTATTGATAAAAATTGCCTCTACATGGGAGGGGATACAGGCTGCTCGAATATTAGAGAAAGAAGGCATACGCTGTAATATGACACTGTTATTTTGCCTGCCGCAAGCGATCGCCTGTGCGGAGGCTGGTGCACAATTAATCTCGCCATTCGTTGGTCGAATTTATGACTGGTATAAGAAACAGACTGGGCAAGAAATTTATGGTGCGGATGACCCAGGAGTCTTGTCTGTGAAAAAGATCTATACCTACTACCGAAAATTTGGCTACGCCACCGAAATTATGGGCGCGAGCTTCCGCAATACTTCCCAGATTTTAGAGCTGGCGGGCTGTGATTTACTCACGATTAGCCCTGACCTGTTGCAAAAATTAAGTGATTCCACCGTTAGCTTGACTCCAAAATTGAATAAAGAGGCGGCGCAGGCATCGGATTTGCAGAAGTTAGCCATGGATGAAAACTCTTTTCGCTTCCACTTAAATGAAGATGCAATGGCAACCGAAAAACTGGCAGAGGGGATACGTATGTTCTGTGCGGATACACTCAAATTGGAGCAGATGATTGCCACAATGCGTTGAGCGCCAGCATCAAGGTCTACGTTTGTTGTGCGATCGAGGGTTGCATACGGTTTTTGGGCTCATCGTCGGTGTATAAAAAAAGAGATTATTCAAATTTAATAAAATGATGCTTGCATAAACTACTGATTTTTTATACAGTGTCGTTATTGGACGCATTTTAAAGACTCATCTTGTTGCTTGCTCTTAACTGAAAGAATTTATGGACGATAAAAAATCTGACAACAGCTCTGAAAAGAGTAAGGCTCTAGCTGCCGCACTGGCGCAAATTGAAAAACAGTTTGGTAAGGGCTCGGTCATGCGCCTCGCTGATGGTGCAGTTATAGAAGAAATTCAAGTTGTTTCTACAGGCTCTTTGGGCTTAGATATTGCGCTGGGTGTCGGTGGCTTGCCGCGTGGTCGCGTGGTTGAGATTTACGGACCTGAGTCTTCCGGTAAGACCACTCTGACTTTGCAAGTCATTGCAGAAATGCAAAAACTAGGCGGAACATGTGCGTTTATTGATGCCGAGCATGCACTGGATGTCGGTTATGCCCAGAAATTAGGCGTTAATCTCCCTGATCTCTTGATTTCTCAACCTGATACTGGTGAGCAGGCATTGGAAATTACGGATGCTTTAGTGCGCTCAGGTAGTGTTGATCTGATTGTCATCGATTCTGTTGCTGCACTGACTCCACGCGCCGAAATTGAAGGTGATATGGGCGATTCTCTGCCAGGTTTGCAAGCGCGTCTAATGTCGCAGGCATTGCGAAAATTAACGGGCAGTATTAATCGTACCAATACTTTGGTGATTTTCATTAACCAAATTCGTATGAAAATCGGTGTTATGTTCGGCAGTCCAGAAACCACTACCGGTGGTAATGCATTGAAATTTTATGCTTCTGTTCGATTGGATATTCGACGTACCGGCTCGATCAAATCAGGCGATGAAGTGATCGGGAATGAGACTAAAGTTAAAGTCGTCAAGAATAAAGTTGCGCCGCCGTTTAAAGAGGCACATTTTGATATTCTTTATGGAGCAGGTACGTCGCGCGAAGGCGAAATTTTGGATCTGGGTGCCGATGCAAAAATTATTGAGAAAGCTGGTTCTTGGTATAGCTATAACGGTGAGCGTATTGGACAAGGTAAGGATAATGCGCGTAATTTCCTGGTAGAACGCCCAGCCTTGGCGCACGAAATAGAGAATAAAGTCAGGGTGCAACTAGGCGTGCCTTTATTACCACCGTTAGCAGTTAGCGAATAAGAATCAAATATTTAAGAACGCCGGCCTCCTTGATGTCTTAGGATTGCCGGCGTTTTTTTATGGGCGTCAAAATGTTTAAAGTAAAAGTAAGTCTTAAAGCAAGAGCATTGCGTTACCTTTCTATGCGCGAACATAGCCGTTTGGAATTGGGGCGAAAGTTGTCTCGCTATGCAGAGGAAGCTGACGATGTGCCTGCATTGCTCGACGTATTAGAAGCCGCACAATTCCTGTCAGAGGAGAGGTTTTCTGTGTCCTTGGTAAGGCGACGGCAGGCTAGGTTCGGCAATCAACGTATTTTTTTAGAGTTGCAAAGTCATAATATCGAGAAGACCGAAATTGAAAAAATAAAGTCGCAGTTGATTGAGTCGGAAGCCGTAAGAGCGATTGAGGTCCTGCATAGAAAATACCGACTCGAACCAGCAGATCATATAGAGCGCGCAAAGCAAATGCAGTTTTTGCAGAAGCGTGGCTTTTCCGGTGGGGCAATTCAAGCGGCAATGCGGGCAAAGAGAGATAACGGAGATGATGACGCCTGAGCATATTTCCGACTGCTTGTTATTGCCGAATTTTTCCTGAGCTTTATTTGTTAGCGGGGCGATGGCGTCGATGAAAATGGAATTAGTCTGCGAGCTGTGCTAAACTTCCTTTTTTTGCAGTGCCGCAAGAGCGGCTGTTATCGTAGAAGCTGCGGTAGCGACGCGCAATTGTGGCTATTTTTACACTGAATTAGCCCGTAACAGGCATTTATGCCCTTATCTCCACCTACAATTCGACGTGCGTTGAAGCATACGCGCACCATCACTATCCAAGCGTTCGCACGTGACGATGGATTGTGGGATTTTGACGCTCAAATTATTGACTGTAAAACGCGTGACATTGCGCTCGCTTCCGGCGTTCGTCCTAATGGTTCGGCCATTCATGATTTGAGTCTTCGCATTACGATCGATACTAGTTTAAATATCATTGACGCAAATGCTGTCTCTGATGCCGTACCATATCCAGGTTTTTGCAATACGATAGGGCCTGAATACAAAAAGCTTATCGGTCTCAATTTAATGCAGCAATTTCGTCAGGGCGTAAAGCAACGGCTCTCCGGCATTAATGGCTGCACGCATATTACCGAATTAGCACAAATTCTTCCAACCGCAGCAGTTCAGGCTTTTGCAGGTGATGTACTTAATACGCGTGATGGCGCAAATGATGACGCCCAGCACACGCAGCAACCGTTTCAACTCAATCGTTGTCATGCATTAAGGCTAGATGGTCCAGCCGTGGTGCAATATTATCCGCGCTGGGCAATCTAGTCGCTTAACGCAAAGCTGTACCGTTTTTGTTTTACTTGTCGTAAGTAATTTTACTAATTTAACTAATACCTCAGTGTCTGAAGGGAAGACGTATGAAAATTCATGAGTATCAGGGTAAAGAAATCCTCCGTAAATTTGGAGTGACAGTACCTCGCGGTATCCCGTGCCTGTCTGTTGACGAGGCAGTCAAAGCGGCAGAAACTCTGGGCGGCCCGGTATGGGTTGTCAAGGCGCAAATCCATGCGGGTGGCCGTGGTAAAGGCGGCGGCGTCAAAGTTGCAAAGTCCCTAGAGCAAGTACGCGAATACGCAGAAGCTATTCTGGGTATGCAGCTGATTACTCATCAGACCAGTCCAGAAGGACAAAAAGTTCGCCGGCTTCTGATCGAAGAAGGTGCTGACATTCAGAAGGAGTTGTATGTCAGTATGGTGACTGACCGTGTTAGCCAACGCGTAGTATTGATGGCGTCTTCTGAAGGTGGCATGGACATTGAGGAAGTGGCTGAAAGTCACCCTGAATTATTGCATTCGATCGCGATTGATCCTACAGCTGGTTTGCAAGACGAAGAAGCTGATGCGATCGCCCGTAAAATTGGCGTGCCAGACGCATCCGTGGTTGATGCACGCAATCAGTTAAAAGGTTTGTATGCTGCATTCATGGCAACTGACTGCTCACTGGCTGAAATCAATCCCTTGATTTTGACCGGTTCGGGCAAAGTCATCGCGCTTGATGCCAAGTTCAACTTCGATGCAAATGCCTTGTTCCGTCAACCAGAAATCGTTGCTTACCGCGATCTGGACGAAGAAGACCCAGCTGAAATCGAAGCCTCAAAATTCGACTTGGCTTACATTTCTCTTGATGGCAATATTGGCTGTCTGGTTAATGGCGCAGGTTTGGCGATGGCGACCATGGATACAATCAAGTTGTTCGGTGGTGAGCCGGCTAACTTCCTTGATGTTGGTGGTGGCGCGACGGCAGAGAAAGTTACCGAAGCCTTCAAAATCATGCTTAAAAACCCAGGTTTGAAAGCTATTTTGGTGAATATTTTTGGTGGCATCATGCGTTGTGACGTGATTGCGGAGGGCGTGATTACTGCGTCTAAAGCGGTTTCCTTGCAAGTACCTTTGGTAGTGCGTATGAAGGGGACTAACGAAGATATCGGCAAGAAGATGCTGGCTGACTCTGGTTTGCCTATCATTGCTGCAGACACCATGGAAGAAGCGGCGCAGAAAGTTGTTGCCGCTGCCCAAGCTAAATAATCGCAAGGAACAATATGTCGATCCTGATCAATAAAGATACAAAAGTTATTACCCAAGGTATTACCGGCAAGACTGGTCAATTCCATACTCGCATGTGTCGCGATTACGCTAACGGACAAAATTGTTTCGTGGCTGGCGTAAATCCGAAAAAAGCGGGCGAAGATTTTGAAGGTATTCCTATTTTCGCCAACGTATCAGAAGCCAAAGCTGCCACTGGCGCAACTGTTTCGGTAATCTATGTGCCGCCTGCTGGTGCCGCAGCTGCAATTTGGGAAGCGGTAGAAGCTGACCTCGATTTGGCGATTTGCATTACCGAAGGTATTCCTGTTCGCGACATGATGATGTTGAAAGACCGCATGGCGAAATCGGGCAGCAAGACAAAATTGTTGGGTCCTAACTGCCCAGGCTTGATCACTCCAGATGAAATCAAGATTGGCATCATGCCAGGTCACATCCATCGTAAAGGTCGTATCGGTGTGGTTTCACGTTCTGGTACCTTGACTTACGAAGCGGTTGGTCAATTGACTGCGCTTGGCCTGGGTCAATCTTCTGCGGTTGGTATTGGTGGCGATCCTATCAATGGCTTGAAGCACATCGACATCATGCAGATGTTTAATGATGATCCAGACACTGATGCCGTGATTATGATTGGTGAAATCGGCGGCCCGGATGAAGCCAATGCTTCTTACTGGGTGCGTGATAACATGAAGAAGCCTGTGGTCGGCTTCATTGCAGGTGTTACCGCTCCTCCAGGTAAGCGTATGGGTCATGCCGGCGCCTTGATTTCAGGTGGTGCGGATACTGCACAATCCAAGCTCGATATCATGGAAGAATGTGGCATCAAAGCGACAAAAAATCCGTCAGAAATGGCACGCTTGCTTAAAGCAATGTTGTAATCTGATTGGCAAATAAAAATAGGGAGCTTAGCTCCCTATTTTTATTTGTACTTTACGAAAACCTGTTTGGCACTGTCAAAATGCCTTGGTTTTATTGAAAGCCACTAATAATTTTATGAGTAGTGCAAAAAATCCAGCAGAAATAAGCAGATCACCTTTGCATTCAGATAAGATATTTAAACGTTAAATATCTTATCTGAATGCAATAATGTACCTAGCTAATGTTAAGCTTAGGCTCTCAGGTTTTTTGAGGCGCTAGACTTGCATCTGATCGCGACCCATTTTTGATAAGTGAGTCAACGCAGGTTCAGGTAGGATATCTAGCCCTGTTTAAATCCACTAAATAATCACAAATATAATTATGCCACTTCAATCCGTGCTCGAGTTTGCTGGTCGCTCCGATACTGGACGAGTGCGCGCGCAGAATGAAGATGCATTTGAAATATGTGAAGGCCTAGGTTTGGCTGTTCTTGCCGATGGTATGGGCGGCTATAACGCTGGCGAAGTCGCCAGTCGTATGTGTGTAGAACTAATCTCCGAATTCTTACAACAAAAACAACAAGCAGTCTGGATGCCAATATTTTCTCGACCAGCTGTGCTTGGAGTACGATGGTTGAATGACGCAATTACGCTTGCAAATACAAGTGTTTATGATGCTTCGCACGAGAACCAAGCCTATTTGGGAATGGGAACGACTGTCGTTGTTGCCTTGAGTCACCAGGATAAACTGCTGATCGCACATGTAGGCGATTCTCGCGCATATCGATTCCGACTGGGCGAGCTTTCGCAACTGACTAGGGATCATTCTGTCTTGCAGGCGCAGATAGACGCAGGTCTCATTTCTGAAAAAGACGCACGTTTTTCACCGATCAAGAACTTGATTACACGTGCCGTTGGAGCACAAGAGAGCGTGGAAATCGAAATACATGTACATCAAATGGAAGTAGGTGATGTGTATTTACTCTGTTCTGATGGGCTAACGGACATGCTCAACCACATAGAAATTCATCACATCATGCATCAATATAGCGCTCAGCTTGACGAATGTTGCCAAGTGCTCATTGAAAATGCCAACCAGTTTGGTGGCAAGGATAATATTTCCGTAGTCTTAATCAAAGTCACCGAACTCCATCAGCGAAAATTGATGGAATATATTTTTGCTAGCTAGTCGGGCACTTGATTTACCCAATATTGTGATAGAAGACAGAGAATGCTATGGCGAAAATTATCGTCACCCTCAATGGACAAGTCAAATACGACGTCAGCCTACTAAAAGCACGTTTCAGTATAGGACGGCGTCCAGAAAATGATTTAGTACTCGATCAAGCAACCGTTAGCGGCCACCATGCCGCGATAGACCGCACCTCGGTTGGTATTTTTATTCTTGATTTAGGCAGCACTAATGGCACTTTGGTGAATGGTCAACCAATTACTAAACATCTGCTTCAACATGAGGACGTGATTGAAGTCGGTAAATACCGGCTTAAATTTCAACATGGGCACAATAATTCGCACGAAGCGTCAGCCGTGCTGAGTACCGCAGCTTTGTCTGTCGGCGATGGCTCGCAATTACCCAAGCTAGTGGCTAAAGTAAAAGTGCTCAGTGGTACGAATGCCGGGCGTGAGTTGCTTCTGGATAAAGCAGTAACTAGCTTGGGTCGTGCGGGTGTGCTGGTCGTTACTATTAGTAAGCAACATCAGCATTACGTGGCGGCTAAGCTGGAGGGCGGTGCTGCGAGGATTAATGATCGCCTATTGGAGGCCGAGCCTGTATTACTGCGCGATGGCGATGAACTCGATCTTGCAGGAACCAGAATGAAGTTTTCCGTTGCGACTGAAAAATAGCGCGCCATCTGTATTCGTGAATACTGATTTCTGGTCTAAGGGGTGACAAATTTTGCAGAATTTATGCCTTTTGTTTTGCCAACTGCCAAACTTTGTCATAAGTATTTAAAGTTCCGCATCTTTTTTTGTCGAAAATTACTTGGGTACCCTCTAAATCGATCAATTTCAGTGCTGGCACGCTGTTTGCTCTAGAGTAGATGTAGCAAGCAGCATTTATGAAATTCCCAATTTTCCCTTAGGAGCATTAATATGAAATCCATGCAATTAAAACAACGCGCACAAGCAGGTTTTACTCTGATCGAATTGATGATCGTGGTTGCGATTATCGGTATTTTGGCTGCCGTTGCATTGCCAGCATATAAAGATTACACACTGCGTGCAAAAATGTCAGAAGTTGTCTTGGCTGGTTCTGCTTGCCGTACTGCAATTACAGAAGCTTATCAAACAGCAACTTCATTGCCTGCCGCAAATAAGTGGGGTTGTGAAGTTCCAACCGCTAGTGGCACTAAGTATGTCGATTCCATCGCTACCTCTGATGCAGGTGTTATTACAGTAAAAGCAACAACAGCATTTAAAGATGCACGTGCAGATGGATTGCTTGTCACTATGATTCCATTAAAGACCCTTCCTAGCACTGCTGTTACGGCTGCTGGTGATAGTATTGTAGCTTGGTTGTGTGGTGGTTCCGGTACGACAATTTCCGCTACATTATTGCCAGCATCTTGCCGCGGCTAATTTTGATGGAGTTGTTACAAAGAAAGTGAAGAATTCACTTCTAGAAAATAGACCGCCTTGGCGGTCTATTTTTTTTACCTAAGGCGATTAATCTCATTTGGGGATAAGGAAATTGCTGCTGGCGGGGGCGGGCTTCGCCTATTTTTAAATCAATTAAATATTAATTGGTAATAACATTAGGTATTTTGCATAATGTTGTCTGTTAATTTGTATAGTTCGATCATGGAGTAGACTCGTATTATGATAGCTGCCACTTTGTATTTTTCTAGTCGTTGGAAGGCATTTTCTCTGCATATCGCAATTTCGACATGCATTGCCTTACTAAGTGCTGCATTGGTGTTTGGGCTTTGGTATCCTTGGCCCTATCGTGTGCTTGCCGGCGGGCAAACCTTGTTTTTCATCGTTCTTGCGGTTGATCTTATCCTTGGCCCCTTACTAACTTTTGTTATATTTGATATCAGTAAATCCAAAGCGGCTATAGTTCTTGATTTGTGCGTAATCGGTGTGCTGCAAATAATTGGTTTAGGCTACGGTCTTCATATTGTTTTTCAGGCACGCCCGGTCGCCATGGTATTTGAGGTTGATCGCTTTCGTATCATTAGTGATCTTGATGTAAGAAAGCAGGAGTTGCCTAGTGCACTCCCTGGCTTGCAGCAACTCTCCTTATCGGGACCCAAACTGCTAGGTACTCGCAAACCAAAAAATGCGGATGAACAATTTGAAGCGATAGAACTTGGTATGCAGGGGGTAGATATTGGTGTCAGACCTTCATTCTGGCAGCCTTATTCCTTGTCGATTCCTGATGTGTTGAGTAAAGCCAGGCCTTTGTCCAGTATGTATTCGGCTTATCCCAAGCGCGTTGCCGAGATAAAAGAAGAACTAAAGAAAATAAACCGCTTACCGGATGATCTAAGATTTTTACCATTAACTGGACGGCAAGAAAACTGGTCGATCCTGGTTGATGCCAAGAGTGGAGAGGTGCTTGGATATCTTCCCGTAGATGGATTTTTGACTCAGTAAGTGATGGTATTTGCATTGAATGCTTGATAGCGGCGATAGCCAATGTACTACATAGCTCTATGATGGTAGCTTTTTTCCTCTGAAAGCCTATGTTGTCAGTTAAAATGGAATGATAAAAATACATGAAAAAATACAATGCTTTCTAATAAACAATTCAATGCCGCATTAGGTATTTTCGGCGCGCTGCTTTTTGCCTCGTTCATACTCCCTTATCATGTACGTCCGCTAAGTACTTATTATAATGATGCTCTGGTGGCACTCGGCGTATTATTGGCGATTAGCCTATTTGCCGCAAACCTAAAACCGAATCTAAGCTTGCCAAAAATAGCCATATTGCCTTTGGTGATAATAACGGTGGTATTTGTTCAGTTACTTTTGGGAATGGTGCAATTTGATCGGGTAGCGCTGCCTATCCTGTATCTGCTGCTTGCCACTGCAGCTATGCTTATCGGTGCGACTTGGAGTGGGCTTCCGAACGGAAATGATAAAATTTGCTTGATGATGACCAGCGTTCACCTGCTAGCGTCATTATCGTCTGTTGTCATGCAAGGTATACAGATTGCGGGCATAAATGCCACGCCTTTCATTATGTTCATTGAAAGAAATGCGCAGGCATTGAGACCTTATGCCAATGTCGCGCAACCGAATCAGTTGGCCTTGCTATTGTGCTTGGGGTTGGCGTCGATATGGTGGCTATATCAGTCTAGTCGCTTAGATCGTTGGACTTCCGTCTTGTTGGCTTTGCTTTTGCTTTGGGGGGTAGCACTTACCCAATCAAGAATTGGCTGGATCATCCTCCCGCTGTTTGTGATGTTTTGTTTTTCAAAACGATCAGATTCCAAGGCAATCAACAGGTATTTGCTGGTGTTATTGTTAGCGGTTTATGCGCTAATGGTGATTGCCTTACCTACGATTAGCAGTTATTTAGGGTTTTTTAGCGGTTCAGTTCAGGGGCATATCGGAGGCCGTTCAGAGCGTGTCGCGCTTATGCAACAGGCTTGGTATATGGCCACTCAGCATCCTTGGCTCGGCGTCGGCTGGTTTGGTTTTGGCCCTGAGCAGGTGAAAATTGCTGCGAGCTTTCCGGCGACCACTTATGCCGAGCACTCGCACAACCTGGTTTTGAACCTTGCGGCTGAACTTGGGTTTCCTGTGGCGATAATCATTTTATGTGTATTCGCGTGGTGGTTGCTACAAACCTGTGTACTCGCAAAAACGACAAGAGCTGTGCAATTTGCTAGTTTATGTTTCATCGCGATATTTGTACACAGTATGGTCGAATATCCTATGTGGTATGCGTTTGTATTAATACCATTTTCGCTGTTGGTCGGCATGGTGCATCAGACGCGCTACCCATCTGATGATGTTCCTGTCCCTCAGGCTGCGTTGGCATTTTGTTTTATGTTGGGGTTTGCTTTATTGTTATGGTTAACCGTGGATTTTCAGCGAGTCGTATTTGGTTACCGGGTATTGAATGTGGCTCCGGGAGTGCAAACTAGCTTGATCGAAAAGGAGTTGTTGGCAAAACCACAGCTAACAGTATTTTCTGATTACTACTCCTATTTTAAATTGACAAAACTGCTTCCCCGTGAGGGGATGGACGAGCGGGAAATCGACTTTGTAGCGGCAACCACCTCCCGATTTGGATATGTGCATGCGCTAAATAAGCTGGCGGAAGTCTATGCACTAAATGGAGCCCCATCTAAGGCTGCTCAAGTCATGCTGACCTTGCAGCGCTTGCATCCGTTTTCTTATGCTCAATATTTCGATTACTGGAAATCGCAGGCTGAGCTTGATCAGCGTTATGCTGCCGTGTTTATCGCTATGCCTAAACGCGATGCCGATTAGCATCATGCTTAGCGTTTGAAATGGTGGCCAGGCCAGCGCGCATATTCTATGCGCCTGCTGGCCCTGTCTGCCTTGAAAGCCGCATGGATACTGCGTCTTAGCGCTGCCCACCGTGACAGCCGCATGGAATATGCGCGCTGGCATGGTCATCAAAAAATAACTAAACCGACTCTTTATCGACAGGCAGGCGGCGTCGTTCAGGATGGCTAGGCTGGCGAGTCTCGATAATGAGCGCTTGGCCATCGCTCAAAGAAATCGCCAGTTTCTCTACCCCTTGATGCGTGATTTGATACAGCACGCTGGCACCGATTGCTTGTGAGTGCAGCACCGTGGCATCGGTTAATACTGCGGATAATTCTTTGAGTGAGTGTAGTTGCCAATCGAGTTTACTCATCACGTTCGCCTGCTAATGAGCTCTGTACTCGGTTGGCGAAGCTATTGGCATCCATGGGTCGGCCAAAATAATAACCTTGCACCTGATGACACTGCATTCCCAGTAATAACTCAACTTGCTCCTTTGTCTCCACGCCTTCGGCCACCACTTGTAGACCCAGACTGAGTGCCATCGCGACTATGGCACTGGCGATGGCGGCATCGTCGGGGTTTTCATGGATGTCGTTGATGAAGGACTTGTCTATCTTTAACTCATCGATAGGGAATTTTCTGAGATACGACAGGCTGGAGTAGCCAGTGCCAAAATCGTCTAGCGAGAGTGCCACGCCCAGGTTTTTTAGGGCGCGTAGCGTTACCAGGGTGCTCTCTACATCTTGCATCACCATGCTCTCGGTGAGTTCCAGGATAAAGTGTGCAGGCTGAGCGCCGGTGGCGGAGAATATCGCGGCAACGCGCTCCGACAGATCTTCCTGGCGAAATTGACGCGAAGACATATTGATGGCGAGTTTAAGCGCCGGTAAGCCCAACTTTTGCCAGGCGATTTGCTGGCGGCAGGCTTCGGCCAAAACCCATTCTCCCAACGGCAGGATTAAGCCGGTCTCTTCCGCTAAAGGAATGAATTCTATCGGGTGGATCAAGCCTATCTGCGGGTGTTGCCAGCGTACCAGCGCCTCGGCACCGATAATTTTATGTGAGCGTAAATCGATTTTTGCCTGGTAGTGCAAGACGAATTCGCCGCGGTCTAAGCCGCGTCTGAGTGCGCCTTCCATATTCAGGCGGCTAATCGCGGTCACCCCCATCTCAGGTATAAATTGACGCACGCTATTGCGGCCGTGCTCCTTGACCCTATACATGGCGATATCGGCGTAGCGTAACAGCGTCTCACCGTTCTCACCGTCTCTAGGGTAGAGCGATAGCCCGATGCTGGCAGTGACAAACATATTGTGTGCTTCGACCTGAAACGGTTTCGATAGCGCAGCCAAGACTTTTTCTGCAATCAGATTGGCTTCATCAGCGTTGGCAAGGTCGGTGAGAATAATAACGAACTCATCGCCGCCCAGACGCGCCACGGTATCGGTGTCGCGCACGCAGATAGACAGTCGTCGCGCTACCTCCTTGAGGACAATATCGCCGGTGCCATGCCCAGAGCCGTCGTTGATCAGTTTAAAGTGATCCAGGTCCAGTAATAACAATGCCACGGTTTGATCCTGGCGTTTGGCCCAGGCGATGGCCTGGGTAATTCTGTCATTGAGTAAATTTCGATTGGCTAAACCAGTCAGACTATCGTGGGTGGCCTGGAACTCTAGTTCTTTTTGATAATTGACGCGTTCGCTCACATCATTGATGACACTCACAAAGTGGGTGGTACTGGCACCGCTGGCATCTTTAACCGGCGATATGTGCAGCTCATTCCAGAATTGGCTGCCGTCTTTGCGGTAATTGCGCAGCAGCGCTTGAGCTTCGCGGCGTTCACGTAAGGCCGAACGTATCTCGTTGAGGCCAGCTTGCTGTAAATCGTCGCGCACCAGGAAGCGGCCTTCACGTCCTATTACTTCCTCTGCGCTATAACCGGTAATACGGCTGAACGCCGGATTGACGTAGACGATGGAGTGATCACTTTCGTCACTGCGCGTGATCATGATGCCATTGCTACTCGATACCAGGGCTTGCTCACGCAATAGTAAGGCTTGTTCGACTTCTTTAAATTGATGTTTACTACTATTGATGTCTTGTTTGACCGCAACCAGATGGCTAATTTTGCCGGTCGCGTCGCACAGCGGCGAAACGATTTGCCGTTCCCAGCACAGGCTATTGTCCTTGCGTCGGCTGAGGATTTCCCCTTCCCACTGCTGGCCTGGCTTGAGCGCCAGAAATTGGGATTGACGCGCCTCATCAAGGCCGTCGCCAGTACTCCAGAGCAGGGCGATATCGCGCGCATCCTCCAGCGTATAGCCAGACATGGCGGTAAAGCTGGCGTTGCAATATGCTAGCTGGCCTTGAATATTCGTAATCACGATAGCAAACGGGCTTTGTGCCATCGCTAATACCAGAATTTCGACGTCATCTTGCAGATCACTGTGCGGACTGGCCGCTATGCTGGTAGTCGAGAAGGCGAGTATCGCATTGCTTAGCTCTTTGGCGAGGCGATGCAGCAATTGGTAGGCATCAGTGTCTGGGCTCAGTGCAAAATCAGCTCTTAGGCCTAGCGTTCCAAGGCCATTTTGCAACGCAATTTCTAAACTGTTGAAATCTGAATTTGGTAGGCGATTGTCATCGGCATCGACCCGAAACAAGCGTTGCTGACTATCGTGCTGAACATCGGACTGAACATCGGACTGAACATCGTTCTGAGTATCTTGCTGTAGATCGATTGCTACGCTGAGATAGCCCGCCTTGCTGACCAGGATCTGGCAGAAATCTTGCAACATCGCAGACAGGCTAGGGGAGTACCACAGACAGTGTGATAAATTTCCTAGAGTCAGGAACCAGGCGTCGAGTCGGCTAGATTCTTGCGTGAGAGAGATAGAATCAGTCGGCATAATTTTATTTTGCTGTTATTTCTGCTGTTATTTTTGGATAGGCGAAAAATCTCTGGAGAAGCTTTTGCGCCAATTTTTGTCTCGGGCACGAAAGCCGTAATAGATTCTAAATCCGCGCATGCAATTTGCCATGAATTATTTATCAATCAAGCAAAATAGTTCGATGAAATGCGACTAGGCGCGCGAGCCCGCGCATTTGCGGTCGCCGCCATTGGCTGGTTTTAAAGCATGTTATGAATGTGTCGCTTACAGCGCAGCATCAGAGCCGTCAATTAAACTTACCCAATCGCCAGACTTGCCACCGTGTTTTTCCATAACGCGAATGTCGCTCATGACCATGCCGCGGTCCACTGCCTTGCACATATCGTAGATGGTTAATAATCCGACTTGGACTGCGGTTAAGGCTTCCATTTCTACGCCGGTTTTTCCGACTGTTTCAACTTGTGCGCGACACGCTATCTTGGCGTTTTCAGCGTCTACGCTAAAGTCAACGGTGACGCGGGTCAGTGCCAGCGGGTGGCATAGCGGGATCAAGTCGCTAGTACGTTTGGCAGCCATAATCGCGGCGATGCGCGCTATACCTAAGACATCACCTTTTTTTGCGGTTCCTTGGGTAATGATCGCAAGAGTTTCTGGCTTCATGCGTATAGTGCCACTGGCGACGGCGATGCGGTGGCTGTCTTTTTTCTCGGCGACATCGACCATATGGGCCTGACCAGTGCTATCAAAATGCGTTAGTCCGCTGTCATTTGGTGTTTCTTTTGGAGTGCTAGGCATGCTCATAGTGGGCGTCAAAGAGGAGAGGTAGGTATGAAAATGGGAACAAAAAAGGAACGCGACATGCAACGAAATAGCGAACGAAATGTGGAGCAAAATGGGGAACAAATCGCGTTTGTGAGTATCATAGCATTGTGAAATCAAATCTCCCCCTACTCCAGATCAAATTTTTGCGCTTGCTGCTAGTTGCGGCACTGGCGGCGCCGGCCTCTCTGCTGTCGACTTTGCCCAGTCATGCGCAGAATCTGCCAACCTTAGGCGATACCGCGCGCGAGGATTTATCTCCGTTTATGGAACGTAAGGTCGGCGAGCAAATTATGCTTAGCGTTCGACGTGATCCTGATTTTATCGATGATGGGCCTACCACCGAGTACTTGAATCGGCTCGGCAACCTCATGTTGGAAAAGCGTCCGGATGCGCGTGGCGAGGCGGTCGGTGATTTTGAGTTTTTTGCAGTGCGCGATCCGGTCTTAAATGCCTTTGCTTTTCCTGGCGGCTTCATCGGCTTTCATTCGGGCTTGATACTCTCGGCACAAACCGAATCGGAGCTGGCCTCGGTCATGGGGCATGAAATTGGCCATGTCTCGCAAAGGCATATCGCCCGCATGATAGGTAGCCAGAAACTCGATGTCTTAATTCCCTTAGCCAGCCTTTTGATCGGCGCTCTGGCAGCGCGCTCCAGCCCGGATGCGGCAATGGCGGTGATCATGGGCGGGCAGGGTGTTGCATTGCAGCGTCAGATTAATTTTACCCGCGAAGCTGAGCGTGAGGCCGATAGGGTGGGTTTCCAGATCTTGCGCGATGCCGGTTTTGATACTTCGGGTATGGTGAGTTTTTTTGGTCGCTTGCAGGGGGCTGGACGTAATTACACTGATACCGCACCGGATTATTTACGTAGCCATCCTCTGACCAGTGAGCGTATGGCCGACATTCAGGGACGCTTGCATGATCAGCGCTACAAGCAGCACGTTGATGGCCTGGACTTTTATTTGATACGCGCCAGGGTAAGGGTCTTGCAGGATAGTAGCGTCCAAGGCTTGATGGATGCCAAAGATTTTTTTGAGGCGCAGGCAAAAAACGATCAGTTAGAAAGTGCGGTCAGTGCTAAATATGGTTTGGCCTTTGTGGCCTACAAGCGGCATGATTATGTTAAGGCTTCAGCCTTGCTGGAGCAGGTGGTGGCACAGGTGGAGCGATCGGCGCCGCACCAGGCGATGTTAAAACAAACCAGCGCCTTTGCCAGCCTGGCGATAGACATAGCCGTCGCAAGCAAAAATTATGAACTCGCGATCAAGCTTTCACAGGCGGCGATGCAGCAATTGCCTTTGTCGCGTGGCTTGGTGTATCAACATGCAGAAACTCTGCTCACCGCAAATAGGGCAGAAGATGCCGCCCTGTTTTTGCGTGATCAACTGAGTTTGTATCGGCATGAGGTGGCCTTGCAAAACCTACTGGCTAAGTCGTATGAAGCCCAAGGTAAGCAGGCCTTACAGCACATTGCCTTGGCTGAAGCTTATGCGATAGAAGGCGCGCTGGCGGCGGCCTTGCAACAATTGGAAATTGCCAGGCGTGACGCGAAACTGCAATATTTTGATCTGTCGGTCATCGACGCACGCGAACGCGAATGGAAAGAAAAACTGAGAGTCGAAAATCTAGAAGATAAAAAGCGAAAATAGTCAGGGCTTGTGTGCGAGGGCTGAATTGCTGCGCGGAGCAATTTTTTTGTAAGTCTAAATCTATACCGGTTTTACTTTGGGATGTTGGATATAGCCAGCGCTGTGCATGAGTTGGTTTAGTTCGGCGCGCACTAGTGGATAGCGAACTGCCGTGTGGGGAGGCAGGCCGCTCGTCAATAGGATGCTGGCGCGACTTTGATTGGCATCCGCTGACTCCTTAGCGCCGAGTTCCAGCCATGTCATTAGATCTTCATCGCTGACTGGCTTGGCGTCTAGTTGCACTTGTGGTAAGCAGGTAGCCAGATCGCGGTCATCTAGTTGCGCCAAAATTTCACCAGCACGTAAGTAGAGTTGACCGCTGCTACTCATGAACGCCGCATCGATCGCTGGCAGCGCCACCGCCGTGTGCAAAATCAAACCGTCGGGTGTGGTATTGACGATATACGGTGCGCTTTCCAGGTCGACGTAGACCCGCTGCGGGCCATTTTGAAAATACCAGCAGCCATCTTGATCATGCTGATAATTGCGGTTAATAAAACCAAGCAGGGTAGGGTTGCGGATTTTGTCACCCGCTAACTGCAGAGCCTGCGCCCTTTCGTCGCGCATGCGCCAATTGCCGCGCGCATCTAAGCCTAACCAGCCATAGCAATGCGGTACATCTGGCCATTTGGCGATTGCCGCCAGTACGATCTCATCCATATTATTTGCCCTCGAAAAAATGCAGGATGCGCGTCGGTAGCCAGTCTAGTGTGCCGGGCAGGCTGCCGACCGCAAAGCCAACATGACCGCCATATTGAGGATACTCTAAACGCACCTGCGATGAGGCCTTGTGGGGTAAATGCTGAGCGGGTAAGAACGGATCGTTTTGCGCATTCAGCACCAAAGTTGGAATCCGTATCTGTTCTAATATGTGTTTGGCACTAGCTCTGTCCCAGTAGTCATTGGTGTCGCGGTAACCGTGCAGCGGGGCCGTGACTACATTGTCGAATTCATATAAATTCTTAGCTTGTAACATGGCGTCTTTATCAAACAGCCCTGGAAATTGTTCTAATTTCTTTAGGCATTTGGGCTTCAGGGACTGCAAGAACATGCGGGTGTAAATCAGATTGATGCCGCTAGAGAGTGAGGCCCCGCCAGCTGCCAGATCGAGTGGTGCCGAGATTGCGCAAGCCGCATCGACTATGCTTGCGGCTTGCTGAGTTTCGCCCAGCCAGCGCAATAGCGCATTGCCACCTAGGGAAACGCCACAGGCGAAAAATTTCGCCTTGGGGTGCTTGATGGCATATTCAGACTGCAGTCTTACTAGTATCCAGCCGATTTCTTGCGAGTCGCCGGAGTGGTAAAAGCGTGGCGCACGATTGAGTTCGCCCGAGCAGCCGCGAAAATGCACTACCACTCCTGACCAGTTTTTGCTCTGTAAGAGTGCCATCAGGGCGCGCGCGTAATGGCTGTCGCTGGAGCCTTCCAGCCCATGAAACAGTACCACGCAGGGTTGCTCAGCTGCGCCATCGACGAAGTCTAGATCAATGAAGTCATGATCTGGACTGCTCCAGCGCTCACGGCGAAATTGCACCGCTGGCTTACGTATGCAAAGGGCGGGGTAAATCGTTTGCAGGTGGCCGTTGGGCAACCAGGCTGGTGCTGGGTAATTCATGTCTTCCTGTAGTTAATGCAAAACGTTAATGCAAAACGCTGGCTTGGAATAAGTCTAGTGGCGCCTGGCCGGAAGAGATAGACGCGTGGTGGGTGGCGATGCGCCAGCCTTGCGGTGTTTTGACATAAACATTGGTTGCCACAATATGCAAATCTTGCGCTACGCCTTGCTTGGGCGGCATTTCTTCGATCACGCTGTGCACCGCGGTAAACATGTTATGCATGGCATGCAGCTGTATCGCATGGATCTGCAAGCTGCCGCGTTCAAAGATGGCTTCCCACGAGGCGCGGATTGCTGCGTGCCCGATCAGGCGTGGGGCACCCGGGTGGATGCAGACGATTTCTTCGTCTTCAGCCCATAACTCCATGAATGCTTCCAAGTCAGCCCGGCTGATCGCGTCATAAAACGCGGTTTCTAGCTCATCTGCACTGCCGTTAAATTGTTTTTTGGCTGCCATGGAAATTCCCTGGATTTACGAATAAGGGGATACTAGGGTGGAGTATGCTTGGTTGATGCAAGGATGCGCGCTATCTATATGCGCAAGCGCTTGCTAACTAAACATACTCCCTGTTTACCTCAAACTGTACTACCTCAAACTGCAATACTTCAAACTGTATTGGCTCAATGTGGCTTGAGTACGGTACCAGCTGCCAACTTGTACAGAGTGCCACAATACGGGCAAGTGGCGGCGCCACCATGCGACAAATCAAGGTAGACGCGCGGATGCGAGGACCACAAAGGCATAGAAGGATTAGGGCAATGCGCAGGCAAGTCGTGCGCCTGCAGTTCTATGGCCGCGTTCGAGTTAGCGTGGTTGGGGCTGGCTGACATACTATTCTCCGGAAAATAAAATCATGCTTGTTACCTGATCAATGCCGTGATTTTAACGGATTCCACCGCCAGTGCGGTGCACTCTGGCGCAAGTATCGTAGAAAAGCACCTGATAGCCGCAGAAAGCCCCGGAAAGCCTAAGTCTGGCAGCCCTCAGTGTGCGCTTGCTTCAATCGACTATCAGCAGTTTTCAGCAGAAACACGGCTTCCTCGTTACAATGGCCGTCTTTTATTGCAAATTTCCCCTCATAAGTATCATGACGACTGAAATTGATAAAGCCGCGTTCCAGGAGGGCTATAAAGTGGGTATGCCAACCTGGTTCGGGGTCGGTGCCTGGGGTTTGGTGGTGGGTGTTGCCATGATTAAGGCCGGATTGAGCGTGCCGCAGGCGCTAGGGATGACGCTGATCGTGTTTGCCGGATCGGCCCAATTGGCCTCATTACCCTTGATTGCCGCCCATGCGCCGCTGTGGGTGATTTTTACTACCGCCTTGGTCGTCAATCTGCGCTTCGTCATTTTTTCAGCTATCCTGGCACCGCATTTCTCGCATTTGTCATGGCGTACCAAGGCGGTGATGGGATATTTAACGGGTGATATTTCGGTTGCCCTGTTTATGCAAAAATATCCAGAGTTTGTCGAGACGCAAGGCAAGTTGGCGTATTTAAAAGGGCTGGTTTACCCAAACTGGAGTTCCTGGCAGATAGGATCGATCATCGGCATCTTGTTAGGTAGCCAGATTCCGGCCAGTTGGGGTCTGGGTTTTGCCGGCACTCTGGCAATTTTATGTGTGATGTTGCCTGCTGTGGTGAATAAGGCCGCGGTCTTGGGTGTATTCGTGGCAGGAGTCGCTGCGGTGTTGGCTGCCGGCCTACCGTATAAATTGGGCTTGTTACTGGCGGTGCTGATGGGGATGTCTGCCGCCATGGTGCTGGAAGAATGGTTGGAGAAACTGCATGCACCAGAGGGCGAGGCATGAGCAATACCGAAATCTGGCTGGTGATCGCTTTATTGGCGGTGGCAACTTTTATTGCCCGTAGCTCATTTTGGCTGATTGGTCATCACATTAGCTTGCCCAAACGGGTGCAAGAAGCGCTGCGTTACGCCCCCTCGTGTGCCTTGGCGGCGATTATTTTCCCAGATCTCTTATTGAGTAATGGCGCTATCTCGATCAGTTTTGATAATCCCAAACTCATCGCTGGTATTGCCGCGACAGCTTTTTTTCTGGTGAAACGAAATATGTTGTTCACCATCTATTTTGGGATGGCGGTGTACACCTATGTGCGCCTGGGATTATAGTTTTTACACGATTTTTTGACTATCCTGTCGAAAACCATAGGGTTGCACCTAGGTGTTTGGTAAAATACTGCTCTTGTCGTCCGACCTCAACCTTCATCATCGACCATTTCCATGCTATTTAATCGACTCAGTGACCTCATCGCCGCCAACCAGCTTCAAGGGAAACGTGTATTTATTCGCGCAGATCTGAACGTGCCACAAGACGATAGCGGCAAAATAACCGAAGATACGCGCATACGCGCTTCGGTTCCAGCGATCCAGCAAGCTCTGGCTGCTGGTGCTGCCGTGATGGTGACTTCGCATCTGGGTCGTCCTACCGAAGGTGAATTTAAACCCGAAGATAGTCTGGCACCGATCGCGCAAAGGCTTTCTGAGTTGTTAGGCATGACGGTAGAATTAAAACAAAACTGGCTAGACGGCGTTGACGTTGTGCCAGGTCAAGTGGTCTTGCTGGAAAATTGCCGTGTGAATAAAGGCGAAAAGAAAAATGACGATGCTCTGGCGCAAAAAATGGCCAGTCTTTGCGATATTTATGTCAACGATGCATTCGGCACCGCCCACAGAGCGGAAGCGAGCACCCATGGTATCGCCAAGTATGCAGCAATTGCTTGTGCCGGTCCTTTATTGTCGGCCGAGTTAGATGCTTTAGGTAAAGCGCTCGGTGCACCGGCACGCCCTTTGGTGGCGATCGTGGCTGGTTCCAAAGTATCGAGTAAGCTGACCATCCTGAAATCTCTGGCTGACAAGGTCGATAATCTGATCGTCGGTGGCGGTATTGCGAATACCTTTATGTTGGCAGCTGGTTTGAAAATCGGTAAATCTTTGGCAGAAACTAATCTGGTCGATGAAGCCAAGGCCATCATAGAGATGATGGCTAAGCGCGGTGCATCCGTACCGATTCCTAGCGATGTCGTGTGCGCTAAAGAATTCTCTCCGACCGCAATCGCAACCGTTAAAGCCGTGAGCGAAGTCGAAGACGACGATATGATCCTCGATATCGGTCCTGTCACTGCAGCTAAATTTGCCGAGCAAATCGCGCAAGCGGGCACGATAGTCTGGAATGGTCCGGTTGGTGTGTTCGAGTTCGATCAGTTTGGTAATGGTACTAAAACTCTGGCTATGGCAATTGCCGCCTCGAAAGGCTTCTCGATTGCTGGCGGCGGCGACACGCTGGCCGCGATCGCCAAGTATGGCATCACCGAACAAGTTGGTTATATCTCTACTGGTGGCGGGGCTTTCCTGGAATTTTTGGAAGGCAAGACTTTACCGGCGGTTGAGATTTTATTGCAACGCGCAGCGAAGTAGTTTGCAATAAAGTAGGCGCATATTTACAAGGCAAGTCCACAATTATTCAGGAGACCAGATGTCACGCGGAACCAAAATTGTAGCAACCATAGGCCCAGCATCCAACGATTTAGACACGCTCAAACGCATGTTGGAGGCGGGTGTGAATGTGGTCAGGCTAAACTTTTCGCATGGCAAGGCACAGGATCATATAGATAGAGCGAATATGGTCAGACAGGCCGCAACTGAATGTGGACGTGAAATCGCCATCATGGCCGATTTGCAAGGTCCGAAAATTCGCATTGGTAAGTTTGAAAACAATCGTATCGAGATTGCCAATGGAGACAAATTTATCCTTGATGCTGATTGTAAATTGGGCAATCAAGAACGGGTAGGCTTAGATTACAAGGCATTGCCACGCGATGTTAGACCTGGCGATGTTTTGCTGCTGAACGACGGCTTGATCGTGATGGTGGTCGACAAGATCGTCGCTAACGAGATTCACACTACCGTGCGTATCGGTGGTGAACTGTCGAACAATAAAGGCATTAATCGTCAGGGCGGCGGTCTTACTGCACCCGCTTTGACTGCTAAAGACATGGAAGACATCAAGACGGCGATGTCGTTTCAAGCCGATTACATCGCCGTGTCGTTTCCCAAAAATGCGACTGACATGGAAATGGCGCGTCAGTTGTCGAATATCGCCGGTGAGCCTTACGGCCACAAGCCTATGATGATCGCCAAAATCGAACGCGCTGAAGCGATTCCTTTGCTGCAAGAAATTCTTGATGCCTCCGATGGCATCATGGTGGCGCGTGGCGATCTGGCGGTAGAAGTCGGCAATGCTGCGGTTCCGGCCTTGCAAAAGCGCATGATTAAGATGGCGCGCGCTTCGAATAAATTGGCGATTACTGCTACCCAGATGATGGAGTCGATGATCGTCAATGCGGTGCCGACCCGCGCTGAAGTCTCTGACGTGGCCAATGCCGTGCTCGATGGTACTGATGCCGTGATGACTTCGGCTGAAACCGCTTCAGGCAAATATCCTATAGAAACCGTCGAGGCGATGGCGGCAATTTGTCTGGAAGCTGAGAAGTTCCAGGAGTGCAAGCTTGATGCTGATTTTTTGAACCTGACGTTCACCCGCATCGATCAATCGATCGCCTACGGCGCTTTGTTTACCGCCTATCATTTGCGCGTCAAAGCGATCGTTGCATTGACAGAATCTGGCTCTACCGCTTTATGGATGAGTCGCCACAATATCGACATTCCGCTATTTGCCTTGACGCCAAGTGTGGCGACGCAACGCAAAGCAGCTTTGTATCGCAATGTGCAAACCTTTAAAATGCCGCACTCAACTGATCGCGACGCGGTGCTTAAATCCGTCGAAAACCTGTTGCTGGAAAAAGGCGTAGTCAGCCGCGGCGATACGATCGTCGTCACCTGGGGCGAGCCTATGGGCCAAGTCGGCGGTACCAATGCGCTGAAAATCGTCAAGGTTGGCCAATACTGATTTTTTTATCTGGAGTAAATTATGTCACTCGTATCTATGCGTCAATTGCTGGACCATGCTGCTGAAAATGGCTATGGCATCCCAGCCTTCAATGTTAATAATCTGGAGCAGGTAACTGCGATCATGGAAGCGGCCAATGAGGTCGGCGCGCCCGTCATCATGCAAGCCTCTGCAGGTGCTCGTAAATATGCAGGCGAAGCTTTTCTGCGTCATTTGATCGAAGCCGCAGTTGAAGCTTATCCGCACATTCCTGTCGTTATGCATCAGGACCATGGTCAGTCGCCAGCAGTCTGTATGGCTGCCATCAAATCCGGTTTTACTTCGGTCATGATGGATGGTTCCTTAATGGAAGACGGTAAAAACGTTGCCAGCTACGACTACAACGTCGCGGTTTCGCGTGAAGTGGTGAAATTCTCGCATTCTATCGGTGTGACGGTAGAAGCAGAACTGGGTGTGCTCGGTTCTTTAGAGACCATGATGGGCGATAAAGAAGACGGTCATGGCGCTGATGGTAAAATGACGCGTGAACAGTTGTTGACCGACGTGGCACAAGCTGCTGACTTCGTTAAATTGACACAATGCGATGCATTGGCAATTGCGATCGGTACTTCGCACGGCGCTTACAAGTTTTCCCGTAAGCCTACCGGCGATATTCTGGCGATCGACCGTATCAAGGAAATTCATGCTCGCATTCCAAACACCCATTTGGTCATGCACGGTTCTTCTTCGGTACCGCAAGAATTACTCGAAGAGATACGTCAGTTTGGCGGCGACATGAAAGAAACTTACGGTGTGCCGGTTGAAGAGATCATCGTCGGTATTCAAAACGGTGTTCGCAAGATCAATATCGATACCGATATCCGTCTGGCCATGACTGCAGCGATCCGTCGTTACTTGTTTGAAAACCCAAGCAAGTTTGATCCGCGTGACTACCTCAAGCCAGCCCGTGAAGCGGCTAAATTGGTCTGCAAGGCAAGGTTCCTGTCGTTTGGTTGTGAAGGCCAGGCTGGCAAGATCAAACCTGTTACGCTAGAAAAAATGGCTGAGCAGTACAAGAAAGGCGCCCTGTCTCAGGTCGTCAACTAAGCTGAGGATTAACAAGCGAAGTAATTCGCTGGTATTTCGCAGGTGAGAACGGGGCGCAGTCTGCGCCCTGAGTACTTTTAAAAAGCAAACATTATGACTACGCAAATTAACTCCACTTTACATTCTTTGCCATTGCTGGGGCGCGGCAAGGTACGTGACAACTACGCGGTTGGCGACGACAAACTCTTGATCGTCACTAGCGATCGTTTATCCGCATTCGACGTGATTATGAACGAAGCGATTCCTGAAAAAGGTCGCGTGCTCAATCAAATGGCAAATTTCTGGTTTGAGAAGTTGGGTCATATTGTGCCAAACCACCTGACCGGCATTGTGCCTGAGTCGGTAGTTGCAGCTGATGAAGTGGAGCAAGTGCGTGGTCGTGCCGTGGTTGCCAAACGTCTTGAGCCTATCATGGTAGAAGCGGTCGTGCGTGGTTACATCATCGGTTCTGGCTGGAAGGATTATCAGGATACTGGTGCAATTTGCGGCATCACTTTGCCAGCAGGCTTGCCGCAGGCGGCTAAACTTGAGCAGCCAATTTTCACGCCGGCCGCCAAAGCTGAGATGGGTTCGCATGATGAGAATATCAGTTTTGCTGACATGGAAAGTCGCATCGGCACTGAGCTCGCTGCTGCTATGCGTGATATCAGTATTCGCCTGTATAGCGAAGCAGCAGAGTACGCTGCCACTCGCGGCATTATCATTGCCGACACCAAGTTTGAATTCGGTCTGGATGAAAACGGTGTATTACATTTGATGGATGAGGTTTTGACCGCCGATTCTTCGCGTTTTTGGCCAGCAGATTCCTATGCTACAGGGATCTCGCCACCATCTTTCGACAAGCAGTTTGTGCGCGACTATCTGGAAACGATCACTAGCTGGAATAAGACTGCACCGGCGCCGACTTTGCCGGATGACGTGGTGCAAAAAACAGCAGCTAAATATCGTGAGGCGCTCGAGCGTCTGACAGGCGAAAAACTCAAGGACTAAGAGACTAAGGATCAAAGATGACGCAAGCAACTAATAGCGCTGGCAGCAATGCTTCCGGCAACACGGCCAGCGCGACCCCTGTGATCGCTGTTGTGATGGGTTCGTCCTCAGACTGGGATGTGATGCAACATGCTGTCGCTATCTTGACTGAATTTGGCATTGCCCACGAAGCGCGCGTCGTCTCTGCGCACCGCATGCCGGACGAAATGTTTCGTTTTGCCGAAACCGCCAGAGAGCGCGGCTTACGTGGCATTATCGCTGGTGCTGGTGGCGCTGCGCATTTGCCAGGCATGATCGCGGCAAAAACCATTGTTCCAGTGTTCGGAGTTCCGGTTCCGTCTAAGTATTTACGTGGTGAAGATTCTTTGTTGTCTATACTGCAGATGCCAAAAGGCATACCGGTTGCCACTTTTGCAATCGGTGAGGCGGGTGCTGCCAATGCTGCATTAGCGGCAATTGCGACCTTGGCCACTACCGATGCGGTGCTGGCGAGTCGCTTGATCGACTATCGCGAAAAGCAAACCCAAGTCGCCACCGACATGCATCTGCCTTTGTAAAACTATCTACCTGTGTTGAATACGGTGATGTGTACGTCACCGGTAATTTGCCTCCTTGCCCTGCGTGTGCCTCAATATGCAGGGCAAAATTTTTCCGCCATCATAGAGCCATCATGGAAAATACCAAATCTTCGCCGCAACGTGCGGCGCAATTGCCAAATTCTTCTTCCAGTTATCTGGGCATGCTGGGTGGCGGTCAACTTGGCCGTATGTTCGTGCATGAAGCCCAAGCCCTGGGTTTTAAAGTGCTCGTGCTAGAGCCAGAAGCCGATTGCCCAGCAGGACAAGCGGCCGATCAACATCTACAGGCTGCGTATGACGATCCTGAGGCGCTGGCCAAAATGGCGGCTTTATGCGCATCGATCACGACCGAGTTTGAAAACGTTCCGGCTGCTAGTTTGGCCTGGTTGGCGCAAACACGTTTTGTGGCACCGAGTGCAGCCTGTGTCTCGATTGCGCAAAATCGCATAGAAGAGAAACAGTTTTTTAGTCGTTGCGCCTTGGAGACGGGTATCTATCCGGCACCGCATGCGGTAATCGCGAGTCTGGCCGATCTCGAGACTATCTCGGATGCATTGTTTCCCGGTATTTTAAAAACTGCACGCATGGGTTACGACGGCAAAGGGCAGGTGCGTGTCAAGAATTTAGAAGAGTTGCGCGATGCTTACTCGAATATGGATGGCGTTTTGTGCGTACTAGAAAAAATGCTGCCATTAGCTTACGAAATTTCTGTCTTGGTGGCGCGTGGCGCCAATGGCGAGGCGGTGGTTTACCCTATCGCTGAAAACGTCCACCGAGAAGGCGTCTTGTTCACTACCACGGTGCCAAGTCCCCATGTCTCTGCTGATGCAGCAAATCAGGCACAAAAAGCCGCACTTAAATTAATCGCTGATATTGGTTACGTAGGCGTACTCTGCATAGAATTTTTCGTATTAAAAGATGGCAGTATGGTCGTCAATGAGATGGCACCGCGTCCGCACAATAGCGGACATTACACCATGGACGCTTGCATGAGCAGCCAATTTGCCCAGCAAGTAAGAGCAATGGCCGGCTTGCCTCTGGGCGATGTGCGTCAGCATTCGCCCTGCGTGATGCTTAACATTCTGGGAGATATCTGGTTTGATGGCAGCACCTTACGTTCACCGGCCTGGGATAAGATTCTTGCCCTACCTAGTGCGCATCTGCATTTGTATGGCAAGGCCGAGCCTAGACCAGGACGCAAGATGGGGCATATCAGCTTCGTTGCTAGCAGCATGGAGCAGGCGCAAGCTGATTTGCGTAGTGCTTGCAAAATACTCGGCATCGCCTTGCGTTCCGAGTCTTGATGGGGGTAGTTGTGAGTGATTTTATTGAGCCAAGCAAGCAAACTGAGCACACTGAGCACACTGAGCACACTGAGCAAACCGAGCTTAGCCAAATTAGCTTGGCGGCACGCGCCTTAGAGGCTGGACACTTGGTCGCTTTTCCTACTGAAACCGTCTACGGCTTAGGCGCTGATGCTGAGAATCCAGCAGCGGTGGCAGGCATTTATGCCGCCAAAGGGCGGCCTGCTAATCATCCTGTGATCGTGCATCTGGCACCTGAGGCTGATCTTAGTTATTGGGTCAAAGACATACCAGCGCAAGCGCAAGCCTTGATCAAGGCGTTCTGGCCAGGTCCTTTGACCCTGATCTTGGCCAGGGCTGAGCACATCCCTGATGCGGTATCCGGTGGCCAAGATACTATCGGCGTGCGCTGTCCTTCGCATCCGGTGGCGCAGGCTTTGCTGCGCAGTTTCAAAGGCGGCAAGGGCGGTATCGCTGCGCCTTCGGCCAACAAGTTTGGCCATGTCAGCCCGACCACCGCGCAGCACGTCATCAATGAGTTTGAGCAAGAAACCCAGATTGGCGGGCTAATCGCCTCAGTCCTGGATGGTGGTCAAAGTGAGGTCGGGATAGAGTCGACCATTCTTGATCTGAGTCGCTTGGATAGCCATGGCCCGGTCTTACTCAGGCCTGGGCATATCTCCGTCAGTCAGTTGGCCGCGGTGTTGGGTGTCATGCCCTTAGCGGCCGATGTGGCGGCACCACGTGCTTCCGGCACCTTAGATGCGCACTATGCGCCGAATACGCCCGTGGTCTTGCTTGCCAGCGCCGAATTGGATAGCTGCATCCAGAATTTACTGATGACTGGTAAGCGGATTGCCGTGATGGCCTATGCTGAATTGGCGAGTGTTTCGTCGCTGACGGCCTATCTGCACATGCCCAAAGATCCGGTGCACTACGCACATGATTTGTATGCGGCTTTACGTGAGCTCGATCTGGCCGCTGCCGATGTGATTTTGGTGCAAGCACTGCCGGACGATAAAGCGTGGCAAGGCGTGAACGATAGATTGCAGCGCGCCGCCTTCGATAGTCGCGATGTGCTGGCGCAACTGCTGGCTAAGCCCTGACGCTTGGGTGTGGGCTTATTTGTAGATTAACTTCATCGCCAGGATAAACAGCGCCAACATCAGTGTGATGAAGTTGGCGATGATAATCGGCCAGGCGTGTAGCAAGACCCCGTAGGCTAACCAGAGGACGATACCACTCACCAGTATCACGTACATGCCCAGCGAGACGCCATCTGCATGTTTGTTTTTCCAGGTCAGCCAGGCTTGTGGAACGAAGGCGCTGGTAGTTAAGAAGGCGGCAATATAACCGACGAAATCAATCAGTGTTAGTGTCATAGCGAGAAATTAAATACTGAGTTAGCCCTGGCATAGTGCCGGACTCGAAAATAGCGCCGACTATTATTTATTTGTCGGCAGCAAGAATTGGCCTGAGTGAAACACCAGCGGAGCTTGCGCCGTAAACTCACAGCGCTCGACTTCGCCGACAAAAATCACATGGTCGCCTTCTGGGTAGCGGCTGCGGTTATGACATTCAAACCAAGCCGAAACCCCATTCAAAATAGGGTGGCCGGTATGTGACAGCGTATATGCCACGCCTTCAAATCTATCTTTCTTCTTGCTGGCAAATTGTTCTGCCAGCGCCGCTTGCTCAGCCGATAAGATGTTCACAACATAATGCGAGTTGCCGCTAAAAACCGGCATGCTAGTAGCCGTATTGGCTAGACTCCAGAGCACCAGTGGCGGGTCGAGTGAGACCGAATTAAAGGAACTGGCGGTCAAACCCAGAAACGTGCCATCAGCCAGGCGCGTGGTGATCACGGTCACACCAGTGGCGAATTGAGACAGGGCGTGGCGAAAATGACGGGTATCAAATTCACGTTTTTCAGCGCGGGGAGAGCGAGTGTGCATCAAATTTCCAGATTTATTTGCTGACATTATCCCAGATTTTCCATGTAAGCATGTAGCGCTCAGACTATCCTCAAGCCTAGCCCCGCTTGTGTTAAACTGACGCCCTCATTAAAGCCAAGTTAATATTTGTAAGTACTTGATTTTTAAGTTTATTTAAACGGGATAATCTTCATGTTCAGAATAAAAACCTTAGTGAAGTTACTAATGAAGTTACTAGTGAAGCCGCTAGTGACGATGCTGTTCGCCAGTTTTGCCCTGAGCGCCATGGCCGAAGGCCGCGAATTTCCTGCTAACGCCAAACGTGCCGAGTTAAGTGTTACCAAACTTGGCGACATGGTGATCGATGGCAAACTCAGAGAAACTAATCCGTCTACCCGGATTTTTAATGAAGAAGGCTTTAGCGTCACTACCAGTAATCTGGACAGTGTGAAAGCGCCGATTTTGTACACAGAGACCGAGATCGGTGAAATTCAGCGTATCTGGTTACTGACCAAGCAAGAGGCAATCCTGTACAAACTGAAAAAGCGTTAGGCGCTTAACGATTGGATATTGGCAAAATAGCTGTGGCCGTTTTTTAGTTTTGATTTTAGTTTCGGTTTTAATTTCGATTTGAATCGAATGAGTAAAATTTATAAAAAAGTAGTGTAGAGAATTTCATGCAAAAAAAAGTATTTATTAAAACCTTCGGCTGCCAGATGAACGAGTACGACTCGGACAAAATGCAGGATGTGCTGCAAGCGGCGGACGGTATGATCAAAACCGACAAGGCCGAAGACGCTGATGTGATTTTGCTTAACACCTGTAGCGTGCGCGAAAAAGCCTCGGAAAAAGTGTTTTCTGATCTGGGCCGTTTGCGCGAACTCAAACTGAATAATCCTGCTTTGCTGATCGGCGTCGGTGGATGTGTCGCCTCGCAAGAAGGTGCTGCCATCATCAAACGCGCACCGTATGTGGACATCGTGTTTGGCCCTCAGACTTTGCATCGTTTGCCGCAATTGATTAAGGAGCGCGTGCGCAGCGGCATTTCGCAAGTCGATATCAGTTTTCCTGAAATCGAAAAATTTGATCACCTGCCACCGGCCAAGGTTGACGGTGCCACCGCCTTCGTCTCCATCATGGAAGGTTGCAGCAAATATTGCAGTTATTGCGTGGTGCCTTACACGCGTGGTGAAGAAGTTTCGCGTCCGTTTAACGATGTGCTGGCCGAAGTGGCTGGTCTGGCGGCGCAGGGCGTTAAAGAAATCACTTTGCTGGGACAAAACGTCAACGCCTACCGTGGCGTGATGGACGATGGCGAGATCGCCGATTTTGCCTTGCTACTGGAATACGTGGCTGAGTTCCCCGAGATAGAGCGGATACGCTTCGTTACCAGTCATCCTAAAGAATTTACTCAACGCCTGATCGACGCCTACGGCAAAATTCCTAAGCTGGCCAATCACGTGTTCCTGCCTGCCCAACATGGCTCGGACCGTATCTTGTCGGCGATGAAGCGCGGTTATACTTCGCTAGAATATAAATCGGTGGTGCGGCGCCTGCGTGCCGTACGTCCTGATATTGCGATTTCTTCCGATTTTATTGTTGGTTTTCCTGGCGAGACCGAGCAAGATTTTGATGCGCTGATGAAACTCATCGCGGATATAGAATTCGATAATAGTTTTAGCTTTATTTTTAGTCCGCGTCCGGGCACCCCGGCGGCTAATCTGGAAGATGAAACTCCTTATGAACTCAAGCTCAAGCGCCTGCAACATCTGCAAGCGGTGATCGATACCAATACCAAAAAATACAGCAGCGCCATGATAGGCAGCGTGCAGCGTATTTTGGTCGAAGGTCCTTCGGTCAAGGATGCCAATGAGTTGCAAGGACGTAGCGAAAATAATCGGGTGGTCAATTTTGCCGGTCCTAAAGAATTGATCGGTACTCTGGTGGATACCCGCATTACCGAGTCTTATAATTACACGCTGCGTGGTGAATTAATCGCCTAGCTCCCAAGGGAACTTCTAAAAACCCTATACTCGGGCGCATCGCGGCGTTGCAAATCCTCGCAATACCGACGTATTGCTCCGGTTTGCGCCTTGCGCTGCATCCCGATTAACGGGTTTTTAGAAGTTCCCCCAAGTGGCATGCGCAATATCCATGCGGCTTGGCAGGCTAAAATGGCCTGCAAGCCGCAGCAGATATGCGTGATCGATTTTGAAAAATAGATATTTTGAAAAATACACCTGTTCCCGTCCTGTATTTTAGCCCGCAGCCCATGGATAACTTGCGGCTAGCGCATTTGTGCGGGCCGCTTGATGAAAACCTCAGGCAGATTTCAGCCGCGCTCGATTTGAGTATCTTTCGACGTGGCGATAAATTTATCGTCAGCGGCGATAATGCCGAACGTGGTTTGGCGATGCTGGAACATTTTTATTCTATCGCCAAGAAGATCATCAGCATCGATGAAGTGCAATTGGCCTTGGTCGAGCAAAGGCTGAGTTCTGGACTGAAAAAAGCAAGCCCAACTTCGGCAGCTAAAACCACGCGGGCCAAAAAAGTAAACAGCCTCGATGCCTTGGAGTCGGATGGGGCCGCGCTGGCGCTGCTTGCTACTTTGGACGACTCGACAGAGGCTGTGCAAGCTGAAACTTTCGAGTTGGAGAGCCCGGTACTAAAGACCCGTCGCAGCGATTTGCGCGGGCGCACTCCACATCAGAACAATTATTTACACGCCATCGTCGAGCACGATATTACCTTCGGCATAGGGCCAGCCGGTACCGGTAAAACTTATCTGGCGGTGGCTTGCGCAGTCGATGCTTTGGAGCGGGATGCGGTCAAACGCATCGTGCTGACGCGCCCGGCAGTCGAGGCCGGCGAGCGTCTGGGTTTCTTGCCCGGCGATCTGGCGCAAAAGGTCGATCCGTATTTGCGTCCCCTGTATGACGCACTCTACGATTTGCTGGGCTACGATAAAACTCAGAAAATGTTCGAAAAACAGGTGATAGAGATCGCGCCGCTGGCGTATATGCGCGGGCGCACTCTGAACCACGCTTTTGTGATTT
This sequence comes from Undibacterium parvum, assembly GCF_003955735.1. NCBI lineage: Bacteria > Pseudomonadati > Pseudomonadota > Betaproteobacteria > Burkholderiales > Oxalobacteraceae > Neoundibacterium > Neoundibacterium parvum. Next base: position 555,697 of record NZ_CP034464.1, on the reverse strand, counting down.
TGGACGAGGCGCAAAATACCACGCCCGAACAAATGAAAATGTTTTTAACCCGCATAGGTTTCGGCAGTAAAGCGGTGATCACCGGTGACGTCACTCAGATTGATTTGCAGCGCAATCAGAAGAGCGGTCTGGTGGACGCGTGTCAGGTGCTCAAGGATGTGCGTGGCATCGCCTTTGCACAGTTTTCCAGTATCGACGTGGTGCGCCATCCGCTGGTCGGACGCATCGTCGACGCCTATGAAGACGCTAATGAATTGCAGCATCAGCACAGCGCCGACATCGGCAATCTAAAACAGGCAACACCGCTTAGTCATCACTTACAAAATCATCATGGCCGTAAAAAATAAACTCACTTTATCTGTTCAATATCCTGATCCGCGTCTGCAAGAACTGTTGACTCGTCCTTTGCTGCGCAAGACGGTGCAAGCGGCTTTATTCTTCCCCGCCGAGTTGACTTTGCGGTTTGTCGATGCCGAAGAAGGCCGCACGCTGAACCGCGAATATCGAGGTAAGGATTATGCGACCAATGTCTTGACCTTTGCCTACACCGAAGACAGTGATGCCGAAGTCACGCAAGCCGACCTGATTTTTTGTACCGAGGTGTTGGAGAAGGAAGCGGCTGAGCAAAACAAGTCGGTGATCGCACACGCCCAGCATCTGGTGGTGCATGGTGTGCTGCACGCGCAAGGCTACGACCACGAAGAAGATGAAGAAGCCGAAGAAATGGAAGCCTTGGAAATACAGATACTGGCTGGCCTGGGTCTGGAAAACCCTTACGAATAAATGTTGGCGTGGCAGTCTAGGTGCTTAAATACGGGCGGCGACGTAACTGTTCAGCCCGCTGTGAACATCCCCTCGCCCGCTGGCGGGAGAGGGTCGGGGTGAGGGTGATTGAGCAACGCTTGCTTTCAAATAGCTGATGCGCTTAGCGCTATGAAGTATCAAATATTGTGCAAATTTGAACTACCCTCATCCCAACCCTTCTCCCGCAAGCGGGAGAAGGGCTTTGTATAGCGAGCTGAACAATTACGCGGCGATTCTTGAATTTTTAGGCACCGCGCCAGCGCGCAGTATCCATGCGGGTTTCCAGCCTGCCTTGGCCTGTAAGGCGCATGGATACTGCGCGCTGGGCCATGCCTGATTTGAAATTGTGAACACTGCGTATGCAGTTCATACCCATCCTGAACCAGTGTTGCCAGTGTTAGGGACACTGTTCAGGAATACCTCAAACATCTAAAATCCTAGCGAGTTAATATGGCGATGTCATTTTTTAAAAAGCATCAACGCACAGTCAATATCGGTGACCGCGACGTCGTCACCTATGGCTTGCGCACGCAGTTCTGGCAGGATATTTACTATTACACGATGACGATCTCGTGGCCGGTGTTCTTTGTGTTTTTTGCGCTGCTGTTTGTTTCGCTCAATCTGGTATTTGCCGGGCTCTACATGCTGGGGCAAAACGCCATCGGCAATTTAATGCCGGATAATTTTCTCGGTGCCTTTTTCTTTAGCGTGGAGACACTGGCGACCGTTGGTTACGGTGATATGCATCCACAAACCGTGTATGGCCATACCATCGCAACCCTGGAAATCTTCATCGGTATGTCGGGGATAGCCCTGATCACCGGCGTCATGTTCGCGCGCTTTTCGCGGCCGCGCTCCAGCATCATTTTTGCCGAGCATCCGGTCAGCCACGAGGTCGACGGGCGTCGCATACTGATGGTGCGCTTAGCCAATGCGCGCATGAATATTATCAGTGAGGCCGGCGCCAAACTGCGACTGATACGCGATGAAAACTTAACCGGTAGCGGTAATTTTCGTAAAATTCATGATCTACGTCTGGAACGCGAGCAGCATCCTATTTTTATCCTGGGCTGGACCGTGATGCATGTGATTGATCAGAGTAGCCCTTTATACGGCCTCACCGTAGAGGAGCTAAAAGAGATGCGGGCGGCGTTGATCTTGAGTATAGACGGGATCGATGACACCACCAATCAATCGCAGCGGGCACGCCATTATTATCCCTGCGAGTTGATACGCTGGAGTCATCGTTATGTGGATATTTTTAGCAGCGATGCAGCGGGACAACAGCATATACATTATTCCCGCTTCCATGAATCAGAATTGTTGGAGACCACGGTGCCGCAGGCTAAGGAAGGGTGAGTGTTTTTTTGCCTGTGGTTTTGTTGCGGTGCAATAACAGAAGTGCAACTCTAAAATCTGTGCATTTGTGCCCGGCAAGGGCGGCTAATGCTATTGTGTGCAAATAAAAACACTTAAGGAGACTTAGTATGGATACGCTTAGAACCGTCGATCAATTGCTCAATCAATATGCGGAAAGCCACCGCAATCACGTAAATGAATTAATCCATTTTGTGTGCGTGCCCGTCATTATGTGGACCGTGCTGGGTTTGCTGTGGGCAGCGCATCCGGTGCTGGCGCTAGTGGCAGCCTTGTTAGCACTGGCCTATTATTTTTCGCTTTCGGTGCCCTTTGCTGTGGGGATGAGCCTGATGGCAGCGGCCATGCTGGCGATACTCTACCTGTTGCCGGCCGCAGCAGTATTGCCATCCGCTTTGGGTCTATTCGTCATCGCCTGGATTTTTCAATTTATCGGACATAAGATAGAAGGCAAGAAACCCTCGTTTTTTGATGACCTACGCTTTCTTTTGATCGGGCCCCTGTTTGTTTTGGGGTTTTTATATAGACGCTTGAAAATTGCCTACTAGCATGAGGGCAGTTGGACCAGCGGTAGAACATGCGGCCGTCAACCGCGGTATTTTTCTATCCTTGAGCGATTTACGGAACAAAGCGGTCAACCATTGGTCTATATAGACGTTAAAATAAGATATCACTAGAAGTGTGTTCTGGTGAGTCGTCTCAAATAGGAGCTTACCGTGAAAAAAATTCTTATCCTTGCAATGATTGCTAGCTTGACGGCTTGTGCTAGTCAGCCAACTTCCAATAGCGTGTATCGTCCGCATCAGGCGCAAAATGAGCAAACTATCCGTATGGGTGTGGTGGAGTCGGTACGTGAAGTGACTATCGATCCGGGTCAGAGTGGTGTTGGCACCATGGCCGGCGCCGCCTTGGGTGGAATTGCCGCCGGTTCTAGTATAGGCAAAGGCAATGGTGCAATCGCCGCCGGCATCGTTGGTGCGGTGGTGGGTGGCATGGTAGGCCAGAGCGTAGAATCAAAAGTAAATAATCGCAAAGGCCTGGAGATTACCGTCAGGCTCGATAATGGCGAGATGAAGGCGATTACCCAAGACGCCGATGAAGCGTTTCGTGCAGGCGAGCGAGTGCGTTTGCTCCATAGCGGCGGCGTGACTCGGGTAACGCATTAAGGTTTTTTTACTGAAGTTGATTCAGCTGGCTTTACACAATTAAAAAATCCCTCGCTATGCGAGGGATTTTTTTGTCGATAAAAATTTAATAAATTAAGGTACACATGGACATTGATCCTTTGGAAACGGTAGCAAATTTGGAGGAGGCCAAGCCTGGAGACCGGGCCGCTTTTCGTTTGAACATGCTAGTCGCGATTACGGTCGCTATCCTCGCTACTTTTATGGGTATCTGTAAGGTCAAGGACGATAATATCGTGCAGTCCATGCAGCAGGCTCAGGCTAATAAACTCGATCACTGGGCTTTTTATCAGGCACGTAATATCCGCGAAGAAGTCGCCAAAGCTACCATTGTGCAACTGAAGTTGGCCGCCATGTCACGCACCGGAGCCGAGGCAACTGCCTATCAGGCAGCGATTGCCGACTATGAAAAAATCGCCGCTGAGCAATCCCGTAAAAAGGAAGAATTAAAGGGGCAGGCCGAGCAAGACCAAAAAGACTACGATGCGGCTAATTTTAAAGATGATCAGTTTGACTTATCTGATGCCCTCATTGCCATTGCAATCTCGCTGTTGGCAGTGACCGCTTTAACGCATCAAAAGTGGTTGTATTGGGGTGCTCTGATACCGACTGGTTTCGGTATCTTCATGGGCTTGTCAGGCTTACTGGGCTGGGCCGTGCATCCAGATAGTTTAATTCGTCTGCTCTCATGAAGACGCAATCCCCATGCGCCTCACAGGCCGAAAAGCGGCTGTAGGGCGCATGGATACTGCGCACTTGATTTTGGGAGCTTCTAAAAAACCTATACTCGGGCGCATCGCGGCGTCGATTGTACGATGCGATCCTCGCAATACTGGCGTATTGCTCCGGGTTGTGCGTTACGCTGCATCCCGATTTGCGGGTTTTTCTAGCTTCCATTTTTGTCGCTTCCTTTTCGCCTAGCGCTGCTTTCGCTTAGCCAATAAAAAAGCCCACCGACTTCGGTGGGCTTTTTTTTGTTTAGCCGTCGCTTAGGATTTGACGTTCAACAGCATTTCGTTGAGGCGTTTCACAAAGCCGGCTGGGTCAACCAATGAGCCACCTTCTGCCAGCATGGCTTGATCAAATAGGATGTGTGACCAGTCAGCAAATTTGCTGTCTTCATACTTGAGCTTTTGGACTAAAGGATGATCTGGGTTAACTTCCAGAATCGGTTTCGATTCCGGTGCTGATTGGCCTGCCGCTTTCAACATGCGCATCAGATTGCCGGACAGCTCGTTATCGTCCGCTACCAGGCAGGCTGGCGAGTCGGTCAGACGGAAAGTGACGCGTACATCCTTGGCTTTATCTGCCAACGCTACTTTCATCTTCTCGACCAGATCCTTGAACTCGGTCTCGGTTTCTTCGTGCTGCTTTTTCTCGGCTTCGTCTTCCAGTTTGCCCAGATCCAGATCGCCTTTGGCAACTGAGACCAGCTCTTTGCCTTCAAACTCAGTCAGGAAGGACAACATCCATTCATCAACGCGATCAGTCAACAGCAACACTTCCACGCCTTTTTTACGGAAAATTTCCAGGTGCGGGCTGTTTTTGCCAGCGATATAGCTGTCGGCCGTGACGTAGTAAATCTTGTCCTGACCTTCTTTGACGCGGCTCAGGTAATCGGCCAGAGAGACGTTTTGCGCATCGCTGTCGTTATGGGTAGAGGCAAAACGCAATAGCTTGGCGATGCGGTCTTTGTTGCTGGCGTCTTCGCCTATACCTTCTTTTAAGACTTGGCCAAACTCTTTCCAGAAGCCCGCAAATTTTTCTTGCTTGGCGCTAGAATCGTCTTCACCTTCGGCATTTGCCAATTCTTCCAGCATACCTAGTACACGCTTGGTCGAACCCTCGCGGATCGCCTTGATGTCGCGCGACTCTTGCAAAATTTCGCGTGACACGTTCAGCGGCAAATCATTGGTGTCGATGATGCCTTTGACGAAGCGCAGGTAGACTGGCATCAGTTGTTCGGCATCGTCCATGATGAAGACGCGCTTGACGTACAGCTTGATGCCGCCGCGTTTGTTTCTGTCCCACATGTCAAACGGTGCACGACTAGGAATGTACAGTAATTGCGTATATTCGCTGCGGCCTTCAACGCGGTTGTGCGTATGCGTCAGCGGTGCTGTGTAATCGTGCGAGATGTGTTTGTAGAACTCTTCGTATTGCTCAGGCGTGATGTCGTTCTTGTTGCGGGCCCACAGGGCGCTGGCTTGATTGACTGTTTCCAGTTCATCGCGCAACACCTGTTCTTTTTTCTCTTCGTCCCACTCTTCTTTTTGCATCATGATAGGCAAAGAGATATGGTCGGAATAAGTGCGGATCACACTCTTAAGCTTGTAGGCCGACAGGAAATCGTCTTCGCCTTCGCGCAGATGCAGCGTGATGGCGGTGCCGCGATCGGATTTAACGATGGCTTCCACGCTAAAGTCACCGGCGCCGGTAGATTCCCAGCGTACGCCTTCAGTGGCGGTAGTGCCGGCACGGCGTGACTCGACCGTAATCTTATCGGCAACGATAAAGCCGGAATAGAAACCAACGCCGAATTGGCCTATCATGGCCGCGTCTTTTTGCTGGTCACCGGAGAGTTTGCCGAAAAATTCTTTGGTGCCGGATTTTGCAATCGTACCCAAATGCAAGATCGCTTCATCGCGTGTCATGCCGATGCCGTTGTCGGCAATCGTGATGGTACGGGCGGCTTTGTCAAAACTTACCTTGATCTTCAGATCGGAGTCGTCTTCAAACAGGCTGGCATCGTTGATGGCTTCAAAGCGCAGTTTGTCGGCCGCATCGGAAGCGTTGGAGATCAGTTCGCGCAGGAAAATTTCTTTGTTCGAGTACAAAGAGTGAATCATCAATTGCAGTAATTGCGCAACTTCAGCCTGAAAGCCTAGGGTTTGTTTTTCTGACATGCTTGCCTCAAAAAGGAGAAAGTTTTATGAAAAAATGACACTGAAAATACAGATATGCTACGAGGTATGGGTGTTTGCCGAATTTTCAAGATGCTTCTTTGACGCCGATGCCTGGGAAACAAAATAATATGCCGAGCGCTATAAATGTTGACGCCTATATTTTGTTTGCAAGGGATAGCAAATGCTCGCTGTGACCTTAGATTCGGAAATTGCGTGTCTGATAAAGCTTACTTTGCGATGTGATTTTTTAACGTGAATGGAGAAGTGTGAATAAAATACAAATCACTGATTCTTAATTTCCTAGTCTTAAAGGCAATCGCAGCTTGAAACAACTGCCAATCTTTGGCTCGCTGCTAAAGCTTAAATTGCCACCATGTTTTTCGACTATGCCATAAACGATAGAGAGTCCTAAGCCGGTACCGGAACCGACTTCCTTGGTCGTGAAAAATGGCTCCATAATATGTGCTTTAGCCTGCGCTTCAATGCCAATACCGTCGTCCTCAAAACTGATAACGAGCTGGTTAAGTTCGCGTTTTAGATGTATGTGAATATGACCGCAGACCTCACTTGTTAAGAGTTTCTGTTTTTCGGCTATCGCCTGACAAGCATTGACCAAGATGTTCATGAAAACTTGATTCAATAAGGTTGGCCAGCACTCAATTTCGAGGTCTTCGGAAAAATCGCTGGTGAATTCCACTCTATCTTGCCACCCTGTACGCACTAAATTTATGGTTGAGTTTAAACATTCCGAAATATGTATGGTGCGTTTATCGGAATCGCCTAGACGGGTAAATGTACGCAAATCTTTGACTATGGTTTTGATACGTTCGGTGCCGTTAAGCATTGTTGCCACATGCTGTGACAGTTTGCTGAAGCGTTGTTCGAAGCCTTGCAGTATTTGTGCAGCCTCATCAGGTTCTACCAATTCTTCGACGAAATGTTGAAATTCCCGGATATCAACCTGCAGATTTTGCGCCGCGACATGGGCAAAATTGGTAGGGTTGTTGATTTCGTGAGCAATGCCTGCAGTCAAGATGCCCAAACCTGCCATTTTTTCTTGTTGCGCCAATTGCTGTTGCGTAGACTGCAAATTATATAAAGTCACTTCTAAAGTTTGATTGCTCTCGGATAAGGCTTCCGAGCGTAGTTCCAGTTCGCGGTAGGATGAGTCCAGTTCCTGTGTTTTTTGCACTAATTTTTTACTGATGTTTTGTTGGTTTTTTAGTGTTTCTTGTAATTGTGTGGTGCGCCTCTGTACTTGTTGCTCCAAAGATTGATTTAATTCTTCTTTAATCAGATCATTTTTTTGTAGCTGCTCATTTTGGGTTTGAATTAAGTTAATTTTTTCTTTAATAGCAGCTTGCATGCGTATAAAACTCACCGCCAAACTTCCCAACTCGTCTTTGCTTTCAAGATCAAAAAAATGCTCTCCTTCTTCTGATACTAAGCGCGCTGCGTTGCTTGTAGAAGCCGACGTTTTTTGTAGGCTCATGCTGGTTGTTGCTTGCGATTCGGCTGAGAAATTTAGATGCTCGTGCGCCAACTGTTCGGCTTTGGCGGTGAGTTTGAGTATTGGTGCGCTTAATCGACCCGACAGAAAAATCGCAGCCCATATGCCTAAGGCCAAAGATAGTAGACCGAATCCTACCGAAAAATAGATGAGATTGATAATGGGTTCCCGAATATCATTACGGGAAGCAACGCCCACAATGGCGAATGGGCGCCCGATGAGTTCTTGTTGCCGGATAACGATAGAATTGTGTTGCTCGGGAAGATCGCTGAAACTGCGCCAATGTTGACTAAGTTCCAAATAGTTTTTTCTCTCTTCGGTGTTAATTTCAACGCGCTGCGGAAGCACGATTTCCCCATTTTCAGCTTTGGCAAGTGTAGAGATGAAACCTTTTTTTCCAATTTGTATCTTGCCAAATAGTTTTTCATCAATCTTGGAGAAATTAAGTATCAATACGAGATTGGCTTCATTGAGTGAAATACCTTCTTTGCTGAACGCTCGTTTGAATATCAATATCGGTTTTCTCCTTTGTGAGTCAAAGCGATGTAAGTGCATGACCGCAACCCCTTGGGGTGGCATTGCCGCCAAATTCGACATGTTGTCGCCCGAGGAATTGAATTCGCTTAGAAACTCATCGATATCGAGATAGCTGTAAAGGACTTTTCGACCTTTGAGTAATAAAATATTCTCTATCCATGGTTCTTGTTCTTTAAATTTAGAAAAATAGGTATGCAGACTAGGTAGAAATACTTTTGCCAGTCCCGGGTCGCTATACATTGCCTCTACCAATGGACTCGTTAACCAAAGCCCCACATTACCCTCTCTAACATCAAGGAAATTCGATAACAAGGCCGTACTTTGTTCCAAGCTCTGAAATAGTTGGCGATTGGATTCCATGCGCAAAATATTCGCTGCGATTAAGGCGATGACAGAGGTCAATATCAGCACCACACTGACCACGATAGTGCAGCTCATTGCAATGAGCCTTACCCTGATCGAACTCTTGAGGAACTGTCTGAATAGATTCAGCATAGAAAGTAATTAGGGCGTCGACTTTACCAAGGCGATGAATTTAATGAGATTAATACCGAAATGTTTTTTCCATAACTGATTGAATTCCGAATTTTCACGCTCTTTCTGGTCTTCGAAAAATCGCTGTGCTGCAGCCTGTAAATCTCTATCTTGTTTGCGAAACCCCCAACCAATTTCCTCTGTGGGGCCAACCGGAAAGCTAACGCTAGAGTTTTTTAATTCGTGCTGAGTGGCTGAAATAGCTAGATCGGAGTCGGCTAAAGTGAAGTCGACCTTGCCGCTATCAACCGCAACGAAACTTTCGTGTGTCGAAATAATTTGTATTTTTACTGGATTTTCTTTGAATCCAGTCTGGTTTTGCTCTCCTAACCAGGTATGGTAAGATGTGTCTTTGTCTACTGCTGCGATTTTTCCTGCTAAGTCATGCAGATTCTTATATTCCTTTTGTTTCGATTTGTTCACGATCGCCATCATGCGACTTGGAAATAAATAGATGATGTCTAATTTTTTCAAGCGCCATTCGTTTCTTGTTAGGTTGTTGGGGTAAACATCGCATTTCCCCGATGCTAATAATTCCGGAGTATAGATTCCGTTGCGAACTACCTCGCTATTCTTATTGAAAAATTGCTCGTCCCAATCTAGCCTGAGAAACTTCGCCTGTATTTGCGGACCCAAAAATTTACTGAAAACCTGGATCTCTTCAAACACAAGTCCGCTAAATTTGCAATTTCCCCTGCAATTTTCCGGCTCCGCGCGGATGAAATCCGGGTGATAGGCAACTACGCATACGCGTAATTCTTTACTCTTGATTATTTCACTTAAAGAGCGTGCTTGCGTATGTGCGTGTATTAATCCCAATAAAGCGAGTAGTAAGGCATGTTTGAATCTGTATAAATGCGGTCCATATTTTCGATTCATGATCATCTCCAAATTATCATCTAAACAAAAATATTAAGTTTTATGCAAAATATTTGGTATGTGCTCTAAACGACATTATTTCATCGACATCATAAGCGCAACAAATTCGTTCAGCGTGCGCCCAAAATATTTTTTCCAGATACGATTTAATTCAGTATCTGAATTCTTTCTTTGTTGATCGAAAAAATTTTGAGCGGCAGCTTGCAAGTCTTTATCTTCTTTACGGAACGCCCAGCCGATTTCCTCCGTTATCCCTATTGGAAATGCGACTGTGGCATTTTTTAATTGATGGCGGGCTGACCACATGGCCATATCGGAATCTAGTAAGGTGAAATCTACCTTGCCCGTGTCCACTGCGTCTAAGCTATCGGCCGAACTCATTAGCTCTATCTGGATGGGATTATTCGCGAGTGGGGCGCGGTTCTGCTCCTGTATCCAAGTATGAAACGATGTATTTTTTTCTACTGCGACTTTTTTTCCGGCTAAATCTAAGAGCGACCTCATTTGAGACTCTAAGCCCTGTTTTGAAATAACCATCATGCGGCTGGGGAAAAGCACGACAAAATCTATTTTTTTTAATCGCCACTCATTTTTGGTGAGATTGTTAGGATAAATATCGCATTGGCCAGTGGCCAGTAACTCGGGTGTGTAACTGGTTTCGCGTATGGTTTTGCCTACTTTATTGAAGAATTGTTCATCCCAGTTGATGCGTAAGAATTTTCCGCGCACATCCCTCCCTAAACTGTTGGTAAATGCTTGTATCTCCTCATAGATAGGTCCAGATAATTTGCAGTTCTCGCGGCAATTGGCTGGCTCTGTGCTGCCGTGCGCGGGTGACAAGAAAGCGATGCAAACACGCAGCTCTTTACTCTTGTAAATGTCTTCCAATGAGCGCGCCTGTGTGGGGACAGTGCCAATCAAAAGCGTGAAAAATAAAAACAGCGCGGGCAGTAATCGTTGTTGATGAAGGGGGGGCAGCGGCAGCGAGAGGCTCATAGGGTATTCCTACGTTGAGATTTATGTTTGAAATGCTTTGCTCGCGACAACACGCTGCACGTTAAATCCAGTTGAGTTTGCTTGCGAGGTGCTTTGACTCCACTTGCAGTTGGCCTTTTTCTAGCATGTGGGGAATGTCTTTGTGATCCATTAGCTTAGGCGGCGCCTCGCTCACTTCGTCTCCTGCGCTTAAGCCCACCCATGTATTGCGCCCACTTTGTTTTGCGCAGTACATGGCGCAATCAGCAAATTTGACTATTTGCGACCAATCTAGGGCAGTTGGCGCTGAACTTAAAAAAGGGAATGCGGCAAAACCTATGGAACAGGTTCTTTGTAAATATTCTCCGTTGGCCAAAACCAGTCTCATGTCGGCCATGGTTTGACGCAGACGTTCAGCCATTTCGGACGCAAGTGAGCGTTTGATGAAGCGAGCAACGACTAAAAATTCTTCGCCACCCCAGCGTATCAAATAATCCGATTCTCGAAAGACCTGGCGTAATACGCTGGCAATGGCGCATAGCATTTGGTCTCCCACATCGTGCCCGTGGGTGTCATTTACCATCTTGAAGTGATCACAATCAATCAAGAAAAACACAAGGTCGTCGCTGTTTTTCGTATTTGATGCTTGGTTTGCTGGATGTTCTCGTCTTGCGATGGCTAGATCCTTTTCTATTACGTTTTGCAAATAGCGTCGATTGTGCAAACCGGTTAAGGGATCTGTAATGCTAAACCGTTCTAATTGTTGATAGGCGCAATGTAATTCTTCATTGCGTTGCTGTAATTCTTGTGTACGGGCGATAACCTTGGTTTCCAGATTTAAAACATAATCATTCAGATCACGTTTCATTTCATAGGCCTCGACAGCACGTTGCACCGTCAACTCAAAGTCGTGGCGATCAAAAGGTTTTATTACGAATTGGTAAATTTTTGCGCGATTGACAGAATCTACTATGGCATCGACATCAATGTAGCCGGTAATGATGATGCGCAAAGTTTCCGGAGAGAGCGCGCATAGTTGCTCGCATAGTTGAACGCCGCTTAAGCGAGGCATGCGTTGATCGCTGATTACTAAGCTGAGTAGTTCTGGACGCTGCATTTGGGTAACAAGTTCCAATGCCTCTTGTCCGTCCCTGGCAACTAGGATGTGATAACGATCACTAAGAATCGCACTCAGAACATCTAGGTTGTCAGGCTCATCGTCCACCAAGAGTATGGTGTGAAGTAAATTGGAAGCAGGCGTTGCAGAAGCTAATAATTCTTTTTTGAAAACGGCCATTTTTTCTACTCCCAGTGTGAGAATAAACCTTAGCTGTGCTCGCCATGGTCAGGAACAATACCTTCGTCTAATCAAACTTAAAGCATGCTGAATATGACCTTGCTTACGAAGTATCGCTTTATTTTTTTGCAACGTCAAGAAAGCCTATGATGCACATATGGACTCAATTTTTAGGTAAATAATGCTGATGTGACGTGGACTTACGCAAAATGCTTCGCTTAAGAGTGCCGGCGCAGACGGTAGCTAAGTGCTGTGAGGTCGGGGCAAAGAAGATGGGTCGGCTTGACCTAAGAGAAATCGAAGTGTGCGTCGCGGAGAAACTGTTTGATACGGCGGGGGAAGAGCGCATGCTTGCACTTTTCTAGCTTTCAACTAGGATGGTATTTCAGTTATTTCTTTTAGCAAGTTTAAAAATTTCCGTATTTTTGTCATCGTTCGGTAGTCTATTTTTGCGACAATACGATGTTTAGTTGCGAGCTAGTATCAGCCATTCTGCCCACATTTAAGATGCATTAAGTTGTTTTGCATCGCAACATGTTATAATTGTGGGTTACCCGAATCATTCCCAAAGCAAAACTACAAATCATGTCCACTACAAAACGCGCTATACGCAACATCGCCATTATCGCCCACGTTGATCACGGCAAAACCACGCTGGTTGATCAATTGCTGCGCCAATCCGGTACTTTCCGTGACAATCAGCAAGTTGACGCTCGCGTCATGGATTCAAACGATATCGAAAAAGAACGCGGCATCACGATTCTGTCGAAGAACTGCGCTGTTGAGTACAAAGGCACGCACATCAACATCGTCGATACCCCAGGCCATGCCGATTTCGGTGGCGAAGTTGAGCGCGTATTGTCTATGGTTGATAGCGTTTTGTTGCTGGTTGATGCACAAGAAGGCCCGATGCCACAAACGCGTTTTGTGACACGTAAAGCTTTGGCTCTGGGTTTGAAGCCTATCGTTGTTGTGAATAAAGTCGATCGTGAAAATGCCGATCCTCAAAAAGCGGTCAACGCCACTTTTGAATTGTTCGACAAACTCGGCGCGACCGATGAGCAATTAGATTTCCCTATCATCTACGCATCAGGCTTCAAGGGCTATGCAAGCTTGGTCGATACTGTACGTGAAGGCAATATGGATCCGCTGTTCGACGCGATCCTTAAACACGTTCCTGCACGTGAAGATGATCCAGATGGTCCTTTGCAATTGCAAATCACTTCGCTGGAATATTCTTCTTACGTCGGTAAGATCGGCGTTGGCCGTATCTTGCGTGGTCGTGTTAAGCCTTTGCAAGACATCGTTTGGATGAATGGTCCAGATGATAAGCCAACTAAGGCACGTATTAACCAGGTTTTGACTTTCAAAGGTCTGGATCGCGTATTGGTCGAAGAAGCGCTGGCTGGTGACATCGTACTGATTAACGGTATTGAAGAAATTGGTATTGGTTCTACTCTGTGCGCTCCAGATTTCCCGGATGCTTTGCCGATGTTGAAGGTCGATGAGCCTACCTTGACAATGAACTTCATGGTGAACAATTCGCCATTGGCTGGTCGCGAAGGTAAATTCGTGACAACGCGTCAGATTCGTGATCGTTTGGATCGCGAACTCAAAGGCAATATGGCTTTGCGTGTAGTTCAAGCTGAGAACGATGATTCGACTTACGAAGTATCTGGTCGCGGCGAGTTGCATCTGACTATCCTGATCGAAAACATGCGTCGTGAAGGTTTCGAATTGGCTGTGTCCCGTCCACGCGTAGTTTTCAAAATGGTAGACGGTGTACGTCATGAGCCGTTTGAGAATCTGACTGTAGACGTAGAAGAGTCCAACCAAGGTGGCGTCATGGAAGAACTCGGTCGTCGTCGTGGCGATCTGCAAAACATGGAACCGGATGGTAAAGGTCGTGTTCGTCTGGAATACCATATTCCTGCACGTGGCCTGATCGGTTTTCAGGGCGAATTCATGACATTGACACGCGGTACTGGCTTGATGAGCCACGTGTTTGATGAATACGGTCCTGTCGATAACACTAAAGGTGAACTCGGTGGTCGTCGTAATGGTGTATTGATTTCTCAAGATGACGGCGCTGCTGTTGCTTACGCTATCTGGAAACTGCAAGATCGCGGCCGTATGTTCGTTAGCCATAACGATCCAGTTTATGAAGGTATGATCATCGGTATCCATTCCCGTGAAAATGACCTGGTTGTGAATCCGATTAAGGGTAAGCAATTGACCAACGTTCGTTCTTCCGGTACGGATGAAGCGGTACGTCTGGTACCACCAATTCTGGTGAATCTGGAATACGCGGTTGAATTTATTGATGATGATGAACTGGTTGAAGTAACGCCTAAGAGCATTCGTCTGCGTAAGCGTTTCTTGAAAGAGCACGAGCGTAAAAAAGCATCACGCGATTAATCGGAAAAATGTATTGAGCCTTAGCCACTAAGGCTCAATATCCAAAAAACCCGTTTGCTACGCCACTGATGTGGTGTGACAAACGGGTTTTTTGTTTTTAGGATTTACGCAAAAACGCCCCAACGTCGTTGCACTCGCCTTGCCGTACTAAAGTACTGTCTTCGGCGGCACGCCTAGCTGGAATAATTTTGCGTAAGTCTTAATTTTGTCAGAATTGACGTAAAACCTAGTTCTTAAATTTGATATGCAAAATAAACCGACTCACCGTCAGGCCCTGTTTCTGATGATTATCGCCGCCACTCTGTGGAGTATGGCCGGCGTGTTGACGCGCCATCTTGAGGCCGCGCGCGATTTTGAAGTCACCTTTTGGCGTAGCTTGTTTGCGGCGATTTACGTTGCTGGCGCGATGCTGTGGCAGCATAAGGCGCAGGCGCTGCCGCGCTTATTGGCAGTGGGGCGCTTTGGCATGATATCCGGCGCAATGTGGGCCATCATGTTCTCGTGTTTTATGATCGCGCTGACCATGACGACGGTGGCCAATACCTTAATCGTGATGAGTATCTCGCCTTTACTGACCGCTTTGTTTGCGCGGATTTTTTTGCATCAGCAGATTGCGGCGCGCACCTGGCTGGCAATTTGTGTCGCCACCGCGGGTATTTTTTGGATGTTCATCGATGGCTTTTCGCAACTAGATGCGCGCGGCCTGGCGGGCATGATGATCGCCCTCGGTGTACCGCTGGCAGCGGCTGTGAATGTGATTAGTATGAAAAAAGGTGGGCATGCGGTCGATCTGATCCCGGCGGTTCTGATAGGCGGTGTGCTCTCAGCGCTAGCGATGTTACCTATGGCTTGGCCGTTTCAGGCTTCACTGCATGATCTGCTGATCTTGGCTTTACTCGGCTTCTTTCAGCTGGGCTTCCCTTGTATGCTGATGGTGCGTGCGGCGCGTAGTTTGTCAGCGCCGGAATTGTCTCTGCTGGCGCTGCTCGAAGTTTTGCTGGGGCCGATCTGGGCCTGGCTCGGCGCGGGCGAAGTGCCGGCTCAGGCAACATTGCTGGGCGGTAGTGTGGTGCTGAGTGCCTTGGTATTTAACGAATTGTTAGCATTGCGAAAAGCCTAAGTTGATATGGATCAAGAACCGGCGAGATCGGACTGCAAATCGCTGCAGGCGGAATTATAATCGCGAACATTTTTCTTTTCGGATTGCCTTGCTATGCTAAAAGCCCCTGAACTTCTGTTGCCCGCCGGTTCGCTGGCAAAAATGCATGCCGCCTTTGATTTTGGCGCGGATGCAGTGTATGCCGGTCAGCCACGCTATAGCCTGCGCGCCCGGAATAATGAATTCTCTACACTCGATGTGCTGCAGCAGGGTATTAGCGACGCCCATGCACGCGGCAAATTATTCTTTGTCGCCAGCAATATTTTTCCGCATAACGCCAAGCTTAAGACTTACATCAACGACATGGCGCCGGTGATAGAAATGAAGCCGGACGCTATCATCATGGCCGATCCTGGCTTGATCATGATGGTGCGCGAAAAGTGGCCGGAAGTGAATGTCCATTTGTCGGTGCAGGCCAATGCGGTGAACTGGGCCGACGTCAAATTCTGGCAAAGCATGGGCTTAACCCGTGTGATTTTGTCGCGTGAACTCTCGCTGGACGAGATCGAAGAAATCAAACAGCGCTGCCCTGAGATGGAAATCGAAGTGTTTGTGCACGGTGCCTTGTGCATCGCTTATTCCGGCCGCTGCCTGTTATCCGGTTACTTCAATCACCGCGATCCGAATCAGGGTACCTGCACCAATTCCTGCCGCTGGGATTACAAGGTCGAAAACGCCACCGAAAACGAAACCGGCGATCTTGCCCGTATTCCAGTCGAAACCATTAAGCTCAATTTCAACGAGGCCCTGGAAGAAGCCAATCAATCGTTTTCAGCGATGGGCGACATGCCGCGCCATCCCTTGGCCGACCGCCCTTATCTGATCGAGGAGTCCGGCCGTCCCGGCAGCTTTATGCCGATACTGGAAGACGAGCACGGCACCTACATCATGAACTCGAAAGACTTGCGCGCTATCGAGCACGTTGCGCGTCTGGCCAAAATTGGGGTTGATTCATTGAAGGTGGAAGGGCGCACCAAGTCGCTGTATTACGTTTCGCGCACTGCGCAAGCGTATCGGCGTGCGATTGATGATGCAGTCGCAGGGCGGCCGTTTAACGAGCAATTGCTAGGCCAATTGGATGGCCTGGCCAATCGTGGTTATACCGATGGTTTCTACCAGCGTCACCACACTCAGGAGCATCAGAACTACATGGAAGGCGTCTCGAAAGCGCATCGCAGTCAATACGTGGCGCAAGTCTTGAACGTGGTCGATGGCTGGGCAGAAGTGGAAGTGAAAAACCGTTTTGCGGTGGGCGACCAGATCGAGATCATCCATCCTTGCGGTAACGAGATCATCACCCTGGCCGAGATGCGCAACCAGCACAATGCGCCTATCAGCATCATCGGTGGTGCTGGCCATAAAGTGCGCATCCCGCTGGACGCGAAATACGATAAGGCCTTATTGGCACGCATGCTGTAAAAAACACACCCTGCCACTGCGCATATTCCATGCGCTTCTCCAAGGCATATGCCCGCCAAGCCGCATGGACTATGCGCGCTGGCGGGGGGGAACTTCTAAAAACCCCATACTCGGGCGCATCGCGGCGTCGATTGTTCAATGCGATCCTCGCAATACCGACGTATTGCTCCGGTTTGCGCCTTGCGCTGCATCCCGATTAACGGGTTTTAGAAGTTCCCAGGTGGGGGCTTAAAATTTTATTGAGCGGCACTATGTCGCTTCAGGCAAATACGGCTTCGCCGTGCACGGTGATTGATTCAGGCTGGCGGATGACCGCTTGCAGCGCGTTTTGCAAAGAAGCGATAGAGGCACCGCCGCGATAGCGGAAGCTGACGTCTATGATGTCGCCAGCCTTCACTTGCAAGGCACTTGGTAAGGGCAAGACCATGTAGTGATTGAGCCAGTCTATGGTGCTGCTCTGCTGTTGCAGTACCGAGAGTATATTTTTGGTGATAAAGCGCAAGGCATTCAAATTGCCATCTTCTGTCATGCTAAAGCTACCTTGCCAGCTAATCAGCATATCGATGGGCGCGCTGAAGTCAATGATGCTGTAGACCGCCGGCTCGGCCAGTTGCCGGCTATTGGCGTAGATCGCATTAGTTTCCTGAAACTGCACGATGGGCGCGCTATAGCCTTCAAAGTTGTATTCCTGCTGCATAGGCTGGACCGCCATGATGATCGCTTCTGGCATGAAGATGGGCAAAAGACCGCCGAATTTTTCCAGATAGCGTTGCTTGAAATTAGCGATCACCTCTAGCAATTTTTCGCGCAGCATGGCGACATGGATCATCTCGCAGATCACCACGTCGACCGGCTCGGGTGGCAGATATTCAAAGGCGTCGGCATGGATGACTTCCACCTTTTCGCCTTGTGGGTTTTGCGCCAGCAGACGCCTGGCCTCATTGACCATGTCGGGATTAAATTCTACGCACCAGACTTTTTCGGCTTGCTGCGCTGCGAACCAGGACAGCACGCCTGTGCCGCCACCAAGTTCCAATACCTTGGCGCCGGGACGCACCACATGCTGGATCGCCGTCTTAAAGGCTTGCATGCGATTGCTATCCATTAACATATTGTGATGGTAGTGCAGCGGGATAAATTGACCCAGGTAGCAGCTCTCGGCTTCGCGTTCGTTTAGCATGGTTGTCCTGTTGATGGTAATCAAGATCGATCTCCTTACTGCGCTGCGAATCGAGTGCCACTAAATCAGTGTCACCAAAAATGAGTAAATTCTACGCTGCCCAAGAATGGAGAGTGTTCCGCTATCGATGATCCTTAGACGGTGGCGTTTGCGAAGGCAAATGCCGCCATGAGCTAAGGATGGAACTGTCTCCATTATCCCTAAATAGATACAAATCTAACTGCCGAGCTAGTCGACTTTTTCCTTGCTGCTTAGTCTTTTGCGGCTACATCCTATTTTAATTCATCTGGTAATTGCGGCATAAAAGCCCCGCTGCTCAGTAAGCTGTAGGCCATGCTCAGCATGACCGCGCCATACACCAGGCGCGGTAGCCAATCGGCCAATTGCTGTTGAAAACGCATCAGTATCTCGGTCTCGCCGCTGGCGTAACGCAGCAAAGTATCTGGCAGGGTGCCACTGGCTTCGCCGCTTTGTATCAAACTAATCAAGTAGGGTTCAGGCAGATGCTTGAGATGAGCGCTGGCCTCGGCCAGCGTCGCGCCACGCTGCACTCGGCTGAAGAGTTGCTCGAACTCTGCGCGCAGCAGCTGATTGCCCATGGTCTGGCTGGCCTTGGGCAGCGCTTCTAACATAGGCAGCCCAGCCTCCAGCATCAAACCTAAGCTCTCAAAAAAATCCCGCACGTTGTGGCGCACATGCATGACGCCAAAAATGGGCAGTTGTAGCAACAGGCGGTCTAGCCCCAGACTGAATAGGGAATTGCTGCGCCTATTGAGAATGGCGCGCCCCAGGTAATACAGCGCTGCCAAGATCAGTGGTGGCCGCAGACAGCCCCACAGATAGGCTTTGGCGCTCAGGCTGCCGCTCACCAGAGCAGGCAAGGGTTGGATTAGCAAAGATAAGATAAAAATCGCGACGGGTAAGCGCATGCGAGCCAGTATGGTTTGACGCATGCTCGCCTTCTGGGCATACATCTCGGCCAGGCGCTGATAGCTTTTGGCCGGGCTGCCGGCACTGGTGGCAGCGCGCAGTAGCTGTGCGTCTAGCTCGCCAAATAAACCCGATTGCTGACCGGCGCTGGCGATGTCTTTGCCGCGCCCCAATAGCTTACGAGCTTGATCCACTCTCTGCTTGGCCGGTGCTGCCAGCTTGAGTAAGGCAAACGCCTTATCGGTAGGCAAGCCGGCTTTCTCCATTGCGGCCAGATGCTGATACAGCTGGGCGCGCAGTGCAAAACTGAGTGGACTAAAACTGGACATGGGGGCGTTGGCTTAGCTGCGCGAAATAACGAGAATTAATGATAAAAATAGGCCTTACGCAAAATTGTCCCAGTTAGGCGTGCCGCCGAAGACAGTACTTCAGTACGGCAAGGCGGATACAACGACACTGGGGCGGTTTTGCGTAAGTCCTAAAATTGCTAGTGTAGGTGAATTAGGCTAGCTTGGGGAGCGAATGCGAGCGCTACCTGCGCGCATTGCGTGGGCAAATAACGACGCATGCTTAAATGCTATTTGACTAAGAATGCGCCTTGCAGAGATACTTGCTCCGGGTTTTATTGCGCGGCATAGCTTAGCTCTGCCATTGTTCATCTTGAGTCCTGCCTGGGTTTGTCTATGTTGCCAGTTCCTGCTGCGAATATCGTGTTACCTGCCATCCATCCGGCCGCACCTACGCTGGCCTATGAAAAGTTAGAACAAGGAAAAAATTACTGGGTCGTCGACGATGTCTTGCCCAATGCGCAGGAAGTTGCCGAGCGCTGTTTTTCGCATCAGGCCTGGGAATATGGCTTGCCGTATCAGCCTGAGTCCTGGCCCGGCATGCGTTTTCATGGCGCACTGTTGCCCGCTGAGTTAGCGGCGCTAGAACAGCGCGTCAAGAGTTTGATAGGCAAAGATAAAATCTGGATGGCGCAGCCGCCCGGTGCTTTGCGCTTGGATTGCAATGTGGCGCAATTGGTCGGTGCGACCGAAAGTAGCTCGCATCCGCATACCGATAGCCGCAGCCTGTGTCGTTACGCGTGCGTGATTTATCTGAGTCCAGATCCTGATCCTGCGTGTGGCACCAGCTTTTGCCGCCTGCGTTATCCGAATGCTGCGATGGGTGGCAATCTGGTGACTGCCCCTTACAATAATCTGCTCGATGCGCTCAAGGTGCGCGGCTTGCCTATCGAAGCCTGGTATGAAGACCTGAAAGTGGAGAATGTGTTTAATCGCATGCTTTTGTACAAGGCGAATTTAGTGCATTGTGCCAGCGGCTATTTTGGCAAAGAGCTGCGCGAAAAACGCCTGACCACGGTGTTTTTCTGGATGGCAGAGGATTAGATATTCTGATTTGCTGTGCGCAATGCGCATGCGCTCTGCAGGGCAAAATGCCGCCAGCAGGCGCATGGCGCTTGCGTCTAGCTTTTGGGGGCACGCTAAGCGCAGCGGTCTGCCTCGTAAAAGCCGCCAATCGCCCGCAAATAGCGCGCCTGTTTAGTCGTAGATCGATTAAACTTATGGGCTAATTTTTTGTACGTTCAGCTTGTCTACGCAACAGTGGCGCTGGCGTCATCACTGTGTTTGCTTTCCCTATATCTCTATGACCCAACAGTCCGATCTGTACGATCTCTCGGCACTCAGCTCCGAGCAATTTCCTCTGGTGTATGCGATGGCGCTGTTTGATGCGCCTTTAAGCCAGGGCGCGCTGCTGGAACTACTGCACAGCCATCATCAGCCTGATGCGCAGGGCGCACCGTATACCTCGGCCTTGATTAAAGAATGTCTCACTAGCCTGTGCAAGAATCTGCTGGTACGTCAGGAGATAGGCCTGGGGTACATGCTGCGCGAAGATTTGCGGATGGCGGTTTTATTGCATCTGCAGCAGACCGGCACAATCAAGAGTTGGGTCAAGAGCGTGCGCGATTTGCTCAAGCGGCATGGCGAGTACCGCCAGTGGAAACCGTTTAACGTTGCCTTCTGTAGACGCGAAGTGATGTTTTCGGTGCTGGCATCGAATAATCAAGAGGTGATGGAATGGCGCGAAAAATTCTATCAGTGCCCAAGTAATGAGCACATTCCGCCAAGTACGGTGTTTTTCGCCAATGCCGATGGGCTAGCCTTGTTTGCCACGCTGCATCCGGTCAGCCAGGATTTGATGCTCAGTGATTTGCTGGTGGTGGCCAACTGGAAACTCAGTGCCTGTACCACGGCGTATGAATATGCCTGTCAGCATGCGCCTACGCATCTGAAATCCTGGCCCGGCAGCTTAGCCCTGCTTTGCCTGCAAGCCCAATTGCGCGGCGATTTTCAGCAATTATTTGACTTGCAGCTGGGGCTGAGCCCGGTACAACAGCAAGATAGTATGTTTGTCACGGCGTTGCAGCGCGGTGAATTTGCTGCCGCGCTGGAGATCTCCGAAATCCTGATTAAAGTACGTAAAGCGGAAACCGGCAAGCGCAAAATTTTTATCGCCGATTTACCCGGCTTGTTATACACCGTGGCCTTGCTGGCGACCAATACCGCTGCCAGCTTGAAGCGCGCCAAAGAACAAGTCGATGAAGGCGTCAGGCATCAAAATGCCTTTGCCTATTTGTATTTACAACCGCTGGTACATCATCTGGCGTTGGGCGTGCCGCTGGCCATTCCACATAAATTTATACGGGTAGAGCGCGACGTCGATGGTCTGTTTGAAGGTTTGGCACTGTATTGGCAAGATGCGCCTAAAGACAAAAAAATGCACGACAAACTGGTCGATTTGCGCAGCTATTGCCAACGCCTGGGCTATCACTGGGTGGTGGCTGAGCTGGATGTTTTATTGCAGACTCAGTACGGCGATGCAGCGCTACTACCTGACTGGCATGCCGCGCATCAGATCAAGCCTTTGCTGGGTGCGCTACATCGCGAAGAAACCTGGCAGCGCGCTTTAACTGCCTTATCCCAACTGAAATCTGGTGCCGCAGTGGCCGCACCTAGCGGCAGCGATGTGCGCATCGCCTGGTCGCTGGAACTGCAACATGGCTTGGTTCAGCTCGATCCGCGTGAGCAAAAACGTAGTGCCAAAGGGGTCTGGAGTAAGGGCCGCGCCGTGGCACTGAAACGCCTGGCACATGAGCAAGATAGCCTGCCCGGCATGAGCGAGCAAGACAAGCGTCTAGCCACCTGCGTACGTAAAACCTATGACAATTACTACGGCGGCAGCGAGTACGAGATGCATGCCGAAAAAGCCCTGAGCTTTTTGATTGGCCACCCCGCTGTGTTTTGGTCGGATGCGCCGGATGTGCGTATCGACATCATCAAGGGCGAGATCACCTTGCAACTCAAAGAGAAGGGCGGTTTGATTAGCCTGCAGCTAGACCCACCGATGATGGCAGAGGCCGTGGTTAGCTGGCGTAAAGAAACCCCGACTCGCTTAGCAGTGTACGCCTCTAGCCCCGAGATCAAACAGATCGCCGGTATTCTTGGTACAGGTCTGACCGTGCCTAGCGCCGCCAAGGCGCAGCTGGTCGATGTGATCGCTGCGATTGCACCGCATCTGTCTATCCATTCTGATTTACCGGAGTTGGCCCAGCACATCAGCAGCATCCCCGCCAACCCTGTCTTGTTTGCGCATTTACTGCCTTTAAAAGACGGCTTGCGTCTGCAAATTTTGGTGCGGCCGCTGGCCGACGGTGGCTGGTTCGCGCCCGGCAAAGGTTCGGCTAATGTGCTCGGTGAACAAGAGGGGGTTGCGGTGCAAGCGAGCCGCTCTTTAAAAGACGAGCAAAAATCGCTCAAGCAAGTGATTGCCACTTGTAGCGCTTTAGAGCAGGCCGAAGAAAGCGACGAGGAATGGCAATTACAAGATCCAGAACTCTGTCTGGAATTACTTGGTCAACTCAAAGCGCTGCCGGAAGGCGTGTTGGAATTGGTGTGGCCCGAGGGCGAGCGCTTCCGCCTAAAAGGGAGCCGCACTTTACAGAACATGCGATTAACCATTAAGAAGCAGGGCGAATGGTTTGTCGCTGGCGGTGAGCTGACTTTAGATGATGGCAGGGTTTTGGCGCTGCGTGAACTGATGCACTTGGCGGAAGGCGCGACCGGACGTTTCCTCAAATTGGGCGACAACGATTATCTGGCGCTGACCGATAACTTCCGCAAACGTCTAGCCGAGTTGCGTGCCTTGAGTGATTTAGTCGGCAAAGACGGCGTTAGGATTAATCCTCTGGCAGCCCCTGCTCTGGCCGAATTGGCGGCCGAAGTCGGTGAATTGCAAGCCGATAGCGCCTGGCGCGAACAAGTCGTCAAGCTCGATAGTCTGGCCGATTTTGTGACTACCGTGCCATCGACTTTGCAAGCCGAACTGCGCGACTATCAGCTGGAAGGCTATCAATGGCTGGCTAGACTAGCGCATTGGGGTGTCGGCGCCTGTCTGGCCGATGATATGGGTTTGGGCAAAACCGTGCAGGCGCTGGCGCTGTTATTAGACCGCGCCCCGAACGGGCCTGCCTTGGTGGTGGCACCGATCTCGGTGGCGATGAACTGGCAAGCCGAAGTCGCCCGCTTTGCCCCGACTCTGAAAGTGCGCGCTTACCATAGCAATCGCTCGCTGGCGGATCTCGGTCCTTTCGATATCGTGATCGCCAGTTATGGCATGTTGCAGTCGGACGCAGAAGTGTTTAGCGCGCAGCACTGGCATAGCGTGGTGCTGGATGAGGCGCAAGTGATCAAGAACGCCGCCACTAAACGCAGCCAGGCGGCGATGGCTTTGACCGCCGATTTTAAAATGATCGCTAGCGGTACGCCGGTAGAGAACCATCTGGGCGAGTTATGGAATCTATTTCGCTTCATCAATCCCGGCCTGCTGGGATCGAAAGAGCGCTTTGCCGAACGCTTTAGTAACCCGATAGAACGTGGCGATAAACCGGCCCGTTTGCACCTGAAAAAATTGATACAGCCTTTCATTTTGCGCCGCACCAAGACCCAGGTCTTGAGCGAGCTGCCGTCGCGCACCGAGATCACTCTGCAGGTAGAACTCAGTGTGGAAGAGCGCCATCTGTATGAGGCACTCAGGCAAGAAGCCATCATAAAAATCGCCAACTTAAAAACTGGCGACGGCCAATCCTTGCAAGTGCTGGCCGAGATTACCAAGCTGCGCCGGTTCTGCTGCAACCCCAAACTGGTGCTGAAAAATTCGAATGTGGCGGGTAGCAAGTTGTCTGTATTTGCCGAGACGGTAGAGGAGCTACTGGATAATCGCCATAAGGCGCTGGTGTTCAGCCAGTTTGTCGATCATCTGGCGATCGTGCGTGAATGGCTGGATCAGCAAGGGATTTCTTATCAATATCTGGACGGCAGCACCCCGGCACTAGAGCGCAAAAAACGGGTCGATGCCTTTCAGGCCGGGCAGGGCGATATCTTCCTGATCAGCTTGAAAGCCGGTGGCACGGGTCTGAATTTAACCGCTGCCGATTACGTGATTCATCTCGATCCATGGTGGAATCCAGCGGTAGAAGATCAAGCTTCAGACCGCGCCCATCGCATGGGGCAATTGCGGCCGGTGACGATTTACCGCTTGGTGGCGCAAGACACCATAGAAGAAAAAATCATCGCCCTGCACGCGCAAAAACGCGATCTGGCCGACAGCCTGCTAGACGGTGGCGACGCCGCCGGCCGCATGGATACCGCGGCCTTGCTACGCTTATTGAAGGAAAGCGTCTAAGTCATCGCTGTCTAGGATGTCGCGCAGATGTGAGGCTAAATCGCTAGCCTCGTCGTATGGCTTTTTTCTAAAATAGCATACTGCCAGCGCGCATATCCCATGCGGGTTTGCAGCCTGCCTGGCCTGCAGCCCGCATGGGATATGGGCCTCCGGCCTATGCTCATTCTTAGTAATGCCGCTTTGTAATTGTTCAGCTCGCTATACAAAGCCCTTCTCCCGCTCGCGGGAGAAGGGTTGGGATGAGGGTAGTTCAAATTTGCACAATGTTTGATACTTCATAGTGCTAAGCGCAACAGCTATTTGAAGGCAGGCCTTACTCAACCACCCTCACCCCGGCCCTCTCCCGCCAGCGGGCGAGGGAGTGTTCACAGCGGGCTGAACAGTTATGCCGCTTTTAACGGGCTGCGCCATTTCTGTGATGGCGCGGTTCCATCTTGCGCCTAAACCTAGGCCTCTCGCTCAAACCCCCTCTTACGCAGCATGACTGAATTTTTTCAGTGTCTGGAAGAATCTTGCCGTAGAAAAAGGTATCCGTTCGGACTATCTGCGCTTCATCAGCCTGTCATCCTAGCACCTTACTATCTGTGCATAGACTTATATTAAACGCATTTCTTTTTGGTAATATTTTTGATTGGGGTTAGCTTTGTCAAGTTCTACTATCGCGCAGCAGTTTGCAAAAATTTTAGTGTTCTCGTTCGCTAGCTTGGCGGCGCTACATGCCTATGCGGGTGAGCCGCGTACGCTCGCTAGTCAGGTGGCGCTAGAGCGTTCAGCTGCGGATGCGACCGACTTGAAATTTCGTGAGTTTTTCAAAATGCCGATAGGTCCGCGCGGTCTGGAAGCCTCTGAAAAACTACTCTCGCTGGTCGGTAAGCGGGTGCGTATCGTCGGTCATATGGCGCGCCAGGGTACCCCAACTGCCGGCTTCTTTATTCTGGCTGCCTTGCCGGTCACTTTGGGCGATGAAGACGATAGCTTGTCGGACGATATGCCGGCCAGCGCCCTGTTTATTCATCTCGATACCGAGGGCCAGCTCCCAGCATCCGCTCCTGTGCCGTATTACCCTGGCTTGTTGCGTCTGACTGGCATCTTGAGTTTAGGTCCGTATGAAGAAAGTGATGGTCATGTCTCTACCGTCAGATTGCAGTTAGATCCTGAGCTAGTCACGCAGCTTTTGGCAAAGCCTGGCAATCAAAAAAGCGCGGCACTTCAGTCAGAGTTAGCAGTAGGCGTGTCAAATAAGGGTGTCCATTAAGGACGTGAATTTAAGAAGTAGTGAAACCTAGTGAATCAGCCGTATTGAATCAGCCGTATTGAATAAACAGCAGTGAATTAGCAGTATTGAATAAGCCTTAGTGTCAGCACAAATTTAGTCCCATGTTTCTGTAAGTCTTTTTTATTTAAATCACGCCTGCCAATTACGGTTGGCACTTTTTGCACTTTTTAATCCTTTAATTTACCGATGAAAAATTCTATGTTCAAGCATAAAACCCTCAGCCTGATGATCCTTGCCACACTCGGTGCTAGTGCCAGCCTCAGCTTTGCAGCACCGACCATTTCGCGTCTGACGCCACCTAGTAATCCGCTAGTTGCCGGCGCATCGACCTTGGCGCGCTTTTTGCCAGGTCAGCGTTTTGACTTGCAAGCAACGGTGATACCCGAAGCCGGAAAAACGATTACAGCCGTTAGTTTTGCGGTTGATGGCGTACCGGTAGTCGCACCGCTTGCCAATACCAGCATCTTGCCTGCGACCGCGATCAATGTCGCCAAGCCGGGCGCGGTAGCGGCTTCTTTGCGTGCTTACTCAAATAGCACAGTCGGCGTACACAGCTTGACAGCGACCGCCACCCAAAGCGATGGCACTAGCACGGTTGCGACAGGTAATTTTGAAGTGATGCCGATTCTGACTGGCCAAGGACGTACTGCTAAAAACGTGATTTTATTATTGGGCGACGGCATGGGCGCAGCGCACCGTACTGCGGCACGTGTGATGGTGAAGGGGTACGCACAAGGGATGGCGCAAGGCAAATTGGCGATGGATACTTTCCCATTCACAGGTATGGTGATGACGGCATCCTTAAATTCTATCGTGACCGATTCTGCACCAGGTATGGCCAACTATGTCACAGGAAACAAGGCGCAAAATAATCAAGAAGGCGTGTTCCCGGATGACACCACCGATGCTTTCGATAATCCACGCGTAGAGTATTTGTCTGAATACCTGCATCGTACCAAGGGCAAGTCACTCGGTATCGTCACCACCGCCGACGTGTTTGATGCGACTCCTGCAGCGAATGCCGTGCATACCTCGAACCGTGGTAGCGGCACCGGTATCGTGGATCAATATTTGGATGATAGAAGCTTGACTGGCTTAACCGTCTTGATGGGGGGCGGCCGTAAATGGTTCATCCCGAAAAATTCAGCAATCGCGGCGGCCAATCCGGTCAATGTCGGTAACGGCTCAGTGCGTTCTACTTCGAATGACTATGTGTTGCCTGCAGATTTGGTCGCAGGCTGGGGCGCAGCACCAGGCGCCAAGGATCCAAATCGCGATTTGATCAGCGACTTCCAAACTGCCGGTTACGCCTATGCCTCTGACAAAACATCGATGGATGCCAGCGGTACTCCAGACAAGCTGCTGGGTCTGTTTAGCTACTCCAACATGAACGTGGCCTTTGATAAAATCAACAAGCGTCGCGGTACTTCTACCATCGTCGATGACTATGGTTTCCCTGACCAACCTATGCTCGATGAAATGACCAGCAAGGCGATCAGCGTTTTAAATAAGAACAACACAAATGGTTTTTATCTGATGGTTGAGGGTGCATCGATAGACAAACAATCGCATTTGATGGATAGCGATCGCTGGATAGAAGAGACGATAGAGTTTGATCGTGCGGTAAAAGTTGCGCAAGATTTTGCTGCCAGCAATCCAGATACCTTGGTGATAGTAACGGCCGATCATGAATGTGCCGGCGTAGGTATTATCGGTGCGTACACTGGTACTGGTGCCAGCAGCGCCAATGTGGCAACTTACGATGCCGCTAAGTTTCCAAAATACGCGATACAGGCCGACGGTTATCCTTTGACGACTGACGTACCCGGCAAGATGGTCATCGGTTATGCCGGTAATGCAGATCGCTACGAAACCTGGCAGTCGAATGCCCAGCCTAGCCAAGATTCACAGCAGCCTTTCATCGGTGCCGCACCTTTGAACACTTATCCAGTTACTCTGATTGGCCAGCCAAATACACGCAATGTCAGTACTGGCTATCTGATCACGGGTCAGGTCGCTGGTGATCAGGGTGTGCACACTGCAACCGACATTCCTTTGTCGGCCTATGGCCGTGGTGCGATGCTGTTTTCGGGTGTGATGGATAACACCGATGTGTTCTTTAAAATTGGCCAGGTTGTGCTGGGCGGTTCTAAATAAGCTAGCTTAAAACTAAGCGCATTTGAGTCGCTAACGAGCACTGCAACGCAGTGCTCGCCATGAATTTTATTTCCAAGGATAAGCATCATGTTCACACTTGTACAATTAAAACGCAGCTTATTGGCTGCTACTTTTGGCGCAGTCAGCGTGCTTGCAAGTACAGCGCAAGCGGCCGATTACCATTTCGATTTCTCGCAAGCCAATAGTCTCACTAAATATGCCGGCGTGAGTTTTAGCAATGCCATCAATGCCGATATCTACGATGCCAATTTCAACATCATTGGTCAGCACTGGATCACCGACACCGATGTTAATACGCCAGCGGTCGGCCTGGAAGCCATGTCGACTTACGGTTACCAAGGCAGTGCAGCCAGCGGCGTGACCGGTTTGCAAGCACTCTGGCAACCTGTGTTGATGAGCTTCGCTAGCCCGATCTCGCTCTCGTCCTTCTCTTTGAAGCAAGACGATAGTTCTTTCGGTTTTCCCGGTCACACCCAAATCCGTTTTCTGGATGCAAATGGTCAGCAAATCGGTAGCGAAATCGATTACCTCCAAAGCGGCACGGTTAACATCAGTTCAGCAATGGCACGCACCGGTGTCAGTAGCATCATGCTCGCCAGCGGCAAGTTTTACACCAATATCGATGTGATCTCAGCGGTTCCAGAAGCCGAGACTTACGCCATGTTGTTGGCTGGTTTAGTGGTACTGGCAGTCGCCAGTCGCCGCCGCGCCGCTTAATTAAGTTCGCTAAGTTAGTGAGCTGAGCGACACAAAAGGCAGTGTTGCGCGTGCAGCGCTGTCTTTCACATTGCAATCATCTTCCCAAGTTATCCATGATGCGCCGACTAACTCGTTCTCTCGCGTTGACGCTGCTGCTGTGTTACCAGACTAGCTTCAGCCTGGCGATCGCAAACTCACCGCCCGCCATCGAGCAAGAGATACAGTCCTGGCTAGATGAGCAGGGCACGCCGGTGTTTAGCAACGTCAGCAGTGCCGCGCAAAATCTGCCAATAGTGCAAGCACCAGCACAAGCAAAAGCACTTCAGCAAGCGCAGTCAGCAGCACGGCGCAGTCAACGTAAGCCGCTAGCCATCCCTAAGCCGGAACGGGGTAGCTTGGCAAGTCTGCTCAGCGTACCCAATCAGGATTGCCAAAACGCCCCGACGCAAGAGCCTGGCGAAAACCAGATAGAAATGCGTGAGCAGTCCGACGGTACACTTAGTTTCAATAATATTGCGGCCGGTTCGGATCGGCCTCCGTCCAGTCGTATTGCGTGTCCTAAAACAGCGCCGCTGCTCACTCTGCCACCGTCTGCAGCAAGGCAGTTGCTAGCTAGTCTCGATACTTTCAGCAGTCAGAGCGGTTCAGGCATAGAGAAAAATCCAGCCGAGCACGATGCCTTGGAAGATCATTAGATCTGTCAGAAATCTATTCGGCACTAGCCCAGCGCGCATATTTCATGCGGGTTTTCAGCCTGCCTGGCCTGCGGCCCGCATGGGATATGCGCCTCTGGACTATGCTATTTTAAAAGCGCTTTAGTGGCATCTTATCCGCAAATTTTTAGCGACTCAATTGTCATAGTAATGTCATCTTGCTATGGCTGCACGCATCGTATAATGACGCCACTTTTAGATGAATCTAGTTTTTTTCTGATGTGAGCGTGCTAGATCATTGCTTAAACACCGCCGTCAACCTACAGGATTTCCTCAATAATGTCTTTTCAAGCTTTCCATCTCAGGCTGCGCAATATGCTGAGTTATCGTCGCAGTTTTCTACTCGGCGCGATTTTCTTTGCAACTATGGTGGCGATCGGTGCGATACCCGGTGAGGCGACAGCACTCTCTGCCAGGATACCCGACAAACTCTTGCACTTTGTCGCGTATTCTTTTCTGACTTGCTGCATCTTTGGTAGTCTCAAGGGTGGCTTATGGAGCCGCTCCTGGCGCAGCATAGTCTATGTTGGCATGCTGGGCGCCTTGGATGAAAACATACAGCGCTTCATGCCTTACCGTAGTTGTGACATTGCCGATTGGGCCTTCGATATGCTGGCAGCGACGCTCAGTGTGCTGATTTTGTCGCTGATTTATCGACTGCTTAACCCCGTTCCTACATCAGAAGAATTGCTTAAAAGTATTTAATTCGAATCAATAAAAATGCTTAAAAGTATTTAATGTTGCAATGCGGAAAATTAATCAAAGAAAAACATAAGTAAATAGCAAAGGCATTACATTTAGTAACAATAAATTAATAAAACACTCACAGTATATTTGCAGGCTAGATATAATACGCGGCGCTTACCGGTGAGGTTTTTAGATGGTGTATGGCCAGCAGGGGTTGGTCAGCTCCTCATCTTATGAGCGATTTTTGCTTGGGAGGGGAGTCACAAATTTTCTTCTCATGTTTATTGAAAAGCACTTTATTTTTATGTTTCTGTTACAAGCCTGTTCTTACCCGCAGTACCGCTATCTGGGTCTAGTCACTTTTCTTGCTGCCTTGAGTGCCAGTTTTTCTGCAGTTGCAGCATCGGATGACGTGTTTTCCCCTTATCTCGATTTTTCGGTGATCCATGAGGATAATTTGCTGCGCTTTCATGACGCCGCAAGCGCGCTGGCGGTGACGGGCAGTGAAGTGATGGCCGATACCATCAAGCGTACTAGCGCAGGTCTGCGCATCAATAAAATCATCAGCCAACAAACTCTTATTGCCGACCTGAGTATGAGTCGCAATCGCTACAGCCATTTCAGTCAATACGATTATGCCGGTAAAGATGCCA
The DNA here is from genome assembly GCF_003955735.1 of Undibacterium parvum. Classification (NCBI taxonomy): domain Bacteria; kingdom Pseudomonadati; phylum Pseudomonadota; class Betaproteobacteria; order Burkholderiales; family Oxalobacteraceae; genus Neoundibacterium; species Neoundibacterium parvum. The sequence continues at coordinate 524,634 of NZ_CP034464.1, read as the reverse complement.
GTGCTAATTGGGGCTGGCAGTTAGGTAGTCATGTGTCGGGTAATCTGGGGGGGAGTTATAGCGAAGGGCAAACCCCGTTCCAGGATTTTCGGGCGATAGAGCCGAATATCAATCGGCAACGGCGTGAAAACTTCGATGCCGCCTGGCAGTTTCACCCTAGCTGGCGGGTGCGCGGCGGCTATAGCCAATATGCGCTGGCCTACGATTTAGCCGTGCTGCAATACAACGATAGAAAACTGGCGACCACCGAGTTTGGGCTCGATTTTGTTCAGCCTACCAATAGCACGGTCGGCGTACAGTTGCGGCATATCCGTGGCGACTATCCAAATAATCTCATCGTCAGTATTTTTTCTGTCGACAATAATTATTCGCAAAATGAGTTCAAAGGAAAAGTCGATTGGCGCGTCTCTGAGACGGCGTCTATCCAGTTCCTTGGTGGCTTGGTGCGCAAAAATTATGATGCGCTGACTAAGCGTAATTTCAGCGGTACCAATTCCAGGTTGGTTGCTAACTGGTCGGCCAGCGCCAAACTCAATCTCAACGTCAACGCCTGGAATGAAGTCGGTTCTAGTAGTGACTTGTCCGCCAATTTCTCGACCAATCGTGGTGTGAGTAGCGACTTGGGGTGGGAGTTGGCTTCCAAAGTCAGAGTCAATGCCTCGCTCAGAGGCGAGCGCAGAGATTACACCGGGGTTGCCGCAGTAATTGGCGCGCAGGCGTTGGAGCGTAAAGATAACTATACCGCTGCGAGTATAGGCCTCAGTTACATGCCGATACGCCATTTGCAATTGAGTGCCTCACTTGCCAACGAGGCGCTGAGCTCTAATTTTGAACGCAATGGCTATCGCGATAATAAATTGCAGTTTAACGGTCGTTACGATTTGGGTCTGGATTAATGAAAACCAGTAATAATGTTTTTGCGGTTGCCCTGCATAACCGCCTATTGGATCCATTGGTGATTTTAGGCAGTTTGTACGCCAGTATGCTGGCCTTTGACGAGCGCCTTAATGGCTATTATCTGGTGTTGGGGATCATCACGTTTTTCATTTGCTCTTATGTGTTTGAGCAAGTTGATCAGCGTCGCTCTTTTGACAAAATTACGCTTTGGACCATCACGCGTGAGATTATTGTCGAGTGGATTATCATCGTAGCGGTGATCCTGTTTATGGGCGTGGCAACCGGTTTAGCGTTTCAGTTTTCTGAACCAGTGGTCGAAGTGTGGTTCGTGATCGCACCGCTCGCTTTGATCGCTACCAGGTCTATCCTGCAAAAAATAAACGCCAACCTCAACGAGGGCGGCGGTCAACGTTCTGCCGTGATCGTCGGGGTCAATGAAGTCGGCTTGAAACTAGCGCGTCGCACTTCGGAATACCATAACGTCGATATCAATGTGCACGGTTTTTTTGATGACCGAGATATTTCACGTCAAACATCTGCTGAAAAAATTCAGCCTCTGGGTGGTATGGCCGATATTGCTGCCTATGTGCGTCAACATAACATCAACATCATTTACATCAGCCAGCCTATCTCCGCGCAGCCACGTATCTTGCAATTGCTGGAAGACTTGCAAGACACCACCGCCTCGATTTATTTTTTGCCAGATATTTATGTGTTCGATCTGATACAGCCGCGCTTTGATTATGTCGGCGGCATGCCGGTGGTAGCGATCTGCGAATCGCCGTTTACCGGTATCGATCACATCATCAAACGCAGCAGCGACATCGTGCTGGCTTTGGCGATACAAATTTTATTACTGCCCATCATGCTATGCATCGCGCTGGCGGTAAAGCTCACTTCACCTGGTCCGGTTATCTTCAGGCAACGTCGTTATGGCTTAGATGGGGAAGAAATCATGGTGTATAAATTTCGCTCTATGGCGGTGTGTGACGATGGTGACAATATCGTGCAAGCCACCAAGGGTGACCTGCGTGTGACCAAACTGGGCGGCTTTTTACGCCGCACTTCGCTCGATGAATTGCCGCAATTTATCAATGTCTTGCAAGGGCGTATGAGCATCGTTGGGCCGCGTCCGCATGCGGTGGCGCATAACGAGCTGTATCGCAAGCAAATCAAAGGTTACATGCTGCGGCATAAGGTCAGACCAGGCATTACTGGTTGGGCGCAAGTGAATGGCTCACGCGGTGAGACCGATACCTTGGATAAGATGAAAACCAGAATCGACCTGGATCTGGATTATTTGCGACGCTGGTCGCTGATGCTGGATTTAAGCATCATCTTCAAAACTGTCATGGTGGTTTTGAAGCGTGAGAATGCCCACTGAAGTTAGTTGAAAGCGGGATAAATTTGCCGCTGGGCAAATAGGAGATTTTTGTTTTTTGTGCAACAATGCGGCTCGCTAAATTAGTCCCTCAGTCATTGCACTTAGGTCAGCCTTAAAAGGTCGCCAAAACAAGCTCTGCTTGTGCGGGTGTTGTGAGTGCATAACAACAGATGTAAAAATTAGTAGGGCTCTATACATGCCTTACCAAGATAAATTTTAAAGATCGTTTAGGAGTGAAATTTTGATGCGTACGACAATTGAAATGCCTGCAGCACTGACTACAGCCACCCCGGGTACGCGACTCTTGTGCAGTGCCTTAATTGCGCTTGCTGTGCTTGGTCTGTCAGCATGTGGCAGCAAAGAAAAAGCACCTGGTCAAGCGATTGCCAAAGTCAATGGCGATGAGATTACCGTACATCAACTGAATGAAGAATTGCAAAGACTGGGCGGCCAGCAAGGCGTCACCAATAAGCAAGTGCTAGAAGCGCTAGTGGATAGGCAGTTGATTTTAGGTGAAGCCTTAAAAGAAAAAACCGATAGAGATCCAGCCGTAATGCAGGCGGTAGAGCGCGCCAAGGCGCAGATCTATGTACAAGCCTATCTGCAAAAGAAAATCGGCAACAGCGCCAAGCCAAGCAAGACGGATGTCGATAGTTTTTTTGAGAAAAATCCTGATCTGTTCACACAGCGCAAACAATACGATTTAAAAGAACTGGTGATAGAAACAAAAAACTTCAGCCCTGAGTTAAGCGCGATGATGGATACCGCAAAATCTCTGGATGAAGTCGCTGCGTGGTTAGAAGCCAAAAATATTCAGTTCAGTCGCGCCCAGATCTCACGCACCAGTACCGATCTGCCAGCCGAGATGATCAAGTCGCTCAAGGGCATGCAAAAGGGTCAGTTATTTACCATCAAAGAAGGTGGTCGTAGCTTGCTGGTGTCGCTGCACGAGATTAAAGATGCGGCAGTAACAGCCGCAGTCGCAGCGCCGCAAATCGAACAATTTTTGATTAGTAAAAAGAATAAAGAAGCCAGCGAAGCCGAACTGGCGCGCTTGCGCACGACCGGCAAGATTGAATATCTGAATGCAGAGATTATCAATAAAGGCCAGCCTGCGGATGCCGCACCAGCTTCGGTCGCTAGCAATGTGGCAGTTGCTCCAGCAGCCAATGCAGTCGCAGCCAACAAGCTAGAAAATAAGCCAGATGATGCGGTTATCAATCGCGGCGTAGCAGGTTTAAAGTAATTCAATTCATAGCGCGTACTTTGATTTTTACCCTGCAGTTTAAATAGGAAATTGTCATGATCAAGAAATATAGGTTGGCCATAATGGCGTTGCTGCTAGCGGCTTGGATGAGTTTAGGTTTGGCGGCAGATGTGCAATTGGGCGCAGGCGATGTTCTCAAGATCACGGTCTACGATCACCCTGATTTGTCTTTGGAAACCAGGGTCAGTGAAGCCGGAAGTATTTCTTATCCTTTGATCGGGCAAGTGACAGTAGGCGGTATTTCTTCGGCCGCTGCGGAGAAAAAAATTGCTGGTCTGTTAGAGGGGGGCAAGTTCATCCGTAATGCGCAAGTGAACATTATCGTGACCGTGATGCAGAGTCAGCAAGTCTCGATACTGGGGCAGGTAAACCGCCCAGGGCGTTACCCGATAGAGGGGCGTCGCAGTATTTTAGAGATACTGGCATTAGCCGGTGGTGTGAATAGCGAAGCAGGCGACACCGCCACACTAGTGCGCAATCGCAATGGGAATTCGAAGAAAGAAGTGATCGATATCCTGGGTATGGTACAGAGCGGCGATCTAGCCTTGAACGCAGAAGTATTGGCGGGCGATATCGTCTACGTCGCCAGAGCCCAGAAGTTTTATATTTACGGCCAGGTGCAGCGCCCGGGCATGTATCGCCTAGAGCGTGGCATGACCGTGTTGCAGGCCTTGTCGGTTGGTGGCGGTTTGAACGCACGCGGTACCGAGCGCGGCATACGCATCAAACGCAGCGATCTGAGCGGCGTCATGCAAGAGATACCGGTCAAGCACGATGATCTGATTCATACCGACGATGTGGTCTACATACAAGAGAGTTTGTTTTAGTTCTGAGCTGGCGCAGTGCTAGAGCGATGGTAGCGCCGCAAATGCATAGCGCCACCAGCGCGCAGCGCGTATCCAATAATGCAGTAATCAGGCGCAGATGTGATGCGCTTCATTTAGTTTTGAGAGTAATCAAATGAATTTCACCCAGTTTCTACTTATCTTACGCGCTCGCTACAAGATCATCCTGATCACCTTACTGGTGACAGTGACGACCACGGTAGTCGTTAGTTTGCTATTGCCTAAGACCTATAAGGCGACAGCCTCGTTGGTACTTAATTTTAAAGGTGCTGATCCTGTCACTGGCATGATATTGCCAGTGCAGTTAATGCCCTCTTATATCGCAACCCAGGTCGATATTATTAATAGTCGGCGCGTCGCATTAAGAGTGGTTGATGATCTTAAAATGGCAGAAGGCGCAGCCGTGCAAGCGCAATTTATGGATGCGACAGAAGGTAAAGGCAATATCCGTGACTGGTTGGCAGATTTGTTGTTGAAAAAGGTGGATGTCGCACCTTCGCGCGAGAGCAGTGTGCTCGAACTGAGCTATAAGGGTAATGATCCGCAGTTTGTTGCCGCTGTCGCCAATGCGTTTGCCGCCGCCTATCAGCAGGTGAGTCTGCAACTGAAAGTGGAACCATCGCAAAAGGCCTCGGGCTATTTTATTGAGCAGATTAAGCAATTACGCGAGAAGCTAGAAACGGCACAAGCTAAGTTGTCTAGCTATCAGCAAGAACATGGCATTGTCAGTGCAGACAATCGTCTGGATGTAGAGTCTGCACGACTCAATGAATTATCCAGCCAGTTAGTGATGGCGCAAGGCCAGTCTATGGAGGCTGGTTCGCGTCAGCGTCAGGCACAAAGCGCAAATGGAGCCTCCCCAGATGTATTGGCAAACCCTATCGTACAAAACCTGAAGGTGAGTCTCTCGATGGCAGAAGTTAAGTTTGCGGAGACTTCACAAAAGCTTGATAAAAATCATCCGCAGTATCAGGCCGCAAAATCAGAAGTGGATAAATTGCGCTCTAATCTAGATGATCAAATTAAACTGGCGAGTAGCGGTGTAGCAGGTAATGCACATATTTTCCAGCAACGTGAGGCCGAGATCCGTGCCGCCTTAGCCGCACAAAAAGCCAAGGTCATGGCATTGGGTGGTGCGCGTGATGAGATCAAGGTCTTGGTCAATGAGATGGAAACAGCGCAACGCGCTTACGAAGGTGCATCACAGCGCTTTAATCAAACCAATATGGAAGGGCAGTCAAACCAAACCGATATCGCGGTCTTAAACCCTGCGGTAGCGCCACTTGATCCTGCTGGTCCTAAAGTGTTGCTCAATACCCTTGCATCTATTTTTCTGGGCACGATGCTCGGTCTAGGTTTTGCGATGTTGGCAGAGCTGATGAACCGCCGCGTCCGTTCTGCCGATGATCTGGTTGAAGCCTTAAAAGTTCCAGTACTGGGCGTGGTGCAATGGACGGCACCAAAGCCTCGGAGTCGTGGTTTATTTAACCGGGCTTTAAAAAACAATTTAAGTACTAATTGAGTCATGGACCAGCAAATGAACCCGCAAAATCAAGTCAATCCAATTAGCCCGGCGGCAGTAGTACGCCCGCTTAATCCTGCTAACGCCGTGCGTGAATCAAGCATGGGCCGTATCTTGCTCGATATGGGTAAGATCAAGCCCGAAGATGCCGAGCGCATCTTGCGTCAGCAAAAAGAAAAAAACATGCGCTTTGGTGAGGCAGCACTTAGCCTTGGCTTAATTACCGAAGTTGATATTCAACAGGTATTAGCGCGCCAATTTGATTACCCGTATTTGCCAGCAGGGCAAGGTAATTTTGCGCCGGAACTGGTCGCCGCTTACCAGCCATTTAGCCCGCAGGTTGAAACCTTGCGCGCCATCCGTAGCCAGTTAATGTTGCGTTGGTTTGCCAATGGCCATAAATCACTGGCGATCGCCAGCGTTAATCCGGGTGAGGGTGCTAGTCTGTTTGCCGCTAACCTGGCGGTAGTGTTCTCGCAATTGGGCGAGCATACCTTGCTGATCGACGCCAACCTGCGACAACCGCGCCAACATCAGATTTTTAATCTGAGTGGCAAGCAAGGCTTGTCTGATGTGCTGGTTGGCCGTGCTGATCTGAACGCGATTTCTAAGGTTAATTCCTTTGTCGATCTGTCTGTCTTGCCAGCAGGTACGCTGCCACCCAACCCACAAGAATTGGTGAGTCGTAGCTCTTTTAATGCACTGAGTGTCAACGTCGAAAGCCAATTTGATGTCGTTATCTATGATGTCTGCGCCTTCTCTTCTGGTGCTGATGCGCTGGCAATTGCAGCACGCGCCGGTGGTGTATTGCTGGTGGCGCGTAAGAACACCACCAGTCTGGCAGACATTAGCGCGGTCGCTGAGCAGTTGGCACGTATTGGCGCTGAAGTCGTTGGCTCGGTGCTGGTCGAATACTAATGGATCAAGTTATGGCAGCGAGCGCCACCAAAACCAGTAACCTAGCCAATAGCATCGTGTGGAAACAGCAGATCTTCGCCTGGTGGCCTATCTTAATTGGTATGCTGCTGCTCTATGTGCCTAGCTTCTATGATCTAGGCAGAGGTTTGTGGAGCACCGAAGGCTATGCGCATGGTCCGATCATTCTGCTCTTATCGCTTTGGCTGATTATTAAGCAATGGCCGCTGATGTTGCAAGCCGCCGCGGATAAACGTGGCGCGGCGCTAGGCTGGCCGATCGCTGTGATTGCGCTGCTGCTGTATATTATCGGGCGCTCGCAAAGCATACAGATGTTTGAGATTGCCTCTTTTATCGGCTTATTGCTTGCTCTGATACTGATCGTCTATGGTAGCCGCGCGCTAAAAGTACAGTGGTTTCCTTTCTTTTTCATGTTGTTCATGATCCCTCTACCGGGGGCGCTGGTGAGTGCTCTCACTATGCCCATGAAAATGGCCGTGTCGTATGTCACTGAGAATATTTTGTTCTGGGCTGCTTACCCGATTGCCCGCACTGGCGTGATTCTGCAAATCGGCCAATACCAATTGCTGGTGGCCGATGCCTGTGCAGGTTTGCAAACTTTGCTTACCTTAGAGGCGCTGGGTCTGTTTTACCTCAACATCGTCAAACATACCTCGGCTTTTCGGAATGTCGCCTTAGCGATATTGATTATCCCTATCTCCTTCACTGCCAACGTGATCCGCGTCATCAGCTTGACCTTGATTACGTATTATTTTGGTGATGCTGCAGGGCAGGGCTTCTTGCATGGTTTTGCGGGTATGGTTTTGTTCATTACTGCCTTGTTGCTGATTATCTCGGTTGATTCGGGCTTGCAACTGATCGCTAAGGCACGCAGCACTAAGACCCCAGCAAATAAAGGTGTAGCAGCATGAAGCCAAGCATGAAGCCAACAATGATCGCCAGCCTGATCTTAGGCAGCCTGATGGCCATGTCTGCCGCTGCCACCAAACTCATAACACCGACCAACTATTTGTGGCAAAGCCTGCCAGCTTTAGAATTGGCGCAAATAATTCCAAGTCAGTTTGGCGAGTGGACGGAAGAGAAAAATCTCAGTTCTGCAGTCATTAATCCACAGACCGAAGCGAGCTTACAAAAAATTTATACGCAAACGCTGTCGCGTACCTATGTCAACCAGGCGGGCGAGCGCATCATGCTCTCTATCGCCTATGGTAAAGATCAAAGCGACGCGGTGCAGGTGCATTACCCAGAGGTCTGTTATCCGGCGCAAGGGTTTCAAGTGACATCAAATCGCTTAGGCGTGTTGGCAACCGCTAGCGGTAGCATTCCGGTAAAACGTCTAGAGACCAATTTATCCAATCAGCGCTATGAGCCAGTTACTTATTGGACGACAGTGGGTGATGCGGTCATCACCGATAAAACCAGTAAAAAAATTGCTGAAATGCGTTATGGGATGAAGGGGTTGATACCTGATGGTTTACTGTTCCGCGTTTCTTCGATCGATACAGATAGTACGCATGCATTTAAAACCCAAGAAAGCTTTGTCAGTATGCTTTCTACGGCCTTAGCCTCTGATAGTAAGCACCGCATCATGGGCCTGGCGCAATGAGCTTGGCTGCAAGAACTAAGAATGCGATCAAATGGAGTGCGATCGGGACGATAGCGCGTTATGGCCTTCAGTTAGGCGCACAGATCGTCTTGGCGCGCTTGTTGGGCGCGGATAGCTACGGTCTGTTCGCGATGGGCATGATCGTTATGACGTTCAGTAATTTTTTGGCTGATTTTGGGTTTGCCTGGGGTCTGGTGCAAAATCAAAATCTTCGCGAGGAAGATATTCGTTTCGCCTTTACCTGGCAATTGATCTTTGGTTCTGTCGTTGCCGTTGGTGTTTATCTGCTTGCGCCTACAGTTGCCGCTTATTTCAATGAGCCGCGCCTTGAGCTTATCGTTCGCTGGCTTAGTTTGGCGTGCGTGATTAACGCAGTATCGACGCCATCGACTAATTTACTCAGACGTAATCTGGATTTTAGGACGATTAACATCATACAAGTGAGTAGCTACACAATTGGGTATCTCTTGATTGGCGTCCCTTTAGCCTTTAGCGGTGCCGGTGTCTGGTCCTTGGTTGCTGCCTGGTTGTCGCAGGCTGTATGTGGTTTGGTCTTTACGCTGGTGCGCAGGCCGCATTCTGTCAGGCCTTTGTTTTGGTATGACGGGGCTTCGGCTTTATCCGGTATCGGTTTTACCGTATTTGTGACGAATATCTTAAATTGGTTTCTGAATAATATCGATCGCGTTCTGTTAGGCCGCTTTCTCAATGCGCAAGCAGTCGGTCTGTATAGCGTTGGCTATAACCTCGCGATTACTCCAAATGCTTTTTTTCTTGGCGCTTTGCAGCCTGCTTTTTTGTCTGCCGGTGCTAAGTTACAGACTGAACCCGGGCGTTTGCGCGCGGCTTATTTATCGGTGATCGGCCTTGTGTGGGTCTTGATAACGCCTATGTTCGTCATGTTTGCAATGCTTGCGGATGATTTAGTCGCACTCTTGTATGGACCAAAATGGGTATTTTCAGGCCAGGTACTGTTCACCCTCGCGCTGGCCATGCCTGCCTATATTACCTGGGGCATGTCGACCCCAATTTTGTGGAATACCAACCGCAAGCATTTTGAAAGTTTGCTGCAACTACCTATTTTATTGCTTGCAGGGGCAGCGTTTTATGCGCTTGCCAGTCAGGGTGTCGCAATGGTCGCGCTGATTGCCGCTGCCAGCTTATGGGCCAGGGCTATCGTAATTATGTCTGCGGCATGTTTTCAATTAAAATTTGGAATATCAGATCTATTGCCGTTCGCGCTACGTGGCTTGCTCATGAGCCTGGTCGCAGTTGTTGGCACTTACGCAGGGCTTGCTCTCTCTCATGCAGTAGGCGCTAACCACTTACTAACACTGACACTAACAGGACTTTTTGGTAGCGGTTTATTGATCGCTGTCGTTGTGGCTTGCCCAGATATTTTGGGACGAGCTGTGCTCGATATGCTGATGCGTTTTAGCCCAGCGCAATTTCGACCAATTATCAGTAAACTCACTCCAAAATTCAGGCAAGGGGCAATGAAGGATGCTTGAATTTATATCTGTTTTTGTCTATGGCTTAGTTGCTTTTTTACTGCCAATTGCGATGGTCGTCACTCTGGCAGCCGCGCTACATTGGGGGCAGCGCCGTGAAAATGGCTTGATGCCCTATTTATTTTATCCTGTGTTACTGATTGTTGCCGTCACCATTCTGCTATCCGGCAGAAATCTATATTTGATGTCTGATTTGGCATTGGTCGTCACAGTTAAACATCCAATTGCATCTTGGATCTCTAGGCTTACGTCCGTCATCATGTTAGTTGTCGCAGGTGAACGCATACTAAGACGTTTTTTTATATTGGTGCCGTCGGAGAATGCATTAAAACCCTTAGTCTTTGCATTTTGCTTTTACTGTTTTACGAACGTCTTCACGAGTGCGCTGTTGGCCGAGCACACTTCCTTTTCTCATGACTATTTTTATATGGCGATAGCGGGTGGGGCGGTGTTATTTGCAAGTAAGCGTGATGGCGATGTCGCTATTATTAGCGCTCGCAACGCCTTATTCTGTTTATTAGTATTAAGCGCGCTATGCATCCTGGTAAAGCCAGAACTCGTACTTAGTCGTGATTACCAGGGATATATACCGGGCTTACGCTATCGTTATGCAGGCCTAAGTAATCATGCCAACGCATTTGGCCCATTGGTGGTGGTGTTTTTGATGTGCCTGTGGATACAGCCGTTTAAACGCGCCTGGTTGACTAACTTTAGTTGGATGCTTGGTGCATTTAGTTTGTTGCTAGCCCAGTCCAAAACGAGTTGGATTGCTTTCATACTTTGTTTTATTTGCTTAGCTTATTTTGGGCACCGTGAATTTCTGAAGCAACGTTTGTTCGACTTTAGACGTCCAAATTTCTTGATAGGTATTTTGCTTTTGCTTATGGTCGTGGCGATGGCTCTGTTCATACTCATTATGTTTGGTAGTGTTGGAGATAAATTAAACTCTTACCTAGTTAGTCGCGCTGGAAATGATCTTGTGAGTATGACGGGGCGTAATCAAATCTGGGATGTCGCTATTCAAGAGTGGAAAAAATACCCAATTTTTGGATATGGCTTAACGATATGGAATGACGATTTTCGTGCTCAAATTGGCTTGCCCGCGGCCTTTCACGCACATAATCAATTTTTTCAAACGTTGGCTAGTGCCGGTCTAGTTGGGGTGGGCGGTTTGATTACCTATGCAGTGATGTTATTTCGCTATACCTTGAAAACAGCAGAGTCTAGCAAGGGCCTGTCCGTTGCGTTGTTTGTCATGATCTTTATCCGTTCGATTAGTGAGGTGCCTTTGGCTATGAATAGTTTTGGTCCTGAGCAAATGGTACATTTATTGATGCTAATGGTGATTGTTGCAAATATTAAGCGAGAGAGCCCGATCTTGAAGATGAATACTGCTCCCCTGCACACTTCGCTAACACCAGTCAGGAGTTTTAATTGATGCTGTGTTCAGTCATTATCCCACTCTACAACAAGGCAGCGTTTATTGAGAGCACACTGCTATCTGTGCTTAATCAGACCTACCAAAACTTCGAGATCATCGTTGTTGATGATGGATCAAAAGATGATGGTGCGGCACGTGTGTCGGCGATTGATGATAGTCGGATTCGGCTAATTAGCCAGAAAAATGCCGGTGTCTCCGCAGCCCGAAATGCAGGAATAGCGCACGCTAAAGGCGAGATCGTTTATTTTTTAGATGGCGACGATTATTATCACGCCAGTTACTTGCAGACTGTGATTTCTATGGCCAGTCGTTATCCAGAAATGACTTATTTTGCGACGGCCTATCGACGTGTAAGCGGCACTGGTGACGAGACTAAAGTCTGGAGTGTTGGTGATGTGAATGACTGCCTGCTCGTGAACGATTTTTTTGATCATTGGCGGCGTTATGGGGCATTCTTATTCACAGGATCCGTGGCGATACGCCGTTCTTCCTTAATTGAGTTGCAGCCCTGTTTCCCGGTTGGGGAGTCTATGGGCGAGGATCACGATCTTTGGTTTAAATTGGCAGAGCGATATAGTTTGGTTTATTGCCCGGCACCCTTGGTTGCCTATCGCATAGACGTTGCTGGCAGTTTATGTGCCAGCAATCAGGTCAGTGGACTGTGGCCTTCATATGCGAGACTAGAACAGCGTGCCCTGGGTAAGCAGTTGCCGAATCGAATAAGAACATCCGCGTTGCGATTGGTTACCGAATCGAGAGTAAGCATGGCTCGTACCAGTTTGATTGCCGGACGACGCAAGGACGCACTCGCTCAATTGTTGGATGCCTGGCGCGGCGTCGGTCTAAAACGGTGGTGGCTTACTTTAGGGATGAGTGTTGTGTGCAGCGCTAACATGGTTAGCCGTTGGGAGAAATGGAGACGAACATGTTAGATAAATTTTTTGTTCGTATCCTTTTTTCCAATGTAGATGAATGTAAATAAATAGTTAATCAAGGTAATAAATGGTCCTTTTTATACAGAAAATTTCACACAAGCTTTGGCGATTAGGTATCCCCGTGTTGCCTCGAGTTTTGTACGCCTTAAATCGCGTCTTATTTGCTGCTGCAATTCCGCCATCGGTACAGATTGGAACAAATGTTTTATTGGGTTACTCAGGCCTTGGTATCGTTATTCATGCGAATGCGGTAATCGGGAATAATGTGAAAATTAGTCAAAATGTCACTATTGGTGGTCGTTCTGGATTTGTTAATGTTCCTGTGCTTGAAGATGGGGTTCAGATTGGCGCCGGAGCCTGTATTCTCGGGCCTATTCGTATTTGTAAAAATGCGCTTGTTGGTGCAAACGCCGTAGTACTTTGCGATGTCCCCGAGGGTAAAACGGTGGTAGGTGTGCCAGCAAGGATAATTTAATGGGCGTCAATAAAATTACTATCTTGATGGTAATGAGAGATACTTTACCTCCGAAACGCCCTGATGTTCTTAGTCTATTTGGTCCAAACATCGTTAAATCGGGCATTAACACTTTGCTTGTCGGACAATTCTCAGACCCTAAAGAAATCTTGCCTTGGTGTGGAGGTGAGACCTATGGGCTTGGTCGATCAAAGGGAATGCTGATGGGATTTTTCATCCCATTTTTTGATTTTTTTTCCATTGTTAAAGCGTTTCGTAAAAACACTATTACCTTTTTACAGGTTAGAGACAAAATCGCATCAGGCATAGTCGGCTGTGTAGTTGCGAAAATTGCGAAAGTGCCCTTCATTTATTGGATGTCATTTCCGATTGTTGAAGGCTATGAATCCAGAACCGAGTCTGTTGGACGGAAAAAAGGGCTAGTAATTTGGGGCGCAAATAAAATTAGAGCTTTATTGTCGAGATTTTTTTTCTACCGCATAGTTCTGCCGTTCGCGGACCATATTTTTGTTCAAAGTGAGGCGATGCGCGATTGGTTAACAAAAAAAGGGGTACCGAACGAACGTATGACTGCCGTGCCTATGGGAGTAGACACCAGTTTATTGCAACGAAAACTTATTGTTCCTAGTACTGATGTTCGACTTGATGGTCGGCGTGTGATTACCTACGTGGGCGTTCTTGCGAAAGCCCGAAATTCGGAATTTTTACTTGATTTGGTTTTGGCTTTGAAAGAAAGCGAGCCAACAATTTTGCTCGTTCTAGCTGGTGACGCCGCTTCGGGTGATGAGCGGCAATGGATACGAGAGGAAATTGCGCAAAGACAACTCGAGTCGCATGTCTTGTTGACTGGTTGGCTTAGTCAAGACAAAGCACTTCAATATGCGGTACGTGCTGAAGTCGGCATATCCCCGATCCCAAGAGGTGAATTGTTTGATGTCTCATCACCGACAAAATTGGTGGAATATTTAGCACTGGGTTTGCCTGGCGTGGCCAACGATATTCCTGATCAAAAATTGGTGATAGAACGGAGTGGAGCGGGGCTTTGCGTTCCCATGGAAATTAATGCTTTTCGCGATGCAGTGCTACGGTTGCTACGCGATCCTGAACTACATAAACAATGTGCAGAGCTAGGTCCAGGATTCGTGCTAGCAGAGCGCTCTTATGAAACCTTGGCGAAAAATGTTTCAGAAACTTACAAGTCCGTATTGGCTCAAAAAAAGTGAAAATAATCAATTTCACTTTGCTCTCTGAAAAGGGCAGAGTTTCTGGTGAATTAATTCTTGCGAACAGCGTGTTGGTATTACAGCTTTATCGCAAAGTGCGGAGATAATTTTTACAAAATTGTCTTTGCATAATCCGTCCACGGTAAATTCGACGGTGCATACATCTAAATTGGAATTTTTTTTCGTGATATTGAGTGATGGCTAGGTTGAATTTATGATCAAAGTACTTAGTGCGAATTTTGATGTGCGAGCGATTAAAACATAGCTAATGTTTGATTTGATTTGATTTGAGGTGAGTGTGGTAGACCTTTACGCGTGCGTCTATTTTTTTGAGTTTGATCACCGTCTAACTTAGTAAAGCATGGATTTATTGTTGATTGAATGGGATGAAAAAGATGCTTGATCGTTATAAATCTTTCTTTTCGTTGAGGTGCGATGCTTTTCGACTGACCGGGAAGTTTTCACTTCGTAGTTTGTTGCGAAACGCCTTATTGAACAGGACGTTTCGACCTGTAGTTACAATGCGCCTTTGTCAAAATGCGTCTCAATCGGCCAGCTTGGTTCGATTGCTTTTGCCGCTCTTTAAGTTATTCCATAAATTTTCTACACATAACGCATGTATGGATTTTCCTTGGCAAACAAAGATTGGCGCTGGTTTATGCATTACGCATGGATGGGGACTTGTTGTAAGCCAAGGTGCAATAATCGGTAAAAATGTCACGTTGTTTCATGGCGTAACTTTGGGGCGTAGCGATAAAATTTCGGTTAATGGTGATCGTGCAAGTGGATACCCAATAATTGAAGATGATGTATGGATAGGGCCGCATGCAATTATTGTCGGACCCATTACGATAGGTCGTGGAAGTCGAATTGCAGGAGGTACTTTCGTCACTAAAAATGTTGAACCATATTCTCTTGTGGGTGGTAACCCCTCTACCATATTAAAAAGTGATTGTGTCCCCGATGTTATGAACGCATCGCCGTGTTAATTAGGTATGAACCTATTGCCCCTACCTTGCGCTTTTTTTTACAAATTCGATAAATTTAATTTCGCTGGGTTCGGGTTGTATCAGCGTATGGTTATCGAATTTGCTGATACCAATCATATTGGTAAAGGATTCGAAGAAAAGAAATTTAAATCTTCAATAGGATCGTACTGGCGTATTTGCTCTGAGTACTTAATGTCTAAAAATCTTTCTCTTCTTTCCTTTGTTCGTGTATTGATTTCTATATTTTTTTTAGGAAGCGGATTCCCTGCGCACGCCACACAAGTAGCGGTTTTTGCGAAATTTGAATGGGCGCAGGCTAAGCTAAAAGCAAAAAAACTACCTCATCCACGTTCATTTCCAGTTGGTGACGAAACGAGTCGAGTGTTTAATACCTTACTTCAAGGCGAGCGGCGTGTAGGCTTTGCCGCATTATCGCAACGTGTAGATTTAAATTTGGCAAGCTCTTCGCTGTCGAGTTTGCCAAAGGCAATTACAGATGCAAGGACACCAGATCAGATTGCGCAACTCCCAGTTGTAATTAAAAATTTTACTTATAAAGAAGTGCGATCAAGTCAAGATGCTGGTTTCGTCGCATTAGTGAGCGGCAATGAGCGATATCGCAAAGATGCCATGGCTAGAATGCTCGCTTTGGCTGCACTGGATCCCGCAGGTGAGACTGGCGTGGTGCGAGAGGATCTTTCAGCGATGTTGGTTGCAAGAACTTTGGCCCTAGGGCTAGATTGGTTTTATACCTATTGGACGCCGTTGGAACGTAAGCAATTACTCCAGGCAATTAGTGTCAGGATGGAGGATTTTTCAGCGAAATTGATTCATGGCCCACGCGCCATTGAAAAATTTCCGCTCGACTCACACAATAATGAGGTGTTGGGTGCTTTGGCCGAAATATCTGTCTTGCTACTGGGTGAAATCGCTCTGGCTGATAAATGGTTTGATGAGTTCACCCCCTTGTACGCAAAGATTTTGACACCTTTTGGTGGGGATGATGGCGGCTATGCTAACGGTACTGCCTACGGTGGTTGGGATGTCGGCGAGTTTTCATTGCGTCATTGGGATACGTTAAAGCGCGTTATCGGTTTGGATTTGACACAGAAAACGTGGGCGAAAAATTTTGGTCGTTTCTTGGTGTATTTTGTGCCACCGGGTACGCCGGTTGGTTTGTTCGGCAATGCCGCTGAGGTGGCAATGCCCGAGACATGGGCGCGCTATGCAAAGGCCTATTCGTATCGGGTAGATGCACCTTTGTATCGGTGGTATGCAAGACAGTGGTTTCAGGAAGATCCGACGCAGCTGGAGTTGCTTACTGCACCAGTGCCTGCGGGTGGTGATGTTTCTTATCCTGTTGGCACTGCAAATTCGGCGGTATTTCAATCGATAGGATGGGCTGCATTGCATAGCGATCTGCAGGATAGAGCGCGCACTTCATTTTATTTTAAGAGCAGCCCCTATGGGAGCGTGAGTCATAGTCATGCGGATCAAAATAGTTTCGTGTTGAATGTGGCTGGACGTCAGCTTTTGATTGACAGTGGTTATTATGATTATTACGGATCTAAGCATCATTACGGTTGGTCCACTCATACCCTCGCGCACAATGCGATTACTTTCGATGGTGGACAGGGACAGGAGAATCTGGAAAAACCTTGGGGTGATGCATCTGCTAAGGGCGATATTCTTCAGTTCTCAACTAGCGAGGATGTAGATATGGTGCTCGGTGATGCCAGCGCTGCGTACCACGGTAAGTTAAAGCAGGCGAGCAGAGGAATAGTTTATCTCCGTCCGAATATGTTTGTTATCTTCGATAAGGTCGTGTCAGCGCTGCCACATTACTGGGAGTGGAACCTTCATGCTCTAAATCGATTCGACGATAGCGATACAAAGAACTTAATCGTACGCAATGCCGATAAGAGTGCTTGCATCAATTTTTACTCAAGCGCGCCCGTGAAATTTAAGCAGACTGATTCTTTTACTGTGCCACCGCTACGTACGAGCAGTGAGCGTAGGCCTGACCAATGGCACGGTCAATACAAAACCAATAACCAGATATCTGATTTTTGGTCCATAACTGTTATCCGTGTCGATTGCAGCGCAGTGTCAGTGCGGGCAGACTTTAATGCTGCTAACGCGAAAATTAAAATCGGCTCGCGTGAATTTGAATTCGATGGGCAGACGCTTGTAAAGCGGAAGTGATATTGGAATGACTGGATTTAATCTGTTTTTTAGGAATGACATGCGTGTTTTTGTAGGATTTGAATATCAAATCGTCCGCGGCACTTTGCCTGGTGAGGGGCGACAGTGATGGTGAAGTCTATTTGGATGATTGCAACCTCTCCCTCTGGTAAAGGGGGGATCGCATCCGTTATCGAGCAATATCAAACAGCGGGTGTTTTTGATGACGATATCGTTCATTTTGAGCCTAGTCATCATGGCCGAAATGCCTTGGGCAGGATTTTGCCATTTTTAAAATGCGCCGCAAAATTATGGACAGCGATGCTTTTTGGTCGTGTGCAATTAATTCACATTCATACATCCTATGGATTGAGTTTTTGGCGCAAATTATTGTTGGTGTCGCCTGCGCTGATGACAGGGATACCTGTGCTTACGCATTTGCATGCAGGGAGTTTTAACGAGTGGTATGCGAAAGGGAGTCTATGGCGCAAATACTGGCTGCGATTCCTGCTGAAAAAATCATATCGTGTCATTGCCTTATCGGAAGAGTGGAAAACATGGGTGCTCGGTGTTGAACCAAGTGCGCGTGTGCTTGTGTTACCTAATTCCTTAGTCCGAGATACAGGTCTTAATCGCACTACGGCGATGAGTAGCAATCCCACCGTTTTATACCTTGGGAAAATTGGTGATCAAAAGGGCAGCTTTGATCTGCTAAAAGCCTTTGTTGCCGTGAAGTCTGCTGCGCCAGATGCACGTTTGGTCGTTGGCGGAAATGGTGAGGTAGATCGTTTTCTGGCAGAAGCAAAGAAGTTGAAAATCAGCGATTCGGTTGAGTTTGTTGGGTGGGCTGATGAGGCAACAAAAACGCGCTTAATGCATGAGTCATGGGTGTTCGTATTACCTTCGTATAAAGAAGGCTTGCCGATGGCGATACTTGAAGCAATGGCATTTTCTAAGGCAATCGTATCTTGTCCAGTTGGTGGAATACCGCAAGCACTGACGAATGGTGAGACTGGGTTGTTGGTTGCTCCTGGTGACATTGGCGCATTGTCGGATAGTTTGATTAGTTGTTTAACGGATTCTGGATTGAATGCGCGATTGGGCGTTGCTGCTCGTGCCACTTTTGATGCCAAATTTTCGCATGACGCTAATTTGCCAGAACTGTTCTCTATTTATAAGGATTCTGGGGTATTGCGAGCTCCTGTATTTAGAAAGAAATCTAAGCATGTGCCTGATTTTTAATGTGCTTAATGATTGTCCAAAATTGGATACTGCGAGGATAAAGTGTATGAGTAATTCAGTTGCAAACAGAAAGATAACTTGCCTATTGAACCGACTTATTGGCATGTGCACTGACTTTCAAGTGTTAGAACAGTTGAGTGTGATTTATAGCGAATTGGGTGCTGTTCCAGTAAAAGGGAACTGCCTTGCGTAATTTATTGCTTAAACTTTCTTGGTTCTGGAATCGTCTTCGGTGTATGTCGATTCCTGAGTTGGCTTACCGTGCTCAACAAGCTGGTGGCGCATGGTGTGACCGCATCGGTTTGACGGGTGCCCGTAAGGTTCCGGTGGCGAATGATTTATCTCGTCTGCATTATGAATTTGATGTTGGAGATAGGCTTGATACGGCTGCGTATTGCCTTGCTGCGGATCAGTTATTGCTCGGTAAGGTCAATGTCTTTGCTCTACATCCGGCCGACATAGGATCTCCACCGGTCTGGAATCGTGATCCATTGACTGGTGTCAATGCGCCTCTGCTGTTTGGTCAGCACATGGCGATTACCGATAAACCGCTGGTGGGCGATATTAAATATTTATGGGAACCGAATCGGCATTTACATCTAGTTACTTTAGCGCAGGCTTATCATCTGAGCGGTGAGCAGCGCTATCTGGATGGCGTCGCCTTACATATTTCGACGTGGTTAGCGCAATGCCCGTATTTGATGGGCGTGAATTGGTCTAGCTCGCTCGAGCCCGCGATACGTCTGATTAACTGGAGTTTGACCTGGAAATTAATCGGTGGCGCTAATTCGCCCTTGTTTAACGGGCCTCAAGGTGAGCAGCTTAAGCAAGCATGGTTAGCTTCGGTGTACCAACACTGTCATTTCGTCAGTAGTCATTTATCGGCGCATTCATCGGCGAACAATCATTTAATCGGTGAGCTTGTGGGCTTGTATCTTGGTGCCAGTACCTGGCCAGCCTGGGCAGAATCTGCCAAATGGCAAGCTAAGGCTAAACAGCAGTTAGTCATGCAGATGCAACTGCAAAATAGCGGTGACGGTGTCAATCTGGAGCAGGCTATCGCCTACCAGCAATTTGTATTGGATTTCTTTTTGCTGTGTGGCTTGGCTGCAAAACAATCCGGCGACGATTTCCCTCCCGCCTATTGGCAGCGTATGGAAAGCATGATGTCGTTTCTGTCATCGATCATGGACCTTGCTGGGCATGTGCCGGCCTTTGGCGATGCGGATGACGGTTTTGCGGTAAGACTGCATACTGATCCCAGTTTTTCTCCTTATCAATCGCTACTGGCGACTGGTGCGGTGCTATTTAATCGCGCTGATTTTGCTGCGAAAGGTCAGCACTTTGACGAGAAGTCTTTGTGGTTGCTTGGGCAGCAAGGAGCACAAGTTTTCGATCAGCTTAGCGCGCAAGTTCTCAATGCCCCTATCCATCTACAGCCTACCCGTTTGGATTTTCCAGCTGGTGGTTATCACATCATGGGGGATGCGTTTGGAACTGAGAATGAAATCCGTCTGGTCGTCGATTGTGCTCCCCTTGGTTTTCTGGGTATCGCTGCGCATGGGCATGCCGATGCCTTGTCATTGGTACTTTCGTTCGGCGGTCAGGAACTGTTGATTGATCCTGGTACGTATGCCTACCATGCCGCGCAGCCGTGGCGGGATTATTTCCGCGGCACCTCGGCGCATAACACTGTGCGTATCGATGAGCTAGACCAATCTGTCTCTGGCGGTCGCTTCATGTGGTTGCTTAAAGCACGCGCGCTTTGTTCGCAGATGAGCCGCTCTGCGCTTGAGTCGGTATTTGTAGGCTCGCATGATGGCTATCAAAGATTAGATGATCCGGTTAGCCATCAAAGAAAAATCCACTTTGATGTGGCGACAAAAAAAATTCTCGTCACAGATGATCTGAGCTGTTCCGGGCAGCATCTGGTCGAGATCTTTTGGCATTTTTCTGCCGATTCCGATGTCAGCATTGTGGATGACGTAGTGTTAGTCCGTCAGTCCGGCAAACAACTGCGCTTGTGTATGCCATCAGGAAAATTGACGCCATCTTTATTTAAAGGCTCAGAGCAGCCGATTTTAGGCTGGAGTTCGCCGTCCTATGACGTGAAATATCCCTCGTGCACGCTGCGTTGGAAAGGCGTCATCAAAGGGTCAATAACATTCGATACAGTGCTGGAATTATCTAGCCTGTAAAAAACGAGTTTAGGTTTGCTGGTATTTATTTTTAACTTGCTGACGGATTTTTGAATCCTTGCAAGTTATTTGAATTAGTAATGCGTTTTGAAAATTGAAAGAAGAAAAAATGAAAACAATTTATTTAGTCGCCGGTGCGCGACCTAACTTTATGAAGATCGCACCTATCGTGCGTGCTTTGCAAGCGCATGGTGGTTTGGGCTTTAAAATTATTCATACGGGTCAACACTATGACCGTGAAATGAACGATGTATTTTTTGAAGAATTGGGCATCCCAGAACCGGATATTTTTATGGCCGCCGGTGGCGGTAGCCATGCAGAGCAAACAGCCAAGATCATGGTTGCGTTTGAGACTTTGTGCCAGGCCGAACGGCCGGATGCGGTCTTGGTGGTGGGTGATGTTAATTCGACTTTAGCTTGTTCTATCGTCGCTAAAAAATTAAACATCCCAGTCGCACACGTAGAGGCCGGTTTGCGTAGCGGTGACATGAGCATGCCAGAAGAGATTAACCGTCTGGTAACCGACAGTATCTCTGACTGGTTTTTTGTCACTGAGCCGAGTGCGGTGACACATTTGCAGCGTGAAGGTAAGGCGGAATCGGCGATCCATTATGTCGGCCATGTGATGGTCGACAATGCTTTATATCAAGGTGAGAAATTGACCAATGCTGATACCTCAGAATACGAGACCAGCGCGTTTAAGGCGGCGCACACGCAAAACGGCGCGCGCTATGGCGTGGTGACTTTGCACCGCCCAAGCAATGTCGATGATGCAGCCATGATGACGCGTATCGCAGGAGCCTTGAAGCAGATCGCTACCGAATTGCCGTTGATATTCCCGGTACATCCGCGTACCAGAGGCAACCTAGATAAGTTCGGCATCGACCTTGGTCCCAACATCACTTTAGTTGGGCCACAGGCGTATATGGCTTTTCTTAATCTGTGGAAAGACGCTGCGGTTGTGCTGACCGATAGCGGTGGCTTGCAGGAAGAGACCACAGCACTCGGCGTGCCATGCATCACGATACGCGAGAATACCGAGCGCCCGGTCACTGTGGATGAGGGTTCGAATGTCTTGGTTGGTACCGACCCGGTGCGCATTGTCGCTGAGGCGAGCAAAGTCTTGCGTGGCGAAGGTAAGCAAGGACGCAGGCCGCACCTGTGGGATGGTAAAGCGGCGGTACGCATCGTTGAGATTTTAGCGAAGGAATTAGCATGAGCCAGGGCAATGCAGGCAGCCAGGTGAATCAGCGCATAGAGATGATGGGCTGCCAGATCGACAATTTGTCTATGGAAGAAACCCTGGTTAAAGTGGAAGGATTCATTAAATCTGGCCTGCCGCATCAGCATGTTGTCGTCAACGTGGATAAATTGGTGAAGGCAAATCACGATCCTGAGCTGCGTCGTATTATTAACGAATGTGCCTTGATCAATGTGGATGGCATGCCAGTCGTGTGGGCCTCGCGTTTGTTAGGAAAACGTTTAAAAGAGCGCGTTGCCGGCGTGGATCTGTTTGAAGCGCTGATGCAGCGTTCTGCCAGCAAAGGATGGCGTGTTTATCTGTTGGGCGCGCGCGAGGAAGTTGTTTCCGGCGTCAAGCAAGTATATGAAAAGAAATATCCTGGTTTAACTATTGCTGGCTACCGTAACGGCTATTGGAAGCCGGAAGAAGAGGCTGGTGTGGTTGAACAAATCAAAGAAGCCAAGGCAGATTTGTTATTTGTAGCGATTAGTTCCCCGAAGAAGGAGCATTTCTTGGGCCAATATCAGGCGCAGATGAAGATCCCTTTTGCCATGGGTGTCGGCGGTACTTTTGATGTGGCGGTTGGACGCGTTAAGCGTGCGCCAGTGTGGATGCAAAAGTCCGGACTAGAGTGGTTCTACCGGTTTTTACAAGAGCCACGCCGCATGTTTAGACGCTATTTTATCGAGGATATGGGCTTCTTCTGGCTACTTTTAAAAGAAGTAAGACGTCGTTAAATTTGTTTAAACGAATAGCCTTTTTTAGTAACTGTTCAGCTCGCTATACAAAGCCCTTCTCCCGCTAGCGGGAGAAGGGTTGGGATGAGGGTAGTTCAAATTTGCACAATGTTTGATTTTTCATAGCGCTAAGCGCATCAGCTATTTGAAGGCAAGCGTTGCTCAATCACCCTCACCCCGGCCCTCTCCCGCTAGCGGGCGAGGGAGTTTTCATCGCTGGCTGAACAATTACTTTTTTACCGAGCAATTTACCCTTTTTGTTTGAAAGTTTTTCATGACTACTATTGCAGTTCTCGGCCTCGGTTATGTAGGCCTCCCACTGGTTGTTGAGTTCGGCAAACATACCCGTACCATCGGTTTTGATATCGCAGTCCATAAGGTGGAGTCTTGCCAGCGCGGGGTTGACCCTTCGCGTGAATTAACGGATGAGCAGTTACTGGCCTCCGTGCATGCTGAGTACACTTACGACCCGACTATGTTAGGTCAGGCTGATATCATCATTGTGGCAGTGCCGACGCCGGTGCGTGAGGCGAATATTCCCGATTTCTCGCCTTTGATCGGTGCCAGCAGTTTTGTTGCCAAGCACATGAAAAAGGGCGCAACCGTGGTGTATGAATCTACCGTGTATCCTGGCGCGACTGAGGAAGTTTGTATCCCTGTATTGGAGCGTGAATCCGGCTTGAAATGGAAAGAAGATTTTTTCGTCGGTTATTCGCCAGAGCGCATCAACCCGGGTGATCGTGAACACACGCTGACCACCATCGTCAAGGTCGTTTCAGGCGACACGCCAGAGACCTTGGAGAAGGTCGCCAGCATGTATGAATTGATCGTCAAACCTGGCGTGCATCGCTGCTCTAGCATCATGGCGGCTGAGGCTTGCAAGGTGATCGAGAATACTCAGCGCGATCTGAATATCGCCTTGATGAATGAATTGGCGATCATCTTCGATAAGATAGGCATTGATACTTCTGAGGTATTGAAGGCGGCCGGTACTAAGTGGAACTTCCTTAAGTTTAGCCCTGGTTTGGTGGGCGGACATTGCATTGGTATTGATCCGTATTATTTGACGCATAAAGCGCAGATGCTGGGCTATCATCCTCAGGTGATTTTGGCTGGCCGCCGCATCAATGACGGCATGGCAAAATACATCGCCGAACAAACCGTCAAAAACATGATCGCTGCCGGTAGCTATATTAAGGATGCCAGAGTGATTGTGCTGGGGCTGACTTTTAAAGAAAACTGCGCCGATCTGCGTAATTCTAAAGTGGCCGATGTGATCGCCGAGCTTAAGACTTACGGGGTTGAGGTATTCACGCATGATCCGCATGCCGATGCAGAAGAAGCGATGCACGAATATGGCGTAAAGCTGTACGCGTGGGATGATTTGCCACGTGCCGATGCGATTGTGGCGGCGGTACCGCACCGTGATTTGCTGGCTTTGCAGGGCGAAGATTTCCAGAAAAAACTGATCAAGGGCGGTTGCTTTATCGATGTTAAAGCTTGTTTTAATACCGAAGGTCTGGCGCAGGCTGGGGTTAAAATCTGGCGCTTGTAATTGATCCATAAACTGCTTGTGGGTGTGCGTTGCCTAGCTTGGTCATATTTAGTTATATAAGGTGAATAAGATGAAAATATTAGTAACTGGCGGTGCTGGCTACATAGGCTCGCACACTTGTATCGAACTAGTCAGCGCCGGGCATGAGGTGGTGATTGTTGATAACCTTAGCAATAGCAAACTCTCGGTGCTGCGCCGCATTGAGAAAATCGCCGGTAAGGCTTTCGCCTTTGCGCAGGTCGATGTGCGCGATCAAGAGAATCTTGAGACAGTATTTGCCGAGCACCAGCCGGATGCGGTGATCCATTTCGCAGGTTTAAAAGCGGTGGGTGAATCGGTGCAGCAGCCAATGCAGTATTACGATAATAATGTCACCGGTAGTCTGGTGCTGTTTCGTGTTATGGCTAAATTTGGCGTGAAGACGCTGGTGTTTAGCTCGTCGGCCACGGTGTATGGCGATCCGGCTACTGTGCCTATTCTAGAGAGCTTTCCTTTGTCGGCGACCAATCCGTATGGCCGCAGCAAGCTGATGGTAGAAGAGATGCTGCGTGATGTGGCGCTAGCCGATCCTAGTTGGCGCATCGCCTTGCTGCGCTACTTTAATCCGGTTGGTGCGCATGAGAGCGGCTTGATCGGTGAAGAGCCTAATGGTATCCCGAATAATCTGTTGCCGTATGTGGCGCAAGTGGCGGGCGGTCTGCGCGAATTTTTGTCCGTGTATGGCGACGATTATCCAACCGCAGATGGCACCGGCATGCGCGACTACATCCATGTGGTGGATCTGGCGATAGGTCATGTGAAGACCCTGGCGAAATTGACGCAGCAGCCTGGTGTGCTGACCTACAACCTGGGCACCGGACGCGGCAATAGCGTACTGGAGATGGTACGCGCCTTTGAGAAGGCCAGTGGCAAAGCGGTGCCATATAAAATCGTGGCCCGTCGCCCTGGCGACATCGCTGCTTGCTACGCTAATCCGGCTTTGGCCGAGCAAGAGTTAGGCTGGCGCGCTGAGAAAAACCTGGAACAAATGTGCGTGGACACCTGGCGCTGGCAGTCGTCGGCGAAAGAGTGATCGTCGATAATCGTCATTTGCATTGATAAGAAAATATTTTCTGTATTTTGGCGAGCAGCGTATATGCCCGCTTGCGCATTATCCATGCGCATCTTCCGATAGGATGCTCCGAGACGCAGCATCCATGCGCTTGCTGGCGGTGCATGCCCTGAAACCCGCACGGTGATTGCGTAAGCGCTGCGGTCATCGTGACATTGCGGGCAAGATATTGCTTGATTGTTACTGCGCTGTCTTTTCTTAAATATGCCCTAACATCAGCTCAAAGTTGTTGGCACTGACAACTTATCCCTTAAGGTTTTCGCCTTTTTAATCTCTGGAATTAATTCGCATTTAGGGTTCGCGCCTTAATTATTGGTGTTAACGCAACTTAATAAAGATATATTTTTATTATATCAGTTACAATTACTTACATTTTCCACTATCTGCTGTTCTAATTTTGTGTGGGGGGGGCTTAGTTTTATCTCTTTGTCATTAAGTCGTAGTAACTGTCAGATAAATTATCAATATTAAGCTCGCCCTCTTAATTCCAGTTTTTTTATTAAGACTGCAATGCAGGAATACCGTTTTTGAGATCTATTTCTTTTGCCTTCGCAGCCGAACAGGAGTTGTTAAAGTGCTGAGAAGTATGTTTTTTTCGCCAACTAAACGCGAATGACTAGCCGTAATTCCCTGGTTCGTTTGGCGTTCGCTAAGGCAAATTCTAGGTACTGCAGATCGGCGGCTTAACAAAACAGCTAGTCTTTTTTTAGAGAACCCGTGCAAAAAAATTTGCTTCAGCTTACTCGCTGGGACGGTGTCATATCAATTCGAATTAATAGGTTTTAGATGAAAAAAGTTAGGTATTTGCTAGGCGAAACTCTTGGTTACGCTTTGATTTATAGTGGGATTGCACGTCTTTTTTTTAATGCACGTTTGGCTCGCGGAGAAATGACCGCTTTTTACTTTCATAATCCTTCTGCCGCATTGTTTGAAAAACTAATGTCGCGGGCGAGTCATTGGGGGTTTGAATTTGTTGATGCGAATACAGTGTTGCATCAACTAAGTAGCGGAGTAGCCCCGAAGAAACCGATGTTGTTTATTTCTGTCGATGACGGCTGGCAAGGGAATTTAGCCAATATGGCTGTACATGCTGAGAAAGTAAAAATCCCAGTCTGCTACTTTATCTCGACTAAGCCCTTAGACACCGGGGAATTTTGGTGGTGCAGGGTAAAAAATAGCGACTTAATGAAGCAACTTAAAGCCGCATCCAACGCCGATAGAACGGAATGGATAGATACTCTTTCCCCTCACCCGGTCCGGGTAGCGATGACACGTGATGAGCTTAGAGAGTTATCCTTATTGCGACATGCAAGCATAGGCAATCACACCCATACGCATCCTATTTTGCCTTCTTGTACACTACCAGAGATAGAATTGGAGCTTGCAAAAGCACATCAACGTTTGGTCGATGTTGTAGGTAAAAAGCCAACGGTGTTTGCGTACCCGAATGGCGATTATGATGGGCGCGAGCGGGACGTGTTAATTGAACTTGGGTATTCTATGGCTTTTACCACCGAGCCGCGTGGCATTGTGCCAGGCGAACCAGATCTGTATCAATTGCCAAGGTTTGCGGCCAATGAGCATGCCGGTTTTGCGGAAAATTTTTGTCGTCTTATCGGCCTATGGCAAACGCTGTATCTGCGCTTCGGCATGACGCGACGCATCAGTAATTGAGTTTGATGCCTTGCGGTGTAAAACAATGGAAGCGGCCAGACTGCAATTGCAGGGTAAAATGTAATAGTTGCAACTTGTATTGGTAATGTGATGGTTTTAATGTATTTTGTCTGGCTAGACTAGCCGTAGGCGCATAGTCCATGCGCCTGTGCAGGTGGCATGCCCGGAGACGTAGTATCCATGCGGCTGCTGGTGGCATATGGCCTGCAAGCCGCATGGCTATTGCGCAAGCGGCCGACAGGTATTTAAGTTTATTTGAATTTATTGGCAGATCTCACGCCAGTAAAGCAGTATTCGATTTTAAGGATGATGATGAAAGCAATGATTTTAGCGGCGGGTAAGGGTACTCGCGTTCGGCCCCTGACCTACGATCTGCCTAAGCCTATGATTCCGATTTTGGGTAAGCCGGTGATGGCGTATCTGATCGAGCATCTGGCCAAATACGGCGTGCGCGACATCATGGTTAATGTCAGCTATCTGCACCAGAAAATAGAAGAGTATTTTGCTGACGGCCACCAGTTTGGGGTGCAGATCGGCTACTCGTTTGAGGGCTATACCAATGATGTGGGCGAGGTGGTACCTGAGCCTTTAGGTTCCGCTGGCGGCATGAAGAAGATTCAGGAGTTTGGTGGCTTCTTTGATGAGACTACGATCGTCATGTGTGGCGATGCGGTGATTGATCTGGATATCCAGTCGGCCTTGTTCGAACATAAGCGCAAGGGCGCATTGGCTAGCATTATCACGAAGGAAGTGCCTTGGGATAAGGTCTCGGATTACGGTGTGGTGGTGACCGATAAAGATGGCCGTATCCAGGCTTTCCAGGAAAAACCGCAACAGGATCAGGCGCTATCTAACCATGCTAGTACTGGTATCTATATTTTTGAACCTGCCGTACTCGATCTGATTCCGGTCGATACGGTGTTTGATATAGGCTCGCAACTTTTCCCTTTGCTGGTAGAAAAAGGCATACCGTTTTTTGCCCAAAATCGCACGTTTAACTGGATAGATATCGGTAG
This sequence comes from Undibacterium parvum, assembly GCF_003955735.1. Lineage (NCBI taxonomy): Bacteria > Pseudomonadati > Pseudomonadota > Betaproteobacteria > Burkholderiales > Oxalobacteraceae > Neoundibacterium > Neoundibacterium parvum. Next base: position 496,643 of record NZ_CP034464.1, on the reverse strand, counting down.
CGTGAAAGATTTTTGGTCGGTCTCGCAAAGCATGATGAGCGGCGGTTTGGCGAATATGACTATCCCCGGCGTACAAATTGACGATGGTATTTGGGTTGGTCTGAATACCCGCATCGATTGGGAAGGCACTGTCATCGAAGGCCCGGTCTACATCGGTGCGGGCACACATATCGAGGCCGGTTGCAAGATCGTCGGCCCGACCTGGATAGGGCATGGTAGTCATATCTGTTCTGGTGCGCAGATCGTGCGCAGTGTCTTGTTTGAATACACGCGCATCTCGGACAATGCCCATTTGGATGAAAAAATTGTCTTTAAAGAATACAGCGTAGACCGCAGCGGCACCATGGTGCATCTGTCGGAGTTGGTGAATAAAAAGTGGGGCAATGCGCGCGATCGCCGCCTTATCCCACGCACCGAAACAGCCGATGAGCTAGCGAAAGCAAATTAATTAAGACGAAAAAATAAGGTTTATGAACATGAAGATCTATCCGGTAATCCTTTCTGGCGGTTCTGGTACCCGCTTATGGCCTTTGTCGCGCGCAGCCATGCCTAAACAATTGCTGGCCCTGGTAGGCGAGCAGACCATGTTGCAAGAGACTGCGCTGCGACTGGCGGATGCGGCGAGCGTAGGCTTGCAGGTGATGCCGCCGCTGATGGTTTGCGGTAACGAGCATCGCTTCATGATCGCCGAGCAAATGCGAGAAATCGGCATCGCACCTATGGGCATCATGTTAGAGCCAGAAGGGCGCAATACCGCCCCGGCGGTGGCCGCTGCCGCGCATTATTTACTGGCAATAGATCCGCAGGCGGTGATGTTGGTGCTGCCAGCTGATCATGTGATTACTGATGTGCCTGCCTTTTATGCGTCGATTGCACGCGCCGCTGGGGCTGTCGAGACTGGTGCGCTGGCTACTTTTGGTATCGTGCCATCTGGCCCTGAGACTGGCTACGGCTACATCCGCCGTGGCGAGGCACTGACTAGCGCAGAAGGCTGTTTTAAGGTAGCGCGCTTCGTTGAAAAACCTGATCTGGCGACGGCGCAATCGTTTATCGCTGACGGCAGTTATCTGTGGAATAGCGGCATGTTTTTATTCAGCGCTGCGCGTTATCTGGATGAGTTGGGCAGCTTGCGCCCGGATATCGCAGCTTGCTCGAAAAAAGCGGTTGAAGACGGATACCGGGATCTGGATTTTTGTCGTTTGCACGAAGCCTCGTTTGCTGCCTGCCCTTCCGAGTCTATCGATTACGCGGTGATGGAGCATACCAAGCATGCGGTCGTGGTGCCTGCCGACATAGGCTGGAGCGATGTAGGCTCATGGGCGGCCTTGTGGGAAGTGCAGGCCGCCGACGCCCAAGGCAATGTACTGCGCGGCGACGTCTATCTGGACGATGTCAGCAATTCTCTGGTGCGTGCCGAAAGTCGTATGGTGGCAGTGATAGGCCTGAGTGATCTGGTGGTGGTCGAGACCAAGGATGCGGTCTTGGTGGCGCATAAGGATGATGTGCAAAAGGTCAAGCAGATCGTCGATCATTTGAAGAAAAACAAACGTAGCGAACATATTAACCATACCAAGGTGTACCGACCTTGGGGCTGTTATGAAGGCATTGATGTTGGTGACCGCTTTCAGGTAAAGCGGATCACGGTGAACCCGGGTCAAATCTTGTCGCTACAGATGCATCATCACCGTGCCGAGCATTGGGTCGTTGTCAGTGGGACCGCACGTGTTACTTGCGGTGACGTGGTGAAGTTGCTTACCGAAAACGAATCGACTTATATCCCCATCGGCCAGACCCACCGCCTGGAGAATCCGGGCAAACTCCCTTTGCATTTAATTGAGGTGCAGTCCGGTAGTTATCTCGGTGAGGATGACATCGTGCGTTTCGAGGATATTTATAAGCGCAGTTGATTTACCGCTGGAAAGTCGGGCATGCATCGTTGATGCAAGACGGATATTCATCAGAAAAACGCCTTAGCGAATAGCGGGCGTTTTTTTATGGGAAAAAGGTTTATTTGTCATCAAGCGGAAATAAACTACTCGTAAGCTAATTGCATCAACACGGACGGCAACGCGTTCCGTGGGATGTCGAGAATGAACTTAATAAATCTAGTATCGAATGAGTAGATTTATTAATTTTTGAGGATCGTTTTTGATTTTTAGTATAAAAACCCGTTTGCTTCTCTTATTTTTGTTTAACGTAAAAATTAGCTAAGTATTTGATTTAGTGGTTTAATTTTAAAAAATAGATTGCCGAACGGAATTGTTTTTCAGCAAATAGTAAAAAGCAAGGAAAATATTCAGAAAACTTATTGTTTTGGAACTAAGTTGAATTGCTTGCATGCTAGTATGCGCTTTGGTTTTTTTATGCATTGATTAATTACCAATTAATTGATTGTTCAAATTAATCTATTTGAATTCGCACCATGTGTGTGGCTCACCCTCCACCTTTTAGAAGAGATATCTCAATGTTTAAATTAATTAAATTGACGCTTTCCCTCGCGCCAAAATTTTTGGGCGCTTTGTCTCTTGTTGCCGGCTTGTCGATCTCTGCGGCTGCGAATGCTAGTGTGATTAAATTAACCGTAGCTGAAGATGATCCGAAAACTTTTGGCTTCGGTAATACTTTTACCAAACAAGCGATTTTTTTCGACACATTTAGTTTTTCTTTTGGCGGTACCAGCGACCTGTCATTTAGCCTGATCTCTTTTCCTGCAACAGCTAAGAAAGATATTTCGGGACTGTCGTTTGAGTTGTTCCATGATATCGCGGGAAAAAATTCACAATCGATGGGTTTCTTTGGTCAAGCAAATACCTTGGTAATTGGCTCTTCTTCTCCTTTGGATCACGACTTCTTGAAAGTCGCTGCTGGTAATTACCATGTCGACATCAAAGGAAATGCATATGGCACTGGTGGTGGGACTTATGCAGGTAGCATGACTGTATCCGCAGTTCCAGAACCAGAAACCTATGCAATGATGCTGGCTGGTTTAGGTTTGATCGCGGTACTTAGCCGTCGCCGTAAAAATGTTGGACCATCTGCTTTTGCCGCTTAATAAAAGCGAAGAAAAAAATGAGGCTAAAAGAGCCTCATTTTTTTGAAAATTTTGTTATCAAATAGTTAATTTGACATAATTTGATAGGCAAAAATGGAGTGTTGCAAGAGTGGATGTTTGGTAAGGCGATGAAGTATTCATAGGCTTACATCTAGTAACACTTTATGGTTTTTTGGATAACTAAAAAGCCTAAAATAGTAGCAGTTGTACCGTGTTAGTTGTTGACTGCCTTTTTTGCTAATTTGGGCAGATGACGTTGATGACTAATTGTTGATAAAATTTTTAAGGTTGGACAATATGAATGTATTCAATACCGTAGCATCTGCTACACCAAAACTACTGGGCGCTTTGTCTCTGGTAGCGGGCTTGACTATCTCTGCAACTGCGCAAGCAGCACCAGTGATTGATCTTGGTACTTTGGCCGAAGGCACGACAACTTATAGCGCGATTCATCAGAATAAATTCTCAGATGACTTTAAATTCACTCTCGCAAACATGAGTAATTTGGGTACAAAAACGGAGAAATTGAATATCTCTTTCTTAGGTCTTTTTGACGTCACTAGTATCAAAAATCTGAAATTTTCTTTGTTTTCTGATGCTGCGCATACTCATTTGCTTGGCCTAGGTTTGAATAATTCGTTCAACTCTTTGTCAGCAGGTAATTATTTTGCGACCATCTCTGGTAAAGCGAATGGCCCATTGCTAAATTTGGGCCAGTATAAATTGTCTCTAAATGTTTCCAGCATGACGCCTCCAGTGCCAGAAGCAGAAACCTACGCAATGCTGTTGGCTGGCTTGGGCGTGATCGGTGCAATCAGCCGCCGTCGTCAACAAAAGACATCTACTTTTTTGGCATAATAGCTGATTAGTAGTTGCTTGACGTTGTTGCAATAAAAGAGCGCTGCGGCGCTCTTTTTTATGAGCCGGATTTCAGTTTTGTATTCACAAGCACAATTCTTGCGTCCCGCTCAGCCCTAGAGTTTTGGCCTTATTCAATTTACTGATAAACTGCACACCCTTACAAAGTGACGCTGATGTCGTCGCTTTCGCCAGTCGATACTCCCTATGCCCAGTCGTTAAGTCATCGCTATTGGGGGCGGTGCGCCCAGTGTCAGTAAATCAGGATTAAAGTGAAAAACCTCATATTTCCAGTAGCCAAAACAAGTGGCCCGATCAAACCGTCAAGACGAATATCTGTCGCTCCCATGATGGATTGGAGTGATAGACACTGCCGACTTTTTCATCGTCACATCAGTCGCCATACCTGGTTGTACACTGAGATGGTGACTACGGGGTCCTTGATTCATGGGGACGTCGCCCGTCAGCTTGATTTTAATCAGGAAGAGCATCCGGTTGCTCTGCAGCTCGGTGGTAGTGATCCTGCAGAATTAGCGCATAGCGCCAAGCTGGGTGAGCAGTGGGGTTACGACGAAATTAACCTGAACTGTGGTTGCCCCTCAGAGCGCGTGCAGAAAGGCTCTTTTGGTGCCTGCCTGATGTCCGAGCCAGCCTTGGTTGCCGATTGTGTCAAAGCGATGCGTGACGCTGTGAGTATTGATGTAACGGTCAAGCATCGCATTGGTATTGATGATGTGCAATCCTATGATTTCGTGCGTGATTTTGTGGGGCAAGTGGCAGACGCTGGTTGTTCTACCTTTGTGGTTCACGCTCGAAACGCTATCTTGAAGGGTTTCACTCCGAAAGAAAATCGCGAGATTCCCCCTCTTAAATACGACTATGCTTACCAGTTGAAAAAGGATTTTCCGCAACTGGAAATTCTTATCAATGGCGGGATTAAAACTACCGCTGAGATAGATCTGCACCTGCAGCATGTTGATGGTGTGATGCTGGGACGTGAGGCCTACCACAATCCATACTTGATGGCCAGTTTTGATGCCCGTTACTATGGCGACGATAGCCCTGTCAAATCGCGCGAGGAAGTAATACGTGCCATGTTGCCATACATTCGGCAGCAGTTGATCGAGCATTATCGGGAGGGGAAAGGGCTCAAGTTAAATGGCATTACCCGCCACATGTTGGGTTTGACCATGGGCATGATAGGCGCGCGCGCCTTCCGACAAACCTTGTCGGACACTAAAAAATTAGCCTTAGGAAATCCTGACATTCTATTGGATGCGTTGTTGCGTGTTGAGCAATCGGCACAGGATCATGAAATGCATTTGATCACGCATCCACCTCATCAAAAATAAAGCACTTAGAGGTAGTCGTATGAGAAAAATGACGGACTTATTCTTGTCGTAAGCAGTTTGCTGCTTTCTATCGTGCTAAATATGGAAGTGCTCGCTACTGAAGCGCGAGATCATAGAATGCTTAGAAATTAAGGTGAAGGCCAGGCGCCTAAATAGCGCTGACGGAAAAATGCAGTTTAACTTGTGCGAATGTTTCCGTTTTCGTTAATTCGTAATTAAATGTAAATGTGCTAATGATTGGCGGCGCTAGGTCATATAATGATCCTGTTTCATTGCACGACCCCTCATCTCGCTTTTGAAGTGAGTTCAGCCCACGACACGCATCGTGGGCTTTTTTTCACTGAAGAGTGAGGGGCAGTGCTCCAAAAGCAAGTAAAGTAAAAAGTGCTTGCCAAAAATCCGAGTCACTCGTATAATTTGTGTCTCAGTTGCAGCGCAATTGAGAGATTTCAGTGGTGGTCGTAGCTCAGTTGGTAGAGTCCAGGATTGTGATTCCTGTTGTCGTGGGTTCGAGCCCCATCGTCCACCCCACCGAATTCGTTGTAAATCAAAGGGTTACAAGTTTAGGCTTGTAGCCCTTTTGTTTAACTTTCCAACGAAAAATCAAACTTTCCAACGACTACTCAGTCGCACTCGCTATTTTCTCTTTCCTACGATCGTAATGTTTATGCGTTGTTGCTGGATTAGCGTGCGCTGCAAAATCGTATGCATCTGCGTTCCGATTGCGTAACTTGGTTGTGATTGCAGCCGGCCGAACATCCTGCAATGTAAAATAATCTTGATGCTCTAATAATTTTATCGATGCTTCAAATTTAGCGATTTTATTTGTCGGGTGAGGTGTATTTTCTTTTTTTGATTTGTCATAAGCGAGTTTATATGCGACTTCCCATTCGCGTTTTCGTGTGAGTTCAGCCGCGACAATTGAGTCGAATGAGGCTATCCATAGAAACATTGCGTCAGCCCAGACAGATCCCCAACCGCTGCGCGTGTATGCTCCGCCAGCTGTATTTGCAAATAAATACATCACCGCAGTGCTATGGGTTTGTTTTGCCCTGGCAACGACAGTGCGTAAGCGAGTGGACCATTCTCGTAATTTGACGACCTCAATTTCTCCCTTTTTTCGCTTGGCACTAGTCACTTTCACTCCGTCATTTTGCAGTCCATCCACACAAAATGGTCGGACTTCGGATGAACGAAAACCTGTTAAATAACAGAACATTGCCGCACATCCGACGTTTCGGATCGTTGGTGTTTGATGCAGTGACCACAAGTAAAATCTAACGATTTGGCTGCGGGATATCGCCCTAGAATTTTTATCTGTTTTATTTTGCATCATGCCCAAGAAGGGATTTGCTTCAATTGTTCCCCAGCGTACCGCGTAGTGACAAATTGTCGACATTAACGACAATTCTTTATTTGCCTTCGCCGGAGCTCCAGCCTTTGCACGGGCATCAAGAAACTGGTACCCGTGGACCGTTTTTAAAGCACTTGGCGCCATCTTTCCAAAAAATTTTATCAGATTGGCATAGGCACTTTGGCGTACTGCTAGGCCGTCTTTTGACTGGTCACGATAATGGGTTGGTGCAATATCTATTTTGAATCGTTCAATAATGTCTTCGGTTGATCCTGCAATAATTTGACCTTGATTTATATTAAGTGCTCGCCGTTTCGCTGTACGTTCAGCATCTGTAATTGACTGACGATCGCCAATGTCAGCGACAGCAAGAGTTTCTGACGTGCCGTTTGAGTATTGATAATAAAAAGAGACTTTTCTCATGCCTACACGTTTATATAGACGATCGACACCGGTCGCTTCTTTACGTGAAGGCTGAGAGGTTAGGGGTTTCCGCATATTTTTGATGTGATTTTTCCAGTGGTTTTTCGTCGCTAATTCCCATTTTGCGATCGTGATATGCTTTCGCAACTTTTGGTAAGCCAGTTTTATCAAGTTCAAATTTCCAACGTCTCGCGCTCAGCCATTCTTCCATGATTTTTCGCTGATTTACTTTGCAGTTGACGAGATCTGCAAGCTCTAATGCTGATAAATAGTTTGAATTCATATGTCACCAGAAAATTTTTTTTGAGTGATATACAGTGCCATTTTAAATACCTATTTTTTGAGATGTTTGGTCGATATATGCGATCATTCAAGCTATTTGAAGATATCTCATAAATACTCGTTTGCAAGTAGCAAAAACGCTATCTCATGTATGTAAGAGTATTGCCGGTCGAAAAATGGCCCATTTCCTGTGCGACAATTTTCAGCGAAAAATCCCAGGTGAATCCTTGGGTTTGAAGTTGCATGATTCTGTCTTGTGCATATCTGTGACGCAAACCATGCGCACCGGTTGACCATCCAAATTCACGAAATGACAATCGTGAAAACTGTTGTGAAAAACTGTGTCCGCCAATGATTGAATAGCGTTTTGTGTAATGAATTTCTCTTTGTGTTTTTCGTGTCGGAGCCGGTAGTCGATAGCTTTCCAGCTCAACAGAAAGCGGGCTCGGAATGCAAATTTTTCTTCTTAAACCACCCTTGCCGACAACGACATACTCAACATAATTCGACAGTCCAGAGAACCTTTCCGACAACCAATCTCGCTGATCCTCCATCGTTTCTGAAGCGAGTGCGATCGTATCTAATTCAACCACACGTAAACCAGCGGAGGCAGCTAGTCGAATTGAAAAACTGAGCGGTGCGGAAGCGCTTTTTTGTAGATGTTCGATTTGAAGTTGACTATACGCGCGCGGCGTCAGCAGCGAATCTACTTTGCTAACGACGTAGTCCAGCTGTAAATTAAATACTAATGAAATTGATTGGCGATATCCATCGAGTGTTTTTTGCACGCAAAAGTTGGCTTTTGACTTCAAAAATTCTTCTGCAACGTACGCTGTAACTTGAGATGTTGAAGTCGATTTCTTTGTTAGTATGCACCACTCGAAAAGGCGCTTTACGCACCCTGTGTATTTTTTCTCAGTTGCAATCGAGCAAATACTTTTCGGGCTTCCCGAATTTGATTTTTGATTATGACGCGATGTGCCGTGAGAAACATTTTTCAATGTAATGTGCTTGGCTTGCGATGCTGGTGGGCGGAAACTAGTCATTATTCGTCTCCGACTTTGCGTGTCTTTTTGTGTGGCCAAATTCCACCATTGATGCTTTTTACAAAACGATAAACTTGATCGGGACTAGTGCTTAACCCGAGTTTTTGTAAAATAAGTCGAGAGACTTTTCTTTTTGAGCTGCCGCGTGCTTTTGCCCACGCCAGTATTAGCGCAGCATGTTGCGCCAATGTTTGATTTGAAAATGACCGTGGTTTTTTGTTTAGTTTGTCTTTACTGCAAAGTTGATCGATGTCTAATTGTGCAGAAGCGTCCGGTATTCGGTGTCTCATATATCGTCCTCCAAAAATTTAGCAAATGTGAAAAAATAAAGCGTAAAAATATAAAGCGTAAGATCAACGACTAAAAAAGTCGGCGTGCAAGCATGCACGACTGGCCCCATTTTTCCTTTTCGGAAGGTGCGGACTCATCTACCTATTTTTTACTTTGTAGCTTGCTTGAGAAATTTTTGAAGTGATGTAGTTGAATGCATGAACACATTCAATATGTGAATTTTTTTTGAAGGGTGTTATTTGATTAAGTTTTTAAACAAGAAAAGAGATGTTTGAAACTTAATTTTTGTGACGAAGAAATAGATTCAAGACGACAAAGTTCGGTCGACAAGAGATTTATTTTTCAAGTTGAAGTTTTTAGATTTGCAATATTAAGGCAAACCACCTTTATTAAAAAGATGATTTTCAAATATTGACAATAAAGTCGATGCCATCATGGGCGAGCATTAAAAAATTGAGTAGTTCAATTTTTTAATGTGTTCTCTGCGCATTTTAAAAATGTCAGAGTTGTTTGTGTACAGCTGTTTATCACGCCGCTATCGGCAAACCGTATGGTTGCATAAATATTTTTTTTTGGCAATTTATTTTCTTCGATTTTATATTTTCCAGAGACCTTTTTGGGCGCAAGTCTGGGCGTCTTTTGGGTGCTTGTGTGGAGGGGCTTTATTCAAATTTTTTTGTTTTTCTCAGTCAATTAATTTTAAAAAATAAACGGAAAATAGTGTAAGTTTTCTATTTGCGTGATATTTTGTCGCGTTTTGTCGCGTTTTGTCGCGTTTTGTCGCGTTTTGTCGCGTTTTGTCGCGTTTTGTCGCGTTTTGTCGCGTTTTGTCGCGGAGTGTTTTCTTGCGGGAAATGAATCGCCAATAGGTTGTATCGGACAAAATTTTGATCGCAAGATGTCCGTGATTTGGGCGTGTGATTGGTTGGGAATTTTGGTCGTTTTTAACCAGAAAGCGAGCTGTGACAACGGTTTTGGCTCGGGTGGCGATGGTACAGAGCAGCGTTCCGCTCATATTTTATCTTCGAATTATGACTTTACTAAAGTTCTGACGGACTATCAAAAAAAATCCAACACCCCCAATACTTAAGCGACGGTGGGCTTAAATATTGGGAGCGTGTGGAGTACTTTATTTGCGCGGCGATCTCTGCTGGAGCGCCTGTTCTATTTTCTGATCTGTCTTATATTGACTCAGTGCATACACTGCCCAGATGGTGGCAGGGATCCAGCCGATCAAGGTGATCTGTAGCAGCAGGCAAATGATGCCTGCAATCGGACGGCCTATCGTAAAAAACGTTAGCCATGGCAGGAAGAGGGAGATAAGTAAACGCATGATGCAAAAGTCCTTTCAGATTACCCCAGGGCCGCGAGGTGCCGGTGTTAGCATATGCCGTACTGCAAAAACGCATTCATAAAAAATTGGATTGATGGATGGGGCTGATTCATTTAGATCTGTACTAATTGCTGCGCTAATCCGTCTTTCAAACACTCCCTTTCCGTTGGTAGTACTGGTGCGACGATTACTCCTTGTAATTGGGACCATTGGGATTCACATCGCTGGCAAGCCAAGCGTCTTCGTCACTTTGTCTTTCTTCTCGTTCTTCTTCACTCTCTGGAGAAGTACTGTTGTTGATGCATAGGAGCGTGAGGTAGGCGACTAAAATGACGAGGCCAAACATTGCCAAGGGGATTAGTACTGACAGTTGCAGAATCGATCCGGCTAAGCCGCAGGCGAAATTCATCTTTTTAAAATTGATCGCAACCAGCACTATTAAAATGACCACGGCAATCACTATCCAGACCCAAGCCCAAAATTGATCGCCATGGTGTTTGATCGCACTCTCCAGGCAGGTGCGGCCCAACAGACCCAACCCGACCGCGACCATGGTGCTGATGTATGACTCCTTGGTAAAAAGCGCGTGTCCAAATTTTTCCTGACAATGCTGGGTAAATTCGAATAACCCACCCAGCACGGTCAATACCAATAAGACTGCTACAACCACTCCACCCATTTTTAAAATGTCCATGCCGATCTCCTTGTGAATTAACGAGAATTGATTACCTATCAAAAATCTCTATAAATCATCGTCTCATGGCAAAACGGCTTCGCAAGTCGGTTTTCGCCGGCATTGAACCTCCACCTAACATTGGAGGGAGGCGGGTCTATTTTTTTTCGGGGGAAGTATGGTTTGTACTCTTTGGCGTGACGGTGTCACCTTGCGCTATGCAAGCCAAAAGCAAACCAATCACTTGGGAGCGACGAAAGGACGTTTGAATTTATTGACCGATTCCTGTAACTTCTTCTGATACTGATCCCATTGATCATTTTGGTAGGCTTCGATCGCGTTATTGCAATCTAAACCTTGCGGGGTGTTCACGTAACCAACGATTTTTTCGCGTTGAGGAACACACTTGTCGACGAGCAGTTTTGCTTCCGCTATGTGTTCCGCATAGTACTTAATCGTTTTGGGCTCATAGGGTTTAGAGCATGCGGCGATACTCGCTATCGTGAGTAACAGTAGGTGTTTGAGGATTTGCTTCGTATTTTTCATGATGTTTTCCTTAAATTGCGATTGGTTGAATTTTGTGATTGGAAATGTTGCTTATTTTTCAGATGGTGGAGAAGTAGCGTTGATCGATAGCTGGATTGTCTTGCCGGTTCTGAGGACCATCGCTATCAAGGTGTCAACGCTGTATTCCTCGGGTTGTTGATCAAGCAGATCGGCTAGACGCGAGCTGCTTATTCCCATGATTTGTGCCGCCTGAGAATGAGTGAATTGGTTTTCTACGATCCACAGTGAAATTGCTTTCAGCAGTTGATGTTTGATGGCGACTTTGTTAGCAACGCGTGGCTTCGAGTTGGTCCGTAGCGCGTCCACTTTTTGTAATGCGCTAACGGCATCAGCAACATGGTTTTTGCCAAGTGGCGTGCTGTGCTTAGTTTTGTTCTGATTACTCATGATGGATTCCTCATTTGAAGGCTTACTTGATACATTCGGGAGAGGATGCGGTCGTGGCGGCTGCCCGCATGGCATGGTCGAGCTTGCCCATGTGCTGCAATTGCTGCATGTCGCGTGCCGAGCTTGGTGCCGTGACGACGCTTTGTTGTTGGGCAAAGTCCAGTAAACGGTCGATGTTTGATCGTGCAAATCCATCGGCGGGGGCCATCGCCATCACATAGCGTTGCTCGTCTTTGCCAAATGCCACCGTCACGATGTCGGCCACCCAAAGGCGCAAGCTAGCGTCTTCTACCCGCGTCACTTGTGTGCTCGATTGCAGATGGCTTTTGAACTGATTGCCCACTTTGACCTTGGCCGATTGGAAGTGTCCTTCCGTCTCTAGCCAGATCAGGCGTGATTTGAAATACAGACGAGACAACAGCAGATGGCCGATCTGAAAGGAGTGTGCTGACGCCAGACCGACCGCCACGAGTAAGAGCAGTGCCCGCCCGCTCTCCCATTTGTCCATGCTCGCCAATTGCTGCGCCGCATGAGCTGTCATCATGGCCGTGAGTCCCGCCAGAACCATGCCCCAGATGCTCAAGGCCGACAGATAACGGGCATACTTGTTTTGCCAAACGCCGCGCCAGGACCCGCCCACGCCATCAGTCATCACACCAGACAAGACCGGCTGCGTTTCTTCCAATAATCGTCCCGCAAAACTTCCTCGTTCACCAGTGGCAGTTGCCGGTGGTAACCAGGCATAGACGCGATTGGGAATTTCATTCACCCAATTGGCCTGGCAGTCTCTTTGCATCTGCAGCCACAATTGTGCGGGAGGTCCTTGGAGCGAGAAGGTCGCTTGTTCATAGGAAACGCAGGTCTGCGTCACGTTGTCGGGTTGGGCAAATAGGGATGCCAGAAACAGGATGGATGTCACCATTGCCGCCAGCAATAACAGCAAAGGGGCTGACCATAGGACGGGTAAATCGACGACTGGCATAAAGCGAGGAAGCGCCACCGGGGCCAGGATTGCAAATACCACCAGAGCGAGCAACTTCCACGCTTGTTGCTGGCCTTCCGTATTATCGTCAGTGAGCTCCTCCACTCCAAAAGACTTGGCTACCGGCATAAGCAATGACAAGCCCGTCAATGGCAGATAGAGCCAGGACACCATGCCTTCGTAGGGCGAACCTTCAAATAACGCCAATGACATTCCCATTGATAGCAGGATTGCCAGCATCCCGACGAGCGCCTGTGCATGCCGAATCGCTGCCGTTTGCAAGGGAGGGGGAGAGGACGCAAGTGAAGGAATCAATGACATCAGCAACCCACTTATCCAAGTCTGCAGCTCCGGAAAGCAGATCGCTTGTTGGCGTAATGCCTGCATCAGCGCGTTTGAACCCAAACCTATGCCACTCTGGCCCAGTGGCACTTCGCTTGCCAGTCCTCGTGGAGAGTTGCGCCCGATCATGAAACGCAGTTGTGACAAGGCGCGCAACGCAAAACGAACTCCCAGTGCAAAACACGCTAATGCCAGGATTGCGGCCAGCGTCGCTAGTCCGTCTTGCGTTGCCTGTAAATAGGATCGTGCGCTGAGTAAGGTAGAAACACCGCCAGCAACCAGCATCAATGCTGATAGCAGCAGAAGCCAGTTCTCTATTCGGTAGGGATTGGGATAATCAGTTGCGCTGTTATCCTCAGCGTTAAAGGTATAGGTCATCAAAACTCCTTGAAGTGAATGGGTGAAATTCATTAAAACATCCGAATTTCGCCATGCAAGTCGGTTTTAGAAAGCATGTGTTGAAACCCATCGCAATAGCGTCAGGAATCGATCGTTGCGCGAGCGGTCTCTCAATCTGAATCGAAAAATTTCAGAACCGCAAAAGAAAAAAGGAACCCGTTGGGGTTCCTTTGAGAGCGGTGAGAATGTCTTTACTCTTGGTGGGCTAGTTGCAGCAAACAAGGTGGCCAATCGAGCCGGACATCATGATGATGATATTTTTTACTCATTTTTGTCTCGCTTGAGTCGACTTTCAATATACTTCACGAGCGGGTCTTTACCCAGGAGGATGAGTGCAGTCCGCACCACGGTGATCATCATTAGTAAGGTCATCAACGCGCCATACGCTGCCTGCACCGACATGTCTAGTACGACTGCGACAAGGTCAGCGAACCAGACGTGAATGAGTAGGGCAATGAATAGGGCCCCAGTGTGCAGACCCATTAAAGGAATGAATGTTTTATGAAGGGGAGGGCGCACTATTTATCTTTCTATCGGTCATGGTTATTACAAAAATCAACAACAGCTTGATCACACAATAGAAAATTACAGATCAGAGCGATGCGCCAACTTGCAGGCGTAGAGGACGCCGGCAATAAAGCCTTGTTGGTGAATGACGGATGAGATGCGATGCGCTTCGATTAAATAGTGCTTCCAACCACAAGCGAAGGCAGTGCTGGTGCGTTGATACATCGTCTGGGTGACAGCAATGAGTCGATTAGGGACGGTGCGAAACAGGAAAGTGTGATGCTTCCACGACCAGCTTGGGGTTGCCGCCAGCAGCGATAAACTGCGTTGACGTTCATTGCTGGAAAAGTCTGTGGAAAACAGCGAGGCGTTAGAGATAAGGGTGATGCTACGAACTGGGCGTTGTGTGCTGCGGATCATGATGATCTCCTTGAGTGACTACATTCAATGGGCATCCATGGGATGCAGCTCAAAAATTTCTGAACCAGGTGGGGAATTAGTACTGGTGAAGAAGCTTTGAGCTGAGACCAGCGTAACAAGGGAATTTGCTGATGCAAGTCGGAAATCCTTATGCACCTTCAAGAAACGAAGTTATTCATTGTTGGTAGCGGTAGGCAAAACTCAATCAATGTTATATTCAATTGAATAAAGGAGAAAATCATGAGAAAGACAGCGCAGCTTAAGAAACATCAAGTAAAGGCGAGTGAAGGTGTCAACACTTCATCGTCTGAATCTGAGCGCGCATTACGCTTGGCTCGGGTTGATGCTTATTTCAAGGCAACCAGAGAACAATTCGCCAAGCAAGTTGCAAGCGCAAATGCCGGCGCATCTAGCGCGCAAGTTGGCGTATTGGCGGGGCCAATTGAGCGTCGTCGTTAATTGAATTTTCTAAACATCTCGCCAATTATAAAAAGGACTCACATGCTCAATCACGATGGTTACGAATTTCGGGAAGCAAACAAAAAACAATATCGATACAAGGGATTAATTGATATCACACCAAAATCTGTTAATTGGACTGCTGACATATCGTTAAACGACGTGCAAAAAGGGGCGATAAAAGGATCGTTAATGGGTATTGGTGAAGATGAGGGCCCTGTAAGGCGAGCCGTTGATGTCGCTGTTAAAGCCGCAATTCAGTCTTACAAGCAGCTCAGTGATTAATTTGATGGCTGTATAAACGTGCGCAAATTTTACCTTCGGGCGAAGGAATAAAGCGAAGAGCATTTCGACGTTGATTTTGATGTGAAAGGCGTTCGAATCGGCGAGTCGCCGGAACGTTTATCTCAACATTAAAAATATCATCAGCAATGTCCGCTCCCAGCCTTAAATGGATGTACGTTTGTCGACGGCGAGCGGCCGTGATCGGGCGTTAGTTGCCGGTCACATTTTCGGCACGGGTTGTTAATTTTCCAGTTTCTTTGGTAATGGAGTGGTTGGTTTTATTCTTTCCCTTAGTCTCAATTTCTAAGTAGCACGCCATTTTCTCGTGAAAACATCAATGAATATATTTCATTACATAGGTCGAAACAAATGAGAGAATGCGCGGCTAACTTTTACTCCACGGTCAAGTTCTCGTAGCCGCAAAGTGAAGTGACCAAGCTCGTCGCGAGTTGCGCTGAGGATGAAGTTGTTATTTACCATAATGCTACGATGCACTTGAATGAAATCGGATGAATCAATTTTCGATACCAGTTCACGCATACTCATGCGCACAAGCGCACTACCGGTAGCGGTAATCACATTCACATATTTGTCTGTCGCCTCAAAACAGATGACATCTTTCACGGGAATCATTTTTACTGTATTACCAAGTCCTGCGCGAATAACTTTGATTCGTTCGGAAGAATTCTCTGCGGGTGCCAGAATCGACTGTACGTGATTGATGAGTGACGCCATCTCTCCCGCTGCAGGAGTTGAGGCGCGATCTGACAATCGTTGCTTTAACCGTTCAACTGTGAGCGCCAATCGGTCCATACTTGCCGGTTTAAGCACGTAATCGGCGGCGGCTCGTTCAAAGGCTTTTACCGCAAAGTCATCGAACGCAGTCACGTAAACAAAAAGCGGCATTGCTTGATTGTCGGGCCAATCATCTGCAACAGCCTCTGCAACTTCTAATCCCGTTTTTCCAGGCATTTTTATATCTAAAAACATGATGTCAGGCGTATGTTCGAGTGCTTTTTCGATCGCCGATACGCCATCGCCAACGATGTCGATGATCTCAAGTTCTGGCCACAATTGTGACAGTAAATGTGCAAGTGATTTGGCAAGGCGCGGTTCGTCTTCTGCAATGAGCGCTGTGCGACGAGGTATCGTGGTATTTTTCATTGAGGTATTTTCACTGTTGAACATACACCTTGCGGCGCATTGCGTGTTATTGAAAGTGACGCATTCGGGCCATACGTTTTCAGAAGACGCTCCCGAACGTGCAATAAGCCGTAACTGCTGCTTGAAGGTTCGCGATAATCAAAGTCTGGAGCCAAACCGAGCCCCGTATCAGAAACAGAAATCTCGATGCCTGTCTCGGTCTGCCGGGCAATTACTTCAATACTACTATGACCAATTTTGGGCTCCGCGCCATGTTTAATTGCATTTTCGATAAGTGGCTGCAGCAGCATCGACGGCACTGTTGCATATTGTAAGGAGTCGGGTAAAGTTAGTTCGAAACTTAGCCTTGGCCCCATTCGTAACGACATTATTTCAAGGTAAGCGCGCAATTGGGAAAATTCATCACACAACTTAATCAATTCTGTACGTGAAGCCGTTAATGCGCTACGCAAATAAATAATGAGTTGGTCTATCATAAGCTGCGCTTGAATTGGGTCTTCTTCTACGAGTAAACGTAAATTAGCTAAGGTGTTGAATAGCATATGCGGCTCAATTTGCGCCCGTAATAATCGCAGTTGTGACTCGGATGCCAAATGCTGCGCAACTAGTCGTGCAGACGCCTCTTTTGAAAATTGCTCACGAGACCAGAGAAAATATAATAGAAGAATTCCCGTCAACGCGGTTGCGAGGTATGGAACCATTTTGGTTGGCCCAGAGCCTGAAATATGCATGGGTTCAAACACCAATGCAGATGCAAAAATATGACCGACAAGATATCCGCCTGGAAGCGCCACAACCATCGTCAATATGAGTGCGAGTAAAGGCTTGGTTGTATGGAGCCACGGCAAGCATAGAAGTAGCGTTCTTATCATAATTATGCCGACACCAACGCATTCGGAAAACAATAGAATGTATCCAAATCCGCCGAGATCTGGGACGGCAAGCCATAAAGCAAAAGCAGCTATCGCGAACGACACCAACGCCATTTTGAGAATGCCTGACATTTCTACCCAAAACTGCGACACCTGGGGGGTAGCCATTTTCGTTTTGAAATCCATTATTTTTCTTTCTAGTGAGCAATTTGTCCGTTGTGGATATGACGAATTTAATTTTTCAGTTTCATATTTAAACAGTTAGACAGATGTTCAACAATATTCTCGGCATCTCGGCCAACGCCAAGCAGCAATGCCGAGCCACGTGACGATTGCCAACTTCTACCAATAAAGTACATACCAGTGATTGGCGAAATGCCATTTTTCTGGAGGAAAAGACCATTAGAATTTTTCGCTTTAGGGATCGCCACCCAATCGGTACGATCTCGGTACCCGGTTGCCCATACAACACAGTCAATATCTAAGTCCTGCCCCGACGAAAATATAGCTTTCATTCCGCGAGCCTCAGTCAATCTTCCCACCAATTGTATGCCTTGTTTTTTCAATGCCGACAATCTTAAATGCGTCCCTGGAAATGAATCAGTTCGTTTCATTTTTCGCCCTAAAAAACTGTCTGATGCGGCTCGAATAATGCCAAATAAATCTAGCCACCAGAAAATATCCTTTCCGAATACATTGCTAGGTAGAACTGGACGAGAATGACCTGTCGCTATTATTACTTGGCAAGTACGAGAGAGCTCAGCTGCAATTTGTCGTCCAGTCGAACCATCACCGACAACGACGACACGACCTTTAGGGACTTGCGACGGTGAGCGGTAGGTCTCGGCTGTAAATTGTATTATTTCGCTGGAGAAACCGTCTGCGACAGAAGGAACTATCGGCACTTGAAAAGCACCCGTCGCCAATACTACCGACCGAGCATAAATCGTTGCACCACATGCTGTAACAGCCTTGAAGTTTCCATCGACCGTTCTCTCCAGCGATTGAACTTCCACATTGGTCTGAACAGGCAGCTTGAAATGTTGGCTATATGTTTCCAGATATTTAGCGATATCATCTTTGCTTGGATAGGAATCGGGATTGCCATGTACTGTCAATCCAGGTAAAGCACAAAATCGACGAGACGTAAACAAAACCAAAGAGTCGTATCGATTGCGCCAGCTATCTCCAATCCTTCCATTTTGTTCGGTAAGAATGAAGGAATACTTAGTCTGTCGAAGATAGTAGCCCAATGCAAGTCCCGCTTGCCCCGCGCCAATCACTAAAACGTCGATATTTTCAGATAGCTCGTCCATCACTTTCTTTCTTGAATTAATTGGATCAAAGGACAAGGAAAGCTGTTTTGAGATTCAGATTTTTCTCAACAAACATCATTTCACTAAACAGCGTCGGTCTACACATAAGTTCGGCTATGGCCTCTGCAGACACAGGTTTCGAAATTAAATATCCTTGGACCTCATCACAGGCGAGCGCTTGTAGCAGATGTAATTGCGCCAATGTTTCAACACCTTCAGCAACGACCTTCATACCGAGTGCATGCGCCATCGTAATAATCGCGGATACTAAAGCTGCGCTTTTATCTCCATTTTCTAAATTTGCAGTAAATGCTCTATCCACCTTTAACAAATCCATCGCATAGTGTTGCAGTTGGGTTAAAGAGGAATACCCGGTGCCAAAATCGTCAAGCAACAACTTCATTCCAAGTGCTGAGAATGCCTCCAATTGCTGCTTCACTGTGACGCTGTCTTCTATGATGCATGATTCCGTCACTTCAATTTCTAACAAGGCTGGGTCGATCCCATTCTCGCTAGCGTGACGTAATATCCTCGCCATCAGATCATTACGATGGAGTTGGCGTGGTGACACATTGATCGACACCGGGCATAGGGGTAAAGCATGTTTCTTCCATATTGCAAGCTGTTGACATACGAGCTCGATAACATATTCACCGAGCTGAACTATCAACCCAGACGTCTCGGCAATCGGAATGAAATATTGTGGAGCCAACAAACCGCGTTCCGGATGATCCCATCGTACAAGCGCCTCCAATCCACGAAGTTGCCCTGTCTGACTATCAACTCGTGGCTGATAATTTAAAATGAATTCCTTTTTTTCCAGTGCGTACCGCATGTGCTGTTCGATAGTGATCTTTTCCAAGATAGCTTCTGACATGTGTAGTTGATAAAAAAAGTATGGTTCTTTTCCAGAAGCTCGCGCAGAGTACATTGCAATATCCGCATGCTTCAGAAACGTTTCGCCATCTTCGGCATCTTGGGGATACATGCTAATTCCGATCGATGCATGCATGGAATGACGCTGCTCCCCTGACAACACAAACGGCATGCTCAACGACACCGAGACTTGTTCCGCCATATGCCGAACTTCTTCGGTGTACGCTATGTCATTCAACACAAATGCGAACTCTCCATAACTGAGACGAGCTACATAATCGCCAGGTCTTAATAACGAGCTTAAACGTGAACCTACTTGATAAAGTAATTCATCACTAAAGACATGGCCAAATGTATATTTGATATTCCTGAACTCATCCAAGTCGACAAATAACATTGCCATTACCGTATTGCTACCGTATATGTTCTTGATACGTTTTTGCAAATAATTCATTAACCAAAATCGATTCGGCAACATGGTAAGTGAATCTTTACTTGCCAAGCGCAAACAAACATCTCGATATTCGTCTCTCACAGATTCGACAAGATCGCAATCTAACTGTGAACACGGTTCACGTAGGTCATTAAAACATAACAGTGAATGTGGCTGATAATCCATTAAGCTACTCCAGCATTTGCAACAAAAAAACTACCTTAAAGCGGACATTATTTATTGATGGCGAGGGCGTTATTCCCCATCAATCACGAGACAACAGGTTAGTGCTTCTCAATTTCTTTTGTGAGCCTGAATAAGTCAAGCGAATGGCCAGGTAGCCAGCGGCGACTATGTCATACGAAATACAAAAAGATCGATACCACGAAGGCACGCCCTGATTGATAATCAAATCGCCATGGAACGCATCAAATAATCCATGCATTACCAGCGCGCCCACAATTATCCAGGCATTTTTTTTGAACCCAACAATGGATACCGCTGAAAACACGAACATTACAAATAATTCAACGTACATTGTTTTCGGCGTGCCATCCAGAATGGAAAATAATACGTAGATTGAAGCGATGACAATCATTAGGAATGGATAAAACCCACGCTCACGGTCAAATCCGATGATGGTTGCAAACCCCCCGATGATGATCGCCAGAGTTACACCAATAAAAATACTCATTTCCATGCTCCAAAGTTATGTAGAAAGTGTCATTGTTGGCAAATTTAATTTGCCTTTTTTTATCATGTTGAGCCGCAAATTTTTAGTTTTCTATTCCAGCGCTTGAAAGCGTCCCAAGAAAACTCACGAGATCATCAATTTCCTGCTCTGAAAATGCGATACGCTTGCGCTCGTTGTGTCCTACAAGTGCACTCGGTGCATCGGCGTAATGGTGAATGACATCGCGCAGCGTGCTGATCTGTCCGGCGTGCATATACGGAGGACGCAATGCCACATTGCGAAGACTTGGGGTCTTAAATGCACCCACCATGTGGGGATCATCATTGGCGATAAATTCCAGCTCCTGACAATCGCGTGGTCCAGCGTCACTAAATTTGCCAAGGCAATTGAATTGGTCATTCACAACGGTTGAAATGGCAGACGACCTCCCCTGGTCAGGGTTCTTCACATCACGTGACACAACGCCTGTGTTATGAAAATGTTGATCTGTCATTAGTGCACCACCATGACAGGAAATACATTCACCTTTTCCAATAAATAACCGTAGTCCACGTTTTTCGGATGAACTTAATATTTGACCAGCGGTAGGGTCACGGTGCAACGTGCCAGCAATATAATTATCTAAGCGCGACGGTGCGTGATGAAGCGTCCTTTCATAGGCAGCGATGGCTTTTCCCATATTTGCAAAGATACCCGAAACACTTTGACGACTAGCTTCGCTCAATTTCGCCCATGTATCACGTTCTTCGGCAGTCCCATTTGGACTTGCGTTGCCAGGTAAATCTTTCAGATCCGGCATCGACCCAAACAGTTTTTCGTAGTCACTTTGATAGTGCTGTCGTATCAGGTTGGCGAAAGCGAGTCGATTGCCGCCATGTTCGTTGGCGTCTTCCATTGGTCCTAATGCTTGCGCCCATAGACTATCTTTTCGACCATCCCAAAACTGCCATGGACTGCGACCACTTTCAACGATGGACATAGTGCGGCGCTTTCCCTTGCCTATACCCTGACCCAAAGCAAGTCCGTCCTGAAACTGCTGCTGAGGGGAATGGCAACTGGCGCACGAGATTTTTTGATTTGCACTAAATCTCGCATCAAAGAACAGTCGTTTCCCCAGATCAGCTGTTGCCGGAATTCGCTCATACGCGTTGGACCGATCGACAGGTGCGGGGGGGAGCTGGTCAATATGTAACGATTGCAGGACTCTCATTTCGCTTGAGCTCCAACTACTTATATCCATATCGAATGTAAGCAGATCGCTACTCGCAACACAATATCCGACCATCATGAACGTCATGCAGAACGACCAGGCCTGTAACCAGATTGACTTTTTCATTTCGCGCTCACTGCCCCGTGAAAACTAGTAGGCGAAGAGATAACCGTATTAAAAGTGACGGCATCGTTACCCTGTTCCGATTGAATTTTCACTTTCATTTCCCACCAACCCGTCATGCTAAATTTAACGCCATCGAGACGATAGCGCCCGCCACCAAGTTCTTTTGTCACGCGGGGATGGGTTGGAAAACCATGCAGATGTTGTGGCATACCACCATCAAAATTTATTTGAGCGCCAGTGACAGGAATGCCTTTTGAAGTGGCAATGCTTATTTCCCATGAATGCATTTGATTGATCTCAACCGCGTCCACCAAAGGGTGCATCGACACGGTATAAATTCCTTGAACACTCGGACGTGTCATGCTCAGATCGAGGCCAGAGGGTGGTGTAAACATCGCACACCCATTTAACGCAATCAATATAAAAAAACTTGAAATGAATTGTTGGAGCTTGTTCATATATTTCCCTAATTTTGAATTTATCGAAAAAGTTGCCTTGAAATGAAACATGACTTCACAATCGACAAGCATGAATAGTTGCTTGCGTTCGCGATTAATTTAAAAAAACAAGTGAGCAAAAACAGTAGGGTTTCACGTTGGCTAACTAACCAACGTGAACCATACAAATCAAATTATTGTTTTGCGCAAGAACACGCAGCACCACAACGGCAATCTGATCCGCACTGACAAGTTTTTTGCGCCGTTTCCTTTGCACATCCACAAGTACAACCAGCACCTGGACAAGTTTGGCATTTGCATACTGCTTCATTGATTGAATTCATGATCATTTTCCTATTAAGATTAAAAAGTAACGTTATTTATCGAGAACAGAATGTCTTCGATGGAAACAAGTGTCGCCATTTTTCTAAAATCTCAAAAGTAATATGGGACCAATGGTTATTCGACGTGCGCGAGAGGTTTTTTCAGCCGAACGAATGGTCTATCAAGTATTTTTAGTGCGGCTGAAATGTGGGCTTCAACTCTTCTTCATCAAACATCCTTACATTAGTCCTTTACCCAAAACGATTGGAAGCGAATAACTTTCGAGGTAAATCTACCATTTAGTCGTCGTGCTATACGACTCACTCTACTTATTCTTCAATTCGTCACTTGGGGGCATTTTTATTGCTTATTTCAGTACCATGCAGGTTCAATTATTTGGATCTGAAGAAAGAAAAGCATCATGAATCTCACCTCCGTAGAAAAGCGCAATGTCTTCTTACTTGCAAGTATGCAAGCACTGTTTCAAACAGCTTCAGTCATGGTGATCACGCTTTCCGGCTTGGTTGGTTTGAATCTCGCAGCGGACAAACGTTTGGCCACCCTGCCGATTGCCATGATGATGGTAGGAGCAGCGGCCTCCATGATTCCTGCCTCAATGCTGATGCAACGTTTTAGCCGCAAGAATGGTTTTTTGTTAGGCACGTCGTTAGGTTGCCTGGCAGGGCTTACCGCAGGCGCAGCCATCTGGCTTGGTCATTTCTGGCTATTTGTCTTCGCCAACGCATTGATGGGAGGCTATCAAGCTTTTGCACAATACTATCGGTTTGCTGCAGCGGATGTGGCCAGTGCCGATTTCAAAAGCCGGGCTATCTCTTGGGTCATCGCCGGTGGAGTTGTTGCAGCGCTTGCCGGGCCGAATATCGTTAGAGTGACACAGGGAATTGGCTCGGTGCCGTTCATGTTGAGTTATTTCGCGTTATCCGCTGTGAGTTTGATAGCGTTGTTGTTGGTCACACGCCTGAGTTTGCCTACGTTTGTGATTGCTGAAAGCCACGGATCTTCACGAACTCTACTGGAAATAATGCGGCAACCGGTATTTCTGACAGCAATGGCCAGTTCATCGGTTGGATACGCCGTGATGATCATGGTCATGACAGCCACACCATTGGCGATGCAAATTTGTGGTCAGCCTTTGGGCGCTGCAGCCACAGTAATTCAGTGGCACGTGCTAGGCATGTTCGTTCCCTCTTTTTTTACCGGCAATCTGATTCGTCGATTTGGTGTACTGCCAATCATGATGCTGGGCATTGCCTTGTTAAGTGGGCACGTAGCCATTGCATTGACTGGCATTGAATTTCTGCATTTCCTTTCCGGCTTGACCCTGTTGGGTGTGGGGTGGAATTTTTTGTTCATTGGTGGTACCACGCTGCTAACCGAAGCCTACCGCCCAGCCGAACGAGCAAAAATTCAAGCTACGCATGACTTCCTGATGTTCGGGGCGGTAAGCCTTGCCTCTCTTTCTGCAGGAGGGCTGCTAAATAATTGGGGTTGGCGTTCGCTGAACCTGGCGACGCTTCCGTTCCTTGCACTCGTATTGCTGATGGTCTTAGGACTTGGTGCATTACGTCGAAAAGATCGGCTTGTCATTTCAGCTTATTGAATCACCTCTTGACAGCACTCAGTCTGGATTTGCCTGTAATTAATGGATGCGTAAAAACGCGAAAATACGGCGTACTTTCAACGTCGATATTTTAAATATTGCCTTGAAGAGATAATCGTGCGATGCACAATGATTATGTGCTCAACCATATATTTGGTAGTGATCACAAACGCAGTGACGCGGAATTACAGGATTCGATTCGGATGGAGCAGTAGGGTGTTAAGTGGCATTGACATTTTTCCGATGGCCGACCACACGGCCAGAAGCAGTCGTTGACCGAGCCATCATGAACGGTGTCAGATGCTTAGCTCGAATAATTTGCGCATACAGGAATTTTGGTATTGTTGCTTCCATTTTCTATTTGGTCCTTTTAGGCCCTAATTCACGACAATTTCAGAATCCTCGAGTTTCTCAGTGCCTCGGCGGCTGATGACCGTCTTGGCGAAGCGCGCCGTCGGGGCCAATATGCATTTAAAAGGTCTGGCGCGCGCGGCGTGCGTTATCTGCGATAACTCCGGCCAAAAATCTAAATAGCGAGGGTGGAAAATCGTGGCCCATCCCCTCGACGATGCGTAGTTCAGCGCCTTGGATATTGGCCGCAGTGTCCTTCCCAGCCTCCGGCGGAACCAGTGGGTCGTCTGACCCATGCAACACAAGCGTTGGAGCAGTTATGTTAGCTAGTCGTAACCTTAAATCACCGGTCGCGGCGATGGCGGCGATATGCCGCCAAAACCCGCTTGGGTTGTAGGCTCGTTTGACTTCGGCTAAGGCTTGATCTCGTTGAGTGGATTCGTCAAAAGGATAGCCTCGCCCGGCTATCACTTGAGAAAAGTCAACGCAATGGGCGAGATAGCCCTGTTCGTCTTTCAATGGATGTGGCGCGGGCGATGTCATCGCCGCCATCACTGCAGGGCTGGCCTGCGGCAGATCACGATTGCCGGTACTCGACATAATGGAAACCAGAGATAGAACGCGTTCAGCATGCTCGCTGGCCAACAATTGTGCAATCATGCCGCCCATTGATCTGCCAACCACGTGCGCTCGTTTGATCATCAACGAATCGAGAAGTCCTATAGCGTCGTTCGCCATATCGAACAGCGTATAAGACACATTGGGCGTTTCGTTGCGAGAGACTGCATCGGCAATTGCAGCGAGGTCTGGAATCGACCCGCTATTGAAGTGAGTTGAAAGGCCTGCGTCGCGATTGTCAAAACGAATCACGCGGTAACCTTGTTCTGCCAATATCTGGCAAAACGTTTCGCTCCAGCGAGTCATCTGCGTACCCAGACCGGAAATTAGCAGAACAGCTTCCGCGTCGGTATTGCCAAAACAATCGTATTCAATTTCAATTCCGTTCGCTTTAATTTTAGGCATGGTAAGTGGTCCTTAAATGTTCTTGAGTCGCGCGCCTTTTGGGTGCGCTCCGATATTTCGTTTGGCCGGCTTCAATACAGCGCCACGGATGCACCGCCAAGCTGTGCAAGTGGCTGCGTAACCAGCAAATCGTCGCGATAGCGTTGCTCATGAAAGTGCTAAGGTTGGGGTGCGTGCAAGCGTTGCCAGTACTGCGGAAATCATCTCAACCGCTGCTGGGGCGATTGATTCGACGGCTTCAGTGCAAATGCTATCGGCAGTCTCGCGTGCGGCGTTCACCCGCGCACGCCCGGCTGGGCGAAGCACAGCCTGGCGAAATCCATTCACACCTTCGCGCACCACAAGGCCAATCTTTTCGAGCACGATCAATTGACGCAGCACCGATGATTGGGGTTGACCAAGCGGGCGCACGAGTTCCGGAATGCTTACCCGACCACCGTCCGCTTGCGCGAGCAAATTCAGTAGCGCGAAATCATCGAAACTGATTCCATGGTGTATGCCCAACTCGTCGTCAAGTTTGAGTTGCAGGCTCGTGTGGGCACGATGTAACGTCAAACAGAAGTCGAGATTCGTGTTCATCGCGCATCCCTCCTGGTTTCGTCGTAACCGAGTTCGTCTTGACAAGGAATTTCTTGACGCCACAGGCTAACTAGCATTTCCAATTCTTGTGCAACATTGAACGCTGGATCTTCGCTGGGTTTGACCAAGTCGAGTATTTCGAATTGAAAGTTGCTCTCTCCGTGCTCGCGCCAGTCGCGCGCCAGCATCGCATTGCGGTGGTGGCCACACCGCAGTTCAAATTGATGTCGGTTGAGTGCGCTCTGGACGTTCGTACTTCCCGCCACCAAGGCCCGACCCGTGATCTGGTTACGGATCGCATAGACGCCCGCTCGGTTTTTTGTTTCCAGATACTCTCGTTTAAGTGTTTTGTTGTTTGTCATCATCCATCCTTTTTTTAACTGAGTCATGGTGCCTGCGACAGCACTTCTGTCAGCGGTAATTCATAAGCCAGGTACCTGACGTAATCGCGAACGTCGGCCGGCCAAGCTTCGGTCAGTTGGCGGAACTTTGCTGCGTCATTGGCGAACAGCGCACGCGAGGCCTCTTCAAAGCCAGCCATATCACCAGCCATGGCGGACATAAAGTGGTAAGCAGATTCATTCGCCCGACGTTGCCGGGCTCGGTCCACGTTAGTACGGCGTGCCTCATCAACTAGTTTGCGCAAAGTTACTGATGCACCGCCTGGTTGTTCAGCTAGCCAATCCCAGTGGCGCGGCAGTAACGTGACTTCTCGTGCGACCACCCCAAGCTTCGGCCGGCCACGACCACGTGGCGCACCAGATTCTTCGGACTCGATCAGTGCCGATTGGTTTGTTTCATGCAGACCATCTTCTGGAGGCAGGCGTGCCAACATCTCGGCATCGCTTCCTCGAAGATCGAGATCAACGACTTGACCAGTCTGGTCGCAAAAGGTCAGCAGCGGATTGGGTACGTCGGAAGCTAGAGCGTGTTTTACAGCCAATGCATTGACCGTCAAGCGGCCAGATGCGATTCGCTTGCGACCGTTGAAGCTGGTATAGGAATGAGTAGTGATATGAATCATGGCAACATCGAGGTTGAATCGGATAAGTAAATAATACCCGGGTTAAATTCATGTGTCAATATTACCCGGGTTAAATTTTGGATGTAGCAGTTATGTTACTGAAAAAAATTATTTTTCTTTTTGAATGTGCGCTTCGTAGTATCTCGAACTTCCGCTTTGAGGCGCTGATGATTAAAGACAATTTTGTAACGGTCGTACAATCGACCAGTAGCGGCCAATCAGAGGTTCTTTTCAAAGGGTCATTTGCGCCACGCAACCATGCGTTGATTAAATAAAAGATAATTTACGTCTACACTGTGCCTGATCTGGAACGATCTGCCTTTCACGTTTATTGATTTGACGTGTCACTCCGGGAAAATGAGGGAAGCGTAAGGAAGCGGTGAAAACCAATTTCTTTCGCGGTTGGCGCGTGCGTGTCTTGATGCCTTCGGCATTGGTAGTACTCTTTGTACGATGATGGCTACTGGCGCGTTCCAGATTGTCGGTGTTAGTCACTGGAGTACACTGTTGTCGCCATTTTCCGAAATGCTCCTAGTCGCGTTTTTTGAAGAGATCCTGTTCCGGGGAATTATTTTTCGGATCGTCGAAAAGTCACTAGGTACTATTGCGTCACTGTTCATTTCGGCAATACTATTTGCGTTGGCGCATTTGCCTAACGCGGGCATTTCTTTGTTGGGTATCGAAGTCAAAGCGGTAGCTTGTTTAATGTTTTGTGCGGCGTACATGGACACTCGGCGCTTGTGGCTGGCTGTCGGCATCCACTTCGCATGGAATTTCATGTCCGATGCTGTGTTTTCTCTGCCAATTTCTGGCCACCAGGCAAAGGGTTTCTTGCAAGGTCGACTATCACGCCCAGAATGGCTGAGTGGTGATGCTTAAGGGATCGAGGCATCGTTGGTTACACTGGTTGTGCTCAGTATTGTGACGCTGTGGTTGTTAAAAATCACAAATTGGCACGAACAAACTATTCCACGTCGGTCGACTGTATGACAAGATCACTCGGGACACA
Source organism: Undibacterium parvum (assembly GCF_003955735.1). Classification (NCBI taxonomy): domain Bacteria; kingdom Pseudomonadati; phylum Pseudomonadota; class Betaproteobacteria; order Burkholderiales; family Oxalobacteraceae; genus Neoundibacterium; species Neoundibacterium parvum. The sequence continues at coordinate 468,572 of NZ_CP034464.1, read as the reverse complement.
ATTGCGCCACCTGATCGATTTGCTGGACGGGGCCGTCGGTGACGCCTACGAAGAAGCAGGGCTAGTTTATCGGCCACGTTACACGCCCTTTACTGCGCGATGGTCCTGTTCGACGATGTTGTTGAGGTATTTCACCTGGCGAATGAGTATCTTTACTTCCATCGCATCATTGATTTCATCGATCGCTGATTTATTTGCTGCGCTCTTGTCCATCGTCACTCTTTCTAGAATGTCGTGAGCCTGTCACGAGTTTCTGCAAGAACCGTACTTTGGTACGGTGACACGGCGAGGCACGGAAGTTATAGTGTCTGTCAGGCATTCGACAATGGGTTGACGCCACCGGAACGACTGGGAGTACCACATGACCCACCTTCTTCGCCGCATCTTGGCCTCGCTGACCACCCTGCTAGTCGTAACACACGCGCACGCCTATGAGGCCGGCTGGATGCAGATCCAGGTGGCTGGCACGACACCGGAGGCACCAACGACGACGGTCGCTCTGTACTACCCGACGATGGCCACGCCCCGAGTCATCGCCATGGGACCGTTCACGCTAGACGTCGCCATCGGCGGCAAACCCATCGATAAAGTCAAAGCTCTGATTCTGCTGAGTCACGGCAACGCCGGCAGCGAGACCGGGCACAGCGCCCTCGCGCAAGCCCTCGCCCGGAACGGGTATCTGGTCGCCGCACTCCGTCATCCAGGCGACAATTGGCAGGATCGGTCGCTGATCGAGAAGGGCGCCGAGCGCTACTTTGATGAGCGGCCGCGGCAAGCTTCTCGGGTCATTGACGCGATCTTGATCAATCCCGAGTGGAAGGATCGGATTGCGACCGACAGCCAGGGCCCTCGCGTGGGTGCAATGGGACACTCGGCCGGCGGCTACACGGTGCTGGCGTTGGCGGGAGCCAGTCCGAATTTGTCGCGGATGAGGAAGCACTGCCTGACCGAAGCATCCGAAGACCCGATCTTCTGCAGCATGGGCCGCTCCGGTGAATCGACACCGCCGTTGCCTACGGTTAAGCCCTCGCTCAAGGACGAGCGCGTTAGAGCGATCGTCGCGCTCGCCCCGGCGGGTGTGCTGCTTACCGCCGAGTCGCTCGCTGCGGTTCGGCCAGCGACCATGATTTACGAGGCAGAACTCGATCGCTTCCTAGTGCCGAGATTCCATGCCGAGTGGGTCGCCAGCAATCTTCCCGCGCCTAACCTGCATCGGGTGCCCAATGCCTGGCACTACGCCTTCATGGATACGCCCAGCATGCCCATCCCTAGCTTGGACGGCGACTTGGCGGCGAACCCGCCGGGTTTCGATCGTAATGCGTTCCTGAAGCAGCTCGCCGTCGAAGTCACGGCCTTCTTCGACAAGACATTTCTTGCAGCAGTATCTGTTTCCAATGACCCCATACGCAGCGCTACTCTTTAGCCTTGTCTCTGGTGCTGTTGCCATATTCCAATTGGCGCTTGTGCTGGGCGCTCCATGGGGTGAACTCACAATGGGCGAAAGGTGGCGCGGACGCCTCCCACCCAAGGTCCGTCTCATTGCGGGTTTTTCAATGTTACTGTTGTGTTGCTTCAGTATCATTATTTTCACCCGTTCGAACTATGGCGTACCGCTATTTGAGTCGCATGCTCGCCAACTTGCCTGGGTCGTGGTTGGTTACTGTGCAATAGGGAGCCTTGCTAACATTTTTACTCCGAGCAAGCGCGAACGCCAGTTGTGGTTGCCAGTCCTACTTGTCATGTTGGCATCGAGCTCGGTCGTGGCGACCTCATGATTTAGGTAAATCGTGCAAGCATACGATGCTGCAAAAGAAACTGGTTATCTATCTTGAACTGAATCCGTGAATTGTACGTAGCTAGGATTTCGAAGCGGATCCGCCACTCAAGGGCCGATCGTCTGAGGCGCTCACACTCGAAAAGCAACTCTGTGTAGAGTCGGCTACGAGATGCGTTCTGCTCCTTGGGCAAGTCCCCCGAGTCGGACCCAAATCGAAGTCATGACGTTGATTTTCAAGGATCTTTCAAGCTAGGAAATCAGACAGAAACTCCTCGTTTTCTTCATCACGGTGAAGTTGGATAACCAGAGTAGCTTTGACAAAGTTGACATGCAAAAGCGTACAGAAGCCAAGTTGCGGGCACACGAACTCTACTTGTTCCGAGCCGGCGAGAATGTTCTGCAAGAACCGTACTTTAGTGCGGTGACATGATGAGGCCGGGCCGTGATACTCCCTGCTAGGCGTTCAACATTGATTTGGCGCCACAGCCAACCACAGCTTTTTCTCATTCACCATGTCAAATTTATCAAATCTCTCCAGGAAACTGCCGACGTCCCTGTGTGATTCGGCGGGTGGTGGTGCGGTCATTCCTGATAATGCGCGTTTCATTACCAGTCCCGAACCCTTTGTCTTACACATCGTGTGTTCGATTCTGTTTTGCATGCCAGGGACATTTCAGCTCGGTTCAGCCCTTCGTCAGCGTTTTCCTCGCTTGCATCGCAGTATCAAGCAACACAAAGCCTGGATAGTCCGTGCCTATGCGCTGGTTCTGGGTGCCGGTACCCAGGTACTCATCATGTTGCCGATGACATCGGTTGCTGGCGCGTCGCCTTTCTTCTTCTATGTCCTCATGGCTTGGGCCTAGGGACTGAACACCGTCGTCACCGAATGACAAATTCCCAGCCATTTTCCATCCGTTTAATTTTACTAAGAAAGACTCTATGAACCGCTCATTCCTCCCACACGCTTCCATCCTTCTGAGCGCCTTGCTCTGCTCCTGCGGATTCATGACGCCCGCTCAACAGTATGAGGGCGAGCGGAAAAACTCGTCCGAGATTGCATTGATTCAAACGTACCTCGGTAGTCCCTTTGGGGACGAGTACCACGCCACGATTTCAGCATATTCCAGCAAACCTGAAACGGGCACGCCGATAGTCAAGCGATTTGGTTTGCCAGGCTTCACTGACTATCCGCGCGAGATTCAGTTAAATCCAGGAAGCTATTCACTTGAGGTGTATTGCTTTAAGTCGCTGACCAAGGCCACCTACAGGCCCCCCCTTGATCTGTCGGTGAAGGCGGGTTACGCCTACACGGTGAAATGTGACGCTTCTGCGGGCAAGGCCTCCGTCTTCGTAAGCCAAGAGGCGCGCGTGCTCTGATCGTCGCTATAGACAAGGCTTGTTGGTGCGGGCGCCGATAACAAGCCGCTTTGACAAAGTCGACATGCATAGGCGTACAGAAACCATGGTGCGGGTACACGAACTCTACTTGTTCTGAGTCTGCCACAAGGTTCTGCAAGAACCGTACTTTAGTATGGTGACACGGTAGGGCAGGGCCGTGACACTGCTTGTCAGGCGTTCGACATTGGGTTGGCGCCACGGTCGACCACTGCTCCTGCCCATTCACCATGTCAAATTTATCTAATCTTTCCTGGAAGCTGCCGACGTCCCAGTTGCTGCTGAGTCCACTGCCCGTGACCGGTAGCGTCAGCGGCGCCATGTGGCTTGTTCGCGGCGGTGAAAGGCTTGCGTATGCCATTCCTTAGGAACAACAGGGCGACCAGATGTACGTGGTGCGGTTGGTAGTTTGGCCTTCCATGACGCAGGTCATCGTCCTGTCGGTGCAGTCGGTGATGCAAGGGCGCATCAATCAATACAAAGCCTGGATGATCCGTGCCTATTCGCTGGGGCACGGTGCTGGTTCCCAAGTACTCATCATGTTGCCGATGACATTGATTGCCAGCGCACCGACTTTTTTCTTCCGCGATGTCCTCATAACTTCGGCCTAGGGACTGAACGCGGTCATCGCCGAATGTCTAATTTTCCGCCATTTGTCATCCGCCTAATTTCACAAAGCAAGACCCTATGAACCGTTTCTTCCTTCCTCACGCTGCCATCCTTCTGAGAGCCTTGCTCTGTTCCTTCGGATTCATGACGCCCGCTCAACAGTATTCGGGCGAGCGAAAAAACTCGTCCGAGATTGCAGTGATTCAAACGTACCTTGGCAGTCATTTTGCGGACGAGTACCACGCCACGATTTCAGCATATTCAAACAAATCCGAAACGGGTACGCGGATAGTCAAGCGATTTGGCTTGCCACGCAGGACAATTGCATGAAGCAAATTTCATGAAAAACCTGACAGAGTTAAATATTCCCTTGGGGAAATTAATTGCGTGATCTAAATCAAGAAGGAAATACTGCCGACTCATATTTTTCATAATTAATTAACATTGTTAATTTAATTCACTTCACTTCTTTAGCGCATCCATTAGCAAGCAATTGAAAAGGCACCAGTATGCGTATCAACACACCCGTGACCCAGATTGAATACATCTTCAAGGATGGCGAATCTATTGTCTCCACCACGGACCTTAATGGCAATATCAATTACGCCAACCCCTATTTCATTGAAGCGAGCGGATTTCAAGAACATGAACTGCTAGGGGCACCGCAAAACATCTTGCGTCATCCCGATATGCCAGCGGAAGCATTCACCGATATGTGGGCGACCATCAAGAGCGGCGTGCCGTGGTCAGGCATGGTTAAGAATCGACGCAAAAACGGTGACTATTACTGGGTGCTAGCCAACGTCACACCGGTCATCGAAAACGGCATGCCCAGCGGCTACATGTCGGTTCGTACCAAACCAGACCGGGAACAAATCAAGCGAGCTGAGGCGATTTACCAAGAACTGCGCAGCGGCAATGCAAATCAGCTGCGTATACGTCACGGTCAGGTGGTGCGCAGCGGTATAGGCAGTAAGCTGGCCGCATTGAAAAATATGTCGTTAGGCACCCGCATCAAACTCAATTTAGGTTTTACCGCTATCAGCACCTTAATGCTGGCACTCAGCGCATTATTGCCAGAGTTTGTCATACGCTATCAACTGCAATCCTGGCTCTGCACACTTGGACTTAGCTCAACAGCCGTCTCGCTATTATTCTGGCACTTTCTGTATGTCGCCATCGTCCATCCTGTTACAACAGCAATCAAAATCAGCAGAACCATGGCAGGCGGCGATCTGACCAGCATGATAGAGAGTGAGCGGGAAGATGAGATCGGCCATTTATTGCGCTCATTACGTCAGCTTAATATTAATCTCTACTCTATCATTGGAGACGTTCGCAAAAATTTTTACGAGATCAGCATTGCGACCCAGGAAATCGCGGACGGCAACATGGATTTATCCGGGCGCACCGAATCGCAGGCATCGGCACTGGAGCAGACGGCTTCCAGCATGGAGCAACTGGCAGCTACCGTCGACCAAAACACTGACAATGCGATACATGCTCACAAAATGGCCAGCAACGCCGCCTCCGTCGCGCAAAACGGCGGCAAAATTGTCGCTGAAGTGATCGGCACTATTAGCGAAATCAGCACTTCCTCGAAAAAAATTGTCGACATCATCAGCATAATCGACGGCATAGCGTTTCAGACCAACATCCTGGCATTGAACGCAGCAGTGGAAGCGGCGCGCGCCGGCGAACAAGGGCGCGGCTTTGCCGTAGTAGCATCAGAAGTACGTAACCTAGCCCAACGCAGCGCTGCAGCGGCCAAAGAAATCAGCATACTGATCAAGCTTTCAGTGGAAAAAGTCGATGCCGGCACCGTACTGGCAGAGCGCTCCGGCAGCGCCATGACGGAAATTATTACATCTGTTAAACGCGTTACCGACACCATGAGCGAGATTGCCTCCGCCTCTACCGAACAACGTGACGGCATTTCGCAAGTCAACGATGCCGTAACGCAAATGGATGAAGTCACGCAGCAAAACGCCGCACTGGTAGAGCAAGCCGCTGCAGCGGCAGCCAGTCTCAACGAACAAACCTTCCGGCTCACCAAGGCGATGGAAGTCTTTAAATTGTAAAATAAGCTAAAAAATATGCCGCAAGATAAGTTGCTGAATATGCGGCCACCTCAGTCGGTGAAGGCGGGCTACGCCTACATTGTTAAATGTGACGCTTCCGCGGGTAAGGCTTCCGTCCTCGTGAGCCAAGAGACGCGCTCTCTCTGACTACCAGCCCGTATTGGCAGAAACCGTATAGACCAACGGTTGATGGAGTAGTGATGACAAAGGCCTCTCGCCCTACCGTCATTTGTTCAATCTGTCGATAACTTATTGCGAACGTAGCATATCAATGAATACAAACAAAATCACTCTTATTGGAAAACGCAACCGTTTAGTCTTTGCATTTCAACTTACCAGTTTCAAAACGCCAAAATCTACACCAGTGCTATGGAGGCTTCCGTTAATGCGACAGAACTTTTTTACTTTGTGCTAGGATAGTCGAATGATCTTGACAACCTTGCTGGCCACCAAATTCTTTGCACCGCTGCCGCCGGCCCACGCCGTCTCTCGTCCTTTATTGATCAAGCGGCTGCATGATGGCGTAACACGTAAGTTGACGCTGGTATGTGCGTCTGCAGGCTTTGGAAAATCCACTCTGATCAGCGAGTGGGCTAACGATTGCCCTTATCCAAGCGCTTGGTTATCGCTTGATGAAGATGACCGCGACCTGAGCCTATTTTTGGAGTATTTGGTCGCCTCATTACAAACGATCTCGCAGACTGTTGGTGATGGTATTTCGGCGATGTTGCGCGCCTCCCCGCCTGCCACGGCAGAGATAGTTCTGACATCATTGTTAAACCAACTTTCGATAATTCCTGGCAAGCTGGTACTTATTCTGGACGACTACCATCTTTCTGCCAGTATTCCTGTTAATGAAGCCCTGACATTTTTGATAGCCCATATGCCGGCACAGTTGCATTTGGTCATCGCCAGCCGCGAAGAGCCAGAAATATTGCTGGGGCGACTGAGATTGGAGGATCAAATAACAGAGATTCGTCAGGAGGACTTGCGCTTTGCCTTGGACGAAGCAGCCGAGTTTTTCAATCAAGGCCTAAATCTTGGTCTATCTTCGCCCCAGGTGCGCGCGCTTGAAGCACGCACGGAGGGCTGGATTGCGGGGTTAAAGTTGGCTGCCATCTCGCTGCATCGGCACAAAAATCCAGAAACGTTTATTGCATCTTTTACAGGTAGCCACCGCTTCGTACAAGACTACCTGATAGAGGAGGTTTTGAACCAACAGTCCCCAGCGGTCCAGTCCTTTCTGCTTCGCACTTCGGTACTTGATCGCTTGTGCGGCCCCTTGTGCGATGCCGTTTTACAAAGCCACAGCGGGCAACAAATCCTTAATCAGCTTGACGATGCCAATCTCTTTATCGTGCCATTAGATGCAGAAAGACAATGGTATCGGTATCACCATTTATTTTCCGAGCTATTGCGTCAACGCCTGGGGCAAAACGAGCCAGTTGAGCCACTTCACTTACGTGCCAGCCAGTGGTACGAGGTCAATGGTTTGGAGGTTGAGGCTTTTCATCAAGCGACCTCGGCAAAGGATATTCCGAGATCAATACGGCTGATCGAAGGAAATGGCATGCCGTTGTACTTTCGTGGAGAGACCGCGCCTATCATACAGTGGCTGTCATTACAGCCGCATGCCGTTCTGAACACCTACCCCTATTTATGGGTAGCATTTTCCTGGTCCTTGTTATTTGGCGGCCACCCCCGTCAGATAGAGGAAAAGTTGTTGTGCGCTGAAGCGGCCATGCGCCTTGCACCGCAAGACATGTCAGCGATGGAGATTAATGGTCAAATAGCTGTGCTTTGGGCCTGGTTGGCGGTGTATAGAAACGAGGCTGATTCCATTTATACACATGCGAGCCGCGCGCTTGAGTTATTAAATCAAGATAGTCGCCCCGCTCGCACCGCGGCGCAGTGCGCTCTAGGTGTGGCACAAATGTTTCGAGGTAAACGAGTCGAGGCTAGTGAGGCATTTTTACAAGTCATAGATGCTGTTCGATCTTCCGGAAATCTGATGTTCTCTGCGGTCGCTTCAACCGCGTTGGCTGGCATACATGCGACTAATTTCAAACTTCACCTAGCGGCTGCGACCTACCGAGATGTCATCCAAATGATTGCCGATCCAACGCATTCGCTGGGGTATGAAGCACATCTTGGCCTAGCCAAAATTTATTATGATTGGAATGAGCTGGATCAAGCGGAGTCTCATGCTCTAGTGTGTAGTGAGCTTGTCGCGAGAGTGAAAAGTGAATCAGAGGTAGGTGCTGACGTATTGCTTGTTCGCCTGATGTTGGCGCGAGATAAACACACTGAGTCTGAGACCCTGTTGGCCAGAACCAATGTGACGGCAAAAACCGGACAATTGGCAGGGCGTATGCAAGAAGCCGCGGAATTGCATGTGTTGCATTTGTTGCGTCGTGGTGAGATCAAGGAGGCGGCTTATTTTTCTAACCAGTTTCAGCTACCCATAGGCCTGGCCAGAACGTTATTGGCTCAGTACAAGGGCTTCGAGGCGTTGCGTGTCGTCGAAAGTCATCGGAGTGGAATGGAAGCACAGGGGCTCGCGCAAGAAGCACTCAAGGCAAGGGTGGTACAGGCTATGGTTCACCAAGCCGTAGGAGACGTAGATGTAGCCGTGCAGGTGTTGAGCGAGGTAGTGACTCAAGCCGAGCCACAAGGATCTATTCGACTCTTTCTGGATGAGGGTGTGCCCATGAAAACACTGCTGACCAAATTGCAGTATAAAACAGGAATGTCGACTTACGTCTCACAATTGCTAGCCGCATTTGGTACGCAAATGGCTGACGAAAAACGAGTCACCGTTGCCACATTGTCTCATTTGCCACCAGAAGTCTTTAGTCAGCGGGAGTTGGAGATATTGCGACTAATTCAGGATGGAAATTCCAACCAAAAAATCAGTGAACGCCTATTTCTGTCTCTTAGCACTGTGAAGTGGCACAACCAGAATATCTTTGCCAAACTGGATGTACAGAGGCGCACTGAAGCCGTTGCACGTGCACTGGAATTGAAATTGTTGTAGCCAGCGCGTTGCGAATGGAGTGAAAACCGTAACACTTCAGTATAAGTAGCGTAATGAAAGCTGTTGTGAACTGTTTAAGGCCATTTCATGCTTCGAGCCATCGCCTAAAAATAACCAATTCCCGACCTTTCTACACTCGAATATTGCGAGAGTGATGTCCTGATTCTTTCGCTGTTTGCACGTTTAAAAGCGATTGAGTCTTTGGTGCGCGAAGACTTCATGATTCGATTAACTCTCAACGCGTGGGTTACTTTTTAATCTTAGCCAATACCGTCTGCGACACTGCACGAAAACGGAAAAACACTTTCCAATGTCACTATTTCTTGCTTTGAGGCTGTCTGCGAACCCCTATTGAGTGGCAGTAACGGAGGCATTCCTGAAGTGGCGACGGGTATTGGAAAACGTATGCCCAGCAAGCAATCTATTACACTTAGTTTGCAGCGGCGCTTACGAAAATATGCCGATGCTTCTCTTTATCCATGAACCCACCGGTCGATTTACAATATCTAGGCTTAGCGCGCAGTTCATATTCCAAAAGTAAAATAAAAATTATCTGCCTGCTTTCGCACACTCGACGGTGCCTAAGATTTCTGCGTTATTCAGTCTTGCCTGGAAACACTGGGCAAACAAGGTCATGGAATGTTAGATGTATTGTAACGTGCCTTTTCTGGCAACCAAATACGACCGGCTCATTGCTGCTGAATTGTCACCAAAATCCATACTTTAGTATGGTTACAAAAAATGACGTTTTGCATAAGCTCTCCCTAATGAAAAAATAAAAAATGTTAGCGATAAGATTGCTGATATTCGAACTGGGAGTTCAAAAATGGTTGGAGGTATTGGGGACAGGAACGTTGGGGAGGAGGCTGCAGGGCCGTACTTGTTCAGGACTAAAAGCAGCAAGAAATTAATGAGTTTGTGCGTTCCGCAGCGTTTCATTACGCCAGTTGGAGGAGCAGCTTGTTGTGTCGTGTGGGTTCTGGGTGCGCTGTGCGCGCACGCGGAAACGACGGAACCCGTCGCCTCCGCTATCACCGCTAATGCCTCAGTCATTTCGCAATATGTGTCGCGCGGATTTCGCCAGACTTGGGGCGAACCAGCCCTGCAAGTGGGAGTCGACTATGTCCACCCTAATGGCTGGTCTCTGGGCACCTGGGTTTCCACCGTGAGTGACCGTTATATCGAGGATGCTACCGTCGAGTGGGACCTGTACGGAGGCTACGGCGGCGCAGCGGGCGGTTTCGGTTACAGTATCCTTGGCTACTACTACAAATATCCCGGCGCTGAGTATCGCGCCACCGGTACTAAATACGATTATGGCGAGCTGTCGTTGGGGCTGACCTATGGGGTAGCCTACGCCAAATATAACCACACGGTGACGCGCGATTTTTTTGGCGTTACCAATGCGCGAGGCACGGGCTACCTTGACTTGGGTGCGAACCTCGATATGGGAGGTGGCTACACCTTGAATCTGCATGCCGGTAATGGTCGAGTGGCAGGTACAGGCAACGCAATCTGGAATTGGCGTGATGCAAAGCTGGGCGTGAGCCGCGCGTTCAATGACGGCTGGAACGTCAGCGCTGCTTGGACCCGCGCCTGGGCAGCAACCGATGTCTACGACCATTACACGCTGGGCATTCCGAATCGAGCCGGCGCTATTGAAAGTTCAAATCCAGCAGCAGCCACCTGGGTGTGCGCCTTAACGAAGACATTCTGAGCCTACTGTTTGGCACCCGAATACGTTTAATCTCCACAAGGAAGACAAAGTGCAACTTTCACTGAACAGCAGAATCTGCCTGGCGGCCACTGTGCTGGCGGTCCTGAGTCTAGGTCTCACCGCGGCTGTGACCGGCTACAAAAGTACCGCCAGCGCCGAGGCGGCCGCACTGGAATTGGTGCGTACCTCAACGCGCGAAATATCGGGTGTACTGCAGGCCCGCATCGGCGCCAACCTGTCTAGCGTGATCAGCCTGGCTGGCGCGATGCGCGGCACGAAGAGCGCCAGTCTGCCCTTGCAACGCGAGCAGATCAACGAAATGACTAAGGCCACTCTGATCAGTTCGGACGATCTGATAGGGGGCGCCGTGACGTGGGAGCCGAACGCGCTCGATGACAAGGATGCGCAGTATGCCAATCAGGGGCCCTTCTATGACGCCAGCGGTCGCTTTATGCCCTACTGGACGCGCGCTGGTGATGGCAGTCTACATGTCGAACCCATCGTCTTCGACGTGGCGGCCGGCGCCAACGACTGGTACGACATTCCGAAGAAAAGTGGTAAGGTTTTCTTCACTGAACCGTATGCGTATCCTATCGATGGCAAGAGCGTGCTGATGGCTTCGCTCGTTGCGCCGATCATGATCGATGGCAAATTCCAGGGCACGGCCAGCGCCGACTTCATGCTCACGCACCTAGCGGAAATCCTCGATGGGCTGAAGGTGATCAGTGGTGGCAAGCTGACCTTGATTTCGAACGGAGGTTTGTATGCGAGTAATCCTGCCGCCGAACGACTGGGCAAGCAGGCCGACGACGTGCCGGCAGCTGGCCTTCAGCGCATACGCCAAGGCCAGCCCTATGAGTATGAAGATGCGCGAGGTTATATCCATCTGCTGCAGCCTCTGCAAATTCACGCGGACATCGCACCGTGGAGCATTAAACTGAGTTTTCCGAAAAGCGTGGCCACCGCATCGGCGCGTGAGCTGATGATCTATACGCTGGTCGTCGCCCTGCTGTGCGCAGCCGTAACGGCCAGCATACTGATCGCCATCGTGCGACGACTAACCCGTCCCCTTCGCGTCTTGGGCGCAGCGATGACGGAATTATCCAGCGGCGATGCCGACTTGCGGGTTAAGTTGGAAGTCAAAGGCTCGGACGAGCTGGCTGTCATCGGCAAGGGCTTCAATCAGTTCGTGGGAAATATACATACCGTGTTACTTCGGGTGCAGGCCAGTGCTGATAATGTGGCGCTCGCCAGCGCCGAGATCGCGCAAGGCAATTACGACCTGTCGGTACGCACGGAGCAGCAGGCCAGTTCGCTCGAAGAAACGGCTGCCACCTTGGAAGAGCTGACCGGCTCCGTCAGGGAAAACGCCGGCCATGCACGCTTGGCAAATCAGTTAGCTTCCTCGGCATCGGAGGTGGCGCAAAAAAGCGGTGCCGTGGTCGACAATGTAATCGAGACGATGATCTCGATCAACAAATCGTCGAATAAGATCGTCGATATCATCAGCGTCATTGATGGCATCGCCTTTCAGACGAATATCCTGGCCCTGAATGCTGCCGTCGAGGCGGCCCGCGCCGGTGAGCAGGGACGGGGCTTTGCCGTTGTCGCCTCGGAGGTGCGCAGCCTGGCCCAGCGTAGCGCGGCGGCAGCCAAAGAAATTAAGTTGTTGATCGACGATTCGGTGGGTAAGGTAGCGGTTGGCAGCAAGCTCGTCGATGAAGCTGGCGCTACCATGCGGCAAGTGGTCGACAGCGTGAGCGGCGTCACTAACCTTATCGGTGATATCAGCGATGCCATCACAGAGCAGAGCGAGGGCATTGGTCAAGTCAACCGGGCGCTCGCACAGATGGATGGCGTGACACAGAGAAATGCAGCGCTGGTAGAGGAGGCGGCTGCCGCCGCGGAAAGCCTGCGAGACCAAGCGGGCTACCTTGCCGAAGTGGTGAGCGTATTTAAGTTGGGAGAACAGACTCCACACGCACCCAAGGTAGCTCCAGCCAGGAAGCAGCTGTCCAATGCTAGAGGCGCACTCGCGTTTGACTCTCCGGCACCGACAGGCGACGGCTGGGAGTAAGGCTAACTCGCATGCGATGATATGTAGGCCGTTTGTCGAAGTTAAATCCGTACAGCACTGTACAACGATACTTTCTGACGTTAATGCCCTTTATGCAATTTTATTCTTGACGCAAAACCGCCCTGTTCAGAACAAAGATGTGCTGTTTTTATCAAATGCGTCTGCAACAGAAATACAAAAATTCTCTAATACAGTGGTGACCGTGGTACTCCAAATTGCAAATATTGGTTGTGCGATTAAATGGTATTTTTATAACCGATCGAGTTCTATATGCGTGAAAATTTAATCGACGTAACAAGGTTGCTTGATTGCAGAATGCAGGAGCGGTTACCTACAGGGATTGATCGAGTCAGCTTGGAGTATGTTAGGCATTTTGGTGATCGCTCGACTGTTTTGTTGCGCTTTGCCGGTCAGTGGATAGAACTGTCTATAGCGGATTCAGAAAAAATCATTGCTGTACTACTGGCGGGTGCCGATAATGTTAATGCAGTGATACGGCGGGTGGTTGTTGGTAGTTTGATGAAAAGTATTGGCCGATCGTTTTCTACGCCAAGATTTTTGTTTAATACCGGACCCAGCGGGGTAGCGGAAACGGACTACGCTCGGCGCTTACAAGGTTCAGCTTTGAAACAGGTATTTTTTTTGCACGATCTTATCCCTATTACCCATCCTGAATATTGCCGGCCTGGTGAGTCTCTACGGCATCAGAACAGAGTTAAGACGATGTTGACATTGGGGCATGGGGTTATTGCCCACTCTGACGCGACGCATGTCGAGTTGGTTGCGTATGCCAGCAAAAATAATCTGCCAATGCCACCGTCGACGGTGGCATTGTTGCCTGCAGCAGGGTTATCTGTAGCTAATGCTACTGCACCTATAGACGTACCGTATTTTTTAGTGTTGGGTACGATAGAACCCCGCAAAAACCATTCTTTATTGCTGCTGCTTTGGCGGCAATTAATAGAGCGCTTTGGCGCATATACACCACGTCTGGTGGTGATTGGGCAACGAGGTGAAAACTGTGAAAACATAGTAGATCTGCTTGAACGTTGCGAGACTTTAAATGGCTTTGTATTTGAGTATTCAACTTGTAGCGATACCGAATTGGCGACCTGGCTCCAACACGCAAGAGCCCTGTTGCTCCCTTCATTCGCAGAAGACTATGGTATGTCTCTGGTTGATGCATTAAGTTTAGGCGTACCTGTCATTGCGAGTGATCTTCCAGCCTTTAGAGAGATAGCTGGCGATGTGCCGGAATATGTTGATCCTCTGGATGGAAAGCGTTGGTCAGAATTAGTGCTTGCTTATTCTCAGTCGGATAGTCCGGTACGAGCGGCCCAATGCAAAAAAATGCTCAACTTCGTCGCACCTACTTGGGCTGCACATTTTGATCAAGTAGAGGTATTAATGGAACGTCTGCGAGCTGCAAAATAGTAACGATTTTCATGCGACTGTAATTTATGCATTGGATCTTCCATTATGAAAAAATCCAGTAGTACGGCAATTTTTTCCGGTCTTACAAGCGGTGTTTGTTTGCAATGCTGGCGATATGCCTGAGGTCAATCGGCGTAGAATCGCCAATGACTATTTCATTTACATTTATGACCGTCGTGGCGTTCTCGTCATTTCGGCGTTAGGCCCCACAAAATGAACATAGAAGCCACTGAAGTACCGACATTTAGCGCACTCAATGAGAGCTTGAAAACAGCCTACTTTTACGACTGCTACTCCGTCGAACTCCCCCCCGACTCGAGAAGCCCTCTCGAACTCTATTTGAGTGTCTTCTCGCGTACCCCGCGTTGGATTGACGCTCTCATGAACATGCGCAATAAGATCGGTGTGCGATTGGGGCTCAAAGATATGGGGCAGTTGAGTAGCATCGATTCTCAAAAGCCCTCTCAGGCTTACCAAATCGGCGATCAGGCGGGCATCTTCAAGGTGCTCGAACTGCACGAGTGCGAAGTCATCCTTGGGGAAACAGATAAGCACTTGGACGTGAAGATCTCTGTCGCAAAGCAAGACAAGCCCGGATGCACCTTGGTTTCGGTTTCTACCGTGGTTCATGTACACAACTACATGGGCCGTCTGTACATGCTCTTCGTCACGCCAGCCCATCGCATCATTGCTCCCGCAACATTGTCTAAACTAGCTCAATGCCTTCATTAAGTAAGACGCTTGCTCTATGCTCGCAACATTGCGGCTGCATTTCCTCTGCCTCTCTGGTCGGTCAAGCGGACACCAATACTAGCTAGCAAGTATTGGTTCCCTACGTGCTGCGAACTACGGCTCTGGGAGTTCGGATGCTACTGCATCTTCCCACCCCATCCAATTAATCTTCTGTTGCACTTCGAGTTTGAACTCGCGCTTGTCTTTATCGGCGTTTCCAAAAAGAACCATACTTAATTTCCCTACTAATAGTTAGTTCTAATGCGTTTCCATTCGTTTTGATAAGGCGGATTGCCGATCGACTAAAAATGTTTTTAATAGATCTTGATAGTCGTCACTAACAGCGCCTTGGATTGACGGACGCGATGCTAATTGTTGGCGCCAGGCGCGCACTTTTGGCGTGTGCTCGAAAAAGTGGAAATCATCAATCAACTCAAACGTGTCGAAATAACGAAAAAGTGGCCCGAATACTGCATCGACGATCGAAAAATCGTCTCCGGAAAAATATCCACCTCGCTCGCCTAATGCCAATTCTATTTGAGCGAATCTTTCTGCTATTTCATTGACCTTCAATGCGAGCGTTTTCTCATCCAGTGCATTGTAGAAACCCGCTATGCTGTTCAAGATGGTAGAGCCAAATTCCATCCATGCCCGGTGTCGAGCACGTTGCAGCGGATGCTCAGGATGCAGGCGTGGGCTTTGCGTTTCATCGAGGTATTCACAGATCACAGCGGATTCAAAGATTGCCTCATCGCCCACCATCAAGACAGGCGTTTTCCCTAGCGGTGATAGCTGCAAAAACCATTTTGGCTTGTTCGCCAGATCGATGTCTTTTCGTTCGAAAGGAATTCCTTTTTCGGTGAGTAAAATTGCCGCACGTTGTACGTATGGGCACAAAGGATGGCTGAGTAATGTCAATGCGGGCAGAGGTATGCTAGGGGTCGACATGTTGTTCTCCTCATTAAGAAAAAATAAAGCGTTGGCTGCGGCGGGCGGCAAAACTGCCATCGCCAATCAACCAAAGTGAGATCGAGGCGATGCTGAGAAATAGTGGGTATTCCCAACCACCGCCTGGGCTAGTGTGGCCCCAACCATTTGGCAGATGTACCCATGTCGCGGTCAACATGACAGGCACTAGCGCCAATGAAATTTGCCTGGCGTAGAGGCCAAAAATTAAGGCGATGCCACCGAAAAGTTCGGCAGCAAATACCGGATACGCCAAAAATCCGGCAAAACCGATACTTTCAAAATACCCGGCAGTGCCCGGCAACGTAAAAACGAAATACTTTAAACCGGCATGCGCCAGCCACATGATGCCCAGGCTAACGCGTAATAAGCTGATGCCGTATTGGGTCGAAGTATTTTTCATTTCTTTGTTCATTTCATTATTCATTTCGTTGCTCCATTGAGTTGTTAAGGTCTTCAGTATATGATTGCCTTCACGCATACAAAATAGGCAAATGTGAATTCTATGATTTCGAAAACGCAATACAAACTAAGTGCGGCCGATCTTGAGTTGGTGTTGGCTTTGAATCGAGGTGGCACGCTCGCGGCGGCGGGGGAACGTCTGGCGCTGGATGCGTCGACTGTCTTTCGTTCAATACAGCGCATAGAGCGTGGCTTGGGGCAACAGCTCTTTGCCAGATCACGCAACGGCTATTTGGCGTTGGAGCTGGCGCAAGTGTTGACCGCTCATGCAGAGCAATTAGAGCGCGAGCTGGAATCAGCACGTTCTGCCGCCCAGCTTGTGCCCGATCAGGTCTCTGGCACCGTGCGCCTTTCCACGACCGACACCATTTTGCATGGTCTGGTCGCTGGCGTACTCCCATCCTTACGAGTGGCACACCCACTGCTTGAGCTTGAAATGCATACGGGAAATGAACTGGCCAATCTGACTCGCAGAGATGCAGATATCGCGTTGCGCGCCACGAAAAAGCCACCACAACATTTAGTCGGAAAGCGTATCGGCCCTATCCGAATTGCCTTGTTTGCGTCAGCAAAAAGTGGTATCCAAAATTTGGACGATGTCCGTGCACAGAATAGTGCATGGATAGCTCCTGATGATGCTCTGCCAGAGCACCCCTCGGTATTGTGGAGAAAAAAATACTTTCCGAAAGTGCAGCCGCAATATCGGGTCAGCAGTATCTTAACCGTCGCTGAATTTGTGGCGCAGGGCGTGGGTGTCGGTATTGTCCCGCTATTCTTAGGCCAGCATCGTAGTGAACTGCGACAAATTACCGATGCGCTCGACGAGAACCAAACTGAACTCTGGCTACTCACACACACGGAATCGAGACATCTCAGGCGCGTGTCTACCGTGTTCGCACATTTGGCTAACCAGCTTATCTTGAATTAGTTTGCACTTTGCGCGACAGGGATCAGCTTCGATCAATTTTTGGAACTAACAAATATTGGCATCTAATCAAGCAAAAACCTCAACCCAACAACCCACCAAATACTCAAAAGTCCCATCCAAATAAATCGGCAAGTGCGTCGAATCTTCTGCGTTTGACATTACCTTTAAGTAACGATTCTCATCGTCACAAACTCTTCTGCCGCAGTAGGATGAATGCCGATTGTGCTGTCAAACACGGCTTTGGTAGCGCCTGCTTTCATGGCGACGGTAAATCCTTGGATGACTTCGCCAGCATCAGCCCCCACCATGTGCATTCCGACCACGCGATCAGTTACATCATCGACGATGAGTTTCATCATTGACCGTTCTGTGCTGCCGCTTAAGGTGTGTTTAAGTGCTTTAAATTCGCTGCGATAAACGCGTATTTTGCCGAATGTTTTTTGTGCATCAGATTCGCTATATCCGACCGTGGCAACGTTTGGATGAGTGAAGACAGCTGTCGGGATGAAATCGTAATCCATCTGCATTTGCTTTTTGCCGTACAGATGATCCACTAGGGTCATTGCTTCACCTAATGCGACTGGAGTTAGCTGAATTCGAGCAGTGACATCTCCCAGCGCATAAATGCCGGGGACGGATGTTTGATATTGATCGTTTACTTTAATTGCACCATCGGAACTTTGCGCAATATCGTTCGCTTTCAGCCCTAAACCTTGAATATTCGGTATGCGCCCAATGGCATACAAGACAGTATCGACTTGTATTGTCTGGCCGTCTTTTAAACTGACGATCAGTCCATTTTCCGATTTGCTAATCGCAGCGACATAGGCATTGATGCGTAAATCCACGCCAGATTTACGCATTTCTGACGCAAGAAATTGACGCACATCATCGTCAAAGCCGCGCAATATTTGGTCGCCGCGATAAAGTTGAGTGACTTGCGCACCAAGCCCGTTAAATATGGACGCAAATTCGCAAGCGATATATCCACCGCCCACGACCAACAATCGTTTAGGAAATGTCGCAAGATCAAACATGTCGTTGGACGTGATCACATGTTCTGCTCCTGCAATTTCCGGTACCATTGGGGTACCGCCAGTGGCGATCAACAATGTTTTGGCATGATACTCAACGCCGTTGACTTGCACCGTATTGCTATTGACTATCTTGGCCCAACCGGCAATCATCAATACCCCGGCATCGCGCAGTAGATTTGCATATACTGCATTGAGACGAAAAATTTCTTTGCTTCGGTTGGCTTTCAACAGTTCCCAGTCTAATTTTGGCTTTTCAGAAATCGACCAACCAAAGCCAGGCGCCTCATCGAAAGACTCTGAATAGTTCGCTGCATAGCTATAGAGTTTTTTGGGAATACAGCCGACATTGACGCAAGTGCCGCCTAAATCGCCACCTTCAATTAAAGCGACGCGTGCACCTTTCTGTGCTGCCATACGCGCAGCGCGTACACCACCACTGCCACCACCGATTACTAATAAATCAAACATTTCAACGCCCATTGCAGTCCTCTATCTCTATTAAGTTTCATGCCAGGACTTCCGTAAATCTGTCGTTTTCAAATATGAAAAACACTCTAATTAAACTGATCCTGTTGTGCGGGAAATCACTATGCTCATAGCACAAAGAAAAATTGGTTTGGTATAACGCTCACTTAACCATTTGGAGTGCATTTCTTCCAATCCAACTTCAGGTGCGTCTGGGTACTTCAAGGCCTCTTATAACCGCTGGTCGAACTGTGAAGCTATCTAATACTCGAATAACGTGTGGAAAGTCCTCAATACCCACCAAATCGGCGGCTCCATAGGGGCCGACTAAATTACGCACCCACGGAAAGATAGCGATGTCTGCAATCGTGTAAGTATCTCCCATCATCCAATTGCGGTTCTCCAACCGGTTATTTAAGACATTCAGGAGGCGTTTCGACTCCGTCACGTAACGATCCCTCGGTCGCTTGTCTTCATATTCTTTGCCTGCAAATTTGTGGAAAAAGCCCAGTTGACCAAACATCGGACCAATGCCTCCTATCTGGAACATCAGCCACTGAATCGTCTCATACCTTTCGGCGGGATCTAACGGTAAAAAACGACCTGTCTTATCTGCCAAATAGAGCAAAATCGCTCCTGATTCGAAAAGAGGAAAGGGTTTGTGTTTTGGGCCATTAGGGTCGAGGAGCGCTGGAATTTTGTTGTTTGGGTTTAAGGACAAAAATTCAGCTGACATTTGATCATTGTTTGAGAAATCTACCAGATGAGATTCATATGCCAACCCAGTTTCTTCTAACATAATCGATATTTTGACGCCATTAGGCGTCGGCAGCGAGTAAAGTTGAATGTCGTTAGGCCGAGTAGGGGGCCATTTTTTTGTAATAGGAAAAGCAGAAAAATTAATCATCATGTTCTTTCATTTATCTTCTTGTACTCGTGTGAATTTTGCAAATTAGAACATTACAAACTACCGTTTCAGTTTTGAACTGTTCGTCTCTAAAATTATCTCGTTTGAATAAATGTAGTTTTGCCGTACTAACGTCGGTTCACTCCCTTTACCCGAGAAGTGAACAATCATTCGCGAATGGCTATGAACGAAAATGTGTCACTCCCTTTTTCCAGTAGCCCTTCGTGCGAATCGACTCTTTGTCCAATTTCCATTTTTCTTGTAGAAACGTACGTATCACCATGACGCTACTGGACTCACCGGCCACCCATGCTTGGCCGAAGCCTGAAAGCTTTTCCATATTACTGAGTGACTTGGTTAATGCATCATCGGTTTTCAATGGGTTATGAGTACGCTTGATCCATTGTAGTTTCATATTTTTCCCTACAAAGAATGGCTTATGTTCATCAGGATCATCGACTTCAATCAAGACAGTACCAGGTAAGTCGGATGGTAGATTAGACAAGATAACTTGTATCGCGGATAAACAAGTCTCGTCTCCGATGAGAACAAGCCATTCTGATATTGGATTAAGAGCAAATCCACCATCACGAGGGCCGGCAAACGTTATGGTATCGCCGACTTGTGCCGAATTCGCCCAAGACGAAGCAGGCCCGTTTTCATGGGTGAAAAAATCTATTTCGAAAGTTCCCATGCAGAGATCAAACTTACGCAGCGTGTAGGCACGGCCAACAATCTCTCCATTTGAGGACGGCACGAAGAGCTTTACCCAATTGCCGGGCGCTTGCGCTGCCTTATTACGAATAAATGTCGCCACATCATCACCACTGAAGGTGAGCCGAATCCGAGCCCTACTGAGTTGTTCGCGTGCAGTCACTACAGCTGGTAATTGTGGTCGAACCGGTATCGTCTGCTGAATGTCATTTTGCGCATCAATAGTGGTAATCGGAATGTGATTTGTTGTTGGTTTTTCTGTGTTTGTATACATTGTATAACTTAAAATTTTGGGTGCCATCGAACGACGATTGCTCGTCTATTTACTAACGGCATTGCCGACATCAAAGCCACCCGCAAGCGCGAAATAGGAGCGTGCTGTGCTTATAGCGAAGTCGCGTTTTGCGCTAATGAATTGCTCATTGGTTGCCAGCGCGATTCGTTCCGATTCTAGGGTATTGAGAAGGCTTTCCATCCCTTCATCGTAGCGCAAGCGCGATAACCGAACGCTCTCCTGGGCTAGACTTAGGGCGATATGTAACTCATCATTACGCTTGCGAAGTTGCCCCCAGGTTGAGAGGGCGGTATCGGTCTCCTCGAGAGCAACGGCGACAACTTTGTCGAAGTTGGCTAACGCGGCCTGAACTTCCGCTCCAGCGGCACGGAATTGAGCACGGCGTGCGCCGGCGTCAAACAAAGACCATGAAGACGTTGCACCCACGCGCCAGCGACTCGCGTCGCCAGTCAGCCAGTTACCTGCCACGCCAGAACTACCGACGAGGGCCGACAGACTAATTCTCGGAAACAGCTCGGCGTAAGCGATGCCTTCCCTTGCAGTGGCCACTGCCAGCGCTCGTTCCGCTGCCTTCAGGTCTGGGCGGCGGAGCAAAAGCTGCGCCGGTTCGTCCGTTATGATTGTCTGCGGCAGTTTTATCGTAATAGGTTGATCCAGTAACGCCAATTGTGGTGCGTCGAGCCTTTGCCCGGTCAGTGTCGCCAGGCGGTTTCGGGCTGAACGTTCTTGCGCGATCAAGCTAGGCAAGCGCGAGCTAAGCAGTCGAAGCTGTGCCTCAAAGCGTAGACGCTCCGATGACGACGCACTACCAAAAGTTTCACGGTCACGAATCAGCTTCAATGAACTGGTTTGGTTGTCAACTTGCGCTTGGATGGATGCACTTAGCATCTGAGCACCACGTAAGTCAAGATAGGCTTCAACTACGTGCGCGAGAATCACGCGCCGAACATCGTCACGAAGGGCAGAACGTTCCTCAACCGAGGCTTGTGCAGCCTCGATACTGTGGCTAACACGCCCAAAAAGATCCAACTCCCAAGCCAGCGACATCTGCCATTGAAGGGGGCTGACAATGGTGGGGGAGCCGCTGCGGCTTTCGATTGCTGCGAGCTTTGTATGGTTTGAACCAGCATCGAGACTAGCGTTGGGTATGAGTGCGCTCTGGGCGACCTGCAACTGTTCACGACTACCTGAAAGTCTTGCTACCGCTGTACGTAAATCATAATTATTTCGCCATGCCAGTTCAACCAGTGTTTCTAGCTGGACATCGCCAAACTGCTTCCACCATAAAGCAGGCGGTGTGCCGCGTTGAAGTGACTTGCTCGTGATCGCTGATGGCAAGGTCGATACATGATTGCTATCTAGAAGCGGTGCCTTGTAGGAGGCTACGCTGGAACACGCGCCAAGAAAGAGCGTTGACAACAACACAGATAAACTCGTTTTTAATGGAAACTTCATCGTGTTTTTCATACTTTAGCTCCGATTTCGTGCGTTACTTTTTCTACACTTTTAGTTTTTCGGCGAGCCAACAAAGCGAAGAACAAGGGCGTAAATAACAGTCCGAAAACGGTTACGCCGATCATTCCGGTAAAGACTGCAGTGCCGACGGATTGGCGCATCTCTGCTCCTGGTCCAGTCGAGTATGCTAGAGGTAATACACCCATCAGGAAAGCGAGTGAGGTCATCAGTATGGGCCTCAATCTTGCATGCGCCGCTGCGATTGCTGCTTCGCGAGCGGTGGCTCCATCGTTAAACGCTTGACGTGCAAACTCAACAATCAAAATAGCGTTCTTAGCGGCGAGCCCAATTAATACGACAAAGCCGATTTGAGTCAGGACGTTGTTGTCCATTCCACGCAACCACACACCGGTAAGAGCTGCCAAAATGCACATCGGCACTATCATTACCACCGATAGGGGTAACAGCCAGCTTTCGAATAGCGCCGCCAGCAACAGGTAAACGAACACCACGGCAAGCGTTAATGCAATCAAAGTGCTGCTGCCGGCTTGCTTTTCTTGCAGCGCAAGCTCGGTCCATTCATAGTCGAATCCTGCAGGCAGACGTGCCGCCAACATAGATTCCATGGCCGCGATTGTTTCACCGGTTGAGAAGCCCGGCTTGCTACTTCCTTGAAGTTCTGCTGTTGGAAATAAATTGTAGCGTGGCACGCGGTAGGCGGCGGTTGTTTGTTGAAAGCTAGCCAAGCTACCCAATGGAACCATGGCTCCGTTGCTGCTGCGCGTCTTCAGTGCGGCTAAATCGTCAACGTTTCGTCGATAGCTTGAATCAGCTTGCGCGGTGACACGCCAGACTCTCCCCATTAAATTCATGTCGTTAACGAACACCGATCCCATATAGGCTTGTAGCATTTCATTTACACGATCAGGGGTAACGCCCAACAACTCTGACTTGGTACGGTCGATGTCGACCTTGAGCTGTGGCGTCATTGCGTTAAATGGGGTAAAGGCGCTTGCAACCGAGGGTAGCTTAGACGCGTGTTCAACCAATTCGCGGGCAACCGCCTGTAACGCCTGCGGACCCTGACCATTGATGTCGCGGATCTGTAACTTGAAGCCACCTCCGGTCCCGATTCCTCGTACCGCCGGTGGCGGAATCACCATGACACGTGCATTGCTGATTGGTGCCAGCGTCTTGCGCATGGCCGCTAACATCGCGGGGCCATCAAGGTGATATCCCGCACGCTCGTTAAAATCCTTGAAGATTGTAAAAATGACGGCAGCATTCGGTGCAGCTGTAAATGTTGCGCCATCGGTGCCGGCAAAGGCGGCTGTGTGCGCCACACCTTGTTGCTTCAGTAATCGTTGGGTTACCTCGTGGGTCACTTGAGTCGTGCGTTCCAATGTCGAGCCGGGAGGTAGCTGAATCGACACAATTGCATAACCACGATCAAGCTGCGGAACAAAGCCAGTGGGCGTGGCTACAAAGCGCCAGACTGTGAGTCCAACCAGACCAACATACAACGGCAGCATTAACCAGCGGCGTGACAAGGTAAATCCGATCAGTTGAGTATAACGATCAGACAATCGCCCAAAACCACGGTTAAAAACTGACATCCATCGCTCACCAATGCTATCGCCGTGTTGGCTGTGTTTGGGCTTCAGTAGTAATGCTGCTAGAGCAGGTGAGAGCGTCAGTGACACCATCGCTGAAATCACTGTAGATGCGGCAATCGTGACTGCGAACTGTCGATAGAACATGCCGGAAATACCATCTATAAATGCAGTAGGAATGAATACAGCAACAAGGACAAGTGCAATGGCAATCAGTGCAGAGCCGACCTCACTCATGCTACGACGCGCGGCATCTGCCGGATTCAGGCCTTCCTCAATATGGCGTTCGACGTTTTCAACCACGACGATAGCATCGTCCACTACGATACCTATTGCTAGCACCAAGCCAAACAAAGACAAGGTGTTGATTGAAAAGCCTAACCCGGCCATTACTGCGAAGGTGCCGATGAGCGAGACAGGAATTGCTAAAATAGGTATCACTGCGGCACGCCATGATCCCAGAAACAGAAGTACAGTCAAGCAAACCAATAGGGCTGCTTCGAAAATCGTATCCCTGACTTTGTCGATTGATGCTCGAATGAAATCGGTCGGGTTGTAGTGTGCATTAAAGGTCAAATCGTCGGGGAAATCGATTTTAAGTTTTTCCAGTTGTGCGAGTATTCGATCTGCTGTAGCTAAGGCATTCGACCCTGGTTTTTGGCTGATGCTTAAGGCAACCGCATTCTGTCCATCGACAAAACCACTCTCCGTATAATCTTGCGCACCCATTTCGACACGTGCGACATCACGCAAGCGTACGATGGCACCGTCAGTTTGCGTTGCGACTATGATGGATTTGAACTCCTCCACATCACGCAGCCGACCTTGTGCCTGTACTTGAATCTGAAAAGCGCCATCACTACCGCCCGGCGGTTGGTTTAGTACACCGGCGGCTACCTGCACGTTAGAGCGCCGTATAGCGGCAACCACTTCTGATGGTGTCAGCCCCATATTAGCCACACGTGCTGGATCGAGCCAGATACGCATCGAAAAATCGCGTGCGCCGCGGGTGTAAATATCGCCAACACCATCGAGGCGGCTCAACGCGTCCTTCACTTTGGCACTGACGAAATTGGAGATGTATTGTTGATCGTGGGTACCTTTGGGCGAAGCGAACATCACCACCATCAATTGATCTGGCGACGCTTTCTTGACGGCGATACCCTGACGTCGAACTTCCTCAGGAAGCCGAGAATCCGCAATCGCGACCCGGTTCTGCACTAAAGATTGCGCGTCGTCGATATTGGTGCCGGGTTTAAATACGACGCTGATAACTAGCTTACCGTCGCCAACTGACTGGGATGAAAGATATAACATACCATCGACGCCATTGAGTTCTTGCTCAATCGGCGCGGCAACCGTTTCAGCAATCTCCTGCGCAGATGCGCCAGGGTAACTCGCCTTGACTGTGACGGTCGGTGGTACGATTTCGGGAAATTCTGAAATAGGGAGTTTAAAGGCAGCGACGGCACCGATTAACGTTAGAAGGATTGATAGAACAATCGCGAAAATAGGGCGTTTGATGAAGTAGTGTGAAAAGTGCATGAATACGACTCCTTCCTAAGCGCCAGTGACCGGCGTGGAGAGTTTTACACTATCTCCAGGACGTACGCGTTGGGCGCCAGATACGATTATTTTGTCATCAGCAGACAATCCTGATAGCACTACGCGCTTTCCGTTATACAGACCACCCAATTCGACTCGCTTGGGCGCGACCTTACCGTTAGCATCAACGACTAGCACGAGTTTTTTGGTTTGATCACTTTGTATAGCAGAATCTGGCACAAGGAGTTTTTCTTCTGGTGCGCCAACGGGAATGCGAACGTGTGCGAAACTGCCGGGCTTGATGGTTTTGTCGACATTGGCAATGCTGGTGCGAAGTCGCAATGTGCCTGAGCGCGCACTGATTTCGTTGTCGATAAAATCAATTGTGCCGACTTGGGTGCCAGTGACTCCATCTAGTCGTATTTGTATGCGCTCAGGTAGCTGTTTTTGTTGCCGTAGTCGTGCGAAGTCATACTCAGATAGATCGACCGTGGCACGCAATGGGCTTTGCGCTACGATCGTCGTGAGCAAGCCACCTTGCGCGGTACCGCCGACAACGTAATTGCCGATGTCTACACGATGGTCAGATACCGTGCCGGAGATGGGTGACTTAATGGTAGCAAACGACAGTTCAAGATCTGCACTGCGCAGTTCCGCTTGACTCAATAGCACAGCTGCCTGCGCCCCTTCAAATTCACTACGGATGCGGTCGAGTTCATCGCTACTTGATGCGCCTGATTGCTGTAGATGTGTGATGCGAGCGAGCTGTTTTAAAGCCAGTTTCTGGCGCACGATGGCTTGAGCAAAATTTGCCTGCGCACGATCTCGTGCGATCGCAAAGGGCCGCTGATCAATTACAAAGAGTGGGTCACCCGCCTTGACCTGTTGTCCATCGCGAAATTTGATCGCTTGCAGGTAGCCAGATAAGCGTGAGCGCACTTCCACTCGTTGTGAGGGCTCAATTCGACCGGTGTAATCCAGAGTTTCCTGAACCATCGATTTCTCGGGTGCTGCTACTGTAACGGTTGCTATGGGCTGCGCACTTCCCGGCGAAACAGTTTTTGACGGGCCACAGCCCGATAAGACGGCGGCTGAAGTGATTGCAACGAAAAGTATTGCAGAAGCGCTTGGATGGATTTGTTTCATGACATACCTTCAGCTACTTCTTTAAATTGTTTTGAAATGGTTGACTGCAAAATGACCTCTGCTTATTGAGTTGCGCTCAAAATAGAGCTGCTAGAAAGGTACCATCTTGATTTGTGCGGCGGAAGCCGCACGATTTGCACGTTATTAATGCGTTCAGCGCTATGCGGGGGTAACAGTAGGAACCCCAGAAAATTCTGTCTGAGCTATTGGTTCTGAGCCAAAATCCACGATTTTTTTAGACTCACTCGACGCTGTCGCTCTAAAGTTGAGTTTAAATTTCATGGCCGAATTCGGCCAGACAACACCAGACCCACAACGCAGACTACGTCCTTTACATCAAGGATCGATTTGAATGAACTCTCTCTCAAAAAAAGTTGCAATTGTCACCGGTGCAAGCTCTGGTATTGGTCGGGCAACGGCTCTGCTTTTTGCGCAAATGGGCGCATCGGTTGTTGTTGGCGCGCGCCGTAGCGATGAACTGAATCTACTTGTTGACGAAATCGAGAAGGCGAATGGACGCGCGGTGGCTGTGGTGGGCGATGCTAGAGATGAGTCTTTTGCGGTGGAGATGGTTCGTAGTGCCATTAATATTTTTGGCGGGTTGGACATTGCTTTCAACAACGTGGGCACATTGGGTGAAATGGGATCAACGCCCGAAGTATCTGCCGCGGGTTGGCGTGATACGATTGACATCAACTTGTCCAGCGCGTTTTACTCCGCGAAACATCAGATTCCTGCCATGCTCGCACGCGGGTCTGGGTCTGTAATTTTTACTTCGACATTTGTCGGTTATACTGTAGGTTTCCCAGGCGTAGCCGCCTATGCCGCGAGCAAAGCGGGTTTGATTGGTTTGACGCAATCGCTCGCTGCGGAGTTCGGCCCTACAGGTGTACGGGTGAACGCAATCCTTCCAGGCGGTACTGACACGCCAATGGGGCGGCAAATGACTAGCTCGCCGGAGGCGCTCGCGCATGTCAAAAACCTTCATGCACTTAAACGCTTGGCTAAACCTGAAGAGATTGCGCAATCAGTTCTGTATCTCGCTTCTGATGCGTCGTCGTTCATGACTGGTGCGGCAATGTTAGTGGATGGAGGTATTTCGATCAATCGTAGCTAGATAGGAGCTGCCGCTGGAGTCCAAGGTCCAGCGAGCCAGTAAACGTAGTTAGGTGGCCAAGTGAGGTATATCCAACTTCGCCATCAACTTTATGCAAATCGTCCGAAACGAATACGAGGTTCACTACGAACGTCCACGCCAATACAATCAATCACGAGCTGCCGTCTTGGTCATTAGTCCTTGGAGCACAACAATTCGTGTTGTGATGTAATTACTCTATTTATGAATAGTTATAGTAACCAACTTCATCACTATTGGGCGTACGAATAGAATACAAAGAAATGCCGCAGGCATTGCCAATTGATAGGCATGGGAAACGCGACTAAGGAAGCCAGCACCTATCCCAGTATTGGCTGCCACGATCACAGCCGACATTAACAATGCCATGATAGCTGCCATGTAGAAGGCAAATACTTGTGCGGTATAACGAGCTGGTAGTTTCCAGCGATTCACTGTCGTTTTTTGTTCATCAAGCTTACTCATTTCATTTTTCTTTCATCAGGGCTATTCAACATATACCTACCAATTTGTATATCGCATCTTAAAATTAGGGCTTAAATAGAAATCAATTTCTGTGACGACGGTCAACATGATGCATCTGCACAAATTACCACTATTATTCTTGGGATTGAAGTCGCGCCATGTGCACTATATGCATGCGTTTGACGCTATATTGTCTGAAGTTAGCTGTGCTAAACTCAGCGAATGTCAACACCTGATTTCAACTTACTCCTTACTCTTGATGCCGTTCTAACGGAGGGAAGCGTTGCGCGTGCAGCCAAGCGACTCGGACTGAGTCCGTCGGCTATGAGCCGCGCGCTCGCGCGATTGCGAGAGACGACCGGTGACCCACTATTGGTTAGAGCTGGCCGCGGTTTGGTTCCGACACCTCGGGCATTAGAGCTGCGTGAAAAAGTAAGTCAGATCGTTCAAGATGCCGAAGCGGTGCTACGACCTACTGAAAATCTCAATCTCAAACAGCTGGAGAGAACGTTTACGATAAGGACCCGCGAAGGTTTTGTCGAGAACTTTGGCCCAGGCTTGCTTGTTCGTGTTGCAGAGGAGGCTCCCGGCGTGCGGCTATGTTTTGTGCAAAAGTTAGACAAGGACAGTGTTCTATTGCGCAACGGTACGGTCGATCTGGAGACGGGAATTGTGGGGAATACGATGGGGCCAGAAGTACGAGCGCAGGCATTACTGCGTGATCGGTTGGTTGGTGTTGTACGAATAGGGCACCCACTTAGCAAGGGGGAAATCACTGCCGCCAGTTATGCAAGTGGTAAGCATATCGGCGTTTCATTGCGTGGTAATGAAAAAGGGCTAATCGACGAAGCACTCAGTTTGCTTAACCTGGAACGAGATGTAGCAACAATTGTCGGTGGTTTTTCGACCGCACTTGCCTTGACGCGAGCCACTGACATGATCGCTAGTGTTCCTGAACGTCATACCGGAAACCTGAGAGCCGGAATGTTTAGTTTTCCACTTCCAATCACGATGCCGGAGTTTACTGTTTCATTGCTTTGGCATCCCAGGTTTCATGCTGATCCTGCACACCGCTGGTTGCGCGGTCTTGTTTTAGATGCCTGCGCCTCGTTCCGCTGAAGCCATCATGCTCGTCGTCGTGCCGTTACTTGCAATCGACATCAGAATCGTCAGATATAGCGTAGCTTCCTCATTTGCTCTTTCCATTCCCATTTAAGTAGCGAACATTGGGATGTCGTATGCGCGATTGATTGCGCAGATGACTCCTCTTGGTGTTTCTAGTCCCCCGTGATTTTTTTCAGTGGCTTGTTCTCGTGAGTTAATACTGCGCTAAATAATCATGTGTTTATTGCAAATTCAAAGTGAACTATTCTTAGCTACATCGGTTATTTCTATTTCCTAAATGATAAATTAAGCTTTGAAAAATTATCGATTAATAAAACATCATTGCTTGGGGACGAGAGAATTAAACTGACCTTGTAGATCACACGCTATTTGGCACTCGTCTTGTGGAGGCGTTCGCGATCAGTCGAAGAAAAAACCGTACTTTAGTACGGTTACGAATTCAGAGCAGTTACCTAAAATGAAAACTACTCTGAGATGTTGGAATTTTATCTATCATCATTTCATTTTGACGCCTTGTCTCAAACAATTAGCTCATGGCCATTACTGGGCAAGTTTTTTTGATCTTCGCAGGTAGGAATGCAAACAAATTCACCTTGGGATAGTTCACATGAAAATTGAATCTCAACTGAGCAACATTTTGCACGCAAAAAATGTATCTGCTAGAGGCTCTGTTGGCAACGCTGAAAAAACAGCATCCTTCGCAGCGGTGCTCGCAACGAAAGTTCCAATGGTCGCCGGTGCCGACGAACTGCAATCGGAAGAAGTTATCAAAAAGGTCGAGAATATTGATTTCTCAAACATGACGCCGCGGGACGCGCTAAACATCGTAAACAAGCTTGTTCGGAGTGGTCAAATGACGCTTGATGAATCGTCACCATTGCTCGGCATAATCCCCTCGCCAATGTCTAAAGTGAAGTACGACGGCCTCATGCCGGAGTCTTTCGACCAACCCTGCAATTTCTTCGAGAAACTCTACGCGGCCCGCGACGGCGCACTTCAGAGAACGGAAACTGCAAGCGCCGCACACATGCAAATGGGTATCGACGCATTGATGCGCTTTCAGGATAAATCAACAGGTGGCAAGGTACGGGTCAATATAACCTGTTAGTTAGAGGCGGAGCGGGACTTGAGTAGCCGGTCAACTGCTGAGTTATTGAAAAAAACGAAAAAATATCAAAAAACATGAAAAAAATCAGCAGCATCCTTATGTTTCTCTTCGCTACTAACGCATATAGTCATGCAAGTGAGCAGTCTGTTGAAACTACTCAGACTAATATCACAGAGGAAAACCTTTCTGAAGTCTCTGTAAGCGGAATAAAAAATGCTGGAATTAAGCCATATCGAGTAATGTCAGCAGGTCTAGACGCCTTTCAGGAGCATCATTCGCGTGCACCAGCAGCACAGCTCAAGTTTAGACTGAGCAAACGGACAGACGCCAATCAATATAGATCAAATTTGGATGGTGTAAGTTTGCGTATTGTTGGTAGTGACACATCAACACCTGTTCCTATCGCAAGTGACGGCACATTTATATTGCCGCGCAGCGAAACAGCATATGTTGAGGATTCAGATCTAATATTAAATCAAAAAAAATCGCTGATTCGCGTTAGTCCCGATGTACGGACGCCAGGTTTACCGAGCAACGTAAGACGTTTGGGTGATCTAAGATTGGAATGTGAAGTCATTGTGGCGATTCGGAAGAAAGAACTCAATTTTGCGCAACGTGCGGCGATTAATGTATTTATGCTAGGTGGAGATTGGTGCGCAAGAGGGGTGGGTAAATTTAGCTTTGCGTTACCAGATTGGGCGGTCAATGCAACGCTAATTTATGAAGGGACGCGCAAGAGCATACCTGTATTGGGATATGATTTTATTGCGCCTATTCAAGATGCATCTGTGCCTGATGACGCTCTTGTCGAATTTGAGTTTCGGCCTAGTTTAAGTAAAGACAATATGTAGAAATTGTTCTGCTCGCAATCCATTTATCTAAAGAGTTCAGTCAATAAATGGGCACTTAACATATTCTTTTCGCGGTAATCCAATGCAACTTGCAACGCTGTTATTTTTTTCTGAAGTCAGGGAAAATTGATTTTCATTTACGTTCACAAGGTGAAGAGATTGATTTGTGCAGGAGTGCTGAAAATGCCACTACCATACTTGGTGCTGATCACTCTGTAGCTTTGCAATGATCTAACTTGATTTTGAATACTGAACAACTTGGACTGTATAAATTTGCTCTGAATGTACAAGATCCTGATCTGCCTGTTGTTAATATCAATTTCGTTAGGACTAATAGCGAAATTAAGTAAATATGGTTGAAAATTTTCGAGCTTTCGGACGAATGTCATTTCGCAGTGCTCGAAGAGAATCTCGAACATGGCATTGCACTCTGAAGTTTGGCTTCAAAAGCCAAATTTCATTCCAAATTTGTTTGGGTTAGAGCTGATTTGTCTAAAGTTTTTCGGCTTTTTCTGAACGCATTAAGCGTGAACTCTGTGGCATTGTGGCGGCAATCGCTTTCGGCAAGCAGACATGAGAGTAGGTTGCAAAAAGCGGTATCGACGGGACGCTGAATCAATTGATCTGAGAATAGCCTGTTTTGTATCGCGTTACATGCATCAATACAATGCAAATGGTGCGCCTTCCGCCACGTTAATTGAGGGCGTATCTTTTGCATAGATCTGAATTTCGTTCACCCATCATGCAGAGGTTAAATTGAAAACTACCCTACCAAAACACGAGCCAGCAGGACCAATGGCGGCTAAGAACGAAGGACTCAACTCCACAGTTCGCTGGACAATAGCCAGCCTTTCGCTTTCCATGTTGCTATCCTCACTCGGCACCAGCATCGCTAATGTTGGATTGCCGACCTTGGCACACTCGTTCAACGCTTCCTTCCAACAAGTCCAGTGGGTGGTCCTGGCCTATCTTCTAGCCATCACCACTCTAATTGTTAGCGTCGGACGGTTCGGCGACATGATTGGTCGCCGGCGCTTGCTGCTTGTGGGGATCACCTTGTTTACGTTGGCCTCAGTCCTGTGTGCGGTTGCTCCGACATTATGGTTGTTGATTGCGGCTCGCGCGGTACAGGGCTTTGGCGCGGCCATTATGATGGCGTTGACCATGGCGTTCGTAGGTGAGGCGGTCCCAAAAGAAAAAATCGGTAGTGCGATGGGGCTGCTTGGCACTATGTCGGCAGTGGGCACTGCGCTTGGGCCGTCACTTGGTGGTGTCATGATTGGCGGTTTTGGTTGGAGATCGATTTTCTTTATCAACTTGCCTTTGGGTTTATTGACGTTGGTTCTCGCTTATCGTTTTCTGCCCGTTGATCGTCCAGCGTCGAACACAAATCGTGCCCGGTTTGACCATTTAGGTACGATTCTGCTTGCGCTAACGCTAGCTGCTTATGCACTTGCGATGACGATAGGGCGTGGTAATTTTGGCGCAATCAATGCGGCACTCTTGTTCGCTGCACTTGTCGGCCTTGGCCTGTTCGTATTTGCTGAAATGAGGGCCAAGTCACCTTTGATTCGTATGGCGATGTTTCGCAATTCGTTGTTAAGCGGTGGCTTCGCAATGAGTACCTTGGTGACCGCCGTAGTGATGGCCACGTTGGTGGTTGGCCCGTTTTATCTTTCAGGTGCGCTTGGACTCGATGCCGCTCATGTTGGCCTCGTTATGTCCTCCGGTCCGATAGTTGCCGCACTTACTGGAGTCCCTGCTGGGCGGGTTGTTGACCGGTTTGGTGCACATAGTATGAGTATTGCCGGCCTGGTTGGTATGTTGGTTGGTTCCTCCATCCTGCCAATGCTGCCGACCAGTTTCGGTATTCCTGGTTACATCGTTCCTTTGGTAGTGATTACCGCTGGCTACGCGCTGTTTCAGGCTGCAAACAATACTGCGGTGATGACGAATATTCAAGCCGACCAGCGCGGTGTCATTTCCGGCATGCTCAATCTGTCGCGCAATTTGGGACTGATCACTGGCGCATCGCTAATGGGGGCGGTTTTTGCGATTGGGTCTGCGACAAGCAACATGATGACAGCAAGCCCTGATGCTGTTGCTTCTGGTATGCGAATGACCTTCACCGTGGCAGCAGTGCTCATCGTAATTGCTCTTTACATCGCCTACTTGAGCCATTCTCTCGCTCCTTCAGACTGCGACTGCGCTTCACAAACAAAATGACATTGATGAGCATCAATATAGTGTGATCAGTATACTGGGTCAAGCAGTCTTAGCATCTGCTAAAGATCCGCAGTTGAGCAAGTCAAGCCAAATCAAATGTTAAGGATCGGAAGCGCTAGGTACGAATGTATCGTGACCGAACAGCCCCTACCACTCAATGCATCCGGTTGAGGGTCTGATATAGGTATTGATTTCCTAGCCAGTCGTTGGGGGGAAGCTTGAAGCGGCATGCATGCGAATGCGCATGCCGCGCCATTCAAAGCTTTTCCAATTGGTGGTGACGCTTCAATGACGTTAAGCGCTGAGGCTCGCTTGAGATCCGACACTTTCGATACAGACATAACAATTGGCAATCACTATCAGCAGCATTTGTTTCGTGGTGTTTTTGGTGGTCATCTGCGTTTTGACTCTCACGTCCGCGTTTATGCCGTGGTCTCCACTGGTCCGGTAGAAGGTCGCTAAAAGACAGTTAACGCTAACTTTAAGAACGATACTTCACTTCAGCAATTGTTTGTTGACACCCGCTTGTAAGATGCTTCGAATCTTGTGGGCGTCATGATCGAGCGACAGAAATTTTCTGACGGTCCTCGACAAATCATCAATTTAAGTGAAGGCTCCAATATCCATCACACTGATCGTATAAATAAAGTCTGTATCGCTTAATTATTCGTTAGCTTGACAGGTATTAATAGCAAAAATTTGAATTGGTCTGTATCGATTGAATTATATCTGGCCACTTGTGGCGAGTCGAAAAATATAGTTTGTATCCGTCAAATCCGTCGTTATCTCAATCGTTCTACATTCTCCTTTATGCAGCCTGACCCGGCATTTTCCCAGTTCGTCGCAAAGTACCGGTCGATTTGATTGAACATTGCTACGATTATTCTTCGAATGAGCACATATCGACTTTGAGCTCTGGCGAAACAGACACCATCCACTGAAACGAAATCGCAGTTTTTCCTTGGAACGGGTGATTCACACATCTCTCTGGAACTTCGTATGCACCGACATTTTTCACGTAAATCACCGATATCATTGGCCATTGCCTTGATTAGTTTAACGCTGCAACGGGCAACATTCCTGGCGTTAGGCGCTCCACCCGTTGTTAAAGAAAACAAGCCTAACACCTGACATTTCCCAAACTTGCGAATGCCTTCGGGGCAGAAATCAAGCGGTTATTGTCATTTCCTGCAATACAGGTTCTACGTAAGCTGGGCCAGCAATTAACAACAAGGAATCACATGAAACAATTTAATAAATTAAGCAAGCAAACCTTATCAGCAATGACGATGATGGCCGCGACTATTTTTGCGCATGCCGCAAACGCGCCTTCCGACGATGAAAAATCGATACGGACCGAAGATAAACCGAAGACCACGTATATTTGCCAGATGGGCAACCACTCGCATATGGCTGGCATGGGACCTGAGCAGGAGTATGACAAGCCCGGTATCTGCCCGACCGATGGCATGGAAATGATTGCCAAAAACTCGCGGCTGAGGGTGGCTGTTCTGGTATATGAAGGCGTGCAAGATATTGACTATAGCGGGCCCATGGAAGTATTTGGTCAGGCAGGCGCAAAGATTTTTACGGTCGCGGCTAACACCGAAAGTGTGCACTCAACTTATGGTATCAAGATGCAGCCCGATTTCGAACTTGATCATGCGCCAGAGGCAGATGTGTTGCTGATACCGGGTGGGAATGTCAATGCCATCATTAACAATCCCAAGGCCTTGGCATGGGTACGTCAGCGCAGCGGCGACGTAAAGACAGTCCTGTCGGTCTGCACCGGCGCATTCATCCTTGGTAAAGCTGGTTTGCTGGACGGCCTGTCGGCGACGACCATCGCAGGCGCAATTCCTCAACTCGAAAAAATGGCGCCAAAAGCGCATATTGTGACTAACCGTCGCTATGTCGATAACGGGAAATTCATCACTACCGCTGGTCTTTCGGCCGGCATGGACGGCGCGCTGCATGTGGTTGATCGTGAGATCGGCAGACTGCGCGCGCAAGACGTGGCACGTGGCATAGAGTATGAATGGCATCCGGACGGCAAGGGCAGCTTTGCCTTGCTGGCGGCCTATCAAATGCCGGATGTCTCC
Source organism: Undibacterium parvum (assembly GCF_003955735.1). Lineage (NCBI taxonomy): Bacteria > Pseudomonadati > Pseudomonadota > Betaproteobacteria > Burkholderiales > Oxalobacteraceae > Neoundibacterium > Neoundibacterium parvum. The sequence continues at coordinate 433,168 of NZ_CP034464.1, read as the reverse complement.
ATATTGCTGCCAGAGGGTACACCTTGGGAGCGCACCGTCGAACGCGGTAATACCAGGCAATGGGAAGTGCGCGGCCGTGTGGAAATAGCTAACAGCGCGAAGGATTTTCTGGATGCCAGCGCCATTGCGATCAAGACAGAAAAATGGACGCCGGTTTCTGACAAAGACCAATCGCATCGTCATTTTATCAAGAACAAAGATGGCATATCTTGGGAGCTAGATTTAAGCTTGGCTAATGATAATGCGCCATCGGCTTATCAATTGCGCCTGGTGGTCAAAGTGGTCTCGGGAGATAAGAAAAAACTGGCCAAAATCTAAGTCCATGCATTGAGCATAAGAAAAAATCTGGCCACGAATCGCTATAAAGCGATCGCGGCCAGTTTGATTCAGGAACTTGTCGAGCTTAGAAAAACTCGTTGCAAGTGTTAACCACGACTGTCTTCGATTGCGTTTCTACTTATACCGCGCAAACAGCTTGTTTGGTATTGTGCGGAAATAAGGCCTTGAGCGTATCCGCATCAAAATCCGTCTTGTGTGAATGTTGGTTTTTTAAATCTTCCGTACGTTGTGCCGCTGGTCGTGCGTTGATTTCGTCGAACAGGCGTTTAACATGAGGTAATTTGTCAAATGCAGAACTACCTAGCGCGAATGGGATGACCCTGGCCCAACCCCAAATTGCCATGTCAACGATTGTATATGCCTCGCCTAACATATACCGCTGTTTCGCCAATTGCGCGTCAATCAAATTCCAATGGCGCCATGCTTCGAATTCGAAACGATTTAGGGCATAAGGAAGAGGCTCCGGTGCGAAGAATTGGAAATGTGCGTATTGACCTGTCATTGGCGCGAGACCAGTGCCTTGCAACATCAGCCAGGAGTACATTTGTCCGCGCGCCTCTGGTGTGGCAGCAGGTAAAAATTGACCAGTTTTTTCCGCAAGATACAGCAAAATTGCATTGCTATCGAAGACGGTTACATCACCATCGACTAAGGCAGGGGTTCTCCCGTTTGGATTGATCGCCAAGTACTCTGGTGTGTGTTGCTCACCTTTGTGAATATCGACCAATATGAGTTGATAAGCTAGCCCACTTTCCTCGAGAAAAAGTGCAACTTTGCTAGGGTTTGGAGATGGGTGATAGTAAAACCTGATCATGATTTTTTCCTTAAGTTTATTTGAGATCGATGGATTGTTGCGTCGATGTCTAGAACTATAATTGATGTAAAATCGTTCCGGAAGGTAGTGATTTTGACTAAGATATATTCCAATTTGGAATGATTGGTAGTTCAAGAAAGAATCGATGGATAAGCTTTTTGCGATGCAGACATTTGTACGTGTGGTTGAAACGGGAGGGTTTTCTGCTGTCTCGCGTGAACGCAACACTAGTCAAAGTAGCGTGAGTAAACAGATCGCTGCGCTGGAGAATTCTCTGGGCGTCAAGCTACTAACCAGAACCACAAGATCTCTTACCTTAACTGAAGATGGCGAACAATATTTTGAAGAGGTGCGTAGGCTAATCTCTGAGGTGGCCGAGGCTGAGGCGCGCTTGCGCCACGGAGAACAACAATTGCGCGGCTTATTACGTGTCGCAGCACCAGTTGCCTTTGGATTGCGGGTATTAATGCCTCACGTACGTGACTTTTTGAAAATCCATCCGAATATAAAAATTGACCTAAGACTCAACGACAATGTGATCGATCTGGTGGAGCAAGGAGTTGACGTGGCGGTACGTATCGCGCATTTATCCGACAGCGGTTTGATTGCCCGTTGTATCGGCGAAAGTCGCGCAGTATTAGTTGCTAGCCGTAGTTATCTCGCATCGCTTCCGGATAATTTAGCTGTGCCGAAAACGCCAGATGAGCTGCGTATGCACGCTTGTATTGTCTACACAGAACGCCTGACAAAAAATGCCTGGACGTTTACCAATGCGCTGGGCGAGAGTGTTTCTGTGACTGTCAATGGCCCATTGCAAAGCAACAGTTCCGAAGCTGTACGCTCGGCAGCATTAAATGGCCTCGGTATTGCCTACGTGCCGATCTGGCATTTTGAGGATGAAATAAAGTCTGGTGAAATGCAAATTTTATTACCCGATTGGCCTGTCCCTCCACTCCCTATATACCTTGTTTGTCCATCTCAACGCCGCCAAACCGCAAAGGTGCGTGCGTTTTCTGATTATCTTGTTGAAGTGCTCAAACCTTAGATGTTGAAATAAATATTTACAAAATAATGTATATACGGAAGAACGATTAAAGATAGTCTTCACTGTCAATTAATGGCAGATCGCGCATTGCATTAATATCAGCTCGAAATCAATCCGGCTCCCCAGAAATTACTGATCCACGCGTACTCATCAAAAACAAACCCAGGGAACAATTTAGTTCTAGCATCAACAGCTAATATAGATTGCGTCCATATTAATGAGGAATAGATTAAGACTTTATCTATATGCATAGCTTGACAGGTATTAATAGCAAAAATTCTAAGTGCCAATCGGTTGAACTTTATCTGGCCACTTGCCGCGGGTCGAAAAATATAGTCTGTATCCATCATTTTTTATCGACTAGTTCAGCTTTCAATTGCATACGTAGATAAGAAAAATTTAGCAGACTCGCTTTACATCACAACCAAAATTCAACGCGACTCGCCATTCAAAGGGGAGGGGCGGTAAACACCTTGCCCTACTATTTATCGTGCAAAGGTCCCATTAAATCTATTCCAGAAAGCAAATCGAAGCTCAAGTTTAGCTTGACCACATAACGATCGTGATGTATATTTAAATCACGGTCGTTATTTAATGAGCTAGCCGCATCAATGACATCGGATACGACCAACGTTTTAGGGGGGGCTTACTTCTCACTCAAAATTGCTTACTTTAAAAATTATAGGAAATCAAAAATGTTCGCTTCTGGCTACTACATGACCGCTGAACTGCGGATAAAAGATGAAACACGGGTAGACGAGACACTTGCCGCCTTATTAAAACTGGCATCAATTACGCGTACCGAGCCGGGTTGCCGGCTGTTTATGCTACACCAAGACGTAATCGACAAACAGCATCTATTTCTTTGGGAGGGCTGGGATAACGAGTCGGCATTAGCCACTCACCTTGCCGCTCCGCATACACAGACTTATTTCGCTCTTGATCTGACCGAAGTTCTGCTAAACGTCGGAACAGCAGCGCTACTTTAATAAGTCCCGACTCAAGGCAATGGCGCGAAAGATCACGGACTTATTCCGCGCTGTTTTTCTCGCTACATCAATATTTAATCGACCCGCCCTGGGTTAAAAGGAAATCATCATGAAACAGATGCAGCAATCCAAGACGATCGTTATTACAGGCTCAAGCAGTGGCTTTGGCGCGCTCACGGCCAAGTCATTGGCGGCCCATGGTCACGATGTTATTGCTACGATGCGTGACGCTAGTACGCGCAATCTAGCCAAGAAGGCAGACCTCGAATCTTTCGCACGAAGTGGGGGATATAGACTCCAAGTCGTCGAGCTCGACGTGACGAGTGACGACTCGGTGGCCGCTGCCATGGATCACATTACTTCCACCCATGGCGTTGTTGACGTTCTCGTCAACAACGCTGGCGTGATGAATATCGGGGTTACTGAAGCGTATTCGATAGCCGAATTGCAGACCCAGTTTGACGTCAACACTCTTGGCCCGGCACGCATGTTTCGCGCCGTGTTGCCAGGTATGCGGACACAAGGGTCAGGGTTGATCGTCAGCGTTACATCGCTTGCCGGTCGGGTCGTCTTCCCGTTCTTTGGAGCCTATGCCGCAAGTAAGTTCGCACTAGAGGCGTTAGCAGAAGCGTACCGCTATGAGCTCAGCGGAACGGGAGTCGATTCTGTAATCGTTGAACCCGGTGCATTTGGCACCGAGCTCCTACCACGAAGCCCGGCCCCAAACGACAAGGCTACGGTGGATGCCTACGGTGCCGTGGGCCGGATACCTGATGCAATGAAGGCCAGCTTCCAGAAGATGTATGACTCACCAGAGCCACCGCAACCCCAAGATGTAGCTGACGCAATAGTGCGTCTGATTGAGCAGAACAATCGCCGCCCTCTTCGCACCGTCGTAATGGCGCCGGGTATGGATTTTGGCGTTGAACGCCTGAACCAGGCGGTCAGCACAATTCAAAACGAATTGATGACGACGCTAGAATTCGGATCGATGGTCTGAGCAACTTTGAGGAACACCATGCACCTGTATCTTCTCTTCCTTGCGATGGCCGCGGCGACCGTCCTTAGCCCTGGCCCAGGCGTCGTCATGACTATCACTAACGCGCTTCGTTTTGGCCTGCGCGGCACCATCGGCGGGATTCTAGGTATCGCGTTCGGAGCGCTTTTCGTCGCTGCTACTTCAGCCACAAGTCTAGGTGTACTGCTCGCCACGTCAGTACTGGCCTTCACAGTGCTCAAGTTTATGGGGGCGGCGTATCTAGTCTACCTGGGTGTTCGGCTTTGGAGAGCCCCCGAGTTCAAACTCACTGGAGAGCCCGCGCATGAGGCGAGCTTCCGCAAGCGCTTCATCGAGGGCTTGTCGCTACAACTCAGCAACCCGAAAGCAATCTTCTTTTTTCTTTCCGTATTCCCGCAGTTCATCGATCCGGAGAGGAACTATTTGACTCAGTTCACCACTCTCGTTATCACCTACGCGTTCCTAGTCGTCATCATCCACAGCATCTATGCGACCTTTTCGAGCCGCGCAAAGGTATGGCTCACGTCGGACCGCGGAGGCCGGGCGATTAGACGAACCTCTGGCGTGACACTGATCATCTTCGGCACAATTCTTGCTGCAGCAAAACAATGACGAGTAAGCTAGACGTCATCTCAATGCGACACTTTCTCCTCGCACTGGCAGTTGTTTCCATCTGGGGTACGAACTTCGTCGTCGTCAAGGTCGCTCTAGTGCATCTGCCACCGCTACTGCTCGCGGCACTGCGCTTCTCCCTTGCCTTTATGCCTGCGACGCTCTTCGTCCCGCGTCCTGCGGTCAGCATTGGCAACCTTGCGCTATATGGACTATTGATCGGCGTCGGTCAAATTGGACTTCTCTATGTCGCCATGAATGGATACATCTCGCCTGGCATAGCCTCCTTGGTGGTTCAGATGCAGGTGTTCTTTACCATTGCGCTGTCGATGCGAATGAATGGAGAGCGGCTACGCACAATTCAATGGCTTGCGCTGCTGCTCTCCGGAGTAGGCTTGGCGATCGTCTTCTTTCATACAGACGGTATGGTGACGGGCTTTGGATTGTTTCTTGTATTGACTGCGGCGCTGGCATGGGCTGGTGCGAATATGACAGCCCAAAAAAGCGGGGCCACAAACATGTTCTCTTACGTTGTCTGGTCTAGCGCATTTGCCATTCCACCCCTTTTTGCATTGTCATTCGTAATCGATGGTTGGGATACAGACCTGGCTGCCATGCGTCATGCGGGCACTGCCACCTGGTTCGCCGTCATCTGGCAGGCCTGGGGTAACTCACTCTTTGGTTTCGCCGTTTGGGGATGGTTGCTGGCTCGCCATCCCGCAGCAACAGTAGTACCTATTGCCTTGCTGATCCCCGTGTTTGGTATCGGCGCCTCAATACTATGGCTGGGTGAGTCTTTTCCGACCTGGGAATTTGTCGCAGCGGCGCTCATCGTTGCGGGATTGGCAGTGAACCTGCTCAGAACGCCGCCTGCTAATGGCGTATAAACGAAACTCAGATTTTTGGGGTATCTAGATTCTTAATTACTTTCGTTTGTGCGCGCCATTATAAAATTAATATTCACAAAAGCCAAAGTGATTCATTCAATTGCATTAATAAAAGGAACCGCAATATGTTCGCTTCAATAAGCGATTATCAAGAATGGTGTCGTTATAAAGTGCCAGCCGGACAAGCGATTCGCCTCATTTGGAAAAACCGATTGGCTATTCGTTTTGAACTCTGGTTTTAGGTTACTTACACTTCCAACCTACCGATTGCATACAATGACAGAATTACTCCCTTTGATGAGCTATTGCCTCGTAATGTCAGGTACTCCCGGACCCAATAATGTCATGCTCGCTACTTCTGGTGCCAATTTTGGCTACCGCGGCGCTCAGCCCGCTATTCTGGGCATCCAGTTTGGTGTGTTTGTGCAAACTATTGTCACCTGTTTCGGGCTCGGTAGCGTCTACATCGCTTATCCCAGGGCACAACAAGCGCTGCACATCGCGGGGTCTTTATATCTGGTGTATCTGGCTTATAAACTCAGCGGCGCTTCGATAGGCGAAGCGCACACCCCGAAGCAAGTGTCGTTCGCACAGGCGGCTATATTTCAGGCGCTTAATCCCAAGAGTTGGGTCAAAGCCGTTACCCTTGCATCGGTATTTATGCCCCCCGATTTGAGTACCCTGAATGGGGCGTTACTGGTGGCGACAATTGGAACATTGATCGGAACTCCCTGTAGCATCATGTGGGCATTGTTCGGAGTGTCGATTCGTAACTTACTGAAAGATTCATTCAAACAACGCGCTTTCAATTTGACGATGGGTGCGATCTTGCTCACTCTGGCCATCCTGTTTTTACGCTAGAGGACTACCATCTGGGGTGGCGGTGATTTGGCGGCGCTTCGTTCCAAGGGGGCGTAACACTGCATTTTAGAACGCAGATGCACGATGAAGATCGCAAGTGCCGAATGTGACATGGCGAAACAAATTTAATGTCGAAAAAAATTTGCGCGGGACAAGGGATAGTGATTGTGTGGCCTTGTCACTCTCGCGTGCCGTCTAACCCTCAGTTTTGCGCACTCACACATACGATGCATTGACTTCAGCATAAGGGGCTGCGCCGTCTAGCAATGGGGCAGACTGTCCATCCTTCAAAAAGTTACTGGCAAGACGCTGCGTAATTTGCCAATTGGTCTGAGGCATCAATGAACCCGCAGATAGTCGCCGTACCCCGAGTACACTTAAGGTCTCTAATGCTGGCAAGTTAGGGTATGCAACGACATTCAATAAAAGGCCACTGCTTTGGGCGATTGCCCGTATATCGTCTTGGTCTGTCAGGCCGAGGACAAACAGACCGTCGGCACCGGCCTCGCGGTATAGATGCGCTCGCGCCAAGACCTCGGCGCGTAGTTGATCCGGCGCTACCAACGCGCGTGCATAGACATCCGTGCGGGCGTTAATGTACAGATCCACTCCCATACGTTGCGCCATGTCACGTGCTTCAGCAATTTTTTTGCATAAGATTTCTGGCGCTTCCGTACCATCTTCGATATTCAAGCCAACTGCGCCTGCATCTATCAATCGCGCCGCCACGTAAGCGCCCGTTTTTCCATAGCAACCTTCGACATCGACGCTTAACGGCACATGTATGACACGCGCAATACGCCTGATTGCTTCGACGTGCAGATCAAGTGGCAGCTGATTACCATCTTGATATCCTAATGACCACGCGACACCCGCGCTCGTTGTGGCGATTGCGCTCGCACCGCACTGCTCAATCAGACGTGCGCTTCCTGCATCCCAGACGTTGGCGAGGAGGAGTGCTTGGTATTGATGATGTAGTGCGCGGAAACGCGCATCCATAGGCGTTGATTGCATTGAGCTCTCTGAATTTCCTTTTCCTATTTTATTGATATTCACTTTTTTCCCGGTTTGATTGATGTTTGTCTTCGACATTAACTCAATGAGTCGCACCATCGAGAAATTCGTGCAAGCGGGAAAAGTAGCTATCCGTTTCTTCTACCCATGGCCGATGTCCACTCTTCTCGAACGTGATCAATTGCGTACTCCCGACCGGCAGTCGGAGCAAGGTTTGATAGGAGATCTCAGGGGTTGTTACGCGATCGAAACGCCCGCTTGTGATGAGAATCGGTGCACGCAAGTGCGGTAAAAATGCTCCTGGGTCATAACCCCGGAGTGTTCCACCGACCGTTTCATCTGGGTCGTCACCAAGCATCGCAGCATATACCGTGGCACTAAGACGGTCAGCAGGCTCTGCCTTTTTCATTTTTTCCGAAAAATCTGCATTGTGCCAATACACCATCGCGGCCAAGCGGCTGAACTCCCGACTGCTTCGTTCATCGCTCGATTTAATCCCTTGCGCCCGCAAGGCTTTTACGCGCTCCCATGAGTCAGGGTAATAGGTTCGAAGATTCGCTTTAGTGGCATCAATGTTGGCCTGAAAACTTGCAGCACTAATCATCGCAGAAGATAATACGAGCTTGTCAACGTGCTCCGGATACTTCAACGCATACAGTAATGCAGGAATGCCTCCGTAGCTTTGGCCGAAGAGCGAAATTTTGTCAACGCCAAGTGTCGCGCGTAGCACCTCAATGTCATCGACGTCGCGCTCAACGGTATAACGCGTCGGGTCTGCAAGACGTGCTGAACGCCCGCGCCCGATAGCGTCGAAATAGACAACAGTGTGCGTATCGGCAATCTTGGAGAACCAGGGTTGAAAGCTGATCCGACTGCCACCTGGCCCCCCAGGAACCAACACCAGCGGCCGCCCTTTGCCTTCAGTTTCATAATACAAATCGCCGTCGCGTGTTGCTACGATATGCGTAGTCAATAAGTTCGTAGTGGCACTCGAATTTTCCGCCGCCTGCACCGTTATCGTCAGACACAACGCAGCAGCAGATTGAAATATAAATGTTCGCAGATTCATAATTTGTTCCTAGATTTTGAAAATAATGGTGATGCCTCGGGCTCAATAGAAAAATTAGATCGGAGTTGGGGCCGCATGCACAATAGTCATAACCTGCCGGTTCTAGCTAAGTTCGGGATTTAAAGCATATTTCTATTGCAATAGGTGGCCTTTTCAAAGTCGCTGACGCTTATTGCAATATTAAGTATTTGCGGAAACATCTCGGTCAACTTACTAACAATTGTTTTCGATAATTCCGCCTTTTGAACAATTGTTCTGCCTTCCAAAACGTAGGCAAATACATGGATGAAGTCTTCACGCTTATTTCCAACAAGATATTTCTCGTAAGGATGTAATCTGACTTTTATATCGTTTTCATCAAATAATTTTGTTGTGTTTGCAACGATGTGAACTTGTTCAATTATGTGTTCTTCTGTGTGCGCCTCTAAAATACTTGCGGAACAATCGATAACGAAATGGGGCATTATTTCTCCTGGTTATTGCATGAACGGATTGGTTCAATTTCAACTTCAACTTCACCATTAAGCAAAATCTGGGATCGCGCTAATACTTTAAGTAAAACTGCGCCGATGTTGCACTACTACTCTATTGATTCAAGTGGCATCGTAAAATTAATTGGATGAATACTGCCAAATAGAATAGGCGATAGTGCCATTGCCGGATGCACCCGCGGGTACCTGATAAGTCAAAAACCCGTCCTTGAACGTGTAATCGCGAATCTGTTCTGTTCCCTCCCAGTTGGCATATGATGCTGTTTCAATTTGAAAAATCAATTTCCCTTTGAGTGACTCAATAACAACCTTGCCCGTATGGGTGCTGGAGCCCAAAACTGCTTGACGATATTCCTCTGGTGTTCCTTTTGTTTTATCTTTAGCGATGAACCTAGGTCTATTAGGTCGAAAAATTTGTACTGAGTAACGTCCATTTTTATCGACCATTAGCAAACCATTTGGATGTTCACCATAATTTGTAACGCGAGTCCCATCGGCCAGTATTTCATATGCTGATGTCATGACCCAAGTGCCCTCTAAAGAAGTAGGCTGATCTTGTGCTCCTATTGTGTCTGATCCCATCATTAATAGGGGCGCTGCAATACTTATTGAAGCAGTGTATTTACTTATAATAAACATGAAAATTCTCGGAAAATTTAAGTAATTTAATAAATATTGATGTGGTGGTTAGTTGAAACTTGTTCAAGTTTTCGAAATGTAGACTTCCAAACCTAGAGTTTTTTTTAGAAAATTATCCGTAACTACATTGTTTAAATTTTGAGAAAAAAATAAATCGTATGTGACTCTTTGAAATAGCTATCTAGCTTTTGATAATTTTCAAATTTCTTCCAAAATGAAAAACCCCTTGTCCTTGCTCGACTTCATAGTATTCAAACAGAAAGCGTTTCTGTTCCTGTTTGCTGGCGAGGGCAAGTTTTTTATCGCCTTGTGGTAATTATCAAGTTTTTTGAGTGCGACCTTGATGATGACCGACACATACAATTGATTCATTTTTTTCTCAGACACAGTAAATTTAAATCATAGAATCAAATTGCATGGTTTTAAGTAATGCATTCTGAATTTCGCTGACACCCTGATTTAATTTTTCAACACCGAAGTCCATTCCTTTTGGCATCACCACGGTGCGCAATGGTCGTTTATCTGTCTGCTCAATGAGTTTTACAATGGCATCGGTCACATCTTCTACGCGCGGTGGTTCTGGTGAGTCGTACATGCTTTGGAATCCTGCTTTCATCGCGTCAGGAATTTTGCCGATATCGCCATAGGCATCAACGATATTTTGATCACGCGGTGCGGGGCTTCTTGTTAACAGGCTAGTGCCGAACGGACCTGGTTCGACAATGACAGAATCAATGCCAAGGCCAGACAATTCATAGCGGTAGGCTTCAGCCAAGGCTTCCAGGGCAAACTTACTTGCGTTGTAGGCGCCAAAGAAAGGGAAAACTACACGACCCGCGAGTGAAGTAACACTGACAATCAATCCCGAACGTTGTGCGCGCATGGTCGGTAAAACTGCACGTATCATACGCGCCGGACCAAAGGTATTCACTTCGAACTGTGCTTGCAATTCAGCACTGGAATACGCTTCCGTTACACCAACATTCATAACTCCAGCGTTGTTAAGTAGAACGTCTATTCGTCCATGTGACTTAGCAATTGCAGCGATTGCCGTTTTGACAGAATTATCGCTAGTCACATCGAGCTCTACGACTTCTAGTTTATAGCCACCTTGTTTTGCGAATGCTTCCAGTTCGGCCTTGAAAGCAATATTGCGCGTGCCCGCATCTCGCATGGTCGCGATTACGTTATGGCCTTTAGCAGCGAGTGCTTTTGCAGTTAAAGCGCCAAAGCCGCTGCTGCTGCCGGTGATGACGATTGTCTTAGGATGACTATTTTTGCTATCGGAATTTTCTTTGCTAAGGGTGTTCATTTGTATCTTTCTTATCAAGGGTATATAAATGCTAATCTGTTTTCAGCAGTGTTTTCGATGCACTCAAACATTTAAAATCACGACCGTGATGTGAATATACATGACGATCGTTATGTGAGCAAGTATAATTTCAACTTAATTTAAAATAGATTGAGGGCAGCATGTCTCGAAATGAACAAAAATTACAAACTCGTCAGCGCATCCTAGAGGGGGCGGGGCGCGGTTTTAGAAAAGGCGGCTTTGCAGGCGTAGGAGTGGACGGTTTGGCGAAAGAGGCAGGAGTCACTTCCGGCGCTTTCTATGTGCACTTCGATTCCAAGGCGCATGCATTTCGTGAAGTTGTGATTCACGGCATGAGCATTTTAAAGAATGGATTGCTCCAATTTCAGCGAGAGCATGGAAAACAGTGGTGGCATTTATTTGTGCATTTCTATCTCAATGAAAGGCGGATTTGCGACCTATCTGATAGTTGCGTATTGCCGTCTTTAACATCAGAGGTAGTACGTTCCGATGAGTTGTCGCGTACCGCATTTGAGACGGAACTACGGGAGGTGGCGAAGTTAATTGCAACTGGCCCAGCGTCGGTCGATTTACCAAAAGATGTAGAAAGTGCATTTGCAGCACTGGCATGTTTGATTGGCGGCGTTTCTTTGGCGCGTGCAGTGAGTGATCCCGATTTGGCTCAAACCATTGCGACGGCGGTCGCGCGAGCATTGCTACCGCAACACTCTCTAAAATCATCAAAAAAAGAATGACCCGGCAAAAATAGGCTTCCTACGCATATGGATTTTAATCGCAATTCGCATGCATTTTCGATAATTATTCTGATCTTGCAAGGAATACTACGCCGCTAAATTCCCGAATATTTCGGGAATTGAACTATATTTCCACACTTGTTGGAGTGCATTGAAAAAGGATATAAAAACCTTTATGGATCAATCGCCGGCGGCGCTTGACCGTTAAAGACCTCCATTGCATCGAGTAAATTCTCTTTTGTCAGTTTATTTCGTTTGATTTGATATACCGGCGCTGCTTTCTTTTTTTTCGAAATTGCAGTCCCAGCTATTTCGTCATAGACCTTACGTTCAGCTGCTGGTAGCGATGACTTTAGTAGTTCCTGGTTGATCCGTTCTTTATAGCTTTTTATTGCCGACGGTACTTCGATGACATTGCTTTCGGCTGTCTCGTCGGGGAACGGACACCAAAGATCATTTCTCGCTTTCTTATTTTCAATAACTTGTTTCATTAGTAGCTCTACGTCATTACGATGCAGCGAAAATCCTGAGGATCTATCCAATATTGGCTGGAGCAGATCAACCCGTAATCGCCTTGACCAGATCCCTTTTTTTAAGATGGTTTTAACCGTCTCCTGATTGACTCCATGGTCGCGCATCGCGCGCTTGACCAACTAGAATGCAAGGATGTCCTTACCAATGGCGACTTGAGATTGGACTGGATATTGGCTCTTGGCGCATCAGAGTGGTAAATGTTTGAATCGTGAGATTGATGCATGGGGTCGGTTTAGCGTCCATATTTGGGCTCTCTCCATTGACGACTGGAAGCCTCGTCTTAATGCGCCTATCGATATAGCATCCAAGGACTTCAACTAGCTTTATGCAAGCTCAAATTATCTCGCTGAACGTGAGTTTCTTAGCCTTAGCAATTTATTGATTCTGGTGGTTGTCGCGAATAAGCTTACTAAATGCATTTAGACGACGGAATCGATTAACCATACTCAAAACCGTACTTTAGTCTGGTGGCGTGCACAAAGTATTCAAATATAGTCGTTGCGAATCGTGAGGTGAAGATTTTTGTCATCGTCTTCAAAAGAGTCGCACTGAAACAGCCGTGATCTTTCGTAAATCCAGACTGTATAGCGAATCGTGCAATGAGTGTTAGTGTAGTCGGCTAAGTATATCAATGAGCGTTGCACAGTAAAGCAATAACGTGTAATTCGGTAAATGCTGAGTAATTTTTTGACGAGAAATCGAATTTTTCTTAAAAATATCGAAGGGAATTGTATGGATGTCCGCGTGCGTGAATCGTTACTTATTGATGAGATTTCAGAACCCTTGTCGGTGCACACTGTTGAAGTGGCAGACAGCAGTTCATTCATTGCCGAAGATGCGCAAGAATTGAGCGAGTTGAACTACGCCAGTAGAGATAGGCTGACCTCGTTGCGAAATCGTTTCTGGCTCATGAACTACTTAAAAAACCGTATTAACGACGTGAACGGAACAAATATCCAAATGGCGTTGCTATTTGTCGATTTGGATGAATTTAGAAATATCAAGTACACATTTGGCCACGCCTTTAGCAATGAATTGTTGTGTGATGTTAGTGATCGATTAAGTTCGCTATTGAGGCTCGGCGTTCATATTGCGCGGCTCAGCTATGGAGAGTTCGTATTCGTCTTAAGTGATTTTTCGAGCATAGATGAAGCTCAGAATATGGCGGAACAAATTTCCTTTTCTCTTAGTATGCCATTTGAGTTGCATGGAGAGCGACACTATTCATTGCGAGCGTCGATAGGTATTAGCATCTATCCTCAAGATGGTGAGGTCGCTGAAACATTACTCAAGAATGCAGATATCGCGATGTATGCGGCAAAATCCCAAGTAAAAGAGTCATATCTCTTTTATCAAACACAGATGTCAGCAGCCATCCTGATAAAAATTACGTTAGAACAAGCCTTACGTAAGGCGCTCAAATGTAATGAATTTATTTTGCATTACCAGCCACGCGTTGATAGTTTCACTTGCGAACTGCGTGGACTTGAAGCACTGATACGCTGGAATCACCCGGAGCGAGGCTTGTTAGCTCCAAGCGAATTTATACCGATTGCTGAGTCATGTGGATTGATTGTGCAAATAGGGGAGCTGGTAATCGAAATGGTCTGCCAGCAAATTGCAAGATGGAAGGAGCAAACCTTGCATGCAATTCCTATTTCAATCAACGTATCACCACTCCAACTGAATGTGGGGGATTTAAGGACAAGATTATTAAGGCATACGATTACCTATGGAATTGATCCTGCCATGTTGGAAATTGAAATTACCGAATCATGCATCATTGAGCATGATCAAAGTGTAAAACAACAACTCAATTCTCTCACCGACCTAGGATTGAAGGTACTGCTAGATGATTTTGGTACAGGGTATTCTTCGTTATCCGTGTTACAGCAATTTCAGATAGATATGTTGAAAGTCGATAAATCTTTTATCGACAATTTGCGAGTAGGGGAGAGGGGAGAAGCGTTGGTGTCTGCAATTATCTCGATGGCGCATGCGTTGGACATGAAAGTTGTCGCAGAGGGTGTTGAAACAATAGATCAATTACGTTTATTGCAGGCACTTTCATGCGATGAAATACAAGGATATTTTATTTCTAGACCAATGGCAGCGGCCGACGTTGCTATATATATGAGTAAGACTCCATCGTTTAACGATGAGGTCATCGAATTATTAGTGAAAAAAATTAACCAACTATCAGTCGATGAATCAGTGTGAGCTTACAAAACATTGCAATGGGTTTTATGAGGAAATTTAGGTTATGAAAACGCGTGATATTTTTACTGCAATATTTTTGCTGTCTACATTGACGGCCTGTACTGCCAATCAGGTTTACAGCTCTTTACAAGATAGCGCTCAGGATAAATGTAAAAAAATGTCGGAATCCGACAGGGCTACGTGTCTGAGTCGTGTTTCGGTTGGCTATGATAGCTACAAGATGCAACGTGAACAGACAATGGGCGCAGCAAAAAACTAAGCAATTTTGGAACTACTGATATGCATACTTTTATTTTTTTGCGTCACCCGCGCTGCTTGAATTATTTAATCTTCTTGAGTTTTATGGTTTTCTTCTGTCCCATTGTAGCCTTAGGTAAGTCAGATGGTGTGGTTCTTGATGCACATGAAGCACGTACAACAGATACTCGTGCACAAGAAATTGATGCAATGCTATTGAAGTATTTTCGGCTCGACGAGCCAGGCGCAGTGGTAATTGTTTCTCAATATGGCGCAATATTATTCCGTAAAGCCTATGGTCTAGCGAGTATAGAAACCAAATTGCCGTTACAGCCAGAACTGACGCTACGCGTGGGCTCGATCACTAAGCAATTTACTGCATCGGCAATCATGTTGCTTGCTGAGCAGGGCAAGCTCTCCGTTTCAGATGAAATAGGCAAATATTTCCCCACGTATCCTGAGCATGGCCGTCACGTGACGATTGAACACTTGTTGACGCATACGTCTGGGATCAGGAATTACACGGTGATGCCGCAATTTGGTGCTCGAATGGCAAACGACGTGACCGTAGATGAGGGCATTAGTTTTTTCTGGAATGTGGCACCAGAATTCCAGCCTGGCCAGCGTTTTTCATACAGTAACTCCAACTATTTTCTTCTTGGCGCAATTATTGAAAAGGTGTCCGGAAAAAAATACTCGGACTTCATGCGGCAGCATATTTTCCTGCCTCTGCAAATGGATGATACGGTGATAGAGGAGGCGGAGACGCCTTCGTCACCAGTCATTGGATATACGAAAAACAGAACAAATATCTTAAGTGTGGCGCATTACAGCATGAGCTGGCCTTTTGCAGCGGGCGCATTGCGCACCAATGTTAACGATTTGGTACGGTGGGACTCAGCCATAACAGCAGGAGCTTTGCTCAAGCGAGAGTCTTGGGATCGTATGGCAATAGATTACACCTTGAACGATCATAGGCGTGCTGGCTACGGTTATGGCTGGTTCATTCGAAACATTGGTGGCAATTCTGTGCTTGAACATGGTGGCGACATAGGCGGTTTCAGCGCGCACACTTGGCGCTCCCCCCAGAATGGTATATTTATTGCGGTTCTTGCCAATAATGACGCCCATAAACCCGAACCGGACAATATAGCCGAAAAAATTGCAAAAATTATTTTACGCCATTGATCCTAGCTTAGTATGGTGCGATATATCTCTGTGATTGTTTGCATAGGTAGATTCCCTTGAATTTCAAAATGTTTTATTCATTTCAAAACGTGTCTATAAATAGTTTGTGGATTTACGGCTTATTGAAAAATAGATGATCCATGTTGAAGGTCGCCGCAAAATTGATTGTGCTTATGGGTATCCTGCGCTAGCAGCACCACCTTTTTCTTTGGCTATATCGATATCAGTAAGTAATTTTCTTGCGTACACCTGATGGTCAACATTGGGGGGGAACCTTAACCTCGATCGCATTGGGTCTGGAATTGCTGACCACATGCAGTACAAATGATGCGTTTTCTGATCGAGTGCGAGTCAGCCACTAGGATCTTCGCGCATTTCGCTGATATCAAAAGTATTGCGCTGATGATCATGGAATGCATCGTGTCTGCTCAACTTGGCGCACATACCATTAGTTGGCATCTATTATCTTCACTATCTCAACAACCATACCTAAAACTGTACTTTAGTATGGTTACGAGCGCATAAGATTTCCATAGACTAGGTATCAATCGAAAAAGCCAATGCTTCGCCGAAGCTCATCTCGGTGCGATTCCTTAGTTCCTATCATTTATTTTATAAATTCAACTTACATCATGACTATTCCATCTCATTCCATCTCATCTGTCGGACGCAGAACAAACCTCGTTTCCAACACTTTTCGCTTGTTAGGTACTGCTGTTGTTACCAGCTTGTTCCTACCATGTAGCTTGGTTCTCGCACAACAGACGGCAGACAACAGATATCCAGACGCGTTGCCAACGAGTGGCATTATTGGCGTTGGCGTAGCTTCCTTGCCGAAGTACCAAGGCTCAGACGAAACCGAAACTAAAGGAGTCGCAATACTGGAATATCACTGGGCGAATGGCATTTTTGTTGGCGGTGACAACAACACATTGATTGGCTTGCAGTACGAATTACCGTCAAAGGTGCAATACGGCTCGGCGCTCGGCATAGACGTTGGCCGCAAAGAGAGTCACTCTAGAGCTCTTGCTGGCATGGGGGACGTGGAGAGAAAGGCAGTGTTTGTCAGCTTTATTAGAGCTGCGATAACGGATCAATTTTCGATCAACAGCAGTGTGCAAATAGGATCGGGTAATGAACACAAAGGTGCTTTGTTAAAACTTGGCGCAGCCTACGCAATTCCATTGAACTCATCGATGCAAGTCAGTTTAAACGTGGATTCGACGTTGGCTAACGATTCCTACATGGAAAACTATTTTGGTGTCAGTGCTACCCAAGCCAGTACGAGTCGATACCGTGTATATAAAGCATCGAGCGGTCTTCGAGATGTTAGCGTCGGCGTGCGCTTATCTTATCAAATTAATCATGATTGGAGTGTGTTGGCCGCAGTGAGTAGCACGAGCTTAGCTAGCGCCGCAAAAGATAGTCCGTTAGCACTGCAGGCCAATACTCAACAAGTGCTTTTTGGCGTGACATACAATCTTAAATAGGCGTAAAAATGATAATGAAGCGCTTGATAAATTTGGAAAAGCGAATTGATTGGGCTGTGCCAACCGCACTGCTTCTATTAAGCGTTGTCCCAGTTTTGGCTGGTTTCGTTCGGTTATCCGGGCTTGTCGCCGGCGGCCCTGCGACTCCTGAAAATACGCGCTTTATTGCTTCGCCTTTGCCCATATTAGTTCACTTACTCAGCGCCACATTATTCTGCCTACTAGGAGCATTTCAGTTTTCCTCAACATTTCGTCAATCTAGCCTAGATTGGCACCGCCTAACTGGGCGCCTGCTTGTGCCTTTCGGGTTGTTTGCTGGTTTGTCAGGCTTGTGGATGACAGAAATGTATCCGATCGATTTGCAGCAGCAAGGCGTGCTACTGTACAGCGTCCGCCTCTTAGTTGGTTCGGCCATGGTGCTATCGATAGTTATTTCTTTGCTTGCCATTTTGCGTCGCGATATTGCGAAACACCGTGCATGGATGATCAGGGGCTACGCGCTCGGTCAAGGTGCTGGCACACAAGCACTTCTCGGAATACCGTGGATGTTGGCTTTTGGTGCACTAAGTGGGCTGCCAAGGGATGTATTAATGAGCGCCGCGTGGATGATCAATCTTGCTTTGGCTGAATGGATAATCCGCAGATGAACATTGTAGGCACTTGTTTACGAACAAAACCTCAACTTCACGTTTTTTGAAATGATATTTATCATCGGGTAGGTAATATTGACCTAAAAATAATTATTTATTTCGCGGTTTATGCGCGTTATTGTCTCTAATCGGGAATACGAAGTAATTTTCCAGATTACTTTTCTTATTAAATCAATCATCATAAAAATCATGAAAACTTCAAATAATCAATATTCTCAGGGACTTTCACGTAGTGCTCGGCTTTTTGCTCACCCGATATCACGAATCTTCATTGCAACGCTTTTTGTTGCATTACCGGTTGCGTTGACATTGATCTTGGTCCAGCAGGCATTGGACAAGTCAATGCGCCAAGTCTGGCCGCAAATGGTGTGCGCTGTGTTGTGTATCGCAGCTTACGTGATGTATGTAAATAAGGTGGAGAAGCGCGAAGTTGTTGAGTTTTCTCGCGTCGGTGCCGCAAATGAATTTGGTTTTGGTGTTGTAATAGGCAGCGTAGCAATTTTGGTCGTCCTCTGCACTTTGATGGCAACCGATGCCTTTCAGATTGTCAGCACGAATCAGTGGATCACCTTAGCATCACCATTTTCCGAAATGCTCCTCGTGGCATTTTTTGAAGAAATTTTGTTTCGAGGAATTATTTTTCGCATTGTTGAGAAGTCAATAGGAACCTTATCGGCTCTTCTAATTTCGGTAGTTCTATTTACATTGGCTCATTTTCCAAACGCTGGTATCACTTTGTTGTCCATCGCCGTCACAGCGGTAGCTGGCTTGCTGTTTTGCGCCGCCTATATGGTCACGAGACGCTTGTGGTTGGCCGTTGGTATCCACTTTGCTTGGAATTTTATGTCGGTTGCCGTGTTTTCGCTTCCAACTTATGGTCATCCTGCCAAAGGTTTTTTGCAAGGCAAACTCTCTGGGCCTGAATGGCTAAGTGGAGGTGCTTATGGGATTGAAGGATCGTTAGTAACGTTGGTTGTACTCACGATCGTAACGTTATGGCTATTAAGGATTGCTAAGCGGAGAAATTAATTTACTTAACGTCGGTCGGCTGTATGAAACGATTTCCAGGAACAAAATAGTCAACAGATCGAATTTTGGGATAGAGAGTTGTTGAATTCTATGAGGCGGCTTGATTAATAAATCGGTCACCATGCGACGCTCCCGTGATGCAAGTTAGAGCTGCGCATGATTCGCCCAGCATCGGCTACGTCGGAAGTTTGGCCCGCGCACACAATGCTATTACACAAGCTATCGCGCTTACGGCGAGGGCCGGTATCTTGTTGAATCAAGCAGAAGTTGCTGCGAACCTGGAAGCGAATGACGACTATCGGAAACTGCGGCTTGCGCGATCAAGTCGATCGAAAAGTATTCGTATTCGGAACGCATCAGGAATACTCGCACCGCACTAGCTGGCGACTTAACCAAAGCGTGGTGATCAAATGGTCTGTTTCTGTTTTCTAGGAGGCGATCCAATCCACATAAAAAAATTGGCTAGAACAAATGAAATATTATATTTATGCAGTAATTGTTGCCACGCAAATGCTTGCGTGCGCAACAGCACAACCCGCACCAACTAGTGTTGATGCGGAGCCCATGCCCGAGGTGCAAGCTGTTTTTGTAGCCAGCACCAGAGACCCTGATTGGAAGCCGTATAAGGCATTCATGACAGGCATAAAAGTATTCGATGAGCAGCACAAGCTGGCGCCAATGGCGGATTTGCTCTTTGTACTACGCCCTCGTTACGACAATGTAACTGTAACTGACGTCAAAATGACGATCGAGACGGATGATATTAGGATCATGGTGCCGGTGGCCCCTAATGGGACATTTGCTTTGCCGCGCAATGATGAGGTTGCCGAAAAGGGCGCAGAGATCATGTTAAGTAAGAGGCGTAACACGCTTAGCTGGCGGCCCGACATCCATACACCCGGCATACCTGTAGGCACACGCCGCTTGGGGGACCTGCGTCTGGAATGCGCTGTGCGCTGGGCGGTAGAGCAGGCCGAACTATGGTCTTTCTTCCGCAATTCCATCAACGCTTTCGGTGGTCCATGCAATAGCGCAGCGATTAAAGTTGACTACATCTCGCTTCTTCCACTTGCAGCTGTGTATCTGATATCTACTCAACGGCGCGAAATGCTGGCATCTAAATGGATAGAGGAGAATGGTCATATTTACCTGCCGCCGATACATGATCGAAGCTGGCCTGACGATACGCTTGTGGAGTTTGAATACCGGAGTGCGGTAACGATTCAATAAGAAAAGATACATCGGTAATGTTTAACGACAATTGAGACGGAATGTGTTGGCGTCGACTGAATATTGGCCCATCGGGGGGGGGGGCGGACAAAAACTTGGACTACTTGGAGATAGCTCATGTTAACGTTCTAAAAAACATAAAAGAATGACTGAAAACTTTCCAATACCTATCCGGAGAGCTAAGTAATTCGTTGTGGGTAACTTTTGTTTTGTTGGAAATTTGATGGATAAGAGTGAAGCTGGACGTGGCTTTGAGCGTGGTGTAGTTCCGGATTGTGATTCCTGTTGTCGTGGGTTCGAGCCCCATCGTCCACCCCACCGAATTCGTTGTAAAATCAAAGGATTACAAGGTTATTCTTGTAATCCTTTTTTTCGTCTAGACTTAAAAAACATTCCATGTATCCGCTGTGTCCCTGATTTCGGAGGTGCGTCTCTAGCTGGGAAACCTAATTATGAATAAAACCATTCCAAGAGGTCCTACGTCGAATTCTGTGCTTTATTGGCTTATTATCGAGATTGGTGGCATTGCTTAGTATTTTTAGACTGCTTTGTGTATCCCAGTAAAAATTTAAGTTCGTATCGTATGAGTTGAGTCCCTCCGCAAATAATCGTTAAAACAAAAGCTTGCCAATCCAGCGCAAGCTTTGCTATAGTTCGCCTCCCGCTGAAGAGCGGGGCGAAATGAAGAAAGTAAGGCAAGCGAAGCAGTCCTAGGTTTGAGTGACGATGTGAATCAAATTCAAGCGCTAATAAAACAAGGGGTTGACGAGTAGAAGGAAATGCCGCATAATCTCATCTCTCTGCTGCTTACAAACAAAACGCTTTGTAGCAATCTGGCAGAAACGCTTTGCAGTCGGTGAGAATCGATAGTGACGCGCCAAAAAACAGAAGACAGATCTTTAACAATTAACAGTCAATAAATGTGGGCACTTGATAAAGAGCGCGGCTAATTACTTCGGTAGTTAGTTCAACTTAAAAAATATCAAATGTTCGCAAAAGTAATAAATAGGATGCTTGAGAACGCAAGTTCAAAAGTAGCCTGTCAGTTATTTGAGTGAGCGACACCGTTCGCAAGAACGGAGTTCAGAAATGAACACAAAACAGAGATTAAACTGAAGAGTTTGATCCTGGCTCAGATTGAACGCTGGCGGCATGCCTTACACATGCAAGTCGAACGGTAACGCGGAGCAATCTGGCGACGAGTGGCGAACGGGTGAGTAATATATCGGAACATACCCTAGAGTGGGGGATAACGTAGCGAAAGTTACGCTAATACCGCATACGATCTGAGGATGAAAGTGGGGGATCGCAAGACCTCATGCTCATGGAGTGGCCGATATCTGATTAGCTAGTTGGTAGGGTAAAAGCCTACCAAGGCGACGATCAGTAGCTGGTTTGAGAGAACGACCAGCCACACTGGAACTGAGACACGGTCCAGACTCCTACGGGAGGCAGCAGTGGGGAATTTTGGACAATGGGGGCAACCCTGATCCAGCAATGCCGCGTGAGTGAAGAAGGCCTTCGGGTTGTAAAGCTCTTTTGTCAGGGAAGAAAAGGTAGTCTCTAATACAGACTGCTCATGACGGTACCTGAAGAATAAGCACCGGCTAACTACGTGCCAGCAGCCGCGGTAATACGTAGGGTGCAAGCGTTAATCGGAATTACTGGGCGTAAAGCGTGCGCAGGCGGTTATATAAGTCAGATGTGAAATCCCTGGGCTCAACCTAGGAACTGCATTTGAGACTGTATGGCTAGAGTGTGTCAGAGGGGGGTAGAATTCCACGTGTAGCAGTGAAATGCGTAGATATGTGGAGGAATACCGATGGCGAAGGCAGCCCCCTGGGATAACACTGACGCTCATGCACGAAAGCGTGGGGAGCAAACAGGATTAGATACCCTGGTAGTCCACGCCCTAAACGATGTCTACTAGTTGTTGGGTCTTAATTGACTTAGTAACGCAGCTAACGCGTGAAGTAGACCGCCTGGGGAGTACGGTCGCAAGATTAAAACTCAAAGGAATTGACGGGGACCCGCACAAGCGGTGGATGATGTGGATTAATTCGATGCAACGCGAAAAACCTTACCTACCCTTGACATGTACAGAATGCCGAAGAGATTTGGCGGTGCTCGCAAGAGAACTGTAACACAGGTGCTGCATGGCTGTCGTCAGCTCGTGTCGTGAGATGTTGGGTTAAGTCCCGCAACGAGCGCAACCCTTGTCATTAGTTGCTACATTAAGTTGAGCACTCTAATGAGACTGCCGGTGACAAACCGGAGGAAGGTGGGGATGACGTCAAGTCCTCATGGCCCTTATGGGTAGGGCTTCACACGTCATACAATGGTACATACAG
Organism: Undibacterium parvum; assembly: GCF_003955735.1. Taxonomy (NCBI): domain Bacteria; kingdom Pseudomonadati; phylum Pseudomonadota; class Betaproteobacteria; order Burkholderiales; family Oxalobacteraceae; genus Neoundibacterium; species Neoundibacterium parvum. Next base: position 410,394 of record NZ_CP034464.1, on the reverse strand, counting down.
AGGGCCGCCAACCCGCGAGGGGGAGCTAATCCCAGAAAGTGTATCGTAGTCCGGATTGTAGTCTGCAACTCGACTACATGAAGTTGGAATCGCTAGTAATCGCGGATCAGCATGTCGCGGTGAATACGTTCCCGGGTCTTGTACACACCGCCCGTCACACCATGGGAGCGGGTTTCGCCAGAAGTAGGTAGCTTAACCGTAAGGAGGGCGCTTACCACGGCGGGATTCGTGACTGGGGTGAAGTCGTAACAAGGTAGCCGTATCGGAAGGTGCGGCTGGATCACCTCCTTTCTAGAGTGCGCTACAAGTTAAGTGTCCACACTTATTGACTGTTAATGATAAAGAACGTAGCGATGGAGCGATTCATCGGTACCGAGTTCCCGAATTGGGGGTTTAGCTCATCTGGTAGAGCACCTGCTTTGCAAGCAGGGGGTGAACGGTTCGATCCCGTTAACCTCCACCATTTACGTAGTAAAGAAGTCGTAAATAAGTGGGGCTGTAGCTCAGCTGGTTAGAGCACCGTGTTGATAACGCGGGGGTCGTTGGTTCGAGTCCAACCAGCCCTACCAGTAAAATGGAGTGGGAAGAAAAAACAAATGTGAGTAGCGCGCGCGCTATTGAGATTTGTTCTTTCGAAACGAAAGCAAAGTATCAAGTAAGACCGTTCTTTAACAATTGAGAAGAAGTAAAGTAGAAATAATCAAAATTATTTCTGTGAAGGAAATTAATAACGACAGTTATTAACGATAATTCATGGAAGGGTTGTGATTGTATCAAACAAACATAAAATGTATTAAAAAGAGTTTGAAAAGCACTGTAGCAATACAGGGTTTTAGAAAATCAAATATCTTGAGATACGGCAAACGCTAAAGTAATACTCATAGTAATAAGAACTATAGCGATTTTTTGGTGATGAACCTGAGCGTAGGTGTTACTGGAAAAATCATCTGGCTCTGCCAGTGATTTTGAACTAGCACCACATCAAAGTAGATTTTTACTTTGATGTGAACAATCAGACGCCAGAATCTAAAGTTATAGGGACAAGTGACTAAGTGCACATGGTGGATGCCTTGGCGATTACAGGCGATGAAGGACGTAGTAGCTTGCGATAAGCTGCGGGGAGTGAGCAAACACACTTTGATCCGCAGATTTCCGAATGGGGAAACCCACCCTTAGGGGTATTGCATACTCAATACATAGGTATGCAAGGCGAACGCGGCGAACTGAAACATCTAAGTAGCTGCAGGAAAAGAAATCAACCGAGATTCCCAAAGTAGTGGCGAGCGAAATGGGAACAGCCTGCAAGATTTAGCATCTTTGATAATAGAATGGAATGGAAAGTCCAGCCATAGAGGGTGATAGCCCCTTATATGAAATCATCGGTGTGGAACTAAGTTTGCGACAAGTAGGGCGGGACACGTGAAATCCTGTCTGAACATGGGGGGACCATCCTCCAAGGCTAAATACTCGTAATCGACCGATAGTGAACCAGTACCGTGAGGGAAAGGCGAAAAGAACCCCGGAAGGGGAGTGAAATAGATCCTGAAACCGTGTGCATACAAACAGTAGGAGCGGACTTGTTCCGTGACTGCGTACCTTTTGTATAATGGGTCAGCGACTTACATTCAGTGGCAAGGTTAACCGCATAGGGAAGCCGTAGAGAAATCGAGTCCGAATAGGGCGAAATTAGTCGCTGGGTGTAGACCCGAAACCAAGTGATCTACTCATGGCCAGGATGAAGGTGCCGTAACAGGTACTGGAGGTCCGAACCCACTAATGTTGAAAAATTAGGGGATGAGCTGTGGGTAGGGGTGAAAGGCTAAACAAACTTGGAAATAGCTGGTTCTCTCCGAAAACTATTTAGGTAGTGCCTCAAGTATCACCATCGGGGGTAGAGCACTGTTATGGCTAGGGGGTCATCGCGACTTACCAACCCATTGCAAACTCCGAATACCGATGAGTGCGAGCTTGGGAGACAGACGTCGGGTGCTAACGTCCGGCGTCAAGAGGGAAACAACCCAGACCGCCAGCTAAGGTCCCAAAGTATCGCTAAGTGGAAAACGAAGTGGGAAGGCTAAAACAGTCAGGAGGTTGGCTTAGAAGCAGCCACCCTTTAAAGAAAGCGTAATAGCTCACTGATCGAGTCGTCCTGCGCGGAAGATGTAACGGGGCTAAGCGATACACCGAAGCTGCGGATATGTTTTAGGACATATGGTAGGAGAGCGTTCTGTAAGCCTGCGAAGGTGTCTTGTAAAGGATGCTGGAGGTATCAGAAGTGCGAATGCTGACATGAGTAGCGATAATGGGGGTGAAAAGCCTCCACGCCGTAAGCCCAAGGTTTCCTGTTCAACGTTCATCGGAGCAGGGTGAGTCGGCCCCTAAGGCGAGGCAGAGATGCGTAGCTGATGGGAAGCAGGTTAATATTCCTGCACCGTCGTATGATGCGATGGGGGGACGGATCGCGGAAGGTTGTCAGGCGGTTGGATGAGCCTGTTCTTGACTTGTAGAAGGCACTTAGGCAAATCCGGGTGCGTAATTCAAGGGGTTGAGACGAGTGAACTTGTTCACGAAGCAATCGGAAGTGGTTCCAAGAAAAGCCTCTAAGCTTCAGTCATACGAGACCGTACCGCAAACCGACACAGGTGGGCGAGATGAGTATTCTAAGGCGCTTGAGAGAACTCGGGAGAAGGAACTCGGCAAATTGGTACCGTAACTTCGGGATAAGGTACGCCCTTGTAGTTTGACCCCCCTGCGGGGGAAGGATGAAAGGGTTGCAATAAACTGGTGGCTGCAACTGTTTAATAAAAACACAGCACTATGCAAACACGAAAGTGGACGTATATGGTGTGACTCCTGCCCGGTGCTGGAAGATTAAATGATGGGGTGCAAGCTCTTGATTGAAGTCCCAGTAAACGGCGGCCGTAACTATAACGGTCCTAAGGTAGCGAAATTCCTTGTCGGGTAAGTTCCGACCTGCACGAATGGAGTAATGATGGCCACACTGTCTCCTCCCGAGACTCAGCGAAGTTGAAATGTTTGTGATGATGCAATCTACCCGCGGCTAGACGGAAAGACCCCATGAACCTTTACTGTAGCTTTGCATTGGACTTTGAACCAATCTGTGTAGGATAGGTGGGAGGCTTTGAAGCGTGGACGCCAGTCTGCGTGGAGCCATCCTTGAAATACCACCCTGGTTTGTTTGAGGTTCTAACCTTGGTCCGTTATCCGGATCGGGGACAGTGCATGGTAGGCAGTTTGACTGGGGCGGTCTCCTCCCAAAGTGTAACGGAGGAGTTCGAAGGTACGCTAGTTACGGTCGGACATCGTGACGATAGTGCAATGGCATAAGCGTGCTTAACTGCGAGACTGACAAGTCGAGCAGGTACGAAAGTAGGACATAGTGATCCGGTGGTTCTGTATGGAAGGGCCATCGCTCAACGGATAAAAGGTACTCTGGGGATAACAGGCTGATTCCTCCCAAGAGTTCATATCGACGGGGGAGTTTGGCACCTCGATGTCGGCTCATCACATCCTGGGGCTGTAGCCGGTCCCAAGGGTATGGCTGTTCGCCATTTAAAGTGGTACGTGAGCTGGGTTTAAAACGTCGTGAGACAGTTTGGTCCCTATCTGCCGTGGGCGTTGGAAGTTTGAAGGGGGCTGCTCCTAGTACGAGAGGACCGGAGTGGACGAACCTCTGGTGTATCGGTTGTCACGCCAGTGGCATTGCCGAGTAGCTATGTTCGGAATAGATAACCGCTGAAAGCATCTAAGCGGGAAACTAGCCTTAAGATGAGACTTCCCAGAGACTAGATCTCTTTAAAGGGTCGTTCGAGACCAGGACGTTGATAGGCTGGGTGTGGAAGTGCAGTAATGCATTAAGCTAACCAGTACTAATTGCCCGTAAGGCTTGTCCCTATAACTTTAGTGTTATAGATTTACGACAAGTATTGTTTGTGTGTTTGCCTTATGTAGTCGAGAAATCGACGAAGTTTGGTACAAATCACAACCGCCTAAGTCCTGCACTCAACATGCAGGCACGCTGCAGCGATGGTCAATCGCTCAGCACAAAGATTATTGATGGACAAGTGAACCATGTTCGCTTGCCTTGGTGGTGCAAACCGCCCTACGACACTTCTTCCCAATTGGATTGTTTGCGATTCACAGAATAACGTGAACCACAATCAGTCAACAAGTTATGCCTGATGACCATAGCAAGTCGGTACCACCCCTTCCCATCCCGAACAGGACCGTGAAACGACTCCGCGCCAATGATAGTGCTGCAACCAGTGTGAAAGTAGGTCATCGTCAGGCTTTTATTAGAAAACCCCTCAACAGCTACCTGTTGAGGGGTTTTTGCTTTGCGCAATCCGTTCGAAGACAACTCCCATAGCGCACTGCACTGACCTTGCATGTTCCGACACCCTGCGAGGACGCGACGCATGCACCACCTTCTTCTAGGCCTCAGGCATGTCCCGAGAGTTCTTTAAACCCAAGGCTTCGCCTGAAACGCACTCACCAACCTGCCACACCTCAAAAATACTCCCCTCTGTATATTTAAAACCCACAAACACTGCGCGGGCAAGCGGCTGATTTACTTAAAAAATCGGGGGAGTATATCTAATGAGGATTTAGCTTAAGTGCCAATCGCGGCAAAACTGCATAAAGTGCGCTAGTCGCGATGACATGATTTTGTGCTTTCTGTATATCAGATAGAAATGACGTTGCAGCGGCGGCAGTGCTGTGTGCAGTTCTACCAGGCTGCCTAACGCGAGCATGTCGGTCACCAGCACGCGTGACAGGCAGGCCAATCCTAGTCCAGCCGCCGCCGCATGTTTAATTGCTTCAGAGTTACTTAGTTCTGCCGCGCAGTTCAAATTATGCAGGTGGGGTAGCAAGGCGTGTTCCACTGCCGCGCGGGTGCCCGAGCCGGCTTCACGCATTAGCCACGCCGATGTGCTTAAGGTGGATAGCGAAAGTTGTTCACTATCCTGAGTGCGATTCGTGGTGGCATTTTTATTTAGCCGTACTGCATGCGAGGGAGCGCAAACTATGATCAATTCATCTTTAATCCAGGGCTCCACGATCAGCTCAGGCTGCTGGCAAGGGCCTTCGATGAAACCCAGGTCTGCCGTAAAATTGGCCACTGCCGTGGCGACTTCGCTGGTGTTGGCAATGAAGACGCGTGGATTAGCCTGCACTGTCAACTCTGAAAATCCGGCAAGTAGTTGCGGTAAATGGTAGATGCCTATGGTGGTACTGGCAGCTAAGCGCAGCTGTATGGCTAGGCTTACATTCTCACCGGAGAATTGCCGTTCTATGTTGACTGCGTCATCGATTAATTGGCGCGCCTGCGGTAACAGTAGGCGCCCATTATCATTGAGAATTAGGCGTTTGCCGACGCGGTCGAATAGCTGTGTGCTTAGCAGGTGTTCTAGTTCATTCAAGGCGGCACTGGTGGCCGATTGCGACAAAGCCACCACGTTAGCGGCGGCGGCAGTACTGCCCTGGTCGCATACGGCGAGGAAGATCTGTAATTGTCTAAGACTTAGCCGCATCTGAAAAATATTCCAATTAAGTTTAAGGAAAAAGCAGTAAGGCCTAGAAAATATTGAGCTGCAATTGAGTTGGTATCAAGCTGAAATTTAGCTTGATTATACATAAACAAGTCGTTTTATAGTTTCAATCGGCATCTGTAGACTACTTATATTCGGTTTTGTACCGTTATCGATAGGAACATGATGTCTAGCCTAACTGCCAAATTCCCTGTTTTCAGTGCTGTAAATCTGCTTGTCGCTGGCCCGGCTTCCTGGCTATCCAAAGTGGCACCAGGCGCGCTATTGAGTGCAGCTATTGCCTGGTTTTCCAGCGCTTTGGGGCAAGTTGCCTACTTCCAGCAGCATGCGCTGAGCACACTAACGATTGCGATACTTCTAGGAATATTTTTCGGCAATACAGTGTTTCCGCGCATAGCGACACCATGTGCTGCTGGCGTGGCTTTTTCTAAGCAAACTTTACTGCGGCTGGCGGTCGTCTTGTACGGTTTGCGTCTGACGTTTCAGGACGTGGCGCAGGTCGGTGTCGCTGGCGTGTTGATCGACGTCCTGATGCTCAGCTCTACCTTTGTGCTGGCGCTATTGCTAGGCTTGAAGCTGTTCAAGCTTGATCGTGAGACGGTTATCCTGATCGGCGCCGGTAGTTCTATTTGCGGTGCAGCTGCGGTGATGGCGACTGAGCCGGTATTGCAGGCCAAGTCGGAAAAAATTACGGTGGCGGTGGCGACGGTGGTGGTCTTTGGCAGTATCGCGATGTTCGCTTACCCCTTGCTGTATCAGCTAAATCAAGAATGGCAATGGCTGACTGTTTCGCCGCAGGTTTTCGGTATTTATATAGGATCGAGCTTGCATGAGGTGGCGCAAGTCGTGGCAGCGGGGCGCGCGGTTAGCCAGGATGCTGCTAATACCGCAGTCATCGCCAAAATGCTCAGGGTGATGATGCTGGCCCCTTTTTTGATAATGTTATCGATTTATCTGCTGCGCGATAAGCGCGTTGCTGAAGAGCGCAATCAACCAGCTGAGGGGGCATTCAGCGGCATCAGCTTTCCTTGGTTTACTCTGGGCTTTATGCTGGTGGTCGCGCTCAATTCGCTGGCGTGCCTATCTGCTGAAGTCGTCAACTGGCTAATCAATTTTGACGGCCTGTTAATGGCAATGGCCATGGCCGCTTTAGGTTTGACGACGCAGGTCTCTGTGATCCGACAGGCGGGCATTAAGCCGCTGTTGTTGGGGGCATTGTTATTCTTGTGGCTGATGCTAGGCGGGGCACTGATAAATTTAGCGGTGTTTAGCCTATGGGCCTAGGTGTTATCGCAAGTTTTACAGCTAGCCACGCTGTGGATGTTGGCTGAGGTGCGGTTTGGATTTGGTGTAAAAGAAAGAATAAAATGTGTCGGAAAATTTTACACTGCACAAATGGGTTGATACTGAAATTCCCTTAAGTAAATGATTTTATAGGGAAATGTATTCCAGGCATATATATTGCTTATTAGTCTGCCATGTTCAATTCACTCTATAAATAATGAAAAATTTACTCGCTTCCATGTTGTTAAGTATCGTCGGTTTTAGTTCTGCCAATGCAACCGTCCTGACCGCCACGACTAACGTTGATAATACGTTTAGATTGTATGTTTCCACTAGCGATGCAGTTTTAGGCAGCTTGATGGGCTCAGGAAATAGTTGGCCAACGACTTACACTTCGAGTGCGACTTTGGCAGCAAACACCACACAATACATTCATATGGTGGCAACCAATCAAGGTGGTCCTGGCGGCTTTCTGGGCATGTTTAGCTTGAGTGACAATGCTTTTGCTTTCGATAATGCGACCCAATTGCTGTTGACGAATCCAACTGACTGGAAGCAAAACACGACTGGTTTTGGCAATGCCACTTCTGCTGCGGTAGGCGAAGGCAATAATGGCGTTGGTCCATGGGGCATGCGTCCTGGCTACGGTACAAATTCGCCAACCTGGATCTGGAACTATGTCAGTAACACTGGTAACGATTTCCAAACTGTTTATTTCTCAGCCAGAATCAATGCGGTGAACAATGGTTCACAAGTACCTGAGCCAGCTTCCCTGGTTTTGTTGGGCCTAGGTTTGGCAAGTTTGGCAGCAGCACGCAAGCGCGGCGCTAAGTAAGAATTTGCACTCAATAAAAAACCCGCTTTAGCGGGTTTTTTTACGTTTGGGCAGGGAAGTAAATCACTCAGGATGTCACGGTTTCCTTCAGGCTCAGTAAAATCGCCTCGGCCTGTTTTACATCAGCTTCGCTATCGAGATAGACCGCCATCTCGACTTGTCCGCGTTCACCTAATGCAAAGCAATGAAAAGCGGCGACAGTTTCCGGCTCCTCAGCGATACCATCTTGCTCGCTGATGTTCTCGTGCAGGCGATAGCTAAAGCGCAGCATGCCCTCACTGCTGCTGGTGCTGACTTGGTGGGCATCATTCGACATCACCTTTTTGATATTCTCAAGACGCGCTTCTTGGCTTTGGGCATGGTCGTTATTCCAGATCGCGATCCAGATGGTCAACTGGGGATTCCAAAGCACCAGATCGCCTTCTTCTATGCGGCGATTGAATTTGCCCGGCAGCGTAATCCCCCAATTGGGAGTGAGTTGGTAGTTGCCCTCAACAACAGGGAAGTCGGCGTGTAGCATGGTGTTTTCCTTTTAAGGCTAGCCTCTGAGTTTGCTGCGTTTAATCGTGTAAATATTAGTGTTTGGAATTGAGTAAATTTCCTGTTGGCGTTGCGGCTATTGCCAGCGCAAATAACTGTAAGACGATGTGCGCGATTGCTTCGCTCTGGAGCGAGTGCTCGCCGGTCGCTAAGGCACTGCGTATGCGTGTAATCATAGTCAGTTGATCTGGATTATCTCTGATCTGGCCAAGCACCGTCAGCGCTTTCATGCTTAGCTGAGTCTGAAACAGGATGGGGCCGTCAGCGTAGTGATCCGAATAGCGGATCAGACCCTCATCTTTCAGAAAGCTCAGCGCTTCAAAGCTAGCTTCGAGTGATTCTAAGCTGTGCTCACTGGCGATCTGCGCAGGATTTGCCAGTGCGGCGATCTCTGCGAGATTAAGTTCAGTTGGTTTCGGAAAGGCTGCGTACAGGCGCGCTAAGGTATGCAGAACGATGCGATTGAACTGGTCTATGTTATCGGGCAGGGGCATGGAGACTTCCTTGTACTTGGTAAGTTCTAATGTTCATTGAGCGGGATCTGGCAGTATTTTCACCGTTAATATTCATTTAATCAATTCCCCTGTGAATTAAGCAGGCATCGTGGCTGTGCTCTCTTCTTCAGTTTGGCGAATGAACGCAGACCTGCAAGGCGGTTATTGCGCTAATTTCGGTGCGGATTGCTATGCTGATTGGTATTGTGATCGCAATCAGACGTTTAAATTTACTGCCTCAATTTACTGCGTAAATTTGCTGCTTAAATCAGCAGCAATCGGGCAGAGCCTGATGAATGTGGCAAAATAGCGGTCTGGCGCTAATTGCGGGCTTTTTTGCAACGCATTTGGAGTAGCCATCATTTGACGATATCTTCATTTTTCTGGAGTTCTTACCATGTTTCAACACGTCGAAGCCTACGCGGGCGATCCTATTCTTTCCTTGAACGAAGCCTTTGGCAAGGATCCTCGTACCAATAAGATTAATCTCTCTATCGGGATTTACTTTGACGATGCCGGTAAGATCCCTATGTTGCCGTCGGTGCGCGCGGCCGAATTGAAAGTGGTGGCCGAAGCCGGCGCCCGTCCTTATCTACCGATGGAAGGCGCGGCCAATTTCCGCACCGCAGTTCAGCATTTACTGTTCGGTGCCGAGCATGCTGCCGTCAAGGCGGGTCGCGTGGTGACCTTGCAAACCGTGGGTTCTAGCGGTGGATTAAAAGTCGGTGGCGATTTTATTAAACGCTATTTTCCGAACAGCACCATGCTGATCAGCGACCCAACCTGGGATAATCACCGCGCCGTGTTTGAAGGCTCGGGCATCACGGTTAAAACCTATCCTTACTACGATGCGGCTACCGGTGGTCTGCGTTTTGATGCGATGCTTGCTGCCTTGCAGCAAGCCGAGAAACACAGCATCGTCTTATTGCATGCTTGCTGCCACAATCCTACCGGTGTCGATCTGACGCAGGCACAGTGGCAAGCTTTGGTGCCCGTGTTAAAAGAGCGCGAACTAATCCCTTTCCTCGATATTGCCTATCAAGGTTACGGTGAGGGCATAGCCGAAGACGCGTATGCCATCCGCCTGCTGGGCGATTCTGGCTTGAGCTTCTTCGTCGCCAATTCTTTCTCCAAGAGCATGAGCCTGTACGGCGAGCGTTGCGGTGCCTTGAGCGTGGTGTGCCCGGATGCGGCGCAAGCGGTGAATGTGCTGGGCCAGATGAAGGCGAATATCCGCCGCAATTATTCTAACCCACCGCTGCATGGCGGCCAGATCGTGGCACGCGTGCTGACCGATCCAGAATTGCGCGCCCAATGGGAAGGCGAAGTGGTGGCTATGCGCGAACGGATTCAGGCTATGCGTAAAAAACTGCACGATGTCTTGAGTGCCAAAATACCGGGTCGTGACTTCAGCTATTTCCTGACTCAGCGCGGCATGTTTAGCTACACCGGTCTTTCGGCAGAGCAGTGCGATCGCTTGAAGGAAGAGTTCGGCGTGTATCTGGTGCGCTCTGGCCGTATGTGCGTCGCAGGCTTAAATACCGGTAACGTCGAAGCCACCGCCACTGCGATGGCAGCGGTACTGGCCTAAATTAGCTTGGCGGGCCACACTTATCGCATTTTGATGAGTACCCCCGACAATGCGCATATTCCATGCGGGTTTCCAGCCTGCCCGGGCTGCAAGCCGCATGGGATATGCGTGAGCGGGCAGGGCCCAATTTTTTACTGCTAGCCTGTAGCAATAAACTCAGCAATAAATTCCGCAAACCGCAAGCCCCATCCCAGCTCCTAGTACTCTAAGCAATGACCCAGACTTCTACCGCTAACTCTTCCCGTGCCACCACTTCAAGCCCGCTACAAAAACTGATATTGGCGCAGCGTCAAAATATCTATGTACGTCTGGCGCTGATCGCGCTGTTGTGCCTGCTGCCTTTTTTGGTGGCAAGGGTGGCGTTGTACCTATTCTATTTTGAGCACTTTAGAAATCTCAATCTGCAGCAAGTGGCGATGGCGTTTTGGGTAGGTCTGCGTTTTGATCTCTCGGTGATCACCTTTAGTATGTTCTTGCCGAGTATTTTTTTACTACTGCCATTTCGCTGGGCGCAGCACCCGATTTGGCAGCGCTTGTGGTGCTGGATTATCTATCTGGGTTTACTGCTACTGGTGGTTTTGCTGATCGGTGATGCCGTGTATTTCGGTGAAGTCGGTCGCCACGTCGGCTCTGAGATCAGCACCGTACGCGCCGATCTGGCCCCCATGTTGACGTTGGCCTTGCATCAGTATTCCGGCTTGCTGGCACTGTTCGCCGCTTTCTCGGTGCTGGGTGCCTGGGTTTGGCATAGAGTGGTACATCCTGTAGTGCCGGTCATTAAACATCGCTCGCTCAGGTTGATCGGCTTGTTGTTGGTGTTGGCCTTGTGTGTGGTCAGCGGGCGCGGCGGCTGGACCAATAAACCTATCAGCGTCTCGGATGCCTTTTTTTCTAATTCTTCGGCGCAGGCTTATCTGACACTCAACGGTGCCTTTGCCGTGAGTCATGCGCTGGCCGACAATACCCCGCCGGTGCATGATTTTATGCCGCAGCAAGAGGCGATTGCACGCACCCAAAAATCGCTGGCAGGCCAGCACCCCGTATTTCAAGATCCGGCCTATCCGCTGTATCGACAGTTGAATATGGCTGCCAACGCGTCAGCAGGCACAAGCGCCAAGCCGCCCAATGTGGTGGTCTTGGTGCTAGAGAGTTGGGGCGCGCAACACATCGATGCCATCCGCGCACATCTGGAGCTGCCGCCTATCGGTGCCACTCCGCATTTTGATGCGCTGGCCAAGCAAGGTCGTCTGTACACCCGCTTTTTTGCTAATGGTCAGCGCTCTATTGTGGCGGCGCAATCTATCCTGGCCAGTCTGCCTACTTTACCCGGCATGTTGTTTCTCGGTGAGGGCATAGAGCAAAATCGCCAGAGTTTCATGGGCGAGATGGCGCAAGCGCAAAACTACCAGACCATCTTTTTGCAGAGCGATCACCGCGTCTCGTTTCGTTTCAATTCTATTTCCGCGCGCGCTGGCTTCGCGACTTATCTGGGCGCAGAAGATATGCCCGAGCTACACCCTAAGCCTAAGCCCGATTTGGTGTGGGGAACCTGGGATCACAATACCCTGCAACAAGCGAATCGCCTGTTCGCTCAGGCGCAGCAAACTCAGCAGCCATTTCTAGGCTATATTTTCACCTCCACCACGCATGCACCGTTTATGGTGCCGGAACAGCGCTGGCGCAAATATCCCGAGACCAGTGAGCTGAATAAATTTCTAAATTCTATGTATTACGCCGATTGGGCGATTGCCGAAATGATGGCGTCCGCCAAACAAGCCGGCTATTACGACAACACCATCTTCATCATTACCGGTGACCATGTCAGCGGGGTGGGCGACTATAAACAACACGTGCCTAATCTTTACCATATTCCGCTGCTGATCGTCGGGCCAGGGATTACGCCCGGGGTCGATGATCGCATCGGTAGTCATGTGGATATTTTGCCGACTATCGCCGAGCTGGCGCATTGGTCAACTGGCTACGCCGGAATAGGGCGCTCGCTGCTAGACCCCGAGCGAGTCGAAGAACGGGTCGCCTTGTCGGTGCGCGGCGAGGTGATCGATCTGATTTCAAATCGTGGCTGGATCTCGCATAATTTAAATCGCACAGTCGGCAATAGCGCCGACCTGCCAGACACAGTGAAGTCAGAACTAGAGCAACTACTGCTGGCGCACTATCAAAGCATTAGCCACCTGATGCTGGAAAACCGGATACAGCCCGCTGCTAAGCATTAAGGGATACTCACCCTAAAATTCTTAAAATATCGCCGTTTCCGCATATACATTGCGGGTAGTAAAAATATACTGGTGAGGAGTATGTGGTTTTTGCTGCTTGAAGAGAGCTGCGTGTGCCTCGCTCTGCTGCATCGGTGCTGCTGTCGCTGATAGTTGTGCTGACTGTTGCGCTGAACTCGCAGGCGTAAAAAAGGGACGGTAAAATACCGTCCCTTTTTTTACTTCCGTTAAGGCAAGCAGATTTAAATTTTACTTAATCTCGGTGACAAACTGCGCATGTGGGCGACGGATTTTCTTCAGCTTGGCCAGCCAATCCTGCTCTTCTTCACGATAGCCCAAAGGCATGATGACGACGCTGCGCAGGCCGCGCTCTTTTAATCCCAGGATGGCGTCGACTGCATCGGTATCAAAACCTTCCATCGGTGTGCTATCGACTTCTTCGGTCGCCGCTGCGATCAAGGCCGTGCCGACGCCGATGTAAGCCTGGCGGGCCGCGTGCTGATAATTCACTTCGGCGCTGCGTGCTGGGTAGCTGCCCAGCAGTTGCTGGCGATAGCTTTCCCAGCCTTCGTTTTTAAAACCGCGCTCTTCATTGGTCAGATCAAACATCATATTGATGCGCTCTGCCGTGTAATTATCCCAGGCGGCGAACACCAGCAGGTGCGAGCAATCCGTGATCTGCGCCTGGTTCCAGGCAGCCGCCTTGATTTTTTCGCGCACGTCTTTATTGGTGATGACGAACAGTTCATACGGCTGCAGGCCGCTCGATGTGGCAGTCAAACGTACCGCTTCGACGATGCGATCAATTTTCTCTTGCGCCACCACTTTGGCAGGGTTCATTTTTTTTGTGGCATAACGCCATTGCAGCTTTTGTAATAGGTCGGACATGAATCGCTTTCTGGATAAGGGCTTGACAGTGAAACGCTCAAGGCGACTTCACCGCTTAAAGTCGGCTGACTGGCGCGTCGGCTGCAAAGGCTACTTTTTGGGAGCCTTGCTGCAGCTTACCCAGCCCATCTGGGGTGGGTAAGTGGTTTCACAAGCGCTGCAGCGATTTTTTTTCTGTCTTGGCGTTAAGCGCGCCTTCTTAAAAATTGACTCTCACATGCAAGCCCTGATAGTTGATCTTGCTGGCGTCGGGTGCCGCTTCGTATTCCAACTCTATGATGGCGTCGTCGCTAAAACTGGTATCGAATAAGGGCGGTGAAAAGCTCGCTACTGGCTTATTCGATTTCTCTGGTTTTTCCATCATGATCGCAAGCCGGCGCTCGCCTTGGATTAAGCTAGCGCTGCGTAAATCGGTGAAATCGGCTGGAAAGCTGAGCATGACTTTACTCGATTTGCAGGGACCGCCCAGCGCCCTTACAAAATTACGCGCCATAAACGGTAGATCATCGTAATGGATAGCCCAAAACATCTGGCACTCCAGACGCAAATCACCCAGCCGCCTTTGATGCGCGGCCAGCTGCGGGCTGCGCACATACGGCCACCAGCGAAATAATTCCTTCTTACGATTGATCATCAACTCGGCATTGTCTTGTTCGGCCTGGGCGTCACGAGGCAAAGTGAAAGTGCCATTGTCGGCCAGCGCGATCGCCAAGCTGTGCGCATCACTGGCCAGCCGCAATGCCACCCCGCTCAAAGTGGCCGTCGCATTACGTGGCTTGAGGATGAACTTGGCGCTGGCCTGCGGTGCCAAAGCATGCTGCTGCTCAAACGCAGTGAGCCCCTTGAGCATGACACGATACGGTTTCCAATCCGGATTCTTAGTGGCGCTGACGTCCACCTCGGCGATAGGCTCAGCGCTGGCTTCGGCAGCCGAAGCGGCGGCAGTTTCTGCGCTCGCCTGATTAGTTAGTGGGCTAGTTAGTGGGCTAGTTGTTGGATTAGCTTGTGGGTTAGCTTGGGCCGAGATTGCCGCGCTGAACAGCGCGCAAAAGAGGCCAGTGAGTAGGGCGTTTTTTTTCATCGTTAATCAGTGTAAAAAATTCTAAGGGCGAGTTATTGTGAGTCTTGAAGTAAGCGGCGTGCTGAAATTTTCTGGCTAGTATAATTACATTTGGGCGAGCATAGTGGCGGCTAGCTAAGTATCGCGCTGCGCCCCCGTTGGTGCTGACTGGCGCGCCTATCCTTGCTTTTTACAGGCCTTGGTTTACTCGATTTGTGCTGACTCTGCTTGCTGCGCCAGTGGTATCGTAAACCAAAATGTACTGCCTAGTCCGGCGGTTGAGCTGAAGCCAATTTCGCCGCCCATTGAGATGATCAATTTTTTTGAGATGTTTAATCCTAGACCGGTGCTACCTTGTTTGCGGGTGTCGCCGCTATCGGCTTGGGCGAATGCCTCAAACACTTTGCTCTGGAACTGCGCAGGTATTCCGCTGCCAGAGTCTTCAACTTCGACCAGCACCGCTTGGTTTTGCTGGCGCGCCCGTAGATGTACTTGCGCCCCTGGATGGGAAAATTTTGCGGCGTTCGACATCAAATTATCCAATACCTGTCTGAGTCGATTGGCGTCGGCGATCACCAGGTAATCCTCGGCGACTGCGCTGTACTGATAGCTGACCTGATACTGGCTGGCATAGGCGGCATTGGCGCTGATGGCATCCTGGATTAATTGGTGCAGACTGACTGGCTCCAGATGCAGCGGCAGTTTACCGGATAAGAGTTTATCCATGTCGAGTATGTCATTGACCAGGGTGATGAGGCGCTGGCTATTGCGATGCGCCACTGTGACGATCTCTAGCGCTTTGGCGGGCAAGGTGCCAAGTACCCCGGCTTCGAGTAAACCTAGGGCACCGCGTATCGAGGTGATTGGGGTGCGTAACTCATGGCTGACGGTGGAGATAAATTCAGTTTTAATTCTATCCATCTGTTTTTGTTTGGAGATGTCGGAATGTGTGCCGGTCATGCGCAGCGGCTTGCCTAGCGCATCGCGGCTAACCACTTTGCCGCGACTGAACACCCATAGATAGCTCCCATCTTTGCAACGCACTCTATGCTGACTGCTAAATAAGGCTGACTTGCCGTCTAAATTTCCGTCTAAATTCTCCTGTATTTCCGCCATCACCCGGGACTTGTCTTCGGGGTGTAGGCGTGAAGTCCACTCGCTTAATGCGGTTCCAATTTCATCTTCGGTATACCCCAACATCGACTTCCAGCGCGGTGACAGCAAGAGCGTATGGTTTAGCATATCCCAATCCCAGACGCCGTCGCCACTGCCTTCAAGCGCAAAATTATGACGTTCCTCGGTGATGCGCAATTCTTCCAGAGCCGCCCGGGTTTGCTCATTGGCCGCCAAAATCGCTAAAGCGCTATTTTTACTGGCGCTAATGTCAAAGCGTATCGAGACATATTTTTCTATCACATTGTTGGCGTTTTTGTAGGGCACGATCACCGTATCGACCCAGTAAAGATGGCCATCTTTGGCACGATTGCAGATTTCTCCACGCCAGGGATTGCCACTGGAAATGCAAGCCCATACCTGTTGCCAAAAGGCGCGGCTTTGCGCTCCCGAGCTCACGATTCTATGGTTGGCTCCGATCAGCTCTTCTTTGCTGTAGCCACTAATACGGCAAAATAATTCATTGACGTGTGTGATGCTGCCGTCACGATCCGCCGCGGAGACGATGGCGTGGAAATTGAGCGCACTGAGTAAGGCTTCGGTGTCTTTGGTGGCGAAGGAAAGTTTTGCTGCCATCGATAAAAAGCTGCTTTCTAATGCCGCAATTTCTCTGTAGGCACTGCCGACGCGGGGAGTGGTTTCGCCGCGTAGCGAAGCATGCAAATCAAAATCGCTGATCGCCGCCGTCACCTCCTGCAGCGGGCGCACAATACGTTTGGATAGCACGAGTGCCAGGGCCGCGCCTAGAGCGGCCAGCAGCGCAACCGCCAGCAAGGCCTTGCTTCTTAGCCTGGTCGCCGGAGCAAATGCTTCCGCTTGATCGACATGCGCCATGATGCAGCCGCCACCAATCTCGGGGATAAAACGAAAACCATGAATAATCGGCACATCGCGATAATCCAGATCGAGGGTCTCGGCATTTTCTGGCGATAAACAACGCTTCATCGGCCTTGCGCTGATAGGATCCACACCGTGCCCTTGCACCGATTTATAGCGCGCGCTGGTGATGAAGTAACCTTTTGAATTGGCTAAAAAAGTTTCGCCAGAATGCCCTAGTTCCTTGGGGTAGTTGAAGATCGCTTGTAACTTGCTCACTGAAAATCCGATCAAGAGTCTGAGCTGCCCGCCTTGGCTTTGCTGGCTAGCTTGAAGAAAAAAACTTGGGATACTGCCCGCTACCCGCGGCGTAAAATAAGCGAGTTGGCCTTGGGCGAAAGCGATATTTTCCAGCGCTAGCGTAGGGTTAGCGCCGAGCAGCAGGGGGGCGCCATCGGGTGCGAGCAGTATCACCGTCTCGGCGTCTTCGTGAGCCAGTAGACTGAGTAATTCGGTTTTGTAGCAAGCCGGGTTTGTGGTGAATGAAACGCAGTGTTTCTGTAATTCGATTAAGGCAGTATCGGTACGCCCCTGTATCGCCTGCAATCGCAGTTTTAAGCTTTCGTAGCGACTTTGCGATGCCGCACCCACCGCAAGTATCGCCTGGTCGCGGGTCTGGGCATACAGAGCCTGATAGGCGAGCGCAACGATGATACTGCTGGGCACGAGCAGGCTTAAGAAAATAATCAAGGCCAAGCCCCATCGCAAGGAGATACCCCTGGAATTTTCCATAAAGCCTCCGCGCTATGTAAAGATGTCAATATTATCTTAAAAATAAATAATGCGGGATTTCTTTGTGATGGAAGGCCGGCGCGCTAGCCTGCTGAGGTAAATTCTAAAAGCAGGCCAGCCCAGCGCGCATATTCCACGCGCCCGCTGGCGGCATCTGCCCGTAAACCCGCATGGAATATGCGCGTGCGGGCAGGTGCCTATGAAAACGAGACAGTGCGAACGGCGAGTAGGGTGATGTGAACGGATGTGGACGTATTTGTTGATAACTAGCGATAGCGCAAAAAAAAGTCGGCGGGCATAAGGCTAGCCCGCTTGTGCAGTGATTAGGGCTAGGCTGGGCATGGCAAAATCGCAGCCACCCCAGCGCTTGCTTGGCTAGACTAAGCCAAGAAAATCAAATCTTAGTAATCCAGTTAAAAGTATCTTCTTCTATCCCTTGCTGAATATCGTTCAGATACTTGCGCAGGCGTTTTGAATTGACCGCTTCTTTGCCTTGATTCACCGTGTGGGTTTGATCTTGATAAACGATCTCACCGACCGGTGCCAACACCGCAGCGGTGCCCGACAAGGCGACTTCGCCGGTCTTGATCCACTCGATTAATTCATTGGCCGAGATATTGCGCTCAGTAACTTGGTAGCCTAATTTAGCCGCTACTTTGAGCAAAGAGTCACGCGTGATGCCGGGTAAAAATTCGCTGTTCAAAGGCTTCGTTAGCAGTTCAGTATCGCTGATTAAGAGGCAATTGGCGGCACCGGTTTCTTGTACGTCGCCATTCGGTGCAAAAATCACTTGGGCGGTATTGTATTTTTCTTTGGCTTTCTGGATTAAGCCCAAAGCACTGGCGTAATTGCCACCGGATTTGACGCTGCCAAAGTGGGGTGCGCAGCGTTGGTTTTCTGTGTCTAACAACACGCGCATGGTGGCGTCGGCCGAGAAGTAATCTCCCACTGGTGAGATCAAGACATACAGCAGCGCGGTGCTGGTCGGTGCGGCAGCGCGGCCGATCGAGGGATCGGTGCCGATCAGGGTAGGGCGGATATAGGCGGAGCCAGGGAAGGCCGGGACCTGAGCTTTGTACTTTTTTAGCAAATCTAAAATCATCGCCTTTAATTGCACAGCATCAGGAACCGGCAGATACAAAGACGCTGCGCTGTTTTGCATGCGCTTGATATGGTCGTCGATGCGAAAAACGCAGACCGCACCATCGGCCGCACGAAACGCCTTCATGCCTTCAAAACAGGTACTGGCATAGTGTAAAACGTGCGAAGCTGGGTGTAGCGGCAGGTGGTCGCTAGGGCCAAAGCGAGTGTCTGACCATTTCTCGCCATCAAAATTGGCGAGTGTTATTTCATCAAAAAAGACTGTTCCAAATTCTGCGCTTGCCATGTGATTCTTTCAAGAAATGAAGGATTGCAAAAAAATTCTAGACGTTGGACTGAGCATGCTGTTGTCTAGCGATTGGCAAAATAATAAACCAATATGCGGGGAGTAGCATCTGAAATTTTGAATTGGCGCTGCGCCTTTCGATTCCGATTTGATTCCGCTTTGATCCCTTTTTGATTCGGCATTTTCTTAAAAGAAGAGGCGGCGGGTGGGCACAAGCATCATCGTGCCCACGCGTAAGGGGCAAGCAACAACACATCAGCTTAAGCTCCATCAAACCAAAACATCCTTGCATGCAGTCTTGTCGGGTTATCTCGGCGTGGACACAAAAGCGTGGCCACCCAGCCAGCCGCGATTCAATCAAAATTTTTTAAACAGGCAAGCCCAGTGCGCATATTCTATGCGGCTGCTGGCGGCATCTGCCCGCAAACCCGCATGGGATATGGGTCTCGGGCTAGGTCCTGTTTGAAATTGTTTGGTTTTGGCGGGCGCGCTGGCGCTGGTCTTATGCCAGGGCGCTGAGCTGGTACTGGTCGGCGCGCAAGCCCAGCATGTGCTGTAGTGCGTGTTCCAGGTTGCTGGTGCTGCCTGTGGTGTAGGTGTTTAGCGCTGTGCTGCTTATCGCAGCGGATGGCTGGGTGTTGAGTAGACCTTGCTGCTCTAGTAGTTTGTGCAGACGTCTGGCGACCGCTTCGCCGGTGTCTATCAGGCGCACTGCGTCTAGCTTGGCGTCTGGCTGGTTTTCT
The DNA here is from genome assembly GCF_003955735.1 of Undibacterium parvum. NCBI lineage: Bacteria > Pseudomonadati > Pseudomonadota > Betaproteobacteria > Burkholderiales > Oxalobacteraceae > Neoundibacterium > Neoundibacterium parvum. The sequence goes on along the minus strand of NZ_CP034464.1, from coordinate 390,984 downwards.
GCCACAACTTGACGAATCAGATGAGCGATAAAGGGGTAGTGGGTGCAGCCTAGTACTAGCGTATCGGCGCCTTGCGCGAGTAGCGGCGCGACGTAGCGGCGCACCAGTTGCAGGGTTTCGGCAGAATGCAGCTCGGCTTTTTCAATTTGGTTGACTAAACCTATGCAGGCTTGCGCGATAAAGTTGACGCCGGTTTCGACGCTGAGCTGGTCGCGTAACTGGCTAAATTTTTGACTTTGCAAGGTGCTCTTGGTGGCTAATACGCCGACCACCTTCGATACGCTGTGCAGCGCCGCCGGTTTTAAGCCCGGCTCCATGCCTATGATGATCAGCTCGGGGTAGCGCTGGCGTAAGGTAGCTACCGCCGCGGCGGTGGCGGTATTGCAGGCAATCACCAGCGCCTTGATGTGATGCGTGAGTAAAAATTCGGCAACTGCCAGACTGCGTTCTATCAGCACCTCATCCGATTTTTCGCCGTAAGGCGCGAAGCCAGAATCTGCAAAGTAGATCAGCTGTTCGCCCGGCAGCTGCTGGCGTATATGTGCCAGCACCGAGAGGCCGCCCACGCCAGAATCAAACACCCCGACTGGCTGCCCGGGGTGTTTGATAGCTGTAGTCTCAGCTAAGGTGTTAATGGCAGAAATGGCAGACAAATCAGGCAACCGGGATGATGCCTATCTTGGCTTGCCATTCTTTCGGGCCGGTGGTGTGCACCGAGGTGCCTTTGGAATCAACCGCTACTGTGACTGGCATATCGACGACATCAAACTCGTAAATCGCTTCCATACCCAGATCGGCAAAGCCCACCACCTTGGCGGTCTTGATGGCTTTTGATACCAGGTAGGCGGCGCCGCCCACTGCCATCAGATAGGCCGAACCATGTTGTTTGATCGATGCAATGGCAGCTGGGCCGCGCTCTGCCTTGCCTATCATAGAGATCAAGCCGGTTTTTTCTAACATCATGTCGGTAAAGCTATCCATGCGGGTCGCCGTAGTCGGGCCGGCAGGGCCTACCGCTTCGTCACGCACAGGATCGACCGGGCCGACATAGTAGATCACGCGGTTGGTGAAATCTACCGGCAGGGTTTCGCCCTTGGCCAGCATGTCCTGGATGCGCTTGTGGGCGGCATCGCGGCCGGTCAGCATTTTGCCGTTCAGCAGTAAAGTCTGGCCTGGGGTCCAGGAAGCGACTTCTTCTTTGCTTAATGTATTGAGATCGATGCGTTTGGATTTTTCGGTATCGGCAACCCAGTGCACATCCGGCCAGCTAGATAGCGCTGGTGGCGTCATGTAGACCGGGCCAGAACCGTCCAGCACAAAGTGACCGTGACGGGTCGCGGCGCAGTTAGGGATCATGGCCACTGGTTTGGAAGCTGCGTGGGTAGGGTACATATTGATCTTGACGTCGAGCACGGTGGTCAAACCGCCCAGACCTTGTGCGCCTATGCCTAGGGCATTGATCTTGTCGCACAATTCTATGCGCAGCTCTTCGGTCTTGTTTTGCGGGCCGCGTAATTTCAGCTCGTACATGTTGATGTCTTCCATCAAGGATTCTTTCGCCATCAGCATGGCTTTTTCTGCAGTACCACCTATGCCTATGCCCAGCATGCCAGGCGGGCACCAGCCAGCGCCCATGGTCGGTACGGTTTTCATGACCCAGTCTATCAATGAATCAGATGGGTTGAGCATGACGAACTTGGTCTTGTTTTCTGATCCGCCGCCCTTGGCTGCTACTTGTACGTCGACCGTATTGCCTGGTACCAGTTCCATGTGGACTACCGCTGGCGTATTGTCCTTGGTGTTTTTGCGATCAAACAAAGGGTCTGCCACGATAGAGGCGCGCAACACGTTGTCGGGATTGTTGTAACCCTGACGCACACCTTCATTGACGGCGTCGGTAATGGAGCCGCTAAAACCTTCAAAGCGCACGCCCATACCGATTTTTAAGAACACATTGACGATGCCGGTGTCCTGGCAAATCGGGCGACGGCCTTCGGCGCACATGCGCGAGTTGGTCAGGATCTGGGCAATCGCATCCTTGGCGGCCGGGCTTTGTTCTGTCTCGTAGGCGCGCGCCAGATGGGCGATGTAGTCAGCCGGATGATAGTAGCTGATGTACTGCAGTGCGGCGGCGATGGATTCGATCAGATCGTCTTGCTTGATGATAGTCATGATTTGGCTCTGGGCTAGGTAAAAAAATCGTGCTTGCTTAAAATTTTGTAGCTGATTAATGCGTGGTTCGATTGCATCCTTGGCGTTGGCGCGGGTGTTAGCTCTCAGTATTTACGTCTAATGCAATTCGCGGGGAGTACCAGTTAATGCCGTTCAGTTAAACTTTGTCCTACGTATCGTCATTCCCGCGAAAGCGGGAATCCAGCGGCGTAAAAGCCTAAAGACACTGGATCCCTGCCTACGCAGGGATGACACCTAGTCGGATTGGAGCTTAACTGAACAGCATTAGGGAGTACCAGTCGCCTTATAGTGTGCCGCCGTTTTGATCTGCGCGACGCAAGTTGGCAGTATTTTACACTGACGCAGATATTGCGGTAAGCCACTTGCGGATAAATGGTATTGTTGTGGTATTATCGTTTTAGCACTTTGACGTAAGGCTTGGGTAAGTCTGCAAGACTAAGGTGGAGCTGTCTAGTTCATGTTTGTCGTTTTAAAATAAATCACAATAAACCAGTTGGAGATATCAATGTCAGACCTCGATCCTGTAAAAGCTGAATCACGTATTTTCCCTCCACCGGCAGCGTTTGCTGCAGATGCCACTATTTCTGGTATGGATGCCTATTACGCGCTATGCGCTGAGGCGGAACAGGATTATGAAGGTTTCTGGGCCAGGCTGGCACGCGAGAATCTGCATTGGTATAAGCCGTTCAGCACGACCCTGGATGAAACGCAAGCGCCGCTGTATAAATGGTTTGAAGACGGTCTGCTCAATGTCTCTTACAACTGCCTGGATGTGAATCTGCAAAAAGGCCTGGGCGACAAAGTCGCCTTGGTGTTTGAAGCCGATGGCGGCGAAGTTACTAAAGTTAGCTATACCGAATTACATCAAAAAGTCTGTCAGTTCGCTAACGGCTTAAAGTCGCTAGGCGTAGGCAAGGGCGACCGCGTGGTGATCTACATGCCTATGTCAGTCGAAGGCGTGGTGGCAATGCAAGCCTGCGCCCGTATCGGTGCCACCCACTCTGTGGTGTTCGGTGGCTTCTCAGCGAAATCCCTGCAAGAGCGCATCGTCGACGTCGGCGCGGTGATGGTGATTACTGCCGATCAGCAAGTGCGCGGCGGCAAACATCTGCCTTTAAAAGCCATCGTTGATGAAGCGCTGGCGCTGGGCGATTGCCAGAAAGTTAGAAACGTCGTGGTGTATCAACGCACCGGCGGCGAAGTGACTATGGCGGGTGGACGTGATCGCTGGATGCACGATCTGGTGGCTGGCCAATCTGCCGTGTGCGAGCCTGAATGGGTCAGCGCCGAGCACCCGCTGTTTATTCTTTACACCTCTGGTTCTACTGGTAAGCCTAAGGGCGTGCAGCATTCTAGCGGCGGCTATTTGTTGTGGGCCATGCTGACCATGAAGTGGACCTTCGACATCAAGCCCAATGACGTGTTCTGGTGTACCGCCGATATTGGCTGGGTCACCGGCCACACCTACATCACTTATGGCCCGCTAGCCGTGGGCGCGACCGAAATCGTGTTTGAGGGCATCCCGACTTACCCGAATGCCGGCCGTTTCTGGGACATGATACAAAAGCATAAAGCGACGATTTTTTACACCGCGCCGACCGCGATCCGCTCGCTGATCAAGGCGGCTGACGGTGACGCCACTATCCATCCGAATAAATATGATTTGTCGTCCTTGCGCTTGCTGGGCTCGGTCGGCGAGCCGATTAATCCGGAAGCCTGGATGTGGTACTACAAAAATATCGGCGGCGAGAAATGCCCAGTGGTTGATACCTTCTGGCAAACCGAAACGGGTGGCCATATGATGACGCCTTTGCCAGGCGCGACACCTTTGGTGCCAGGTTCTTGCACCTTAGCTTTGCCGGGCATTATGGCCGCCATCGTGGATGAAACTGGTCATGATTTGCCGAACGGGCAGGGCGGTATTTTGGTGGTTAAACGTCCTTGGCCATCGATGATACGCACCATCTGGGGCGATGATGAACGTTTCAAGAAGAGTTATTTCCCGGAAGAATTCGGCGGTAAGGTGTATCTGGCCGGTGATGGCGCGATCCGCAATAAAGACACCGGCTATTTCACCATCACCGGTCGTATCGATGATGTCTTGAATGTCTCCGGTCACCGCATGGGCACGATGGAAATCGAATCGGCGCTGGTGGCTCATCCTATGGTGGCCGAGGCGGCGGTGGTCGGGAAGCCAGACGAGACCACCGGTGAATCGATCTGCGCCTTCGTGGTCTTGAAACGTAGCCGTCCTACCGGTGACGAGGCCAAGCAAATCGCCACCGAGTTGCGTAACTGGGTCGCCAAGGAGATAGGTCCGATTGCTAAACCGAAAGAAATTCGTTTCGGTGACAATCTGCCAAAAACCCGTTCCGGCAAAATCATGCGTCGCTTGTTGCGTGTACTCGCCAAGGGTGAAGAAATTACTCAGGATATTTCGACTTTGGAAAATCCAGCAATTTTGGAGCAGCTGAAACAAGCTTTGTAACTTGAATTACTAGTTTTAAAAACCGAGTGCGCAATACCCGTGTGGCCTGCAGACCATTATTGGCCTGCAGGCCGCATCCACATTGCGTGTTTGAATTGGGGTTTTAAGTGGTGCAGGTTCGATGTTGACTTCGCGCATGGTTTTACTTCGCGTCAATCGCGGTTATACTCCAGCCTCTTAGTTGCCGTGCAATTGCGCGGTCAATGCGATTAATTCGCTGTGATGGTGCCTGGTCACTATCCTCATCTACCTAGAATAGACGCATGTCCTCATTTAAAAAACGTCAGCCCAAGGGCAGTTTTAAGTTGTTCCCGCGCGGTGCCAGAAAAACCAAGCTGTCAGGCAATCAATCTACGCAAGCCGATGATCTGGGTTCGCCCGTTAAACCACGGCGCGGTATTTATCTGTTGCCCAATGCCTTTACTACGGCGGCCTTGTTTTGCGGCTTTTATGCCATCGTGATGGCGATGACGCAACGCTTTGAACATGCCGCCTTGGCGATCTTTGTGGCTATGGTGCTCGATAGTCTGGATGGGCGGGTGGCGCGCATGACCAATACCCAGAGCGAATTCGGCGCGCAATACGATAGCTTGTCGGACATGATTTCTTTCGGTGCGGCGCCAGCGCTGGTGGTGTTTGAATGGTCACTCAAGGGTATGGGAAAGCTAGGTTGGTTGGCGGCTTTCGTGTATTGCGCCTGTGCCGCTTTGCGTCTGGCGCGTTTCAATACAAATATCGCGGTGGTCGATAAGAAATATTTTCAGGGTTTGCCTAGTCCCGCTGCGGCCGCACTGGTGGCCGGTTTTATCTTATTGATGGATGACTTGCATTTTAAAGGGGCGGAACTGAGCTGGAGCGCCTGGAGTATTACCTTGTTTGCCGGTTTAACGATGGTAACCAATGTGCCTTTCTATAGTTTTAAAGACGTGAATATGCGCAAATCCGTGCCTTTCGTTGCGCCATTTTTGATCTTGCTCGGCTATGTGGCGATCGTCAGCGATCCACCTAGGGTTTTGTTCGGTTTATTCGTCATGTATGGCTTATCAGGCTACGCGGTCTTGTTGTGGCGCTGGCGTAGTGGTCGTCCCATCAGTATTGTGCAGACGACTGAAGACCACAAGTAGAGATAAGTAGATTTTTCTAGATTTCCCAGCGATTAAATCCACGTGACATGCGTGGATTTTTTTTTGCCGCAGCGATGCAGTGCTGGTCGTTACGTTGCCACATATTCTTGCACTTTTCAGTGACTTGTCCTTGCGCTTTTTGCCAATCGCGTTTATAGTCGTCCCATGAACTTCGCATTCACCCCTCTCGTTACACCAGCTAAGACAGGCCTATCAGGCCTGCTGTCGTTGCTGGTGCTAACTGCACTAAATCTACTAGTGCGGTAACGCGCACAATCTCATACCCCCACAATCTGAGTAGTCTCCCCATCCGTGTGTGTTTTGCAAGGATAGGAGTAAGAGTATTCAGAACAGTATCAATCGTAATTCAAGCGCATTTCAAACATCACTTTTTGCAATAAATTCTCTGGAGAGCAGACATGGCAGACAAACTCATCATATTCGATACCACCTTGCGTGATGGCGAGCAATCCCCCGGCGCTTCAATGACCAAGGATGAAAAAGTGCGTATCGCACGTCAGCTAGAGCGTCTGAAAGTCGATGTGATCGAAGCTGGTTTTGCGGCGGCCTCGCAAGGTGATTTTGAATCGATTAAGGCGATTTCTTTAGCGGTGCGCGAACCGATTATCTGTTCCCTGTCGCGTGCCAACGACCGAGATATCGCGCGTGCCGCCGAGGCTTTGGCTGGCGCTGAGCGTAAGCGTATCCATACCTTCATCGCGACCTCGCCTTTGCATATGGAAATGAAGTTGCGCATGAGTCCGGATCAGGTACTGGAGCAAGCCAAGCAAGCGGTGCGCTATGCCCGTACCTTTACCGATGACGTCGAATTTAGTCCGGAAGATGCGAGTCGCTCCGACATCGATTTTTTGTGTCGTGTGATTGAGGCTGTCATCAAAGAGGGCGCGACCACGATTAATTTTGCCGATACAGTCGGCTATGGCGTGCCTGAGTTGTACGGTAACACCCTGAAAACTTTACGCGAACGCATTCCCAATTCCGATAAGGTGATTTGGTCGGTGCATTGCCACAACGATTTGGGTATGGCGGTGGCCAATTCTCTGGCCGGCGTCATGATAGGCGGCGCGCGTCAGGTTGAATGTACGATTAATGGTCTCGGTGAGCGCGCCGGCAATACCGCGCTGGAAGAAATCGTGATGGCGGTGCGTACCCGCAAGGATTATTTCAATCTTGATTTTGGTATTGATACGACACAAATCGTGGCGACTTCAAAACTGGTCTCGCAAATCACCGGTTTCGCGGTGCAGCCAAATAAGGCCGTGGTCGGCGCTAACGCCTTTGCGCATGCTTCCGGCATTCATCAGGATGGCATCTTGAAGGCGCGCGATACTTATGAAATTATGCGGGCCGAAGATGTAGGCTGGGCCGCGAATAAAATAGTCTTGGGTAAATTGTCGGGCCGCAATGCGTTTAAGCAACGCCTGCAAGAATTAGGCATAGCCTTGGAATCTGAGACTGAAGTGAATGCGGCATTCGCACGCTTTAAAGAATTGGCCGATAAAAAATCGGAAATTTTCGATGAAGACATCATGTCTCTGGTGTCGGATGAAGAGCATGCGCATGGCAACGAACAATATCGCTACGTGTCTTTGGCGCAGCATTCTGAGACCGGTGAGCGGCCAACGGCCAAGGTGGTATTTTCTATCGCTGGCGAGGAGGTCAGCTGTGAAGGCACAGGTAATGGGCCGGTCGACGCCATCGTTAATGCGATCGAGTCGCTGACCCAGAGTGGCTCTGAGTTGCTGTTATTTTCAGTCAATGCAATTACCACCGGTACTCAGTCTCAGGGCGAAGTGACGATGCGTTTGTCTAAGGCTGGGCGTATCGTCAATGGGGTCGGGGCGGATCCGGATATCGTGGTGGCATCTGCCAAGGCGTATTTGTCGGCGCTGAATAAACTGCACTCTAAGTCTGAGAAGCTCAATCCGCAAATCTAGTTTGCCTGCCAGGGTGATCGCCTGTGGTGAGATTTAATCTTAAGCGATCATCCTTTTTACGCATGCAAGTATTTGAATTTGCGTAATTTTCATGCTATAGTCGCAGATCTCATCATTCCGATGGGATTGTTATCTTGTAAAAAGTAAGCACGATAATGAGGGTTGAATTAATTTTTACTCTTGTTACCGCATGTAAAAGGAAAATCATGACTATTGAAAAAACAGCAAAGGCCGCTATCGTTGCGGACAATGCCCGCGGTCAAAACGACACCGGATCCCCAGAAGTGCAAGTTGCTTTGTTGACTGCACGTATCAATGACCTGAATGGTCACTTTAAAGCTCACAACAAAGATCACCACTCACGTCGTGGTTTGATCATGATGGTTAACCGTCGTAAGAGCTTGTTGTCTTACCTCAAAGGTAAAGATTTGAATCGCTATCGCTCACTGATCGAAAAACTCGGCTTGCGTAAGTAATTCTTGCTGATTTTAGCAAAAAATTTATAGTAAAAAGCCTGCCTCAGTTTAGCTGACGCAGGCTTTTTGCTTATCTGGTGTTTTGGTAGTTCGGTTGTTTGGCAGTTGGAGTTGGTATTAGAGTTGGTAATAGGGCGGCCATTTGGCTGCTTGTGGTGAGGTGAACGACAGCGCCTGAAAATCTGTTGGAAAATTCGAAAGGATATATTGTGTTTAATAAAGTTACGAAAACCTTCCAGTACGGTCAACATCAAGTGACCCTGGAAACCGGCGAGATCGCTCGTCAAGCTTCTGGTGCAGTCTTAGTCTCCATCGAAGATACCGTTGTTTTGGCAACTGTTGTTGCTAAAAAAGACGCTAAACCTGGTCAAGATTTTTTCCCTTTGACAGTTGATTACATGGAAAAAACCTATGCGGCTGGCCGTATTCCTGGTGGTTTCTTCAAGCGTGAAGGCCGTCCATCTGAAAAAGAAACGCTGACATCGCGTTTGATCGATCGTCCTATCCGTCCTTTGTTCCCTGAAGGTTACTTGAATGAAGTTCAGGTAATTATCCATGTGTTGTCGGTTAATCCTGAGATTGATCCGGACATCGCTGCCATGATCGGCGCTTCTGCTGCGATCTGCATTTCTGGTATTCCTTTCAATGGTCCTATCGGCGCGGCACGCGTTGGTTACATTGATGGTGCTTACGTCTTGAACCCAACTGCGAGTCAGTTGAAGTTGTCCGAGATGGATCTTGTGGTTGCTGGTACTGAACAAGCAGTGATGATGGTTGAGTCAGAAGCCAAAGTATTGTCTGAAGAAATCATGCTGGGCGCGGTTGTCTACGGTCACGAGCAAATGAAGGCCGTGATCGATGCGATTCACGATCTGGTTGCTGAAGGCGGTAAGCCTGAAGTGCAATGGGCGCCTGCGCCTAAGAATGAAGTTTTGATCGCGCAAGTAACTGCCGTGGCTGAGCCACTGTTGCGCGCTGCTTATCAGATCAAAGAAAAGCAAGCGCGTACTGAGCAATTGAAATCGGCTAGTGCAGTTATTTCTGCTACTTTGGCTGAGCAAGCTGCAGCTGCTGGTGTCGATGCGCCAAATTCTGCGGATGTTAGCAATGTCATGTTTGATCTGGAAGCGAAGATCGTTCGTTCCCAGATCTTGGATGGCGAGCCGCGCATCGATGGTCGTGATACCCGCACTGTGCGTCCTATTTCTATCCGTACTGGCGTCTTGCCACGTACCCATGGTACTGCCTTGTTCACACGTGGCGAAACTCAGGCTTTAGTGATTGCAACTCTGGGTACTGCCCGTGACGAGCAAAAAATTGATGCTTTGATGGGTGAGTTCACTGATCGCTTCATGCTGCATTACAACATGCCTCCGTTTGCTACTGGCGAAACTGGCCGTGTTGGTACGCCTAAGCGTCGTGAAATTGGTCACGGTCGTTTGGCTAAGCGCGCTCTGTTGGCTGCTATGCCAGCACCGGAAGATTTCAGCTATTCGGTACGTCTGGTATCGGAAATTACTGAGTCTAACGGTTCTTCCTCAATGGCGTCGGTATGTGGTGGTTGCTTAGCCTTGATGGATGCCGGTGTGCCTATGAAAGCGCACGTTGCGGGTATCGCAATGGGCTTGATCAAAGACGGCAATAAATTTGCAGTCTTGACTGACATCTTGGGCGATGAAGATCACCTCGGTGACATGGACTTTAAAGTTGCCGGTACTGCTGCTGGTATCACCGCTTTGCAAATGGATATTAAAATCCAGGGTATCACTAAAGAAATCATGCAAGTCGCTCTGGCGCAAGCTAAAGAAGGCCGCGTGCATATTCTCGGTGAAATGCAAAAAGCTGTGCCAGTCGGCAATGTTGAATTGTCTGATTTCGCACCACGCCTGATCACAGTCAAGATCAACCCAGAAAAAATCCGTGATGTTATCGGTAAGGGTGGCGCGGTGATTCGTGCTCTGACTGAAGAGACTGGTACTCAGATCGATATCAGCGATGAAGGTATCGTGACGATCGCTTCGGTGGATGCAGCGGCTGGCCAGGAAGCCAAGCGTCGCATTCAAGAATTGACAGCTGAAGTTGAAGTCGGCAAGGTCTACGAAGGTACCGTTCTGAAGTTGTTGGATTTCGGCGCTATCGTGCAAATCATGCCAGGTAAAGATGGTTTGTTGCACATCAGCCAGATCGCCAATGAACGCGTGAATGCAGTTGCTGACTACCTCAAAGAAGGTCAGCAAGTTAAAGTGAAGGTTCTGGAAACAGATGATCGCGGTCGCTTCAAATTGTCGATGAAAGCCGCCGCTGCTGAAGTCGAAGCTCAAGCGCAAGAAGCACAGCAGTAATACGATGGCGATGGGTGCATAGTCATTCATCGCCAGGTTTTGCTAAGTCGTGTATAAAAGCCGTACGCATGTCAATGCGCGCGGCTTTTTTATTGAGAGTCATATCTTTACGAGGGGAACTCTGATGCGAGCAATTGAAATTACTGCCTATGGCAAACCTGAAGTCTTGCAGTTATGCGAACGCCCTGTGCCGCAGCCGCGTGCTGGGGAGGTGCTGATTAAAGTGCAGGCGGCTGGTATCAATCGACCCGATGTGTTTCAGCGTATGGGGCATTATCCGGTGCCTGCTGGCGCTTCCGATTTGCCGGGTCTGGAAGTGGCGGGCGAGATTGTTGCTGGTGATGTGGCTGGCAGTGATTTTAAGTTGGGTGATCAGGTCTGCGCGCTGGTGCAGGGTGGTGGCTACGCCGAATATTGCGTCGCGCCGGTATTGCAGTGTTTGCCGATTCCGGCTGGATTGACTGCGCTGGAGGCGGCCTCTTTGCCAGAAAATTATTTTACCGTCTGGAGCAATCTGTTTGACCTGTCCAGATTGTCGGGCGCCGAGAGCTTGTTAGTGCAGGGCGGCACTTCAGGGATAGGGGTAGCGGCAATACAAATCGCGGCTGTGCTTGGTCATAGGGTGTTTGCCACAGCTGGCACGGATGAGAAATGCCGTATTACCGAGAGCTTGGGGGCAGAGCGTGGGATTAATTACCGCAACGAGGACTTTGCTGAGGTCGTTAAATCCCTGACTGCTGGGGTTGGGGTGGATGTAATCCTGGATATGGTGGCGGGCGACTACTTGCCGCGTGAAATCAATTGTCTGGCCGATGATGGGCGTCTGGCGATTATTGCGCTGCTGGGTGGGGCCCGTGCCGAGCTGGATATGGGGCAAGTGTTGCGGCGGCGTTTAACTATTACTGGTTCCACTTTAAGGCCGCGTTCTATTGCTTTTAAGGCTGCAATTGCGCGCCAATTGCTGGTGCGGGTCTGGCCCTTGCTGGAGGCTAAGTCGATTAAGCCGGTGATTTACCAGGTTTTTGCCTTGGAGCAGGCGGCGCAGGCGCATCGTCTGATGGAGAGTAGCCAGCATGTCGGTAAAATAATGTTGCAAATTTGATTTGCGATAGATTTGCGCTGATTTTTCTAGAAGTTTTATATACTCCCTACTTTTTATTGTAAATCATAGTGTTTTCCCGCGTCTTTATTGCGTGATTGAAAAATACCTAGGGGGAGTATATTGGCTTCCTGCACGTTCTGCGGAGTTTTACTGGCGCTGTTTGGCCTGTTGTGACGATGGAAATGTTTTGAAACTGGTCTGCTCAATTTGACCCCTGCGCCGCGCTCACGATACAATAGAGGGTTAATAAAATTTTAGAATGCTATGCGCCGTACACTAATAGCTGGTAATTGGAAAATGAATGGCAGCCTCGCTGCCAATAGTGCCTTGCTCGCTGAGCTTAAGGCTGGTATGGCGGGGCAGTCTTGTGATGTATTGGTGTGTGCTCCTGCTGTGTATTTGGCGCAGTGCGCCGAGTCGCTGGCGGGTAGTGGCATCAGTTGGGGTGCGCAGGATGTGTCTATGCATGCCGCAGGTGCTTACACCGGTGAAATTTCAGCGACTATGCTCAATGATTTTGCTTGTAAGTATGTGATTCTCGGTCACTCTGAGCGCCGTGCCTATCATCATGAGTCGAATGAGTTGGTGGCACAAAAAACCTTGCGTGCCTTGGCTGCAGGTATTTTGCCTATCGTTTGCGTCGGTGAAACTTTGGAGCAGCGTGAGTTGGGTCAGACCGAGGCTGTCGTGAGCGCGCAATTGCAGGCGGTGCTTAATGTGTTGGATGATGCGGCCTTGGCTAAAATCGTCGTCGCCTACGAGCCTGTGTGGGCAATTGGCACCGGTAAAACCGCGACGCCACAAATGGCGCAGGATGTGCATGCGGTATTGCGTGCTCAGTTGGCGGTGCGCTCGGACGAGGTGGCTCAGAAAGTTCAGATTTTGTATGGCGGAAGTATGAAGCCAGAGAATGCGCGCGAGTTGCTGGCGATGGTGGATATTGATGGTGGTCTAATTGGTGGTGCTGCGCTGAAGTCTGTTGACTTTCTTGCGATCATTAATGCCGTGTAAAGAATGTTTTGGTAGTTGTTGTTTTTAATGTGGTAATTAATTTAACTGGGTGTTTTGAATGCAAAATTTTTATACTTTGGTCGTGGTTGTGCAGGTTCTGTCAGCGTTGACTATCATTGGTTTGGTCTTGCTGCAACACGGCAAGGGCGCGGATATGGGAGCCTCTTTTGGCTCTGGCGCTTCGGGCAGTCTGTTTGGTGCGACCGGTTCTTCGAACTTTCTTTCTAAGTCTACAGGTATCGCCGCTGCGATTTTCTTTGGTGCGACCCTGGCTTTGACTTTTATTGGTGGTCATCGCACTAGTTCTGTCGGTGTTATGGATAATTTGTCTTCGGTAAAAACTGCGCCTGCCGCCGCTTCTGCTGCTGCAGTAACTGCAGTTCCAGCGAGTGCAGCGGGGCAATCGAATCAAATTCCTAAATAATTAGAAATTTTAAAAAATATTTTAAATTTTTTTAGTGTTGCGCTGTAAAAATGATTGAATTTCCGCAATTGTGCGTTGAACAATTGGGCTGAAGAGAGTAGAATGCAGCGCTTGTGCCGACGTGGTGAAATTGGTAGACACGCTATCTTGAGGGGGTAGTGGCGAAAGCTGTACGAGTTCGAGTCTCGTCGTCGGCACCAATAGTTTTTCTTAAGTTTTTCTCTTGAGTTCGATCAAGGAATTCTTCCTAAGTGATGCTGCTCTGAAATTTGCGGTTATCATAATGCGAATTATTCAATCTGACATTTAAATACGGGGAACCTATCGTGAATCTCGAAAATTATTTCCCTGTTCTTCTCTTTATTTTGGTCGGCATTGCGGTAGGTGTGGTTCCGCAAGTTTTGGGTCGCGTTCTAGCACCTTTTAAACCCGACAGTCAAAAAACATCTCCCTATGAATGTGGCTTTGAGGCGTTTGAAGATGCGCGCATGAAATTTGACGTGCGTTACTATCTTGTCGCTATTTTGTTCATATTGTTCGATTTGGAGACGGCATTCTTCTTTCCGTGGGCTGTGGCAATGCGTGACCTTGGTTTTATGGGGTATTTGGTCATGCTCGGTTTTATTGTTGAGTTTGCGGTGGGCTTTTGGTATATCTGGAAAAAGGGCGCCCTGGATTGGGAGTGATAGATTATGGCAATTGAAGGCGTACTCAACGAAGGCTTCGTCACTACGACGGCCGATAAGCTGATTAACTGGACGCGCACTGGGTCTATGTGGCCGATGAGCTTTGGTCTGGCTTGTTGTGCGGTAGAGATGATGCACGCGGGTTGTTCACGTTATGACTTGGATCGCTTTGGTGTGGTGTTTCGCCCTTCGCCGCGACAGTCTGACGTGATGATCGTTGCTGGTACTTTGTGTAATAAAATGGCGCCAGCCTTACGCAAGGTGTACGATCAGATGGCGGAGCCGCGTTGGGTCATTTCCATGGGTTCGTGCGCCAATGGTGGTGGTTACTATCATTATTCTTATTCCGTAGTGCGTGGTTGTGATCGCATTGTCCCGGTTGATATTTATGTGCCGGGTTGTCCGCCGACCGCTGAAGCTTTGATCTACGGGGTTATTCAGTTGCAAAATAAAATTAAGCGTACGAATACGATCGCGCGCTGATGTTGCGAATTTCTGTGAAATTTTGTGCTTCAGTGGCTTAATTAAAGGCAGTTCATACTATGACTACAAAATTTGAAAATCTTGAAGCGGCAGTAAAAAATGTCTTGGGCGCTAGACTGCTCCAGTCGTTTAGCGCTTTTGGTGAGTTGACCGTGGTTCTGGCTCCTGCTGATTATTTACAGGCGATGATAGATTTGCGCGATGACGCAAGCACTGCCTTTGAACAGTTACTTGACTTGTGTGGCGTGGATTATTCTACTTACGCTGACGGTGCTTGGGATGGTGCGCGTTTTGCTGCTGTTTCGCATTTGCTGTCTCTGAGGAATAACTGGCGCCTACGAGTAAGGGTGTTTGCGGCTGATGATGACATGCCCTTGCTGCCTTCATTGGTTGAGGTCTGGAGTTCTGCTGATTGGTACGAGCGCGAAGCCTTTGATTTGTTTGGTATCTTGTTTGACGGACATAATGACTTGCGTCGTATTTTGACTGATTATGGCTTTATCGGTCATCCCTTCCGTAAAGATTTCCCTGTCTCTGGTTATGTTGAGATGCGTTATGACGCGGATCAAAAAAGAGTTATCTATCAGCCGGTGACGATAGAGCCGCGTGAGAATACTCCGCGTGTGATTCGTGAAGAGCATTACGGTATGAAGGGTTAAGGAAAATTAATGGCTGAAATTAAAAATTACACCTTAAACTTTGGTCCGCAGCATCCTGCTGCCCATGGTGTATTGCGTCTGGTGTTGGAGCTCGATGGTGAGGTGATACAGCGCGCTGATCCGCATATCGGCTTATTGCATCGTGCCACCGAAAAACTCGCAGAACAAAAAACATATTTGCAGTCTGTTCCGTATATGGACAGGCTTGATTACGTTTCCATGATGAGTAATGAGCATGCCTACGTGATGGCAATCGAGAAGATGTTGGGTCTCGAAGTGCCTTTGCGTGCGCAGTACATACGCGTCATGTTCGACGAGATCACCCGTATCTTGAATCATTTGCTGTGGATAGGTGCCCACTCACTTGACGTCGGCGCGATGGCGGTGATGTTGTACGCTTTTCGTGAGCGTGAAGATTTGATGGATTGTTATGAGGCGGTTTCTGGTGCTCGTATGCATGCGGCCTATTACCGTCCGGGTGGCGTGTATCGCGATCTGCCAAATGAAATGCCTAAGCATAAGGCTTCGCTGTTGAAAAACGACAAGGCGATGCGTTTGCTGAATGAAAATCGCCAAGGTTCCTTGCTCGATTTCATTGAGGATTTCACTAACCGTTTCCCGACCTATGTCGATGAATACGAGACCTTGTTGACGGATAATCGTATTTGGAAGCAGCGACTGGTTGGTATCGGTGTGGTCTCGCCTGAGCGAGCCAAGGCCATGGGCTTTACCGGTGCGATGTTGCGCGGTTCTGGTGTTGAGTGGGATTTGCGTAAGAAGCAGCCTTACGAAGTGTATGACTTGCTGGACTTTGATATCCCTGTTGGTGTCAATGGTGATAGTTATGATCGCTACTTGGTGCGCGTAGAAGAAATGCGTCAGTCGAATCGGATTATTAAGCAATGCGTAGAGTGGCTGCGTAATAATGCCGGTCCGGTGATCAGTAATAATCTTAAAGTAGCGCCACCAGCACGTGTGAATATGAAGTCGAATATGGAAGAATTGATCCATCACTTCAAATTGTTTTCAGAAGGTTTTCATGTGCCAGCAGGTGAGGCGTATGCGGCAGTTGAGCATCCAAAAGGCGAGTTTGGTATCTACATGGTATCGGATGGCGCCAATAAGCCTTACCGTTTGAAAATTCGTGCTCCAGGATTTGCGCATCTGCAAGGTTTAAATGAAATGGCTAGTGGGCACATGATTGCGGATGCAGTAACCATCATTGGTACGCAAGATATTGTGTTTGGCGAAATTGATCGATGATAGAAATGATCACATGCAAATCGCGTGTTGATATTTGAGGCAAAAAGCGATGGTCTTATCAGAGCAAGCATTTAAAAAAATTGATCGTGAATTGGCGAAATTTCCGGCCGATCAAAGACAGTCGGCCGTGATGGCTGCGCTAGCAATTGCGCAAGACGAAACTAGTTGGTTGTCACCTGAAGTGATGCAGGTGGTTGCGGATTACATCGGTATGCCAGCAGTGGCGGTGCAGGAAGTTGCTACGTTTTACAATATGTACAACACCAAGCCGGTTGGGAAATATAAAATTTCCGTATGCACTAATTTGCCTTGCGCCTTGTCTGGCGGTGAGCGTGCCGCGCATCATTTAAGAACTAAATTAGGTCTCGCATACAAAGAAACGAGCGCCGATGGTTTGTTTACCTTGGTTGAAGGTGAATGTATGGGCGCTTGCGGTGATGCGCCTGTAATGTTGGTAAATAATAAGCGTATGTGCAGTTTGATGTCGCATGACAAAATCGATGCTTTGGTCACTGAATTGAAAGAGGCGGGTAAATAATGACGAGTCTGCACAATCGCCATATCAAGCCGCTGATTTTGGCTGGACTTGATGGCAAAAATTGGCATTTGCAAGATTATGTCGCACGCGGTGGCTATCAGTCACTCAAGCGCATACTTGACGAGAAAATCACGCCTGAGCAAGTGATTGCTGAGTTGAAGGCTTCCTCTTTACGCGGACGCGGCGGTGCAGGTTTTCCTACGGGCTTGAAGTGGAGTTTTATGCCGCGTCAATTTCCTGGTCAAAAATATTTGGTCTGCAATACGGATGAAGGCGAACCAGGTACTTTTAAAGATAGAGATATCATTCGTTATAACCCGCATGCCCTGATCGAGGGTATGGCCATCGGTGCTTACGCGATGGGAATCACCGTCGGCTACAACTATATACACGGTGAAATTTTTGCTGACTACGATAGATTCGAAGAAGCGATTGAGGAAGCGCGTGCTGCCGGTATGTTGGGCGACAAAATTCATGGTTCAGAATTCTCGTTCCAGTTGCATGCCTTCCACGGTTATGGCGCCTATATCTGCGGTGAGGAAACTGCATTGTTGGAGTCCTTAGAAGGTAAAAAAGGACAGCCGCGCTTTAAGCCTCCTTTTCCTGCCAGTTTCGGCATGTATGGTAAGCCGACGACGATTAATAACACCGAAACTTTTGCGGCCGTGCCGTTTGTACTGGCTATGGGGGGTGAGAAATATGCCGCCCTGGGTAAGCCAAACAACGGAGGTACTAAAATTTTCTCTATGTCGGGCGACGTCGCCAAGCCGGGTAATTATGAAGTTCCTATGGGGACGCCGTTTGCCACCTTGTTGGAATTGGCTGGCGGTATGCGCGACGGTAAAAAGCTGAAGGCGGTTATTCCTGGCGGCTCCTCTATGCCAGTGTTGACGGCTGACGTGATGATGGCAACCGACATGGATTATGATTCCATCGCCAAAGCCGGGTCTATGCTCGGTTCTGGTGCCGTGATTGTGATGGATGAGACCCGTTGCATGGTCAAGTCTTTACTGCGTTTGTCTTACTTCTATTTTGAAGAATCTTGCGGTCAATGTACACCATGCCGTGAAGGTACCGGTTGGTTGTATCGCATGGTGCATCGCATAGAGCACGGTCAAGGACGTCCTGATGATTTGGATATGCTGAACTCTATCGCCGACAACATTCAGGGGCGCACTATTTGCGCACTTGGTGATGCTGCTGCGATGCCGGTTCGCGCCTTTATCAAGAACTTCCGAGAAGAGTTTGAATATCACATCGAGCATAAGCATTGCTTGGTTCCTACTTACATGTAAGCCAGCTTGAATTTTTATTCGCTTAGCGCACCCAGAGTAAACCATGGTTGAAATCGAAATAGACGGCAAAAAAGTTGAAGTGCCCGCGGGCAGCATGGTAATGGATGCTGCCAATAAACTTGGCACTTACATTCCTCATTTTTGTTATCACAAAAAATTATCTATTGCGGCAAATTGCCGTATGTGTCTGGTCGAGGTTGAAAAAGCACCTAAGCCATTGCCAGCCTGCGCCACGCCTGTGACGCAAGGTATGATCGTTCGCTCCAATAGCGATAAGGCGATCACTGCTCAAAAAGGCGTGATGGAGTTCTTGCTGATCAATCATCCTTTAGATTGCCCTGTTTGCGATCAAGGCGGCGAGTGTCAGTTGCAAGATCTTGCCGTTGGTTATGGCGGCACGAGCTCACGCTATCAAGAAGAAAAACGCGTGGTTTTTCATAAGAACGTTGGTCCTTTGATTTCCATGGAAGAAATGACGCGCTGCATACATTGCACACGTTGTGTTCGTTTCGGACAGGAAATCGCTGGCGTGATGGAATTAGGCATGCTTGGTCGCGGTGAGCACGCGGAAATTACTTCCTTTGTTGGTAAAACCGTTGATTCCGAGTTGTCGGGCAATATGATAGATCTGTGCCCAGTTGGCGCATTGACCTCTAAGCCTTTCCGTTTTTCTGCACGTACCTGGGAATTGTCTCGCCGCAAATCGATTAGCGCGCACGATGGACTGGGTTCTAATCTGACGGTGCAGGTAAAAAACAATAAGGTGATGCGTGTCGTCCCTCTGGAAAATGAAGCGATCAATGAGTGCTGGATTTCGGACAAGGATAGGTTCTCCTACGAAGGCCTGAATAGCTCTGAGCGTTTGACCAAGCCTATGATTAAGCAGGGCGGTCAATGGCAAGAAACTGATTGGCAAACAGCGCTTGAATACGTGGCGCACGGTTTGCGTAATATTAAGCATGAGCATGGCGCGGATGCTATCGCCACTGTGGCGACAGCAAATTCAACATTGGAAGAGCTTTTTTTGTCGCAAAAAATTACGCGTGGCTTAGGTTCTGAAAATATAGATTTCCGTTTGCGTCAAGCCGATTTTTCTATCAGCGCTGAGATTAAGCCTTGGTTGGGGATGTCGATTAATGATTTCGGACATCTGAAAAACGTGTTTGTGATCGGGTCTTTCCTGCGCAAGGATCATCCTTTGTTGGCGGCACGTTTGCGTCAGGCTGTCAAAATGGGTGCAAAGCTGAGTATTTTGCATGCCACTGATGACGATCTATTGATACCAGTTGCGAATAAAGCGATCTTAGCGCCATCTGCATGGTTAGCTTTCTTGGCTGAAATCGCGGTTGCAATTGCCAACAAAAAAGAAATCGCAAAACCAGTAGGATTTGAGTCTATACAGGTTTCATCCGCAGCTGAAGCAATTGCGCAAAGCTTGCTGGCTGGTGCGGAAGCCGCTGCTAGTGGCGTATTTATCGGTAACGCCGCGGCACAATACAGCGACGCTGCAAAAATTCACGCTCTAGCCCAATGGATTGCACAGAATTCCGGCGCAGGATTTGGTTATCTGACTGAAGCGGCGAATACGGTCGGCGCTTATTTGGTAAATGCTAAGCCAGTTGCCAATGTGGGCTCACTCTTTAGTACTCCGAAAAAAGCCTATGTCTTGCTTAACACCGAGCCTGAGTTCGATAGCGCAAATCCTCATCAGGCAAAACTGGCTCTGAATCAGGCTGAGATGGTGATCGTCTTGTCTGCATTTAAGCACGCATCTGATTATGCTGATGTCTTATTGCCGGTGTCGCCATTTACTGAGACTTCGGGGACTTTCATCAATTGTGAAGGCCGCGCACAGAGTTTTCATGGTGTCGTGAAGCCTTTAGGTGACACTCGTCCGGCATGGAAAGTGTTGCGGGTTTTAGGTAATTTGCTTGGCTTGGATGGCTTCGAATTCGAAACTTCAGAAGCGATACGCGATGAGGTGTTGGGTAAGGATGTGAAGGATCTTTCAGCTAAGTTGAATAATTTCTCTTCGATTGCACCATCACTGTCGAATACACCAGTCGGGCTGGAACGTGTTTCTGATGTGCCTATTTACAGCACAGATGCGATTGTTAGAAGGTCTGAGTCTTTGCAGAGAACCACTGACGCGAAGACTGGCAATGTATGGCTAAGCAGTGTTGAATTTGCTAAATTGGGAATAACAGCCGGCGATTTCGTGAAGCTAGTGCAAGGCGATGCGGTCGCCATATTGCCAGCTGCGCTAGATAAGGCCTTGCCAGACAATGTGCTTAGGCTTGCTGCGGGAGTTGTTGCGACCCAAGCTTTGGGCGGAATGTTTGGTGCTATTAGCGTGGAGCGTGCAGTATGAACTTTTTGCCCACTATCCAATCCTTCGGTCTCAATCTTTTCGGAGGCTTGTGGCCCTTAGTCTGGACCTTAACTAAAATTATCTGCATCACCTTGCCAGTGATGGGCTGTGTTGCCTATCTGACTTTGTGGGAACGCAAGATGATAGGTTGGATGCATATACGCTTAGGGCCCAATCGGGTTGGTCCGGCCGGCTTGTTGCAGCCTATCGCGGATGCCTTAAAACTGCTGTTAAAAGAAATCATCATTCCAGCCAAGGCGAACAAGGTTTTGTTCGTGTTAGCACCGATTATGACTATCATGCCGGCATTGGCAGCTTGGGCAGTCATACCATTTGGTCCAGAAACAGTTTTGGCCAACGTCAATGCTGGTTTGTTGTTGATTATGGCGATCACTTCTATGGAAGTGTATGGCGTGATCATCGCTGGTTGGGCTTCCAATTCTAAATATGCGTTTTTGGGAGCGATGCGCGCCTCAGCTCAGATGGTGTCCTACGAAATCGCTATGGGCTTCGTTTTGGTGATTGTGTTGATGGTCTCGGGTAGTCTGAATATGATAGACATCGTCAATGCGCAGACGCATGGACGTTTCGCTGATATGGGTCTCAACTTCCTGTCTTGGAATTGGTTACCGTTGTTGCCTATGTTTGTGGTGTATATCATTTCCGGTATTGCCGAAACTAACCGTCACCCATTTGACGTAGTGGAAGGTGAATCTGAGATTGTTGCAGGACACATGGTTGAGTATTCGGGTATGTCGTTCGCCATGTTCTTCTTGGCTGAATACGCCAATATGATTTTAATTTCTGCTATGGCTTCCCTGATGTTCCTGGGCGGTTGGGCGGCACCATTAGACTCTATCGTGTTTAATTGGGTACCGGGTTGGATCTGGTTGGGAATGAAAACATTTGTGGTCGTGTCTATGTTTATTTGGGCGCGCGCTTCTTTTCCTCGCTATCGTTACGATCAGATCATGCGCCTAGGCTGGAAAGTATTTATTCCGCTCACTTTGGTGTATCTGGTCATTGTTGCGACTTGGATGCAAACCTCCTGGAATATTTGGAAGTAAAAGGCTAAAAATGGAAGCAATTAAGGATTTTTTCAGCAGCCTGATGCTGCGTGAATTGATTAAAGGTTTTGCCTTGACCGGGCGTTATATGTTCGCTCGTAAAATCACGGTGCAATTCCCAGAGGAAAAAACACCGCAGTCACCGCGCTTTCGTGGACTGCATGCCTTGCGTCGTTACCCGAATGGGGAAGAGCGTTGTATCGCTTGTAAATTGTGCGAAGCCGTCTGTCCGGCGATGGCGATTACGATAGAGTCAGAGCAGCGCGATGACGGTAGTCGTCGCACCACGCGTTATGACATCGATTTGACTAAGTGCATCTTCTGCGGTTTTTGTGAAGAGTCTTGCCCAGTTGATTCTATCGTCGAGACTCACGTGCTTGAGTATCACGGTGAGAAACGTGGCGATCTGTATTTCACCAAAGAGATGTTGCTCGCTGTTGGTGACCGCTATGAACCCGAGATTGCTGCAGCGCGCGCCGCTGACGCAGCCTACCGTTAAATTGGATCTGGCCTGGCTATGGAATTTATAACCGCTCTATTTTATGTGTTCTCAGCAATTTTGATATTGTCTGCGACCTTAGTTATTACCGCACGCAGTCCCGTTCATTCGGCATTGTTTTTGGTGTTGTCGTTTTTTACAGCCGCCTGCCTATGGCTATTGCTGAAAGCCGAATTTCTCGCAATCGTCTTGGTCTTGGTGTATGTCGGTGCAGTAATGGTCTTGTTCTTGTTCGTCGTCATGATGCTTGATATTGATATGCCAAAATTGCGCGAAGGTTTCTGGAGTCACTTTCCTGCCGCTGCTGGTGTCGGCGTAGTGATAGTGCTGGAAATGTCGGCTGTATTGTGGCGCGGCTTTTTGCGTCCAGACAATCATATTCCGGCAGCCTCTGAGCATATCGGCGACACAAAAAATTTAGGTATCGCGATTTTCACTCAGTACACTTTAGCTTTTGAAATTGCTGCGGCCATCTTGCTACTTGCCATTGTGGCTGCGGTCGCCTTGACTTTACGCCGCAGAAAAGATTCAAAGTACTTTAGCCCAGCGAAAGCCTTGAAGGTTAAGCGTAGTGATCGTATCCGTATTGTGAGCATGAAGGCTGAATCTGATCGCCTCAACGTTGTAGAAAAGACGGAGGCATAAAATGACTTTAACGCTGACACATTTTTTGATTTTGGGAGCGATTTTATTCGCCATTTCCATAATCGGAATTTTTCTAAATCGTAAGAACATCATCGTTTTATTGATGGCGATAGAATTAATGCTTTTGGCCGTCAATATGAATTTCATCGCATTTTCGTATTACTTGGGCGATGTGGCTGGACAGATTTTTGTTTTTTTCATCTTGACTGTCGCCGCGGCTGAGTCTGCTATTGGTTTGGCGATATTGGTGGTGCTGTTTCGCAATCTTGATACGATCAATGTTGAAGATTTGGATGCACTCAAAGGGTAATCGATGTGCTGAATTTCGCTCATCTTGACGCGAAAAAATCATCATAGTCTAGCAATTTAAAAAAAGTAATAAGATAACAAAGGGTCATCATGGCGGGGCAACTTAACCCACATTTACTACTGGCTGTACCTCTGGCACCTCTGGCAGGATCGGCTATTGCTGGTTTGCTTGGTACTAAGTTTTTCGGTAATTTAGTTGGTCGTACTGTGTCGCACAGTGCCACCATACTTGGCGTGCTGGTCGCCTTTATCATCTCGTGTTTTACTCTATCGGCAGTGATGGATGGGGCTAGCTATAATGCCACTTTGTATCAGTGGATGAATGTCGGTGGATTGAAGTTGGAAGTCGGCTTTTTAGTCGATAGCCTGACTGCGATGATGATGTGCGTGGTGACTTTTGTTTCGCTGATGGTGCATATCTACACAATAGGGTATATGAAAGAAGACGAAGGTTATAACCGCTTCTTCGCTTATATCTCGCTTTTCACCTTCGCCATGTTGATGCTGGTGATGAGCAATAATTTCTTACAGTTGTTCTTTGGTTGGGAAGCGGTTGGCTTGGTTTCTTATTTGCTGATAGGATTTTGGTATACCAAACCTACGGCAATTTACGCCAACATGAAAGCATTCTTGGTAAACCGTGTCGGCGATTTTGGATTTATTCTAGGAATAGGTTTGTTGGTCGCTTACGCCGGATCCATGAACTACACCGAGGTTTTTGCAAAGAAAGAACAATTGCTAGCCCTCACTTTGCCTGGTACTGACTGGATGTTGATTACGGTCGCTTGTATCTGCTTGTTTATCGGCGCAATGGGTAAATCAGCACAATTTCCTTTGCACGTCTGGTTGCCGGACTCTATGGAAGGTCCTACACCGATCTCTGCATTGATACATGCGGCAACGATGGTAACTGCGGGTATTTTCATGGTGGCGCGTATGTCACCCTTGTTTGAGTTGTCCGATACTGCTTTATCCTTTATTTTGATCATCGGCTCTATCACTGCCTTGTTCATGGGATTTCTGGGTATTATCCAGAACGATATCAAACGTGTCGTTGCTTACTCTACTTTGTCGCAGTTAGGTTATATGACAGTAGCACTTGGCGCGTCTGCGTATTCGGTTGCGGTATTCCATTTGATGACACACGCTTTCTTCAAGGCGCTGCTGTTTCTGGCGGCCGGCTCAGTGATAATTGGCATGCATCATGACCAAGATATACGTAATATGGGTGGGCTGCGTAAATACATGCCTATCACTTGGATCACTTCCTTGCTGGGCTCATTAGCGCTCATAGGTACCCCATTTTTCTCGGGTTTTTACTCTAAGGACAGCATCATTGAAGCGGTACAGGCAAGCCATCTAGCGGGCGCTGGATTTGCCCAGTTCGCTGTGTTAGCGGGTGTCTTTGTGACGGCTTTTTATTCTTTCCGTATGTATTTCCTTGTATTTCATGGCGAAGAACGCTTCGGTAAGGCACACGATCACGGTCATCATGATCACGATGCCCATGATGATCACGATGCACATGATGAGCATCATGGATTAGCTCCGGGTCAGAAACCACACGAATCGCCGATGGTAGTTTGGCTGCCATTGGTATTGCTGGCGATTCCATCAGTCATCGTCGGATTCATGACGATAGAACCTATGTTGTTCGGTGAGTTTTTCAAAGGCGTGATCGTCGTAGATGAAGCGCATCAGGCGATGGAAGAATTGAAGCATGAATTTCATGGACCTATCGCAATGGCGGTGCATGCATTAACGAGCCTGCCTTTCTGGTTGGCGCTAAGTGGTGTTGTGACTTCCTATATTTTTTACATGGTCAAACCAGCGATACCGGCAGCGATCAAGAAAAATATGACACCTATCTACAATTTGTTGGACAACAAATATTATCTGGATAGATTCAATGAGATCGTTTTTGCCGGCGGAGCCCGACTCTTGGGTGATGGCTTTTGGAAATTTGGCGATAAAGGTCTGATCGATGGCTTGGTCGTGAATGGTAGTGCTAAATTAGTTGGCTGGCTGTCATCTGGGGTGAGGTTGTTCCAGACGGGCTACATCTATCACTATGCTTTCGTAATGATAATAGGCGTATTGGGATCCCTGACGTATTTCGTCTTGCCTTTACTGTTCGCAAAATAAGTGTCCATAAAAAATAAATCATGATGCAGTCAAACTCTTACTTATTAAGCCTGGCGATTTGGTGTCCTATCGCCTTCGGATTCTTTATCCTGGCCTTTGGTCGCGACACCAACGCTGGTATGGTGCGTGGCGTTTCCCTGATCGCCGCTATTGCGAGTTTTCTCGTCACGCTGCCGCTGGTGAGTCGCTTTGATAATCTTGCACACGGCATGCAATTTGTCGAAAAAAGTGCCTGGATAGAGCGCATCAATGCTTTCTATGCATTGGGAATCGACGGCGTTTCGCTTTGGCTGGTGCCTTTGACTGCCTTCATCACTGTGATCGTGGTGATCGCCGCCTGGGAAGTGATAGAGAAGCAGGTTGCTCAATATATGGGCGCGTTTCTGATTTTGTCTGGCCTGATGATAGGTGTATTTTGCACTACTGATGGCCTGTTGTTCTATGTGTTTTTTGAAGCGACCTTGATACCTATGTATATCATCGTCGGTGTTTGGGGTGGCCCGAACCGTGTGTATGCAGCGTTTAAGTTCTTTTTATACACTTTGATGGGGTCCTTGCTGACGTTAGTAGCTATCATTTACCTCTACTTGAAAGCAGGTAATTCCTTTGATATCTTGGCGTGGCATGGTTTGGCGCTGCCGTTTCAAACACAAATATTTTTATTCGTTGCGTTCTTGATGGCGTTTGCGGTCAAGGTGCCTATGTGGCCAGTACATACCTGGTTGCCGGATGCCCACGTAGAAGCACCAACCGGTGGTTCTGTAGTGTTGGCGGCGATTATGTTGAAACTCGGTGCTTATGGCTTCCTACGTTTTTCTTTACCAATCTTGCCGGACGCCAGCCATTACTTGTCTAGCTTCATGATCACGCTATCCCTGATAGCCGTTATTTACATCGGTCTGGTCGCCTTGGTTCAGACCGATATGAAAAAACTGGTGGCATATTCCTCGATTGCGCATATGGGTTTTGTGACCCTGGGATTTTTCATGTTTAATGACATGTCAGTGCAGGGCGCGCTCGTACAAATGATTTCGCATGGCTTTATTTCCGGTGCGATGTTCTTGTGTATTGGTGTCTTGTATGACCGTGTTCATTCCCGCAATATCGTCGACTACGGTGGGGTGGTGAACACCATGCCGAAATTTGCAGCTTTGTTCGTTCTTTTTTCCATGGCTAACTGCGGTTTGCCAGCAACCTCCGGTTTTGTTGGTGAATTTATGGTGATCTTGGGTGCCGTAAAATACAATTTCTGGATAGGTATGTTAGCCGCCACAGCCTTGATTTTCGGTGCTGCATATTCCTTATGGATGGTAAAACGCGTGGTATTTGGTGCGATTACGCATGAGCATGTTGCACAGTTAACTGATTTGAATAAACGCGAATTTTTTATGCTGGGAATTTTGGCGATTGCAGTCATCGCTATGGGACTGTATCCAGCGCCATTTACTGATGCGATGCAAGTATCAGTGAGCGATCTTTTAAAGCATGTCGCAGTGTCAAAAATTGCGCCCTGATTGATCTATTGAGTTGCTGAGCTGCGCTCATTGCGCGTAAGTGCAGATAAATGTTAGTACAAATAAATAATATGAACCTGATACCTCTTTATCCTGAAATCTTTCTGCTGCTGGCCATTTGCGTTATTCTTTTGGTCGACATGTTTCTTGCGGATGATAAACGCAATATCACCTACGTACTCAGTTTATTGAGCCTGACGGTGTGCGGCGCATTGACCATGCTTAACTCTGACGGCGGCACCGTGTATATCAGTAGCAATATGTTTGTCTCTGATCCTATGTCGAATCTATTGAAATTGTTTTCCTATATCGCAGTCGGTGTGACTTTGATTTACGGTAGGCAGTATGTGGCGGATAGAGGTATGACTAGCGGTATGTTGGGTGGCGAATTTTACGTGCTGGCCTTGTTCTCATTATTAGGTCAGATGATCATGATTTCAGGAAATAATCTGCTGATTATTTATCTGGGTTTGGAGTTGATGTCCTTGTCGCTGTACGCCTTGGTTGCACTGCGTCGTGAGCATACGCTGTCGACCGAAGCTGCCATGAAATACTTCATCTTGGGGGCCTTGGCTTCAGGATTTTTACTGTACGGTATTTCCATGCTGTATGGCGCAACCGGTACCCTTGATTTGAGCGCGATTGCCAAGGCAGCGGCATCACCTACCGCGAACAAAACCATCTTGGTATTCGGTATCGTCTTTGTGGTTTCTGGCCTGGCCTTTAAACTGGGCACCGTGCCTTTCCATATGTGGGTTCCGGACGTGTATCAAGGCTCACCAACGGCAGTCACTTTGTTGCTGGGTGGGGCGCCAAAACTTGCGGCGTTTGCGATATGTTTCCGTATTTTGGTAGAAGGTTTATTCCCTCGGGCAGTTGATTGGCAACAGATGCTGATGGTCTTGGCGGTGCTGTCTATGGCAATAGGAAATATCACTGCTATAGCGCAAACCAACTTGAAACGTATGTTGGCATATTCTACGATTTCTCAGATGGGTTTCATGTTATTGGGCCTGTTGTCAGGCGTATCCAATGGCAACATCAATTTGGCCGCAGATGCGTATAGTGCATCTATGTTTTATAGCATTACTTATGTCCTGACTACCCTGGGTAGTTTTGGCGTGATCATGTTGTTAGCGCGCTCTGGCTTTGAGGCCGAGAATCTGTCCGACCTGAAGGGCTTGAATAAACGTAGCCCTTGGTTTGCCTTCGTGATGTTGTTGCTGATGTTCTCTTTGGCAGGTATTCCACCATTGATGGGCTTTTATGCAAAATTGTCGGTGCTGCAGGCGGTGTTGGCATCCGGGCAAATCTGGTTGGCTGTGCTGGCTGTGCTGTTCTCCTTGATCGGGGCCTTCTACTATTTGCGCGTAGTTAAATTAATGTATTTTGATGAGCCTGCTGACCAAGGCGTCATCGTCGCTGATACCGACATGCGCATAGTCTTAAGCGTGAATGGTCTGGCGGTGTTGGCGCTGGGTTTAATGCCAGACTCTTTGATGACTGCATGTTCCGCTGCCATCGTCAAAACATTGGCCTCCTAAGTCATTAGCAAGAGGACTTAGTTTTGAATCTTACTTCTGCTAGTTGGTTGTTGATTTTGCTGTCCTTGCTGGCAGCGAACCTGCCCTTTTTTAATGAGCGCTGCTTTGGCATGCTCGCCTTGCGCGCCTTTCCTGTGAAACCATTCTGGTTTCGTTTGCTAGAGCTGATTAGCCTGTATTTTATTTTGGGTGGATTCGCCTTTATGCTCGAAACGGCGACTGGCAATCGCTTCATCCAGACTTGGGAGTTTTATGCGGTCACCGCCTGTCTATTTCTGGTGATCGCTTTTCCTGGCTTCGTGTATCGCTATCTAAAAAAATAAGTTCGCCATGTTAGATTTTGATCCCGCTAGTAATCCGCATCTGGCGGAAGTTCAAACAGATAGTAGGCGCGCTTATCAAGGTAGTTTTCTTCAAATAGAAAAAGACACCGTACGCCTGCCGGACGGCCAACAAGTTAGTCGCGAGTACATCAAGCATCCAGGTGCCGTGGTGATCTTGCCCTTATTTGAAGATGGCTCAGTCTTGCTGGAGCGCCAATTTCGCTATCCACTAAATCGGGTTTTTCTCGAATTCCCAGCTGGAAAAATTGACGCTGGCGAAGACCCCTTGCTCTGTGCAAAAAGAGAATTGCGTGAAGAAACTGGCTACATCGCTACCGATTGGCGCTATCTGTGCACCATACACAATGCGATCGCTTATTCGGACGAGCATCTGGATATTTTTCTGGCACAGGGTTTGACGGCTGGCGAAGCACAGTTGGACCAAGGGGAGTTTTTGGAAACCTTTAAAGCGCCCTTATCGCAAGTGCTTGAGTGGGTGAAGTTGGGGAAAATTACTGATGTGAAGACCATAATAGGCTGCTTCTGGCTAGAGAAAATTCTTAAAGAGCGTTGGTAGCTGAAGTAATAAAATTTTACTCATTTTTAAGTTCCAAGAAATAAAA
This sequence comes from Undibacterium parvum, assembly GCF_003955735.1. Classification (NCBI taxonomy): domain Bacteria; kingdom Pseudomonadati; phylum Pseudomonadota; class Betaproteobacteria; order Burkholderiales; family Oxalobacteraceae; genus Neoundibacterium; species Neoundibacterium parvum. Next base: position 361,902 of record NZ_CP034464.1, on the reverse strand, counting down.
AGCCGCTAAATTCATAGCGGCTTTTTTATTCCAGCAGATATCTCTAACAGATTACATGCTTGGATAATTCGGCCCACCACCACCTTCAGGCGTCACCCAGATAATATTTTGGCTAGGATCTTTGATATCGCAAGTTTTGCAATGCACGCAATTTTGCGAGTTGATCTGCAAGCGGTCTGCGCCTTCATCGGTTTTTACAAACTCATACACGCCAGCCGGGCAGTAGCGTGCTTCTGGTCCGGCATAGGTTGCTAGGTTAATAGCAACAGGAACGCTGGCGTCTTTCAAGGTCAGATGAGCAGGCTGATCTTCGGCGTGATTGGTGTTGGATATGAATACCGATGACAGACGATCAAAAGTCAATTTGCCGTCAGGTTTCGGATAGACGATAGGGCTAAAATCAGCAGCAGGGCGCAGACACTCGTGATCGGCCTTGGAGTGATGCAAAGTCCATGGTGCTTTGCCGCGTAAGATCATTTGATCTATCCAGACCAGTGGCGAGCCGTAGGTGCCTTTTTTCAGCAAAGGCTTTACGTTGCGCGCCGTGTACAGCTCTTCGTGTAGCCAAGACTGCTCAAAGGCTGTCGCGTAGGCGCTCAGTTCATCATGTTGGCGTTGTGCACCCAGGGCCTCAAACGCGGCTGTAGCGGCCAGCATACCGGTCTTGATGGCGGCATGGCTACCCTTGATGCGGCTCATGTTGAGGAAGCCAGCATCGCAGCCTATCAAGGCGCCGCCCGGGAACACTAATTTTGGTAATGATTGCAAACCACCGGCGGTAATCGCACGGGCACCATAGGAAATACGCTTCGCGCCTTCAAAGAAGCCGCGAATTGCCGGATGCGTTTTGAAACGTTGAAATTCTTCAAACGGAGAAATATATGGGTTCTCATACGCCAGTCCAACCACGTAGCCGACTGCGACCTGATTGTTTTCCAGGTGATATAAGAACGAGCCACTATATTGATCCATCATAGGCCAGCCTGTGGTGTGCACCACTAAGCCCGCTTTATGTTGTTTAGGATCGATTTCCCACAGCTCTTTGATACCTAAGCCGTAGGATTGTGGATCTTTACCCTTATTTAAGTCATATTTGGCCATGACTTGCTTGCCGAGATGGCCGCGTGCTCCTTCGGCAAACAAGGTGTACTTGGCGTGCAATTCCATACCTAGCTGGAAGGCGGGTGAGGCGGCACCGTGTTTGTCTACGCCCATATTGCCAGTCGCGACACCTTTGACTGAGCCGTCGTCGTTATACAAAATCTCAGCAGCGGCAAAACCTGGGAAAACTTCCACACCCAAAGTTTCGGCTTGCTGTCCTAACCAGCGCGTGACATTGGCCAGTGACACGATGTAGTTGCCATGATTTTCAAAACAGCTAGGCAGCATCCAATTAGGGGTTTTATAGGCTTTCTTCTCGGTCAGGACCAAGACACGATCTTCCGTCACTTCGGTGTTGAGTGGCGCGCCCATTTCTTTCCAGTTAGGGAAAAGCTCGCTCAATGCCTTAGGATCCATGACCGCGCCAGATAAAATATGTGCGCCAGGTTCCCCGCCTTTTTCCAGTACGCAGACTGAGACTTCGCGTCCAGTCTCTGCGGCTAACTGTTTTAATTTGATCGCAGCTGATAAGCCAGCAGGGCCGCCGCCTACGATAACGACGTCATATTCCATTGCATCGCGAGGACCGAATTGTTCAACTAGACTTTGTGTCATGGCTTTTATCGCTTTAAAAAATTTTACGAACGAACGTGCTTATTTGTTGTCAGCATGTTATATGCTGTGAAGTGATTCTGCAAGCAGTGCCGAAACTAGCGGTAAGCTGAGTTGGCAAGCGAAAACTAGAGAATTATCGCAGAGCGATGCATAAGATGCAGTAATTTCATGCTTGGCAGCCCGATTTATCCGTAAAAATCGTGCGAAAGATGTAATTTATAAAACAGGGGCGTGGTGACTATGTCATCATAGCGTTTCAATTAGAGTAGTACGATTATTCGAATATACGAGTGGGAGAATTAAATGGGAATCGAAGTCAACTTTGAAGGCAAAATCGCACTGGTAACCGGTGCCTCTAGCGGCCTTGGCGCCCGTTTTGCAAAAGTTTTAGCGCAAGCTGGCGCTCAGGTCGTGCTGGCGTCGCGTCGCATCGACAGACTGAAAGAATTGCGCGCCGAGATCGAGGCTGAAGGTGGTGCGGCCCATGTTGTGGCTCTGGATGTGACCGACTACGCCAGCATTAAATCAGCGATTGCGCATGCCGAGACTGAGGCCGGCCCCATCGATATTCTGATCAATAATTCAGGCGTTTCTACCACCCAAAAACTAGTCGATGTCACCCCTGAAGATTATGCCTATGTGATGGATACCAATCAGCGCGGTGCCTTTTTTGTGGCACAGGAAACCGCCAAACGCATGATCGCGCGCTACAAGGGCGACCATAAAAAACAACATCGCATCATCAATATCGCCTCGGTCGCTGGTTTGCGGGTATTGCCGCAAATAGGCGTGTATTGCATGAGTAAGGCCGGCGTGATTCATATGACTAAGGCGATGGCGGTAGAGTGGGGCAAGTTTGGAATTAACGTCAATGCAATTTGCCCCGGCTATATTGCGACCGAGATCAATGCCGAGCACTTTAATAGTGAGCAAGGTCAAAAATTGATAGAGATGCTGCCACGCAAACGGGTCGGCCTGCCGGAAGATTTGGATGGCTTGCTGTTGCTCTTGGCGGCAGAAGAATCGCGCTTTTTAAACGGCACTATCGTCACTGCTGATGATGGGATGAGCGCGCAATGATAGTGCCTGCAGTAGCGGAAAAAAAACTGGTGTACACAGTCACGATCCCGATCCGTTGGGGTGATATGGATGCCATGGGCCATGTGAATAACACGGTGTATTTTCGCTATATGGAGCAAGCCAGAATAGAGTGGTTGACGATGATGGGCTGCTTGCCCGATGAGAAGGGTAACGGGCCGGTGATCGTCAATGCCTATTGTACGTTTAAGCGCGCTTTAAAATATCCGGGGCAGGTCGAGGTCTGCACTTTTATTGGTGCCGCTGGTCGTAGCAGTATCGAGACCATACAAGAAATGCGCAGCGTTGGCGATGGCTATGCACTGTATGCGGAGGGCGGTGCGAAGGTGGTCTGGGTTGATCCTAAAACCGAAAAGTCGGCGCCGCTGCCGGAGGCTATACGCCAAAAAATACAAGAGTTGAAAGCCGCTGCGAAACCCAAACGTGTCGCAGTCTGAGTCGCACAACTTCAGACTAGGGCGTGCACTTAACTACCTAGTCTTAAGAGTTTATTCACCAGTTCGTTAGAGGTAGCGGCGTTAAATTTACGCATTAATTTGGCTCTGTGCATCTCTACCGTACGCGGGCTGAGCTCGACTTGCCTGGCGATTAATTTACTGGTTTTTCCCTCTACCAACAGCGCTGCAATTTCACGCTCTCTGGGGCTCAGTTCGGCCGACACCTGGCGCTTGGCGCTGAGGTCTTCAAAGGTCCAGATGCCTGCCGCATGCGCATCCTCTTTGTGCAAGCCGCGCCCCGATACATGGCACCAAAATAGCTCTTCGCTGGCGCGTTTCATGATGCGCTCATCCGAGTAATGGCCTTTGGCATTCATGATCGGTGTAATCCGTGCGCCAGTGCGTTCATACTCGGCCGGAGTTGGGTACAGGATAATGAAAGATTGCCCTAGTAATTGCTCTTTCTGGTAGCCGAACATCTGGGCCAGGACATCATTGCATGCCTGAATGATGCGATTTTCTGAGACGCACATACCTACCGGTGCATATTGAAAAATGGATTCGAAATCGATAGCGCGCACTGCATTCATAGTTTCTGGTGTTTTCTGTGTTGTGTGCCGAGCAGAGTTCGATTAGAGTAAGTCTTTGTTTGGCTGAGTTCGCCTGAGTTTGCCTGAATTTGATGATGTAGTGCAATTTGGCAGGCAATTGAATTTGCCCTTTCCTTATAGGGCTTACGCAAAATTGCTCCAGCTAGGCGCACCGCCGAAGACAGTACGCTAGTACGGCAAGGCGAGTGCAACAACGCTGGGGCGATTTTGCTTAAGGTCTTTCTCAGGTAGTTTTACGGTATTGCGCGCGCAAGCGTAGCATCATATCCTGTGTCACACAATTGCCAGCTGAGATCTTTTTTCTGGTTAGCAAAAACATTTTAATTAAAAAAAGGGACAGCTATGGACAAGGTATATCCTGATGCAGCATCCGCTCTTGCGGATATCGTCAAAGATGGGCAGACCATCGCGGTTGGTGGTTTTGGTTTGTGCGGCATTCCTGAAGCCTTAATCGCTGCACTGCGTGATACTGGCGTGCAAAATCTGACCGCAATTTCAAACAACGCCGGCGTAGATGGCTTTGGTCTGGGGCAGTTGCTCACTACCCGTCAAATCAAGAAAATGATTTCATCGTATGTCGGTGAAAACAAAGAATTCGAGCGCCAGTATCTGGCCGGAGAATTGCAATTAGAATTTACCCCGCAAGGTACGCTGGCCGAAAAGCTACGCGCTGGTGGTGCCGGCATCCCGGCCTTCTTTACTAAAACTGGGGTCGGCACCATCGTCGCCGAAGGTAAGGAAATCCGCGAATTTGACGGCCAGCAATATGTGATGGAGCGCTCTCTGGTGTCCGACGTCTCGCTGGTGAAGGCTTACAAGGCCGATAAAGCTGGCAATCTGGTGTACCGCAAAACGGCGCGCAATTTTAATCCCAACGTCGCCATGGCGGGTAAAATCACGGTGGCAGAGGTCGAGGTCCTGGTCGAGATCGGCGAACTCGATCCCGATGAAATTCATACGCCTGGTATCTACGTGCAACGTATCGTGGTCAATACTCAGCCAGAAAAACGCATAGAGCAGCGCACCGTTCGCCCCGCATAATCCAGAAAAAAATAAACAGGAGAAATAAGATGGCATGGAATCGCGACGAAATGGCTGCGCGTGCAGCACAAGAATTACAAGATGGTTTTTACGTTAATCTGGGCATAGGTTTGCCAACCATGGTCGCCAACCATGTGCCTGCCGGCATGGACGTCTGGTTGCAGTCAGAAAACGGCTTGCTAGGAATCGGCCCGTTTCCTAGCGAAGATGAAGTCGATGCCGACCTCATCAATGCAGGTAAGCAAACCGTTACCACCTTGCCTGGTTCATCGATATTTAGCTCGGCCGATTCCTTTGCCATGATACGTGGCGGCAAAATTAATCTGGCGATCCTGGGTGCGATGCAGGTAAGCCAGGGCGGTGATCTGGCTAACTGGATGATACCCGGCAAGATGGTCAAAGGCATGGGCGGCGCGATGGATCTGGTGGCAGGCGTTGGCCGTGTGGTGGTCTTGATGGAACACGTCGCCAAGGGCGATGCGCATAAAATTTTAAAAGCCTGCAATTTGCCACTCACCGGTGTCGCCGTGGTCAATCGCATCATCACCGATCTGGCGGTGATCGATGTCACACCGCAGGGTTTGAAATTAATAGAGCTGGCTACTGGCGTGAGCAAAGAAGAAGTAATCGCCAAGACCGAGGCTGAATTGGATGTGAGCGCCTTCGCCTAATAATTAATTTGTAGTGTTGGGTCTTAAAAAAAGCGCTGGCATTTGATTGCCAGCGCTTTTTTATTGCTAGATATTTGTCGATACTAGGGGAGGGTATCAGCCTTCTGAGCTAGTTTGCCCAGGTAAGTTATGCGCAAGCCGATGGGTGTACGCGATACTCCCCTAATACCTTAGGTACTCGCGCTGTTGGATGAAAGCAAGGACGCATTTATACACGTTTGCGTGGTGCAAATGCAGCCAATGCAGCCAGTGCGAATAAACCTATGCCTAGTGACGCCAGTGTGCTTGGTTCTGGCACTGCATTGACGGAGGTGATAGTTCCAGCAAAGAATTTTCCAGTGGCATTATCTCCACTATCCTGGAAGTTATTCGCAGCAATATTTGTCAGCGCGAACGGTGTGCTTGGTAATAGTGCGCTGCTCAATGAGTCGAGGTCAAATGAGCGCAGGATCAAAGCGATTCCATTCGGAAATTCCGTGCTGCTCAGTCCAAAACTCAGACCATCCACTAGTTCTGGTCCGGCGCCCGCATCCGGATTGGCTTGATTGTTACGCAAGTAAATTAAGCCGCCACTAGCGGCCTGGTAGGCAATATGCTGCCAGTTTGTTCCGCCAATTTTAAAGTCCATGATTAAGCTGGCAGGATCGAATTCGGTTCTGCTCGGCTTGGTATTGAGGATGGCGGCATTGGTATCGAAACTGAGCAAGACCTGAAACGCGTCGCCGACATGGTAGTCTGGGTAACCGGTGGCGCCCGTGATATTTCCCCGGTAGTCCCAGGTTACCAGACTTGCATTAGCGGCAAAAGAAGCAAAGGCAAGGGCGGCAAGTACAAACTTAATTAGAATTTTTTTCATTTTGAATGAGGCCCGTTGAGTGTGACGTTGATTAAATTTAACTAATGGCCTGTGAATTAAGAAAAATGCCATTAATTAACTCATTAGCAATAAACATGCCACAAGCATATATTGATTTAAATCAATTACTTACCTCTTTGTGAAGACTTTTTGGTCTGGTAGTGTAAAAAAAGCCGACACAGGTGCTAGGAGCGGCGTCATGACCAGCGCCGATTCTATCTTTATTAGACGCTTTCATTTGTTGATACTAGGGGAGGGTATATGCTTCAGAGTTTAATTTACGCATGTAATATATACGTAAGCAGATAGGGGGAGGCGATACTCCCCCTGGAAGCCTTAATTTTGCGGCTTGAAGCTAGTGCTTATTGGCGGGTGGCACTAATTGTATCTTTGCTAGCGCTGCTTGCAAGGCACTAAAACGGATATGTTCTTGTTCTAAACGCAGATGATCTTGCAGGCTATGCTCTTGCAAGCGCTTAAATAGTTGCGCTTCCTCTTGACTTAATAGCGGCAGTGCATGGCTCACAGGCTGTTCTTCTCGCCCCCATAAATTTTGATGCGCCAGCAGTGTGCGTTCATCCATCAAGAACGAACGCACATGCGCAAAACGATGGCGTAACTGGTTGAGTATGGCAAAACCGTGGGTGTCGATATCGCCCCAATAGTAAATCTCGCAGTGCTGTAGCCAATCTGCATGAGCGAGGGCATCCCAACCGTAGCCAGCACCAAAAATAAGCAGTGAATTTGCGAACTGGGGGAAGGCTAGAAAATTGGTTTCGTTTTCGGTAATGAAGACGCGCGTCGGCCTCAGGTTTAATTTTGCAAAATTGTGACTGTCTATACTGAGGTCGGCCAGTGGGGTCGACGCGATCAAATTTAAAGCGCTATCCAAGCTACGGAAACGTATGTGTTGCGGTTTGTCGAGAAAACCGTAGCGCGCTGAAAATTGTTTGATGCCCGAGTATTCCTGTTCAATCGCATATTCTGGTAAAACTAAATCAAACAACTCGCTTAATACGCGGCGCTGGCTTTCTATGAATTTGCTATGCACGCCAGCGATGTCAATCTGGCGCAAATAAATGCCCGGCTGCGGGTGTAGCTTGATCCAACTGACGATGTCTAGCAAACGCGGCCATTCCTGATACAAACTAAGCGCGAGTAGTGGACGTCTATCTAGCCAGGCTAATAGTTCAGGATGCCGGTTGCCGGTGTCGCTCGCCATCTCGTCAAACCAGCTGGCTTCTTTTTGCTTCGCGATCAGTGTTAATGCGTCTTTCAGTGTATCTAGCCAGATCGCTTGCGGGATTGTTTGCTTGCCGAGTATCCGATGATTGAGCTCACGCCATTCTATGCGTAGTCCTTTGATGGCGGATAGTTTGGCTATCCAGCTTCTGACCTCTTCAAAATGATCCGATAGTTCGCTTGAACTTGGCGCTTTGAATGCCAGCCGATACGGGAACACCAAGTCCATCTGGGAGCCTAACCCGGCGTCATTATTTCCCCTAAGCCTTAGCGTCGCCCGCAACAATGCGCCTTGCTCCCACAGGCGCAAGATTTGATCTTTTAAGCTCTTTTCGGTGCTCCAATTCATTGCGGTATAGGTTGCGGTATTGTTTTCTGTATTGGGTGCTGGATTAAGGCACGCACTTCACTCAAGGCCGTTTTTTCTCGTCTATACTCGGCAATCGACAAGTTACGCAATTTAGAACTACGGCCATCTTCATTATGTACAAAACCGACATGGGCGACATAGGGTTCTATGATATGAATTTTTTGTAAAGGCGTGACGATCAAGAGTTGTAAATTGAGCTGGGCAAACAGGCGCAAGCCGTATTGCGCCGACTCATCCGAACCGCGCCCGAAGGCTTCATCAATCACCACAAAGCGGAAAGAGCGTGAGCGGCTGGCGCCCCACTCTAAACCAAATTGATAGGCCAGACTCGCCGCCAAAATAGTGTAGGCCAGCTTTTCTTTTTGCCCGCCGGATTTACCACCTGAATCAGAATAATGTTCAAACTCAGTATCATCGAGGCGATAGCGTTCACTGGCCGCAAATAAAAACCAATTACGTACGTCGGTCACTTTAGTGGTCCAGCGTTTGTCGGCTTCTGACAAACCATCGCGCCCACGGAAACGATCAATGATGCGTTTCACCTGTAAAAATTTGGCTTCAGAATATTGCGCCTCATCCGATCCTGTGAGCGCACCTTCGGTACAGGTTCTTAGCTCAGCCTGAAAGTCGCGGATCTCCGCATCGGGGCTGATCTGCGACTCTAAAACGATGTAACGCCCGGGGTTGTAGTCGATCTGGGTCAGCGATAGATTGATGTGGGTGATGCGCTCCTTAATGGTTTCACGTTCACGCGCGAGCTGGGCATTGAAGTTGGCGATCTCATTAATGGTGTTGACATTGAGCATGTCTTTGAAGCGCGCTTCAAAGCGCGGTAAATCATCCAGACTTAATTGCGTGAGTAAATTCTGATATTCAAAACCAGCATCAATACTTGCATCAAATTCTGCTGTTTCCAATTTGAATTCAATTTTGAATTGATTCATCGCTTGCAGAATTTTCTCGCGCAAGCGCTTGAGTTTTTGCTCTTCTTTATCAATATTATTTTGTAGCCAGGCGCGCAGCTTTTGTTCGTAATTGTCGCAAGAGAGCAGGGTAATGCTGTGTTCGCCTAATGCCAGTGTGCGGTATTTTTCAAACAGCGATTCGGTATCGGCACTGCTTAAGTTTTCTTCTAAAATGGATAGAATTTGCTGCTGGTGTTCTTGATTATTACTCAGCCGTAGCGCTACTTGCGCAGCTTGGGCTTTGTAAGTGTCTAAATCTTCTTCCGTCTTGATGATGGCCTTTTCAGCAGACTGCAGTTGTTTCTGCAATTGCGCCATGATGTCGGAGCTGGCGGCGAGGCTGGCTCTTTGCTCAAGCAAAGCTTGAATCTCGCTCGCCAGGCTGGCCCAATCTAGCTCTTCAAATTCGCTAAATTCTTCCAGTCGATTATAGTTTTCTATGCGCGTATTGAGTGCATCCATCTGCGCTTTGACGGCCATCATCACTTGCGCAGTTTTGCCTAATTCGGTTTCTAGCTTGAGGCGTTTTTTCTCCAGGGCTTTGATCTTTTCTGTATTGCTCCAGCCTAGGATGTAGCGGCTGCGATCATGCAGGCTATGTCGGTCATCTTTTTCATGGCGACCGCTGGGGTCTTTAATTTGACCAGCCAGCGTTATTGCCCGCGCCTCACGGCGAAACTGTTGTTGATCCAGGCAACAAGCGACATCGAAGCGTCGCGCGATTTCGCGTTCTAGCCAGGTATAAAAAGCAGAGTCAGGTTTGATGGCGATTTTTCTGACCAGAGAATCCCTATGTAAGTTGGGCATTTCAGAGCGATGATGTGTATGTACATGGAAATACACGAAGCGTTGTTTCAAGTGATGGCTATTCACCCATTCTGCCACTGCCGCATAGTGTTCATCTGCCACTAGCAGTGATAAACCGAATCCATGTATTAAGCGCTCAGCCGCGCCTTCCCAATCGCGTTCTTGCTCATGAATTTGCAAAAGCTCTCCAGCGAAAGGCAAATCCGCTTCTGCAAAGCCAAGCTCAGCACAGAGCGCTGCGCGAATTTGGATTTGTCGGTCATCAATATTGCTGCGTCTTAGTTTTAAACTGCTGATCTCTGCATGAATTTGATCTCGTTCAATTTTGTCCTGGCGAAAATTAACCCCGTGTTCTGCGTAGTCGTTGTGTAGCGACGCTTCTTGCGCGCGCGCCTCCGTCCTTAGATTTTTCAGTGCACTTCTCTGATCTAAAAATTGATTTAAATCGCTGACATCGTCTAGCGCTACAGCACTACATAATTGGCGATAGCGCTCGGCTTTGTATTTTCGCTGATCGCGCAGCGTTTCCTTGCTTTTAATCTCATGGTTCAGACGCTCTATGCGATCACCGCCATTGGCATGTAAAGCGCTTTTGATCGCATCGATGCTCTGACGCTGACTTTCTCTTTCCGGTGTTAAGGCTTGCAGGCGACTCTGCAGACGTTCGTCCTGATCTTGCAATTGCAGCAGTTCTTGCTGTAGTAAAGTGAGTTTGATCCCGGCAAAATAGGCGCGTAAGCCTTCGCGGCATTGCCGGTATTGATCGATCTCGGCGGCGATCAGTGCCTGGCGCTCAGCATCTGCGCACATAGGCGTCAATAGATCAACTTGCCGTTTGGCTTTTAAGACTGCTTCGTGGGCGCGATTGAGGTCGTCAAAATGTTGGATTAAAGCCAGCATGCGCGTTTGCACATCAAAGGCTTCCAGCATATGACTGCGGACAAAATCAGTGAGATTACCAACCGATTTCATCGATACGGTTTGATGAAATAATTCTAAAGCCTGATCGTTTTCTATGCCAAAGCGACGCCGGAACCATGCCGCATATTTAGGGAAGCCATCTTCAATCTCGGCACCCAAGCGACGTAGTTTTTTACGCAGCTGATTCATGTCCGTACCAAAATTGGAGAAATGTTCTTTGATCGTTAAATCGCGCTCAGCACCAAGGAAAAAACGCGCTGGTTGCGCATGCGCATCTTTCATCCAAAAGCATTGCGCCAGGCTGATGGTTTGCCCGTAAGCGGCATTTTGAAACACGCCCAGTATCACGGAATAATTGTTACTGTCACGCAGCGCGACCGGTTTGGCATTGCCCGTGATGTCATTGCGCTCGGATTTGTAGTGACCCAAGACATACGAGCGCAAATCGCGTTCTTTCACACCAGCACCGGCCGCTTTGTTGTAAGCGACTCTATGTGCCGGTACCAGTAGCGTGGTGATGGCGTCGACGATGGTCGATTTTCCGGAACCGATATCACCGGTCAATAAGCCATTGCGACCATCAATCTGTAAGGTCCAGACATGCTGATCGAAGGTGCCCCAATTAAAAATTTCTAAGCGTTGCAGGCGAAAGCCTGCCAGATCTTCTGTAATGCTTGCTGTAATGGCTGTCACTTCAGCTAACACTTCAGGTAGCACCGCGCAGATCGGTTCTGGTGCATTATCTGCTGTGGCGCTCACTTCAGTCGCAACTTCAGCAGAAACGTCAGCAGAAACTTCAGGAAAAAGTTCTTCATTCATCTGGCCCGCTCTCCTGTGGGTCTAGGTCGCCCGCGAGTTGCGTTTGATAGTCGGCCAGGCGGGCATCAAATTCGGCCAACCACTGTGCATCGACAAAGGCCTTGATGATGCGCCTGACTTCATAGCTAGTCGCATTGCCAGAACTTTTTAATTTACGTAAAAAACCGAGTTCTATCACTTTGTTAATCTGCGTTTCGATCTGGTCGACTAGTTTTGCTTCATTGCTGCTGTCTGGTAAAAAGACGCGTATCAATTCAACGATCTCATCCTTATTCAAAATCAGACGCGTATCGCCACCACTGGCATCAAATTCGGCGAGTTTTTTACGCAGCAAAGCGATTAACAGGCTGACAGTAAACGACAAGGCCCGTCGTGTCACTAAGCGGGCTACTTTTGAGCTTGCTTCAGTTTCACCAGTGATCAGCTTGGGATCTGGTTTGCTTTTTAAGTAGGCGTAACTTTCGGATTCATCCAAAATAAAATCAAGATTTAACACCGCCACATAATCCCTCACACTCGCCTGATATTTGAGCAGGGCGCTCCAGCTCGCTTCGTCGTTTTCACGATATAGAACGCCTTTAAGCAGATGAATAATTAAGTTGGACAAGCCAATATCACCATGCTGCTGATCGGTAAGTAAATTATCTTCGGAGTGGATTTCAGTTTCGCGCATGAGTGGCTAGAGGTGATTAATTTGTAAGTTAATAATGGTATTGTGCTTGCTTTAAATTCGTGCTTTAAATGCGTTCATCTAACAAAAATAACACGCGGTAATTCAGCACTTTTTTCCACTATTTCACCGTCTTTGCCTAAAGCGTGCCAGCGTATGCAATCACGCTGCTCCTCGTTGATCACCGTGCTAAAAGCATCGCTGGCCAGTTGCAGATAGACGATAAGTTCGGCCAGACCATGTTGCAATGGAGTATTTTGGATAATTTGTTGCAGACTCACTTGCGCCTCTAGTTGCAAGGCATGCCGTATATTGTGCGCCAACTGTGCTTTATCGACAATGATATGTGCGTACAAAACACTGGCATCGAGACTTTCATCCCCCATCGTTAAGACGCATTGCCGGATGAGGCTTTTTATGCTGGGCGTGTAGAGTGGTCGCTCCATTGGCAGTGTTATTTCGGCGGCTAACTCAGGCATCTCGGTAAAGTTGCCGCTCGGCGCTGCTTGACGTAAGGCCAGTGCTTTGGATTCTATGCCGTGCAAAATATCCATGATGCGGCGATTTTCTAACCAGGCCTTATCGTCTAAAAAACGCCGTAGTTGCTGGGATAGTTGCGCCACCGTTCTTTGTGTATGCTCGCCCGCTTCCAGCCAATCATAATGGATGCGACGGGTACGTGCTTCGGGTTTGAGTGCGATCACCGGTGCTAAATTTAAGACATAGTCGAGCAGGCTGCCGAGTTCTTCCTGGCGTCGGCTCGACATCAGAAAATCCCAAAAGGCACGAAAACTTTTACCTTGATCGGAATCGGCGATGGCATCGCTTTCTTTCAAAATTTCTTCAAGCAAAGCACCTTTGGACCCGTCCCATAAGGCAATGCGCTCACGTACCCGCCTATCTAAGAGGCGAAAATTTTGCTCAACTTCACGAAAATCGGTCAGCAACTCGCGTGCTAACTGGTTAAATTGCAGAAAGCGATCTTTCACCGCCGTATCGTCGAGTAGCGCGACGTCACCACTCAAGACGCGCGTCATCTCGGCATCGATCTCATCGCGTTTTCTTTGCAGCTCGGCGATACGCTTTTCGGGATCAGTTTCACTGCCTTGCTGCATTTGCTTGAGCAGATCAAACAGGGTCAGCAGGCGCGACTCGGTACCGACAAAACTACGCTCTTGCAAACTACTTAGCCAGGCAATCGCTTTTTCGCTGGCCGGGCTAAGATCAAACTGGGCTTCGTCTGAACCGGCTAAATAAAACTTACGCAGCCAGCCTTTATCATTGCCCGCCCAATCGTTCAAATACTCCAGACTACGTTTAGGGAACGCCTGCTCACCCAATTGCTCACGCAAAACATACAGATCGTCTTCCAACATCTCGGCCAGATCAAGCGCCGCAAGCACGCGCACATTCGGCATCACAAACACCCTTTGCAAGAAACTGGCAATTAAGGGCGCATGCGGAGAATTGAGCAAACGCCAGGCCGGATGATGACTGCGCAGGGTTTCTAGCGTGTGATAGTTGAGCATAATAGTTGAGCAAAAACGTGAGCAATAAGCTAGGAACGGTAAATAAGCGAAATCCGCGCGCATGAGTATGCGTCTAACTGATCAGCTTGGTCAATCAGTGCTTTGGGTGACGGCCAAGCTAGTGCTGCGCTTGCGCTGTTGGTGTTCGCCGTTGTCGCTCCATTAATCGCATCGCTAATGCATCGCTAACGCAGTTAGGGCTAGGCTGATGCGCAGGTAGTTGGGGCTAGGTTGCCTGTAGATACTGGGGCAGGGTATGTGCCATGCGTGCTAAATTGCGCGCGTAGAATATGCGCGAACCGATAGGGGGGGCGATACTCCCCCCTTAATGCTAGGTTTTCGGCTTGGTTTAGCGAATCTGGCAGGATACTGTGGTGCAGCTGGCACCCAAGTTTAAGTCTTGGGCAGGCTCGATTTTTTGCTCTTTAGGAGTGGGCGATTCTGCCAATAATTGCCCTATCAGTGCACCTAGGCGCAAATCATCTAAGCGCCCAAAGTGATGCAGTCTAACCATGCCTAAGCGGTCCAAAACGATCAAACTTGGGGTGCCGCGCATGCCATAGCTTTGCATCGTGAGGGGAATCGCACTGACCGTGTCTGGGGTATCGATGCCGATAGGGAAAGCTATTTTGTATTCATGGACAAAGGCTTTGAGTGCATACGCATTCATCGCCTCGTGATGTTCAAACACGCTATGGATGCCGATCACCGCCAGCTCTGTCTGTGGAAATGCAGCATGAATGGCGCTCGCTTGCGGCAGCCCGTGAGAGACACAGCCGGGACACAGCATTTGAAACGCATGTATGACGACCACGCGGCCTTTCAGTTCGGCCAGTGTGATCGGCGCGTGGCTGTTGATCCAAGTAGAAATGCTTAATTCTGGCGCTGGCGTATTCATCTTTAACATAGTGTCCTCTGGCATTTTGATGGGTGAAAGCTGCGGAGTCGGACGCTTAGCCGTACTCCGCAGACGATACATTTACCGTAACTATTCAGCCTATTATTAAAATTATTCAAAAAACGAAAACCTCTCAAAGGAGGCGCAGAGACACAGAGAAAAACGGAGAACTGCCTTGCTTTCCTCTGTGAATCTCTGTGCCTCTGTGCCTCTGTGTTGAGTGGTTTTGACTTTCTTCATAGCGGGCTGAACCGTAAGCATTTACCGATAGATTGCTTGATCGATTGATGCTGCTCTGTCGAGCCAATTATTGGTTTACTTTTCCCGGCAAGGACAGCTTGCCTGAGGCGACTTTGAAGACATCGGCAACGCATAGCAAAGGCGCATGGACACTCGCGTTGACGCGCAAGGCAGCGGTCACGCCATCGAAATTGGCCGCTGTGACAACGCCGATGTCGTCAAATGGGACTTTGACTTCCAGCGTGTTGCCTTTGAAAACTGGGTTCCAGCCCGGGCTATCAATCAAGATCGGTAAACCTGGCCAGGTTTTTGGCAGCTTAGGTTTGCTGCCCTCGGGTATATCGACTACTTTTAAAGCGTCTTTGCCACAGACCGGATCGGCTTGCAAGACCACCCAATGAGAATGCCATTCGCCACCGCCACCGGCAAATAAAGGTGTGTCGTTGAAATCCGGATGCGAGGTGACCGCGAAGGCCAAGATGCCACTTTTTTCCTCGAAGCCGACGGCAGAGGGATCTATCGTCGTGGGCCACACATAAGAAAACACTGTGCTACCGGCCAACTTGCCGACTTTGTTTGGTTTGTTTTTTCCTGCCTTGCCAGAGACGGCAATATGGAAAGTGGCGATATTGCCTGCTGTCGTGATCTTGGTATGAAAGATGTCAAAAGCGGCCTGCACTGTAGGTGTCGCTGCTGTCGCGATGCCACCGCTATGCTCATGTGCTGCGACTAACTGCGCTGAAGAGGCGAGCGTAAGGATTGCCGCGATTTGGGTCAGTTTGAGTTTCATGCTGTGTCCTTTTAATTGGTTGGTATTTCAAGGGTGGCTCGGGGTTTGCGATGCGATGTGTGAGCCTAAAAACTTCGCATTTAAAATAGGAGTCCTAATTACATGAGGCTTAAAAAATGCCAAACTTGCGTTAGGCATTGCCCTGCGAGTACATCATTAAAATTAATGATGTAACTCAATTATTGAGCTCAATAATTGAACTCAATCAAAGGGACATTTTTTCTAATTTCTTCCAATTTAATGTAGCCGTTGCAGGCTCTGCTGGCGCGTGCTCTTCGCAATCTAAGCGCAGTAGCATGTGCGGCAGTGGTGCATTGACCAAATTACAGTGGTGTGGTGCCAGCTCATTTTTATGTTTATTCGCGGCAAAATGCTGACACGTCACACAGGCGCGAATCTCTGGGAAACGCTCGCTTTGCTGAAGTTTTCCTATGTAGGCCAGCAGAGCTTCAAACATGGCTTGCTGGGACGTCTGCGGTAATTCATTCACCGCATCAAAAGCGAAAGACATCGCGCTATTTATTTTTTTTGCCAGCAGCCGCCCCTCAGCCGTCAGGTAGATCGCAATTGCGCGTCCGTCATCCGAGGCCCGGCCTTTTTCGACCAGTTTTTTTGCCACAAGCGAAGCGACTGAATCGCTGGCGCTGGCCGCAGTGACGCCTAGCTGTTGCGCGATCCAGGATAAGCGCACACCCGCATCACGGCTTAATAGTATTTGCAAGATATCGACCTGCGTCGGATTTAAGCCTTCAGCGGTAGCAAACTGCCAGGCACCCGAGCGTAGTACATTGGCGATGCGAGATATCGCGCTGACTATGCGTACGCTGATCGCTGGTGTGGTATCCCACGGGGATGGCGATTGTGATGGTGATGGTGATGGTGATGGTGATGGTGAGTTCATGCCGAATTGTAGCCTTCGTTTAATTATTTGTAAAGGAGTCCTAACTAAAAATCTTTAGCGCCAAATAGTTAGCCGCGTTCGTAAGCGGTATAGGCGTCGCTTACTAGACATGCCGCAAGCTCATGGCATGGCTAGCAAAACCATCCACATTATCGTCGGGATTTTCTCTGAAACTTACGGATACCACGGGGGAGTATCGGCTTGGCTATTTGGCTTGCGCATATGGGATATGCGCAAGCTGGTAGGGGAGGATGATACTCCCCCTTAAACCCTAGTTTTATCGGCTTAGCTGGGGGAGCTTACTTCTTCGGCATTACGCCCGCTGGCTTGACATCGCCACAATCGGCGGCTAGCCATTTGCCCTTGCTTTCCATGTGCTGCGTCATGGGTTTGCCGTGCGATACGCCTTTGAAGTCATAGCTAGAGCGCATGCTGTCGCTGCCGTTGTAACTGCCTTTTACCATGCCTATGCCTTTGAGCTCGGGGCCGTCGCAGACTAGCTCCATAGAATACTCATTGCCGTTTTGTTTCATATTCTGCGGGGTGCATCCGGAATGCTGTTTCTGCGCCAGCGGTGGCTGTTCTTGCTCGGACATTTCTTTGCTGACACAGACTTTTACCGCCATGCCGCCATCTTGCATGGTGGGCATTTTGACGCCCATTTTTTTCATTTGCTCCATTTGCTCGGGCGAGATTTGCGGCATATTTTTCATCTCATCCGATTGCATGTGCATTTCCCACAGGCCAGGCTTCATTTTGCCCGCGGCGTAGGCATTGCCAAAGGCGAGCGATGCAATGAGTGCCGAGAGAAGAGAGAGAGGAATCATTTTGCGATATAGCGACATGGCAAACTCCATAAAAGAAAGGACGATGGCTTACTATAGGATGTAGCGTAGAAAAGTGTAAGGGAATACAACAGTTTTAAAAAAATAAGCTAAGTATTCAGTCGTCTATGAAGAAAATCAAAACCACTCAACACAGAGGCACAGAGGCACAGAGATTCCCAGGGGAAAGCCGGGAAGTTCTCCGTTTTGTCTCCGTGTCTCCGTGTTTCTGTGCCTCCTTTGAGAGGTTTTTGTTTTTAATGGTTTTCGTAGCAGGCTGCATAACTGCAAAATAAGATAACTGCGCTTACTCTAGCTCACCCAGTGTTTAAACAGTGCTTAACAACTGTTGAGTAGATGTTTTGCAGCTGTTTTGCAAGTACTTATTGCGCGACCCAACCGCCATCCATATTCCAGGCCACGCCACGGATTTGATTGCCGGCTTCGCTGCAAAAAAATACTGCCAGCGCACCGAGTTGTTCAGGGGTCACAAACTCACCAGACGGTTGTTTTTCGGCTAGCAAAGACTTTTTAGCGTCTTCATTGCTGAGTCCCTCTGCAAGTGCGCGTGCATCGACTTGTTTTTGCACCAGGGGTGTCAATACCCAACCCGGGCAGATCGCATTGCAAGTGATGCCAGTGTGGGCAGTCTCGAGTGCGGTCGTTTTGGTGAAGCCGACCAGACCGTGTTTGGCCGCCACATAGGCTGATTTCTGCGCCGAGGCGACCAGGCCATGCACCGAGGCTAAATTGATAATGCGGCCCCAGTTTTTGGCCTTCATGGAGGGCAGCGCCAAACGTGTGGTATGGAAGGCGGAAGTGAGATTGATGGCGATGATGGCATCCCATTTTTCAACTGGGAAATCTTCAATATTGGCCACATGTTGTATCCCCGCATTGTTGACTAGCACATCGACGCCGCCGAACTCTTGCATGGCCACTTCCATCATGGCTGCGATTTGCGCAGCCTGGCTCATATCGGCATTGTGGTAAGCGGTTTTGACTCCAAACTCTTTTTCCAGGTCGGCGCGGATCGCATTGATTTGCTCTAGCTCGCCAAAGCCATTGAGCATGATATTGGCGCCGGCAGCGGCCAGACTGCGGGCTATCCCCAATCCTATTCCTGAAGTAGATCCTGTAACTAATGCAGTTTTGTCTTTTAGTGTGAGAGCGGACATCGTGACTCCTGTAGAATTGTTGAATAAATGAAAAATTTACCGCGTGAAAGCTGTTCTGTGATTTTAAGTCTAACGCCTAGTAAAATGTGGTCTTAATTACAGTTCTAGTAAAACTACTAGCTTCTTTTGATCAATGCGCCGAAAGGTTCCTTATGCAAGCCATCCGCAAATCAGTGCAATGTCTGTCGCCCGCAGGTCTGCACCAGATGTCGTATAAAGAATGGGGCGATCCTGCCAATTCCAAGGTCTTAATCTGCGTGCATGGGATTACCCGTGTAGCGGATGACTTTGATGTGCTGGCGCCCGCCATGGCCGACGAGTATCGCGTGATTTGTCCCGATGTTGTCGGGCGCGGGCAATCAGGCGGCTTGCGTAATCCGCTGCACTATCAAATTCCGCAATACGTCAGCGATATGGTGACGCTGTTGGCGCGCGTCAACGCCGAAACCCTAGATTGGTTTGGTACCTCGATGGGCGGTTTGATAGGCATGGGGCTGGCATCTTTGCCGGATACGCCTATCCGAAAATTGGTCTTGAATGATGTCGGACCCTCGCTCAATGTAGAGGCGATCGCGCGCATCGGTGAGTACATAGGCCAGGATGTGCGCTTTGCCAGCTTTGATGAGGCGGCTGCCTATATCCGTTCAATTTCTCTTTCGTTTGGTCCGCATAGCGAGCAGCAATGGAATAAATTAGCGAGCGACGTGTTAAAGCAAAACGCTCAGGGGCAGTGGATACGCCACTACGATTTAGGTCTGGCGATACCGGTCAAGAACACCACGCCAGAGTTGGCAGCGGCAGCGCAAACCATGCTGTGGCAGGCTTACGATGCAATACGCTGCCCGACCTTGCTGGTGCGCGGTAGTGAATCTGATTTATTAACCGCCGAGGCGGCGCAGCAGATGACCCAGCGCGGTCCGCGCCCGCAATTAATTGAGTTGCCAGGGGTGGGCCATGCACCGACCTTTGTGCAGGACGATCAAATCGCCGTGGCCAGAGAATTTTTACTAAATTAATCTAATTTGCATTTTATTTGTATCGGAACAAAAATGAGTATTCAAAGGTTACATGTAGGGCCGCGTTTGTCTGAGACCGCCATCTTTAATCGCACCGTGTATCTGGCCGGGCAGATACCGGATGATGTCAGCCAAGACATCGTTGGCCAGACCGAGCAAGTGCTGGCGCATGTGGATAGATTATTGGCAGAAGCGGGTAGCGATAAAACGCAGATCTTGATGTGCCAGATTTTTTTGACCGACATCAATGACATAGGCGGCATGAATCAGGCGTGGGACGCCTGGGTCGCTGCTGGTCATACGCCGCCACGTGCCACGGTACAGGCCGCCTTGGCGAATGCCGCATGGCGTATCGAGGTGGTGGTGACTGCCGCGCAAAAATAGTCAGCAATATGCGAACAACAGCCCGGCGTTCGCCATCGCTGTAGCGGAAGATTTGCCATAATCCAGAAGTAGGGAGAGTGGCATTAGTGGGCTTAATTAGGCCTAAGAATAGTTTGAAAAAATAATTATGGTATCGATCTCAGCGACATCCTCAGATTCTCCCTTGTTGGAGGGCTTGTCCGAGTCAGAGTCTGAAAGGGTCATGGCGGCCCTGGAATTTGTCACCCCTTACTACGAAAATTGCAGTGTCATTACTGAGCAAAACGCCTTGCAATTTGTGCAGGGCGTAGTCGCCACTCTGGCCATGCTAAAAACCGATGTCGATACCCGTATCGCTGGCCTGCTGTTTGAATTGCCCGAGCTCAATCCGCACGCTGCCGAGCAGATCGAAGCGCGCTTTGGTCACGAGATCGCTAATTTGGTTTCTAGCATACGTCGCCTGATGCGCCTGCGCGATGCCGCGCTGACTCAGCACGATGTAGGCCGCGGCAAAGACGCTGCCGAAAAAATGGCGACCCAAATGGAAACCCTGCGCAAGATGGTATTGGCGATGGCGACCGATATGCGGGTGGTGCTGGTGCGCCTCGCTTCGCGCGTGACCACGCTGCGCTATTTTGCCGATTGCAAGCGCGAGGATGGTCTGGCCCAGCAATTTGCCAGCGAGACCATGGACTTGTATGCGCCATTGGCGAACCGCCTCGGGGTCTGGCAACTGAAATGGGAGCTGGAGGATTTATCTTTCCGCTTTTTAGAGCCGGTTCAGTACAAACGCATCGCCAAAATGCTGGAAGAAAAACGCCTGGAGCGCGAGAGTTTCGTGGTCACGGCGATTGCCAGACTAGAGAGAGAGTTGGCGGCAGTCGGCGTCAAGGCCGAAGTCTCGGGTCGGCCCAAGCACATCTATAGCATCTGGAAAAAAATGCGCGGCAAGGACGTCAACTTCGACGAGTTGTACGATGTGCGCGCGTTTCGTGTCATCGTCGATGACGTCAAGGATTGCTATACCGTGCTGGGCATCGTGCATAACGCCTGGACCCCGATCACTAAAGAATTTGACGACTATATTTCGCGCCCGAAAGCGAACGGCTACAAATCTCTGCACACCGTGGTGGTGGTCGAAGATGGCCGCCCGCTAGAGGTGCAGATCCGTACGCGCGAGATGCATCAATTTGCCGAATATGGAGTGGCGGCACATTGGCGCTATAAAGAAGCGGGCGGCTCCAACTTCTCGGCGCAAGAATACGATAGTAAGATCGCCTGGCTACGCGAACTTTTGGCCTGGAAATCCGAGGTTGCCGATGTGGTGGTCGGGCAAGAAGAATTACAGCGTGAATGGGTAGAAAAAATCAAGGCGGCCTCGCTGGACGACCGCATCTATGTGCTAACCCCGCAGGCGCGTGTGATCGAGCTACCTAGCGGTGCCACGCCGGTCGATTTTGCCTATCATTTGCATACCGATGTCGGCCATCGTTGCCGTGGTGCGCGCGTCGACAATGTCATGGTGCCCCTGAATACCGCTTTGAAAAACGGTCAAACGGTAGAGATCATCACACTCAAAGTCGGCTCGAATCAAACCGGGCCTTCACGCGATTGGATGGGCGCAGATTATTCGGCCAGTAGCCGCACCCGCAGCAAAATCCGCGCATGGTTTAACCTGATTGATCAGCAAGAGACGCTAGGTAACGGCCGTGCCCTGGTCGAAAAAACCTTGCAGCGTGAGGGCAAGACCGCGGTTAATCTCGATGAATTGGCGCGCAAACTGGCCTTTGCCAATGTCGATGATTTGTTTTTGGCGGTAGGCAAAGAAGAGTTTAGCCTGCGCCAGATAGAAAACGTCTTGCGCGATCAGCCAGAGCCGGTAGTGCTGGATGAAATCAGTATCACCAATAAAAGCAAGGCATCGAGCGTCACGCGCGGCGCTAAATCGGGCGTGTTGGTGGTCGGCACCGATGGCTTGATGACGCAATTGGCGCGCTGCTGTAAACCAGCACCGCCGGACGATATCGTCGGTTTTGTGACGCGCGGCAAGGGTGTCTCTATCCATCGTTTAAATTGCAAAAATTTTGCCGAGATGCGCAATAAGGCACCGGAGCGGGTGATCCACACCACCTGGGGCGAGCATGGCAAAGAGACCGTTTATCCGGTAGATATTTTTGTACTGGCGCAAGACCGGCAGGGGCTGCTCAGAGATATTTCTGAGGTCTTTTCACGCGAAAAAATCAATGTCATCGGGGTCAATACGCAAAGCGCCAAGTCGCAAGCCCGCATGTCATTTACCGCCGAAATCGGCGGCACCGCACAACTGCAAAAAGCGCTGGCAGTGATACGCGAAGTGAGTGGGGTGCAAGAGGTGCGGCGTCAGTGATGGCTAGCTTCTTTTTGCTCTGTGAGCGCAATCAGGAGACCGGACCGGTCGCGTAGGTCCGATTAGCGCAGCGTAATCGGGCGGATTTTTCTTTTTGCGCGAAATCTAAAACCACACCCTGCCAACGCGCATATTCCATGCGCTTCTTCAAGCATGCTGGCCTGCGAGGCGCATGGGATATGCGTGTTGGCGGTGTGCTTGGTTTACTTTTGTGGTGGTTGCTGTGTAAGCGTCCAACGTAACCATCTGGGAATTGAGAACGTTATAAGTGACACTCCACTCTTTCAATGATCTGGAGTTAGCATGAATTTCAATCCTCTCAAAGTGGCGTTTTGGACTAAGCATCAGCAGCACTGGGCTGAGAGCGGCTTATCACTGAGCGCGTATTGTCGACGTGAAGCCATCGGCTACTCCACGTTTTATACCTGGCGCAAACGCCTCGCTTCCATCGTTATTGATCAAAGCGTCACACTTGCCACACCCGCTGTAAAATCGTCAGTAGTTTCTCAAGCTAAGCACACCTCCCTCACGACAATCGCATCGACATCGCCGCGGCCAGCCATGAAGCCTTGCAAGTTGGTGCCGGTGTCGATCAGGGCATCACTTCCCGAGATTGTCTTGTGCAGCCCGGCCGGTTGGCAGGTGACTATTTCTAACCATGTTGACTTACCCGTGTTGGCGCAATTGCTGCGGCAACTACCATGAGCCTGCCACTGACTCCGGCACAGGTGTATCTCGCTGTCGAACCGATCGATATGCGCAGCGGTGTTGACGGACTTTCCCTGCATGTACAAGAAAGTTTGGGTAAGCCACCTTGCGATGGCAGTGCCTATGCATTTCGTAACAAGAATAGCACCCGCATCAAGCTATTGATCTGGGATGGCACCGGTGTTTGGTTATGTATGCGACGCTTGCACAAAGCTCGCTTCGTCTGGCCGCAGAGCCATGATGCGGCGTGTGTCTTGTCGAACGAAGAATGGCAATGGCTCACCACGGGCGTTGACTGGCCCCGACTTAATGCGTCGCCACAATCGAATTGGCGCGTATAAAAAGGGATGCCTCCCCCTGTTAACTTTCGGTCGGGCGAGGTATACTTTCGTGCATGGATATCGCCACCAAACTCGCCCAATTCAACGCTGACCCCGCACTGACTCAATGGGTGATGGCGCAGTTGAATGGGGCCGGACTGGCACAGGCGGAGAAGGCTGCTTTGCAGGATCAATTACGTCGCAAGGAGCACGATCTTCACGTCAAAGAATGCAAAATTCAAGCCTTGACTTTAGAACTGGCGTATCACAAACGTCTCAAATTCAGCGCAAAAGCCGAAGCGTTTACGGTACAACAACGCGACCTGTTTTTAGAGTGCGAACAAAGCGACCTGGCTGCGATGCAGGCCGAGCTTGCCCAATTATCTTCAGCGACAACACCACGTAAGCCAAGCCCTACCGGACGTAGGCCACTGCCAGCGGAACTGCCGCGCATTGAACATCGTCATGAGCCAGAAAGCTGCACCTGCGCTCAATGCGGCAAAGACCTGATCAAGATCGGTGAAGACATCAGTGAACAACTCGACGTCGAACCAGCACGCTTCTTTGTGCATCGGCATATTCGCCCTCAATACGCCTGTCGCGCTTGTGAGACAGTCACCGCAGCAGCCATTCCCCCGGCAGTGATCGATCGTAGTCTGGCGGCACCAGGATTATTGGCATGGGTGGTAATTCAAAAATATCTCGATCACTTACCACTGTATCGGATTGAGCAAATCAGCAGTCGACACGGTGTTGGCATTGCCCGCTCCACACTGGCCGAGTGGGTAGGACGGATTGGCGTCGCCCTGCAACCGCTCAGTGACCGGTTGGCAGAAATACTCAAGCAAGGACGAGTGCTGCATGCCGATGAAACCCCGGTGCCGCTGCTCGACCCCGGCAATGGTAAGACCAAGCGTGCCTATCTATGGGCATATCGCAGCAATGCCTTAGAAGACCAGCCTGCCATCATCGTGTTCGATTTCCAAACCGGACGCAGTGGCAGTCATGCGCGCGCGTTTCTGCGGCATTGGCAAGGCCATCTTATGGTGGATGATTATGCCGGCTACAAAGCCCTGTTCGCGCTGGGCATCACCGAACTGGCCTGCCTGGCGCACGCCCGTCGCAAATTCTTCGACCTGCACGCCGCCAATGGGCATCCGATTGCCAATGAGGCACTTACACGCATTGCAAAGCTGTATCACATTGAGGCCGAGGGTAAAGGCGACAGTATCGAACAACGACAACAACGACGTGCTACACAGGCGCTGCCAGAACTCAAAGCGATGCATGCCTGGCTGATTCACACACGCCAACAGAGCGCCGATGGCAGCAGTCTCGCCAAAGCCATCGACTACAGCCTCAAACGCTGGAGCGCGATTGAACGCTACGCCAATAGCGGTCATCTGCCAATCGACAATAATCCGATTGAAAACGCCATTCGCCCTATTGCCATTGGCAAAAAGAACTGGCTCTTCGCCGGTTCTGAACGAGCAGGCCGACAAGCTGCCGCCATTCAAAGCCTGCTCGCCACCGCGAAAGCCAATGGCATAGAACCTTTGGCATGGCTTAAAGGCACACTCGAAAAATTACCGACGCATCCAAACAGCCGGATTGATGAACTGCTACCGCTGCCTTGTTAATGCGCTTTAGGAATAAATGCTAGACGGATCTGTTGGACGCTTACGTTGCTGTGCCATTGCTGGCAACTGGTAGAGCGGCGGCTACTTACTTAGCACGTACCGCTTTTATGTTGAATCGTCGCAAATCATGATGAAGACCTTGCTCTCTGCTGCGTTGTTCAATACTTTTCAATACTATTGTATTTAAATAATAAATTCGTCTCCAGAATTGCTTCTGCCGCTATCATGGCGGGGGCATATGCAATCAACGACAAGACGATTTTTGTCATTTTCATTTTTTACCGGACTTTTATGCATAAAATAATTTGGATCATGGGACTAGTCGGCCTTTTTTTCGCTAGCCTTGCCACTACTTCTGCCTCTGCGGTTGAGCTGCGTTGTGAGATTAAAGTGTCGGGTACTGTCAATACACTGCAAGTGGCCAAGAGTGCTGATCCTTACGTCTACAAGACGCTTGATTTGGATGGCGGTTATCGCTTTTCTATGCAATATCTTGCGAATGAAAATAAATTCAAAACCTATGTGTATCACGAATCAAAAGAGCGTTATGTGTTGATACATTTAAGCGAAAATATTATTCAAGAGAATGTCTGCGCCAGTCATGCACAGGGCTTTGGGCTCCATCGTATTTACTCGGCAAAATTCGAACGAGAGTTACTATTTCAATGCACACCAGTTTGCGCAGACAAGGAGCAAAAATGAATAAGTCTTATTTTGCGTTCATCGCGGCACTTATTTTTGCCGCTTCCGCGCATGCCCAGCAGACCGCTGTCAAGCTGTTATTTGTCGGCGATCTGATGGTCGATGAGTTGCCAGGGCAGCTCATTAAACAAGGCAAAAACCCTTTTGCGGCGTTTGAGGCCCAGTTTTCGCAAGCTGATCTGCGTTTCGGTAATTTGGAATGCAGCGTCGGTAATACCGGCAAACGCGAAACAAAACCGTTTACCTTTCAGGCGCATCCGCGCGTGTTATCGACCATCAAGCAGCATTTTAATGCGGTGTCCTTGGCGAATAATCACACTGGTGATTATGGTCCTGCTGCCTTTGGCAAGATGATGGATTTGTTAGAGAAAAAAGGGATTCCTTATTTTGGCGGAGGGCGCGATGTCCGTGCTGCGCATGCGCCTTATGTGAGCGAAGTTAAGGGCGTGCGCATTGCTATTTTGGCCTATGATGATTTTTTTCCTCGTAGCTTTGAAGCCTTGGAAGACCGGCCAGGCGTGGCGTGGGCCGATGATGATCAGATCGTGTTTGATATTCGTGCCGCCAAGACTACGCATAAGGCCGATATTGTGATTGTCTATCCGCATTGGGGTTGGGAGCATGAAAAAATGGCCTCACCACGTCAGATTCAATTGGCTCATTTGATGATAGAGGCGGGCGCAGACGCGGTTGTTGGCGGTCACCCGCATGTGACGCAAAATATCGAGATCTACCAAAACAAGCCGATATTTTACAGTCTGGGAAATTTCATATTCAATGGCTTTCACACGGAAGATTCACAGACGGGTTGGGCGCTGGAATTGATGGTGGATAAGGATAAAAAAATGGAGTGGAAGATCCACGTCGCCAAGCTCGATAAAAACGGCATTCCCCAATATGCGGGCGTATTGCCAGCAATCGAGGTCGCGAAGCTAATCTCACAATAGGGGCTTAAGATAGGGACGTGAAATAGGGCCGTGACTCAGTATCGCCCTTGCATTCTCGATACCTGTCCCTTGCATTTTTCTGGCGTGCAGGTGTTTTACTTCCGTCGTTGTTTTTCGATTGCCGGCCGGTGGTAGACCGGCGGCTACTTACTTTTCTTGCTTCGCCAAGAAGAGTAAGCAAAAGAAGGCGACGCAAAGTCGCTGTCCCTGCGGGATACCCAATTGTGCAGGTCGTAAAATGGGAAATGAAGCAAACTCGCTGCGCTCAGACAGCTTCACTTCTAATCCATTTTCCGCCCCGCACAATTGGCAGCGCCACATGCGAATTCGAGTCAAAAGCAAAGTCAAAAACTAATTCAAAAACCAGGTCAAAAGCCAGGTCAAAAGCCAGGTCAAAAGCCAGGTCAAAAGCCAGGTCAAAAGCCAAGTCAAAAGCCAAGTCAAAAGCACCGGATTGCCGTAGCGCGACGTGCCTGGGCAATGCGTGTGTAGAGAAACGGCAGTCGCGCTACGGATGTGTTGACCTTCGCCTTTCGCATGTGGCGCTGCCGCTTGTGCATGGCAGAAAATGGATTAGGAATGAAGCTGTCTGAGCGTAGCGAGTTTGCTTCATTCCCCATTTTTTGACCTGCACAGGCGGGTACCCGCAGGGCAGCGACTTTGCGTCGCCTTCTTTTGCTTACTTTTCTTGGCGAAGCAAGAAAAGGAAGTAGCCGCCGGTCTACCACCGGCCAGCAATCGCACAGCTACGACAGAAGTAAAAACAAGACCAAGCCACAGCAAAGCAAAAAAACGCATGCCGCCAGCGCGCATATCCCATGCGGTCTACAGGCTAGTGTGCTTGCAGAAGCACATGGAATATGCGCGGTGGCAGGGATGCTTATGAAATTTCATGCAAAGCTACGATCGCACCTTGCTGCGTTAAAGTGATGTTTTTGTCGATTTTGTTCAACTGTATAAATAGTCAGTATAACCAGATTTAGTCAATATCCACGCGGGTTTCAAGGTACTTGAAACAAATTGTCTTTTTTAACACGCTCGGTTAATATTGCAAAATGAAAATTAAAACACGTTAAGGCTCATGATGTCACTTGCATGTCCCAAGTGCGGGGTACGTATTAATGCGCTGAAGGTTAGCGAAAATTTTGTTTGTAGTTCCTGCTCCGTTGCTTTGAAATGTAAAACAACTGGTCTATTTATTTGTGCGTTTGTGCTCTCAACTTTCGCAGATTTTATTATTTATCCATTTGTGTATGGCGTTGCTGGTACAGATTGGTGGCCTGGTTTTGTTCTACGCATATCCATCAGTGGAGCTGTATTTTTTGCATTATTATTCTTATTGGTGGACACCTATGGAAGCATTCAGGTTAAAGATGAATCCGAGGACTAGCCTTAACAGGTCAATCGACGGAGAATCGCCAATGACTATTTCGCATAAATTTATGACCGTCGTGGCGATCTCGTCATTTCGGCGTTAGGCCTCAGAAAATGGCTGCCTCAAAAAATCCAACGCTTAGTTCCTTTGAAGCCGTGTTCGCACTTGCTTCCGAAGAGCAACGCCCAATAGTCGAGGCGCTTCATCAGAAAATCCTAAGCGTGCACCCAGGTGCCTACATGCTTGCTTGGCCAAAGCAAGGCATCGTCAGCTACGGCTTTGGTCCTCGAAAGATGCTTGATCACTATGCATATATAGGCATCCAAGCGAAGCACACAAATTTGGGCTTCTACCGCGGAACCTCGCTTTCCGATCCCGCAGTACTCCTTGAAGGAACTGGCAAATCCCTTCGTCACGTCAAAATCAGTACCCTCGCGCAGGTCGCCTCACCTTCAGTTTTGGCTCTGCTAAAAAATGCAATTGCCGCGCAAAGTACTCATGCGAAATCTGAGGCCTAACCCTTCAATCGAGAGGACGTCACCCGGCAAGCCGGGCGCCGCCTCTCATCTCAAACGTTAGGTGCAATTTATGAAATTCTCCGAAATGTCAGTTGAAGAATTAAAAAAAACACCTTGGTTTCATAATGTCGAACCTGAGCAATTAAAATCATTTGATGATTTTGCTGCTTGGCTAGAGGCAATTCTTCATAACCCATGCAATGTATGGGAAGAAAATGGAGAAATGTTTCTAATTGAAATTAAGCAGCTTGTAGCTAAAGTAAATGGACTTAAAATAGAAATTTACCCAGATGAACACCCACCACCGCACTTTCATGTAAAGTCGCCAAACATTGATGCCAGTTTTAATATTGAAAATTGCAATTTGTTAAAGGGTGAAATTGAGGGCAGAGATAAAAAGAAAATAGAGTATTGGCACAAACATGCAAAACCTCTTCTAATTGAAATATGGAATTCAACAAGACCAACAAATTGTTCGGTAGGTGCTTATCAGGGCACCTAACCCATCCATCAAGCGGGACGCCTTGCGGCGCCCATCATGTCAAACGTTAACCCACATGAACATCTGGATTTCTGCAATCGCAGCGGTGGCTGCTCAGCCCATGTTGCTTCTCTTGCGCATGTTGCCCGACTATCTCTCGTCTCCCCAGTCGCATTACGGTATTGGCTTCGTGCTGTTCGCGGTGGTGGCTGTCAGTGCGACGCTAGTACTAGTACTTGGTGTTCCTGCATTTTTGGCGCTGCGAAAACTTCGTCGCGATAGTTGGCGTTCACTTGGCATAGTCGGTTTTGTGCTTGGTGCCTTATCCGCTGCGACCTCTTGGCCTAGTCGTCTTGATGGCTACTCGGCCGGGCAGAACTGGCATGGCAAGTACATCGAAACTTATGTTGATGGTGTGCCGACTGCTTATGCGTGGTTCACCTATGCAGAGGGAGTGGCGCTCTTTGCGCTGCATGGCGTAGTGGGTGCACTGGTTTTCTATGGGGTTTGGCGGTGGCGCCAGTACCCTAAGCAGTCATTGCAGAGGCGCAGTTCCGACGGTGGCTAAATTCAAAGCGCCAACGCAAACCGCCGCCCCGCGCGCTAAGCCACTGGCCTGCGCTGCTCAGTTATACTCCTGCCAGTACCAGAGAATTCATGGTGGTTCGCGCATACCGGATGCGGGCTTCTAAAAATACTCCCTCTATTTGCTTAATCTCAAAGGGCTACTCAGCGACGGTGTATCGTCAGGCCACGCTAAAACTTAGCGCTTTGACGGGAGCTGTCGCATCTGATCGCAGCGTGTTTTATCCGCCCCAGCTGGTTCGCACAATCTGCGCATAGCGGTTTTTTGTTGTTGAACTTGATGAGATGATTGTTAAAGCGAGATAAAGGGAGAAACTTATCTCCTAGTCGTTTCTTTGTCGTTTCTTTGTCTTTTTGCATCAAATCTATCGCGTTATAATGTGCTCTTATCTATTTTTCTTTCTTGCGTGTGGTCCGCAGATCAATCAGGAGCTTCATGAATCAGTCGTTTTTCCGAAACATAGTGTTGGTGCAGGCGATAGAGAATGCGGACGCGGAGCGCCAGATTCTAAGCGAGGATGATAGACGCTACGCCAGTCGTAGTGCGCATGAGTTGGCGCAATGGGCGGCGGCCGAGAAGCAGGTGGCGCTTAGCTCTGAGTTGTTTCTGCAAGCGCGGGCCGAGCAAATTTTAAAAAAACTGATTGAACGTCATGCCGGTCTGGCGCGCTTGGTGGCGGGTAAGAGTCGCTTGGCAGGGCTAGGCTGGGGCTTACCTTTGCTGGCTTTTTTGTGCGGTGGCTTACTCGACCGGATGGGCGACACCCATAGAGTCGATTTGTTAGCGGCGCCTTTGCTGCTGATTATTTTGTGGAATTTAGTGGTCTATCTGTTGTTACTAGTGCAGATGGTTTTTCCTCAGTTGGGGCGTACTCCCTGGGATGCGCTTAAGCGTGGCGCGGTTTTTGCACTGGCCGCATCGCCGCAATTGCCGCGTGCTACGCCTGTGGTTCTGGCTAGCGCCCTGACTAAATTTAATGCGGAGTGGTTAGTGCTGAGCGGCCCGCTGCTGAGCGCCCGCGCCAGTCGCATCATCCATCTCAGCGCCGCCAGTTTTTCGCTGGGCGTGATTGCGTCTTTATATCTGCGTGGCATGCTGTCACAGTATGTGGCCGGATGGGAGAGTACTTTCCTCAATGCGGCGCAGCTACATGCGATTTTGTCGATGTTGTTTATGCCGGTGCAGCAGCTCTTTTCTATGCCGGGGTTTTCGCTGGCGCAAGTGCAGGCGCTGCAACTAGCACCACTGCAAATACCACACACCGACACCAGCGGCTACGGTGCTTTGTGGGTGCATTTATATGCCAGTACGCTCTTATTGCTGGTGATTATTCCAAGAACGCTACTCGCTTTGCTGGGGTATGCGCGGGAACGCTGGTTGGGCAAACATTTCAGTTTGAATCTGGCGCAGCCTTACTTTCAAACACTGACTGCAAAAATTGGCCCTGCGCAGGTGCCGCTGCTAAGAATTTTTCCTTATGGCTTTACCCTCGATGAGGGCCGTGAAAAAATTCTAAGGGCGGTGGCGCACAGCTTGCTCGGTGAGCAGGTGAATGTGATGTTGCGGCCCTCAACCGGCTATGGCGTGCAATTGCATGCTGCCTCGAAACTGGACGTGTCAGATAAAGGCAGCGCAGGATTGACGATCGTTTTATTTAATCTTAGCGCGACGCCAGAGCCAGAGAATCATGCTGAATTTTTAAACTCTTTCTTGCAGGCGGGTCCGCGGCCAGCGTCTGATCAGCTCGCCCGTGTGCTAGTGTTAGTGGACCAATCGGCTTATCTGGAACGGCTAGGTGCGCAAGCCGGAGCTGAGCAACGTCTGCATGAACGTATCGCCCTATGGCGGCAATTTTGTGCCACTCAGCAGGCCGCTTGCATGGTGCTCAATCTACGCGAGCTGCAGAAAAGTAGCGATGATATCGGGCGCGGCTGGCCTGGCGCTGCTGGCTTAGCAGCCTGATCGCGGCACTTTGCGCGCCACTTTGACCTCAGAATAATCTCCTTATGCCGACCACCACGAGTACTCCTTTGCAGATACAAATTGCGCTGATTTCGCACACCAATGCCGGTAAAACCACGCTGGCCAGAACTCTGACCGGGCTCGATGTGGGCGAGGTGCGGGATGCTCCGCACGTAACCAGTTTTTCCGAATCGCATATTTTGTTGCAGAACGCTGGCGGAGATCAATTGCTGCTCTGGGATACGCCAGGTTTTGGTGATACGGTGCGTCTATCTAAGCGTTTGGGCATGGCGGATAATCCTATCGGTTGGTTTTTGCGCGAAGTCCTGGATCGCTATCGCGACCGCACTTTTTGGCTGAGCCAGCAGGCGCTGAGAACTGCGCGCGAAACCGCCGATGTGGTGCTGTATCTGGTCAATTCATCGGAGGATCCGCAGGATGCTGGCTATCTGGCGCCTGAGATGGCGATACTCCAATGGTTAGGTAAGCCGGTCATCGTTTTGCTCAATCAAATGGGGCCGCCGCGGCCGCCGCAGGAAGAATTGGCCGAGTTACAACGCTGGCAGAGCTATCTGGCGGCGTATCCGGTGGTTCAGAAAGTGCTGGCGCTGGATGCTTTTGCGCGCTGCTGGGTGCATGAGCGCGTGTTTTACGATGCCTTAGCCGAGTTGCTACCTGACCATAAAAAATTGGCTTATGCCAGCCTGTTTGCGCTCTGGCAGCGCGATAATGAGCAGCGCTTGCAGGCAGCGATGGAATTGATAGCGCTGCAATTGATCAGGGCTGCGCAAGATGTGGAAGCGCTAGCGCCAGAAGAGACGGCGATGTTAAGCACGGTCTTGAAGGTGATAGGCATGGGTAAGCAGCGCGAGCAAAAACGCCATGATCAAGCGCTGCAGCAACTCATGTTACGGCTTAACGAGAATGTGCTCGCCAGCACCGCTGATTTGCTCAAACTGCATAGGCTAGATGCTGGTGCCGCGCATAAAATTAATCAGCGCGTGCATCAGCAGTATGTGGTGCGCGCGCCCTTGGATGCTAAACAGGCGGGCTTACTCGGCGCTATGTTATCCGGTGCTGCCACTGGGGTGTCTGCTGATTTGATGGCGGGCGGCTTAAGTTTTGGTGCTGGGGCCTTAGTTGGTGGTATTCTCGGTGCGCTCAGTTTTGCCGGTGCGGCCTGGGCCTTTAATGCCAGTACCGATAGAAAGCATCCACAGCTGCGCTTTTCAGATGAGTTTTTACATTCGCTGTTAGTCGCAGCGCTACTGCGCTATCTGGCGGTGGCGCATTTCGGCCGTGGGCGTGGTAATTTCGCCGAGGGTGAAGCACCCTCGTTTTGGCAAGCCGAGGTAGAGGCGGTGCTGAACGAAAACAAGCCGGACTTTGTGGCGCTCTGGCAGTCGGCGCGCAGTGCGCCTGAGCAGCTTGAGCGTAGTCAACTGCAACAGCGCTTGGCTGCGCAGCTGCTGAGCAGTATGTCGCAGATCTTGCGCAGGCTTTATCCTTAAGACATATACAAAGCAGCTTCAGTATTGGTGTCTAGACCTCGCCTTAGTCGCCTTAGCTTACAAGTGCAGGGTTTAAACGCTAGAAAATTGACAGAATTTATTAGGTAGAGAGTATGCGTCTTCGTCGTAGTTCGCGATCCTTTGTGGTTTTAATTGCCGTGTTTAGTTTGGCCTGTGTGCTGGGCTATCTGGTGGTGCGCCAGGCAGTTAATCGCACCATAGAACATCAGGCCTTAACTATCGCAAAAATTGTGGCAAGTCAGGCCACCACGGCACGCTCGGTGTATGCCCACGAGATCGTCGGTAAACTTCTTCAGGATGGTTTTGGTCCTAGCGTTGATTCGGCAAATAAGCCTGGTCATGTGCCTATCCCCGCCCAGTTTTTAAAATTGGTGGGGCAGGCTTCCTCGACCAATGCCGATAAGCTCTACGAATACAAACCCGTCAGTAAGTGGAACCTGGAAGTGAGCCAGGGCTTAGCCGATGATTTCTTGCGTTGGGCCTGGCCGCAACTAGAGTCGCAGGATCAGGCGCAACCAAAGGCAGCAATTGATTGGCAAGCGGTGTCGCGCTTTGAGATACAAAATGGACGCCGGGTATTGCGTTACTTGTCGGCCGATCCGGCCTCGCAAATGTCGTGCGCCAGTTGCCATAACGCGTATGAAAAAACTCCGGAAATTTTAAAGTTACGCGGTGCCCAAGGAATACAGATAGGCAAGCAGTGGCAGCAACATCAATTGCTCGGTGCCTTGTCGATCACGATTCCCCTTGATAAAACCGAGCTATTGGCAGGTAGCCAGATTAATCGCACCAGTATTTTTATTTTTGCGATTTTATTTGGCAGTTTTGCAGCCATATTTTGGTTCAACTGGCGCTTCGTTCGGCAAGCTAAATATTTGCAGAATGCCCAAACTCAGCTAGAGAAATCCGAGCTGGAAGCGCTCACCGCCAATACCCTGCTGTTTGCCAAGCAAGGGGTAGAGCAGGCGTTCTCTGAGCTATCGACCTACATGCAGGCAATCGATCAGCATGCCATCGTTTCAGTGGCAGATAGCGCCGGGCGCATACTCAAAGTTAACCCCAAGTTTGTCGCGATCAGTGGCTTTGAAACGAACGAGTTGATCGGTCAGGATCACCGTATTCTTAACTCGGGTCTGCATCCAGCTAGTTTTTTTTCGGACATGTGGAAAACTATCGCGCAGGGTGAAATCTGGCGTGGCGTGATTTGTAATCGCAGTAAGTTGGGGCTATTGTATTGGGTAGACTCTGCCATCGTGCCTATGAAAGATGCGCATGGCGTGGTGGTCAGTTATATCTCGATACGCATCGATATCACGGAGCGTAAAAAAGTTGAGCAAGAGATGCTGCACATGGCGACCCACGATGCTTTGACTGACTTAGCCAATCGCAGTCTATTGCGTGAACGTATGCAGGAGGCTCTGGACCTGGCCCGCGTTAAACAGAACATGACCGCAGTATTGTTTATCGACTTAGATCAGTTTAAGGCAATCAATGATTCTATCGGTCACGACGTCGGCGATCTTTTATTAATCGAAGTGGCGGATCGCCTGCGCTCCTGTGTGCGTGCCGATGATGTGTTGGCGCGCCAGGGCGGCGATGAATTCATCGTCTTTATGCCGAAAATTGAGGACCCTAGTAATGCCGCGACCTTGGCGAGCAAACTGCAATTAATTCTATCTACGCCTTTTAAGATAGGCGAACGTGAGCTCTACATTGGTTCTAGCATCGGTATCGCAGTGTCGCCGCAGGATGGGGGCGAGGTCGATGTTTTACTCAAAAATAGCGATACTGCGATGTACCAGGTGAAGGCGGCTGGGCGCAATCATTTTATGTTCTTCCATGCCGACATGAGTCGCTTAGCGGTTAGCCACTATGCCATGACGGCAGACTTGCGGCATGCCATAGCGCGTGATGAATTTTTCTTGAATTTCCAGCCCATCGTCGGGGTTCAGAGCGGCCAGATAGAATCTATGGAAGTTTTATTGCGCTGGCAGCATCCGGTCTTGGGCTTGGTCAGTCCGGTGGAGTTTATCCCGCTGGCGGAGAGTTCGGGCTTGATCGTGGCGATCGGTGAGTGGGTATTGCGCACTGCCTGTACCCAGCTACAAGAGTGGCGCTCGCTCGGTTACCGCTTGCCGCATTTAGCGATTAATCTCTCGGCGATACAGATACACCATAGCTCGATTTTGCAGACAGTCACGCGCATCCTGGCCGAGACCGGCCTGACTGCCAGCGCGCTAGAGTTGGAGATTACCGAGGGCAGTCTGATGAATAATACCGATGAGGTGGTCGCCACCTTGAGCGCATTGAGCCAACTTGGTGTGCAGATTTCTATCGACGATTTCGGAACCGGCTATTCGAGCTTGAGTTATTTGAAGCGCCTGCCTATCGATACCTTGAAGATAGATCGCTCGTTCGTCATGGATATTGGTGACGCTCAGGATGGTACTGCGATCGTTGCTGCCATCATCGCGATGGCGCGCAGTTTGAATCTGAAAGTGATCGCAGAAGGAGTAGAAAGCGCGCAACAACTGGCGTTCTTGCAAGCACAAGAGTGTGATCAATTTCAGGGCTATTTGTACAGTAAACCCTTGTCGGCCGCCGAGATGAGGCAGCGCTTGCTGAGAGCCTAAATGAGTCTGCGCAAGGACGAATTTAGATTTTAAATTGGCATAGGCTGAGGCGCATATTCCATGCGGCTTGCCAGCCTATCTGCCCGCAAACCCGCATGGGATATGCGCAAGCGGGCAGGTGCTTTAAATTTTTGCTAGTCATGGTGTCTATTTAGCTCGCTATACTAAGCCCTTCCCCCGCTCGCGGGAGAAGGGTTGGGATGAGGGTGGTTCAAATTGAGCACAATGTTTGATACTTCACAGTGCTAAGCGCATCAGTAATTTGAAAGCAAGTGTTGCTCAATCACCCTCACCCCGGCCCTCTCCCGCCAGCGGGCGAGGGAGTTCTCATCGTTGGCGGAACAGTTACCTGGCTTTTAATATAGAAAATAGAAATCAATAGTATGGAAAGTGCAGACACCAAATATTTTGAAATTAGCCCAGGCATTGCGATACACCTCAGTGAAATCGCTTTTAATGCGATACGGGCGCAGGGTCCAGGTGGGCAAAACGTGAATAAGGTCTCATGCGCGATTCATCTGCGTTTCGATATCGCCGCTTCTTCCTTGCCGCTGGAGTATCAACAGCGTTTGCTGGCTTGTTCGGACCAGCGTATTAGCAATGCCGGGGTGTTGGTGATCAAGGCTCAGAGTTCGCGCAGTCTGGAGAAAAACAAGGCCGAAGCTTTGCAGCGTCTGCGCGAGATTATCTTGCAAGCGAGCTTCGTCCCTGTGCTGCGTAAAGCCACTAAGCCGACCCGCGGTTCGCAGTTGCGCCGACTAGAAAGCAAGCTCAAACGTGGCGTCCACAAGGCCATGCGTGGACGAGTCAATGAGCACTAATGCAATCGCACATACGCCCCAGTCTTGTAGTATCCGACTGGAGCTATTGAAGTACGGCCATAGTCTTTAGACCCAGCGACAGCAATTTTTCCTAAGCCCTAATTGAGTAGTTTTGCCTAGAGTTGGAGAGAATATTTAGCGCTGGCTGCGTCATAAATTGATGCATATCAATAGCTAATTGGCTTGATTGTGGATCATGAACGAAACTTAAGCTAACTTAACTTAACTTAACTTAACTTAACACAAGGCAGTTGGCTAAATTACCGGCTATCCAATTCGCAAACGGCAAGGATGATGATGAAAAAAAAGCCCTATGCCCAGTCGCTCAGTGCTGGCGGCATTTACCCTAAGACCCAGCAATTTTTTGCCTGGCTGACGCGCCCCGTCCTGTTGCTTGCGCTGCTGCTGAGTATACCGGCTTTCTATTTACTGCTTGATGGTGAAAAAGACGCTAGCCGTTTGGCCGGGCATGTGTTGTATGCCAGTGCTGCCGTCTTGATCTTGCTAGACACGGTGTGGCAGTGGTTGCAGCATAGGAAGCAGCAGCGCCGCAGCGGTAAGCTGATGCTCGATGTCGCGATTATTCTCGGCTGCGCCCTGAGCGCCTTGCCCTCGCATTTTCAGTGGGGAATTATGGAGTGGATGCTGCGACTAGCTTTGTGCACGCTGATCCTGGTGCGCATTGCTACCCTGGTGTTGCGCCACATGAAACCGAGTTATTTGATTAAGCTGATCTTGCTGGCGCTGCTGATGTTGACTAGTGCCGGGGCTGGCTTCTACTGGTTGGAACCAACTGTCCTTAATTACGCCGACGGTGTCTGGTTAGCTTTCTCTACGGTGGCAACCGTAGGCTATGGCGACTTTGTGCCATCCACGCCAGCCTCAAAAATATTTGCCGTTTTTATTGTCTTGCTGGGCTACGCCATGTTCTCCATCGTGACGGCGAATATTGCCGCGCTGTTTGTCGGTGAAGAGGAAGCCAAGTTTGAGCGTGAATTGCATGGCGATATCCGCGCCCTCCATCAGGAAGTTGCCGCACTGAGGCGCGAACTGCGCGCCCAGGAAGCTCAGATTAAGACCGCAATGCAGACCAAATCCTCAATGGGCGATGACGCTTGAGCACGCATCTCAATTTATCGGGGTGTGTATTTTTGCGCGACAGATAAGGTAAAATTGCGGGATGTCATATCAAGTCCTCGCCCGCAAATACCGTCCCAAGAGCTTTGAAACGCTCGTGGGGCAAGAGCACGTGGTTCGTGCCTTATCCCACGCTCTGGAGCAGCAGCGGCTGCATCACGCCTATCTGTTCACAGGAACACGCGGGGTCGGCAAGACCACGCTGTCGCGCATTCTGGCCAAGGCTTTCAATTGCGAAACCGGCATTACGGCCCACCCTTGCGGTGTGTGCGGCGCCTGTACTGCGATTGATGCCGGGCGCTTCGTCGATTACATAGAGATGGATGCGGCCTCGAATCGCGGTGTCGATGAGATGGCGTCCTTGTTGGAACAAGCGATCTACGCCCCCTCGAATGCACGCTTTAAAGTGTATATGATCGATGAGGTTCATATGCTGACCAACCATGCCTTCAACTCGATGTTGAAGACACTGGAAGAGCCGCCCGAGCATGTGAAATTTATTCTGGCCACCACCGATCCGCAGAAAATCCCGGTCACGGTCTTGTCGCGCTGTTTGCAATTTAATCTCAAGCAGATGCCGCCCGGCCACATCGTTAGCCATCTGGATAATATCCTCGGTCAAGAACACATAGAATTTGAAGTGCCCGCCTTGCGTCTGCTGGCGCAGGGCGCGCATGGCTCTATGCGCGATGCCTTGTCGCTGACCGATCAGGCGATCGCCTACGCGGCCGGCAAGGTCACGCTGGACGCAGTGCAAAGCATGCTGGGCTCACTCGATCAATCGTATTTGCTACGCTTGCTCGATGCCCTGGCGCTGCAAGACGGCAAAGGCTTATTAGCGGTCGCCGACGAAATGGCGGCGCGCAGTCTGTCGTATAAGGCTGCCTTGCAAGATTTGGGTACTTTGCTGCACCAGATCGCGATTGCACAAATGGTGCCAGCGGCGATAGCCGAAGATCTGCCCGAACGTGCCGAGCTGATGCGTCTGGCGCAGCTGTTCGGTAAGGAAGAAATTCAACTGTATTATCAAATTGCGGTGCATGGTCGTAACGAGTTGGGCTTGGCGCCGGATGAATACGCCGGCTTTAGCATGAGCTTGCTGCGTATGCTGGCTTTCCGTCCGGCTGACGGCGCTGGCGATCAAGTGCAATCTGGCAGTGCACCGATGGCGCGTGCTCCGGCCGCCCGGGTTGCCAGTGCGCCGTTGGCGGTGACTCCGGTCAATTCGGTGCGTAGCAGTAGCGCTTTGCCATTGGCTTCGCCTGCGGTACCTGCAACTCCTGCATTTACAGCTCCAATTGCTCCGCACAATGCCGTCAGCGTGATGCCCTTGCCAGTCGCGGTATCAGCGCCAACCTCTACACCCGCATCCACGCCCGCATCCACGCCCGCATCTACAACAGCTCCGGCTGTTGCCGCCGTAGATGCGTCAGTCAAGCCCGCGCTTAGTCCTGCCATGGCAGCATTGGCTGCTGCCCGCGCCGGCAGTAATAAAGCCTTGGGCGGCAGTTCTGGCACACGTGCAGCGGCAGCAGTTGTTGAG
This sequence comes from Undibacterium parvum, assembly GCF_003955735.1. Taxonomy (NCBI): domain Bacteria; kingdom Pseudomonadati; phylum Pseudomonadota; class Betaproteobacteria; order Burkholderiales; family Oxalobacteraceae; genus Neoundibacterium; species Neoundibacterium parvum. The sequence continues at coordinate 322,648 of NZ_CP034464.1, read as the reverse complement.
CCGGTAGTGCCACCTGTGCTTGCCGTGGCTCCAGTGCCGGCCGCTATTGTGCCGCCAGCCGCCGTAGTCGCCGCACCTGCGGTCGCAGCTATGCCGGTAGTTGCGGCTATCGCTACGCCAGTCGCAGCAGTCTCAGCAGTCCAGGAAATCCAGTTTGAGCCAGCCGGTATGGATGATATGCCTCCGCCTTGGGATGACGATGTGATGTTTTCGTCCTCTCCAGCACCGGCTGCCAGACCATCCGCAAATCCTTCCATCGTGGCGCTGGTTGCGGTTCGTGCCCCTACGCCAGTTCCGGCTAGCACGTCTGTTGCAGCACGCGTAGATACTCCGGTGGTAGCTGTGGTTGTGAATGTGGCTGAGACCGAAGTCCCGCCTGCGATGACTGCCAGAGCGTTGATCGTGGTTCCAGTCACTGAATTGAACTGGGATGGCCATTGGCCGAATTTGGCAGCATCCTTACCGGTGCGCGCCGTTGCTCAGCAACTGGCGCAACAAAGTGAGTTGATTAAGTGCGAGATGAATGGCAATGCCGCGGTATTTCATTTGCGCGTGCCTTTGCCAACCTTATTGTCGTCGGGTAGCGTAGATAAACTAATCGCCGCCTTGTCTGAGCGTTTTGGGCGTGATGTGCGCATAGAGACGCAAATCGGTGCGGTAGAGCAAACCGCCAATGCGCAAGCGGTGGCGGAGCGCGCCGCACGTCAGGTGCAAGCAGAAAAATCGATACGCAGCGATACCTTCGTGCAGACTTTAATGAGAGAATTCGGCGCAACTATTGCCAGCGGCAGCGTTCGACCTATTTAAATTAAATCAGTTAAGTTAGTTAGTTAAATTAGTTTCAGGAGAAAATTATGATGAAGAACCAACTCGCAGGCTTGATGAAGCAAGCGCAAGCAATGCAAGACAATATGAAAAAAGCCCAGGACCAATTGGCTCTGGTTGAAGTTGAAGGACAATCCGGTGCTGGTCTGGTGAAGGTCGTCATGACGTGCAAAAATAACGTCAAACGCGTCACCATCGATCCATCCCTGTTTGGTGACGACAAAGATATGCTGGAAGACTTGGTGGCAGCGGCCTTCAATGATGCGGTACGCAAGGCAGAAGCCACCAGCGCCGAGAAAATGTCGGGACTGACTGCCGGCATGCCTATGCCTCCAGGCTTTAAAATGCCGTTTTAATTCATCTTGGGACTTACGTAAAAACGCCTTGACGTCGTTGTACTCGCCTCACAGTACTAAGGTACTCAAGTAAGTCTTCGGCGGTACGCCTGGCCGGAACAAGTTTGCGTCAGTCCTATATTTTTTGCTGCATGTGGTGCGCTTTCTGTCGATGCACCACAATATCTTTTTTTAAGATCTCCTCGTGAAATCCCTCAGCAGTCTTGAATTACTCAGCGAAGCCTTGCGTCGCTTGCCCGGAGTCGGGCCAAAATCTGCACAGCGTATGGCTTACCATTTGCTGCAGCATGATCGCGAAGGGGCCGCTATGATAGGGCGCGCCATGAACAATGCGGTAGAGAAGATCAAGAACTGCATTTCCTGTAATACCTTCACCGAAAATCAGCAATGCGAGACTTGCCTCGATACTGAGCGCGATGCGAGCAAACTGTGCGTGGTAGAGACGCCTACCGATCAATTGATGATAGAGCAGACCTTGACGTATAAGGGCCTGTACTTTGTTCTGATGGGACGTTTATCACCACTCGATGGGGTAGGGCCTAAAGATATCCATCTGGATAGACTGATTACCCGCGCCACCGATGGCGTGGTGAAAGAAGTCGTGTTGGCGACCAATTTTACCAATGAAGGCGAAGCCACCGCCCACTACATAGGTGAAACTTTAAAAGCGCGCGGCCTGGGCGTAACACGCTTAGCGCGCGGTGTGCCAGTCGGCGGTGAGTTGGAGTATGTCGATGCCGGTACGATCGCACGCGCCATGCTCGATAGGCGCGCAACTTAAATTTTCCAGGCTGCTTCTTTTACCATCTCTAACATCATTAGGAATGCGATTCTGATGACAAATCTGACTGCAAAAAACGCTGGACCCCTAGCCGGGATCAAGGTGCTGGAATTAGGTACCCTGATTGCCGGGCCGTTTTGCTCACGCATGCTGGGCGAATTTGGTGCTGAGGTGATCAAGGTCGAGTCGCCCGATGGCGGTGATCCGCTACGTCAATGGCGGGTCTTGAAAGACGGCACCTCCTTGTGGTGGAGCGTGCAGGCAAGAAATAAAAAATGCATCACTCTGAATATGAAGTCGCCCCAAGGGCAAGCGATCGCGCGCCAACTGGCGCTGGACGCTGACATCATCATCGAGAATTATCGTCCTGGCGTGCTGGAAAAATGGCAGCTAGGCTATGACGATCTGAAGGCGATTAATCCGGCTGCGATCATGGTGCGCTTGTCAGGCTATGGCCAGACTGGGCCTATGAAAGATATGCCTGGCTTTGGTGCGATTGCCGAATCCATGGGCGGCTTGCGTTATGTCTCCGGTCATCCGGATCGGCCGCCGGTGCGCGTCGGTATTTCTATCGGTGATTCGGTGGCTGCCATGCACGGCGTGATCGGTGCCATGATGGCCTTGCGCCACAGAGATGTGACAGGCGGGCGCTGGAATGGCAAGCCTAGCGCAGAGTGTGTTGCCGGGCAGGGCCAGATGGTCGACGTGGCTCTGTACGAGTCGGTGTTTAATTTAATGGAATCCCTGGTGCCTGAGTTTGATCACGCTGGCGTGGTGCGTGAGCGTACTGGTGGTGCTTTACCTGGCATCGTGCCCTCGAATACCTATACCACCGGCGACGGCGAGAATATTGTCATTGCCGGCAATGGTGATGCGATTTTTCACCGATTGATGCTGGCGATAGGGCGTGCGGATATGGCGAATGATCAACAGCTAGCACGGAATGACGGGCGGGTGCCACGCACTGCCGAGATCGATGCCGCAATTCAGACATGGTGTTCGACCCAGAACATCGATACTGCATTGCAAATACTCGCGCTGGCGGATGTGCCGGTCGGTAAAATTTACTCGGTGCGCGACATGATGGATGATCCGCAATTCGTCGCGCGTGACATGTTTGAACAGCATGCCTTTGCCGATGGCACGCCGGTGAAGTTGCCAGCGATTAGCCCCAAGTTGTCGCTCACGCCAGGGCAAACCCTGTGGTTGGGGCCAAAGCTGGGACAGCATAATGCCGAGGTCTTGCAGAGTCTGGGGTATAGTCAGGCCGAGATAGCGCAAATGCAGCTAGAAAAAATCATTTAATTCAATGGGAAGATCTTCATGAACAAGCAATTTTTCAAGCAGTTTGCCATCGCATTGATACTGTTTTTGCTGGGCTATTTTACTTTTAACAGTAAGTTGTTTGCCGCTGAGATGCCTATACAAAGTACATCTCAGCTTACTGTCCTTAGTGCCGCCTTTAGCCCAAGGTTTTCAGATAATCTCTGATACCGGCCAGTAGCATTTCGACTGACATGGCAGTCAGTATCAAACCCATCAAACGTTCAAACGCCGTCATAGCGCGGATACCCAGCACGCGCTGCAGGCGTTCGGCACTCAATAAGACGATTAGCCAGACCACAGCTACTGCGGTCAGTGCCGCTACGTGTATCACTACGTCCATTCGGCTATCGGATGAAAATAGCAATACTGTGGCCAGTGCCGAAGGACCGGCCAGTAAAGGGATGGCCAGCGGCACGATGAAGGGCTCATGGTCGCCTTCGGCATCGCCAAAAATCCCGCCTTCTTGAGGGAAAACCATACGCAAGGCGATCAGAAATAGGATGACGCCACCACCTATGCGCAGCGAGACTTCGGATAATTGCAGCGCCACCAAAAAGTGTTTGCCGAAAAACATAAACAACAATAACAAAGCAAATGCGATCGCGCATTCACGCACTACCACGCGCCAGCGTCGCTCAGGTGCAACGTTCTTGAGCGCGCTGACAAAGATAGGCACACTACCAAATGGGTCGGTGACCAGGATCAATAGGATGAAGGATTGGAAAAAATTTTGAGTCATTTTGTTCTTTTTAGAGTGAAAGATTTATCTGTCGCCAGGCTAGTAATGCGGGGGAGTTTGCCTTGCGCTGCCTATGCTTAAATCAGAATGAGCGGTCTGGAAAATTCAAATTTTTAACAAGACACTAGCCGCTTGCGCAATCCCCATGCGGGTTTCCAGCCTATCGGCTCTGTCAGGCGCATGGGGATTGCGTCTCCAGAGGGGCACTGTTTAAAAACAAAAATGTTTGAAATGTGACGTCGATGCAGCGTAGATGGCAGCTCAGATTGCAGCAATAAAGAGCCTGCGTAGGCCAGATTGTCCTACTGCAGGCACTAAGCTGTCAATCTTCGATGCCGATTTACTATGCTTTCGGTAGACTCAAAATCATGATTTAGTAGGGACTGTGCAAACCCAGTCTCTGCGGTTAACGTTACTATGAGAGTTGATAGATTGAAACTGAACTTGTATGACTGAAAATAAACTGCAAAACTCGATACTGGGCGACAGCGCAGAACGCCCTGATACGCCGTGTGTGGCGGTCTGCTCGACTACCTTTGATGACGTCTGTCGTGGTTGCGGGCGCACAGTCTCAGAGGTAGCCGATTGGGTGTTTATGTCGCAAGAGAGTAAAGAGCTGGTCTGGACCAGAATTCTTGCGCAGGGGTATCCGCGCCGAAATCGTTAAAGCAATGGCCTTAAATTTTTATCTTCAATGTCTGTGTAATTTAAACTTAATTAAAAAATAGGGCTTACACAAAATTGGTCGAGCTAAGTGTGCTGCCTCACATGACGTTAGTACTGTGAGGTGAGTGCAACCACGCTGGGGCGATTTTGTGTAAGTCCCTGAAAACTCGAATAATGGAGACAGCATAATGACAGCAGCAAAAAACAGCTCGCGCCGCCGTTTTATCTTAGGTGGTTTAAGTGTCGCCGGTGCCTTGGTAGTTGGTTGGGGCGTGATGCCGCCACGCCAGCGTTTGCAAGGCGCTAGTCCCTTGCAAATTACTGAGGGCGAGGTGGCCTTGAATGGCTGGATTAAGATCGCTAAGGATGGCACGGTCACGGTCGCCATGCATAGAAGTGAGATGGGGCAGGGCATACATACGGCTTTACAGATGTTGGTGGCCGAGGAGCTTGATGTGTCTATGCTTAAGGTCAAAGCAATGCATGCCCCTATCGATAAAATTTACGGCAATGTCTCCATGATGGCCGATGGCCTGCCGTTTCATAGCGACGATCAAGGTAGTTTGAAAAAGACCGCGCAATGGTTGACTTCAAAATTGGCGCGTGAATTAGGTTTGCAGATCACCGGTGGTTCTTCTAGCGTCAAGGATGCCTGGATACCACTGCGCGAAGCTGGTGCCACCGCGCGCGCCATGTTGGTCAATACCGCCGCCAAAGAATGGGGCGTACCGGCTGCCGAATGTCGTGTCAGCGAAGGCGTGGTCTCGCACCCCTCGGGTAAAAGCGCCAATTATGGCGATCTGGCAGCCAAGGCGGCAGGCAGCGAGCCGCGCGAAATTCGCTTGAAGCAAGCTAAGGATTTTAAGCTGATAGGTACTGCGCAAGCGCGTACCGACATTGCCGGCAAGGTGAATGGCACAGCCCAATTTGGGATCGATGCGCGTGTGCCTGGCATGCTGTATGCGGCCATAAAAATGAGCCCTAGCATAGGCGGGAAAATCAAAAAAATCGATGCCGATGCAATTAAAAATATGCGCGATGTGGTGCAGGTCGTCGATTTTTCGCAAGCGGTAGGCGAGGTTGGTGTGGTCGGAGTCGCCGTGGTCGCCAAATCGTATTGGTCGGCTAAGCAGGCTTTGGCGGCATTGCCCATCACTTGGGATGCCGGTGCTAACGCGACGCTCTCGAGTGAGGCTATTTATAAAGAACTCAGAGAGAAGCTCGATAGCGAATCTGGCTTTACCTATTATCAGCTAGGCGATCCGGCGGCGGCTTTGGCGGCCAATTCTGGCAAACTACTCAAAGCCGAATACCGCGCACCGTTTCTGGCACATGCCGCTATGGAACCTATTAATTGCACTGCGCAATTTAAGGACGGTAAGTTAGATCTCTGGGTGTCGACGCAGGTGCCTAGTGTTGCCGTGGGTGTGGCTGCCAAAGTAGCCAACATCAAGACTGAAGATGTGAATTTGCACATGAGCTATCTAGGCGGTGGTTTTGGACGTAGGCTGGAGGTCGATATGGTGCTGCAAGCGGTGGCTATCGCAATGCAGACTAAAGGCGCGGCTGTTCAAATAATCTGGAGCCGGGAAGAAGACATGTCGCATGATATGTATAGACCCGCCGCTGTGGCGCGTTTTAGCGCAGCGCTGGATGCGAGTGGCAAGGTGACCGGCTATGAGAATAAATCGGCAAGTGGATCGATTACCCACCAAGTGTTGAAACGCACTTTTGGCTTGATGGGGGCGGGGCCGGATAAGACTACGGCCGAGGGCGAGTTCGATATGCCTTATGAGTTTGAGCATCAGAAAATTTCTCATGTGATTGTGCCTACCCCGGTGCCGCTTGGCTTCTGGCGCTCAGTCGGTCATTCACATAATGCTTTTTTCAAAGAGAGTTTCATTGATGAATTGGCGCACGCTGCCGGTAAAGATGCGGTGCTGTTTCGCCGTGAATTATTAACTAAGCACCCGCGTCATCTGGCGGTGCTCGATGCTGCGGTGGCGCGAGCTGGGCAGCCGCCAGTTGGGCGCGCATTAGGTGTGGCCTTACACCAGTCCTTCGGCACGATAGTTGCCGAAGTAGCCGAGGTCTCGATTCAAGATAATCAAATTCGGGTGCATAAAGTGACTTGCGCGGTCGACTGCGGGATTGCCGTTAATCCAAATATCATCGCCCAGCAAATCGAATCTGCCGTTATTTTTGGACTTACCGCCGCTTTATACGGTGAGATCACCATTAAAAACGGGCAAGTGGAACAAAGCAATTACCATGATTACCCAGCCTTGCGCATGAACGAAACACCTGTCATCGAGACTGTCATCATAAAAAGTGCCGAATCGCCAGAAGGGATAGGTGAGCCCGGCGTGCCACCAATTGCACCAGCGGTGGCAAATGCTATCTTTAAGCTAACAGGAAAACGTTTGCGTAGCTTGCCATTGCGCTTGGTTTGAAGCTTAATTTAACACCAGTTGTAAAAAAGTGTAAGTAATTGTTTTTATTTTCACTCTGCAGCAATGCGATTTTTAAAAAAACATCCAATACCAGTTAATAATTGAAGTTAAATATTTATGTATTTTAATAAAAACTGAGTTTACTTTTTTCGGTGTAATAGAATTTTTTCACCAGCTCAATTGTTAATTGGTCTTGTTTTTTTGTCTTTTCGTATTTTCTACAGAATTTTCTATTGTTTAGAAATTTTCCGCTATTTTTCCGCATTGTGGGAAAACAACGCCTGTATTTCCATTTGATTTGATGTCTGCTTTACTAGTCCTTAGCTATTTAGGGAATAGCGATGGCTGTTACAAATTCGATTTGGAATACGTCATGTCCGATACAGCGTTGTTGCTGGGAGTTAGATGATTGCCCTATGCCTACTCCAATCCAGCTGTTTATAAATCGGCTGATGTTCGTGTTACCCACATGAATGGATGCCTTTATCCAAGGGAAACAATTCCCACACAATTAGAATAAAGGAAACAAAATGGAAAAAACTATCAAACTTCATCAGGTGTCACGCCCTTTGTTGTTAGTGACTCTCGTGGCAGCGGCATGCAATGTTATGGCGGCAGATCGCGTCAATCTTGATAATGCTCCCCTGCCAGCAGCGCGATCGGCATTAACTCAGGCTAAGACACATGAGTTGCTAGGTTTAGCCGCAACAGATATTCGTGAATTGCGCAGCGTTAAATACGCTAATGGCAAAGTGGTGACACGTTTTGAGCAATTGCACCAAGGTGTCCCAGTGTGGGGTGAGGGTATCGTTCAGCACGCCGCAGCAAATCAGCCGCAAGCCTCTTTTTCTGGCTCTATGGTGAACAATATCGCCAATGATATTGCCAGCGTCAAGCCACTGTATTCGGCCGCTCAGGCTTTGAGCCGTGCCAAGACACAGGCAGGCGTCACTCGCACTGAAAACGATCAAGCAAAACTATATGTAAAACTTGACGCAAATAACAAGGCGCAGTTGATCTACGTGGTTTCCTTTATCAGCACGGGTAAAGCTAGTCGTCCACATTTCATTCTCGATGCCAACACGGGCGCGGTGATCCAGCATTGGGAGGGTATGACGCATGCCGAGGCCGGTGGCCCTGGCGGTAATGGCAGAATTGGGCAATACACTTATGGATCGGCTGGTAGCGGTTCTACCTATGGTCCTTTGCAAGTGACCAGTACGTGCTCCATGGATAGTACCAATGTCATTACCTATAATTATTTGAATGGCACAACTAAGCCTAGTGCTGCGTATAAATTCGCCTGCCCTACCAATACCTACAAAGTTACCAATGGTGCCTATTCTCCTCTGAATGATGGTCATTTCTTTGGTAACGTGGTTTTTAATATGTACACCGATTGGCTGGGGCAACGTCCTATCACGGGCAAGCTAGAGATGCGGATACATTACGACGTCGCTGGTTGGGAAAACGCCTTCTGGGATGGTGTAGGGATGAGTTATGGTGATGGCGGCTCAACTTTCTATCCTTTGGTTTCTCTGGGTGTGACAGCGCATGAGGTGAGCCATGGTTATACCGAGCAAAATTCTGGTTTGGTGTATTCACAAATGTCGGGTGGTATGAATGAGGCGTTCTCGGATATGGCTGGTGAAGCTGCATCCTGGTATATGCGTGGCACCGGTACTTTTATGGTGGGTGACGACATCAAAAAAGGCTCAGGCGCGATGCGTTACATGGCCAATCCTGAGCAAGATGGTCGTTCCATAGGACACGCTAGCAAGTACACCAGCAGCATGGATGTGCATAACACTAGTGGCGTCTTCAACAAAGCATTTTATTTGTTGGCAACTAAATCCGGCTGGACCGTACGTAAAGCATTCGAAGTCATGGCAGATGCCAATCGCCTGCATTGGACCGCGAATAGCACCTTTAATCAAGGTGCATGCGGTGTAGAAAAGGCTGCAATTAGCCGTGGCTATGCGGTGGCCGATGTAACCGCTGCTTTTGCTAGTGTGGGTGTGACGGGGGGCTGTGGTGGCGGTGGCGGCGGTGATGCGGTGTTGACTAAGGATGTCTCGGTCGGCTTTGCAGGTGCGACTGGAGCTAGTTCCAAGTACACGTTTGCCGTACCTTCAGGCGCCACCAATCTGAGCTTTAAAATGTCAGGCGGTACCGGTGATGGCGATTTGTATGTGCAGTTGACAACAGATCCAACTAAAACTTCTTATCTGGCAAAATCAGATGGCTCGAGTAATGCGGAAAGTATCTTGATCGCAGCACCCGCGGCAGGCACTTACCATTTGTTGGCGAATGCCTACGCAACAGTGAGTGGTGCTTCTATCGTGGCCACTTACTCGACTGGTGGTTCTGGCGGCTGCACGCCGAGCGCCACCGTGTTGTGTAGCGGTACTGCGGTAAGTAATCTGTCATTGGCATTGAATGCAACGAAGACTTACTCTATCGTGGTTCCAGCAGGCAAAACTAGTCTGACTTTCAAATTGTCGGGCGGCACTGGTGATGGTGATATTTATGCGAAACTTGGCTCTGCACCGACCACCTCTACCTATGACGGTAAATCGGATGGCTCTACCAATACCGAAACGATCACGATTAATGCTCCTGCAGCCGGGACTTACTATGTGATGTTGAAGGCCTATGCTGCAGTTAGTGGCACTAGCCTTGTAGCAACTGTTCAGTAATTTCCTGATCCTTAATTGGTAAGCCTCTCTCTGTTTTTGAGGGAGGCTTTTTTCATTTCGAGGTTTCAATTTTATTTTTGCCCACATGTTTGTGCATGTCTGGGCGGGAGATTTTCATGCAAAAGAAATTAATTACTAGCTTGCTCTTAGGTGTCTTTTCTATGGGCGCTACAAATCTATATGCTGCAGATAAAGTCTGGATCACTCTGGGCGATGCCGCTTATGCAGAGTTGCAGAAGTTAGCGCCAAAGACCATCGCGAAACAGAGCAAAGTGCTGCTGTCCGGTGCTCCAGGCATCCTGGCTCAGGAAAAAGTGCATCTGGTGCAGGTCGACGAGTCGCTAATGTTAAGTCTGTCAGGTGCGATACACCATAAATTGAATCGTTGCGGTGGTTTTATGTCGCATACCAGCGAGGCCAGCGGTCGTGCTGCTTTGATGCAGCCTATGCAGATGATGAGCTTACTTGCTCCCTCGTATGTGATCGATAATCAAGCCACCGTCACTCCGTATTTAACGCAGATGCAAGACAGTAATATAGGGCAAACCATCGTCGATATGTCGGCTTTTCCCAATCGCTATTACACCACCACCAATGGTGTGAATGCCTCCAATTGGCTCAAAACCAAGTGGCAGCAAATGAGTGCTGCGCGCAGTGATATCTTGGTTGAACAATTCACGCATACAGGATGGGCGCAAAAATCTGTCATTTTGACGATACAAGGTACAGATAACGCGTCTGAAGTCGTGGTGCTGGGCGGTCACCTTGATTCTATTAATTTGAATGACAGGTCTGAGGCAGCCAAGGCGCCGGGAGCCGATGATGATGCCTCTGGAATTGCCAGTTTGACCGAGGTGATCCGCGTTATGCTGGCGAATAACTATAAACCACGACGCACTTTGAAATTTATCGGATATTCGGCGGAAGAGGTGGGGCTGAAAGGATCGGCAGAAATCGCTGCTAAATTTAAAGCCGATAATGTCAATGTGGTTGGTGTTATGCAGTTGGATATGACCAATTACAAGGGCTCGGCGAAAGATATCTATCTGTACACCGACTATACCAACGCGGCGCAAAACAGCTTCGTAGCAAACTTAATCTCCACTTATTTGCCAAGTTTGACCGTGGGTAACGATGTTTGTGGCTATGCCTGTTCTGATCATGCATCCTGGACTGCACAAGGCTATCCTGCCTCTATGCCGTTTGAGTCTTTGATAAATCAGGATAATCCCTACATCCATACCGCAAACGACACTTACGCCAATTCAGGTAGCCAAGCTTTGGGGGCGCTTAAGTTCGCGCGTATGGCGATGGCGTATGCGGTGGAACTGGGTAGTGATGGCGCGGTTGTTACTCCACCACCAGGTGTTTTGACTAAGGATGTTGCGGTAAGTTTTTCTGGTGCGGCCGGTGATCAAGCGAAATATACCTTCGCCGTACCCGCAGGTGCTAGCAATCTAAGCTTCAAAATGTCCGGTGGTAGTGGCGATGGCGATCTTTACACGCAACTAGCTACTGCGCCTAGTACTAGCTCGTATCTCGCGAAATCTGACGGCTCTAGCAATGCAGAGAGTATCTTGATTGCAGCGCCAACTGCTGGCACCTACCATTTGCTGGCAAACGCCTATGCAGCGGTGAGTGGTGCTTCGATAGTGGCTAGCTACTCAAGCACGACACCACCACCTGGCTGCACACCTTCGGCAACGGTCTTGTGTAGCGGGACTGCTGTTAGTGGAATCTCGCTGGCGCTCAATGCAAGCAAAACCTACACTATCGTGGTGCCCGCTGGTAAGTCTAGTTTGACTTTTAAATTGTCAGGAGGTAGTGGCGACGGCGATTTGTATGTAAAACTTGGTTCAGCAGCTAGCAGCACAGTCTACGACGGTAAGTCAGATGGATCGACTAACGCTGAAACCGTAACGATAAATTCTCCCGCTGCTGGGACCTATTACCTATTATTGAAAGCCTATGCAGCTGTGAATGGGGCAAGTTTGGTCGCGACTATTCAGTAAATTTTGTGTCAGTTTTGTTGAAGTATAAATTAGCCCCACTGTTGTTTTTCAGTGGGGTTTTTCTTCGATTTTTAAGTGGCGAGAACTTGTTGCAATTCGCTTACACCTTTTTAAACTAGTTTAAATATATTTAGTGTAGAGTGCTTTTAGCTCTGCCAACCCAGAAAATTGCCCTGTTAGCCAGCTACTTGTATTGATTGGAGTGAAACTTCATATGAAAGTAATACTTTCATGCTACGATTTCTGATTACGCATTTTTGGCCATGTTTAATTTAATCAATTAGGCTTATTTTCTCTTTTATTTTATGAACAAACAAAGTTTTCATCTCTATCGCCATAGCAAACCGGTTACTAGCTTAGTCTCGCGTGCAGCCCGTGGTTTTACCCTAATAGAAATCATGGTGGTGGTGGTCATCATGGGAATTCTGGCTGCTTTGGTGGTGCCAAAACTCATGGGTCGAACTGATGATGCGCGCATAGTCGCCGCCAAGCAGGACATCTCCACGATGATGAGTGCATTGAAGTTGTATAAATTAGATAATATGCATTTCCCTAGTACCGAGCAAGGTTTGCAAGCCCTCATTGCAAAACCGACAGCCGGGCCTTCTGCCAATGGCTGGAAAACCGGTGGCTATATCGATAAATTGCCGAAAGATCCATGGGGTAATCCTTATCAATACCTATCGCCTGGAATTAAAGGGGAAATAGAAATTTTCTCATTAGGTGCAGATGGACAGCCTGGTGGTACCGGCAACGACACCGATATTGGTTCGTGGGATCTGTAAATATTTCGCGTCTAGCGTTGCTGCTGTGACTCCATCTAACACACGATTCACGCGTCAACGCGGCTTTACTCTGCTTGAGTTGCTGGTGGTCTTAGTCATTATCGGCATTATGCTGGGCGCGGTTTCATTTAGCACAATACAGAGTAGTCGTCAGCGTTTGCAGACGGATGCCCAGCGTATCGCCTTGTTGCTGCAATTGGCGCGCGAGGAAGCCATCGTGCGCAATGCGCCTACCGCATTTGAAGCCACTGAAAATGGTTACCATTTCTTGGTGCGTACCGAAAATCGCTGGGATGTTATTTCTGATCTGGATATGTTACGTGAGCGTGAATTTGCTCTTACTCCGGTGAAGCTGTCTATAAGCCCAGCCGCACGTAGTGATGGTCCCTTGCGTATCATCTTTGGGCGAGAGCCTGTCGATAAGCCCTTTGTTCTTGATCTGAATGTTGGAGATGACCATGTTGTTATTAAAGCCGATGGCGTTGGCCATTTTATCGTTGAATAAATGAGATCTGAGTTTATCTTGCTGCCATCCGCCCGCCGATTGGTTCGCCCATTTTTCTTCTCCGGCTTTACTTTGTTAGAAGTGCTGGTTGCTTTAGTGATTGTCGGCACCGCCTTGGGCGCGAGCTTGCGCGCAGTTGGTAGTCTGACCCAAAATAGTGGCGATCTAAGAGGGGCGATGATGGCTAGTTGGTCGGCAGAAAATCATTTATCTCAAATTCGTTTGGGACATATCTGGCCCGCCTTTGGGGATAGAAGTTTCCCATGCCCTCAGGCTGAGATGAATTTGATTTGCGAAGAACATGTATTGTCGACGCCAAATCCTTCCTTTCGAAGGGTAGAAGTCTTCGTGTTTGAGGCCTCGCATCCCGATCGCAGAATCGTCAAACTGACACAGGTGGTGCCGCGTGATTAAAGCCCGGCCGTCGTCCTCTGGTTTTACCTTGATTGAACTCTTGGTGGCAATTACCATACTCGCGATCATCGCAGTACTTGGTTGGCGCGGCCTCGATAGTATAGTGCGGGCGCGTGTAAGTCTCACTACCGAGCTAGAGCAGACTAGAGGCATACAGATTAGTTTTGCCCAATTGGAAAACGATAGCGCCCATATTGCCGGAGATTTTTTATTGCCAGGTCGAACCAGTTTGTATGCATCTGGACAAAATTTGATCATGATACGCATTGTCAACGAAGATCTCCAGCCTACTCGGTTGCAGGTGGTCGCTTACCGCGTCGTTGAAGGTGTGTTGAGCCGGCGCGAGTCAGAAGCCACGCGGGATATGCGGGTGCTCGATAGTATTTTACAGAGTGCCTTGAGTGGCACGGACAATATGCCCGCGGTGAATCTGCAATCGAATATCATTGCGTTTGAAATGCGTACATGGAATTCTAGCGAGAATAATTGGCGGGTAGCTGGTAGCGATCTGGCATCCGGAAATCAGCAGGGTGCTAAGGCCGTACCGCCGAAAACAGGTCTTGAAGTATCCTTGCAGTTGCAAGGGCGCGAGCATCCCTTGTTAAAAGTGTTTTTGCTGGGTGCTGCATGAGGAAGTTCAGGCAAACCGGTGTTGCTGTGGTGACGGCCTTATTATTAACGACGTTAGCGATCACGATAGTCGCCAGTTTGTTTTGGCAGCAACAAGTGCAGGTGCGCTCCATTGAAAATCAGCGCTTTCAGTTGCAAAAAAAGTGGGTGTTGCGCGGCGCTTTGGATTGGGCTCGTTTAATTTTGCGTGAAGACGTCAGAAATTCCAATAATGTGGATCATTTGGGCGAGCCTTGGGCAGTTACTTTAGGCGACACCCATCTGGATCAATACGTAGAAAACGGTAAGGCGGACACGGAGCAAAGTGAAGCGAGCTTGAATGGCAAAATAACCGACGCGCAATCTCGCTTTAATTTGAATAATCTTGCCGTCAATGGGGTCGCCGATATACAAGAAACTGCGGTGTTGGCGCGCTTGCTGACTAACTTGCGCATCAATCCCTTGTTGGCACAAAGTGTTGCGGGGGCAGTCGCCTCCACTCAGCCTAAACCGGTGCTGGGTGGCGGTGAGACAGGTAAATCCGGCACCACTAATCCTGTCGTGCCGCCCTTGATCTCTACCGATAGTGCAGCCTCATCGAGCGACGCGACGAAAGGCGTCGGTAGATCGGCCAACTCCAGCTTTCCCGATGCGGCGGCGGATGTGCAGTTTTTACGCTTTAGTCAAATTGATGATCTTTTGTCAGTAACCGGATTTAGTCCTGAGATGTTGCGGGCTTTAAAAGATTTTATTGCGGTGTTGCCGCAAAAAACCACGATCAACTTGAATACAACATCGAAAGAAGTGATGTCGGCCTGTCTGAATATTAGCCTTACCGATGCTGCTATTATCGTTGCTGGTCGCGATAGGGCGTATTTTCGTGATCTGGCTGATTTTGAAAATCGTTTTCCAGGAAAAATCACTGCACTTAATTCAAAGAGTGTTTCATTTTCGACCAACTATTTTTTTATCAATGGTAAAGTCAAGTTAAGCCGCTCTGCTTTGGAAGTGAATGCTTTACTGGAACGCACTGCGATCGCCAGCAAAGTGTTGTGGATAAGAGAAAATTAAGATGAAAAAAAATAGGCTCGGTATCCGCCTCAAGAAAGACGCTCAAAGGTATTTATAAAATATGGCAAGCATACTGTATCTATTGTCGCCCTCGAAAAACGTGGCACGTGCCTCCAGCGATTTGGCTGGCTTGGCGCGCCCTTATGCATTGATATCTGAAAATGGCGAAGTGCAACAGCAAGGGCGCGAGACTCTGGCTAAATTGCAAGGCATAGCAGCAAATGCGCGTCAAGTAACGCTACTACTGGCGGCCAGCGATGTCACCTTATTGACGGTCAAAATACCGCCTATGTCTGCCGCAAAATTAAAGGCGGCTTTACCCAATTTAATAGAAGATCAACTGCTCACTGACACCTCTGAGTTGATCTTGCTGGCCAGTACGCCTGTCAACGGTATGTGCAGTATCGCAGCGGTCGATCGATCCTGGATGGAGGCGCTGCATGCTGAGGCGCAGGTTTTACGGCCAAAGAAATTAACCGCCTATGCGCTCTCTATGACGATGCAAGCGCAAGCGGATGCGATGAGTGTTTTGATCGAGCCGCAACAGCAAGTGCTGGAATTGGCGCTTCGCCCGCCAGGTCAGAACGCGGTGGGCTTGACCATCGATTTGCGATCCGAGAATAGCCTTAGCGATACGACTGGCGTTCTTGCACAAGAAGTGTTGCAGACTTTGAATTTGTTTTCTGCCGGTGCGGCTGTGAGCGTAGCACTTCCGGCCGAGCATGTGGCGCAGTATCAGCAACTGGCTGAAGGTGATCAGGAATTAGCCGGACGTTTCCATTTTCAGCCCAGTGATTGGCGTGCGCGCATCGCCGGACTTAATTCGTCGTCTATCGATTTGATGTCGTCGGTGTCGCATGATAATCAAACTTCTTTTGATTGGCATAAATGGCGCTGGCCTTTGGGCTTGGCTTTGGCGACTCTGACGATTAATCTGGCCGGTTTGAATCTGCAATGGCTGTCTATGAAGCGCGAAGCGCAAGCGCTGAACGACTCATTAACGCAAACGTATCGAACAAGCTTCCCAAAAGAGAGTGTTATTCGGGATCCTTTATTGCAAATGCAGCAAAAAATCAATCTTTCCCGCAAATTGGTGGGCGAATCGACTCCTGAGGATTTTTTGGTCTTGTCGGCTCAATTTGCGCAAGTTTGGGATGGCATGGTGGCGGATAAACCGTCTGCACCTGCTATCGTGACGATGGAATATAGAGAGCGTAGTTTGTTCGTTAAAATAAAATCGGCAGGCCTATTGCAAGTGGACCAATTTAAGGCTGGCTTACAAGCACATGCTTTGGTCTTGGTGTCGACTAGCGATGGCGTGTTGCAGATACGGCCCGATCGAGGAGATGGGAAATGAAGCAAAGCATGATGTTAGAGGCCGCGGCTTCATTTTGGCAGCAATGTGATGCGCGTGAGCGCTTATGGTTAAGTGTAGGAATTGCTAGTATCTTTCTCGCGATCGTCTATTTGATCTTCGTAAATCCAGCGTTGAGCAATCGAGCCAATCTGGAAAAGAAGATACCGCAACTGCGCTTGCAGGTCGCAGAGATGGCGGTGATGTCGGGGCAATACGCCAAAATTGCAGGTGAAATGACTGCCGATGTGGCTCCTGTGACGCGGGAAGTGATCGAATCTTCCCTGCAGAGGCGAGGCTTAAAAGCACAAACCTTAACCACTGCTGATGATGTGGTTCGCTTACAGATTACGGCGGCATCGTATAGTAATTTGATGGAGTGGCTGCTGGAAATGCAAAAAGCAGCGCGTCTCACTGTCGAAGAAATCAAGTTGACTACATTGACCGAAGTCGGACAGGTCAGTGTGGTGTTGACGCTCAAGCAGCAGAAGAGTGCATTCTGATATGTCGAAAAGAGTAGGTTTATTGTGGGTGCTTGCCGCTATTGCGAGTGTAATCGCTACCATACTTGTGTTTTTGCCGGCGAGTTGGTTGGCCTTAATATTAGAGAAGCAAACTGCCGGGCGACTCAGTCTGGGCGATGTGCGCGGTAGTTTTTGGAGTGGCTCTGCCTTTGTGGGCGGTGCTTCAGGAATTAGTGGGCCAGTGACGCCTTTATTTCCAGGACGTTTTTCCTGGCAGATATCGCCCATGCTATTGCTGGGGCAGTTGGATGTGGTGCTAGAGAATAGTAAGGTGTTGTCGCAAGCCGTGAAGTTGAATGGTAATTTGAGTCAGTGGCATGTCGCTGCCGCGAGTTTGTCGCTACCTCCAGAGCGATTGGAAGGACTGGGGGCACCGCTTAATACCATAGGCCCAACTGGGCAAGTGCGTTTAAATTGGAGTGGCCTCGATTTTACGCGCTACGAGACTAAGCTCGATGTTATCGGTAAGATGCAATTGGAGTTAAACGATATGGGCTCGCGTTTATCTTCGATTAAACCTTTGGGAAGTTATAGCTTGGCATTTGATTGGCATGGACAAATTGCAGATGTGGTACTGACATCGCAAAAAGGTCCCATGTTGTTGAGCGGCAATGGGAGTTTAAATGCTGGGCGGTTTCAGTTTTCTGGTAAGGCTCAGGCTGAGACCGGACAAGAAGAAAAGTTGGCAAATTTACTAGGTTTGCTTGGGCAGCGTCGTAGAGACGGCGATAAAGATGTGATAGCGTTAGAGTTCAAATGAGAAAAAATCCATTGAAGGTAGTAGCAACCATGACAGTCAATAATGTAGCAGTGCGACCAGCAATCATATGGCGTAAATTGCCAGGCATCGCGGTGTTGAGCCTTAGTTGTCTCGCTTCGACTATGCAGCTTGCCTACGCCCAGGATCCCGCCCAAAATGCCGCGGCATTAAACTTTGTTGGCGCCGATATCGAGTCGGTGGTGAAAGCAATCGGCCACTATACCGGCAACACATTTATCATTGATCCACGCGTCAAAGGCCAGATTAATTTGGTCTCTGAAAAACCGCTGACTAAAGAGCAGGCCTTCAAATTGCTGACCTCGACATTGCGTTTGCAAGGCTATGCGGTGGTTACCGCCGATGGCTACACCAAAGTGGTGCCAGAAGCCGATGCCAAATTGCAGGCGGGCCCAACTCAGGTGAGTGCGGTCAAGGGCGATCAAATTGCGACTCAAATTTTCCGCTTGAATTATGAGTCCGTGAATAATATTGTTACCGTGCTGCGCCCTCTGATTTCACCCAATAACACCATCAATGCCAATCCCGGCAATAACTCCATCGTGATCACCGATTACGCGGATAACTTGAAGCGTTTGGGTAAAATTATTGCAGGCCTCGATGTCCCTGCAAATAATGATATGGACGTGATACTGATTAAACATGCGATTGCCAGCGATATCGCAACTTTAGTGTTAAGACTGACTGAGGGTCAGGCCGGTGGCGATTCAGGTCGTACGGTCTTGTTGGCTGATCCACGCACCAATTCAGTTTTACTCAAAGCACCTTCCGCGGCGCGCGCCAATTTGGTAAAAGCCCTGATCGATAAACTTGATCAACCTACGACAATGCCAGGCAATGTACATGTCGTGTATTTGAAGAATGCAGAGGCGGTAAAGTTGGCGCAAACTTTGCGCTCTATTCTTAGTTCAGATAGTGCTTTGCCGAGCAATAGCTCTTCAAACTCTGGACTTTCTGCGGCCAGCACCACGAGTTCAACAAATTCAGGGCAGTCTAAGGACGGCAACTCCAATGCAGGATCAGCGAGTAGTTTGCCTAGCTCGTCCGGTGGCTCTCAATCGTCGGCCTCGGGCGGTGGTTACATACAGGCCGATGCTGCGACCAATACTCTGATCATTACCGCGAGTGAAGCCGTGTACCGCAATTTGCGCGGCGTGATAGAGCAACTCGATGCACGTCGTGCACAAGTTTATGTTGAAGCTTTGATTGTCGAAGTTTCGCCAGAAAACACGCTCGATTTTGGAGTGCAATGGCTAGCCGCAACCGGGGATAAAAATAGTAATTATCGAGTTGCAGGAGCCACCTCCTTCAGTACTGCTGGCGACAATATATTCAATTTGGCGGCTGGTAATGCGACTAAAGTTGGATCAGTTTTGCCGACGAATGGATTAAGTGTAGGAATATTTAGACAAATTGGCAGTCAGTTAGGTTTAGGCGCGCTGGCACATGCGATCGCCAGCGATAAGAATAACAATGTTTTATCCATACCAACCTTGCTTACTTTGGATAATGAAGAAGCGAAAATCGTGGTTGGTGAGAACGTTCCTTTTGTGACCGGATCGTATGCTCAACAAGGAACAGGAACACCGAGTGCGAGCCCATTCACCACAGTAGAGCGTAAAGACGTAGGTATTAAACTGACGATTAAACCCCAGATCTCGCAAGGCGGAACCGTGAAGCTGGCCATTTATCAGGAAGTGTCAGATGTGGTGCCTGGTAGTGGTGGTGATAAAAACGGACCAACCACCAATCAAAGGTCGATTTCCACCAATGTCCTGGTGGATGATGGTGACATTATTGCGCTGGGCGGTTTGATCGACAATAAGACCACCAGCGGTACCGAAAAAATTCCTTTGCTTGGGGATATTCCTTTTCTTGGGAATTTATTTAAGTATCAAACCAAAGGCGGTAAGAAAAAGAACCTGATGGTATTTATTCGCCCAACCGTGATTCGCACGGCGGAGCAAGCCAATAAAGTTTCGCTGGATCGATATGATTATTTGAAGTCTGAGTACATACGTAGCCTGGAAAACGGTCAGTCGGATTTCAATCTGAATATAGAAAAAGGCAAATTGGTCAATCCTATGCCTGCCAATCAGGTCAAAAATAAAACGCCTGACAGCGCAGGCGAGAAGTAAACAGCATGTTAGAAAATCGCTTATTACCCTACGCCTTTGCGCGTGATTATTCTGTCCTCGCTAGTCGAGACGGAAGTGCCGATGCGATTCAAATTGAATTGACGGTTTCCAAGCAGACCAGTCCTAGCGCAATCGCTGAAGCTGGGCGTCGTTTTGGACGGCTTCGATTAAAAGTCATCCCGCATGCCGATTTGCTGGAGTTGATCGCTAAAGCCTATGCTGGTTCTGGTGGCGACGCCGCCGATGTAGTTGGCGAAGTCGAGTCAGATCTCGATCTCGCCAAGCTGATGCAAGATATGCCTGCGATAGAAGATTTGCTGGAGTCAGCCGACGATGCGCCCGTGATACGTATGATTAATGCGTTGCTGACGCAGTCTTTGCGTGAAGGGGCTTCGGATATTCATATCGAGCCCTTCGAGCAAATCTCGGTGGTGCGTTTTCGGGTCGATGGTGCTTTACGCGATGTGGTCAGACCCAAGAAGGCGATTCATGCTTCATTGATTTCGCGTATCAAAATCATGGCGCAACTCGATATTGCTGAAAAACGCTTGCCGCAAGATGGACGCATTACTTTACGCATCGGTGGCAAACCTGTCGATGTACGGGTTTCGACTCTGCCGACTGGGCATGGCGAGCGCGCAGTGTTGCGTTTGCTCGATAAAGAGGCCGGTAAGCTCGATTTAAGTAATTTAGGAATGAGTGAAAACGTCTTGCAACAATTCGATAAATTGATTGCGCAGCCACATGGTATCGTGCTGGTCACCGGCCCGACCGGTTCTGGTAAAACCACCACTTTATACGCCGCCTTGTCGCGTGTGAATGCCGGCACGACAAATATCTTAACGGTGGAAGACCCTATCGAGTACGAGTTGGCTGGGGTAGGGCAGACCCAGGTGAATGCCAAGATAGACATGACGTTTGCCAAGGCCTTGCGGGCGATCTTGCGCCAAGATCCGGATGTCATCATGATCGGTGAGATTCGCGATCTGGAAACCGCCCAAATTGCGGTGCAAGCTTCCTTGACTGGGCATTTGGTGTTGGCGACCTTGCATACCAATGACTCTGCCGCAGCGGTGACGCGTTTGCTTGATATGGGAATTGAACCGTTTTTGTTGTCTTCCTCTTTGTTGGGTGTGGTCGCGCAGCGGCTGGTCAGAAAACTTTGTGGCCACTGCAAACGTTTTGATGGCGAGCGCTGGCATGCCGAAGGCTGTGAGCATTGCGGTCAGACTGGCTACCAAGGCAGGGTTGGTGTCTATGAATTACTGCAGACTACCGATGCGATACGCTCGCAGATCCATCATCAAGCGCCCGAGTCCGAGATCCGTCTGGCCGCGCAACGTGATGGTATGCGCACCATGCGTGAAGATGGTGAGCGCTGGCTGGCTGCTGGAGTGACGACGCAAGAAGAAATCTTGCGCGTAACAAAAGAGTAATCATACGAATAATCAGTCGAGTAATCAGACGAATATCAGACTAATGCAAGTAGAAAAGAGCCGAACCAGTGCCAGCATTTAGATATGAAGCCGTAGATAGCAATGGCGCAAGCAAAAAAGGCGTACTGACCGCCGACAGCGCACGTGCCGCGCGTGCAGATCTGCGCGCTCAGGGGCATGTGCCAGTGATGGTTGAGCTGATTGCGAATCAAATGGATGCCGAAGGTAAGAAGCGCCGCAGCCTGTTTGGCGAGCACTTATCGACGGTTGAATTAGCGTTGTTTACACGCCAGTTGGCCAGTCTTTTGGAAGCCGGTTTGCCGCTAGAGCAATCCCTGTCGGCTTTGCTGGATCAATCAGAGCGCGTGTATATCCGCGATCTGATCGCCTCAATCCGCTCTGAAGTGATGGCGGGTGCCGCCATGTCGGCCGCGCTTAAACAACACCCGAATGACTTTGCCGATATTTATTGCGCCCTGGTCGCTTCGGGCGAGCAGATTGGGCATCTGGCGCGGGTTTTGTCGCGCTTAGCCGACTACATAGAAAGGCGCAATGCGCTGGTGCAGAAGGTCAAGCTGGCGTTTACCTATCCGGCCATCGTCACTATCGTGGCTTTTGCGATTGTGATTTTTTTGCTGACTTATGTGGTGCCGCAAATCGTTTCGGTTTTTGCTAATACCAAACAAAAACTGCCTATGTTGACCGTGATCATGTTGTGGCTGTCTGATTTCGTCAGAGCCTGGGGTTGGTTGATGGCCATGATCGGAGTCGCTGCGTTTATGGCATGGCGTAGCGCTTTGAAAAATCCACAAATTAAAATGAGTTGGCATACCTGGTTACTCACCGCACCTTTGTACGGAAAATTTGAACGCAGTTTAAACACCTCGCGTTTTGCCAGTACCTTAGCGATTACCACCGGTTCAGGCGTGCCTATCTTGCAGGCACTGCAAACCAGTAAAGAAACCTTGTCCAACGTAGCGATGCGTGCCCAGGTTGAAGAGGCCACTGCCAGTGTGCGCGAAGGCGTTGGTCTGGCGCGTGCTTTGTCAGCGCATAAGCACTTTCCACCGATGTTGATCCACATGATACGGGCCGGCGAAGTGACTGGCGAATTACCGGCCATGTTAGAGCGTGCCTCTAACGCGCAAGAGCAAGATTTGGAGCGGCGCGCCCTCACCATCGCTGGCCTGTTAGAGCCAGCCCTGATTCTGGCAATGGGGGTGGTGGTTTTACTGATCGTGTTGGCAGTATTAATGCCGATTATTGAAATTAATCAGTTGGTTCGCTAAGTGCGAATCAGGCTGTGGTTTAAGGAATGAGATGAAGCGTCTGCCTTTGATTATGAGTTTTTTTATTTTTATAGCCTTGTGCATGTCCCTCAGTTATTGGGGCATACAGATGTTTAAGCCTAAGGCGAGAGCAGTCGCTGCGCCACAAACTGCTGCCAGTTTCGAGCAGCTATTAGGACAATGGGGCTCGGTATTCGGGCGCAGTCCTACTGCCCAAATGGCCGCCAGCAATTACCAATTGAAAGGCGTTGTGGTGGCGCCGCAAGCGCAAGACAGCGCGGCGATCGTCAGTACCGATGGCCGGCCCGAGCAAGCTCTGGCGATCGGCAAAGAATTGGCGCCAGGGGTCAAGCTGATTGAGGTGCATCCCAGCTACATCGTGGTGACTGAAGCCGGCGTGAATAAAAAAATTGATTTGCCACAAGCGGTGCCGAGTTCGGGAATTTCATTTAACCCTAGTCCGCCTAGTGCAGGCATGGTGGGGGCGACTAATCCGCCGCCGGCCAATCCAAATCAAGAATTACCAACAGCGAGTTTGCCCGCACCGCCACCAGCGCCATTGCCACCGCCAGAAAATTCGCGCTAATCGCTGGGCTAGTTTTTTGTAAAATTAAATGAAGTCTATGAGCACTGCCAAAGCTGCTAAACAATTTCCTGCCTTGATCCAGCACGCCCTAACACGAGTACATCCATCCTGGTTGCCGGCTTTAGTCCAGGGCTTAAATGCGATGCAAGAGACTAGCCCCGGGTATCTCGATAGCTTGCAAGAGGGCGCTTTTTTGCCCGACTCGGGGCGCCTGTTTGCCGCCTTCGCTTTGCCTCTCACGAGCGTCAATTATGTCTTGGTCGGCGAGGGGCCGTATCCACGCGCTGAGAGTGCTACTGGCGTTTGTTTTATGGACGGTGCCGTGCGCGAACTCTGGTCTCAGGATGCGCAAGCGGGCCTCTCAAAAAAAGTCAATCGCGCTACTTCCTTGAGAAATTTCATCAAAATGTTATTGGTCGCCGATGCCCGTCTCGATGCCGGCAATACCACCGTAGTCGCGATGGCAGCGGTGGCTGCTGCGGCGCGCTTGCCGGGCTCCGATCTCATCCAAGACCTGACAGAGTTGCAGGATAATTTAGGCAAGCAAGGATTTTTATTACTCAATGCCAGTTTAGTCTTTAGACCTGAGGTGGCACCAGCCAAAGATGCACTGGCCTGGCGGGTATTTTTGCAAGCCGTGTTTGCTGCTTTAGATCAGCGGCAAAAAAATGAGCAAGGCAAAAAAATACTGCTGGTGTTGTGGGGGAAGATTGCCGAGCAGATTAAGCACATTCCAGCCAGTGCCGAATTGGCCAGTATCTGTTCCGAGCATCCGTATAATTTAAGCTTCATCAGCAACCAAGTCATGCAGGATTTTTTTGCGCCCATGCATTTGCTGATACGCCAGCCATCCATAGACAACAACTGACGTCTAACCATAGTCATACTCGCTGCCTCAGGCAGTTGGCTAGAGCGCGCATGCGAAGACGCAAACAACTTGCGCCTGTGTACCGAGGGCGGCTACAAATCGCACAGCGAGCCAGGTCGGCCGCAATCGCGTTGTAATTAATTTCAAGCCCCCGCCAACGCGCATATTCCATGCGGGTCTCCAGCCTATGTTGTTGGAGAGGCGCATGGAATATGCGCGGTGGCAGGGATGCTTATAAATTTCATGCAAAGCTACGATCGCACCTTGCGGCTTTAAAGTGATGTTTTTGTCGATTCTGTTCAACTGTATAAATAGTCAGTATAACCAAACTAGTCAATATCCACGCGGGTTTCAAGGCACCTGAAACAAATTGTCTTTTTTAACACGCTCGGTTAATATTGCAAAATGAAAATTAACCTTGTCTTATGAATTCTCCGCTGTCATCGAGTCCGAGCATTAGCCCAGTCATGTTGCCATTCACACTTGCAGCCGTGGTTCAGGTGCTTGAGTGGGGCGCTCAACCTGAACAGTCTCCGCACTCTCATAAACAAATTGCGATGTGGTGCGATCGATTCTGGTGTCAGTACATTGATGTTGACGCATCGCCCGAGATTGAGCGTTTACTCCCGATCCTTACTGACGTTGAAACCCAATGGGATTTATATCTCGCAAACACTTATCAAATAGAAGAATTGCGCGCTCGTTCATTTGAGGATGAGTGTCTTCCTGTTGAGTGGTTTCAAGACTGGTTATCAAAAGTAAAGGCATAACATGACAGTCGATTGTGACGCCGTGAAATTGTTCGTTCTTCGTGTTAGCTGCGACTCGCGGCGCACATCACTTTTGCGTTAGGTTTTTCTAATACGCACACTGTTGTACATACAAAAGAGAGAGTTTCGTGATCGAGAAATATCGAAATAAAGCTAAATTTGTCGCCGGGTTGTGGCTCTTGTCGTTACCACTCCTGGCTGTCGTAGTGGCATTTGCAAAGCACGGACAAAGAAGAAGCATTGTATGGGCTATCTTGTGTAGTACTTTGATGCTCTTGTCTGCATGCGCTCTTTACCTACGGTCGAAAGGGCGGTCAACTTTGTGGCTGCTTCTGCTTTTGCTGCTGCCGTTTTCTGTCTTCGTGCCAATCGTCTACTGGCGCCTTGAAGACCGAAGTATTTCAGGCAACGAAATCAAAGCAAATGCAGATTTTGCCAAAGGTCTGGAAGCAACCAAGATAGGCGACTTCGCCACAGCAATACAGGAGTGGCAAGCACTTGCAAATCGAGGTTATGTGGATGCGCAGACCGGCCTTGCTGTGATATATGCCAATGGGCATGGCGTACCTCAGGACTACAAAGAAGCAGTTCGGCTTTACCGCCTGGCCGCAAATCAAGGCAATGCCTTCGCGCAGACCAGCCTAGGTGCAATGTACGAAAATGGCCATGGAGTTATAGAAGACTATAAGGAGGCCGCTCGATTCTTCAGTCTCGCCGCCAACCAAGGCCATGCTGAAGCCCACAAAAACCTCGGTGTAATGTACGCAAGTGGCAGAGGTATATCTATGGATGCCAACGAAGCTGCCCGCCAATTCAGCTTGGCCGTAGCTCAAGGCAATAGCGACGCCCAAGCCTACCTCGGTGCCATGTATGAGCGAGGCTTAGGTGTAGCGCAGGATCACGGGGAAGCAGCTCGTCTTTACCGTCAGGCAGCAGACAAGGGCAATGCGCTAGCTCAGGATAGTCTTGGGCGGTTGTATGAAAGTGGCGAAGGCGTAGTACAAGACTACAAAGAGGCTGCTGCACTGTTCCGTCTTGCCGCCGATCAAGGTGATGACAATGCCCTGACTAACCTTGCAAGGATGCACTTCATCGGCCAAGGCGTAGACCAAAGCAATGAGGAAGCACTTCGCCTAAACCGATTGGCAGCTGAACTAGGCAATTCATTCGCCCTTTACCACCTTGGATTGCAATACTCCATGGGACGAGGAGTAGTACATAGCGATATTGTTGCCTACGCTCTATGGGGTATGTCAATTGCCGGGGATCCGTCCGAGGATAGCAAAGCCAAAGACCTTCGCGCCCTTATTGGGAAGTCCATGCCGACGCAAGACATAGAGGCCGCCGAGAACCTTGCTCTCGAACTGAACAAACCGAATAATTTGCAAGTAGCGCTGGATCAGTTCGAAAAAATTAGGTGAGAAAACTAATGCACACTCCGGGTTCAAACTGCAAGTGCAATTTATTGTCTTCTCGCCCCAGCCTAACTTAAGGTTCGGGGGTGGGGTCGTGATACTGTTTATTCTTCGCGTGAGCGGTGTTATGCGGCTCACCTCATCGTTGCGTTAAATCCCCAACCCAAACCCCTCAGCACCGCGACCTCCTTTTGCTAGATTCTGGCTTGCGCTGGTCAACCATACTCCTGCCAGTACCAGCAAATTCATGGTGATTCGCGCATACCGTATGCGGGTTCTTAAAAATACTCCCTGTATTTTCTTAATTGTGTCGACCTAGGCTAAGAGTGGGTGTCGCCAGTCCAGACGGTATCGACACGGCCACTTTGCGCTACTCGTGCTACTCGTGCGCGCGGACTTTTGTTGGTGCTGGGGGCTGGCAGTTGTGTCGAATAAATTCAAAAGCTAGCCCTGCCAACGCGCATATTCCATGCGCTTCTTCAAGCACATAGGCCTGCAGCCCGCATGGGATATACGCCTTGGCGGCATACTAGGTTTGTTTTTTTTGACTATATTTTGCGGGCTGACGCGGGTACGGGCGGTGGGTTTTTAAACCCGCCGTTTTACGCTTGCAATTGCTGATGCAATTGG
The DNA here is from genome assembly GCF_003955735.1 of Undibacterium parvum. Taxonomy (NCBI): domain Bacteria; kingdom Pseudomonadati; phylum Pseudomonadota; class Betaproteobacteria; order Burkholderiales; family Oxalobacteraceae; genus Neoundibacterium; species Neoundibacterium parvum. Next base: position 295,619 of record NZ_CP034464.1, on the reverse strand, counting down.
CTGGCGGCTTGCTGGCCGCTGCGTACTGCGGCTTCTAAGGTGGCGGGGTAGTCGCCGGCGGTGTAGTCGCCCGCGATGAATAAGCTGCTGATACTGGTTTTATTCTCTGGTCTGACGAGTCCAGGGGTGCAGGAGTAGGTGGCGCGCTTTTCGGAGATGACTTTATGCCAGAGCGGGGTCGCCAAATCGGGGCGTTGAAAATTGGCTGCCAGTTGCTTGGCAATGGCGGTGGCCAGCTCAGCGTGGCTGTGTTCTATCGCGGCGCCCGAGGCACTGACTACCACTGCTAATAGGCCTTGCTGGCTTGCGTGTAGCTGGCCGCGGTCGAATACAAATTGGCCCCAGTGCTGGCGTTCTGGCTGGTCTTCCAAGGCATAAAAGGCGCGTGGCAATTGCAGGCTGCTCTGGTATTGCAGATAGCAGGTGGTAATCGGCTCGTAGCTGAAGGTGGTGCTGATGCTGGGTGCTGCTAACTCTTTATTGTCGATAGTGGCGAGCAAGCGTTTTGCATGCTCGGCATCGGTGGCGACGATGATGCCATCCCAGTTCTGTGCCAATGCAGGATCGCTGTGGCTGTCCTCACATTGCCAGCGCTGATCGGTGTTTAGCGTCAAACTTTTGACGGCATTGCCTAGCAAGACTTTACCGCCGTTTTGCTGTATCTGTCTGGCTGCAGCCTCTGGCAGCAAGCGCGATAAATCCAGGCGTGGAATCAGCATGTCGGAAGTGGCGCGTTTTGCGCCCAGGCTATCACGTAAAACGTTTAAAAATATTTGCGCCGAAGCCCGTTCTGGCGGGGTATTTAAGGCCGCGATGCACAGTGGTATCCACATCAGGCGGCAGAGTTTTTCAGTTTGATCGAAGCGTTGCAATAGTTCGCTGACGCTGCAGTCTTGATGGAGTTGCCAGTCCATCCAGCGCGCCGTGGTCGAGAATCTGGCCAGCGATAATTTATCTGCCCGGCTCAGTCCCTTGGCTTTGAGTAAGGCAATCAGCAAATGCAGCGGTGCTGGTAGTTTGGGTGCGACAAAATGCATGCCGCTCTCTGTGCCTGGGTAGCACATTTGCAAAGGCAGTGTTAGTAAGGCGCTGGTGCGGTCTATGCCCAGCGTCTTCATCAGCGCAAGCGTCGCGCTGTAGGCGCCGAGTAAGATGTGCTGGCCGTTATCCAGCGCGTGATCGTGCAGCTCTACGCGCCTGGCGCGCCCGCCCAGAGTGCGTGCCGCTTCTATCAGGGTCACCTGATGACCGAGTTCGCTGAGGCGCGTGGCGGCGCTGCAACCGGCCCAACCGGCACCGATCACGGCGATCTTTTTGCCTTGCGTCTGCTTAGCCACGAACGTAGGTCTTCCAGGCCAGCCATAGCTTGCGCAGGGGTGTCAGTGAAATGCGTTGATTTAGTACGTGAAAACCATCGTGCTCAATTTCGACCAATAGGGCGCGGTAGATGGCTGCCATGATCAGACCGGTGCGCTGGGCTTTGCGGTCTTCTGGCGGCAAGGCGAGTAGCGCCTCGTCGTACAGGCTTTGGGCGCGCGCATACTGAAACTGCATCAGTGCTTCAAATTCTTTGCTGTGGCGCTGGTTCAGGATGTCATTGGCCGGTACATTAAATTGCTGCAGCTCATTGACCGGCAGATAGATGCGGCCTTTACGTGCATCCTCGCCGACATCGCGAATGATATTGGTCATCTGCAATGCCAGACCTAGTTTCTCGGCAAATTCTTTAGTGCGCGCATTTTTGATGCCGAAAATACTCGCAGAAAGTATCCCGACCACGCCCGCCACATGCCAGCAATATTTCTGCAGGGCGATGAAGTCGAGATAGCGGTTTTGATTCAGATCCATTTCCATACCGTCGATGATTGCCAGCAGGTGCGCACCATCGAGCGCGTAGGCGCTCATGTGCGGCAACAGCGCCTTGGTTACCGGATGGGTGGGCTGATCGGCTAGCATGGCTTTGATTTCTTTGCGCCACCAGCTAAGCTTGCTACGCGCCACCGCATCGTCGATGCTATCGTCGACGACATCATCGACTTCTCTGCAGAAGGCATACAGGGCAGTGATGGCGCGCCGTCTTTCAACAGGCAAGAATAAAAAACTGTAATAAAAACTGGAGCCGCTCTGGGCAGCTTTTTGTTGGCAATATTCGTCTGGTGACATGCTGGCTAAAATGGCGAAGGCGGTTGACTACCTGAACTCGGTAGCGATAATCCAGTATGTTAACCGAAGTCGCGCATGCGCAGTGCGTCTGTACGCAAAGTAGAGTCGATCTTCACAAGATGTTGGCACTAGGGATAGGCTAAGTGCTTGCTGTACAATACCGACACCTCAGTATTTGATGTGACTATTTAAGCTTGGTGGCATTTGCGTGTTGATGAATATTCCTCTGAATATCCCGCATGATGTTGGCAGCTATTAGTTTTTAAGGCGATCTATCACTTTCGGTTGGTCTAGTGATAGTTGCCACAGTCTATTTTAAAGGCAGAATTTATCTTGGTTACAGTAAAAAATCTCACAAAAAATAAGGCCCTGCTGATCGGCATGGGCGCAGTCTTGAGTCTGGCCGCTTGCGGTGGTTTTGTGTACACCACGGTAGGTGGTAACGTGAAAGGCCTCACTAGCGGTAGCCTGCTAGTGCTCAAAAATGAAGGGAATTACACCTCAAGACTGCTTGCGGATGGTCCATTCAGTTTTAAAGTTGCCAGCAATGCCGCCTATGCGATTACCGTAGGATCGCAACCAAATACCGATAATTGCACCGTTTCCAATGGCACTGGTCAAATGACGGGTGATACACCGGTCACGAATATTGTGGTCAATTGCGTGCCCAATGTACCCATTTCCGGCACGATCACTGGCTTGGTGGCGACTACCCGCTTAAGCTTGGCAAGCAAGAACGCTGCTGTGATCGATGGGAATACCACGGCAGTCTCGCAAGGTAGTTATTTAGCCGATGCGACCACGTTTGCATTGCCAATTTACATGGTGAGTGGATTGAAGTATTCCATCTCGGTGGCAGCTCAGCCGGCGGCGCAAGTGTGTACCGTGCAAAATGGTGAGGGCACGGCCGATAATACGAATATCGCAGGTATGCCTAAATTTGCGGTCAACTGTGTGGCTGCGGTGACGGTCGGAGGCACAGTGACTGGTTTAAAAGCGGGCTTATTCTTGACCCTGACCAATAGCGCGACTCTCAATGGTGTTGCGAGCACTTACAATCAAAGTATGTTTGCCGCCACTACCGCTGCCACGCCCTATGTGTTTAACGATAGCGTGCTCAGCGGCACTTCCTATGATGTGAAGGTTAGCACCCAACCGGTGGGGCAGGTTTGTACCGTCACTAACGGTAGTGGAACTGCTAATGCTCCAAATTCGGCGACTAATCCTGCCTCGACTATTGCAGTGAATTGCATTTAAAGCAAAATCTAAAGCAAAATTAGTTAGGATAAAAAAAGAGGCTAAGCACACGCTGCTTAGCCTCTTTTTTCGTCTGGAATTTTAGATTTCCTATGGTTTAGAGCATTTCCAGCATTCCAGCTTGATTGAAGAAAAACACATCTTCATGCTTAAAACCCCAGTTGCCGCCTTTGAGTCTGACAAAGGGCTCGAAGCTGAAGAAGGGGATATCGCCTAATTTAACCTGGTTGTTTGCCTCGATAAACTGGCGATCCTCTTTACGCACTGCTATGCTGTGTCCGACATTACTTCTGTAGTCGAGATTAACGAAGCCACTTTCACGTATGCAGACATTGCTCCATTCAAACAGTTGCCCAAAACTAGTCTCTGGATGAACTAGGCGCAACATCTTTTGATGGAGTTGCTCTAAGAAGCGCATACCGTTTTTAAATTCTATATTTTCGGGGCGCACCGCAACTCTGCCATGTTCAACCGGAAACGAGCGGGCGCAATCTCCCCAATATTGTTCATGTGTAGGGCTAAGATCGATGGTGATTAAGTTCGATAAGCCGACTGCTTCGTCGCTGGCTTGATAGGCTTTGCCTGATACCGAAAGGCAACTGCGCGAACCGAGTAGTACCAGCGCTGGACAATGGTAATACCAGGTATCGGGGTAGCCCAACTCTCTGAGCATCTCGTGCGCCTTGGTCGCTATGCTTTGCTCGGTATCGCGCGCAGTAATCAGCTCCGGCAGTCTGTCGAGTACAGACTTGGCGGCATTCTGGGCTTTGCGATGTTCGGCAATTTGCTGGACGGTCGGCATAGGGTGTCTGAGTTTGTTGGTATAAATCTCGTATTTATTTACTGCTGCTGGTGACTGCACCCACCCCAGCCTTGGTAACGTCGTACGCAGTGCCGACCACCGCCGTACCTAGCGAAACCGTGGTCGATGCAGCGACGCCAGCAATCGCGATCACCGTGCAGCCGTTTAGCGACAAGCTGCATATTAGTAGTGCAATATAGAATATACAAGTTCGCACGAAATTTACCTTTAAGTTTGTAGATGTTATCTATCAAGAATAGTAAGTCTTGCGAGCCGGATAAAGCAATGTGATTTTTAATCTAAACTAAATCGTATAAATGATTGCCCATGCGGTGACTGACTAGAACGCTAGTTTTATTTGGGATTTGATTAGACGCAGTCCCAATAATTAATAATAAGCAATGAGTGGCTAATGATACTAATTACTCACATTTTGAGCGCTCGTACGAACAGCAATAGCCAATCTATTTTCCCTAATCGCGGCCGTTTTTTGAAAATATCACCGTCGACTTGATCGAGCCGCTCTAGGATGCGTAATCCCCCTTGCACCACTAAACGCAATTCCCAGCCTATGCGGCCTGGCAGGCGCTTGCAGAGTGGGCTACCTGTGATGAGCATGTTGCGTGCTCGCTCTGTTTGAAAGCGCATTAAGCTAGTCCAGGCATGATCGAGTTTGGCGTCGGCGATTTGTTGCTCGCTTATGCCAAAACGCAACAAGTCTTCTCGTGGCACATACACCCGCTGTTTTTCCCAATCGATGGCTATGTCTTGCCAAAAATTAATTAGCTGTAAGGCTGCACAGATGGCGTCTGAATCGCGCAAACTTTCTGGGTCGGTAGTGCCATACAGGGCGAGCATGATGCGCCCCACGGGGTTGGCGGAGCGACTGCAATAATCGAGTAGCTCGTCAAAATTTTGATAGCGGGTTTTCACCACATCTTGCTTGAATGCCGAAATTAGGTCGTGAAATGGCGCTAATGGCAAATGATGTTGCTCAATGATGGCAGCTAAATTTTTAAATAACGGGAGGTCGTTATATGCTCCGCACCCTATGTTTCTCAGGGAATTGTCATATTGTTCAAGTGCTAATAAACGTTGTGGGGCGCTGGCGTCCCCTTCATCGGCAATGTCGTCTGCAGTTCTGGCGAAGGCGTAAATTCCAGCAACTGCCGGTCTTAAATGAGCAGGCATTAAAAGTGATGCTACGGGGAAATTTTCGTAATGTTCTACGGACATGTTTGGAATAAATAAGTAAATGACTCAAAAGTCATTGAGGAAAAAAGAACTCGCCCTTATAATTACTAACCACTGAGTCAGTAATTTGATTCTAGAAAAAATTTAGCCGGCTGGTGGAAGTACAGCTCATCCCATCAATAATTAGTCTCGGTTTTATCGCAATGTTTATTTAACCACTGATTGTCGCAGATTAAGTGTTTAATAAGATGCGTTAAATCCGGAATAGTAAAGGAAAACTCTCGTGCTCACATCACTAACAGTCTGGTCTCATAAGCGCAAGCCAGAGCCGCTCTATCTTCAGGGCTTACTACGCGGCTCAGCCACTTTAAGTCTGGCTAGCTTGTTATTGCTGGTTGCTTGTTCCAAGCCAGTCGAAAAAACTGAGGATATTCGTCCAGTGAGAGCGATGAAGGTCGCCGCAGATAATGCCGAGATTGCAGCCGAGTTCTCCGGCGAGGTGCGCCCGCGCATAGAATCAAAACTTGGTTTTCGGGTAGGTGGGAAGATTATTGCGCGCAAAGTTGATCTGGGTAGTGAAGTGAAACGTGGCCAGGTGCTGATGCAGTTAGACCCTCAGGATCTCGGTTTGGCACAGGCGCAAGCCAAGGCTGGCTTGAGTGCGGCAGAAAGTAGTCGTGACTTGGCAAGAACGGAATTGAAGCGCTATCAAGATTTAAGAGAGAAAAATTTTGTCGGCGCAGCTGTGCTCGATGCGAAGGACGGTACTTATAAAGCGGCACAGGCAAATTACGAGCAGGCTTTAGCTGCTTTTAAGAATCAGTCTAATCAAGCCGGCTATGCCACTTTAGTGGCTGATGTGGATGGCGTCGTGACTGCGGTGGATGCCGAGGCTGGACAAGTCGTGGCGGCAGGTGTGCCCGTATTGCGCATCGCGCAGGCGGGTGAAATGGATGTCGTCATTGGCATCCCAGAAGATAAAGTGAACACGATTAGGCAAATTAAAGACATCCGGGTTCGGCTTTGGGCCAATCCAAATGAAGTGATTTTAGCGAAAATGCGTGAGCTGTCACCGATCGCAGATCCTGTGACGCGTACTTATACCGCCAAATTGGCTTTGCCTGCGGATGCTAAGGATGTCAAGTTGGGTATGACTGCAGCGGTGACGTTTGCAACTAAAAACCCCCGCGCAATGATTAAGTTACCAATGACAGCCTTGTTTCAGGATAAAAACATGACGTCGGTTTGGATCGTGGAAGGTGGTGCTGTGAAATTGGTGCCGGTTCAGTTGGCGGATTCCTCTGGCGCTGATATTTTATTGGCATCGGGCGTGGCGATAGGGCAAACCGTGGTTACCGCCGGTGTTAATTTGCTCAAGCCAGGGCAAAAGGTAAGCGTGTTGGGAGTTGAGGCTGTGCAAACAGCCGCGACACCTAGCGCATCAAATAAGCTTGCCAGTGGCGGTGCTGGCGCTGAGGTGGCTAAATGAGCGACTCATCTCGTGGGTTTAATCTGTCGCGCTGGGCACTTGAACATATTCCGCTGACGCGTTACTTGATTGTCGCTTTATTGCTTGGTGGGATTTTTAGTTATGCGAAATTGGGGCAGGATGAAGATCCTCCATTTACTTTTCGGGCGATGGTGGTGCGAGCAGTTTGGCCGGGCGCAACTGCTTTACAAATGGCCGAGCAAGTTACTGATAAGCTAGAAAAAAAGTTACAAGAAGTACCGAATATAGACAAGATTCGCAGCTATTCTAAGCCGGGTGAAACCTTGATTATTCTGCAGGTGCGTGAATCTACCTCGCCAAAAGATACGACGCAATCCTGGTATCAGACTCGCAAAAAAATTGGTGACATCCGTCCTACTTTGCCGCCTGGCGTGCAGGGGCCATTTTTCAATGATGAGTTCGGTGATACTTATGGTTCGATATTCGCCTTGTCTGGCGATGGTTTTAGTTATGAGCAAGTTAAGGAGTATGCGGATTTTGTGCGGCAAGAATTCTTGCGCATACCTTCGGTCTCTAAGGTCGAGTTGTTTGGCGTGCAGGATGAAAAAATCAATATAGAATTTTCGCAGAAAAAATTCTCACAGCTGGGTGTTTCCTTTGAGACCATCGTAGCTCAAATCAATTCGCAGAATACGGTAGAAGCCACAGGCGTTTTGACTACCGCAACCGATAATTTGCAGGTGCGTGTTTCAGGTGCGCTGATGGGCGTGAAAGATCTGGAGAATTTGCAACTACGCGCCAATGGAACCAGCTTTCGTCTAGGTGACTTTGCGACGATTAAGCGTGAATATAAGAATCCGCCGCAAGACAAGATGCGCTTCAATGGTAAGGAGGTCATAGGCCTGGGCATCTCTATGGAGAAGGGCGGGAATATCATCGACCTTGGTAAAAATTTACAGGTTTCCATGGCTGCCTTGAAAGCGAAATTGCCAGTCGGAATACAGATAGAGCGCGTCTCTGATCAGCCAAAAATGGTGGCGTCTTCGGTCGGTGAGTTTGTCAATACCCTGATCGAGGCGGTGGTGATCGTACTCGCAGTTAGTTTTCTGGCTTTGGGTTTGCATACCAAGCCGTTTCGTTTGGATGTGCGACCGGGTTTGGTGGTGGGTTTAACCATTCCTCTGGTGTTGGCGGTAACTTTTCTATGCATGCGCTTTTTGGATATCGACCTGCATAAAATTTCTCTCGGTGCGCTGATTATTGCTTTGGGCTTGTTGGTGGATGATGCCATCATCGCGGTCGAAATGATGGTGCGTAAGATGGAGGAGGGCTTTTCTCGCTTCGATGCGGCCACTTATGCCTATACCTCAACTGCCATGCCTATGTTGACGGGCACCTTGATTACCGCCGCTGGCTTTTTGCCGATAGGCTTGGCGAAATCCTCAGCGGGCGAATACACTTTTTCTATGTTTTCTGTCAATACCCTTGCCTTGATTATTTCTTGGTTGGTTGCTGTCTTGTTTACGCCTTATCTTGGTTATTTGCTGTTGAAAGTAAAGCCTTCGGCCGCAGCAGATGGTCATCACGAGTTATTTGATACACCTTTTTACAATCGCTTTCGCGCCATAGTGAACTGGTGTGTCGAATGGCGTAAGACGACGATAGCGATCACTCTGATGATCTTTGGTCTGGGCGTGTTTGGTTTTAAATTCATAGAGCAGCAGTTTTTTCCGGATTCGAGTCGTCCCGAATTAATGGTGGAACTTTGGTTGCCCGAGGGCTCAGCCTTCGCCGCCAGCGAAGCTCAGGCGAAAAAGTTTGAGGCATTTATACAAAAGCAGGATGGTGTTGAGAGTATTACGAGTTACGTGGGGACTGGGAGTCCAAGATTCTATCTGCCACTGGATCAAATTTTTCCACAAACGAATGTATCGCAGATTGTGGTGTTGCCTAAAGACTTGAAGGCCAGGGAGGCTTTGCGTTTAAAGATTACGCAGGCTTTTAAAACTGATTTTCCTGAGGTCAGAGGTCGCGTTAAATTATTGCCAAACGGTCCGCCTGTTCCTTACCCGGTTCAGTTTCGGGTGACCGGTTTGGAGGTGGAGAAAGTGCGCGAAATCGCTGATAGAGTGAAAGATGTCATGCGTGCCAATCCAAATGCGATCGGTGTCAACGACAACTGGAATGAGTCGGTCAAGGTGATACGCATCGACATGGACCAGGATAAATTGCGCGCACTAGGTGTTACATCGCAAAGTGTGATGCGTGCGGCGAATACGATTTTGACTGGCAGCACCGTCGGACAATTTAGAGATGGAAATAAACTCATCGATATCGTGGTGCGTCAGCCGGTGGATGAGCGTTCTACTGTGTCGGCCTTGGGTGGTGCAAATATCCCAACTGCCAGCGGTAAATCGGTGCCCCTGTCGCAATTGGCGCGTATTAAACTGGTATGGGAGCCGGGCGTGGTCTGGAGGGAGGGGCGTGAGTGGGCTGTTACAGTGCAGTCGGACGTGGTTGACGGCATACAGGGGCCGACCGTCTCTTCGCAAATCTCGCCTAAGCTCGATGCGATACGTGCCAGTCTGTTACCAGGCTATAAAATTGATCTGGCCGGCGCTGCTGCCGATAGTGGAAAAGCGCAGGGCGCGATTGCTGCGATTTTCCCCCTGGTTATTTTTATCATCTTTACTTTGTTGATGTTGCAGTTGCATAGTTTCTCGCGCTCCCTGTTGGTGTTTTTAACTGGGCCGCTAGGAATAGCAGGAGCTGCTGCTGCCTTGTTAATTTTCCAAAGACCGTTTGGCTTTGTCTCGTTGCTAGGTGTGATCGCCCTGTTTGGTATGATTATTCGAAATTCGATTATTTTGATTGACCAGATCGAGCAGGATATTGGGGCTGGCGCGGCACCTTGGGATGCCATTGTCGAATCTGCCGTAAGGCGTTGCCGGCCTATCATACTTACCGCAGCGGCAGCCGTGCTGGCGATGATACCTTTGTCGCGCTCGGTTTTTTGGGGGCCTATGGCGGTTGCAATTATGGGAGGTTTGATCATTGCCACCGCTTTGACACTGCTATTTTTGCCGGCCTTGTATGCTGCCTGGTTTAGGGTGAAGCGAGCTGTATAGCGCCGTTTAATAGCCCTATTTCTTCGAGGAATAGGGCTGTTTAGTATGCGCCCCTGAAATCTAAGGCTAAAGCGAAGAAAAATAGTGACGCGTCCGTTTAAAATCCAGTAGAATATGCGGCTGGAGTTGAAATGCAACAGTTACAGTTCTGGGCGACACTTGAATTCTAGGTCGCCCTTTGCTTTTGTGCTGGTTTTACGCCAGTAAGTATCTCATCCTGCGAGGATGGCGAAATTGGTAGACGCACCAGGTTTAGGTCCTGGCGCCAGAAATGGTGTGGGGGTTCGAGTCCCCCTTCTCGCACCACAGAATTTTTTTTATTTGGACGATTTTCATGGCAATTGCAGTCGAAACTTTAGATAAATTGGAACGCCGCCTTACTATCTCTTTTCCTATTGCAGAAGTGCAATCTGAAGTCGAGAAGCGTTTGAAAGTGCGTGCGCGTACCGCGAAGGCGCCTGGTTTCCGTCCTGGAAAAGTGCCTATGAAAATGGTTGCCGCTCAATACGGTTACCAACTCGAAACTGAAGTGCTCAATGATAAAGTTGGTCAAGCGTTTAGCGCAGCGGCTAATGAGAATAAATTGCGTGTCGCTGGTTATCCACGGATAGAGCCTAAATCAGGCGAGGCAGCAGTTGAAGGTACTTTGGCTTTTGAAGCTACGTTTGAAGTATACCCAGAATTCACGGTTGGTGATTTGTCCGCAGCCGAAGTAGAACAAGTTAAAACGGAAGTGTCCGACGCCGAAATCGATAAAACGATAGATATCTTGCGCAAACAACGTGTGCATTATCACGTAAAAGGTGAGCAAGGCGAGCACGGCGATGGTGGTAGTGATTTGACTGCAAAAACAGGCGATCGCGCTACGGTAGATTTCGTCGGAACGCTCGATGGTGTTGAGTTTGCTGGCGGTAAAGCAGAAGCCTTCGTGTTTGTGCTGGGCGAAGGTCGCATGTTGCCTGAGTTCGAAACTGCAACTATCGGTTTGGCTGTTGGTTCTAGTAAAACTTTCCCGCTGTCATTTCCTGAAGATTACCATGGCAAGGATGTTGCAGGTAAAACTGCAGAATTCACTATCACCCTAAAGCAATTGGAATGGGCACATCTGCCAGAAGTTGACGCAGAATTCGCGAAAACCTTGGGCGTTGAAGATGGTGACCTGGTCAAGATGCGTACTGACATCAAAGAAAATCTGGAGCGTGAAGTTAAAGGTCGCGTGAAAGCGAAGACTAAAGACAGCGTGATGGATACTTTGGTTAAAGCGGTTGAATTTGATGTGCCGAAATCATTAGTTGAGCAAGATGGCCAACGTTTGGCTGAAATGACACGCCAAGACATGGCACAACGTGGCATGAATGTGAAAGATGTTCCATTTCCGCCAGAATTGTTTACTGCTCAGGCAGAGCGTCGCGTGCGTTTAGGTTTGATCTTGGCGGAATTGGTTAAGTCAAACAACTTACAAGCGACTCCTGAGCAAATTAAAGCGCAAGTAGAAGATTTCGCGCAAAGCTATGAAGATCCACAGCAAGTGGTTAAATACTATTTCAGTGATCGTAGTCGTTTAGCTGAAGTTGAAGCCCTTGTGTTGGAAGAAAACGTCGTTACTTATGTACTTGGTAAATCGAAAGTGACAGAGAAAGTTCTGCCTTTTGATGAGTTAATGGGTAGTAATAACCAAGCGTAATTAATAAGGAAATCACATGACAGGTATCATCCGTAATTCTGCGTTGGACACCAATATGCTAGGAATGGTGCCAATGGTGGTGGAGCAAAGTGGTCGTGGGGAGCGTTCTTACGATATTTATTCCCGCTTGCTTAAAGAACGTGTGATTTTTTTGGTTGGTCCTGTCAATGACCATGCCGCAAATTTGATCGTTGCTCAGATGTTGTTTTTGGAGAGCGAAAATCCTGATAAGGATATTTCTTTCTACATTAACTCACCAGGCGGTTCCGTTTCGGCTGGTATGGCGATTTTTGATACCATGCAATTCATTAAGCCAGACGTGTCAACCTTGTGTACTGGTTTGGCCGCCTCTATGGGAGCTTTTTTGCTCGCCGCAGGCACCAAGGGGAAGCGTTTTTCCCTGCCAAATTCGCGCATCATGATTCATCAGCCTTCCGGTGGCGCACAGGGACAGGCGACGGATATTGAGATACAAGCACGAGAAATTTTGTATTTGCGTGAACGTCTGAATGGTATTTTGGCTGAAAAAACTGGCCAGACCATAGAGCAGATTGCTAAAGATACTGAGCGCGATAACTTTATGTCTGCAGAGTCTGCTGCAGAATATGGTTTGATCGATAAAGTATTGACTCATCGTTCTTGATGAATTGAAATATCCAAAAACGCCCGCATCTTTGAGTTGCGGGCGTTTTTCTATTCCGCCCTATAATTAGTCGACCATCGCAACGATGCCTGTATCTCTTCATGACGAATCATGAATTTGCAGGTAATATTACATCCACTCCGTTAAATAATATTCCGCACCATGCCCGATAAAAAATCCTCCACTGGCGAAAAACTGCTTTATTGCTCATTTTGTGGCAAGAGCCAACATGAGGTTAAAAAACTGATTGCTGGGCCATCTGTATTTATTTGCGATGAATGCATCGATCTTTGCAATGACATCATTACTGATGAGATCAGTAGCCTCGATACGATTGCCAGTGCCAAGACCGAATTACCTACGCCATCTGAAATTACGGGATTGCTTGATCAGTATGTGATCGGGCAAACTAATGCGAAAAAAATTCTGGCAGTGGCGGTATATAACCATTACAAGCGCCTCAAACATCTAGGCAAAAAAGATGATGTTGAGCTGTCAAAGAGTAATATTTTATTAGTTGGCCCGACTGGATCTGGTAAAACCTTATTGGCCCAGACCTTAGCGCGCATGCTGAATGTGCCGTTCGTGATCGCGGATGCAACCACCTTGACAGAAGCTGGTTATGTCGGTGAAGACGTAGAGAATATCATTCAAAAATTGCTACAAAATTGCAATTATGAAGTGGAGCGTGCGCAAAAGGGTATAGTCTATATTGATGAAATCGATAAAATTTCACGTAAATCTGATAATCCTTCTATTACCCGTGACGTTTCTGGTGAGGGCGTACAGCAAGCTTTGCTGAAGTTGATTGAGGGTACGATGGCGTCTGTGCCACCGCAAGGCGGGCGTAAGCATCCAAATCAGGATTTTATACAAATTGATACGACCAACATCATGTTCATTTGCGGTGGTGCCTTTGACGGCTTGGCCAAGGTTATCTCTGATCGCTCTGAGCGCAGTAGTATCGGCTTCTCTGCAAGTGTGAAGAGTCAAACGGAAAAGAGTGCCAGTCAAATCATGCAGGATGCTGAGCCGCAAGATTTGATTAAGTTTGGTTTAATTCCTGAGTTGGTCGGTCGCCTTCCTGTGATCGCAACGCTCAATGAATTGGATGAAGCTGCACTTATCCAGATTTTGCTTGAGCCAAAAAATGCCTTAATTAAGCAATATTCAAAATTATTGGAAATGGAGGGCGCAGAGTTGGAGATCCGCCCTGCGGCATTGCAAGCGATCGCCAAAAAAGCCATTGCGCGTAAGACCGGCGCGCGTGGTCTGCGCTCTATTCTCGAGCATGCTCTCCTTGATATTATGTACGAATTGCCAAACGAGCAAAATGTCGTTAAGGTGGTGATTGATGAAAACACCATTGCAAACGGCGCTAAGCCGCTATTGATTTATGATGAGCAACCAAAAGTTTCTGGTGCTAAATCTTAATTGTGAAATATGAAGCCGTAAATTTTTTGCCGGCCGCCAAATTAAATTAGCGGTACAATTTGTTTAAATAATAAAATTCAGGCTTCAATTGAAAAAAGCTGCACGGAGCCCTCTCTGCGTGGCTTTTTTTATTGTTTTTTGGATGACGGGCTTGTGTTTTGGCCTAGTGCGCCAATCTAACTGTTAGAAATTTTGAAAAAGGTGCGCCATGACAACTTCCATAATTACAGAACGAACTGAATTGCCCCTATTGCCTTTACGCGACGTTGTCGTGTTTCCGCATATGGTCATTCCCCTCTTTGTTGGTCGCCCTAAGTCGATTAAGGCTTTAGAAGCTGCAATGGAGCAAGGTAAGAGTATCATGCTTGCGGCGCAAAAGGCCGCAGCCAAAGATGAACCTTCTGCTGATGATATTTATGAAATTGGTTGTATTGCCAATATTCTGCAAATGTTGAAATTGCCAGACGGCACAGTAAAAGTACTGGTTGAAGGCGTGCAACGTGCGCGGATTCATAAAATCACAGAGACCGAATCGCACTTTACCGCGGATTTAACACCGGTTGAAACCGAAGTTGGCGATGATAGCGAAATCGAAGGAATGCGCCGGGCTATAGTCCAGCAATTCGATCAATACGTTAAATTAAACAAAAAAATTCCTCCTGAAATTCTGGCATCTTTGTCCGGGATTGACGATGCTGGGCGCTTAGGCGATACCATTGCGGCGCATCTGCCTTTGAAGCTAGAGCAGAAGCAAGTGATACTGGAGATCTTCAGTGTCGCAAAACGTCTTGAGCATTTGCTGGGGCAGTTGGAGGGCGAGCTAGATATCTTGCAGGTCGAGAAGCGCATCCGTGGGCGTGTTAAGCGCCAGATGGAAAAGTCGCAGCGTGAGTACTATTTGAATGAGCAAGTAAAGGCGATTCAAAAAGAGCTGGGCGAAGGCGAAGAGGGCGCGGATATTGATGAACTCGAGAAAAAAATTGTTGCTGCGAAAATGCCTAAAGAGGCGCGCGATAAGGCGATGAATGAGTTGAAAAAACTCAAAATGATGTCGCCCATGTCGGCTGAAGCGACCGTGGTGCGTAACTACATAGACACCGTCGTGAATTTGCCTTGGAAGAAAAAATCGAAGGTGAACAATGATTTAACCAATGCTGAAAAAGTATTGGAAGACGATCATTACGGTCTGGATAAGGTTAAAGAACGCATCTTGGAGTATCTCGCCGTACAACAGCGCGTCGACAAGTTAAAAGCACCGATACTTTGTTTCGTCGGCCCTCCAGGTGTCGGTAAAACTTCTTTGGGGCAATCTATTGCCCGTGCTACCAATCGTAAATTCGTGCGTATGGCGTTAGGTGGCGTTAGAGATGAGGCCGAGATCCGTGGACATCGCCGCACCTATATCGGCTCTATGCCAGGCAAAATTTTACAAAGCTTGGCGAAGGTCGGGGTGCGCAATCCTTTATTCTTGCTCGATGAAGTCGATAAGATGGGGGCTGATTTCCGCGGTGATCCATCCTCCGCTTTGTTGGAGGTCTTGGATCCTGAGCAGAATCATACTTTCTCGGATCATTACATCGAGGTCGATTTTGATTTGTCAGATGTGATGTTTGTGGCTACGTCCAACTCTTACAATATTCCTGCGGCTTTATTGGATAGGATGGAAGTGATACGTTTGTCCGGTTACACTGAGGATGAAAAGACCAGTATCGCGCAGCGTTATTTATTGCCTAAGCAGATCAAAAATAACGGTTTGAAGGAAGAAGAGATTACGATCGCAGAAACAGCGATCCGCGACATCATTCGTTATTACACGCGTGAAGCTGGCGTGCGTTCGCTAGAGCGCGAAATCTCCAAGATCTGCCGCAAGGTCGTGAAGATGTTGCTGCTCAAAAAGACCGAAAAGAAGGCGACTATCAATTCGAAAAATATCGACAAATACCTCGGTGTGCGTCGTTATGATTTCGGGGTGGCGGTCAAAGATAATCAGGTCGGTCAAGTGGTTGGCTTGGCGTGGACTGAGGTTGGTGGCGATTTATTGACCATAGAGGCGGTAGCGATGCCTGGTAAGGGCGGCGTGATACGCACCGGTACATTGGGTGATGTCATGAAAGAGTCGATCGAGGCTGCTCGCACGGTGGTGCGTAGCCGTGCTAAGCGCCTGGGTATTAAAGCCGACGTGTTTGAGAAGAGTGATATCCATATCCACGTTCCCGAAGGTGCAACGCCGAAGGATGGTCCTTCAGCGGGTATAGCTATGACTACCGCTTTGGTCTCTATCTTTACAGGCATACCAGTACGGGCTGATGTGGCGATGACGGGTGAAATTACCCTGAGAGGTGAAGTTTTGCCTATTGGTGGGCTAAAAGAGAAGTTACTGGCAGCGCATCGCGGCGGCATCAAGACAGTGCTAATACCTGAGGAAAATGCGAAAGATTTGACCGATATTCCGGACAACGTTAAAAATAAACTGGAAATTATCCCGGTGCGTTGGATTGATAAAGTCTTGGAAATTGCCTTGGAGCGTCAACCTGTTGCCTTGACGGATGAGGATGTCGCACTTGCTGCGACTGCGAAACCAGATGCGGCGATCGAGGCTTCGGCCATTAAACACTGATGTGATGTTGGGCCAGTTGCTTTATTGCAGCTGGCATCAATTTAAAAAAACGCCCGATAAATTCTCGGGCGTTTTTTTATGGGCATGCTTCTATTTGGTGGCTGGCGATTTTTAAACAGCCATGCTCAGCGCGCAGTATCCATGCGGCTTCCAGGCAAGCTAGGCTGGAAGCCGCATGGATACTGCGTCTTGGCGCCTTGCTTGTTACGACCAGCTGCGTAATAAGCCAACCGCCAATCCTTCGAGTGAGAAGTCGGTTTCGGTGTCGCTCACTTTGATAATTGGATAGTCTGGATTTTCTGGGATTAATTCTATGCCGGCGCTGGTTTTTTTGTAGCGTTTTACTGTCACATCGTCGCCTAGTCTCGCAACTACGATTTGTCCGTTACGCGCCGTATCAGATTTTTTTACTGCCAATAGATCGCCATCCAAAATGCCAGCGTCACGCATCGACAGACCGCGTACTTTTAGTAGAAAATCCGGTTTGGCAGAAAACAGTGCAGGATCCACGTTATAGGTGGCCTCTACATGTTCGGTCGCTAGGATGGGTGACCCTGCAGCTACTCTGCCAACCAAGGGTAAGCTCAATTGCATCAGCGCAGGATGCGGCAATGCCATTTGTATTCCTGGCATGTGGCTGGATAACTCGGATTCTAATAGGCGTATGCCGCGCGAGGTACCGGCTGCGATTTCGATGACGCCTTTGCGCGCCAGTGCCTGCAAGTGTTCTTCGGCCGCATTGGTCGAGCGAAATCCAAGTTCTGTTGCGATTTCTGCGCGGGTTGGGGGGAAGCCTGTGTTTTGTATGGCATCCTTGATCAGGTTGAGAATCTGCTCTTGGCGGGCGGTCAGTTTCAGCATGGTGGTTCTTTCAATTAGCTGTATGTATATGCAGACTGTATTTTTATACAGTGAAGTCACTTATGCAAGGAAAACCTGCAAAAAATATGGAATAAGTGATTTGACTGCTATTTCATTTGTGCACGCGGCAACCGAGTCGCTTTTGCTCCTAGAACTAATTGTGCAAAGCTTGAAAATCGGTTACTATTGTCGGCTTTCCTCTTCCCGCACTCGTCTTGACGCCGAGGCGGGCATCTTTTTATTGTCCACAAGGAGAATATATGCGTCATTATGAAATAGTATTTATCGTACACCCTGATCAAAGCGAGCAAGTGCCTGCAATGATCGAACGCTACAAAGCTAGCGTTACTACACGTGGTGGTCAAATCCATCGCGTGGAAGACTGGGGTCGCCGTCAACTGGCTTACGTCGTTCAAAAATTGGCTAAAGCTCACTATGTTTGCATGAACATAGAGTGCGATGCTGAGACTTTGCTTGAGTTGGAAACAGCATTCAAATTTAACGATGCCGTTCTGCGTCACCTCACAGTTAAACTGAAAAAAGCTGAAACAGCGCCATCTCCAATGATGAAAGCAGTTCAGAAAGAAGATGCAGCTAAGACGCAACGCGTTGAAGCACCTGCAGCTTAATAGTTTTAACGAAGGACGCGTAATTATTTGTGAATGAGCTTAAAGTCGTCGCTAGCATTGCAGAAAAATCAGCGCTGCGTTATACACCAGCCGGAATTCCGATAGCAACTGCAGTACTGATGCATTACTCTAAGCAAGAACAGGCGAGCACCCAGCGCCAGGTTGAATTTGAAATCACTGCAATCGCTGCAGGTACGATTTCTAAGCGATTCCTGGAAATACAATTGGGAGTCACGATGTTATTCACGGGTTTTTTAGCGCGTAAAAATCGCAACAGCAAAAGTCTCGTTTTTCATATCACTGATTTTCAGGAAAATGAGTTCGAGACACCTTTACTAGATTAGGAGCCTAAAATGGCATTCGGTAAAAAATTTGATAAAAGCAAACTGAAGCAAAAGCGTCAGCAACAAAATCCTTTGTTCAAGCGCAAGAAGTTTTGCCGCTTTTCAGCAGGACACGTAGCTGCAGTTGATTATAAAGACATCGATACACTGAAAGACTTCGTGCAAGAAAACGGCAAAATCATGCCAGCACGTTTGACTGGCACTGTAGCCTTGTACCAACGTCAAGTTGATACAGCGATCAAGCGTGCACGCTACCTCGCGTTGCTGCCGTACACTGATCTGCATACAGCGTAATAGGAGAAGAATATGCAAATTATTTTGATGGATAAAGTCGTTAATCTCGGCAATCTGGGTGATGTAGTTCGTGTTAAAGATGGTTATGCACGTAACTTTTTGATTCCACAACGTATGGCTCGCCGTGCAACTGCAGCCGCAATCGCTGAATTCGAAGCGAAGCGCGCAGAGTTGGAAAAAGCAGCAGCTGCTAAATTGGCCGCTGCGCAAGCACAAGGCGAAAAATTGAGTGGTTTGACAGTTCAAATCTCGCAAAAGTCTGGCGTTGATGGTCGTTTGTTTGGTTCTGTAACCAATTCAGACATCGCTGATGCTTTGACTAAGCAAGGTTTCGCAGTTGAGAAATCTCAAGTGCGTTTGCCATTGGGTCCTTTGAAGACTGCTGGCGATCACGCTGTATCAGTTGCATTGCACACTGATGTTGTAGTTGATGTCATCGTTGCAGTATTGGGCGAACACGCTTAATTAGCGCTTGCTTTAAAAAAAAGCCGGGTGTTCCCGGCTTTTTTTATTTTTATTTTTGATTTCGCGCAATAGACTACGCTTTTTTTTGCGTTGGAAATCCGGCTAATTTTTTCCGTAATTTGTCAATTAGGTGTTGCATAATTTTTTGTTGTGACGCATCTTTCTTCTCTCGAAAATTAGGCTAGTTCAGGCGCACTTTCACTTGCTTTTCAAGGCAAATAAAAAGGTATAATGCGCGCCATGAAAGCACCTTCCGATCCGCAGTTAGATAATCTTCGCATCCCGCCACACTCCATAGAATCAGAGCAATCTGTTTTGGGGGCTTGTTGTTGGATAACGCCGCCTGGGATAGAATCGCCGACTTTATTAATGAGGGTGATTTTTATCGCTATGATCATCGCATTATTTTCCAGGCTATCGTCAAGCTGATTAATGCTTCGCGCCCCGCCGATGTGATTACCGTCTTTGATGCGCTCACTGCCATCAATAAAGCAGAGGATGCGGGCGGTTTGAGTTACCTCAACGCATTGGCGCAAAATACGCCGTCGGCAGCGAATATCCGTCGTTATGCCGAAATCGTGCGGGATAGGGGGGTCTTGCGTAAGCTGATAACGGTGTCTGATGAGATCGCTGGCCAAGCCTTCAATCCTCAGGGTAAAGAAGTCAAGCAAATGCTGGACGAGGCAGAGTCAAAAATTTTTGCCATTGCCGAAGAGGGCTCGCGTGGCGCCCAAGGTTTTAACGCGATTCAGCCCTTATTGACCCAGGTAGTCGAACGTATTGATGAGTTGTATAACCGTGATCACACCAGTGATATTACCGGTGTGCCTACTGGCTTTACTGATCTCGATAAAATGACCTCGGGCTTGCAGCCTGGTGACTTGATCATCGTTGCGGGTCGTCCTTCCATGGGAAAAACGGCGTTTTCTATCAATATCGCAGAGACGGTGGCAATTGAAAGCGGCTTGCCCGTGGCGGTGTTCTCGATGGAGATGGGCGGCGCCCAGTTGGCCATGCGTATGCTAGGTTCGGTTGGCCGTTTGGATCAGCATCGGTTGCGTACCGGTCGCTTGATTGATGAGGATTGGCCGCGCCTGACACACGCAATACAAAAAATGAATGACGCCCAGTTGTACATCGATGAGACACCTGCGCTCAGTTCTATAGAATTACGTGCCCGTTCCCGTCGTTTGGCCAGGCAATGTGGCAAACTCGGTTTGATCGTGATCGATTACTTGCAGTTGATGTCGGGTAATACCCAAGGTGAGAATCGTGCCACAGAAATTTCTGAAATTTCCCGAAGCTTAAAAGGCTTAGCGAAAGAATTGCAGTGCCCAGTGATTGCGCTGTCGCAGTTGAATCGTTCTTTGGAGCAGCGCCCGAATAAGCGCCCGGTGATGTCAGATTTGCGTGAATCCGGCGCGATTGAACAAGATGCCGACGTTATTTTGTTTATTTATCGCGATCAGGTCTACAACCCTGATTCACCTGATAAAGGAACTGCCGAAATTATTATTGGTAAGCAGCGTAATGGCCCTATCGGTAGCGTGCGCCTCACCTTCTTGGGTGAATATACCAAGTTTGATAATTACACGGGTTCTTTGTCTATCTATGGTGACTCTGAGTAGTCGAGTGTAGAAGAGCCCCGCATAACATTTTTATTTTGTAGTGTTTGGTAATTGTAGTAAGTGTTTTACAGCAGTATCCGGGAAGTCAGGTGATCCTTGTACTTTTCGGATCAATTCTAGAAATTTTCTATTTTCAGTGAGAAAAAAATGTTTGGACGATTCATGCCCACCGAGGGTAAATTCTTTGACCTATTTAATCAGCATGCTGAGTTATGCGTCAAAGGATCGAAAGAGATGGTCGCATTAATGACCAATTTTGACGACTTGGAAATCCGGGTTCATGCGATAGAGGGTATAGAAAAACAAGCAGACACTGTCACATACAATACGATAGAGTTGCTGCATAAAACCTTCATCACACCTTTGGATAGAGATGATATTCATAAGCTCATTACGCGCATGGACGATATTCTCGATTTACTGGAAGATGCTGCGCAAACGATCTCACTCTACGATATTCGTGAAATTACACCCGAAGCCAAGCGTCTGGCTGAGTTGTGCTTGGCCTGTGCCGAGAAGGTAAAAGCGGCCGTTGGGTTGCTCCATAATATGGATAATTCGCGCGAGATTCTGGCAATCTGCGAAGAAATTGACAGGCTCGAGTCGGATGCCGATCACGTCATGCGTGCTGCCATGTCTAAACTGTTCCGTGATGAACCGGATGTGCGTAATTTGATCAAACTTAAAGCGATCTACGAAATTCTGGAAACCGTCACCGATCGTTGTGAAGATGTCGCGAACATCATCGAAGGCATCATCGTCGAAAACGCGTAATTTTCGCGGTAGCAGGCTGTATCCAGCTGGCCACCTACACGAGAGTATTGATTAGTATTAGTTGCGTCGGATCCGGCGCAACTTAAAAGAGAAGTGATTCCTATGCAAACCCTCCATATAAGCATGTATGTCATCGTATTTCTGGTGGTATTGGCTTTGTTATTTGATTTTATGAATGGCTTCCACGATGCGGCAAACGCGATTGCCACCGTGGTTTCTACCGGCGTACTCAAGCCGCAACAAGCGGTGGCGATGGCCGCCTTTTTCAATGTGCTCGCGATCGTGGTGTTTCCTTTGACGGTAGCGACCACCATCGGTAAGGGCACCATAGACCCGGCAATTGTTGATCACTACGTGATTTTTGGGGCCTTGGTGGGCGCCACGTTTTGGAATTTTGTTACCTGGTACTTTGGCATACCTTCTTCCTCATCACACGCCTTGATAGGTGGCATGGTCGGCGCAGCTGTTGCTAAATCGGGCACTGGTGCCTTGATTTCTGCCGGACTTTACAAAACCATCATCTTCATCGTGATTTCGCCATTGCTGGGATTTTTCCTGGGATCCTTGATGATGTTAATCGTATCCTGGTTATTTGTGAAATCTACCCCTATGAAGGTCGATAAGTGGTTTCGTCGCCTGCAACTGGTGTCGGCTTCGATGTTTAGTCTCGGTCATGGTGGTAACGATGCGCAAAAAACCATGGGCATAATCTGGATGTTATTGATCTCGGCGGGCTACTCTAGCCAGGCTGATAAAATGCCACCGCTATGGGTGATTATTTCTTGTTATGCAGCGATCGGTCTGGGCACCTTGTTTGGTGGCTGGCGTATCGTCAAAACCATGGGGCAGAAGATCACTAAACTTAAACCGGTGGGCGGCTTTTGTGCTGAAACCGGTGGTGCTATCACTCTGTTTATGGCAACTGCTTTAGGCATTCCGGTGTCGACCACTCACACTGTGACTGGTGCGATTGTCGGCGTAGGATCTGCTCAGAAAATGTCGGCAGTGCGCTGGGGTGTGGCTGGTAACATTGTATGGGCCTGGTTCTTGACCATCCCTGCTTCAGCCTTTGTCGCCGCCATTGCATGGTGGTTGGGAACCAAGATTTTGTAAGATCTAGTTGATTGCAAGAAAAAGCCACTCTGCGCGGTCGAGTGGCTTTTTTTATGTAACTGTTCAGCCTGCTACTAAAATTATTAGAAACAAAACGAAAACATCTCAAAGGAGGCACAGAGACACAGAGAAAAACGGAGAACTGCCTTGCTTCCTCTTTGAATCTCTGTGCCTCTGTGTTGGGTGGTTTTGACTTTCTACATAGTGGGCTGAACAGTAACTTTTTTATGCGAATTTTTTTGAGCATAGGCCCAGTGCGCAATAGGCATGCGGGTTTGCGGCTTGCCATGCCTAGCAGATCCTATGATTTAAAAAAAAGAGTCGATCCCAAATCTACCCCCTAAAATAAAAGTACGAACAATCAATTTAAGGAGATCAAAATGGAATCGACTCTTATCACAGATTTTACGCCAGAGATGACTACTTTGGCTGTGGCGTTTGAATTATCCAAAGCGAGCTGGAAGATAGGCTTGCACGATAGCAAACGAGAACACCCTGCGATGCACACCGTTGCCGATGAAGCTGCTCAGAAACGGCTAGAGCAAGCCGTAGCGGTGATTGAAGAGACCAAACAAAAATGGGGACTAGCTCAGCCGCTGCGCGTGGTCGTCATGTACGAAGCGGGGCAGGACGGTTTCTGGATCGCCAGAGCGCTCATCCAACTCGGTTATGAAGCGCTAGTCATTGATCCGGCCAGCATCCCGGTAGAGCGGCACGCACGACGTGCCAAGACCGACCGTTTAGACACGATCAAACTGCTCACCTGCTTGCGCGCCTGGCTACGCGGCGAACGCGACCGCATGCATGTCATCCGGATACCGGAGTCTGCCGCGGAAGCGCAACGCCAGCTGGTACGTGACCGCGGTGAACTGCAAAAGGAATGCGGACAACATCGCGACCGCATCCGCAAGCTATTGCGCACCGTTGGCTGCTGGGACAGCATGGATAGTCACTTTGCCAGGCGACTGGCCGATGGTGACGTCAGATGTCACGACGGCAGCGCACTAGCGCCCGAGTTACAGCAGCGGCTGCGCCGGGAAAGCGTACGCATGGAGCTGGCCGAGCAGCAACTGCTGGCGTTAGAAAAGGCCCTGGTCAAGCAACTGCCAGAAAGCACCCAAGAGCGCATCGCCACTCTGACCCGGCTCAAGGCCATCGGCAAGGTGGGTGCGATGCGCATTGTGCTCGAATTATTCTGGCGCGATTTCGACAATCGGCGCCAGGTCGGCTCCTGCGTAGGCTTGGTGCCGCAACCCTACGACAGTGGCGAAAGCCATATCGACCAAGGCATCAGCAAGCAAGGCAACCGGCGTGTGCGCGCCTTGCTGGTCGAAATGGCGTGGATGTGGCTACGCTACCAGCCGGAAAGCGCACTGACGCGCTGGTTTGATAAGCGGACACAAGGCAGCGGACTGAATAAACGCGCCCGACGTATCGCCATCATCGCGGTCGCCAGACGACTGGTGATTGCCTTATGGCGCTATTTGAAGGATGGGGTTATTCCAGACGGGGCGACGTTAAAGGCAGCGTAGAGTTAAGCAAGGGAGCAGCGACAGAGCAAACCAACGAATTGAAGTGAATAAGCCCGCCATGCGCCTTGGTTGCCAACAGCAACCGCCTATACGAGATGGGGTTTATTGGAATTGAGGTCACCTTAGCGCAACGCGCATGCAGGATTTGGTTGGCGTAGAAAAGCCAGCGGATAGAAGGTGGTGAAGCTCTATGCTTCACGAAACGATGACCGAAAGCTTCAAAGAGTTTGAATGAGCGTCACTGTAGATATGCCCAACAGGAGTCAAGGACGCGCTGAAAAGCGAGCATGGTGGTAAGGCAAAAAGCGCGCCTTACCACCCGGCGACAGCGTAATGTTGATTACTTGGGCGTCAAGGGTTCGCTACGCTGGGCTACGCCCACCCTTGACACCCAAGTAATCAACAAAGTAAAAATAGCCGTGAATGGGATAATTTTGAGAAAACCTCTTGATGTTAATCATAGAAGGCGCATGGAATATAGCTGATACGGCTGGCATGCCTGAAAAGCGCATGGAATATGCGCATCAGGCGTACTGCTGTTTGTATTTACATTTGTTTGAATAAATGGACGAAGCTGCGACTCACTTCTAGTTTTTCAGTTAAACCTTTGATCTGTACCAGATGGCGGCCGCGCATGTCGCGCACGACACCGGCGATGGCCTTGGCGTTGACCAAGGTGGAGCGATGTATTTGCCAAAATAGGGCTGGGTCTAGCTCTTCGCATAAATCGCGTACCGGTTTGCGTATCAGTGCTTCATAACTAGCGGTTTGTACGCGGGTGTATTTTTCGTCGGATTGGAAAAAAAGTATTTCTTCCACTGGAATCAAACGCAATTCCTGTCCTATCGAGGCTTGTATCCATTGCAAATAGCTGGGCTTGGCAGCGATACCCATTTGTTTGGCTAACTGTGACAGCATAGCGCTCATATCCGTGGGGCTGCTAGCCACGCTCAAGCGCGCCTTGAGCCTAGCTACGGTGCGACCGAGCCGCTCCACATCGGCTGGTTTTAAAACGTAGTCCACCGCGCCCTGGTCAAAGGCTTCAATCGCATATTGATCGTAGGCGGTAATGAAGACCACGTGGGCTTGATTGCCGATTTCTTTGGCCGCTTCCAGTCCGGTCTTGACCGGCATTCTAATGTCCAAAAAAATCAAGTCTGGTTGATGGGTCGCGACCATATGTATGGCCTCTTCGCCATTCTTGGCTTCCGCCAGTATCTCAAGCTCGGGCCAGACTTGTTCCAGGCGCGAGCGTAACTGGTCGCGCATCATTCTTTCATCGTCGGCAATAATCGCGGTAGGCATGGGTGATCTAGTTGGCTAATTCGTAAGGGATTTCTATGGTAACGCAAACGCCTGTCGGTTGGTTAGGTGTGATGATCATCTGTGCTTTTTCTTTGTAGATAAGCTTGAGTCTTTCACGAATATTTTGTAGCCCGAGGCCGGTTCCATTACTGGGTTTTGCGCCAAAACCAAGGCCAGTGTCTGAGACTGTCACGCGTAATTTATTGTGAGCTACTTCTGCTCTAAATTGCAGCGTGCCGCCTTCGGCTTTGACTTCCAGTCCATGTTTGATAGCGTTTTCTACCAGTGATTGCAGCATCATAGGAGGGAAGGAGGCGCTTCTGAGACCGTCGGGCATGATGAAGTCTATCTCTAATCTTTCTTCCATGCGCATCTTGAGTAAGTCTAGGTAGGATCTCACCATATCGGCTTCACGCCCGAGGTTAGTAGTGGTGGCATTTTCTCGCATCTGCGGCAAAACCGCGCGTAAATACGAAATCAGACTACGTTGCATGGCGGCTGCACGCGGTGGATCGGTTTCGATTAAATATTCCACCGAGGCTAAGGTATTGAAAAGAAAATGCGGTTCTACCTGGGCCTGCATCATCTGCATTTGCGCTTCGCTGACTTGGCGCAATAAGGCTTGTTTTTCAGCGCTGTTGTTGGCTTCTTTGGCTTTCTCTTCGGCGCGTACCTTGCCGCCCATTAAAGCTTTCATACCGAACAAGCCGAAAATGGCGAGCAGGACAAAATTAATAAACCATTGCGATGATTTTTTCTGGTAGCTGCGAACTTCTTGATCGGCTGCGTCAGCTACTGCATCGTCGATTTCATCGCTAATTTTTTGCGCTATTTCCGGCGGCATCTTAATGTGGATCTCGTCTTCTCCTATGCTGACACCCGGGGTGTTTTGCATATTAGGAACATTAGGAACGTTGGGAACATTAGGAACATTAGGAACGTTGGGAACATTGTGAACGTTAGGTACATTAAGTGCATTAGGAACGTTAGGTGCATTAGGAACGTTAGGTGCATTAGGAACGTTAGGTGCATTAGGAACGTTAGGTGCATTTGGTACAATAGGTACATTAGGTACATTAGGAGCGTTCTGCGTGCTTGAGGTGACAGGAGATTTCTCTGTGCGACTCGAGCCTTTACTAACATGGACACCGTCGCCATCGATTTCTATCTGCTTAGCGCCGCCAGTCGGATTGTTTTTGCGTATATGTATTCCTGTAGCATCAATTTCTACGTTGGTGTCGCCGTCTATCGTATGTTGCGATGTCAAAGGTTTTTTGGGGCCATGTTTTTTGCTGACAATCACACTTTCCTCTTTAGTAAAAAAGGTATCTTGCATAATTGCGCCAGCGGCAATCGTAATGGTCGCGAAGATAAAAAATTTCCACCATGATAATTTGGTGACCCACGTTGCTGTGCTATCAAAGGCTTTGCTAAGCCAAATAAGGAAGTTGGAGCTGAGCTCTTTGGCGGTCTGGAGAGTATCTTGATTCATGATGGGCTTTTTCAAAAAATCCTGGTTCGCCACTCAAAGGGACGAGTGGCATACTGTGCGACACTTTAGTACATGTAGGCACTCTAAAGCGCTCAGCAAAGTTTAGCCACTCAGTTGCGACAGTCTGCAAAATTGTAGGGCTAGAATGATTAAAATGCTTGCTGTGGCGCAAGCTGCGGTAAGTAAGGCTAGGGCTGCGATGGTCATCGCGCTGAAGCGAGGGGATTCGCCGCACTAGATAATCGCGCTAGTGGCGAGTTGAGTGTGTAGCACTTGAAATGGAAATGCACGAGAGCGGGCATTCGTGCATTTCATTTTTTTCGGTTTTGCTGTGCTCGTTGTGCTGTTGCGTCATTGAAAAGCCAAAGCCACTCTCAGACTTTATTTTTTTGATTCTCCAACCAGGGATAGAGGTCATTTCTAGTCATAGGTTTTGCGTATAAGTAGCCCTGCGCCAGATGGCAACCGAAGGAGAGTAGGGTGTCGGTCTGGGTTTGAGTTTCTACGCCTTCGGCAATGATCGCCATTTCCAGACTTTGCCCCAATTGCACCACCATCTTGGCAATACTGCCGTTACCGGTGGCACTGTCTATCTCATTGACAAAAGCCCGATCGATTTTGAGTTTGTCGACATTGAGTTTTTGTAAGTGGCTTAAGGATGAAAATCCTGTACCGAAGTCATCGATAGAGATACGAATACCCAATTGTTTAATTTGATGCAGGGTCTTAATCAGTAGTTCGGGATCTTTCATTGCCATTGATTCTGTAATTTCTAACTCTATGCAACCAGGTGGCGCTTGCGTGTCCTGCAGTGCTCTATGCAGGGTTTGCATAAAGAGGGGGTGCGAGAATTGCGCCTGCGAGACGTTAATTGCCATTTGAAAATTGGTGTGACCTAGGCTACGCAGGTGCACGAGTTCAAAGCAGGCGCTGCGTAAAACCCATTCGCCAATATCAACGATTAAACCAGAGTATTCTGCAATTGGAATAAATTGATCGGGCGGTACAAACTTTCCTTCTTCTGTTTTCCAGCGCAATAAGGCCTCGGCACCTACCGCTTGTTTGGTGCGCATGTCAACCTGTGGCTGATACACCAGAAACAGACGCTCGCTTTCAAAGGCGCCGCGCAATGCATGCATCATCCTTACCCGTTCGCGAATCTCTACACCCATGTCGCGCGTAAAATAGGCATGCCCGGAACGTTGATGTGCTTTTGCGCGTTTAAGGGCAATATTGGTATCCTTTAATGCTTCCGATCCATCGCCTTCATAATCACTTAGTTTGATCAGTCCTATGGTGGCAGACAATTGCACGTCTTGATTATCAACCTCGAATGGCGCTGTAAATAAAGAGAGAATTTCATCGGGGCAGACTTTTTTCTCATCACCAACCAGGGCAAAAGTGTCACTACCAACACGGGATATTTGATAATCATTACCGAAGTGATTGGATAAGCGTCGCGCTACCGCGCACAGAAGTAAATCTCCAAAGTGATGGCCTAAGGCATCATTGGTCTCTGCAAAATGATCGATGTCGATCAGTGAAAGTGCGGTTTCTTGCTTTAAAGGAGATAGTAGCGTTTCATTTAAAGTCTGCAGTAGTTTTAGTCGATTTGCCAACCCTGTTAATGGATCATAAAACGCATAATTGTGCAGACGTGAGTTCAACATCACGTTATCGAGGCCAACTGAAACGTTGCTGCAGAACACCTCGAGCAGGCGCTTGTCCATCTCATTGAGGTGTAAGCCGGTATTGATGTAGACAGTTAATTCTCTTTGCGCAACATTACTAAAAAACAGTATGGTCGCCGCGCTCTCGTAAATATTGTGACGCGCCAGTAAAGTTTGCTGCACCAAGGCCTGAATTTTAGCATCGGCAACAATATCAAGTTTCTGCCCCACCCAAGTCTCGAAGCTTGGTGTGCTCGCAAGTATTTGTAAGCGACCAGCAGTTTCTGTTGCGCTGCTGTCTGGCGAAGATTCTAGCGCCTGCTCTGTCTGCTGACTGCAGACGAAGCCTTCCGTATGTCCGCCTAGTAGGGCAACTAGTTGCACCAGCACGCCAGAGGCGAAGTTTTGTAAGCCTTGTCGCGCCATTAGCTCGGTGCTGGCGTGGATGATTAATTCAAGGCCACGACGACTCGCCGATATTGCACAGATTTGTTCGTAGGAGCGGATCGCGGAGGTAACAGCGGTATAAAGTTTTGTACGGGTTAATTCAGACTTGGTCTTGTAGTCGTTGATATCGTAATCGCGGATGGCATCAATTTCTGGGGCATAACCCGGCTGACCGGTGCGGAGAATAATACGCACATCAGATAGGCCTAAGGTCTTGCGTATATGGCTTACCAGTTGTAGTCCGGCATCTTCCTGCTCCATGACAACATCAAGCAGAATAATCGCTATGTCCGTTTCATGCGCCAGAATGTCGCGGGCTTCAGCGGCAGAATAGGCATGTAAAAAACTGAGTGGGCGATGTTGTATCTCTAGGCTGCCTAAGGCAAACGTGGTTGCCGAGTGGACGTCAGGATCATCGTCGATGATCATGATGCGCCATTTTTTTGCCAGTCTTGTCCTTGGCGAGGCGTCATTTGCCTCCGGTTCATCCAAAAAAACCAGATCATCTTCTGAAGAATGAATCAATGCGCTCATCTGATGTACTACTCCAAGAATGTATTTATCTTTTTAGGTGGCACTGTTGGCAGATCAGAAGGGCTCTGCAACTAGTCTCAGTATGGAGTATAAAACAAGAATGTGCTTAAAATCATTATTTAAGTCGTCAACACGCTAGTTTTAAGACATATTTCGTGGAAACCGTTGATAAGCTGTGCTTGATCGAGTTTTGTGCTGCCTTATCGCTGTTAAAATGAGCGTATTCCTGAATTTTATATTGTAAATATTATGTCTGGTAATACTTTTGGAAACTTGTTTTCAGTAACAACCTTTGGCGAATCTCACGGTCCAGCGATAGGATGCGTGATTGATGGTTGCCCACCAGGCTTGGAATTATCCGAGTCTGATATTCAGCCCGATTTAGATCGGCGCAAACCTGGCACTTCGCGTCATGTCACGCAAAGACAAGAATCAGATACGGTAGAAATTTTATCCGGTGTCTATCAAGGAAAAACCACAGGCACACCGATTGCCTTGCTCATCCGAAATGAGGATCAGCGTAGTAAGGATTATGGCAATATAACCGAGACCTTTCGTCCTGGGCATGCCGATTATACCTATTGGCACAAATACGGCATTCGGGATCCACGTGGTGGTGGGCGCTCTTCGGCGCGCTTGACTGCTCCCGTTGTCGGTGCCGCTGCGATAGCAAAAAAATGGTTATTTCAGCAGTACGGTACGGTTTTTAATGGATGCATGAGCCAGTT
Source organism: Undibacterium parvum (assembly GCF_003955735.1). Classification (NCBI taxonomy): domain Bacteria; kingdom Pseudomonadati; phylum Pseudomonadota; class Betaproteobacteria; order Burkholderiales; family Oxalobacteraceae; genus Neoundibacterium; species Neoundibacterium parvum. The sequence goes on along the minus strand of NZ_CP034464.1, from coordinate 265,431 downwards.
AGGTGAAATCCAAATTCCTTTTGAATCTTGGGACTTCGTCGCACAAAATCCTTTTTTTGCAGCCACCGAGGATACGATACTCATTACTCAGCTGGAAGAGTATATGGATGCACTGCGTAAAGACGGTGACTCTATTGGTGCGCGCATTGATGTTGTCGCGAGAAATGTGCCTGTTGGCTTAGGTGAGCCAATTTACGATAAGCTGGACGCTGAAATTGCCTATGCCATGATGGGGATTAATGCGGTTAAAGGAGTTGAGATCGGCGCTGGATTCAAGTCCATCGCGCAGCGTGGCTCTGAGCATGGTGATGAGTTAACGCCGGATGGTTTTGTTGGGAATAACTCTGGCGGCATTTTGGGAGGGATTTCTAGCGGGCAAGATATTACTGTTTCGATCGCAATAAAACCAACTTCCTCGATACGAACACCTCGTCGCTCAATTGATAAAGAAGGAAATCCAGTTGTGGTCGAGACCTTTGGTCGTCATGATCCCTGTGTCGGTATTCGTGCTACACCTATCGCTGAAGCAATGTTAGCGTTAGTATTAATGGATCACGCGTTGCGCCATCGTGCGCAATGCGGGGATGTTAAGTCCTCGCAATAGTAGTAGCTGTCGTGTCTGGGTGTCGCGGAATATAAACCGGAAAATGCAGTATTTGGTCTTAATTTTCAAAGGAAAATTTTGCATTTGTTGCTTTTTTTGGGTTTTTATATTGCGCTGCTTCTTCTTTAATTTGATGCGTTTGTGCGGTTTTGCATCGCACAATTGTGGCATAATCAAGAGCTAAACGAAATTTACGCTCAACGATTTACTCCATTTTAGACATCAGATCATGCTTAAGACGCTGTACGACAAACTTTGGGAATCCCATGTAGTTCACGAGGATCAGGATGGCACTGCCATTCTGTATATCGATCGCCATTTGCTGCATGAAGTTACCAGCCCGCAAGCTTTCGATGGTTTGCGATTGGCTGGACGTCAACCTTGGCGGTTGTCTGCAAACCTAGTCGTGGCCGATCATAATGTGCCAACGACAGACCGCGCCAGAGGTATCGATGATCCAACGTCTCGTTTGCAGGTGGAAACGCTTGATGCCAATGCTAAACAATATGGTCTGACCTATTTCGGCATGAATGACAAGCGGCAGGGCATTGTTCATGTTATTGGGCCTGAGCAGGGCGCAACCTTGCCGGGTATGACCGTGGTGTGTGGTGACTCTCATACTTCCACCCATGGTGCATTCGGCTGTCTGGCACATGGTATTGGCACCTCAGAAGTCGAGCATGTTCTTGCGACGCAAACACTGATCGCAAAAAAATCAAAATCTATGTTAGTGCAGGTCGACGGGCTCATGCCTTTGGGCATTACCGCCAAGGACGTGGTGCTCGCAATTATTGGAAAAATCGGTACCGCTGGCGGTACCGGCTATGCAATTGAATTCGCTGGCTCGACCATTCGTAGTTTATCGATGGAAGGACGGATGACGGTCTGCAATATGGCAATCGAGGCGGGTGCGCGCGCTGGTATGATCGCCGTCGATCAGACTACAATAGACTACGTAAAGGGGCGGCCCTTGTCACCAGTTGGCCCTCATTGGGATCGTGCAGTTGAATGTTGGCGTAGTTTGCATACAGATGTCGGTGCTAAATTTGATATGGTGGTAACACTCAATGCCGCCGTGATTAAACCTCAAGTGACATGGGGTACCTCGCCAGAAATGGTGGTGGCGGTAGATGGGCGTGTACCAGATCCGGACTTGGAAAAAGATGCGGTCAAGCGTGATGCCATGGAAAAAGCTTTGGCGTATATGGAGCTGAAGCCCAATATGGCGATCGAAGATATACGCATCGATAAGGTGTTTATTGGCTCTTGCACCAACTCCAGAATTGAGGATCTGCGCGCCGCTGCATCGGTAGTGCGTGGTAAGTTTCGTGCTTCCAATGTGGTCTTGGCAATGGTGGTTCCAGGCTCCGGGCTCGTGAAGGATCAAGCTGAGCGTGAAGGCTTGGATCAAATATTTCGCGATGCTGGTTTTGAATGGCGCGAACCTGGATGCTCAATGTGCCTGGCAATGAATGCCGATCGACTTGAACCCGGCGAGCGCTGTGCATCTACCTCGAATCGTAATTTTGAAGGTAGGCAAGGGCAGGGTGGGCGTACTCACCTTGTTTCGCCTGCTATGGCCGCCGCAGCTGGTATTGCCGGTCACTTTGTTGATGTCCGTGCTTTACGCTAAATTTTCGGAAAAATAAAATGAAAAAAATATTTACTCTCATCCTTTGTGTCATGGTTTTGGCCGGTTGCAATACTGTGCACGGTTTTGGTCAAGATGTTAAAAAAGTTGGTGAATCGCTGGAAGGTGCGGGTAAGAAATAAAATGGAAAAATTTACCGTACTCGACGGCTTGGTCGCTCCTATGGATAGGGCGAATGTGGATACTGATGCCATCATACCTAAGCAATTTTTGAAATCTATCAAGCGTAGCGGGTTTGGGCCGAATCTGTTTGATGAGTGGCGCTACCTGGATCATGGTGAGCCTGGGATGGACAATAGCCAGCGTCCTTTGAATCCTGACTTTGTACTGAATCAAGCGCGTTATCAAGGCAGCTCGATTTTATTAACGCGTAAAAATTTTGGTTGCGGCTCCTCGCGCGAGCACGCGCCTTGGGCCTTGGAACAATATGGATTTCGCTCAGTAGTTGCGCCTAGTTTCGCTGATATTTTCTTTAATAATTGTTTTAAAAATGGCGTCCTGCCTATTGTTTTGTCTGAACAGATTGTCGATCACTTGTTCAATGAGGTAAAGGCTTTTCCAGGTTATCGCTTGATTGTTGATTTAGAGAATCAAGTTGTTACGACTTCCAATGCGAGCGCTTCTTACCCATTTGATGTTGATGCATTTCGCAAGTATTGCCTGTTGAATGGCTTGGATGATATAGGACTGACATTGCGTCAGGCTGACAAAATTCGTGCTTTCGAAGAGCGACATGTGACAACGCAACCTTGGCTAATAAATACTATTTAATTTGACTCAAACGGATTTGAAATAAAATGAAAATTGCAATATTGCCGGGTGATGGGATAGGTCCAGAAATCGTAGCGCAAGCAGTTAAAGTATTAAATGCATTGGGCGAATCTTTTGAGATGGAAACTGCGCCGGTTGGCGGTGCAGGCTATGAAGCGTCGGGACACCCTTTGCCTGAGGCTACGTTAAAATTAGCCCAAGATGCTGACGCAGTCTTGTTCGGGGCTGTCGGGGATTGGAAATATGATAGTCTGGAACGGTCTTTGCGCCCAGAGCAAGCGATTCTTGGTCTGCGTAAAAATCTAAATCTCTTTGCAAACCTGCGTCCAGCAATTTTATATCCAGAATTGGCTGGTGCTTCCACCTTGAAACCTGAGGTTGTGTCTGGTTTGGATATCTTGATTATTCGTGAATTGACAGGTGATATCTATTTTGGGCAGCCGCGTGGGGTGCGTATTTGCCCGGATGGCCCATTTAAGGGGCAACGTGAGGGCTTTGATACCATGCGTTATGCCGAGGGTGAAATACGGCGCATCGCTCACGTTGCATTCCAGGCAGCGCAAAAACGCGATAAACGCCTAACCAGTGTAGACAAGGCCAATGTTTTAGAAACTTTCCAATTCTGGAAGGATGTCGTTATCGATGTTCATAAAGAATATCCGGATGTTGCTCTGGATCACATGTATGTAGATAATGCAGCGATGCAGTTGGTGCGTGCGCCGAAAAAATTTGACGTTATTGTTACTGGCAATATGTTTGGTGATATTTTGTCTGACGCTGCAGCGATGTTGACAGGGTCTATCGGTATGTTGCCATCGGCCTCGCTCGACGCGAATAATAAGGGTTTATATGAGCCATCGCATGGTTCTGCTCCTGATATCGCAGGTAAGGGTGTGGCTAATCCTTTGGCTACCATTTTGTCGGCAGCGATGATGTTGCGTTTTTCTTTAGGGAAACCTGAGCAAGCTGATCGCATAGAAGATGCGGTGAAAAAAGTGTTGGCGCAGGGATTGCGTACGCCAGACATCTATGAAGCGGGTACGACTAAAGTCGGCACGGTTGAGATGGGTGCTGCGGTAGTTCAGGCTTTGTCGTAATTTGGACTGCCGTATAAATAAGTTTGTAGTGAAATTGCAGGTATTCTTGTAACTATTAGGGAAAGATGATGAAACTAGTTGGTTTGGTAGGTTGGCGTGGAATGGTGGGTTCGGTCTTGATGCAACGCATGCAGGAGGAGGGTGATTTTGCCCATATCGAACCTATGTTTTTTTCGACGTCAAATACAGGTGGCGCAGCTCCTGCGATGGCAAAGAATGAAAAAACATTAAAAGACGCAAATGATATCGACGCATTAAAAAAGTGCGACATTATTATTACCTGCCAAGGAGGTGAATACACCACGGAAATTTTCCCTAAATTGCGTGCGGCTGGCTGGAATGGCTACTGGATCGATGCAGCTTCTAGCTTGCGTATGGATGATGACGCAATTATTGTGCTCGATCCTGTAAATCTCGATGTGATCAAGTCTGGATTTAGTCGCGGAGTGAAAAACTATATCGGTGGCAATTGCACGGTTTCTTGTATGCTAATGGGCCTTGGCGGCTTGTTTCAGCATAATCTGGTTGACTGGATGTCATCCATGACTTATCAGGCTGCGTCTGGTGGTGGTGCGCAACACATGCGAGAGTTGTTGACGCAATTCGGTTCGATTCATGCAGAAGTGAAAGCTTTACTCGACAATCCTGCAGCGGCTATCCTTGAAATTGATAGGAAAGTTTTGTCCAAGCAGCATTCCTTTGCTGCCGATGAAATTAAACAATTTGGCGCGCCATTGGCGGGAAATTTGATACCCTGGATAGATAAAGATTTGGGTAATGGCGTTTCGAAAGAGGAATGGAAAGCTGGCGCTGAAACCAATAAGATTCTTGGCACAGGTGAAGCCTTCGGTACAGCAGCGATTCCGGTAGACGGCTTGTGTGTTCGAGTTGGTGCGATGCGTTGTCACTCGCAGGCCTTGACTATTAAGTTGAAACGCGATGTTCCGCTGGATGAAATCAACGATATGATTGCTCAAAATAATCAATGGGTAAAAGTCGTGCCAAATGAGCGCGCAGCATCTATGCAATACCTAACGCCAGCTGCGGTAACTGGTAGTTTGACTATTCCTGTGGGGCGTTTAAGGAAAATGCAGATGGGCGGTGAGTATTTATCCGCATTTACGGTGGGCGATCAATTATTGTGGGGCGCTGCGGAGCCATTGAGACGCATGCTGAAAATTTTAATTGCGGATTAAATTTGTAATTTTGCAGTAAATGTAATATGAATAGAGCCAATGAAAAGATTTTTCATAGGCTCTTTTTACTTGCGAGACCCATAGTTTTGAGTTTTCTGTCAGACAGCTGTTGATTTGCGATTTCCAAACGAAGATTTTTTATGTTCGATCAATTCACTTTATTTTTTTCTTGGTTATATTTTTTGAAAAATGTAAATGCTTTGTAAGTATTTGATTGCTTCTGTGCCTTTATTATTGGTGATCAGCTATTATGCAGAGGTAGGCTCTCAAATTGCGTATTGCCAAATTTGTTGTTCGATTCGTGAATGAGTAGCTTTTTTATTTCAATTTGATTTCTGAATCCGAATTTCGGCTCATTTTTTTAGATTGTTAAACTGCAACAACGATTTTTAATGTAATAAATAGTTTGCCTTCTTAATTTATTTACCATGGGCGGAAATCGGGTTAAGCTTGCGCGGCTAACTCTGTAATGTTATCTTAAGACAATAAGATAACAATTAGACGCGATTGACAAAAACTGCTCTCGCTAACTGTAATTGCCAAAGATCAAAAAAAATGTCCTATAAAATGCATAACGATAAACGTTTACCAATGAGTTCACTAGGCCGTAAAGTGTTGAGTGCGGCGGTAGCCTCGACATTTTTATTGTTTTCTGACTCCAATGCCACAGGTCTTGGGAAGCTGACTGTGCTTTCAGCTTTGGGGCAGCCTTTAAGGGCTGAAATTGAGCTCACCTCTCCCGATAAGGATGAAATCAGTTCCTTGGTGCCCAAGTTGGCTTCGGCGGAAGCGTTTAGGCAGTCAAGCATAGATTTTAATCCGGCATTACTGTCGTTGCGCTTTGCTGTTGAATCTCGAGGTGCAGGGTATGTGATCCGCCTATCGTCAACACAGGCCATGAATGAACCATTTGTTGATTTGTTGCTTGAGATGAATTCCAATAATGGAAAATTATTACGTGAGTATACGTTTCTTCTTGATCCAGCAGAGCTTAGAAGTAGCCAGTCTGCCCAAGTTGCAAATCCCGTAAGCGTTACATCACAAAATGCATCTGTAAAAACTGCATCGCAATCCAAATCTCAAGCTGCCTCCAGTTCAGTGGCTACTCAGGCAACGCCATCAGTCGCGACTGTTACTCCAAAAAAGACAGTCGATAAATCCGTTGCGGTTAAGGACGAAAGATCCACTTCTGACTATCAGGTTAAGAGGGGAGATACTCTTGGTAAAATCGCTGAGGCACACCGAGGCGATGGTGTTTCCTTGGATCAAATGCTGGTAGGTTTGTATAAAGCAAACCCTCAGGCGTTTTCTGGAAATAACATGAATCGCTTGAAGTCGGGGCAGATTTTATCTATTCCCGACGCGAGTGAGGTTCGATCAAATAGTGGAAGTGAGTCTCGTTCTGTGGTGATGGCACATGCCGCTGATTTTACTTCATATAGAAATAAATTGGCTGGGCAGGTGGCTGATGCACCGGCGCAGAAAACAGTTGAGAGCAAACAAAGTGTTAGCGGCTCTATTACTGCTAAAGTGAAGGAAGTGCCAACGGCTAGCAATGAGTCTTTGGATAAATTGAAATTGTCTAAAGCCACGACGACTGCCTCGTCAAAAACTGCCACAGGAAAAGTCACAGTTGATGAGGATAAGCTTGCGAAAGATAGAGCCGTTGCTGATGCAAATGCACGGGTCAAAGAGTTGGAAAAAAACGTTGGTGATTTACAGAAGATTCTAGAACTGAAAAATAAGGATCTTGCAGAAAAGCAATCTGCAGCATCTGCGAAAGCAGTTGCTAATGTTGTCGCTCCAACTAGTGCGTCTAAACCTGAGGTGCAGGCACCTGCGCCTGCTGCCGTAGTAAGCGCCGCATCTGCGCCGGACGTTTCTGCATCCGCAGTGGCGACACCAATACCGCCTGTCAAGAAGAAAGTTGCACCACCACCACCGCCGCCGCCGCCAGAATCAAATTGGTATGATAATTGGAGTGATTGGTTGTTGCCTGGTACTGTGGTTTTGGCTTTGTTGGGCGGCGTTGGTTTGTGGTCAAGTCGTCGCAATAAAAAAACCCAACAATTTGATGATAGCGTTCTTACTGGCTCGAGTATGAAAGCGAACTCGATGTTTGGTTCTACCGGTGGTCAAAGCGTAGATACAAATAATAGTGTTTTTAATTCTAATTTTGCGCCTTCAGCGAGCCAGTTGGATGCGAATGAAGTTGATCCGGTTGCTGAGGCTGATGTATACATTGCCTACGGTCGAGATTCTCAAGCTGAAGAGATATTGAAAGAGGCTTTGCGCACACAGCCTGAGCGTCATGCTGTGCGGGTGAAGCTACTTGAGATTTATTTTAGTCGTAAAGATCCAAGATCGTTCGAGCGTCTTGCTAGTGAGTTGTATGGCATGACGAGTGGTGAAGGCGATGAATGGGCTCAAGCTATTTCTATGGGGGTCACTTTAGAGCCGACTAACCCTTTATACGCTGGAGGCAAGTCACATTCAGATTTCTCAGGCGGTTCTGCTGCTCTAGGTGCAAGTACTCAGCCACAAGATGATCTAGATCCAGAATCTTTACTGGGTAATTCACTTTCTCAAGACATGTTGGATTCAATTAGCATCATTGATACTGCGTCTGGCTTAACGGAGGATCCTAATCATCCAAATGCTGAATTTGTAAGTACTAAGGATAGTAATCTTGAGCCGATATTGGATATAGATTCGCTGGATTTTGATTTGGACATGCCGGACATCGCGCCGACAAATGAACTTGATGTTGCCCCTGCGATGTTAAGTGAGGTGTCTGAGGTGGCTGTTCAAAAGTCGGTTGTTGAGGAGAGCTCTGTCGATTTTGGTGTTATCGACTTTGATTTTGGATCAAGTGATGCTGACGTTAAGGTCGCAACTGTTGAGGATAATGCTGGCAGTCTAAAGTCTGAGGTCTCTGAGTTCAAGTCTGCGTCGTTGGTAGATGAAAACAACTTGGCATTTGAGTCGAGTTCAACTGAAAATAGTTTGGACTTCTCAGGTCTGAAAGCTGAGCATGATCTTGTTATGCCTACTGATAATGCGGACGCTGCGTTAGCTTCGGCGCCATCTGCGTTTGAGTTTGACTTGTCCGGAATTAATCTAGATCTCGGTTCTGATGACTTGAAGCTTGATATTCCAGTATCGACGAATGATGATGTCTCTTCTTACAATGCTGAAATGGCGACCAAATTAGATCTTGCCGTAGCGTATCAAGAAATTGGGGATAAGGAAGGTGCCCGTGAATTGTTGGATGAGGTGTTGAAAGGCGGAACCTCAGATCAAATTGAAAAAGCGAAAGCTATGCTCTCACAACTGATTTAAATCTCAATTCTTAACATGAACGGGCGCAGCGTATAGCTTGCGCCCGTTTTATTTTTTTCAGAAATAGAATATTCGAAATGAAGCGACTTGTATTCGGTGTGCAGTACGACGGTAGTTGTTGGCATGGGTGGCAAACGCAACCTGGCGGTGAAACTGTACAAGATGCTCTTGAAAGGGCGCTTGGGCGATTTGCTCAGTGCGTCATTGCAACAAACTGTGCTGGACGAACAGATACTGGTGTTCATGCTACAGAGCAAATTATTCATTTTGATACTGTACTAGATAGGTCAGAGCATTCGTGGTTAAATGGCGTTAACGCCTTTTTGCCTTCATCGATTGTTGTGCGTTGGGTTCATAAGCTTGCTTTTTTTGATCCAGATCGACAAGATAATTTTCATGCGCGATTTAGTGCACATGCTCGTACCTACCACTATTTGCTTTACAACAGTTGCATTCGATCCCCTATGTGGTCTAAACGTGCTGGATGGGTATATCGGCCCTTGGATGTGGATAGAATGCGCTTAGCCGCCAGCCATTTGGTTGGTGAGCATGATTTTACTGCGTTTAGGGCCGCTGCTTGCCAAGCTAAGTCTCCGATCAAGCATATGTATAAAATAGAAATTAGACAGCAAGGCGATTTGATTGTTTTTAGTCTGCGAGCTAACGCATTCTTGCACCACATGGTTAGAAATATTATGGGGGCTCTGATTGCCGTTGGTACGGGGAAAAAAGATCCAGACTGGATAGCGCTTGTATTGCAAAGCAGAGATAGAAGTTTATCTGCGCCAACATTTATGCCGGACGGCTTATATTTGTCGCAAATTGAATATGATGAGCGATGGCAATTGCCGCAGAATTCAAATCAGAATCAGCCTTGGTTCTTATCTATGTTTGAAGATCGAAAGTGCGATACCAACTAAAATAAATACCAATTGTTAAGTTAAATCCATTTCACGATGATGAAAAGTAAATGGCAATAAATCACTTTTCTATTGTGCTGCATGAATAATCAGTTTTTCATCTTAAATTCCGGTAAAATGGCGTTTTGCATAATCCAAACTTGAGGCGCTCGCCTGGGATCTTTGCCCGGCTATGGGCGCTTTTTTTGTAATCGGCTTTTTGTCTCCCTAATGAATAACATTCGTAACTTCTCCATTATTGCTCATATCGACCACGGAAAATCGACCTTGGCTGATCGTATTATTCAGCTGTGCGGAGGCTTGTCCGATCGCGAAATGGAAGCGCAAGTTCTTGACTCCATGGATATTGAACGCGAACGTGGTATCACGATCAAAGCACAAACCGCTGCCTTAAGCTATAAAGCTAGAGACGGACAGATATACAATTTGAATTTGATCGATACACCGGGTCATGTCGATTTTAGCTACGAGGTTAGTCGATCTCTTTCTGCTTGTGAAGGTGCCTTGTTGGTTGTTGATGCATCGCAAGGGGTTGAGGCTCAAACTGTTGCTAATTGCTATACAGCGATAGAGCTCGGCGTAGAAGTCGTACCAGTGTTAAATAAAATTGACCTTCCCTCCGCTGATCCTGATAATGCCATTCGGGAAATTGAAGAGGTGATCGGAATTGATGCTAGCGAGGCAGTTCATTGTTCCGCTAAAACGGGACTCGGAGTGCAAGACGTTCTTGAATCCTTAATCGTTAAAGTTCCGCCTCCACAAGGTGATCCCGATGCGCCACTTCAAGCACTAATTGTTGACTCTTGGTTTGATAATTATGTCGGTGTAGTGATGTTGGTGCGCATTATGAATGGGATATTACGGCCTAAAGAGAAGATTTTGTTTATGGCGACTGAGGCCCAGCACCTAGTTGAAAGTGTGGGGGTATTCACACCAAAGTCTTTATCTAGAACGGCTTTGTCTGCCGGTCAGGTTGGATTTATTATCGCTGGTATTAAAGAATTAAAATCTGCCAAGGTTGGTGATACGATAACGCATGCGGCTAGGCCTGCAGCTGAGTCTTTACCTGGATTTAAAGAAGTCCAGCCTCAGGTTTTTGCAGGACTGTTTCCTGTTGAGGCAAATCAGTATGACGCTTTGCGTGATTCGCTTGAAAAACTGAAGCTCAACGACGCAGCTTTGATGTACGAGCCAGAAGTGTCTCAAGCTTTGGGTTTCGGTTTTCGCTGTGGATTCCTCGGATTGTTGCATATGGAAATCGTGCAAGAGCGTCTCGAGCGCGAATTTGATATGGATTTGATTACAACGGCTCCAACTGTTGTGTATGAAGTGGTTATGGCTGATCGTAGTATTTTATTGGTCGATAATCCATCTAAGATGCCTGAACCATCGAAAATAGAAGAGATTCGTGAGCCTATAGTTACTGTTAATTTATACATGCCACAGGAGTATGTCGGTTCAGTAATCACCTTGTGCACTTCTAAGCGAGGTGTGCAACTGGATATGAATTATCACGGTAGGCAAGTTAAATTGACCTATGAAATGCCGATGGCAGAAATCGTTTTGGATTTCTTTGATAAACTTAAGTCAACTTCGCGTGGATATGCGTCTATGGACTATGAGTTTAAAGAGTATCGATCCGCGGATGTCGTTAAGGTTGATATGTTGATAAATAGCGAAAAAGTAGATGCTTTGGCTATTATCGTACATAGATCGAATAGTAATTATCGAGGCCGGGCGGTTGCCGCAAAAATGCGTGAGCTTATCCCTAGGCAGATGTTTGATGTGGCAATTCAAGCGGCGATCGGTGCAAATATTATCTCGCGCGAAAACGTGAAGGCCTTGCGTAAAAATGTTTTGGCGAAATGTTATGGCGGCGATATCAGTCGTAAACGCAAGTTACTCGAAAAGCAAAAGGCAGGTAAGAAACGCATGAAGCAAGTTGGTTCCGTTGAGATACCACAGGAGGCATTTTTGGCAATTTTACAAGTGGACGATAAATGAGTTTTCAATCAATTCTAGGCAATTTTGCTTTAATCCTTTTTATACTTACCTTCGTAACTGGGATAATTTGGTTTTTAGATGTGTTTATTTTGGCAAAGAAACGTCGAATTAACGCAGATAAGGCTCTGGCAGACTTTGATATACGTAATCAGAAATTGACCAGCGAAGGAATTCGTCTGCAAGAAGGCGGGCGAATTGAATTGGAGTCCCGCTTATTGAAACAGCCAGCTTGGATAGAGTATTCAGGGAGTTTTTTTCCTGTGATTGCGATGGTGTTTTTTTTACGCTCCTTCCTTTACGAACCTTTCAAAATACCGTCTAGTTCTATGTTGCCAACGTTGTATGTTGGTGATTTGATTTTGGTAAATAAGTTTACTTATGGAATACGTTTGCCAGTTATTAATAAAAAAGTGCTGTCTTTAAATGACCCGCAGCGTGGCGATGTCATGGTCTTTAAGTATCCTGAAAATCCAAGTTTGGACTATATTAAACGTGTGGTAGGCGTTCCTGGTGATAAGGTGGTCTATAAAAATAAGCGCTTATCAGTCAATGGACGGGATATCGCCTATGAGACACTGCCCGATTTTCTAGATGAGGAGCACCTTAATTACTCAAATCAATATACTGAAAATTTAACAGGGGTGAAGCACCGGATATTAAATGATGTGCAACGACCGCCTTTTGTCAGTGATCCGCATTCGTTTCCAAATCGTGAACTGTGTTCTTACGATGATTCAGGGTTTAGCTGTACGGTGCCTAAAGATCAGTATTTTATGATGGGCGATAATCGTGACAATAGCCTAGATAGCCGATACTGGGGATTTGTGCCAGATCAAAATATTGTTGGAAAAGCTTTTTTTATTTGGATGAACTTTGCTAGCCCGAAGCGTATCGGTGGCTTTGAATAATTAAGGAAATATATATGAAAAATCTTGGAAATTACTCTTTAAAGCAACAGCAAGGAATTTCATTGGTCGGTCTGATATTGACCTTAGGTGTTTTAGTTTTTGCTGCCATGCTGGCGACAAAGGTTGCTCCTACTGTCATCGAATATTCTTCCATTAAGAAGGCGATAGTCTCTTCTAAACAGGCCGGTAAAACGGTAAGGGACATTCAAACAGCATTTGATAAGCAAGCTGAAGTTGGTTACTTTGATGCTGTCAAAGGGAAAGATTTGACGATAGTAAAAAACGGTGAGGATATGGAAGTTAGTTTCGCTTATTCAAAAAAAATACCCTTGTTTGGCCCCGCAAGTCTGTTGATGGAGTACGAAGGTACTACTGCTAAAAGTGGCACTGCCGCTAAGATGAAGGAATAAGTAGGCATGTATGAATGAGCAATTATTGCAAAAAAGGCTAGGGCATCAATTTGCGAATTCCGCTTTGTTGCAGCAGGCCTTGACGCATCGCAGTCATAGCGTTTTACATAATGAACGCTTGGAGTTTCTTGGCGACTCAATTTTAAATTGCGTAATCGCTTCTTTGTTATTTGATAGTTTTGCAAGTATTGATGAGGGGGATCTCTCTCGGGTTCGTGCTAATTTGGTCAAACAACAGTCCTTGTACGAAGTGGCGCAAAGAATAGAATTGTCACAATTTTTGCGTTTGGGCGAGGGCGAGTTGAAATCCGGTGGTTTTCGGCGTCCATCAATCTTAGCCGATACTCTGGAGGCTTTATTTGGCGCTATCTACCTCGATGCTGGTTTTGATGCGGCGAAGGAAGTAATTAAGGCCTTGTATTCTTCAGTTTTGGTGACGATAGATCCGAATACTTTAGGCAAGGACGCTAAGACTCTATTGCAAGAGTTTTTACAAAGTAAAAAAATCGCTCTGCCTCAGTACAACGTTGTCGCTACTCATGGCGCAGCGCATAATCAAGAATTTGAGATCGAATGTCTGGTTCCCAAATTGGAAATCCAAGTGTTTGGCGCTGGCGGTAGTCGCCGTGCGGGCGAGCAGGCAGCTGCCAAACTAGCGCTGGAGACCGCACTGTCGATACTTTCAAAGACCCCTGCCGCTAGAAAAAAAAGTAAGCCAAGAACTTCTCAGTTGAAACTGGCGGGGATTGCTACCATACAGGCGGATAGTCGCATAGACAACGACAGCGAAGCACTCGATTCAAAACCGGCTCAGGGTGTTTTTAATGGCATAAATAATCCTGACGTCGCAACACAACATAACTTAGATCCGAAAACAGTATGACTGATACCTTTGATAATTCTGAATTCCGATGTGGTTACATTGCCATTGTTGGTCGTCCTAATGTTGGTAAATCCACGCTGATGAATGCGCTAATTGGTGCAAAGGTGAGTATTACCTCACGCAAGGCGCAGACTACTCGGCATCGCATCACAGGCATACAGACCAAAGACAATGCTCAGTATATTTACGTGGATACACCAGGATTTCAAACCAGACACTCGAATCCTTTAAATCGCACCTTAAATCGTACAGTGACGAATACATTGACAGCTTCTGATGTCATTTTGTTTATTATTGAAGCGGGAACTTTTGGCGCGGCTGATCAACAGGTAATCGATTTGTTGCCCAAAAATGTACCTTGTATTTTGGTGATTAATAAGTCCGATCGCGTTAAAGATAAGGCGGTGATGATGCCCTTTGCGCAAAAAATTATGGCCTTGTTTCCTTTTGCTGCGGTGGTGCCAGTTTCTGCTACCTTGGGATTTCAATTGGAAAATCTGGAAGGCGAGACAAAAAAATATTTGCCTCTGAATGCTCCAGTTTTCGGCGAAGACGATATTACTGATCGTAGCGAAAAATTTCTCGCAACGGAGATCGTACGTGAGAAGCTATTTCGTTTTGTCGGTGATGAATTGCCTTATACCAGCACAGTGTTGCTAGAGAAATTTGAGCAAGAAGGTAACTTGCGACGTATTTTTATTGCGATCTTGGTCGAGCGCGATGGGCATAAATCAATGGTGATCGGGAATAAAGGCGCTCGCCTCAAAGACATCTCGACACAGTCTCGTCAAGACATGGAAAAATTGTTTGGCGGTCCCGTGTATCTTGAAATTTGGATTAAGGTTAAATCCGGCTGGGCGGATAACGAAGCTGGTTTGCGTGCGTACGGCTACGAATAAAACGACTCATGATGGAGGCGCTAATACGTCCCGATTTTGAGGTTTTGGCTGAAGGTGAGGCGCAAGGTGCCAAGTCGCCTATCATCCCGCCATCTCGGCCTATTAATACCGCAAAGCCGCGTGAGAAACGAATTCTGCAAAAAGATATTCGTTGTTTGCATCAGCCTGGCTTTGTGCTCCATTCTTATCCGTATAAAGAGACTAGTCTTATTCTCGACGTGTTTAGTCGCGACTACGGCCGCGTTGCTTTGGTCGCGAAAGGCGCTAAGCGCCCACACTCACAGTTACGTAATGTTTTACAGAGCTTTCAGCCCTTGAATCTAGGTTGGAGTGGAAAGTCTGAAATACGTACTTTGATCTCTGCCGAGTGGGTAGGGGGCATGCTCCCATTAGAAAAATCCGGACTCTTGTGCGGATTTTATCTGAATGAATTGTTGTTGAAGTTCCTCCTAAAAGACGCACCGCACGCCCTATTATTTAATCATTATGTATCGACATTAAGTCAACTTGCGCACAACGAGCCAGCGCAAATAGTGCTGAGGAAGTTTGAGTTGGCTTTGTTGACAGAATCTGGCTTAATCGGCGATCTATCCGTTTGTACTTTGTCGAAGAGTAGACTGATTGCAGATCAGTATTATGTACTTGAGCCAGAAAACGGTGCGCGTCCGGCTAGGGCAAGCGATAATATCCCTCGGGTACTCGGAAAAACGCTGCTCGATATGTGCAATGAGAATTACTCTGATACGACTACTCAGTTGCAAAGCAAAATATTGATGCGATTTTTACTCACGCATCATTTACATGGTATCCCCTTAAATACTAGACAAATTCTGATAGATTTGCAGAGGCTATGAATATTCACAACCAAACACAATTAATTGATCTCGGCATCAATATTGATCATGTCGCCACTTTGCGCAATGCGCGTGGGACGGCTTACCCCGATCCTTTGCAAGCAGCGCGCATCGCCGAGGAGGCTGGCGCTGATTGCATTACTTTGCACATGCGTGAGGACCGCCGTCATATTAAAGATGAGGATGTGAGACGCCTTCGTCCTCTAATACTGACTAGGATGAATCTAGAGGCGGCAGTGACCGCTGAAATGATAGATTTCGCTTGCAGTATTAAGCCACAAGATGTTTGCCTGGTTCCCGAGCGTCGCGATGAGGTGACTACTGAAGGCGGGCTTGATGTTGTTAAGTATTTTTCGAGAGTGGAATCTGCGGTCAGGCAGTTGCAGGCAGAGGGGATACGCGTGAGTCTGTTCATTGATGCCGACGAACAGCAGATGCAGGCATCCAAAGAAGTTGGTGCGACGGTTGTCGAAATTCATACCGGCCGATATGCCGATGCACTTGACCCAATGGCGCAAGCGAAAGAGTTGGAGCGAGTACATTCAGGTGTACTTGAAGCAGTCAAAAGAGGTTTAAAAGTGAATGCCGGACATGGTCTGCATTATACGAATGTACAGGCAATCGCGGCTATTCCCGCAATATCCGAGTTAAATATTGGCCATGCGATTGTTGCGCACGCACTTTTTGTCGGCTGGAGTAAGGCTGTTAGCGACATGAAGGCTATCATGGTGCAGGCAAGGTTAAGTGCCAAATGATCTTTGGCGTTGGTACTGATATCGTTCAGATTTCCCGCATAGATGCCGCCTTGTTGCGTAGTGGTGAACGATTTGCTGAGAAGATACTCGGCTCCGATGAAATTCTTATTTATCGTGCACGTAAGGCAAAGTCTAGCGTTCTCGGGCTGAGATTTTTGGCCAGCCGCTTTGCAGCAAAAGAGGCTTTTTCTAAAGCTTTAGGATTGGGGATGCGTGCGCCTATGAGTTGGCAGGCGGTTCAAGTTTTGAATGAGGCTGACGGTCGTCCGAGTGCCAAACTTAGCAGTCAACTAGGCGATTGGATGGGCGAACGCAAGCTGAGTGCGCAATTGTCCTTGTCGGATGAGGTCGAGTATGCGCTGGCATTCGTTGTTATTGATCGTTTGAATTCGGATTGATATGTCTGACGCTAGAGTTGATTTAAACGCTGATACACAAAACGACGAGGCGCGGTTACAGTTGCTCGAGACGGTCGCAAAATTACCCAACTTACCCGGTGTTTATCGATATTTCGACGCGCAGGATCATGTCTTATACGTGGGTAAAGCGCGGGATTTAAAAAAACGTGTTTCCAGCTACTTTCAAAAAACTTTGAGCAGTCCCCGTATCGCGATGATGGTTGGTAAAATTTCGCGCTTGGAGACCACGGTCACGCGTAGCGAAGCAGAAGCCCTGATTTTAGAGAATACTTTAATCAAAACTTTACGACCTCGCTACAATATTCTATTCCGTGATGATAAGTCCTATCCCTACCTAAAAATCACCAACGAGCAATCGCCACGAATGACGTATTATCGTGGGGCAATCGATAAGAAACATCAATACTTTGGCCCTTTTCCTTCAGCCTGGGCGGTCAAAGAATCCATGCAGCTTTTGCAGAAAATTTTCCTTTTGCGTAGTTGTGAAGATAGTGTGTTTGCGAATCGTACTCGCCCTTGTTTACTCCATCAAATTCAAAGATGCAGCGCGCCCTGTGTCGATTTTATTACGCATGAAGACTATCTGGTCGATGTCGACAACGCTGCCAAATTTTTGCGCGGGCGGCAGTCAGAAGTAATGCAGAATTTAGAATCCAAAATGCTCGGTTTTGCGGAGCAACTTAAGTTCGAACAAGCAGCTTTAGTACGCAATCAAATGTCGGCACTCTCCAAAATATTGCATCAGCAAAGCATGGAAACCACCGGCGATAGTGATATTGATGTGATTGCCGTGATCGTCGAGGGGGGGCGCGCTTGCGTGAATCTTGCTATGGTTCGCGGTGGTCGACATTTGGGGGATCGGGCTTATTTTCCTAGTCAGGTGGCTGAGGTAGAGGCAATGAGCGATGAGTCTATCGACGTGGCGGTATTAACTGCTTTTTTAGCGCAACATTATGCGGATCAGTTCATCCCTTCCCAATTGATCTTGAATATAGAATTCGATGCACCGGATTTGATGCTCGCTTTGATGGCGCAATGCGGACATAAAATTCATTGTTCGTTTCAGCCGCAGGAGCAGCGCCGTGCTTGGTTGGAGATGGCCGTTAAGGGGGCTCAACTGTCATTGGCACGGATGTTGTCTGAGCAAGGCTCGCAACAATCGAGAACGCGTTCTTTATGCCTCGCTTTGGAATTGGAAGTCGACGACATTGATCAACTGCGCATAGAGTGTTTTGATATTAGTCACACCCAGGGTGAGGCGACTCAAGCCTCCTGTGTGGTGTTTCATCATCATGCCATGCAAAATTCCGAGTATCGACGATTCAATATTAAGGATATTACGCCTGGCGATGACTATGCGGCGATGCGCCAGGTCATCCATAGACGATATGAAAAAATGAGCGTGACAAGACCGCTTGATGCGGGCGGGGATGCCGACATGGCGTCGATACCCGTGATGCCAGATGTAGTTTTAATCGATGGTGGTAAAGGACAGGTTGAGGTAGCGCGTCAGGTGTTTGAGGAACTCGGTCTCGACGTCAGTTTAATTGTCGGTGTATGTAAAGGGGAGGGGCGCAGAGTTGGTTTGGAGACCTTGGTGTTTGTTGATGGCCGCGCTGCTAAAGAGTTGGGCAAAGAGTCCGCAGCCTTAATGTTGATTGCGCAAATCAGGGATGAGGCCCATCGCTTCGCGATTACTGGTATGCGTGCCAAGCGGGCCAAGGCCAGGCAGACTTCTCAGCTCGAAGAGATCGAGGGCGTGGGCCCTAAGCGCAGGCAGCGCTTATTGGTTCGCTTTGGTGGTTTAAAAGGTGTGGCGGATGCTAGTATCGAGGACTTAATCGCGGTGGAAGGCATCTCGCGTGTGCTTGCAGAAGAAATATATAAGCGCTTGCGATAATATCTGCAGAGATCGCTTTCGATAGTCGCGATACATCAGTAAAATTGCTACACTTAGTTGATAGCATCAATTTTAATAAAACCTAGTTTTTAGCTGCCTCGCTTGTTCTCTTGCTTGAATGATCTGGTTTGAAGAGTACGCCAGGATTTAATATCACGATACAATTTCTGCGACAAAAAAATGCCGTTTAATTTTCCCATTTTGCTTACTTGGTTGCGGGTTGCCTTGATTCCTTTGGTGATGGGAGTGTTCTACTTGCCCAAATCCTGGTTAGGCTCCATCGATCCAGGTGCCGCATCGACCGCTGTTTTTATCATCGCTGCGGTCACTGATTGGTTTGACGGCTTTTTGGCGCGTCGCTGGAATCAGACTTCCGCGTTTGGTGCCTTTCTTGACCCTGTCGCCGATAAATTAATGGTGGCCGGTGCCTTGCTGGTTTTAATGGAGTTCCGTCAAGTCGAATATATCGCGATCATTGCTTTTATTATTATTGGCCGTGAAATCACAATATCGGCCTTGCGTGAATGGATGGCGCAAATAGGCGCTTCAAAATCGGTGGCGGTAAGTTCTATCGGTAAAATTAAAACCACTGCGCAGATGGTTGCTATCCCTATGCTGTTATATGATAAGGTCTTGTTCGGCGTGATAAACACGCACTTGTGGGGGCAGTTTTTGTTGTGGATAGCGGCGGCGCTGACTTTATGGTCTATGTTTTATTATCTGCGCAAAGCCTGGCCTTTGATTAAAGCAAATGCAGAGCAGTAGGCGGTATCTACCTAGGCAAAAGTCTTGACAGAAAAGCTGGGTGCTATATAATGTGGGGCTGTTGTTCATGCGGGAGTAGCTCAGTTGGTAGAGCGCAACCTTGCCAAGGTTGAGGTCGAGAGTTCGAGCCTCTTCTCCCGCTCCAGATTTTGTTGTAATGGTTTTTGTAGTGCTCGAAAAGTTTTAGCAGTTTAAGTAATACATGCGGGAGTAGCTCAGTTGGTAGAGCGCAACCTTGCCAAGGTTGAGGTCGAGAGTTCGAGCCTCTTCTCCCGCTCCAGATTTTGTTGTAATGGTTTTTGTAGTGCTCGAAAAGTTTAGGCAGTTTAAGTTGTACATGCGGGAGTAGCTCAGTTGGTAGAGCGCAACCTTGCCAAGGTTGAGGTCGAGAGTTCGAGCCTCTTCTCCCGCTCCAGTTTTTGTTGTAATGGTTTTTGTAGTGCTCGAAAAGTTTTAGCAATTTAAGTAATACATGCGGGAGTAGCTCAGTTGGTAGAGCGCAACCTTGCCAAGGTTGAGGTCGAGAGTTCGAGCCTCTTCTCCCGCTCCAGTTTTTAAGAATAGATTTAAATTTCTTCTATTCTCTAGTTGCACCGCTTTTTTATTATCAATGTTAATAAAAAACGCACCCCTGGCGGGGTAGCAAAGTGGTTATGCAGCGGCCTGCAAAGCCGTTTACGCCGGTTCGATCCCGACCCCCGCCTCCAGTTTCTCAATCACTAAAAATCCTATACGCAATTTTCAATTTGAATAGATTGTGTAGCACATGCCTCTGCCTTGCATGTCCTTGGTGCCTATCCGGCTATATTTACTCACCCTATTCGACTTGAATTTGGTTGCCACCTTTGACAGGTGTTAATCCATTAAAATTAAAAGCAACTGTAGGCATGCGTCCACCTATAATTTCTGCGATCGCGCGTCCCGAACCTGCGCCCATAGTCCAGCCTAGGCTGCCGTGGCCGACATTGAGGTAGAGATTTTGAAACTTGGTTTTTCCGATATACGGACGATTGGATGGCGTTAATGGCCTTAGTCCCGCCCAATAGCTAGGATTCTCGTAATCGCAAGCATCAGGGAATAGCTCACGAGTGCGGCGAGTAATTGCTGCGCAGCGTGCGTTATTGAGTTCGCGTGAATAGCCATTGATCTCGCAAGTCCCAGCCACGCGCAGGCGCTGGCCCAGGCGCGATAACACTAGTTTATAGCCATCATCCGTGAGAGAGATCGTGGGAGCCAGATCTGGCGCGATGATAGGGTAGGTCGCCGAATATCCTTTGCCAGGATAAATCAATAATTTTATGCCTAGCGGGCGCAGTAATTGTGGCGCAAAGCTGGCGATGGCGATCACGTAGGCATCCGCACGTAAGACCTGGTGCTGACCGCGTTCATCGATAACTTCTACCCCTGTAATTTCTGCGTTAGCGCCACTGCCTGCTGTTAGTAGGCGCGTGACGCTGGTATTGAATTGAAAATCCACCCCTGCCGCGCTGGCTTGTTGCGCTAGTCCACAGGTGAATTTGTGCGCATCGCCAGACTCGTCTGTTTCCGTGTAATCGCCACCGACTATCTTGTGTCGGATGCCAGATAAAGCCGGTTCTTTTTTTACCACCTCATCAGCAGTTATCGTATTGCGAGGGCAGCCCAATTCGCGCATTAATTTTGCGGCATGCAAAGAGCGATCGAACTCTTGTTGGTCGGTGTAGAAATGCAAAATTCCTTTGCTTAAATTGTCGTAACTGAGTCGGGTTTCGCTGCGCAGCGCGATTAAAGTTAGTCGGCTGTATTCCGACAGCGCCAGGATCTGGCGAATATTCTCGTCGCTACGTTTGCGGCTACATTCTCGTAAAAAACTCAAGCCCCATAACCATTGCTGTAGCTCAGCGCGAGGCCGAAATAGTAAGGGCGCGTCGTCTTTCCCCAGGTATTTTAAGAGTTTAAAAGGCGCATGAGGATTAGCCCAGGGCTCGGCGTGCGATACCGCAATTTGCCCGCCATTGGCAAAACTGGTTTCTTGTGCGACGCCTGGTTGTCGCTCGATCACACAAACATCGTGGCCGGATTTATTTAAAAACCATGCGGAGGATGTGCCTATGATGCCCGCGCCCAAGACTAGGATCTTCATTGGTGTAACTGCCTATGCGCTGCGGCTAAGCGCAGAGCTTGCCCTAGGGATTTGAGGTGGGTGTGCAAAGCGGTGGCGAGGGATGGGCTTATTAGCAAAAACAATTAAATATGTGATTTATTTGGATATTTTTGCTTTGGTAATTTCTTGCGTCACTGCGCGGGTAATCACTTCTTCCATGGTTTTGTGTAGACCTGAGCGTATTTCCAGTGCCAGGCTCTCGACCGCGGTTTGTAAGACATCGGCCAGGCTATCTCTGACTCTGTGCTCGAGCACAAAATCAATCCGTCCCAAGACTTGGCGCAAGACGTTTTCACGTATGGTTTGCTCTAAAGTCTGCCATTGTTCTTCACTGATCGCTGCTTGGCTGCGAGATGTCTGGCTGCTGGCATCCTCAATTTGAAAATGAGGCTCTAGACTGGGGTAAATGACTTCGGTGAGGACGGGGATGCTGGTATCGATTTGATTGTTCATGTTGATTTTGCGACGCTTGGCGTCATGCCTTGCTGTTGATAGTTGCGGTAACGCTCGCGCCCGGAAATAGTGTCTTGCTGCTCGCTGGAGATGATTTCTATCAGGCGCGCAAAGCGTTCGAAATTTTGTGGGATGCTTTGCGTCAGATTGATGAGTAACTCATGATGCGGGAAGTCTGCGCTAGCATCGGCAGTTAATATGATCGCAGTCTGGCGCGCCAGGGAGTCGCCAGACATCACATGCGGCAAAAAATCGCTTTCTGAGAAGTTCCAAAGTGCCTCATCTAGTTTGCTCAGTCGCACTTGATCGTCGTCAAATACCACCACTTTACAGTTGGCGGCATGGGCTTTTCTGATGAGGCGGCAGGTGTAGCTAATTTTGTCGGCTACATTGCTGTGAAAATCGATTCTAGTCATGATTTACGCGTGGCTTAGAAGCGGATGCCAGTGTCGGATTCTGATTTGCGATTTGATTCTGGGGGCGCTTTCTCCGGAGTGTTCTTAGTTTTCGGCGTGGGTGCTGGTGCGGCCGATTCCGCCGCTGGATAGCGATATTCTTTAGGCAGTTTACTCGTGTCTGGGTAGCCAGCACTGCTCAAGGCGGTGCGCCATTCTGAGCTATTAAATCCGCGAAATTTACTGTTTTTAATTACCAGCAATGGCAATTGTGTGTCGCCCCCGGCTTGCTTTAATTTGGCAATGTCATCGTTAGATGAAACTGTTTTTTCTGAAAACGGTATGCCTTGTTGTTTGAGTAGTGCGCGCCCCTCATTGCAGGGTGTGCAGGTTTCTGAGGTGTACAGCGTGACCGGGTTTTGCGCAACCGCTGCCGCCAATTCTGCTGGAAATGGAACGCTAATATTATCTATGCTCAGGTTTTTTCTCTCAACTTGTTTCGCATTGGCCGGTGGCGGTACATCGCTGTAAGTAATTTTGCCATCCGCTCCTACCCATTTGTAAAGTTCGGCGTGGGCGTTGCCCGCTAACAGACAGCTCAATAACAGGCAACTGGCGTTGAATAAAGTGTGTGGTTTCATGGTCAAAATCTCCTTGGAACAAATAGTGCATGATAGTGCATGATTTATCGATTGAACTGTATGTCAATTTGTAAGCGCGCCTTCAATTGCTCATGCCGCTATGGCGTAACAGCGCATCTATGCTAGGGGCGCGACCACGAAATGCACGGAAAGAAGCGATCGCCGGGCGTGAACCACCCACTTCTAATACTTCGTCCTGGAATTTTTTACCAGCACTGCGTGAGAGGGTGCTGCCTTCGATTTTAGCCGCTTCTTCAAACGCGCCATAGGCGTCGGCTGATAAGACTTCGGCCCACTTATAACTGAAGTAGCCCGCCGCATAGCCGCCGGCGAAGATGTGGCCGAAAGAGTGTTGAAAGCGATTAAATTCAGGCGGATTAAATACCGACACTTGTTCTCTGACGGTATTGAGTATGTCTTGCACTAAATGTGCTCCACCTGGATGGGCATCATTATGCAAGCGCAGATCAAACAGAGAAAATTCTACCTGGCGTAACGTCTGCATGCCGGATTGAAAATTTTTCGCGGCGATCATTTTGTCGAATAGGGCGCGCGGTAAAGCTGCACCGGTATCGGCATGCGCCGTCATATGTTGCAAGACATCCCACTCCCAACAGAAATTTTCCATAAATTGTGAAGGCAGTTCGACCGCATCCCACTCGACACCAGAGATCCCGGAGACAGACAAGTCTTCCACCTTGGTCAGCAAGTGGTGCAGGCCGTGGCCGAATTCGTGGAATAGGGTAATCACTTCATCATGCGTGAATAGGGCGGGCTTCTTGATGCCGTCTACGCTGACCGGTTCGCTGAAATTACAGGTCAGATATGCCACCGGTGTTTGTATGCCGTTTGAAGTGCGACGACGACCGCGGGCATCATCCATCCAGGCGCCACCGCGTTTGCCATCGCGCGCATACAGGTCGAGATAGAACTGGCCGATCAACTGGCCGTCTTTTTCCAGCCTGTAAAACTTCACGTCAGGGTGCCAACAAGCTGCGCTATCCAATTTAATATCAACTGCAAACAGAGTCTGGATTACGCGGAACAAACCATCTACCACTTTGTGTTCCGGGAAATAGAGTTTCACTTCCTGCTCAGAAAAGGCGTAACGTTGTTCGCGCAATTTTTCTGAGGCGTAGGTGGTATCCCAGGCTTGCAAATCATCGATGCCCAGATTGTCACGTGCAAAGCTGCGCAGTTCGGCCAGATCTTTTTCTGCAAAAGAGCGTCCACGCTGAGCTAAATCAAGTAAGAATTCACTCACTTGCGCTGGTGTTTCCGCCATCTTTGCCACCAGTGACACTTCAGCGTAGTTTTTATAGCCGAGTAACACCGCTTCTTCTTTGCGTAGCTCGAGTAATTCGTTGATGATGCTGGTGTTGTCCCACTCTGGTTTGGCACCTAGTTCCGAGGCTTTGGTAGCGTTGGCTCGATAGATACTTTCACGCAAAGCGCGGTTTTCGGCGTACTGTAAAACTGGGAAATAAGAGGGGAAATGCAGGGTAAATTTATAACCTGGTTTTTCATCTTTTTCTGCCGCATTTTTTGCCGCCTGCAAGACGTCTTCCGGTAAGCCTGCTAGCTCGCTCACATCTTCTACGAATAAACCGTAAGCGTTGGTGGCATCGAGTACGTTTTCAGAAAACTTGGTCGACAAGGCGGCATGTTTTTCTTGAATCTCGGCATAGCGTTGTTTTTTATCATCGGCCAGTTCGGCACCGCTCAGACGGAAATCGCGTATCGCATTGTTGATGATGGTTTGTCTGGCTGGCGACAACTGGTCAAAATTGCCAGCGGCCCGCAATGCCTTGTATTTATCGAACAGTGCCAGGTTTTGGCCTAGCTCGGTCCAGAACTCGGTGATGACGGGTTGATTCTCGTTGTAGACGGCGCGTAATTCAGGCGTATCAACCACAGCATTGAGATGTCCGATGATGCTCCAGACGCGTCCTAGGTGTTCGGTCGCGTCTTCTAATGGCTGAACAAAATTCTCCCAGCTTACCGGCTCTGTACTTTGTTCCAGTTGCGCCACTACTGCGCGATTTTGTTCCAGTAGCAGCTCAATGGCGGGTGTGACGTGTTCTGGCCGTATCGCGTCAAAACGCGGCAAATAACTAAAGTCGAGTAGTGGAGAGGGAGAATTTGCTAGTGTCATATTAGGTTCTTTCAGCTGCTTCAATCGTATTAACCAAGAGCATGGTAATTGTCATCGGGCCCACACCGCCAGGTACTGGTGTGATATAGCCAGCGACTTCCTTGACGTTGGCGAAGTCAACGTCGCCACAGAGTTTTCCTTCATCGTCGCGGTTCATGCCTACATCAAGTACCACTGCGCCTGGTTTTACCATGTCCGCGGTGACGATGTTGCGTTTGCCGGTGGCGACCACGAGAATATCTGCGTTACGCGTGTGGTAGCCCAGATCACGCGTCTTAGAATTGCAGATGGTGACGGTAGCGCCCGCTTGCAAGAGCAACATGGCCTGCGGCTTACCAACGATGTTCGATGCGCCGACCACGACTGCATTGGCACCACGTACCGGATAGTTGATTGATTCCAGCATTTTCATCACGCCATAGGGCGTGCAAGGGCGAAACAGCGGCTGACCTGTCATCAGGAGGCCGGCGTTACTGATATGAAAACCGTCCACATCCTTGTCGGCGGCGATCGCTTCGATAACCTTATTGGCGTCGATGTGCGCAGGTAAAGGCAATTGCACCAGGATGCCATTGATTTTTGGGTCCTGGTTGAGTCTGTCTATATGTGCCAGCAGTGCCGCTTCGCTGAGCTCGGCCTCATATTTTTCTAACACTGAATAAAAACCACAGTCTTCGCAAGCCTTAACCTTGTTGCGTACATACACTTGCGAGGCCGGATTTTCACCGACCAAGATCACCGCCAGGCCTGGTTGTTTGCCCTGTGCGCTCAGTGCCGCGGCGCGTTGCGTCACGTCGGCACGAATTTGTTGGGAAAGTTGGGTTCCGCTGATGATGTGGGCTGTCATGATGGGCTTTAGTGTAGATGTGTAAAGAAGAGTGCAAATTAGTTCAGACTGAGATTATAAGGGATGCATACAGGATGAGGGCGTTCAGTGATGCTGAAAAGACTTGATTAAGTGTGCTTTGTGATGGTTTTTGCGCAAGCTGTGCTGCGTGCGATGAGGTGGTTTTTTTAAAAAATTCAAAATGCGTTGCGCAATATCCATGCGCCTTGCAAGCCATTTATGCTCGGGAAGGCGCATGGATATTGCGCATAGCCCCAAAAAAATAGCGCATTTAGGTGAAAAGACTGGGAAGCGCTTGTGTAAATACTACTTATATCGTTTTTTTGTTTTATGTCCGCGTGCTGCCGAATGCGCTGCAAGTCACAGGAGAACGCTAGGTAAATATTTTTGCACTGCAGCACAAATACCACAATATGAAATCACGAACCGCCATTTGAAAAATTGAAAAACTCCTGTTAGAATACCCACACTAATACAATGATGTGCAATTTGTACTCGGTTTGCCCGCAGTTTTGAGATTCTATTTTGTTGTCGTTACGTCCATAGCGCACTCCCAATAAGCGCACCCACTAGGAAAGAGGAGATTCTTTATGTCACCCCAGATAGACCAAGTTTTGGCGCAAGCCATCAATGATCCTGATGTCATCGAAACCAATGAATGGTTGTCGGCCTTAGAGTCCGTGATCGACAATGAAGGCCCTGAGCGCGCGCATTACCTGATGGAGCGTATGGTAGATCTGGCGCGTCGCCGTGGTTCGCATATCCCTTTTTCCAGCAATACCGCCTATGTCAATACGATACCGGCCGATGTCGGTGCGCATTGCCCGGGCAATCTCGAGATTGAAGAAAAACTGCGCTCCATGATGCGCTGGAATGCGATGGCGATGGTGGTTAAGGCGAATCGTCTGGATGGCGATCTGGGTGGTCATCTGTCTAGTTTTGCCTCGCTGGCGAATATGTTGGGCATCGGTTTCAATCACTTCTGGCATGCGCCTACCGAAGACCATGGCGGCGATTTGCTGTACATCCAGGGCCATTCTTCACCGGGCGTGTATGCGCGTGCTTTCCTGGAAGGCCGTCTGACCGAAGAGCAATTGCTGCATTTCCGCCGTGAAGTCGATGGCAAGGGTTTATCTTCCTACCCGCATCCGAAATTGATGCCAGACTTTTGGCAGTTCCCTACCGTGTCTATGGGCTTGGGCCCTTTGATGTCTATCTACCAGGCGCGTTTCCTGAAATACCTGCATGCGCGTGGCATTGCCGATACAGCCAATCGTAAGGTTTGGGCCTTTTGTGGCGACGGCGAGATGGATGAGCCTGAATCGATGGGCGCAATCGGTATGGCAGGCCGCGAACAACTCGATAACCTGATCATCGTGGTCAACTGCAATCTACAGCGTCTGGATGGTCCGGTGCGTGGTAATGGCAAGATCATTCAAGAGTTGGAATCCGATTTCCGTGGTGCTGGCTGGAATGTGGTTAAAGTCATTTGGGGCGAGGGCTGGGATGCCTTGCTGGCCAAGGACAAAGACGGCATCTTGCAAAAAGTCATGATGGAAACCGTGGATGGCGAATACCAGAATTACAAAGCCAAAGATGGTGCCTATGTACGCAGCCATTTCTTTGGCAAACACCCTAAATTATTAGAGATGGTCGCGCAAATGTCGGATGACGATATCTGGCGTCTGACCCGCGGTGGCCATGATCCGCACAAGATTTACGCAGCCTTTAAAGTGGCGCAAGAGCACAAAGGTCAACCGACAGTCTTGCTGGTGAAGAGCGTTAAAGGTTTTGGTTTCGGTAAATCTGGTGAGGCGCGCAATACCGCCCACAATACCAAAAAACTTGATGACGAAGCGATTAAGGCTTTGCGTGATCGCTTCCAGTTGCCGATTTCGGATGCCGAGTTGCCCGCGATTCCTTTCTTCAAACCATCTGATGACACACCAGAGATGAAGTATCTGCAAGAGCGCCGTGCTGCGCTCGGTGGTTACTTGCCGCAACGCCGCCAAAAAGCCGATGAAGTACTGGTGGTGCCAGAATTGACTGCGTTCCAGGCGATGCTCGAGCCAACCGCCGAAGGTCGTGAAATTTCGACTACCGCAGCTTATGTGCGTGTCTTGACCGCCTTATTGCGTGATTCCAGCCTGGGTCAGCGTATCGTGCCTATCATGGTCGACGAGTCGCGCACCTTTGGTATGGAAGGTCTGTTCCGTCAGATCGGTATCTTTAGTCAAGTCGGGCAATTGTATGAGCCTGTCGATAAAGATCAGGTGATGTACTACCGCGAAGATAAGGCCGGCCAGATTCTACAAGAAGGTATCAATGAAGCCGGCGGTATGAGTTCATGGATCGCTGCCGCGACTTCTTACTCGACCAATAACCGCGTGATGATTCCGTTTTACACCTACTACTCTATGTTCGGTTTGCAGCGCGTCGGCGATTTAGCTTGGGCGGCTGGCGACATGCGTTCACGCGGTTTCCTGATGGCCGGTACCGCAGGCCGTACGACCTTAAATGGTGAAGGTCTGCAACATGAAGATGGTCATAGCCACGTCTTGGCCTCGACCATCCCTAACTGCGTGCCTTACGATCCTACGTTTGCGCACGAAGTAGCGGTCATCATCCATGATGGTCTGCGCCGCATGGTCAGCAATCAGGAAGATGTGTTTTATTACATCACCATCATGAACGAAAATTACAGCCATCCTGGCCTGAAAGCCGGCCAGGAAGACGGCATCATCAAGGGGCTGTATCAGTTGCAAAAATCGCCTGAGACGACCAAGCACCGCGTACAACTGATGGGTTCGGGCACGATCTTGCGTGAAGTGATCGCAGCCTCTGATCTGCTGTTTGCTGACTGGGGTATTGCCGCTGACGTCTGGTCGGCACCATCGTTTACCTTGCTGGCACGTGATGGCCAAGACGCAGAGCGCTGGAATATGTTGCATCCAACCGACGATGCACGTCTGCCTTACATCACCGACTGCCTGAAAGATACTCAGGGTCCTATCGTGGTCTCTACCGATTACATGCGTACTTTTGCCGAGCAGGTGCGTGCCTTTATTCCTAAGGGCCGCAGCTACAAGGTCTTGGGTACCGATGGTTTTGGTCGCTCCGATTCTCGTGCTAAATTGCGTGAGTTCTTTGAAGTGAATCGCTATTTTGTCGTGATCGCTGCCTTGAAATCGCTGGCCGACGAAGGTGCGATTTCTGCATCGGTAGTGGCGCAGGCGATTGCCAAGTACGGCATCGATGCTGAAAAAGCCAATCCAGTGTCGGTGTAAAAATATGCGTAGGGTGGGCACCGATCTTGTGCCCACGCGGTTGATTTAGGCATGGTGGGCAAAAAATGCCCACCCTACATAAAAGCAAAGCGGAGTGAATACTATGAGTGCAATCGAAGTCAAAGTGCCGGATATCGGCGATTTCAAGGAAGTAGAAGTCATAGAGTTGATGGTCAAGGTAGGCGATACCGTCAAGCTTGATCAATCACTGGTGACGGTAGAATCAGACAAGGCCAGCATGGAAATCCCTTCCAGCCACGCCGGTGTCGTTAAAGAGATTAAAGTTAAAGTCGGTGACAAAATCGCCGAAGGTTCTTTGCTGTTGATCGTAGAAGCTGCTGGTGATGCCGCTGTTTCTGCTAGTGCAGCACCCGTCGCTGCCGCTGTGGCTGCAGCCGCACCAGCCGCCGTTGCTGCTGCCGCCGCGACACCAGTTGCAGCAGTCGCCGCCGTGCCTGCACCAGCTGCACCGGCCGCAGCATCAGCCGCACCAGCCGAGCTTACTTCGGTAACGCCAGCCGGTAATGCGCATGCTTCGCCATCGATACGTAAGTTTGCGCGTGAACTCGGGGTTGATTTGACGCGCGTTTCCGGATCAGGCCAAAAAGGCCGGATTACCGAAGAAGACGTACAAAACTTCGTTAAGGGCATCATGTCCTCATCGACTGCGGCACCGGCATTGGCCGCCAGTGCTGGTGGTGCTGGTGGTGCCACCAATGGTAGCGGCTTGGGTATCAATCTGTTGCCTTGGCCTTCACTCGACTTTAGTAAATTCGGCGCGACCGAATTACTGCCTCTGTCACGCATCAAAAAACTCAGTGGCCCTAATTTGCACCGCAACTGGGTGATGATCCCGCACGTGACGCATTTTGACGAAGCCGATATCACAGGTCTGGAAGAATTCCGTAAATCGTCCAATGATGCTTTGGTCAAGTCTGGCGTTAAGTTGACCATGCTGGCCTTTGTGATCAAGGCTAGCGTTGCGGCACTGAAGAAATTCAAGGCCTTCAATGCTTCGCTAGACGCCACCGGTGAAAACCTGATCCTGAAGTCTTACTACAACATCGGCTTTGCCGCCGATACGCCAAATGGCTTGATGGTGCCGGTGATTAAAAACGCTGACCAGAAAACCCTGTCGCAAATCGCGCTAGAGATGGGCGAGTTGTCGGCGCAGGCAAGAGACGGCAAGCTCAAGCCTGCTGACATGCAGGGCGCGACTTTCACGATTTCTTCGCTCGGCGGCATCGGCGGTACGGCATTTACGCCTATCATCAATGCGCCTGAAGTGGCGATTCTGGGTCTCTCCAAGTCTTCCATGAAGCCAGTTTGGGATGGCAAGCAATTCGTGCCGCGCCTGATTCTGCCTATGTCGCTGTCCTACGATCACCGCGTGATAGACGGCGCGATGGCGGCCAAGTTCTCTGCGTATCTGGGCGATGTCTTGTCCGATCTGCGTAAAACCTTACTGTAAGCGGAGACTAATAATGAGCACGATAGAAATTAAAGTACCGGACATCGGCGATTTTAAAGAAGTTGAAGTCATAGAATTACTGGTCAAAGTGGGCGACACCGTCAAGGTCGATCAATCACTGGTGACGGTAGAGTCAGACAAGGCCAGCATGGAGATCCCTTCCAGCCACGCCGGTGTCATCACCGAACTGAAGGTTAAGATTGGTGACAAGATCGCCGAAGGTTCTTTGCTGGCAGTAGTGACGGCAAGCGCCGATGCTGCGCCAGTAGCGGCACCCGCTGCAGCAGCCCCAGCTCCAGCCCCCGCTACAGCCGCAGTAACACCAACTGCAGTAGCAGCACCGGCAGCAGTGCTTACGGCTGCACCAGCCGCTTCCAGCTATGCCGGTCAAGTCGATGTTGAATGCGACATGATGGTGTTGGGCGCAGGTCCGGGCGGCTATTCGGCGGCTTTCCGCTCGGCGGATCTGGGCATGAATACCGTGCTGGTCGAGAAATATTCGACACTCGGCGGCGTCTGTCTCAATGTCGGTTGTATTCCGTCCAAAGCTTTGCTGCACGTGGCTGCCGTGATCGATGAAACCGCTTCTATGGCCAAGCATGGCGTGACGTTTGCCGCACCGGCAATCGATATTGATGCTTTGCGCGGCTACAAAGAAGGCGTCATCAAAAAAATGACCACAGGCTTGTCCGGCATGGCCAAGGCGCGTAAGGTCAATGTGGTACAGGGTGTCGGCCAGTTCGTCAGCCCGCACCACATCACCGTTACTGCGGCCGATGGCACGCAAAAAACCATACAGTTCAAGCAGGCGATTATCGCTGCCGGCTCTGCGGTGGTGAACCTGCCATTTGTACCAGTTGATCCGCGTATCGTCGATAGCACCGGTGCGCTGGAATTGCGTCAGATCCCTAAACGCATGCTGGTCATAGGCGGCGGCATCATCGGCCTGGAAATGGCGACCGTGTATTCGACCTTAGGTGCGCGCATCGACGTGGTTGAGATGATGGACGGCCTGATGCAAGGCGCAGACCGCGACATGGTCAAGGTCTGGCAAAAGTTCAACGAAAAACGCTTCGACAATATCATGTTGAAGACCAAAACCGTAGCCGTAGAAGCGCTGCCTGAAGGCATCAAGGTGACGTTTGAAGCGGCAGAAGCGGGCGCTGCAGCACCAGCTCCACAGCTGTACGATCTGGTATTGGTTGCGGTAGGCCGCAGCCCTAACGGCAAGAAGATCGCCGCCGACCAGGCTGGCGTGGCAGTGACGGATCGCGGGTTCATCAACGTCGATAAGCAGATGCGTACCAACGTGCCGCATATCTTCGCCATCGGTGACTTGGTCGGCCAACCTATGCTGGCGCACAAGGCCGTACATGAAGCGCATGTCGCAGCCGAAGCAGCGTTTGGCGAGAAAGCCTTTTTCGACGCCAAGGTCATCCCATCGGTGGCTTACACCGATCCTGAAGTGGCATGGGTAGGGATCACCGAAGACGAAGCCAAAGCCAAGGGCATTAAGCTAGAAAAAGGGCATTTCCCATGGGCAGCCTCAGGCCGCGCAGTGGCAAACGGCCGTGACGAAGGCTTCACCAAATTGCTGTTCG
Source organism: Undibacterium parvum (assembly GCF_003955735.1). Taxonomy (NCBI): domain Bacteria; kingdom Pseudomonadati; phylum Pseudomonadota; class Betaproteobacteria; order Burkholderiales; family Oxalobacteraceae; genus Neoundibacterium; species Neoundibacterium parvum. Next base: position 233,060 of record NZ_CP034464.1, on the reverse strand, counting down.
ATGCGGAAACCAAACGCATCGTCGGCGGCGCCATGGTCGGCACCCACGCCGGCGACATGATAGGTGAGATCGCGCTGGCAATCGAGATGGGCGCAGACGCGGTCGATATCGGCAAAACCATCCATCCGCATCCAACTCTGGGTGAATCGATAGGCATGGCAGCAGAAGTCTACAAAGGCGTCTGCACCGATTTACCGCCTATGCGTAAGAAGTAAATCAGCGTTTGGTAGCTTGAATCTAAACTTTAGATCTAAGCTGCCAAAGCCTAAAAAGCCCGCGTGCAAGCAATTGCCAGCGGGCTTTTTTATTCAACACAAATAGAAATAGTGCCTAGCCCAACACGCATATTCCATGCGGGCTGCAGGGCAGTGTGCTTGGAGAAGCGCATGGAATATGCGCAGTGGCGTCGCCTGTTTTGAAAATTGTCTAATAATCGGGGTTTATCTGACGTGATGTATTTGCCGGCTTGGTTCGACAGGCTAAATAATCAGTACAACAAAATTTAGTCAATATCCACGCGGGTTTCAATGCATTCAAGAAAATTGTCTTTTTTAACATATTCGGTTAGTATTGTAAAATGAAAATTAAAACAAGTAGGCAACTCAAATCATGTCCACTGATGAATTATATGCAGAACTAAAAGATGACATCGCCGTCGTTGCCAATCCGTTGTTTGAATTTTCAGAAAAATGCCTCAAAGAGCGAGGCAATTTTCTTCCGCATGGTGCAGTGCTCGATGCGAGCGGAAAAGTTGGGCTTGTTGCCGCTTCACCCGATCCAAACGGCAGGTCAAAGTCCACAGAGGTTTTGCCTCTCCTGCACGAGGGGCTTCGCGCTCAAGTAAGGGAAGGAGATTTGGTCGCTATTGGTGTCGCCGAAAATGTCACGGTCACGCCGCAAGGCCAGCCATCCACGGAAGCAATCAAAGTACTTTTCGAGCATAAGCGGGGGCTGGTTGTAGCGCTCTACCTTCCATTCAAAAAGAAATTCCTGCGTGGCTACTCATTCGGCCAAGCGTTCACCGTTGTCACTACCGGAGAAGTCAATGCGTGGGCAGGCCCCGTTGGCTAACATCCTGGTCAAGGCGCGAATTCGCCACTGAGACGTTACGCCTAATATATGAAGTCAACTCGGTAAAGCGTGATGACTCATCTATTACGCCGTATTGAATCTCAAAACAGGTAACGCCACTGCCCATATTCCATACGCTTCTTCAAGCATGTTGGGCTGTGAGGCGCATGGGATATGCGCGCTGGCTTGCTGTTCTTCTGTCGTTGTTGTGCGATTGCAGGCCGGTGGTAGACCGGCAACTACATACCTTTTTTGCTTCGCCAAAAAAGGTATGCCAAAAAAGGCGCCGCAAAGTCGCTGTCCCTGCGGGATACCCAATTATGCAGGTCGTAAAATGGGAAATGAAGCAAACTCGCTACGCTCAAACAGCTTCACTTCTGATCCATTTTCCGCCCCGCACAATTGGCAGCGCCACATGCGAATTCGAGTCAAAAGCAGAGTCAAACCCCAGGTCAAAAGCCAAGTCCAAAGCCAGGTCAAAACCCAAGTCAAAACCCAAATCAAAAGCCGAGTCAAAAGTCAAGTCAACAGCAGCACCGAATTGCCGTAGCGCGATGTGCTTGCGCATTGCTTGTGCAAAGAGACGGCCGCCGCACCACGGATGTGTTGACTTTCGCCGTTCGCATGTGGCGCTGCCGCTTGTGCATGGCAGAAAATGGATTAGAAATGAAGCTGTCTGAGCCGCAGGCGAGTTTGCTTCATTTCCCATTTTTTGACCTGCACAGGCGGGTACCCGCAGGGCAGCGACTTTGCGTCGCCTTCTTTTGCTTCCGTTTCTTGGCGAAGCAAGAAAAGGGAGTAGCCGCCGGTCTACCACCGGCCAGCAATCGCACAACAACGACAGAAATACAAACAAGACCAAGCCACAGCAAACCAAAAACAGCATGCCGCCAACACGCATATTCCATGCGGGCTACAGGCCTATGTGCTTGAAGAAGCGCATGGAATATGCGCCGTGGCAGGGATGCATATGAGATTTCATATGGCTCAATAGATGAAGCCCATTGCGTATATGGACTCCTCCAATCTTGCAAGTTTTTTGTTTAGACAATAGGTGTAACTGCTCGCGTATATCCGGCTTCTATTTGGGTGCCGTCGCACCCGAGCCATAATGGAATCTGCGCGCTTGCTCCAGAACGCCCTAGCGACCTTATCTTTTTCAAGATAGAGGGCCTATTCAATAGGCTGGTGATTCAAGCGCCGGTTTAACCTGTTTGCCATCACTTCAAAAATCGCAATTACTGCTGGTTGTTACTCGTCACTACTTCAATTTTGTCTCAACGTTTCGCACTAAATTCCCGCACTTCTATAGGTTTCTTTTCGACTTAATACCGCCCAGGCAATGCGGGCGTTTTTATTGGCCAAGGCAACTGTCGCAATGTTTCGATTTCGCCTTGCCATCAATCCTTGTGCCCATCGACTTCGTCGGTCTTGTTTATTGGTGCAGGCATTTAATGCCGCTCGTGCACCATGAATGAGCAAGGTTCTGAGATAGGTTTCGCCACGCTTACTAATGTGACCTAAACGTTCTTTGCCACCACTTGAATGTTGGCGCGGAACCAGACCTAACCAGGCTGCCATGTCTCTGCCATTGGTAAATTGTGTAGCGTCGCCTACTGCCGCAACCAAAGCGCTGGCGGTGATTGGGCCAACACCTTCTATTTCCATGAGTCTTTGAATTCGCTCATCGGATTTGACTGTCGCTTCAATACGTCGATCATGTGCTTTAATTTTGTCATCAACTTGCCTCAATTCTTCTGCCAATTCACTTAATAATTGGCGGAAGCGCTCATTAAGTTGTCCATCAGTTTGTTCCAGCAGTATGGGTAAGGCTTGACGAACCTGAGAAATGCCCAAGCCAATAACGATACCAAACTCACCAAGCAATCCGCGTATTTCATTGCTTAACGCAGTTCTTGCTCGAATTAGGCGACTGCGAATTCGATGTTCTGCTTGAGTCACTTGCTGGTCAGTATTTTTGACCGCAACAAATCGCATTGACGGACGACTAACTGCCTCACAAATTGCCTCGGCATCATTGGCATCGTTCTTGCCACTCTTTACGTAGGGCTTGACGAATTGTGCGGCGATAAGCTTGATCTGATGACCGTACTTGCTTAATTCTCTTGCCCAATAGTGCGAGGAACCACATGCCTCCATACCGATTAAACAAGGTGGTAATTCTTTGAAAAATTCATGCATTTGCGCACGACGTAACTGCTTGCGCATCACCACTTTCTCAAATCGATCAACGCCATGCAATTGAAAAACTTGTTTTGCCAGATCGATACCAATTCGACTAATATTCATTTGGACTTCTCCTCTGTGAACTGACTAGTTTTATGACTCATCAGTTTGGCACAGTTGATGCCGTAGGGGGAGGAGTCCATTCCATTGCCCTACGATTACGCCTTACCGCGTTGGTGCGCGGAGGTAGTAGACCCACCTGCTATGCAGTCGATTTGGCTTTTCACTCAAGCTCCATGAAATATTTAATCAGACCCACAGGCTTTCTCTCTTCAGTTCCGAAACACCGAAATAGTTCATCAACTCCCTTCTGATGAGCGGCCTTGTATGTCGGATCATCTTGTAGGTTGACACTATCTTTCACGTATTGAATGGTATCAATGTTTTGATCGTGAAAAACGATTGAGTGACCTGCAATGATTCTAAGAATTGCATCTTCCTCAGATTTACACGGAGAGCCAAGTCTTTGTAGAGCTGCGTCAAAGAAGCCGAATAGATAGCCTCGCACAAATTTGCTTTGAAGCTCAGCCGTATAGTTTGGCCGATTTCGACAAAGGAGTAGTTGCATATCCAGAACCGTCGCAACGCTTCCTATTGCCTTGACACTCTGTTTATCTAAAGTATCGAACACAGCATCGAGAGGTGTCCTCTTTTTTTTAAAAAAACCAAACATGACTATCTCTTTCTTGTGCGAGTGTTGTGAATAAAGCTTCGAGAGGCCTAACGTTGGAAATAACTTGCAGCCGGAATGCCCGAGGCATGGAAGGAACCCAAAGCGTAGCTTTGAGCTGTCAGGTTGATTAAATGGTTAGGCCTCTTTAGTAACAAGTAATTTCTCCATCTTTGCTGGGTCATTTGGCATTGACATATATCCTTTCCCGATGTACCACGAAATAAGCCAGCTTGAATCTATCGTGCGATCAAAAGGGCGGGGCTCTAGCCTAATCGATTCGCAGTGAAGGCTCTTCGCAAGTTCCTCAGAGTATGAAAGCAATTTGCTACCGATGCCTCGTCCTCGGTACTCCGGAAGTACAAATAATTCGTAAATGAATCCTAACGACTGATCGCTCCAGTTGTCGTAGCAAAGAAAACCAACGTCACATTCGCTGATTTTTGCAATAAACATTCTTGATCTACCGTTCTTTGCTCGTTCTGCGAGTCCGCGAAGCATTGAGTTCGTAACAAAGGTAGATATTGTGATTTCGATGATGGATAGCATTAGAACTCCAAAATATGAGAACGGACTAACTAGAAATGTGCGCCACCGTGACGGGCTACGCATGATACTTTAATAAAAAATTTTTGAAACCCGGTAGTGGACTGGCTTTGGAAATATTTATTGCATTTTGGATACCATTAAACGAGCTGCCAAGGTCAGGTCTTGCGTTGCAACAGCGTTGTGAAGCAAGGAGCACTCGACGAGCAGCATGAGCAATGCGCAGCAAACTCGATGGTAAACTGCACGCTGCGAAAAAATTCGATGACTATCCAAGAGAGTGCGCGCATGAGTTCAAAAGGTCCAGGGTTTGCCGTTTTGTATCGGTGGCGTCTGCACGAAGACGCCGAAGTATCATTTGTGAGGGCATGGACACGCGTTTCAGAGTTGCTGCTTTCTGAGCGTGGCTCGCTTGGCTCTCGTCTGCACCGCGGTCCCGATGGTTTGTGGTACAGCTATGCACAGTGGCCGAGTGCAGACGCCAGGAAACAGGCATTCGCTCTCGAATCTGTAGATCCTGAAGCTGAGCGCCAGATGACCGAGGCCATCGCAGAACGCTTCCCTGAAATCGTTCTAGAGCCAGTCTCTGACCTCATGGTTTTACCTTCAAAAAACTAAAAGAGTTAGCAACGCAATTGAATTCAAGCTTGTAACTCGGTAAGACGTAGCGTGCTCCATCTATCCCATTGTAAGCAATCTCAAAACAGGCAAGCCCACTGCGCATATTCCATGCGGGCTGCAGGCCGATGTGCTTGAAGAAGCGCATGGAATATGCGCAGTGGCAGGCATGCTTATGCGATTCCAAACAGTTCAATAGATGAAGCCAATTGCTCCCTGCAATTGCGCCTTACCGCGTTAAATAGGATAGGGGAGAAACGAGCGGGGATATACATTGAATTTTCCTGAGGGCTTGGTAGTCAATGAAAAATGGCGATGATTTGGTTTGAGCTTCATATTCAGGCTATCAGCACTATGATTCGAGCAGCGATATAGAGTCCGCAGCCAAAAACGATGTGCGTGATCAAACTCTGTAAGCGCGCCGACGCAGGATGAGGCGTGCGTGAGGCCGCAATACCTGCGCCCATCCCCGGTTGCATTAAAAAGAAGGGCGCAGTCACGCTTCCTACGCCGACGGCCAGGGCGGGGGCAATCGTCGGCAGCCCAATCCAAGCCATTCCCCAAATCGCAACGAGCATGGCAGCGAATGTGATGCCCACCAGATAATGGGTCAGCCATCCTAAAATAGCTTCGCCGCGTACAGCTGCGGAATCTTTTATGCTGTTATGGCGAAAACGGCCACGGGGCATATGCGCAATCCATCGGCCGAGCAAACCATAGTTTGGCATTGGGATGCGGAGCAGTGCTTGGCGCATGAGGCTCCATAAATCCATCACCGCTGTCGCTCCAATGCCAATCAACACCACATTCAATAAATCGTTCATTTTTCTCTCCGGCAGTCTCTTTGATTGAAATAGGCTGCTATCCTACGAGTTCAAGTTAACTTGAGGTCAAGGACTATTTAAATGGATATTGCTGAAGTGGCGCAACGCTCGGGCTTACCCGCCTCCACACTGCGTTTTTATGAAGAAAAAGGGCTTATTTGTTCGGTCGGCCGACACGGGCTGCGGCGACTTTTTGGCAACAACATCTTGGAACGATTGGCGCTCATCGCCTTAGGGCGTGCAGCCGGTTTTTCCTTGGCTGAAATTTCTCCGATGCTAGGCGCAGAAGGCACCCCGCAAATTGATCGACAACTCTTGTTAGACAAAGCCAGGGAACTCGATCGCACCATCCAAAAATTAACCGCAATGCGTGATGGACTACAACACGCCGCCGTTTGCAAAGCGACTAGCCACATGGAATGCCCAACGTTTCGCCGTCTAATTGGTTTGGCGGCAGCTGGCGTCAATCGTGGGGATGAGGAGAAAAAACACCGTAATCGATCTCGAACTAGTCAAAGTGTGTAACGGTTAAACAAATGAACTGGGTGATGCAAGACCTGAGTCCAGCACACAGCACCCTGCATCTCAAACACGACCAGGCCACAGCAATCCAAAACCGCATGCCGCCAACGCGCATATCCCATGCGGCTCGCCCGCCTATGTGCTTGAAGAAGCGCATGGAATATGCGCAGTGGCGCTGCCTGTTTGAGATTTTATACGGCGTAATAGATGAAGCCCATTACGCCTTACTGAGTTGCATTAGAATAGAATGCGTCAACGCAAGACCTGCCCAGTACTTGCAAGCATTTACCAATACTTTACTTGTTTTGACGCCACGCGGAAGACTTACGTCTTATAGATAGATTTCATACTGGTGATGGCTTCCATGACTTTTTGGCGCAGCTCTGGCGGCTCCAGCACTTCTGCTTCGTTCCCAAAGCGTAAGATATCGGCACAAGCCATCATCAGAGATCCGACAGGCATGGTGGCTATGCACCAGCCTTCTGCATCAGTTTCAGTGGACAACTGCATTTCTGAAAACGCATACGGTGACAAAAAGTGCTCCCGCCATTTCACACCAATAGGTGAGAGGCGCAGTGTTGCCATATTGCTGTGCATGTCGCGCTCCAGTTTTTCTGTCGATTTGCGCCAGTAGGCTGCCAGGTCAAATGGGCCTGGCCTCTGGAAACGCTCATCCAGTACAGAAATTTCCTGTATGCGCGAAATTCTGTAGGTGCGCGGAAGCTCATCGACTTGAGCGACCAGATACCAGGAACCAGCTTTCATGACCATGCCCAAAGGCTCCACCGTGCGCTCCCGTATGCCTTTCCAGCTCTGGTAGCGTATCTGTATCCGCTTATGTTCCCATACGGCATCAGCCACCAGAGGCAGGTATTGCGGCTGTTCCGACTGGGAAAACCAGCTGGGTGCATCAAGGTGAAAGCGGGAACGCATTTCCAGTGCACCTTCACGCAGGGAAGCTGGCATGGCAGACAGCAATTTGTTTTGCGCCGCCATCATGACAGATCCCAGCCCCATGTCGCTTGCCGCACCTGCCAGGCCGCTCATGAACAAGGTTTCTGCCTCCTTGGCGGACAAGCCATTCAACTGCGTGCGGTAGCCATCCAGCAAACGATAACCACCACCAGACCCGCGCTCGCTATAAATAGGAATGCCCGCTTCGCTCATGGCGTCGATATCGCGATAAATGGTACGCAAATTGACAGCACATTCTTCTGCCAACTCAGGCGCAGTAGCAAAACCGCGCGCCTGCAGGATGGCAAGGATGTTAATCAGACGACTGGCACGCATACATGGGCAAAGCCTTATTTTTGTACAAATCTTAAAATAGTAGCAAATATTAACCAATCCTGACAAAAGATGTCAGGTATGAAAGCATATTCTTACATCAACGGCCCGGCAATCCCGCCACCGCAATGAAAAAGAAAGGTCTTACCATGAAAAATACAGACAACATCACCCTGTTCTACGCTCCACAAACACGCGCTACAGGAGCTTTGATTATGCTGGAAGAATTGAGCGCACCTTATCAATTGCATGTCTTGAACATGAAAACTGGCGAACAAAGGCAAAGCGAATATCTGTCCATCAACCCCATGGGTAAAGTACCTGCAATTGAGCATCGTGGCCAGCTCATTACCGAGCAAGTAGCGGTATTCTTGTATCTGGCTGACCTGTTCCCGCAGGCAGGACTGACACCTGCACTGGATAGCCAGTTGCGCGGTCCTTATCTGCGCTGGATGGCCTACTATGCGGCATGCTATGAGCCTGCACTGGTAGACAAGTTTGCGCAACATCCGCCAGTGATGCCTTCGATGTGCCCTTACGGTGATTTTGACACCATGCTGGGCATCATCAAGGCGCAACTGGAAAAGGGACCATATTTACTGGGTGAGCAATTCACTGCAGCAGATGTACTCTGGGGCAATGCCTTGCGCGTGGGTACCATCTTCAAGCTGGTGCCTGAGTCACCTGTCGTCATGAATTATATTGAACGTGTTTGCAGCCGTCCGGCTTTTGTCAAAGTCGATGCCATTGATGCTGCCTGGGCAGCAGAACATGAGCGCATCGTCAGTGAATCCAAGCCTGAAGACAAGGCTGCCTGATCGAGGCTACTGATTGAGCCAGCCTTAACACCTCTGTAAAAAACAATGTCCCTGGTCCGGATATCTTTCCGGGTCAGATACATGCATGAGGCTGCCAGGGTCAAGGCTGCCAGGGTCAGGCCTTGCGTTGATCTGGTCCAGGTTCCAACTCAAAGCGCAAGACGTAGCGCGCTCCAACTATCATGCCGTAAGCGATCTCAAAACCGACTAGCCCACTGCGCATATTCCATGCGCTTCTCCAAGCATGCCGGCCTGTGAACCGCATGGGATATGTGCCTTGGGCCTATGCCATGTTAGGATTTTGCGGCGAGCTGCTGCACGATTTGCTGGTTGCTGCGGTCGACCTTGGAGATGCTCAGGTCTTCGTTGAGTACATAGGCTAGCTTGCCGTCGCGGGTGAACACGATGGCTTGACGCGGTTGCTTGAAGCCGGCGATGGTGGCGACTACTTTGAGGCTGGCGACATCGATCACTGAGACGGTATTGTCGGCCAGATTGCCTGAGTACAGTTGCTTGCCATCTGGGCTTAACGCCGCACCGTAAGGGGCACGCCCGACCGCCACTAGCGCGCTGATCTCGCACTTGGCGCTATCGGCCGACGGCTTACTGAGTTTAATGTGTTGCTAAACCAGTTTGGTAAAGCTTTTAACGCGATAGAACACTGCTTTGTCGTGTACGCAAGCCCATGCCAACAGTCAATGCTATGACTAGGAAAACAGGCCATAGATACATGCTTGTGACATTGCCAAATCGCGAGATACTGTAAGTTAGAAACAAGATAGACAAGGCAAGGAGTTGGGCAATGATGTACTTGGCGAGTGCGCGGTTGTTCGGATTCATGAATAGATAGGCTAGCGCTACAATCATCAATCCGTAGGCTGTGGTCACAGAACGCCAGGCGACTTCGGCAATCGCACGAATGCCAGGAGGCAGGGAGCTCTGTTGAATCGGGGCATTCAATTGCGGGCTGCCCACGAAGATTTGCATGCCTATCATGAACAAGCACAGCAATGCTGCACTTAAGTACCAGCAATTTTGCTTTCGCATAGGATTTTCTTTGATGTCATTTAATTTGTGACTTACACAGATAAGCTAAGCTGCGTAGGGCGCACCCTACAAAAGTCGATTTGCCTAAGCCTTAAATTTGCCTGAGCGACTTTCGGTTCTGCTCTCGCTTTCGGTAAGCTTCAAGCTGACAATAATCCTTTCGTTAGCACCGCTGGCGCAATAATTTTATGCGCCGGTGCAACAAAAAACATATACACGCGGCCTAGTACATTGTGAGTGTGCACCACGGTAGTCAGGGCGACGCAATGCTGCTCGCCCTTACTCTGTTTGAAAACCGATATCTTGACGTTCAGATGTTTGTCTGAATCACCCAAGATGATTTCGTTCTCTGATAAATATTGTAAAGAGAAGATACCAATGCGGTCGCCGACTCGGTAGGCGCTGACTGGCTTTTCTTTAAACTCATTCAAAAGCCCTAGATTTTTAAGTCCAAACAAAGTAACGACGCGATTGCGTATGGACATTAAACGGTTGACCCATGCGGGGGTTTTTCTAATGATCATTAAATACAGTTCCAGCGCCGATGGCGTGTTCGTATTTATCGGAAACTGGTAACAATCATGAAAATCTGCCCCGCTCAAACTACGCGCAATTTCGCTAGAGACAGGTACTTCCGTGGCGCTCACTTGTGAGTTCATTTTTTTCCTTGTATTTGAATGAAGGAGAGATTTTCACAATCAACGTTACTGTTCAGCCGACTATGAAGAAAGTCAAAACCCCTCACCGCTGAGACGCGGAGAACGGCAAAGTAGTGCTCCTTATTTTTCTTGATTTGAAATTTGTTTTGTCCATGGGTTGCCCGTCACAACCGTCGCAGCTATTTTTTTTAGCATGTGCATAAGGCCCAAGAATGCGCGATCAAAATACGGCAAGTCTTCATGAAAACCTGCGGCGATGTTCATCATGGTTTTGCTGTTACTGCGTTCAGGCGATGGATAAGCGGATTTATTGCTGAAATCAAAATGCTGACTTCTAAACGGCTCCAATTGCCAGTTGATGAGAGGCGTAATTGCTGGTATCAAGGTTTCAATAAAATCGGCCAAGCTCAATTCTGGCGAAATGACACCGATAGCGATATACGCTGCACGAACCTGTGCATAGTTGTCTTCTGAAGGCGTATCGAACAGCGCTGTCCAGGCCTGCGCCATGGCTTCGCAAAAATCCTGCGAGATTGTTTTGGTACAGCCAAAATCGAGTACGCCTAATTGCCCATCAGGCATAAACAAAAAGTTACCCGGATGTGGATCGGCGTGTAAGCGACCAAGTTGGCGCACGCTGTGCCAGAACCAGTCGTAAAGCAGTTGGCCGAAATGGTCGCGCTGCGTTTGAGTTGGATTGGTAGCTAACCACGGCTCTAGGTGCAAGCCTTCCAAATGCTGCATCGTTAACACGCGGCGGCTCGATTGCTCGCCCAGCGCTTGCGGGATGACGATGCCTGGTAGCGAGACGTGCGCGCCAAACCAGCGCAACTGTTCTGCCTCATGTTCATAATCTAGTTCTTCCGTCAGCTTGTGTTCAATCTCATGCATCATGCGATCGATCAGCTCTTTGCGTGGCATCAGGTCGGTACCCATCGCCAGGGTTTGCAAGAGCCCTTGCAGCATGCGGATATCGCTGCCTATTGATGAGGCAATCCCAGGGTACTGCACTTTAACCGCGACTTTGCTACCATCGGCCAAGCTGGCTCTATGCACTTGCCCGAGGCTGGCGGCGGCAAACGAATGTGGCTCAAACTGGGCGAACATCTGCTCTGGTGCGAGACCAAATTCACGGCTAAATACTTTGTGAACTAGTGCGCGATTGAGTGGCGTGACTTGGTAGCAGCCTTTGGCTAATTCGCGTCGTATGCCGGCAGGTAAAAAATCGGCTTCCATACTTAGCAATTGCGATACTTTAAGCGCAGTGCCTTTGAGTTGATTCAGTGCGCGAAATAAAATGCGCCCAAGTTCAGCTTCGTGCTGATCTCTGGCCGCGTCCTTGTCGCTATCATCACGCGTGAGTTGGCGTGCCCTATGCCCGATATGCGTAATGCCAGCGTGCGCCAGCGCCAGACCGCTAATGGCGCTGCGTTTTAATTTACTGGTGGCGGGTGCCTTGCTCATGATTATTTTCCGAGGCCACGTTTGGCCAGTTTCAACATATCCAAAATACCGGAACCATTTTGCATCAGACGTGACAACTGGTTGCGTAACAAGAATCCGGCCAGCTCAGAGAGCTTATTCACGACACCACTTTTCAATGCCAGGACCAGGATCGCCAAGGTTAAATCGACCAGTTGCGTGGTATCAGAAAATTCTTCTGATTCATCTTTCAGCCAATACGCTATCACTGCAAACAGGTAATCGGCAAACAGGCCGCCCAGCATATTTTTAAAATCACACACCGCGATCTCGCCACTCAGCTCAGCCGCATCGATAAACGCCACTACTTGCGCTTTTAAGGCTTGCTGTCCTGGCATATTGTCACGCATCATCAGTAAGGGCGATTTGCCGACTACGCTGCGCGTAATTGCGACAAACTCACGGTCTGCCAATAACAATTCAAGCAAGGCATCCACCAGGCGTTGCAAACGCTCCTGCAAGCCAAACTCATCAAAGCCCGGCGTTTCTAAAGTTTGCTCCAGTACGATTTCAATACACAATTCGTAATAACCGAGCATTAACTTCTCTTTGGTCGGAAAGTATTTATAGATCGTGGCATCGCCAATTCCTGCTGCCCGCGCGATCTGTTTCATGCTGCTTGCGTCATAACCATGCTCGGTCATCAGATCGACTGCAGTGCGAATAATCTGGCGCCGGGTTTGTTCTTGCTGGGATTTAGATGTTTTCATAATCAATACTCACTATCTTTAAAATTGAAGATTATTGACTTTAATATATACCTAAAGTATTTTAAGTGCAAGAATCATGAGAGTATTCGATTAAATTAATTTTTTATTATGTTTATTGGCGTTGGCACTTGAGCGTGAGAATGCAGGGCTGGGAACCTGAAAAAGGAAGACCTCGTATTTAATTAGTGACCGAAGGCGCAATGGTTGCGGCAATTGCGCCGTAGCGCATGTTCGAAAATAAGCAGCAAATGTTAGCGGCATCAGGCCAGACGACAAATGCCATGCAAGTTCAGTGAGCTGCGCAGTCTTAAGCGGGCACGAAATAGTACGACCCATAAATTGGCGGCGGATAGGTTGAGTTCTGCGCAGATTTCTTCGGCTTCGCATTCCAACCAGGCGTGCATCATGAATACCTTGGCGGTTTTGATGGGCAATTTTTCTAGCGAACTCTCGAATATGCGGAAAAAATCTTTTTGCTCTAGTAGCGTGTCGGGGGCATTGCCCGCGCGCGCCACTGGCGGCTTGTGGTAAGCCTGGTGCGTGCTGTTGCGCGTACTGTTGAGCAGGCTATCGATCAGGTCGGACTCAGCCGCCTCATCATCCAATATCAGCGATGTTTCTCTTTCTGAAGCACGCAGAATGTCGATGATTTTATATTTGAGTATGCCTGCGACATAGGTGCGAAATGCTGCGCGCCCGGCAAAACGATCTGGCTGTTCCAGCGCCGCCAGCAGCGCTTCTTGTACCGCATCTTCGGCCTGCGCAGGATTGCGTAATCGCTGCAGCGCATAGCGTAATAATAGTGGCCGCATCGTTAGCAATTGTTGGTGGCTGTCCTGGCGATTGCGCATCGCGCTAAATATGGGCCTTGCTGTTTGCTGTTGAGCGAGAGGGGAGTGTGCGTGCATGGCCTTAGGAGCGTGATGGGTGGGAGTAAAAAGACGGTGATGTCTTGATATACGTGCGCATCAGAAGTTTGGATTCAAATACAGAGTTCAATTCTGTGAGTCCGGCAGCGACAGCAACAAAAAAGCCCGCGGCACATGCCTGCGGGCTTATTAATGTGAAATTAATGAGAACTTAATGGAAAATAAAATCCTGCCATGCCCTTGCGCATAGCCCATGCGGCCTGCAGGGCAGATAGGCTGGAAACCCGCATGGATACTGGGTATCCGGCCTATGCCTAATTTTTTTAAAGCTGCTTGGATGAGGCTAGCCTGAAATAGCTTGATGCAAATTTTGCTCTGATAGGCTTAGGCTTAGGCTTAGGCTTAGGCTTAGGCTTAGGCTTAGGCTTAGGCTTAGGCTTAGACTTAGGCTTAGGCATCGACGATCTGAAAAGGCTTGAGCATCCTTACACGCATAGATTTTAGTTTGGCGAAGCGTAGTTCCATATCGTTTTCCAGCAGCCATTCATGCTGGCTTTCGGCGCGCATGGCCTGGCCTTGCAGATTGAACCCTTGCCAGTCGAAATCAAGCGTGACGCTAAAACTTTGATTGCCATGGTCCAGCACTTTAAAGTTTTTATAGGCGTGGCTGCTAACGCTGATGCGTTGCGGGATAGCGCTAATCCAGGCATCAAATTGCTGCAGATTGCTGATGTGCTGGCCTTCGCTTAGCTCTAAAAAAAAATCGTCCGCCAGAAGTTCATGCAACTTAGCGCTATCACCATTGGCTGTTTCTAGTAGATACAGCCAATAGTGCATAAAAGATTTGCTGCGGTTTTCTGCATAGGCGGGCTCAAAATCGAACTGCGCGATCTGGCCGGTGGCTTGTAAATCGAGTTTCTCAAAGACCGGCAGATCTTGTTCAGTGCTCACGAGCACGGTCGCATAATGCAGACGGTAGCTGTGCCTGGAAAGATCGGGACGTATGTTTTGATACACGATGTCGGCTTCTAAAGAGAGCTTGCCATCGGGCAGTAGTTTGACCTCGGTATTTTGCACATGATGGGCATTTTGCCAGCCAGTAAATAGCTCCAGTCTCTGCTGTAAATCGGCTTTCCCCTTGCTCGTGCCCATTTGCGAAGTAATCTCTACATCGTCGCTGAGTAGCGCTTTTTGATTGGCGATACGGGCCTCGGTCAACGGCACTTCATACACCTGGTACCAACGATAGTATTGCGCCAGCGCCAGATGGGTTTGCTGCTGTAGATGAAATGGATTTGTCATTGCTAGTCATTATTCTCGATTTGGATTTGTCTCTGCTGTTTGCTTGTGCGGCTGTCGGTCTGAGGCATAGTCAGCGCTTCAGATCGCAACCACCAGCGACTGCCGGCATGCGGGCTTGCCATGTTTAATAGCTCGCCCATCTGTGGTGTGCTAACCGGGAGCCCAGCTTGCTGGGCTAAATGCACGATGCGATTGAATGGCTCATACCAGGCGTGCAGGGAGAGATCGAAAGTGCCGTTGTGTATAGGCAGCAAATGCTGACCGCGCAAATCTTGATGTGCTTGTAAAGATTCTTCTGGTTGCATGTGTACGTCTGGCCATAACTTATCGTAGGCACCGGTTTCTATCAGCGTCAGATTAAACGGGCCATAGGCATCGCCGATTTGTTTAAACCCATCAAAGTAACCCGAATCACCGCTAAAGAAAATACGCATGTCCTGATGGAGTATGGCCCAGGAGGCCCATAAACTTTTGTTTCTATCGTGCAGGCCGCGCCCCGAAAAATGCTGGGATGGCGTCGCAACAAATTTAATCCCGTGCACGGTAGTGTCTTGCCACCAGTCTAGTTGTTGCACTTTAGCCGCGTCTACACCCCAGGCTATCAAGGTATCGCCGACACCCAAGGGTGTCAGGAAATGCTCTACCTTATGCGCTAATTGCTGTATCGCAGCCTTGTCCAAATGGTCGTAGTGATCGTGTGACAGGATCACGCCCTTAATCTTTGGCAGTTGTTCTATGCTGATAGGTGCCGCATGGAAGCGCTTCGGCCCCATCCATTGAAAAGGCGAGGCGCGTTCTGAGAACACCGGATCGGTGAGCCAAAATTCGCCCTGCATTTTCATCAAAACAGTTGAGTGGCCTAATCTAAACAAGCTATTGTCCGGTGCATCGTGCAATTGCTGCTGGCTCATTTCAATTACCGGTATCGCTAAACTGGGAACGGTATTGGCAGGCTTGTTAAACATGAAGCGCCAGCTAATCGCCAGCGTCTTCCAAAAGCCATGTGCTTGCATTTTTATCTGATTGCGATATTTGCCCTGATGTTGGACGGCTGCTGGTTTGATGGGGGTGAGGCTCATGTGGGTATCATCCTAAATTGGAACATCTGTGTGCGCTACATTGTTACACTACACAGTGTAGTTTTAATTTGGGCAAAAGTAAACTGCCTAGTGTAAAATATTTCATTTGCATTTATTTCACTGATCCCATGACTGCTCCAGTACGCCTTACCGATAGAAAACGTCTCGCCATCCTGGAGGCGGCGATTGCCGAGTTTCGTCAACATGGTTTTGAGGCGACCAGCATGGATAAAATTGCCGCCACCGCCTTGGTCTCTAAGCGTACCGTCTACAATCATTTCGCCAGTAAGGATGAATTATTTGCGGCGATATTGATGGAGTTATGGGATAGCAGTGCCGCGCAAGGCGACTTAAATTACCAAAGTGAACGTACGGTAAGGGCGCAATTGAGCGACTATCTGCAACGCAAAATGCGCTTATTGTGCGACCCCAATTTTATCGATTTAGCGCGGGTCGCAGTGGCCGCCACCATCCATAACCCTGAGCGCGCCAGAGAAATGGTGGCGCGCCTAAGTCAGCGCGAGGAGGGAATTGCGGCTTGGATGAAGGCGGCACAGGCTGATGGCAAACTCAAACCTGGTGACCCTGTACTGCTCAGCGACTTATTGCAAGGCCAGTTAAAAGCGGTGGCATTTTGGCCGCAAGTAGCGATGGGGCAGCCGCTATTAAACCTGCAGCAACAGCAAAAAGTGCTAGAGCTTACTTTGGAGATGTTTTTGTTGCTTAATGAACGCTAGGCTGGCTGTCATGGATAAATCTCTGCGGCTAGATAGTTAGTATCATTGCAGGTGGCACAAGGTTTTGTGCGATTTTTAGCTTGCTAGCGACTATTTTTAGCGGCTTTCTGGGTGTATGCTGAGGTTTTTGTGACTGTTAATAAAAGGCTCACAGCATGCAGCGTCGCGCACTTTTACAACTGGCTGGCTTAACTGCAATAGGCGTACTGCCTGCGTTGGCGCAGGCGCTGCCAGCTATGCAAATTTCCACTCTGTCCGAGCAAGACCCGGCTACTAGTATCGCTGAATTAATCATCACTGAGGCCTATCGCCGCTTAGGGATGCAGGTGGTAGTGCGTAAACTGCCGGGTGAACGCGCCTTGCGTAGCGCCAACAATGGTGAGATGGATGGCGAGTTGTATCGCAAGCTGGGGATGGAGCTTGACTATCCAAACTTACTGATCGTGCCCATACCTTTGCTCACTTATGAAGTTGTGATTTTTTCGCACGGCACCAATTTCGTGGTCAACGGTTGGGAGAGCTTGCGGCCCTATACGATAGGCTATGTCAAGAGTATCAAAATCATAGAAAAAAACACGGTAGGCATGAAGGTCGAAGTGGCGAATAGTCTGCGTCAGGCATTTCTGAAAATGATGCTAGGTCGCTCTGATGTGGTGGTGGCGAATCGCGCCTCGGGTTTGGCTGCGCTAAAAGAGCTTAATCTAACTGAAATCAAGGTGCTGACACCGCCCTTGGCTTCCTTTCCGGTATTTCACTATCTGAATAATAAACATGCGGCCCTGGTGCCTAAACTGACGACGGTGCTGCAACAAATGCAGAAAGACAAGAGCATAGAAAACATCCAAAAATCTGTCATGTCTGACTTGGAGGCTTACCATGCTGTGCCTGTAGATCTGAGCGAAGCTAGCGAGGCTAGCCACGCATGAGCGTAGTGGCTAGGGTAATAGTGCGAAATAATGCGAAATGGTGCGAGCGAATACCAAGTATTCCGCTTTGATCCGGCTTCGAACTTCAACTCATCTCACGTAGTAGGAAACAAACGGCAGACCATGCTGATAGGAGTGCTTAGCTTTGTTAAAAAAGAAGTCATGCCCGCGAACACATGGGGTATAGTGTTGCTCTTGGTAAATAAATTGCATCAGTGAAACTATTGTCATCGTCAGGCAGATCGCTTGCTCAAGCTGCGTTTGCCGTTGACGCTGATCGATAAAATGTCTGTTAGCATGCAAAGTAGCGGGCAATGTCGCTAATGCAGAGCAATAGAACCTTAGGGAGCTCCAGACTGCAGAGGACAAAAAACTATTTTTTGGAGAAATGGGTGTTCAATTCCTACTCTGGTGTGGCGCGATTTCTGGGTGTGGGGCTGATGCATGCATTAGCGGTCTGCCTGGTACTGGACTATCTGACGATAGATGGAAATATTTCTATTTTCTGGATACCTAGCGGCATCGCTTTGGCCAGCGTCATAATGGGCGGTCGCGCCTATCTGATCTCGATTTTTTTCGGGGCATTCGCTGCCTACCTGTGGATGGGGCGTAGCGTGGCTCCCGCTCTGATTATTTCTTTGGTCAATATCAGCGAAGCCTGGCTAGCGAGCTGGCTATTAAGCCGACTGAGTATTCACCACTCCCCATTTAACGCCCGGCTTACGCATGCCCGAGACTATTTGGGTTTGCTGGCCATTGCCATGCCGGTCTCTGTACTTGGTGCACTTCTTGGTGTGCTGTGTTTGTGGGCTGTGGGTGAGCTTGGTGCAGACGCGTTCGCTATTTCTTTGCTGCATTGGTGGATGGGCAGTGTCTTGGGCGTTGGCATTGTCACGCCCTTGATACTGGTATGGCGACATCATTCAGCTAGCTTGTTTGTTGCCGCGCGTGCCGCCGAAGCCTTGTTTGGATTTATTTTGTCTTTTTTGACAGGCCAAATCGTTTTCTTGGGGTGGTGGACTGAGTCGCTAGAAATTATTCTCAACCCATATTGGAGCTTTCTGTTTGTCGCTTGGGCCGCCGCTCGTTTTGGGCGGCATGGTGCTTTGCTCATGGTCTGTATGAGTGTCTTGCAAGCGCTGATGGGGGCTATTCATGTCAGCGGCTATTTTGCCAAATATAGTGTGCAGTTAGGTTTAATGAATTTATGGTTGTATGCGCTGGTGCTAACGGTGTTAGGCGTGATGCTGGCGCTGGTGATTAATGAGCGTAGGCAGGCCGAAAGTCTGGCGATAGCAAGTGAAAAAAGTCATAGGAATTTACTCGATTGCGCACCAGATGCAATTGGCGTGATACGCAATAGCCGCATGGTGTATGTGAATCGTGCGGCCCTGGCGATGTTTGGTGCGAGCGCTAGCGAGGACTTAATCGGAAAATCGATGTTGGATCTGGTGCATCCGGATTTTCATGCGATAGCACTGGCGCGCGCTAAACAAATCGTAAACGACGGGGTGGCCGTTCCCATGATAGAGGAACGCTTCGTTAAATTGAACGGCACACCGTTCGATGCCGAAGTACAAAGTACGCCGATTATTTTTGACGGACTTGCCTCGGTTCACGTGATCGTGCGTGATGTAACTGACGCTAATTGGGCTATTAAAAACGAAAAGTTCCGTACCTATATTTTAGAGTTATTGGTCAGCGATATACCACTTCACCAGCAACTTGAGGCGATTGTACTCGGGGTGGAGCAGCTCGATACGACTGCCATTTGCAGTGTTTTATTACTCGATAAATCAGGCCTGCATCTGGGGCAGGGCGTGGCACCCAACTTACCCGATTTTTATAATCAAGCCGTTGATGGTGTCGCCATTGGCTTAGGGGTAGGTTCATGTGGCACGGCAGCGTTTACCGGCGAAACCGTGATCGTCAGCGACATTGCCCATCATCCGTATTGGGCACCCTATACCGAACTGGCGGCGCGTGCTGGCCTCAATGCGTGCTGGTCGCAGCCTATACGTTCGGCGTCGGGGAGCATCTTGGGCAGTTTTGCGATTTATCATCGGAGCGTGAATATCCCTGGTGAAAAAGATATAGCACTCATAGAGCAGTGCGCGCATCTGGCCAGTATTGCGATAGAAAGGAGCAATGCAGAAGAGAAGCTGAGCGAGAGCGAAGCGCATTTTCGCCTGCTCACGGAAGATGTCACCGACGTAGTGTGGCGCATGGACAGTAATTTCATCATCACCTATGTCAGCCCAGCAGACGAACGACTGCGTGGCTATCCTGCTAGCGAAGTAATCGGATACTCTTTGGCTAATTTGTTGACCGGCCTGGGATCCGAAAAGATCGCGGAAATTATGCAACGCCGCAGCGCTGCCGAACAAGCAGGGCAGTTGCTAGGGAGTGAAACCTTTGAGGTGCAGCAACACTGCAAGCATGGCAAGACCATCTGGATGGAGACGACCTCAAATCCTGAGCGCGATGCGAATGGAAAGATCATTGCCTATCATGGGATTAGCCGCGATATCACAAAACGCAAGGAGGTAGAACTGGAGTTGCGCATCGCTGCGATCGCTTTTGAATCGCAGCAGGGCATGTATGTCGCCGATGCGGCATGGGTAATTTTACGGGTGAATCAGGCCTTTACCAAAATTACTGGTTATAGCGCAGAGGATGTATTCGGACAAAGCCCGCGCATGCTCAGTTCAGGGCGGCACGATGAGGCATTTTATGATGAAATGACAGAAAAAATTGCTAGCTGCGGGACCTGGCAGGGTGAGATTTGGGATAAACGTAAAAACGGCGAAATTTTCCCCGCCTGGTTAATCTTGACCGCGGTCAGTGGCGAGGATGGTTTGATCAGTCATTATGTCGCAACACTGAGTGATATGAGCGCACGCAAGGCCGCTGAAGAGCAAATTAAGACACTGGCATTTTATGACGCATTGACGGGATTGCCGAACCGGCGTTTATTGGTCAATCGGCTCGAACAAGCCATGGCAACGGTGCCACGTCATCAAAGGCACGGCGCTTTATTGTTTATCGATCTGGATAATTTTAAGACGCTCAATGATACCTTGGGCCACGATATTGGCGATTTATTGTTGGCGCAGGTGGCGCAACGACTGAACACCTGCATACGCGATGGCGATACGGTAGCGCGTTTGGGCGGTGATGAATTTGTCGTTATGTTGGAAAACTTAAGTGAACAGACGATCGATGCGGCCAGTCAGGTTGAAGTGGTTGGTGAAAAAATATTGCATGTACTAAATCAGGTTTATCAGTTGGCGAAGTATGAACATCAAAGCACACCGAGTATAGGCATGACCTTGTTTGGCGGAGAGCGTGAAAATATAGAGGAACCCCTAAAACGTGCTGATTTAGCGATGTACCAAGCCAAGGCTGCAGGCCGAAATACCCTGCGCTTTTATGAGCCGCAGATGCAGGCCGTGGTGACAGCCAGGATGCAACTGGATGCAGATCTACGTGAAGCCTTGAGCAGTGAACAGTTCGTCTTGTATTACCAGGCCCAAGTGCAGGGCGCAGCGCTTACCGTCGGTGCCGAGGCACTGGTGCGTTGGCAACATCCACAACGCGGCATGATTTCACCTCTGGAGTTTATCCCATTCGCGGAAGAATCTGGTTTGATTCTGCCTTTGGGGCATTGGGTTTTGCAAGCTGCCTGCCGGCAGTTGGCAGCGTGGGCGCAGCAGCCGGCAATGCGAAATTTATCAATGTCGGTCAATGTCAGTCCACGGCAATTTCATCAGGTTGATTTTGTCGATCAGGTATTACGCATACTCGACGATAGTGGTGCCAATCCTGAGCATCTCAAGCTTGAATTGACTGAAGGGCTATTGGTCACAAATGTGGAAGATGTGATTGCCAAGATGAGCGCGCTTAAACTACGCGGCGTCGGTTTCTCACTCGATGACTTTGGTACGGGTTACTCATCTCTGGCCTATTTGAAACGCCTGCCCTTGGATCAGTTAAAGATAGATCAAAGTTTTGTGCGTGACATTTTGATTGATCCGAATGATGCTGCAATCGCTAAGATGGTGGTAGTGCTGGCCGATAGCCTGGGTTTAGCGGTGATTGCGGAAGGCGTAGAAACAGAAGAACAACGCGTTTTGCTAGCAAGTCAGGGCTGCCATGCTTACCAGGGTTATTTGTTTAGCCGACCACTGCCGATTGCGCAATTTGAGCACCTGGTAGGTGCAGGTGCGGGCGCTGGTGCTAACGTCGATCTGAGTGATAGTCAATTTCGGGATTTGATTCTGCCCCCCCGCCAACACGCATATCCCATGCGCCCTGGCGGGCAGGCAGGCTGAAGACCCGCATGCCTATTGCGCAAGCGGCCTATGCCATTTTGAAATTACGGTCATTCTGAGGCGCGAGCCAGGCGGGCAGCAAGCGTAAAAAAAAGCCGGACAAGTTTGACTTGTCCGGCTTTTGCAAATGCTGGCTTAGTAAGGGCCGCTTTCTAACCAGCGTTCTAATTGCGGCAGGCGATCGTTACCCCAGAAGCGCTCACCTTCGACGATGAAAAAGGGCGATCCGAAAACCCCACGGGCTTCGGCCATGTCGACCTCGGCTTTGACGCGGGCGCGGCTGGCTGGTGCGCTGATCGCATCTTGAAATTCTTCCGCTTCGATTCCCAGTTCGGCTGCGATGCTTTGTAATTCTTCTACCGCAGCGATATTTCTGTCTTCGATAAAATAAGCTTTGAGTACCAGATTGGCGAATTGGCAGCCTAGCTTAGGATTGCGATCATGAATGGCGTGAAACACGCGTGCCGCCTGCTCGGTATTCACGCCTAAGGACGACGGTGTCTTGTACGCGACCCCGTAATAGGCTGCCAGGCGTTCTGCATCGCGTAACACGTAGTCACTACGCATCATGCTGCTGGGTATTTTGATGCGCTCTAAAGATTGGAAATTGGCATCGAGCACGATCGCGTGCCAGTTGACGCTACGTGCATGGCGCGCCGCCAGAGCATCAATCAACTGCGAGGCGATATAGCCGTAAGGAGAAGAAAAGTCGAAATAAAAATCGATAGGCGTGGACATGCTTTGGTTCCTAAGGGTGAGCGAGGGAGCAGGGCGTGAACAGCACCTTGCAAAGAACGCAAAGTATCTATGAAAGTAGCAGTTCTCACAAGTGGCGCGTGCATCTATTGTGATCGTTGTGTCAGCCCTGCAAAATTCGCGCAAGCAAGTGCATATGTAACATTTATATAGCTCAGACTATATTCGTGTAAAATTGCCGCGCAGCAACGTTTTTAATTGTTCTGCGCAGCTTTTTTGGACGGGTACAATAAGAAAAGTAGCTAAGCAAGGTGCCCGCATTAACTCCTTACCGCGATTATGAGCGACCCAGCGAACTCTCAGCAGCATAAGGCCATGGATTTTTTCCTGGCACGGCAACCTATACTGAATCGCCAGCAGAGTCTGACTGCCTACGAATTACTTTTTCGCAGTGCCGCGTTAGGTCCTGCCGGTGTGGTGGACGATGTGGCAGCGACCGCTTCAGTGATCGAGCACGCCTCTGAGTTAGGTCTGGATAATGTCATCGGTAGCTCCTTGGGCTTCTTCAATGTAGACACCAAGGTTTTGCTGAGCGATTTTATTCAGTTTTTGCCGCGCGATAAGGTCGTGTTGGAAATTTTGGAAACGGTAGAAGCCACCGATGAAGTTGTGGCACGTGTGGCCGAATTGCTGGCGCTGGGTTATAAATTCGCACTCGATGATGTGATTGCCGATTCGCCTTGTCTGCGTAAGCTCTTACCTATGATCGAGATTATCAAAATTGATATCATGGGCATGTCGCGCAGTGATTTGACGGCGCTGTATCAGCAATTTAAAGGTGCCAACAAAAAAATGTTGGCAGAAAAAGTTGAGACCTTAGACGAGTTTAATTTTTGCATGAACTTGGGGTTTGATTATTTTCAAGGCTATTATTTTGCCAAGCCACTGATACTGACAGGCAAAAAGCTCTCGCCCTCGCAACTGGCTATCATGCGCTTGATGGCCTTAATCGTGGCCGATGCCGACACTGCGGTGATAGAACTGGCGATTAAGCATGATGCTTCTTTAGGCTTAAATTTGCTGCGTCTGGTGAATACGCCGGCCTTTCTGACTTCGCAGCGCATTGAGTCGCTGCGCCAGGCTCTGGCGGTGCTGGGGCGTAGACAGTTACAGCGCTGGTTGCAAATTTTACTGTATGCCGCGCCCGGTAAAGTCGATAGTTTTATGTCGCCTTTGTTGATGTTGGCCACTAGTCGTGGCAAGTTGATGGAGTTAATCACACAACAAATCATGCCGCGTAATCAGACTGCCGCCGATACCGCATTTACGGTCGGTATCATGTCCTTAATGGATACTTTATTTAGCTCTCCTATGCCGCAAATTCTTGATCAGGTTTCGGTGGTGGAGGAGGTTAAATTGGCCTTGCTGGAGCGCCGTGGCCAATATGGCGAAATACTCCATTTGATCGAGCAGATAGAGGTTTTGGATCAGGATGAAGCTGCTGCGGCGCTACTGCTAGCCGAATTGCAACAAATCGGCATCAGTAAAGAAACCCTGTTTGAGTTGCAAGTGCAGGCCTTTGAGTGGAGCGATGAGATTTCGCGTAGCGTGGCCTAGACCATCTGCATAGTCTTCCTTCCTCTAAGTTTTTATACCTAAGTGCTCTATTTGCTGTAAGGTCACGCTATTGTTCCGCATTACTAAGCGCGGCCTCTTGGTATTTAAATTCTCTTCCTCCCGGTTTTCTCCCCCGTAGATGTTAACGACAGTTGGCTCGTGATGGCGCCGGCGCCGGTGCTGTCTTGTTCTGACTTGCTCTGCTAGTTAGCGGGAAAATCTAGCCTTAGAAAGCAGTATGGCAAATTCTTTTGCATTACCCGCAAGCACTGATTATTTTGGTGATGCGCTGCAGCTAGACATGCTGACCAATCTGAGCACACATGGCTGGTCACAACATAGTCTGTTTTTACCTGAAACGCTCAGATTGGCCTTGGCGACCGAGTGTGCGGATCTGGCGGCGAGTGGGGCGCTCAAATCGGCTGGGGTTGGGCGTACGGCCGTATTGACAGTGCAGCCGGCGATACGTGGCGATCAAATTCTTTGGCTCAATCCCGGTCAGTCGCAGGCCTGTGACGCGTATCTGGCCATCATGGAAAGTCTGCGCTTGCTGCTAAACCAGCATTTTTATCTGGGTCTGGAAGAGTATGAAAGCCATTTCGCTTTCTATGCGCCGGGCAGTGCGTATCTGCGCCATCTGGATAGATTTCGCGATGATGATAGTCGTACCGTGTCGGTGGTGATTTATCTGAATCAGGATTGGCTGTCGGATCAGGGCGGTGCCTTACGCCTGCATCCGCAAGGTCTGGCGAGTCTGGATGTGTCGCCTATCGGTGCCACCATGGTCTTATTTTTGTCGGCAGAAATGCTGCATGAAGTAATGCCGGCAAGCCGCGACCGGCTCTCGCTGACCGGATGGTTCCGGCGCAGAGCTTAGTTGCTTCAGTCTAGTCTGAGCGATTTTCATACTACGTAATTGAGAATAGCGAAGTAGTGGGCGCTGCTGCCGCCCAAGACAAATAAATGCCAGATGCCGTGACCGTGTTTGACGCGGGTATCGAGCACAAAAAAGATAATGCCTACGGTGTACAGTAAGCCGCCTGCTGCCAGCCAGGCGAAACCCGCGCTGCCCAGTGTGTTCATCAAGGGCACGATGGCGGCTAAGGCGGCCCAGCCCATCACCACATAAATCACCACAGAAAAAATTCTGGCTTCACTTTGCGGCCTAAGCTCCAACAAGCTGCCCAGGATACCTAAACTCCAGATCAAGATCAGCAAAGGCCAGCCCCAGGAATGACGCAGGGTGACCAGACAAAACGGGGTGTAACTACCGGCGATGAGTAGGTAAATACTGTGGTGGTCTAGTTTTTGCAAGATGCTTTTTGCCGGCCCGCGCACGCTGTGATACAGAGTTGAAAAGCTATACAGGAGAACGAGCGTGATGCCATAAATGATGACACTGGTCAGTTTCCAAGGGTCGTCGGCTATCACCGCATGCATCACTAGTACGCCACTGCCTATCAGCGCTAAGACTGCGCCGAAAAAATGGGTCGCTGCGTTAAATTTCTCTCCGTAATACATGGCTGATACATCCTGTGGGTTGGAACTATGTGCGGTGCAGCATAACACGCCTGGTTTTTTTCTTGCTAGAGCGCAGGTTCTAGCTGAAAAACGCTGGCTATCAGGGGGCGCGTTTGCAGCAATTGTGCGCGCCTACAAAAGCGCGGCTGTGGTAGTCTGCTGGCATGATTAATACCGCACTAAAAAATGCCGCACTCACACAGTCTGTAAAAGACGGCTGTTTACTTTTATGTTTACTTGGCGCAGCCACTGCCATTAGTTTTCTGCTGGATCCGTATGTCTCGCTGACCAGTCTTTGCATGCTGTATGTATTGGCGGTGGTGTTAGCCTCGTATCGTCTTAGCCGCACTCTGGCGGTGTGCGCTGCGTTTGCCGCAGTGTTAGCCTTAAATTTTTTCTTCGTGCCGCCACGCTGGACTTTTCAGGTAGAACGCTCTGAACATTTTATTGCGCTGCTGACCATGCTGGTGCTCGCTTTGGTCATCAATCACTTAGCTTCAGGGATGCGCCGTGAGACTGAGATTGCCAGGCGCAACGAGCAGCGCGCGCGCCAATTGCAAAGCCTGGCTATCGCTTTGGCCGATGCCGATACCCCAGTGCTGGTAAAGCGCTTGGCGCAAAGTGCACTCGATGTCGCCTTTAGCGGCCCTAACGTCGTAGCGCTCTTGGATGCGGACACCGATCAACTCGATCTGCCTTTAGATCTTCCTAATGCAGTCAGTGATGGCTTGCGTTGTTGCATAAAAGAGGGCGTTATTCTGGGGGCTGGCACTGGTCGCTGGAGCGAACTCGATGCCTGGTATATACCTCTGGGAGCGCGGCGGCTAGAAGCTGCGCTCAGTGGCGCCGTTTGTCTACAGAATGTGGCTGGCGATGATGAAAGCGGCCGTGAACACGCTAGCGCTTTATGTACCATGGTCGCGCAAGCTCTGTGGCGTCTGCGTCTGAGTGGCGCCATGCAGGCCGCCCAGAATGAGGTGCAAAGACAGCAATTGCAGGGCATTTTTTTGGCTGCGATTTCGCATGATTTACGCACTCCCTTGGCGGTCGTATTGGGTGCCGCCTCGGCCTTGCAACTGCAGCACGATAAACTCAGTATGGCCGAGCAGCAGCGCTTATTGACCAGCATCGTCAACGAGGCTGGGCACCTGGCGAGCTTGACCGAGAATACTTTGCAATTGGTCAGACTCGCCAACTCTACGCAGAGCTTGACGCGCGATTGGGAGTCTATGGAAGAAATCATCGGCAGCGTGTTAGCCAGAATCAGGCAAGTCGATACCGGCCGACGTATCCTTACTAAAGTACCGGCAAGCCTGCCTTTGGTGCGGGTCGACGCGGTCTTGCTTTCTCAGTTAATCGGCAATCTACTTGAGAATGCCTTGAAGTATACCGATGATGCGGTTCATCTGGTGGTCAGCCTGGAGTCGCATGCGCAAGGCGTAAATATGCTGGTCGCGGTAAAAGACCGTGGCCCGGGTATTTCTGAGAAAGATCAAATAACAATTTTTGAGGCCTACTCACGTGGCGATCATAGCGAACGCAGTGGGCAACGCGGGTCCGGCCTTGGCTTGGCAGTGTGCCGCGCGATCGCGCAGGCGCATGGCGGCAGCCTGATCTTGCGCCGCCGTAGTGGTGGCGGCAGCAGCTTTGTGCTCAGTCTGCCACTGGCCACGGAGCAACCATTTAAGCAAGGAGAACAGCCATGAGAGTGCTAATTGTCGAGGACGATAAAGATATTCGGGCCCTGATGCGCACTTCGCTGTCGGTCGAGGGCTTTGAAGTGCAGACGGCGGTCTCGGTCAGCGAAGCGAGCGCCATGTTAAAGCATGCTATGCCAGATGTGATGGTGCTCGATCTTGGCCTGCCCGATGGGGATGGGGTCGATCTGGTGCGCCAGGTGCGAAAACATCACAATTTGCCGATTTTAGTGGTCTCGGCGCGGCATCAAGAGGCGCAAAAAATTCTATTACTCGACGCCGGCGCCGACGATTATCTGACCAAGCCTTTTAGCGTGGGCGAACTGCTGGCGCGCATACGGGTCGCCTTGCGCCATCGCGGCACCACAGTCACTGCCGCAGTCACTGTCTATCAGCTCGATGATTTGCAAGTGGATTTACAGTCGCATGAAGTCCTCTGCAAGGGGCAGCAACTGCATCTGACCAAGACAGAATTTAATCTGCTGGCACGCCTGGTGCGCAGCTGCGGCAAGGTAGTCACGCATAGACAATTGCTGGTCGATGTGTGGGGCGATGAATTTGTCGATCACACCCATTACCTGCGCCTCTACATGGGGCAATTGCGCGCAAAGATTGAAGATAATCCGGCTGAGCCACGTTATCTG
Source organism: Undibacterium parvum (assembly GCF_003955735.1). Lineage (NCBI taxonomy): Bacteria > Pseudomonadati > Pseudomonadota > Betaproteobacteria > Burkholderiales > Oxalobacteraceae > Neoundibacterium > Neoundibacterium parvum. The sequence continues at coordinate 205,137 of NZ_CP034464.1, read as the reverse complement.
CTCACCGAAACCGGGGTCGGCTATAGGCTGGCAGCGGTATGAACTCACAACAAACTCTCAATAAATTCTAAATAATTACTTTTGGCTGAAGCCTGGTTGAACCAGGCTGACCGAGAGTGAGGATAAATTCTCAGGTCGCTTCTCTTGTTACTCTAGGCCCCAGGCTGTTTTATACGCTTATTGATCCATTATTTCGTTATTCTCGCTTAATATAGTCGTAAACCGCTAGCTCGTATTCATGCTGACTTTTAGGGTTATGATTTTCTCGATGAATAGCTAAAGTCGTAAATTGAAGACTATAAGTACGTCATATTTTCAAAAGGCATACATTAAAGTCGTAAACATAGTGTGCATCATTGCCGTGAATGACTGGGAAAAGAGAAGGTCCATTCATCCTGGGTACTTTAACGCGCAAATGGCCGATGCGAAGCGCAAGTGTCAATCAGCAATTTAGTTTTTTAGGTGTCATTTAAAATGAATCACTAATGGTAATTATTTATAAAAAATATGAGCCGGAATGCCTGCTTGTTCCGCAAGCCCAACAGCATGACGGGTTCCGCGGGCTAATCCTGGCTTGTCATAGTCTGGATGAAAGGCAAGTACCAAATCGATTCCTGTTCTGAACATTCTATCGTTGAGTCCTTTCCATCCGTCCATAGGGTAAATATCGTAGTCTTCCTTGGTCTTTTTCATCAATTCGACGCCTAATCCAAGTTCTTGGGCAGCTTAATTTGCGAAAGCATCGACACCAGGTGTGTCGCCGGTAATAATCACACTTAAATTTGGAAGGCGGCTAAGTTCGCGTCGCAGCGCTTCGATATCCGTCCAAGTCGTTGAGCCGGTGATGAGAACACGCATTTTAGGGTAAATTCCTTGTCATCATAAACATGGCGATTTTCAATTGGTTACGAAATTTTTTACGAAAATTAGCCATGGAAAATTTTGTTTCATTCCCTTGAAAGAACCATTTGCTACTTTGTAGCCAATGCTGTCTCACACTATTTTTGTTTGTCTGGAAGATGTATGGCTGCCCGAACAATGGAATGTTTGTGAGAACGCTGTTATGCCATGATTAAATTGTCGATGCTAATCTTGCTCTGACATCTGCGAGAGTCACTTCGTTGAGTAGCTTGCCATTTTCAAACACTGAAACAAATTCGCAATTATTGACTTCAGTCCAGCTAACTTGATCCTTTAGATAAAATTCACCTTGCTTATCTTTGTAGACAGCCACCAAACCTTTGGCCGAATTTTTGGTGCCGTCACCCGTTTTTGGTGCTTTAAAAATTTCACGATTTTCACCTGCAATTTTGGCAAACGTCGCTTTCACGGCGAAACCATCTGTGTCACGAGTGACATATTGATAGGTGTAACTTCCAATCCCAAACACTACATTGGTTGACGCAAATCCTTTGGCTTTTAGTCCGGTACAAATCGCTGTCGCACGTTCAATCGTGATGGAGTCACCATAGATTAAACCAACATGCGGGTCGAGAAGTTTATACCCTTGCATGCTTTTGCTACCACCAAACACATCCCACAGGCATTCTATCGCGCCCTTGTATTCAGGCGATCCGACCAGTGCATCTGCATCTCCACAAATCATTTTTACCGGGCAGCCAGTGTCAGGGCGAAATACCACTTTGCCATCCCGCGCCAAAATTTGCGCTTTAAGTTTGACGGTAAAGTCAGTCATAACCTGCCAGAAATCCCAAGAGTCCGACACAATACTGACGATGCCGGCCGGATAGATGTCTTGGATTAAACGGCGAAAGGTTTCTAGCTCATTATCCATACCACCCGCACACATAACGGAATGCTCAGTCGCTGCGACACTACCACCGACCAGTTCCAGGTCACTATTGGCGCCATAAAAATCTTCCAGAAAGTCGATGGCGGGAATGGTGTCTGTTCCGGTAAAACTTAATAAGTGCGCAGCACCGCTCATCGCCGCAGCTTCAGCGCCAAACATGCCGCGAAAACTAAAGTCATGTCCCTGCCAATTTACAAAATCAATACTACCATCGGTTTCTAGCGCAAAAGCTGTGAGAATTTTCTTGTACTCATGTGCTGTGGTGGCACTGGTGCACATGCCCCATACATTGGTGGATAGAATAGTCTCGAGGTAATTAGTGAGCCAGAAAAAACGCTCGTCTGTATTGAAAATAACCAAACATGGAACTCTTAATGGATAAACCGAGCCCTCAGGTAATGCCATAATTTTTATAGGCAAATAGCCCAGATCATGAAGATCTTCTATGTGCTGAGTGCCGACATTGTTTGGACCTAAATAATTATTGATACGACGTGAAAATCGACGAATCACTTCCTCTTTTGGTTGTTGGAAAAAATCTTCTTCCCAGCTCTTTATTAGGAAGCTTTTTATAAAATACTGTAGTCCAAAAAAAACGAGGTTACTTGTGTATTCGCGGCGCGTTGTTCTGGCGGTTAGATTACTAAACACGACTTCGGTATTGTCGGGATATTGACGGCGATGATCAACTTTGTAGCCATCAATTGCGGTAGCGGGATTTAAATTCATTTGCTTTCTCCTTGAGCTGGCATAAATTGCCAAATGTTTTTCACGTTTAAAAATTTAGTTGCGACCAAGTCTTGCAAACTGTTGGTGGTGTACACCGCATCAATCCCGCTTTCTTGCAATTTAATTTCCTGGGCACTTCCTTCATAGTGCGAGACTACCAAGATTATTTTTTCACAATTTTTAGCTTTGAGCTTCTTTGCCAACTCGATAAAGGTGCGGCCACCGGCACAAATATCATCGACAATCATCGCTGTTTTTCCACTTAGATCTTCACAGAAAACCTCTGTGCCGATGATCGCGCCATTGCTTACATCGCGTAATTTGTCGGCTCTCACTACCGGTAGTCCACCGAGTTGACTAGACAATTCAAAGATTTTTTTATTCGATCCGGCATCTGGTGAAATTAAAATCAGATCCCTGTCAATTTCATTAACAACGTCTTTAATAAATTGATGGTTCTTAATGACTTGCGCGTTATTGAGCAAAGCAACCACGACATCGCTGTGCGGATCAAATAGATACACCTTGTGATACTGCTGTTGATTAATTAAATCGGCATAGACCTTGGCCGACAGCGGCTCGCCCTGATTGCATACACGGTCTTGTCTAGCGCCAGGAAAATACGGGATGTATAAATCAATTTCATTCGCACCTTGGCGGCGCAATGCATCGGTCAAGAGTAAAAGTTGAATTATCGATTGATCACCTCTGTAGCGAAACATGATTTCAACATGCTTGTTGCTGGGCGCTAAAATTTGCAGATGATTTTCACCACTACCGAATGTAAACTGCTTAAACAGCTCACCCTCCTGTTGAGCCTTAGGTAAGAAATAGCGACTATTAACTGTATCGAAGTTTGCCATCGGGTCATCCTTTTTTTACTGTGATCAGAGCGAATTCATTTTTGCGTAACAGCGGTCAGAAGGGATAATTTACTTTTCAATACAATCTTTTTTCCTTGCGCTAAATTTATTATAAGTGACTTAGTTTAATTGTGCAACTAAGTATGTTATATTACTTAAAAACCTAATTAGCGGGTATCTATGTGGGTTAATCGTAAATTGAATGTCCGAATAATTTGACGCTTGGACGTAAAAAAATGCAAAAAGAATGGAGTTTCAAATGACTCATGTTATTTGTACGGTCGATATGGTCTTACTTACATTGCACGAAGGCGGACTGAAAGTGGCGCTTTTAAAGCGTGATCGAGAACCGTTTAAAGGCGTTGCAGCGCTCCCAGGTGGCTTTATTCATATTGAAGAAGATACGGATGTTCGAGCGGCCGCATTACGCGTATTAACAGAAAAGACCGGAATCGACGTTCCCTATCTGGAGCAGTTGGCTACTTTTTCCGGTCCAGCGCGAGATCCACGTGGATGGTCGGTATCGATAGCGCACTACGCTCTGGTTTCCTTCGATGTAATTGATCGCGCCGCCCATCCTGATGTGAAATTGCTTAGTGTTGATCGACCAATCTCTTTGCCATTTGATCATCGCCTAATTTTGGAAACAGCGGTATCGCGTTTGCGTAGCAAGAGCCAGTATTCGTCATTACCGTGCTATCTGGTTGGAGAGACGTTTACATTGCCGCAGCTCCAGCGCGTCTATGAAATCTTGATGGGTGAGTTAATTAACAAGGTGAGTTTTCGCAGAAAAATCGCCGAAATGGACATGCTGGAAGTCATAGAGGGCCAATTCGAATCGGCGGGTGCGCATCGTCCGGCACAACTGTATCGCCTTAAGGCACACTTCAAACAGCAGTTGCAACTGTTGGAGCGAGGCTTGTGAAATAACGGTCGGATTTACGATGCGAAAGCGAGCAAAAAAGCTGAAAATGGCGTCGTGACATACCGTTTTCAGTATTCAGTTTCTTATAAATTTTAGCTCGCTTCAACTTGACAATGTCCGCAAAACCGCAGCTGAATATAGCGTGATCGGGGAAGTCAGTAAGTCATCGTTATGTGTTGTTATACTCATTCAATTTTGACGTTTCATATTTCTAGGGTATCAAGTTCTCCGCTGTGATTTTTTACAGAGTCATGCCAGAAGGCCTATATTTTTCTGGGATGTTGATTTACGCATGAGCACCTAATTGTCAGAAAAATTTTAAGGGAAACATTATGGTATTTAACGCGCCTGCGCCGGACCTCGGGTTTGGATACAACAAAGAATTCCCGGGCGTCATCGACGATATTTCGTCTGCGTTCTCAGTCACGCTTCCCGATGCAGTGGTCAACATGGTATTCGAAGTACTGAATCAATACTCGATCACTCTCTCTGCCAGCAGCAATCCGGCGGGTCTCTATGTGGAGTCGCTCTTGTACATGATTTATTGGTTCCATCGCCTCCGTGATCCCATGCGCAAGAATGCTATCGAAGAATGTCTTAGTCAATATTTGAACGTGGATCGCCAATCCCCAGTAGTGAATGCGTTATTGTCCGATCCTAAGCTAAAAATCCACGCACAGGAGCGAATTAATCATGGCGTCATGGTTCGTAAGACTGTCGACGTACTAGTGATACGCGACGGTCAGAGCGGGCGGGAATTTCTAACGTTGGATCGTACTTTTTTCCCTGAAGGCATAGCTTTGCCTGGCGGACTGCTTCGGGATGACGACGAACAAAACGATTTTGGCATCCCGGGAAATATTTTTGCGGCACTTCGGGTAACGGGGAGTAAAGTGTTTGGATCGGAAACGCCAGAATTTGGCATATCAGACGCCGACGGCCGTAAATACTATTTTGTCCGGAGCGAAGTGGGAAAAGAAGCTCGAATCCATATGGATAGAACCATTTCGCACGGATATCGCGACCACCTAAAAGACATCGCTGTTCCATCAGATCCGCGCCACATTGTTGACACGGTTGGATTTCTCGTCGAAATTTCAGATACCGAAAATGTCAAGGGAAGGTGGCTTCCGGCGAGCGTAATTACGACGCCTAATGCGAAAGAAGGGACCTTTGCCTTCGGTCACCACAAACAGATCGCTGCTTCACTCATGGCGAAAAATTTTTCCAAAACGCAAGGGGTTTCCCACCATGAATGGATACGGAGTTCGGTAAAAAATCCAGTGGATGTTTACGGTGCTTTGCGGGAGCGGTTTGCAAAGAATAATGACAGTCTGAATACGTCGATTCCAGAGTTGTTGCCTGTAGTCGACTACATTCGTAGTCAGATGATGCTTCCAGCGATGGACGAGAAGTGCTGCGGCAATTTAGCACTTGCCTCAATGCGCGAGCAGTTAGTACACAAACTCCACCACATTACAATACAGAACGGCGCGATGTGTCCTTACGCACCGACGTTACGTATCGTGTTCGAAGCAGTAAGCTTTTTTGATGTGGCATGCCGTATTGAGAAAAATCTGAGCACCCATTTCCAAAAGAAATACTGGTACCGGTACGAGGAGTTGATGTCCCGAATTCCCGAAGTGATCATCATTCCGACTTTTGATAATATTTCCGCGACTGACCTCATGAAAATCCGAGGCACCCCACTATATTTTATAGGGATATCACCAGATCCTGTGTACGTCGATGAATTTTGGCAGTCTCCACTTGAATTTCTGATTCACGACCTTAACCATGCATGGAAGATGATGGACATGGACGACAGGTTTATTCAAAAACACCCAAAGATGAGCAGAGATGACCTCATGGAAAAATCCAATGATTTTATCCGCGGGTACTTTCCGAGTATTGCCGTCAAAAAAACAGACACAGAAGAACAGAAAGAATTGAAGAAGCTCAAGAAAATTCTCTTATTTGAAGTCGCTCACGAAGACGCTAGGCCACTGTTGCCCAATATCGTTAGCGAGGCTCTTCTAGAAGACGAGGGATACGAGTTCCCGGACAACGTCGTGCGCTATGATGACAGCGGGAATCAAGCGTATTTGGAAAAACGCACCATTCCTGGCATTACTGCGCTTTCTTACGTGCGGCACAAACTGCAGCATGGTTTTTTTGATCAAACTGACTCGCAGAACATTCAGATCGTGTCCCCAAAATGCCGCACCGTGGACTGGATTGTCAGAGCGACGGAAGAGTTGCTATTGGAGGTTGGTGGGATGATTCCTCCCGCGATTCAAAAAGAAGGTTTGACCGAATACCTGACGCGACAGGCGTGCTCCCGAGGGCCCACGATTCTTCATTCACCCGAAAATTTGGATCCCGCGGTAGGACAGTATGGAGATGGAACCATCGCACAGACGTAACAGTGTTGACGCGCATTAAAAATTGATCAAGATGGTGGAGGCAATTTTCGCTGCGCATCAAAAGTTTAGGTCAATTTGATTAAAAAAAGCCCAATAGAAAAATTGGGCTTTTTTGCTTTTGTTTAAATAAGTTATCGATTTTAAGATAAATTACTGATAGTTGAGATAACGACTTTAATAATCAGTTTACGACTATATTAAGTGGGGATATTAGTAGTCTCAAATTCAGAAGAATTGTTACTGCCTATATTTTTCCTTATGCTTTCCTTATACGCTTAGTCCGATAGTGGTGACCTGTCCTACTTTTTTGGAAATTCATGAGTAATCATTCTAGTCGCGAAAGCGTCGCCGCACTCACTCTGGGTGCGCTGGGCGTGGTGTATGGCGACATCGGCACTAGCCCCTTGTACACGATGAAAGAAGTGTTTAGCCCTACTACCGGCGTGCCGCTGGATGCCGCGCATCTGATCGGTGCCGTCTCGGTGATCTTCTGGGGACTGATGATGGTGGTCACTCTCAAATATGTCTTACTGATTTTACGTGCAGATAATCGTGGTGAAGGCGGTATCATGGCGCTCACGGCTTTGGCCGCCAAGGCGGCTGGTACTAGCGGCCAGCGGCGCGTGATCTTGTTGCTGACCGGTGTGTTTGGGGCCGCTTTGTTTTACGGCGACAGCATCATTACCCCCGCGGTGACGGTACTCGGTGCGGTCGAAGGTCTGGAAATGATCTCGCTCAGTTTTAAAGCCTATGTAGTACCAATCGCGCTGACAGTTTTGATCGCCTTGTTCGCGATGCAGCGTTACGGAACTTCGGTGGTAGGAAAACTCTTTGGACCGGTAATCGTGCTGTGGTTTGGCGTGTTGGCAGTCTCCGGGCTTAACGAAATTATCCAGCAACCGGCTATTTTAACGGCATTAAATCCGCTCAATGCGATTCGTTTTCTGAGTGCGCAGGGCTGGCATGTGTTTGTGGTGGGCGGCGCGATCGTGCTGGCGTTTACCGGGGCCGAAGCGCTGTATGCCGATATGGGCCACTTTGGAAAACGCCCTATACAAATTGCCTGGATGGGCTTGGTGTTGCCTTCCTTAGCGCTTAATTATATGGGGCAGGGCGCCTTGTTGATGCGTGATCCCGGTGCCATAGAGAATCCATTCTTTCGCTTGTTTCCGGCTAGTTTATTGATTCCTGCCGTGGTGCTGGCGACCTTCGCTGCGGTGATCGCCTCGCAGGCGGTGATTTCGGGGGCTTATTCCATGACCAAGCAGGCCATGCAATTGGGTCTACTACCGCGTATGCAAGTGAACTTCACTTCAGCCAAGGAAATGGGACAGATTTACATGCCTGGCGTGAATTGGATCTTGCTGGCCGGTGTGTTGTTGGCGGTGGTGGGTTTTGGTAGCTCGTCAGCGATGGCAGCGGCATACGGGATCGCGGTGACGGTGACCATGCTGATCACCACGATATTGACCTTCTTCGTGGTGCGCAATAGTTGGAAGTTTCCTTTGGCGGTGGCATTGGCTTCTACCTGCGTATTTCTGACGCTCGATATCTTGTTGGTGGTGTCTTGTTCGCTAAAGTTCTTTCAGGGTGGCTGGTTTCCATTGGCGATGGGTGGCGTGATCTTTTTGGTGATGGCGACCTGGCGCCGCGGACGTGAGTTGCTGATCAATAGCATACGTCAGCATGATCCGGAATTGTTACCGTTTATTACTGCCTTGTCGGGTGACAGCATAGCGCGCGCTTCCCGTACTGCAGTGTATGCAGTGGCTAATCCAGATACGGTACCGCAAGCCCTGATGCATAACTTAAAACACAATCAGGTACTGCATGAACGCAATCTGATACTCACTGTGGTGTTCCATGATGTGCCTTGGATACCGTTTGAAGAGCGGGTGCAAGTAGAAGCGCTGGCTCCCGGATTTTGGAAAGTGAAGGTCAATTATGGATTCAAGAACACGCCGGATATTCCTAAGGCACTAGAGCTCTGCGCCGCCCATGGTCTGGTTCTGAATTTATTCGAGATCTCTTATTTCCTGAGCCGTGAAATCGTGGTGCCAACCAAGGGCACCGGCATGGCGCACTGGCGAGAACTGTTGTTTGCCCTGATGTCGCGCAATGCGGGCAACGTGGTGGATTTTTTCAGATTGCCGAATAATTGTGTGATCGAGTTGGGCACCCGGGTGCAAATCTAATCAGGCATGCCGCCAACGCGCATATTCCATGCGCCTTCCCAGCCTGTCTGGCTGGAGAGCCGCGTCCAGTATGCGCGTCCGGGCATGCCATCTTTGAATTTAAATAGGGAGATGAAATCATGAAAAAATCTATCGCAGTACGGCTGGTTTTATCGGCAATCACGTTGTTGCTCACCCCAGTTTTAAATAGCTTATTGATGCCCACTGCGGTGCTGGTGTCGGGTAATGCGGCCTTGGGTCAAATGACTAGTTCTGAGGCCAGTTATGTCAGCGCTATCGCTGGCATGAACTTGGGCAGCATGTTATCCGGCACCCCTGGCATCTTGTTGTTCCTGGCACTGCTGCTGATCTGGGGTTCTTTGCTGATCAATCGCAAGCATAAATAGCCTGCAAAAACTAAGCGAAACAAAGAAGCAAATCAAACAAGTTAAGCAAAAAAATAAGAGAGCATAAAATGAAAAAAATAATCGCAACGGGCTTGCTACTGAACTTTTCACCGAGCTTGCCACTGTCCTTAATCCTGATTGCCAGCCTGAGCGGCTGCGTCGGTAAGCCTGATCTGGAAGAATTGGTAGAGATTAAACCTAACGAAACATCCTTCATGATCAAGCTGGAAGGTGATACGAAAGCGGGTCAGGCCAAGTTTATGTCGGAAGAATTTTTAGAACAAAACAAAGTAGCCACCAAACGCATTTCTATTCCTCACCGCAAACGCAGTACAGGGAATAATTCTAATGATTATGAATGGATACCAACCGCAAAGCTGGTCACGGTGGACCGCACGCCAGTCTCGCGCGAATGGACTAGCAGCGAAAAAACCGGCACTAGCAGTAAGAACGAAGGGATACGGGTAGAGTCGGTAGAGTCTATCGATTTTTCTATCGGCGTGGTGATGACGGCCTCGATACCGGAAGACAAGGCGGCTAAATTTTTATATAACTACGCTGGCAAGCCTTTGCGCGACGTGGCGGATCAGGATATTCGCACCTATGTGCAGGCCGGCTTGTCGCGTGAGTTCGGGGTGCGTACGCTGATCGATGGCCAACATCAGAAAAAAGAGATTTTCGATAAAGTACTGGTCGACACCCGTGCACACTTTTCTGATTTGGGCGTCGTCATCAATAACCTGGGCTATGCCGAGGGTATGACTTACTCTGACCCTAGCATACAAAAAGCCATCAACGAAACTTATGCGGCGCAGCAATCGGTAGAAAGAGCCAAAGCCAAGGTACAAGAAGCAACGCAGATGCGCTTGGCTGCCGAAGAGTTTGCCAAAGCACGCGAAGCGCAAGTGGCGAAGACCCAGCTAGAAATCGAAATGCTCAAGGCGCAGGCCATGGTCGAGTTTGCCAAGAACCTTAAACCGGGCATGCTACCCAATATCGTGCCACAAGGCAGCCAACTCTTGTTTGGCTTAGATAAGCAGCTCAAATAAATCGCATAATCCCGAAACATAGTTGCATAGGTGAGCACAGCTTGTCTATGCAGATCGGGGCTGCTGTTCGGGTTAATTGAAATTCATGGTGCCGGCCAGTAGGGCATCGCGCATCAGGCTTGGAGTCTGCCCGGTCCAGCGTTTAAACGAGCGGCGGAAGTTGTTGCTATCATGAAAACCGAGATAGCTGGCGACCGCCTCGTTATCGTAGCCTAAGCTTTGAAATAAATGTAGCGCGACATGAGTGCGAACCTGGTCTAGCTCTGCCTGGAAGTGCGTGCCGTGACGCGTCAGATGACGCTTCATGGTTGCTGGGCTGATGCCAAAGTCGTGCGCGCAGGTTTCCAGATTGGGTGCGGTGCGGATGTTGCGGAGCAGGTAGTCATACACTGCTCCGAGCAGGCTAGGCAGGACAGGTGCAAGCAGAGCTTGCTGCTCCAAATTTTGCAGTATCAGTGTGCTTGCCATCGCGTTGCCTCGTGGCCAGGGACGGTCCAAGCATGTGGCATTGATCAGCATGGCGTCGAGCTGACAATTAAAACGTAAATCAGCCCCTAAATGCAGACGATGTTGCTCGTTATGCCTAGGGCTACTACGGTTAAAACAAAAACGCCATGCTAGTCGTTCGCCACTGAGCCAACGGCACATACTTGTTACCGCGGTCATATGCATTTCTACCAGGAATGGGAGCAGGCTGGGCGCGCCAAAACTATCGCTCCAATACAGTATCGCGATCCCAGCTTCCTCTCTGAAACGTGGCTGCAATAACGGACAGAGTTTGCTTTGATAACGCACCAATATATGCAAAGCCTGACGCAAATTTGGCGCTTGTAACAGAGCGTGACTCACTTCCCCGTAATGACCTGGCAGCATCTGCTGGCCCAGCATAAAACTGGTATCGGCACTATCCAATGCCCGGATTAAGTTTTTCAATAATTGCAGATAGTGGCTAGGGCTAATGCGCTCATCATGGTCAAGCTGGTGCTGTAAATGCTGTACTTTATCGCCTGGCCCTTGCAGTGTGTCCGGCATGATGTCGATGCGATTGAGCTCGCGGCTATCTGCGTAGCCTAGCACTAAGGCCGGTTGGTACTGGATAGGAATGCTGCACTCATGCTCCTGCAGATAGGCAATCACGCGGCCGCCAGTGTGGTGTGCTCGCTGGTGGCAAGTGGTTCTAAGGCCAGGTTTAAACGTGCCAGCACGGCATCGGCACAGGTGTCTGCGGTGGTGCAGGCGTGGCGCATACTAATTTTGATCAGCTCGCCCGAAGCGCGATGTTGCATATGCGCCAGCATAAAACATAGATGCTGTGCGCAAGACTCGGCGCTGGCAAGACTGGTTTCCGGCATCAAAATAGCGAAGCGATCGCCCGCGTAGCGACAGAGTAAATCTTCATTGCGTAAATTAAGTAAGAGCATGTGACCTACCGCTTGTAGCACAGCATCGCCTTGCTCCTGTCCAAAACGACGATTGATCAAGTGGAAATCATCGATGTCTAGTAATGCCACGGCACAGCTTGCGTCTGGTTTTCGGTGTTGTTCTAGCGTGATTTGTTCGCGCAGATAGTCGGCCGTGGCGAGTTGAGTAATTCTATCGAAAGCGCGATGATTTCTAAATAAACGCTCACGTTTTTGCAAATGCTCGTTGAGTCTAAATTGTTCCTGACGCCAGTAATACATGCCTGCCGTCAGGGTCAACATGCCGCCCAACATGAATGCTGCTTCCAGAAAATTATCCCAAGTTTGCTCTTTAGGAATGACAAAAAATTCGTCCAGACAATCGGCCCATTCGCCTAGCATGATTGCTGCCAAGCCGCTTGCCAGTAAAGTGGTGACCAAGCCACGAGGGCGACTACTCAGTAGCATCAAGAGCCAGACCCCGGCCATGATGGCCGTGCCGCCTTCGCCTATGATATCCATCCATTGCCAGCGTTGCATAGGTTTGAGCGTGCCTTTGCTGGCATAGGCGATCAGGCACAGCAGTAGCGCAATTATTGCGCCAGTCAACAAAGGTCGATGTAGTCTGAGCATGCTAAGGGTCTTTTCTGTCAAGGTGCCGGAACGTAGATAATCATTGACTGATGCAAACTTGCCCGCATCCTGCTATCTGCCATTCCGTCCTAAAGCTTGGTGTGCGGCGGCGCGCGTAGCGGGAGCAATTTTGCGTAAATTCTAAATAAAAACAAGTGCGCGAGGATAGCGTTTGCAGGTGACAGGCGCATGACATGCGGATGTTGAGACGAGAATCAGGGGCGATTGATGCAAAATCACAACGCGGGGCAAAACAGCTCACGATCATCGGCATGAGCCTTGCACAGGAGGGCAAGCAGCTAGTGGATATCATACGGATGAGCAGTCAATCTGGCTCATTTTTCGGACTGGCGGGTAGAAAATAAGGGCTAAGTGTGCCAGTCACTAGCTGGCACGCTGTGGCTGTCACGTAAGCGTCATATTCGGCTTCTACACTCCGTGCTTTCCCTCACGCCAGCTGAATTTATTTTATGAAAACCTTGCCAGTTACCCGTCGTACTCTCCACGCAAAATCCCCCAAATGCGGCCGTCTTTCAGCCTTAAACCTATGTCTGTTGACTGCCTTTGGCGGCCTCATTACTGTTGCTAGCAGCGTCCACGCGCAAGCAGTCGAGGCGCAGCCAGCTAGTGTGCAGATCAATGGCCAACGCGCCAGCTTGCGCAATTCGATAGCCGCACAAGAAAAAGCCGATAACATCGTCAGCGTCATCAGTAGTGATGATATCGGTGGCTTACCGGATAAAAACGCCGCCGAGGCACTGGCTCGTCTGCCGGGTATTTCTGTGCAGCGCGATCAGGGGGAAGGGCGTTATGTCACGGTGCGTGGTATCGGTGCTGATCTCAATGCGGTCACTATCAATGGCGCTTTGGTACCGTCTCCAGAAGCTAGCCGACGTGCGGTGGCGCTCGATATTTTGCCGGCTGGTTTGATCCGTACACTGGAAGTGACTAAGACCTTAATGCCAGAGCAGGACGCCAATTCGTTGGGCGGCACTACCGAGGTAAAGACCTTATCGGCGTTTGATATTCCAGGCAAAATGCTGACCCTCAATGCGGGCGCCAACTATGATGAGAATACCGGCAAGACCAGCCCCAATCTTGGCGCGGCATGGGCCGATCGTTTCATGGATGGCAAGCTCGGCGTGGCACTCGGCATCAGTTTGGAAAAACGTGAATTTGGATCGGATAATGTAGAAACTGGCGGCGCCTGGACAGGCTCAGGCAGCGATGCCAAAGTGGGCGGATTTGAATTGCGCGATTATCTGCCGGTGCGCGAACGGCGCGCCTTTGCATTCAATCTCGATTTCCGGCCGAGTAAGCACAGCAGCTATTTTTTGCGTAGTTTTTTGAGTGATTTCAGCGATGATGAGGTACGTGATCGTCTCACCATCAGTAATATTAGTGGTGGTGCGGTGGCTGAGGGTGGCAGCGCTAGCGCTCGTGGCGAGCGACGCTTGCGGCAACGTAAATACACGCAAAATATCAGTTCTGTAGTGCTAGGGACCGGGCAAAAATATAAGCATTGGACGTTAGACGTAAATCTGGCGAGCAGCAAGGCCAGCGATGATACGCCAGAAGCTATTAATGATGCGCGTTTCCGTGGGAATAGTAATTTTTCCGGGGTAGGATTTTACAATAGCCAGATGCCGCAGTTAGTCGGGCCTGCCAGCTTGTATGCGCCTGCCAGTTATAGCCTCAATGCAATCACCTTGCAGCAACGCTTGTCACAAGACAGTGTGCAACATGCCAAAGTTGACCTGGCCCGCAAGTTTCAGCTCGATCAGTTTGAATCCACGCTTAAATTCGGTGCCAAAAGTAGCCGCCGCGAAAAAACCAATGATACCAATCAATGGCTGTATAACAGTAGTAAATCATCCAGCGCGAACTACTGGGGTGCTGGTCCGACTGCACTGACAGATTTTGTCCAGGAACCGCTCGACTATCAATTGGGGCGCATAGGCCAGGGAATTAATCCTGCACTGATACGGGCGCGGGTGGCAGGCTTGAATCGCGATGCTGCCAAACTAGTACTGGAGTCGAATCTGAATGACTACCGCATGCATGAAGATATTGATGCGGCGTATCTGCAAAATGCATTTGATAGCGACGCCTGGCATGTCTTGGCGGGCGTGAGGATGGAGAAAACCAGCTTTGACGCCAGCGGTAGCCAGGTGTCCGGGACAAAATTGCAGGCGCTACAGCGCGAGAATGCCTATACCAATTGGCTGCCATCCTTGCAGGCCCGCTATGAGCTGGATAAACACACCAGCGTCAGAGCGGCCTGGACCAATGCCGTGGTGCGTGCCAATTTTAGCCAGCTGGCACCCGGCATCAATCTGGTGAGTAACAGCGAAGCGGTGATTGGCAATCCTGATTTGAAACCGCTCAAAGCGGCTAATCTGGATCTGGGCGTAGAACGCATTCTGGGGGGCGACGGTAGTGTGTCGGCCTATCTGTTTTACAAAGATATTAAGGATTTCACCTATTCGACCAATCTGGCAGGTAGCGGAAAATGGCTGGGCTATACCAGTGCTAGCTCGTATGCCAATGGGGATGCCGCCAAAGTGAGGGGCATAGAGCTCGCTTATACGCAAACTCTGAGCCGTTTGCCGGCGCCCTGGAATGGCTTATTGTTTGGTGTAAATACCACCTTGAGTAGTTCTAGCGCCACCGTGAGTCGTTACGATAGCGCTGCTGGCAAGAGTTTGTCGCGCAGCATCAGCTTGCCTAGTCAGTCGGATCAGATTGTGAATCTGATGCTGGGCTACGAACAGGGTGCGCTCAGCACGCGTCTGGCACTCAATTACAAATCAGCCTACCTGCTGGAAATGGGCAGCGACATACTTAAGGCAGATCAGGATCGCATTGTCGACGCGCAAAAACAATTGGATTTTTCTTGCGCCTACCAAATCAATAAGCGCCTGCAGCTGATCTTTGAAGCCAGCAATCTGAACAATGAAAAATACTATGTATATCAAGGCAGCACGCCTTACAACGCACAGTATGAGCAATACGGACGCAGCTATAAGTTAAGCCTGAAAGCGAGCTTATTCTAGGCCTGATTAAGTAAATCCTTACTATTCAGCCTAATATGAAGAAAGTCAAAACCCCTCACCGCAGAGGCGCTGAGACGCGGAGAACGGTAAAGTAGTTCTCCGTTTTTCCTCGGCGTCTCGGCGTCTCAGCGTTGAGAGGTCTTAGTTGTTTTTGTCGTGCTCCTAGCAGGCTGAACAGTTACGTTAATCTTAAAATTCACCGGCTGCCAGGCTGGAGCGGTAGTATCCATGCGCCTTGCCAGCCAGGCTGGCCGCTAAGGCGCATGGATACTGCGCCAGCGGGCATGCTGTTTTTTAAATTGTCTTTGTCCACATGGGCAGGGATGTAAGAGTGAAGTCGTCGAAATATTTCATGAAAATCAAAAATCTAAGTCATCAATTTTGCGTGGCCGCCGTATTGATGCTGACGCAGCTGGTCTGTGCAGCCCGCCCGTCCCGTGTTTCTGACGCGTTGCCTGTGAGTGTCCCGGCAGAACTGGCTAAAGCCCAAGAATTAGCGGCCTTGCCTGACGGTGCCTGGCTGGCGCTAGACAAACAAGCCTTGCGTCTGTTCGACGCCAAGGGCAAGCAGTTGGCGAAACTGCCTATGCGTGCCAAACATCTGGACACCCGCTCGCATGCACAGGGCGCGCTGGCGATAGTGCTCGACGCCGATACCCAGCGGGCGCTGCCTATTCTGGTCGATCTGAAGGCGGGCACTTTGCACGCGCAAGCGGCTTTTCCTATGCCTACATTTGCGGTCGAGACCATCTGTCTATACCGCGATGCGCAGCAGCTCGATTATCTATTTTTAGTAGGAAAAGATGGTTTGAGCGAGCAATGGGTGATGCAGGGCGATCTACGTAAGCTGGTCCGTAAGCTGGCCTTGCCAGCGCAAGCTAAGCATTGCCGTAGCGACGACCATACCCATACTCTGTTTGTCAGTGAAAGCAATCTGGGATTGTGGGCTTATGGGGCCGATCCGGAAGGCGCGGCGGCAATCGGCCAGCATCAGCCGTTGATTTTGCGCGCGCCATTTGGTGGTTTGCGGGGCGGCGCCGGTGCTCTTGCGGTGCTGCCGGGTGGTGTGGCCGTACTCGACGCCAAAGGCGAAAATCTCCATTTATTGCGTCAACATCAAGGCACGTGGCAGGCGTTGCCAGTACAGCGGCTGGCGTATAAACATGAAATCGATCAAATCAGCTTAAGGCAAGACGCCAGCGGCATACAACTCTTGCTGCGTGACGAAACGGCCAAGAGCTGGCATGTGCGCAGACCAGCATGGCAGCACAGTGCAGCCACGCAGCAGCGGGCGCAGAGTCTGCCCATCGTGATCGTAGCGCCGCAAGTACAAACCGATCCTGTCGCGCGTTACGGTGATGCTGCGGATGATCCGGCAATTTGGGTTCATGCCAACGATACCTCGCTATCGAGAGTAATGGGTACGAATAAAAAGCAAGGTTTGCTAGTCTATGATTTGCAGGGCAAACAAAGGCAGTTGCTGGAGAGCGGACGTTTGAATAATGTGGATTTGCGTCAAAACCTGCAATTTGCACAGCAAACTTACGATCTGGCAGTGGCCACACAGCGCGATGAAAATAGTCTGGTGCTGTTTGAGATAGCGGCCAATGGTGAGGTGACGGAAAGTGCGCGCATCGCCACTGACCTAGACAAAATTTATGGCACTTGCCTGTATCAGCCAGTGACTGGGGGCTTAGAGGTATTTGTCAATGACAAGGATGGTCGCTTTCAGCAGATACGCATAGAACGATCGGCGCAGGGCTTTACCGGCCGGGTAGTGCGCCGTTTTAAGGTGGATAGTCAGCCCGAAGGCTGCGTCGCCGATGACCGTAACGCCAGGCTTTTTCTAGGGGAAGAGAAGCGCGGTGTCTGGCAAGCTTCCGCCAAGGCGGAGAGCGATCCCGCGCTAAGCATGATCTTGCCGGTCGCTGAAAACCTCAAGGCGGATGTGGAAGGTATGGCGATTTATTATGGTGCTAAGCATGATTATCTGATTGTCTCTAGTCAGGGCGATAGCACTTATCTAGTGCTGGATGCGCAAGCACCTTACCGTCTGCGTGGCAAGTTTAGCATCGGTATCAATTTAGCCGCAGGCATCGATGGCAGCTCAGAAACGGATGGTCTGGATGTGAGTTCGGCCAACTTCGGTGGAAAGTTTAGTCGCGGAATGTTAGTGGTGCAGGATGGGAATAAACGATTGCCTGACGGTCCGCAAAACTTTAAATATGTGGCGTGGTCCGACATCGCAAGAGCGCTACAACTGCCTGACTAATGAAAGTAAAAATCGGCGTACATGATGGCTCTGGCTGCGTCTCACATTATCGGATAAATGTAATATACCCCCTCCCTGTATATTTTTTAACGCGCAATAAACGTATGCGCTAAGCCTATGTTTATTTAAAAATAGAGGGGAGTATGTCTCATAAGCAGGTGCTTGCCAGCCTAGGCGCGATGCTATAGGCTGGCTTGACCTGGAAAATTACGCAGCCGTGAAATATCGATAAAGGGCGGTGTACGGCACCCGCAATTCCGAGCCGAAATTGGCCTTGCTGCAGCCATCGACGGGGGCTTTGCCAGCTTCGGTCGCCAGACGTTGTATGTAGCTCACTTTGCTAAATACACCGTTGCCGGAAGTCGACTTCGCAGAGAGCAATAACCAAGGGATGGCGCTGGCGACAGGGCCATCATTGCGTGCTTTGACTTCAGCGACGACCTTGCTGCCATCCTCTGATTCCCAACTAGGGCCAGCGTAGTGCTTGCCGATTTTTTTCCCGTTGGCATTGAATAGCTCGGCTTCCGGTGCCTTGAAACTCCATTCATATTTATTGACGTCGGTTTTGCTGGTGCTGCAGGTGTAAATTTGCACACCGCTGGCATTGGTCTCTGCCAGGAATTGCTGAGCAGCAGGCACTTGCAGGTTCTCTGGCACGACGATCTTGCTGGCGGGGCTAGAGGCGCAGGCACTGAGGCCGGCGCTGATGGCAGCGAGCAGTAGCATTAGCAGTTTACTAGGAGGAAGAATGGCATTAGATGTTGGCATGAGCGTCTTGGATGATAGGTGGGTGCTTGAGTTAAAACGAAACACTAAAAATTAGTTTCGCAATGGAAATAGAAACGTGTTATTTTACTATGAGTAAAAAATACATAAAAAGTTCCAGTGGAATATTCCATGCAAAAACCTGAACTTGAACTTTCAGAGCAGTACCAGCTTCTGCTCGCGATGGCTTTTCACGCTGAAAAAGTTGCGGGCCGACGCTTGGCGCGTCAGCGTGGCTTCTCGCAAGAGTTGGCGCTGCTGGAGATTTTAGAGGAGATTGCCGCGCTCGCTGGTCTGGCAGGGTGGTCGCAATTACTCGCACAACGCGCCGCACAACGCGCCATGTTGGGGAGTAAATTGGCAGCGGTTCGGCAACGCAAAGTAGCTGCGCGCCGCGCGCGGCAATTGCAGCAGCAAGCACCAGCCCATGCATGGCAAGCCTGGTTTGATGGTTCGGCCCATCCCAATCCCGGTCGTTGCGGCATAGGTGCGCTGTTGATCGCACCGGATGGCCGTCAATTTAAAATATCCCAAGATGCAGCTTATGGCGATAGTAGCGATGCCGAATATCGCGCCCTGATCGCCTTGCTGCAGAGAGCATTGCCTTTGCAGCCTGAACTTTTAATGGTGTACGGCGATAGTCAGGTGGTGATTAATGATGTGCAGCAGGAGGTGGACGATGGGCTAGCCATGCACGGCGCTCAGGTCTGGCCTGGTCGCCTGCAAGCGTATCGGCGCGAGGCGAGGGCATTGATGCGGCAATTGTCTGAAGTGCGTTTATGCTGGGTGCCACGCCACAAAAACGCGGCCGCCGATGCTCTTTCGCAGGCCGCCTCGCGTAGTATTACTGCAGGCTTCATACCAGCGACACATTAGTTGATGATAGTTAGGTTTTATTAGTTGATGATAATAAGGCTTTGCCAGGTTTAGGTATTGGAATAGCAGCGTTTGCTTTTTTAATTTGAAGTACTAAAAATTGTAGGTAAAAAAGGATTAACATGAAAATCGAAAAAACTTCCACTGGATTTTCCACTTTATTCTATGCTGGCTTTCGGAAAACCGCGCTGCTCGCCAGTAGCGCCATACTGATCAGTGCCTGTGCCAGCACTAACTCTTTGACGCCTGCGCAGAGCGCGGAAAATGCCCTGGCATTGCTAGGCGCGGATAGTATTTATTTTGGTGGCGACATTATCACCATCAATGATGCCCAGCCTAGTGCCGAAGCGGTCGCCGTGAATGGGGGCAAGATCGTGGCAGTCGGTACCCGCGCCGAGATAGAGAAAACCCAGCGTGGTAGTAAGACCAAGATGATCGATCTGGCGGGTAAGACCTTGTTACCTGGTTTTGTCGATGCTCATAGCCATTTTACGGCGGTCGGTATGCAGGCTAGCTCTGCCAATCTCCTGCCTTTGCCAGATGGCCCTGTGAATACAATCGCTCAGTTGCAGCAAGTGATGCGCGAATTTATCGCCAAGTCGCCAGTGGTGAAAGCGCATGGGGTTGCGGTGGGGTTTAATTATGATGACTCACAACTTAAAGAGCGCCGACATCCTACCCGCCAGGAGCTAGATGCTATTTCTAAGGATATTCCCATCATGGTGATCCATCAGTCCGGTCACCTTGGCGTCTTAAATAGCAAGGCGCTGGCAAATATGAAGATCACGGCCAAGAGCGTCAATCCAGCTGGCGGCATGATCCGGCGCGAAGCCGATCGCAAAACGCCTAACGGTGTGCTGGAAGAAAATGCGTTTTTTGGTATCGTGTATAAGATGGTGCCAGCATTAACTGCTGCCGAGACTGTGGCGCAAATCCAAGCCAGTGAGGCGATTTATCTGGCCAATGGTTTTACCACGATACAGGATGGCAAGACCGATTTAGCTACGCTGAAAGCCTTGCCGGAAATGGCCGTGGCCGGTAGTTTTAAAGCCGATATTGTGTCGTATGCCGATATTGCCGCGATGGGCGATGATCCTATTTTGCACAGTAGCTGGATGTCGAGCAATTATCGCAATCACTTTCGCATAGCCGGCGTCAAGTTGACCTACGATGGCTCGCCACAAGGTAAAACTGCCTGGTTCACCGAACCGTATTTTAAAGTACCTGCTGGGCAAAAAAAGAGCTATGCCGGTTATGCCGCGTTCAGTGATGCCGAGGCGCTTAAATGGTACACATTGGCGACTCAAAATAATTGGCAAATGCTAAATCATGCGAACGGTGATGCCGCTATCGATCAGTTAATCAAGACAGTGACAGCGGTGCAAACTGCGGCACCGGGCAAAGACCGCCGCGGCGTTTTGATCCACGGCCAGTATCTACGAGCAGACCAGATTCCGGCGCTACAAAGACTGGGTATATTCCCCTCGCTGTATCCTATGCACACCTTTTACTGGGGCGACTGGCATAGAGAATCGGTGGCCGGTGCCAAGCGTGCCGAATTTATTTCACCTACCGGCGCGGTGCTGGCGCGTGGCATGAAATTTAGCATACACTCGGATGCGCCCGTGACTTTCCCTAACTCTATGCGGCTATTGGATAGCGCGGTCAACCGAACTACCCGCAGCGGCTATGTATTGGGCGCGGATCAACGCGTTGAGCCTCTGGTCGCCTTAAAAGCCATGACGCTGTGGCCTGCCTATCAGCATTTTGAAGAAGCCAGCAAAGGCAGTATCGAGCTTGGTAAACTGGCCGATCTGGTGATTTTGTCGGCCAATCCTTTGAAAGTAGAGCGCGCCAAATTGATCGATCTGAAAGTGCTGGAAACCATCAAGGAAGGTCAGCCAGTGTATCGCGCCGCTGCTAAATAAAAAAAGCAGGATTTTTTTATGGCACCCTGCCAAGGCGCATAGCCCATGCGCCTTGGCAGGCATGTTGGCTTGAAACCCGCATGGAATATGCGCGCTGGGCTAGGTGCCTTGGTAGAATAAATGCAGTAAGTTACTGTTCAGCCGACTATGATGAAAGTCAAAACCCCTCACCGCAGAGACGCTGAGACGCAGAGAACGGCAAAGTAGTTCTCCGTTTTTCCTCGGCGTCTCGGCGTCTCAGCGTTGAGAGGTCTTAGTTTTTTTCGTCGTGCTCCTAGTGGGCTGAACAGTTACAGCAGTAAGCAAGTGGCGTAAAAAAACTAAGTTAAATTGCGAGAGTTAGTCGTATTTTTATAAAGGGTGGTTTATGACTGTGCAGCACACGCAAGTTCGCAATGTTGGTAGCAAGCAGAAAAATTTTTGTAGCCTGGCTTTTGCGGTGATCGGTCTGGCCTGTTTGCTTACGGTCCCGGTTCAAGCGCAAGCGCAAATTTCGCCTTCTAGCAAAGCAGAAACGAGCTTTGTGATCGTCAGTGGTAGTGCCGCGTATAAACAAAGAATCGCCTTGCCGCCCGATGCCGTGTTGACAGTGCGGGTAGAGGATGTTTCGCGCGCCGATGCACATGCCAAGGTCTTGGCTGAGACCAGCGAATCCTTCGGAAATCGCCAGGTGCCTATCCGCTTTTTACTCAAAGTACCTAGCTCGGCGATCGACGAGCGTTTTACTTATTCGGTGCGCGCCACCATCAAGTCTGGCAATGATTTATTGTTTAGCACTACGCGCAGCTACCCGGTGCTGACACGTGGCGCGGCCAATCAAGTTGATCTGATGCTCGATGCGGTGCCGCCACCAGTCGCAACGTCAGCGTCGAATGTGGTAAAGCCAGTGCCGGTCACAGTCCCAGTCCCGACGCCCAAGCGCGAGTTGGTTTTGCCAGCCAGTTTCGCCGGACTTCTGCCATGCGCTGATTGCCAGGGCGTGGCGCAAACCCTAAGTTTGCGGGCCGACGGTCTGTATCGCTTGCGTCGCACTTATCTGGGTAAAGACATGGCGGCCGTATCGGAATTGGGGCGATGGCGCCTGGATGCTGGCACCAGGCAAGTCAAGCTGATTAGCCCGCAGAGTGTGACTCAGATGGAGTTGCTCGATGATGGAAATTTACGTTTGCTCGATCAGCAAGGGCACAGCATCAAGACCTCGGCAAATCTAGAGTTAAGACGTACCGTACAACTTGATGCTATTAGTGAAACTTTGCGCTGGCGTGGCGAATTAAATTTTTTGACGGATGTTGCTAGTTTTCGCGATTGCGCTAGTGGCATAGCTTGGCCAGTGGCGACTGCCGCAGAATACGTTCAGCTTGAGCAAGCGTATCGGCAATCTGCCAAGCCGCTGTTGATACAATTTGATGGACGACTTACGCTCATACCATCTACCGAGAGTGCGCCGCGTGAGCAAATGCTGATAGAGCGACTCGACCAAGCAGAACCTGGCATGACTTGTGTGCCTAAGAAAAACGAGATCGCCAGGGAGATCAAAATGTCGGAAGAAAGTAAGGTAGGGGGCAAACCCGCTGCCAGTTTAACTGAGACTTACTGGAAGCTCAGCGAGCTAGACGGCGTGAAGATTTCCATGTCGGCCACCCAAAAACGTGAGGTTAGAATTAGCTTGAGCGCGGACGGTGCAGGTGTCAGCGGTTTTGGCGGCTGCAATCAATTGAACGGCTCTTATCAGCAAAGCGCTAGCGCGCTGCGCTTTAGTCAGATGGCGAGTACGCGTATGGCTTGCGCGGCGCCGTTTATGGCACTGGAAAGCCAGGTCCTGAGTATGTTAGCAGCGGTGAATATGTACAGGATAGAAGGCGATCAGTTAGCGCTATTTAAGGATGATCAGTTAGTTGCGCGTTTTGATGCGGTGTATTTACATTGATTCACACTTAAATATTTGTTTTTTTGATATATTTATCGCAGTCGGCTATGACTAGTGCTATTCTTTCTGCTAATTGCAAAAAACCAAGGTTTTTGCTGATTTTTTTAGTTATTGATGTTTGCTAATGGTTGATTTTTCATTTCACTTTCCGGAGATTTTCATGACACGTTTGACTAAAATCGTACTCGCCTGTGCCTTAGCCTTCCCAGTTGCCGCATTTGCCCAAGCCACTGTCACTACTGCCAGCGCAGCCGCATCTGGTATGCGTGCCAAAGCCGGTGAAATCGAAGTACGTGCGACCGTGGTTGAGTTGGATATGGCCAATCGTATCGCCACCTTAAAAGGTCCTAAGGGTAAATTGGTGACGATGAATGTTCCAGCGGAAGTGAAAAATTTTGATCAAGTCTTGGTTGGCGATCAATTGGTTGTACGTTATATGACTGCGGTTGCTGCAACTTTGGAGCCAGTCTCAAACAATGGTATTCGTGAACGCGTAGAATCGACCACCACTGGCGCTGCTCCTGCTGGTGGTATGCCAGGCGCCTTGGTTGGTCGTAAAGTAGAAATTTTAGCTGACGTCAAAGCGCTAGACGCCAAAGCCGGCACGGCAACATTGCGCGGCGCGACCCGCGAATTTATTATCGCGATACCTGAAGGTGTAGATGTTAGTAAAGTAAAAGTCGGTAGCCAGGTAAGGGCAGTGTTTGTTGAAGCGGTGGTTCTGAATGTCGAACGCGTCGCTAAACCCGCAGCACCAGCGGCTACTGCTAAGCCAGCAGCTCCAGCAGTCCCAGCGGTGAAGAAGTAAGCCTCTGGCTTAGTTTCTTAAGTTAAGGAAAAAACTGATATGAAAATCCAATTAAAAAATAGCCTATTGCCATTGGCAATGGTGGCGTCCTTGTTGAGTGGCTGTGCCAGTGGCCCAGAAGTGCATGCGGTATTTGATAGGGCTGCTGACTTCACGCAATACAAGACCTTTGCATACGCTAGCCCTTTAGCGACAGATAGAGGCGGCTATCAAAGCATAGTTTCGCAAGAGTTGAAGGCAAACACAACGCGCGAAATGGAAGCACGCGGTATGCGCTTGGTAGAAACTGCACCGCAACTGCTGGTCAATTTCAATGCCAGTTTGAGTGATAAAACACGTGTCAGCACCATGCCTGTCTCTACCGTTGGTTATGGCATGGGCATGGGTTATTACGGCTATCGTGGCGGCATGTACTCGGCCTATCCTATGTATATGGATCAGACTGTGGTGTCGCAATACAAAGAAGGCACTTTGAATATCGACGTGGTTGATGCTGCCCGCAAGCAATTGGTGTGGGAAGGCGTCGTGACCGATAGCGTAACGCAAAAAGATCTGGCTAATATGCCAGAAGCTTTGTCGATAGCGGTAAAAGCGGCATTTGCCAAGTATCCTTTGCCTGCCCCGGGTAAATAAGTCTTGGCTATTTAGTTGTTGAAAAAAGCGAACCTCAGGTTCGTTTTTTTTTGTTCTTGTTCAAGTGATTGCCGGTCAAGCTACATTCCATGACTGGTTGTTTTTGTTGAACAAATGCCACTTGATTGATCTAGGCGTTTTCTTACTTGTGATTAGCTGTAAATTGGATAATACTTAGATCGCTCTAGTTGCTACTATTTCGTCGTGAAGATGCCTTGATGCCTTGTTTGGTTCGCTACTAAAGAGATTTGCGAACCTATCTATTTTTTACCTAGGTATTTCAGTAATATTTTTTTGCTTTTATGCAAGATTAACTGAGGGAGAAATTCCATGAAAAAAATGCTAACAGCAGGATGTTGGCTTAGGCGTCTTCCGGCAATGTTTGGCTTTTTGTTGGTGACATTGTCTAGCTTTAATGTGTATGCCACAGAAAAATTAATTGTTTATATTACCCCAGGTTTAGACCTGCCGTTTTGGCGCACCTTAGGGGGCGGCGTCAAAGATATGGCGCTCGCCAATGACTACCAATATCTGGTTTTAGACAGCAAAAATAAGGATGAAAATCAGACCGCGCATATCAAAACGGCGATCGCTAAAGGGGCTGCCGGTATCGTGATATCTCCGACTGACAGCAAAGCCGCTCCGGCGATTTTAGAATTAGCCAGTCGCGCCAAGATACCGGTCGTCATCGCAGACATCGGTACTAATGGAGGGGATTACATTTCCTATGTTAAGTCAGATAACTACAAGGGCGCATTTGGGGTAGGTGTTGCGCTCGCTGCGGCGCTAAAAGAAAAAGGCTGGGACAATGAGCAGTTCGCACTTTGTACTATTTCTCTTGCTAGAAAAAATGGACAAGACCGAACCAATGGATTTCGCGATGCAATGAAGGAAGCAGGTTTTACCAATGAAGTTGCGATTATGCAGATGCAAAATTATTCTATCGAAGAGACCTACGGTTTCGTCAATCAAATTTTGACAGAGCATCCGAAATTGCGCGCCTTGTTTGTCGAGGTCGATAAGCCAACATTGGGAGCACTGAAAGCCATCAGAGAAAAACGCAGGCAAGGGGAGGTGCTGGTTGGGTCGTTTGACGGTATCCCAGAGTTTGTTGATTATCTCAAGGCCGGTACTATTATTGCGGTTGGCATGCAGCAGCCGTATCTGATAGGGAGTAAGGCAGTTGAAGCTTTGCTCGCCAGTTTTAAGGGGAATGCTCCCGCCAAGCAGATTGTGGTTCCCATTTTAATTGCAACAAATAAAAACATTCAGGAACTCCTGCCCGTCGCAAATAAAACCGTTTTTGGTGTCGACTCGAAATAGATGTTGCATGCGATCTGGCTTGATTTAGTGGGGGTTTTTTATGTTTGAGTTATGTATCCACTTCGATTAACCCTCCGGCAGCGCCTCGCTTTCAGCTATGGTGCGGTGATAGTCTTGCTGATAGCGGTGAGTTTCCTGGGTTTGGGAGTGTTGGCTGATTTAAGTCGTATCACTGATGATGCTTTAAAGGATAAATATCCGAAAACTATCTTGGTGAATCAAATAATCAATGACTTAGAGAGTAGTGCGCGCGCCATGCGCAATACCTTATTTCTCAAAGACGATCCTCAATTGCAGCAACAGTTGATAGAAATTCAAACTGCAAAGACACGGATGGTCGAGGCGCTGGCGAGTCTCAAAAAATATGCCGCCGCGGTCGGCGCTGACGCGCAAGTGACAGACATCGTTCGTGAAATTGAGATTGTTAACTCTGCTTATGTCGTCAATCAAGATGATTTCGTTAATATGGTCTCTGAGAAGAGAATGAACGAGGCCAAAAATTTATTACTGGTGGACTTGCATCCCTATCAGATCCAATATTTTGATTTGCTGCATAAATTAAATCGACATCAAAGTGTATTGATGGCCGATGCCAGCGACGAAATTTTCCAAGCTTCCAATTACGCCAGAAAACTGATCATTGCTTTGACGGTGGTCGCAGTTCTGTTGAGTATATTTATTACCGTATTTATTGCCCGTTCATTGTTAGCGCAATTGGGAGGGGAGCCTGATTATGCTGCGACTATTGCAAAACGAATCACCGCCGGTGATTTGAGCTCCGACATTTACATTGATAGTGGCGATGAATCCAGCCTGTTATTTGTAATGCGGGCGATGCGCGACCGGCTGCTGGAACGTACCGATTCCTTAGAAAGTGCAAATCTTGAATTGGAGGCGATGGTCGATACACTTAAACGAACTCAAGATGATCTGGTGTCCAGTGAAAAAATGGCTGCACTCGGGTATCTGGTGGCAGGAATCGCGCACGAATTGAATACGCCGATCGGTAATGGCGTGATGACCGCGAGCACTCTGGCCGACATGACCAATGCGATGTCTGAAAGTCTTAAAAACAACTCAGTGCGTCGCTCTGCACTAGATCATTTTTTTACGGAGATGCAGCAAGGTGAAGAAATTTTATTGAGAAACTTGAATCGTGCTAGCGAACTGGTGAGTAGTTTTAAACAGGTAGCAGTCGATAGAGAGACCTCTCAGTTTAGGAAATTTATGCTCAGTGATGTGGTAAATGAAATCCTGCTGACTTTGCAGCCCACGATAAAAACAACTCCATTCAAACTTGTCTGTGAGGTCGCACCCGGGATTTCTATGGAAACTTATCCTGGGCCTCTTGGTCAAGTGTTGACTAACTTAATTAATAATGCCTTGATACACGGATTTGATCGTAGGGAAAACGGAACTATCGTCGTCTCGGTACAGAACGAAACAGATCAAACACTGGAATTGCTAGTGGCTGATGATGGAGTAGGGATTCCTCCGGAAAATTTGCCTCATATTTACGAACCATTTTTCACAACAAGACTAGGTTTCGGAGGATCAGGCTTAGGCTTGCATATTGTCCATAACGTGGTGCATGCCCTCTTGCGTGGGAAAATTAAGGTTCAAAGTGAAATCAATATGGGGACTACGTTCACCATCAGTTTGCCCAAAAAAATCACTCCAGATTAATCGCTAATTTCTGTCTATTGCCGCATCGACATTGCCTCAATTATTCCCTTGTTTTTCAGCTTTTTCGAACTTTGTTCTTGGCTCTTGTTGCGCGCGTTTTTTGCTGCTATTGCTGTGCTAGTCGCGTGGCGATCAATAAGTGATTGACCATGCTTGTTGCTATCCCATACACTTTCGCAATTAATAAGAATTTACCTACCTGAAGAAGACCTATCATGACTTTTAAACGAATTTTCCTTGCTGTACTCATACTGGTTTTGCTGGTGACGGGATATTTTTATGCGGCCTTAAATTGGAGCTACTCCTCGGGTGAGAGGGCTGGCTGGATACAGAAATTGTCGAACAAGGGCTGGGTCTGTAAAACCTGGGAAGGCGAATTGGCTTTGGTGTCTTTGCCAGGTAGCGCCACGGTAGAAAAATTCCAATTTTCGGTACACGATGAAAAAGTGGCGGCCGAGTTGACCGAGGTAATGGGGCGTCGTGTGACTTTGCATTACGAAGAAAAAGTGGGATTGCCAACTTCGTGTTTTGGTGAGACGCGTCACTATGTCACCAAGGTGACGGTGGCGAATGACATCTCCATCTCTCCTGGCGTGGTGGTACATAGAGAGGCGCCGGATGCGGCTGCTGCATCTGTCCCAGCCACGAATAAATAATCTTATATTTATTTGCCCTGAACTAGTCGGGGCGAACAGATGTTTTGATGTTTTCGAGATTCAAAGATGAGTGCGAATCTCCGCGTTTTTTGCTTTAGATATGGATGTAGTAATGAAAAAACCTCTGCTCATGGGTATTGCATGGACACTGACTCAGTGCTGTTTGGCTGATTTTGCCTATGCCGCTCAAGCGCTTGGTATTAGTCAGGCCTTAGCCTTGGCTAGCCAGAACTCGGGTAAGTTGGGTGGGGCGAATGCTGCCGTGACGCAGGCACAGGAGCAAGTGCAGGCGGTGGCTGGTCTTGGTGGCCCCATCCTCGCGCTCACTGGTATGGGCTATAGTTTTGAGCGTCAGCAAAATATTAGCCTGCAACCCTACGCCAGCAATATCAACGGCATGATCAGCGGTCTGCCTATTCCACCGAGTGCTTTGCCGATACCGATAGATATTCCGACTTTGCCAGATTCGGTGAATCTGCATGTGCGTAAAACCGGTGCGGTGGGCTTCGTGAATGCCATACTGCCTTTGTACACTGGTGGCCGCATCGATGGGGTGCGCGGTGTGGCAGCAGGGCGCGCTTCTGAGAGTGTCGCGAATGCACAGCAAGAGCGCGATGAAGTACAAGCGACTTTGATACAGCGCTATTTCGGGGTGCAGGCGACTGCGCAAGTGGCGCAATTGCGTGAGGCCGCCAGAGTAGGCGTGGCCGAGCATCTGGCTACTGCCAAACGTATGGAAGCGGCGGGTCTGTTGGCCAAGGTTGAACGCTTGCAGGCCGATGTTGCGTATGCCAATGCGCTGCGCGATGCCGCTAAGGCCCAACATGATAGCGCGCTAGCGCGCCGTGCTTTGGATTCTATGCTCGATACTGAATATGCGGCAGCGGTGTTGGCGACCCCTTTATTTGTCGATACCCGAGATCTGGAACCCTTAGAGCACTATGTCACCCGCGCGCTGGCCGCGCATCCGGGTATGGCGATTGTCAGCGCCAAACGTCAGCAAACCGAGGGCCTGCATCAGATTGAAGAGGGCATACATAAACCTAGTGTGTTTGCCTATGGGGTGGCAGAACCGCATAAGGGGCGACCGGATTGGATGGTCGGCATCGTGCTTAATTGGGTCTTGATTGATGGCACCGATAGAGCAGCCTTGTCACGTTCTAGCGTGGCAGCAGCGCAAAGAGTGGATCAGGCAGAGCGTCAGGCCAGACAAGATATCGCCTTGCTAGTCGAGCGCAATTATCGCAATCTGGATCAAGCCAAATTGAAATATCTGGCGCTGCGCGCTGACGAGGAGTTGGCGCGGGAGTATCTGCGCCTACGCGTCAAGAGTCTGGCATCTGGTCTGGGGACTGCGGTCGAAGTGATTGATGCGCAACTGAATCTGGCCAAGGTACAGGCAGAGCAAACTGGCGCGGCCTATGAATACAGTATGGCGCTGGTGGCTTTACTGAGCACGACTGGCGAGCTGGCAAATTTCCCGCAACTGGCACAGAGCGCTGATATTCAGCATCCTCAATGAGATCATGGTCTTTCGGTTTTGAGCTGTGTACATTAAATTTAATCTAGTCTGAATAGTGATAGCGAGTGGTCTTTGATGAAAACAAAAATAATTCCAATCTTGGTACTGGCGCTGGTGGCTGCTGTGATCGCCTTAGGTTTGTGGTTGTCTGGGCGGACCGGGCCTATACAGTTTCAGGGGCAAATGGAGGCCGAGCAGATTTCGGTTGCGCCTAAGGTGCCGGGGCGGGTCAGCCAGGTACTGGTCACCGAAGGGCAGCTCATTTCTGCCGGTACCCATCTGATCGTCATGGATGCGCCGGAAATTCAAGCCAAGGCGCAGCAAGCGAATGCGGTCAGGGATGCGGCGCAAGCACTGAATGATAAAGCGCAAAACGGCGCCCGCAAAGAAGAAATACGCATGGCACAGATGAACGCGCAACGCGCTACGATAGCGGCAAATCTGGCGGAAATTTCGTTCAAGCGAGTCGATGGTTTGGCACGCGATGGCTTGATCGCAACACAAAAACGCGATGAAGCCGAAGCCAATTGGCGCGCCAATGCCGATCTGGCGCGCGCCGCGCAGGCACAATACGAGATGGCGCAAGCGGGTGCCCGTAGCGAAGATAAAGCGGCTGCTGCGGCGCAATTACGTCAGGCGGGTGGCGCTGTGGCCGAAGTGAATGCGGCATTAAAAGAGTCGCAATTGACGAGCCCGGTGGCAGGTGAAGTGACCAAGGTGAATGCTAAGGTCGGTGAGTTGTCGCCCGCTGGGGTGCCGGTGGTGGTGGTGACCGATCTGGCGCGCAATTGGATGGTCTTGAATGTGCGCGAAGATTTGCTTAGCCGCTTTCAGAAAGGCAAAAAATTTACCGCAGCGATCCCCGCACTGAATTTAAAAGAAGTCGAATTCGAGGTCTATGCCTTGGCGGCCCAGCCCGATTTTGCCACCTGGCGCGCCGCACCTGGCGGTACCAACTTTGATGCCAAGACCTTTGAAATCAAGGCGCGCCCAGTCAAGCCTTTGGCTGGGGCGCGGCCTGGTATGTCGGTGTTGGTGAGTGTGACGCTCTAGTGTCCGTGTCTAAGTTGAAACCATCAGCATGGCAGCGCGTGTTGCGGCGTGAGTGGCTGGCCTTGCGCGCCAAGCCCTGGGAATTGGCTTTAATGAGTTGGTGGCCCTTGCTATTGCTGGCGATACTCTGGTGGACGTTGGCGGCAGGTCTGCCACGCAATTTGCCTTTGGTCTGGGTTGATCACGATAAATCAGCCAGTTCACGTCAACTCTTGCAATTACTAGAGTCCTCGCCAACGCTCAGCCTTAGTTTACGACTGCCCGATGAAGTCGCTGCCATGCAAGCGGTGCGTAGTGGTCATGCGGTCGGCTGGTTGCTGGTGCCACGTGATTTTGAGCGGGACATTAAACGTGGCGTCGCCCCCACCGTGCACCTGCAGGTCAACGCTCAGCAATCGACCGCAGCCGGTATGGTGAAAAGCCAGGTGCAAACTGCGCTGGCATTGTTTTCGGCTGGTGCTGAATTGAAAATCCGTACGGCGCAAGGCGAGCCGGCCGCATCAGCCATGAATAATCTAGAGCCCTTGCGACCGGGCTTGATGACTTTATTTAACGGCAGCATGAATTACGAAGCGTTTTTAGTCCCGGCATTAGGCACCGCTTTGCTGCAATTATTTGCAATGTTCATTGCGGTGGCCTGTGTTGGCCGCGAGCTTAAGCATGGCACGGTCAAGGTCTGGCTAGAGCATGCAGATGGTAATTTACTGATTGCCTTGGCTGCGAAATTATTCATCAATCTGGCGCCATTGGCCTTGCTTACTTGCGGCATGGTGTTTGGACTTGGCTTGCTGCGCGGTTTTGCGATTGCCGGGTCCTTGCCTTTGTTATTGCTGGCTCATCTGCTGGGCTTAGTGGCCAACGCGGCGCTGGGCGTGGTGGCTGTGCTGGCAACGCGCAGCTTGCGCATGGGCTTGTCGGTGGCGGGCGTGATTGCGTCTCCGGCGTTTACTTATTCCGGTGCAGGCTATCCTTTGATGGCGATGCCGCTGGCGGCGCAGGTTTGGGCCTGGCTGCTGCCACTGACCCATTTATTAAGACTACAGGCGGAGCAATGGGGTATGGGCGCGCCGGTAATCTATAGCTTAGATGACTTGGGGGTGTTAGCGGCGATGGCTATTTTGCCTTGGCTGCTGGTGCCTAGGCTGATCTCGCCTTGCTTAAGTGCTTATGCCTGGGGACGAGCATGAGCAAGAGTCTCGGTAATAGCCGCAACAATAGCCAGAACAAAAACCATTTTATGGCGGAGTTTTTAAGCAGCTGGCGTTTGACTTGGCGTTATTTGCGGCGCGACAGTGGTGCCTTGTTGTTGCTGGTCGCGGCTGGCGCTTTCTATGCGTTTTTCTATCCTTTGCCGTATTCCACCGAGCAGATCAGACGGGTGCCCGTGGCGGTGGTGGATGGTGACCAGAGTAGTTTGTCACGCCAGTTAGTGCGCTTTGCACAAGTCTCACCGGGGCTAGATGTGAAGCTCGTTGCGGCTAGCCAGATGCAGGCGCAGCAAGCCTTGTGGAGGCGCGAAGTGGAGGGCGTGCTGATCATACCCCCAGGTTTGGCGCGCCATGCCACGCAAGGGCAGGCCATGACTTTACCGGTGTTGGGCAATGGCAGTTATTTGCTCCTGAATAAAATGGTGTTGGAAGGCTTTGCCAAAAGCGTAGGGACACTCTCGGCTGGCATAGAGATCGCCAAACGGCAGGCGCGTGGTGCCAGCCCGCAGCAGGCCGCTGAGCAGCGCGCTCCCGTGCATTTAAAAATTGACGCGCTATTTAATGAGAGCGAAGGTTACGCCAGCTATATCGTGCCAGCGGTAGCGGTGATTATTGTGCAGCAAACCCTGTTGATCGGTGCCTCGATTATGGCCGGTAGCTGGTGTCAGCGTGGCCGCGCCCGGGCGCGCTGGTTGTTGCGACGACCATCGCGCGCACTCGCCGTTTGGCTGTTGTTGGCGCTGATAGGCATGCTTAATGGTCTGTTTTTCTTTGGTTTTGTGTTTTGGTTTTGGGATTACCCACGAGGTGGCGATTTCGTTTTGGCGGCACTGGTGTTGTTGCCGTTCGTGCTGACCAGTTCGGCACTTGGTATCGCCCTGGGGGCGTGGGCGCGTCAGCGCGAAGCGGTGTTTATGCTGGCGGTGGCAACTTCGATACCCTTACTGTTTTTAAGCGGCATCTCATGGCCTTTAGAAGCCGTGCCTCTGCCGCTACAATGGCTGGCTTCAACCCTGCCTACCAGTGCTGGGATACAAGCGCTGGTAGCAGTGAATCAAATGGGGGCTAGCTTAGCAGAGGTGTTGCCTCAGTTATCGCATCTATGGCTGCTCAGTTTTATCTGGATGGGCGTGGCAGTGTGGATGCTCAAGCGCGCAGCACAGAAGAGCTGATAAAGTCAAAAACAGATGCCGCCACAGCGCAATCAACATGCGCCTGCTGGCGGTATCTGGCCTGCAGGCCGCATGCCTATTGCGTGTTGGCAGGGCAGCTATTTAATAAAGTTCAGCACTAAATTCAGCACTAAATTCAGCACTAAACTCAGCCCTAAAAATCATATTTGATACCCATCGCCAAAGCTTGTCTGGCTTGCCCCGGATTGCCGGTGCCGCCCGCTTTGCCGAAACCGCCCAATACATAATCGGCACGGCTGCCGTTGCGCAAGTATAAAGCTTGCACCCATAGATCGGTTTGCTTAGAGAGTGCATGACGGGCACCCAGGCTAGTTAAACCCGAGGCACTGCCATCACCAATAAAGACGCCGGAAAATACCGGAGTCTGATCGCCCGAGCCGGCTCCCGCATGGTAGTAGCCCAGTTCAAAGCTGGTGGCGCCCTGGTACAGTTTTCCTATGATGCCGTAGCCCTGTTGGCTCAGCGCCCGCTTGCCTGGGTTAGCGTAGTGCAGATCCTGAAAGTAGGCACCAAGATAGGCGCGGCTGCCCAGCTTATAGCCGGCCGAGAATAAACTTAGATGATCGTGTAGATCCGGGCCGCGCGCATTGTGATGGTAGTTGTACGCCACGCCAGCTATAAAATCCTGATCAGCATATTGGAATTTACTCGATGAGGCGTAAGCGTTGCGACAGCCAGCTGCACTGCTTTCGGCTAATGAAATATGGCTGGCAAAACTAAGACCGTTGAAAACCGGGCTATCGTAGCGCAGCGAATTTCCGTAGCGATTATCGAAGGAAAAATTGTTGCCGCTATCGGTGCCAGCGACGCTGCCATTGCAGACTTTGCCTTCGCCATTATTGATGTTGCTATAGCCATTGCCCCAAAAACCATTCTGATTATCATTACTGACATTGGTGACCCAGCCGGGTCCGGCGACCGAGTGAAAATCATCTAAGGGAGTGAGCATATAACCTAGCCTAAGTTTGCCGAAATTACCCTGTAGACCCAGGCTGGTTTCCCGGCCGCCTATCGTGCCGCTGCCGGTGTCTGGGCTCAGCGAACTTTCGATGACAAAGGACGCGGTCAGGCCGTTACCGAGTTCTT
Organism: Undibacterium parvum; assembly: GCF_003955735.1. NCBI lineage: Bacteria > Pseudomonadati > Pseudomonadota > Betaproteobacteria > Burkholderiales > Oxalobacteraceae > Neoundibacterium > Neoundibacterium parvum. The sequence goes on along the minus strand of NZ_CP034464.1, from coordinate 170,726 downwards.
CCATCCCTTTAAAGCCGATACGGCTAGCCAGATTGTTTTGTGATGTGAGAGTAGGGCTGGCTAAGCCATAGCCGCTGTAGTGAACCAGGCCAAGATTAAGCCGCCCATACACGCTTACTTTAGATTGTGCTTGCGCGGTGCTAGCTATGATTAAGCTCGCGAACAGCAGGGTTTGAATGGCAATTTTTGACATGGCGTTCTCGCTGAAATGCAATGCAGGAAATCGGAGGCTACTCTTGACATTCAGACTTGCGTGGGCACTAGCACCTACCAAATGCCGAGATTAACAATATACCTATTGTTATCGAATATCGATGTTAATTAAACCAATCTTGCTGCGAACGCTGAAACCCATCAGTTTTTCTTCATTACGCACATTTGGAACGCCAAATTTTAGAAGGAAGCTTCTATCCTGCTTTTGGTGGTTTTTTTCAGCCGATACCAGCCAGGTATTCGAAGCGTTCAGTTTCAAAGTCCGGTATTTTTTTCGCGGCGTCAGAGTGAAACAAGCTTGCAACTAAAGCCGCACACAAGCCGCAAACTAGCTTTAAACCAAATGCAAAACGCTAGTGTTTTATTGTTGTTAAATAACATTGCCATTCGGAAATGTAAATTTATGTTACAGATAATGTGGTAACTTAATAAGTACATCGCTGTACGTGGTGAAAAATATTTTTTCGATAATTGTCTGCAGATACAGGGAATTCGGCGTGAGAAATGCGATGTTACAGCGGTCCAAGGAAGAGACTATCCTTTTCATGCTCGGTGGTTCGACCATCGTGAGTGTGCTGCCCTTTGGTGTCGTCAGAATTTTGCAGGGCAATTGGGTGTTGGCGGCGGTCGATTTGTCTATCGTCTTTATGATCAGCGCCATCATCGTGTTTGTCTGGTTTACTCAGAAAATACGCGCCGCCAGCATACTGGCAACCATCTTTTATTCTATCGGCATGTTGGCCTCGGTGTATGTCAAAGGGCAGGTCATTGTGTATTGGGTGTATCCGACCATGATTGCGGCTTTCTTTATGCTCAATGCGCGCGAAGCTCTGCTGATCAATACGGTTTCTCTGAGCGTGCTGATGGAGATTTTGTTTGGGCGCATGAGTTTTCTCGACCTCTCTAGTGTTGCCATTACTCTGGTGCTGATTAATCTCTTTTCCTACATTTTTTCTTACCGTACCAATCTGCAGCATCTGGAACTCAATCATCAAGCGGAGTTGGATTTTTTGACCGGGGTCGGTAATCGACGTGCCTTTAATCGCAAAATGACCGAGTTGTTTCGGCCGCATAATGCGCGTATCGATGCCTGTTTATTTGTGCTTGATCTGGATCACTTTAAATACGTCAATGATCAGTTCGGGCATGCGGTTGGCGATCAGGTTTTGGTGAAATTTTGCGAGTTGATGCGCTCGCGCATCCGTGCCATCGATAGTATGTTTCGCTTTGGTGGCGAAGAATTTGTAATCGTCACCATGCGCACCGATCAAGAATCGGCCAAGACTCTTGCCGAGGAATTGCGCAGTTTGGTAGAGACTACCGTGCTGATCCCAAACTACCAGGTCACGGTGTCGATAGGTGTTGCCAAACGCTGCGAAGCTGAGTGTAGTGATGCCTGGTTTCAGCGTGCCGATGGCATGCTGTATGAGGCCAAACAATCTGGTCGCAATCAGGTCAGCATGGCAGACTGATTTGCTCCCCCCCACAAAAAAAATCACCCGCTAATTTGCTGATACAGGTTGGTGACTTTATCCATGATTTCCAGCAGGCGCTCGCTGGTGGTGGCGACGTTAGTTGCTGCCATATTGCGGCCTTTGCTGTCTTCGGTTTGTTTGATCGCGTTATCGAAAAATAGCCATTGTTGCTGCGCCATTTCTAATTCTTCCTTAATCCTGGTGTTATTGATGGGCGCCTTGCTGAGGGTGTTCATACTGGCGATAAATTCTTTGCGGGCCGCCTCTAACTTGGCGCTGCCATCGGCCGGCATCAGGCCCCACTGCGCGGCTTGATAATACTTGGCCATACGTTGCGACAGCATGCGCTGGCGACCGGCTAAGTTGACTAATTGACCGTTACTGGTGCCCGCATGTTTCTCTAGTTGAGTGGTAATGCTGTCGTTCATACGCAGCATCTCTTCACTCAGGGAGAGTATGGCTTTGGCATCTTGTTTATTCGCGACCTTACCGACCAGAAGTTCTTTATAACTACTCCAGGTTTTTTCCATTTCCAGCAGTGCTGATTTTATTTCCGGGGTAGGCGCAAATGCGCGTAACTCTACCGCCTGTCGATCAAAGTTAGACAAGGAAAGATCGAGAATTTTTTTCGATTTTTCAAGATCGACTTCCAGTCCGATTTGTAGATAGGCCTTGGCCATGCGTTGCGAGAGCATGCGTTGGCGACCTGATTTATTGATGGCCTCACCCATGCTGCTGACCTGCGCCTGTGCGCTAGTGATTGCAGAGAAGTTGCTCGCCAAGAGCAGGCCGACAGCCAGAAAATTTCTACGCTTCATAAGGGTCTCGTTAGATCATGGGGAAGCTTGCAGTCTAGGTAAGGTGTTGCAATGCCGCAATAGTTCTGACGAGCTAGGTCGTATGGGAGGTCTCAAGCTTAATTTATATACTCCACCCTAGTATTATTTTTTGCCCAATGTTTATGTGCGCAAGCGGCATGTTTTTATAAATTGATAGGGGAGTATGTGTTTTAAGCGAAATACTATGAGCGATTAGTCAGGCGTGCATTGCCAAACTGCTAGCAATTGCTTTAGCATGGTATTGATGCAGATCATGAAAAATGACACGGACATCTAAAATAATTGACACAGGAGACCAGTATGTCGCAGCAAAGTAGCGGTAGGGCAGGTGATAGCGCCGCGCCGGATATTAAAACCGTCATCGATGAAGAGTCGCCTTTTCCACCGATCCGCAGGGTAGGGATGTTTCGTGCGTTAGTTTGGTTGCAGTTGGGATGGAAAGATTTTCTGGCTGCGCCTAAGGTCAGTCTATTTTACGGCCTCTGTTTTGCCGCCATGGGCTGGCTATTAAACACGGTGCTGGCACATGCACCACAATATTTGTCTGCCATGTCGTGTGGCTTTCTATTGCTAGGACCTTTACTCTCACTCGGTTTGTACGATATCAGCCGCCGACTGGAACGCGAAAAAAGCGGCATGCTGGTAACGCTATTCTCGATGCGCGGGCGCTGGAGCAATATCGGTATCCTGGCGCTGGTGCTGGCGGTGATCATGCTGGTCTGGGCGCGTGCTTCTTTGGTGGTGTTTGCGCTGTTCTATAACAAGGGCATGCCGACCATGCACGGTTTTTTATCCCAGTTATTTTCGCTGGCTAATCTGGAGTTTATTGCCGTGTATTGCTGCATAGGCTTTGTGTTTGCCAGTCTGGTATTTGCCATCAGTTGGGTCTCGATACCTTTGATGTTGGATAGAGATACCGACGCAATTACTGCCATGATCATCAGTACGGTGTCGCTGTTTATCAACGTGCCTGCCACTCTAGTCTGGGCGGTGATGATCGTCGCTCTGGTGGTGTTGGGATTCTTTAGCTGGAACCTGGGATTAATCATCGCCATGCCTGTGGTTGGTCACGCTACCTGGCATGCCTACCGGGAAGTGGTGGGGCGACACGGCGAGACGCCTTAAACGTAATTGAGCCTGAAAAAAAAAGGGTGTTGATGCCGTGCGCATCAGCGCCCTTTTTTGAATTTACAGCCCTTGCTTCAGTTTTACTTTTCAGTTTTACTTCAGTACGGGTATTGCTTGCGGCAGCAAGGATTTTATCGCTTGCTCACTAATTTTTTTCTGCAGCATACTTAAGGCCACTTCCAATTGCCTATCTTCTCCCTTGAAGGTGGCGTTGGGCAGATTGTCGACTTCCACATCCGGTGTTACGCCTGTGCCTTCTACCAGCCAGCGGCCATCGCTGACGGCAAACTGGCCGTTTTCCGCGACCCGCGCCATGCCATTGTCGGCCAGGGTGTTTTGGTCATCCAGCCAAACCCCGGCACCGGCGGTGCGTTTGCCGACCAGTGGCGCCAGTTTGAGCTCCTTAATGCCGGCGGCAAAGGTTTCTCCATCCGAGTAAGTGAGCTCATCAATCAAGACCACCAGATGGCCGCGGAAGGTTTGCTGCATATTGGTGCCGATCACGCCTTTGGGTGAAGTCCAAAACGCCCAGGCCTTGCGCAAGAGTTTTTCTATGATAAAGCTATCGATATTGCCGCCATTATTGCGACGCACGTCGATGATGAGACCATCACGATTGATATTGGCATAAAACTCGCGGGCAAAATTGGCGATGTCATTCTTGCCCATGGCGCGCAGATGCAGATAGCCGATCTGACCTAGCGAGGCGCTATGTACGCGGCTGCTGCGGCCTTGTTCCCAGTCGCTATAGCGCAGGCTTGCGTGTTTTTCCATACTGACCGGGGTGACGATGAAGTTATTGGCCGCGGCCTTGCCACGCTTAACTTGCAATAGCACTTGCTGGTCGACCTGGTTAAGTAAGAGGTCAGAAATGTCGCGCGCTTCTAATACTGGGCGACCGTTGATGGCGGTGATCACATCGCCGTCCTGAATATCCAGATCGGGCTGCGCCAGAGGCGAAGTTTGTGATGGCAGTTCGGCCTCGCTGCGATAGATGTGCTCTATTCGATAGCCTTCAGCAGTGCGCGTCAAGACCGCACCCAGGCTGGCATTTTTCCCATCGGGTTCTGCTTTACGGATATCGCCGGGACGAAATTGCGAATGCAATGTGCTTACTTCACTGATCATCTGCGCCAACACATCATTGAGCTCGGCTCTATCGCTCACGCGCTCTACCAGTGGCGCATATTTGCTGCGCATTTGCTCCCAGTTGACACCGCGCATTTTATCATCAAACAGAAAATCTCTGTGCATGCGCCAGGCATCGAGAAATATTTGCTGCCATTCTAGTCGCGGAGTGGAACGGAAACTCCAGTCATCCATCTTCACTTTGGCTTTGCTGATGTCAGCTGGCTGTTTGGCACCCGCTTCGACGATCACAAATTCGCCGGTACCGGTCGTGCTGGCAGTTCTATAGGAGAGATGTTTCTTGGCGCTGGATAGTTGATAGCTTTGGATACCGCCGACAAATAAGTCCGGCTGGGGCGCTGCAGCGCTAATCGCCAAAGTTTTCAAGTTGAACTTGCGTTCTTCGTTACCCTCTCGCTCCATAAAATACAGACGTTTGTCATCGACCGCCAGATCCTGGTAATTGCCGGCCGCCAGCGGTACTTGGTATAGCCTTTGGCTTAGATCTGTGTAGTTGATAGACGGCGCAGATTTCTTTGTTTCGTCGCCAGATTTTTTGTCTTCCGGTTTTTTCTCGTCCGGGGTTTCTGGCTTGCTGGCTTTACTTAATTCATCTTCAGGCTTGAAGGGGAAACGCTGACCTGCTTGTAGCGCCAAGGCATACACGCCTCCGCGCTTGTCGAAATACGGGCCCATATTCCGATCGCCCCAAGGCGCCGGGTTGCTGGCCTGAAAATTGCGGTTGGAGATGAAATACAACCAGTGACCATCGGCAGAAAAAGCGGGTGAAAAACTATCGTAACGGTCGCTGGTGGCGAAGCTCAGTTGTTTGCTGTCTATGCTATAGAGACCAATTTGACGGCGGTCCAGATCTTTCAACGGGCGCGCGATGGCGATGGTTTTACTATCGGCCGACCAGCTTACTTCTTCATGTTTTTCTATGCCGAATTTACCGCCATCATCAATCAGGATATTTGCCTTGCTGAGCAGATCGAGTAGATACAGGCGGCCGCGCTTGTCGGTGTGTGCCAGCCATTTACCGTCTGGAGAAGGGTAGATGTTCCAGCGATGTACAGTGCCGTCGCTGGTGAGGGCATGCCCCTTGCCTGTGCCATCGGCGGCGAATTGCCAGATTTCGTTTTCGCCGCTGGCATCCAGCAAGGCGTACACCGATTTGTCATCATGCGAAAACACCGCCTCGCGCGCCCTAGAGCCCTCAGGGATGGCGATCTCTACCCGTCTTTGCGAATTATTCCCAGCAATTGCAAGATGGCCGCGTGCGGTGAATAGCAGGCGTTGCTGTTTGCCTGCCAGTTCCACATGGGTCAGATGCTCCAGCGGCGATTTGATTTGACGTTGGCGTTGCTGGTCGAAATCGGATAGCAGGGCAATTTCCAGCGTCTTATCAGCTAATGTAGCAAGGTCTAAGACATGCAAATCGGCGCCAAGCTGGTAGACGATTTTGCCATCGCCCAGGGAAGGATTACGCACTTCCCAGTCTTTGTGATGTGTAAGTTGGCGGCGTTCGCTGCCATCCGGATTGGCTGAGTAGAGGTTGTAGGCACCGTCTTCATCATTTAAGAAGTACAGACGATTATTCCACCACATAGGGCGTTTGTGATTGATGCTGCCGGTATCTGCAAATACTGGGGTGGCTTCGCCCTTGCCTTGTAATTCATAGCGCCATAGTTGGGCATAAGTACCGCCTCTATACTTCCTCGCGTTGTCGTTAGTCATCTGCAGACCATAGCGCGTGAAGTACAGATATTTGCCGCTGTCATCGAGGACCGCTTCGTTGGCGTCGGCCACTGCAAACACCTGGCTAAGCATGTTTTGTGGATTGATGCTCGACACGACTCTATGCCCGGAGGGGCCGCTACTGCGCTGCATGCTCACCAGCACTTGGCCCGTCGCAGTCCAGCCCAAGACGTTGACTGCGCTGTTTTCAAAGCTCAGACGCTTAGGTACGCCGCCGGCCGCTGGCATCACATAGGCTTCCAGTGCGCCTTCATACGAAGCCGAAAAAGCGATCCATTTGCCATCGTGCGAAATCGCTGGATTAATCTCGGCCGCCGGATGTGAGGTCAGTCTTTGTGCCTGGCCGCCAGTGGCGGCAACTTTCCACAGGTCGCCTTCAGATGTGAATACCACGCTGTCGCCCCGTATCGCCGGGAAGCGGCTGTAAGCTAAGGATGATGAAGATGAGGCGGCGGCAAAGGCGCTCGTACAAGAGATGGCGAGTAAGCCGCTCAGGCTGAGCGTCACGACTAAAGGGGATAGTTTGCTTATTTTCATATCGATGAGAGTCTCATTAGGAAATTTTTAGTTTTTAATTTTTATGGTAGGCACTTTTAGGCGAAGATTCTTACATAGTTTTTCGCTTAAAACTTACAGGAATGCGCTGGACTAGACACAAACATAGCTAATACCAGGATGAGCAAATTGAGCAGCATAAAATTTTGCTTAGTGCCAGGATAGATCTATGAAATTAGCCGGCTTGTGCTTTATTGCGTGGCAGTTTGTTGATTGAAATTGCATACCGCTTCAGTTAAGCTGCCAGCATGAATCCAGCACACACTCATCAAGACCAGCCGCAGACTAGGGCTAGGCCGCAGTCTTCAGACTTAGGTACCGAACAATTGCTCGATAAGCCCCTGGCTGGTTGGCGTTTGTCGCTCTACACGATCATCTTCGAGGCCGATACCCGGGCCGGACGTTACTTCGATATAGGATTGATCATCGCCATCCTGGTCAGTGTTTTGGTGGTGATGCTCGATAGTATGGCCAGCTTTAATGCCAGTCATGGCACTTTATTGACCTGGGTCGAGTATGGCTTGACCGCGATTTTTACACTCGAATATCTGGCGCGTCTGGTCTGTGTGCGCCGCCCCTGGCGTTACGCCCGCAGTTTTTTTGGTATCGTCGATTTACTGACCGTGCTGCCTAGTTACCTCACCCTATTTTTTCCAGAGTTGTATGTTTTGGTCGATGTGCGGGTGCTGCGCCTGTTGCGGGTGTTTCGAGTGTTTAAAATGACCGCCTATCTGGAAGAATTCAGCAGTTTGGGGCGCGCCTTACGTGCCAGTTCGCGCAAGATACTGGTGTTTCTGTGCGTGGTCTTGATGGTGGTGCTGATTATGGGTACCGTGATGTATTTGGTGGAAGGGCCAGAGCATGGCTATACCAGTATACCTATCAGTGTGTATTGGGCGATCACGACCATGACTACGGTGGGCTTTGGTGACATCACGCCTAAAACCGATTTAGGTCGTTTGATTGCCTCGATGATGATGCTGTTAGGCTGGGGCGTATTGGCGGTGCCGACCGGGATCGTGACGGCGGAGATGGGCGCGCAAAGGCGCGAGACTAAACCAGTTCAACCTACCACGCGCAGCTGCCACGAATGCCTGACCGAGGGGCATGTTAGCGAGGCCCTGTATTGCCTGCATTGCGGAGCCAGCTTGCCGCCGTATCAGCGCGAAGCTAATGAAAGCAGCTAAAGAGCAGCGATCAGTGTAGCGCTAAGCGCATCAGGAGTGCTCCCAGCATTCCCGGCACTTAAGATATTCATTCAAGTAAAGCATGATTAAATTATAATTGCTTTCATTTTTTAATTTTCCTTAGCGAAATCCTCCATGAGCCAACACAGTCAGTTTGCACTTCTCAAGCAACGTCGCTTCGCGCCTTTTTTCTGGACTCAGTTCCTAGGCGCTTTTAATGACAATGTGTTCAAGACCGCTTTGCTCACCATCCTCACTTACGATGCCCTGCATTGGACCAACATGGATGTGGGTTTATTAAATAATCTGATCCCCGGTCTCTTCATTTTGCCTTTCGTGCTGTTTTCTGCCACTTCTGGGCAGCTTGCCGATAAGTTTGAAAAAGCCGGTATGGCGCGCAAGGTAAAACTTTTAGAAATCATCATCATGTGTATCGCCGCTGGCGGTTGGATGACCCATCAATTATGGTTGCTGGTCGCTGCAGTGGCCGGTATGGGCATCCATTCAACCTTGTTTGGCCCGGTTAAATACGCGTATCTGCCGCAACATCTGAAGACCGATGAGCTCGTAGGCGGTAATGGCGTAATAGAAACCGGCACCTTCGTTGGCATCTTGATGGGCGAGATACTAGGTGCAGTCTTGGTCGTGCAAGAAGGCTGGGGCATACAATTGGTGGCCGGTGGGACCATCGCGATTGCTATTGTCGGTTGGTTAGCCAGCCTGCGGATACCGCATTCGCCAGCGCCTGAGCCTGAATTAAAAATTAACTGGAATCCGGTTACTGAAACTATCCGCAATATCAGTTTCAGCAAGCAAAATAAGCCGGTATTTTTGTCGCTGCTGGGTAATTCCTGGTTTTGGTTTTATGGCGCCATCATCCTGGCGCAATTCCCGCTGTTCGCCAAAGACTATCTGCATGGCGATCATTATGTGTTTGTCTTACTGTTGACCATATTCTCTTTTGGTATCGGTGCCGGTTCTTTATTATGCGAACGCCTCTCCGGCCATAAGGTAGAGATAGGTTTGGTGCCGTTTGGTTCTATAGGTTTGTCGGTATTCGGGGTAGATCTGTATCTGTCTAGTCTCACTTACACCAATACCGCTGCGGTCGATATGCTGGGTTTTATTCATCAGACCGGTAGCTGGCGCATCCTGTTTGATATCGCCATGATAGGTGTCTTTGGCGGTCTGTATATCGTGCCATTGTTTGCCCTGATACAGACGCGTTGCGATCCTAAACATCTGTCGCGCACCATTGCTGGCATGAATATCCTCAACGCCGTGTTTATGGTGGTAGCTGCCTTGGCAGCGATGCTGATGCTTAACGCTGGTTTCACTATTCCGCAATTATTCTTAGCTACGGCTATTTTGAACGCGATCGTCGCTATCTATATTTTTAGTCTGGTGCCAGAGTTCCTGATGCGCTTTCTTGCATGGTTGCTGCTGCATACCGTGCACAGAGTCAAAGGCGTGAATGTCGATCGTTTGCCGGAAGAGGGCGCTGCGGTGCTGGTTTGTAATCATGTTAGCTACATGGATGCAATCGTCATCGGTGCGTATAGCCCGCGTCCTATCCGTTTCGTGATGGATCACCGCATTTTCCAGATCCCGTTTTTATCCTGGATATTTAAGACAGCTAAGGCGATCCCGATAGCCTCAGCTAAGGAAGATCCGTGGCTGATGGAAAAAGCCTATATCGATATTGCCAAAGCACTGCATGAAGGCGAATTGGTGTGTATTTTCCCTGAAGGTAAGCTTACTACCACCGGTGATATGAATGAATTTAGGGGCGGCGTCATGAAGATCTTAGAGCGTAGCCCAGTACCGGTGTTTCCTATGGCCTTGCGGGGTCTGTGGGGCAGCTTTTTAACGCGTGGCAAGGGCAATGCTTTTGAGCGCGCCTTCCGCCGTGGACCCTTTTCTAAGCTGGAACTGGTGGTCGGTGAATCCTTATTGCCCACCGCTGTGAACCCCATCATGCTGCAAGAAAAAGTCAAACAATTACGTGGTGACTGGAAATAATCATGAAGAATTTATCCTTGGCCTCTGTGAGTAAGCTTAACAGTAAGCTTAAAGGCGTTGCGGCAGGTATTTCTGCTTTTGTGTTGCTAGCGCTGGCTGGCGCATCACATGCGCTGGCCGCGAATGTCGTCAAATTTTCACCGCAAGGAGAGGTTGCCCAGATCCGTCAGGTCAGAGCGACTTTTTCAGAATCAGCGGTGGCATTTGGTGACCCGAAAGCGGGCGCACCATTTGATGTTAAGTGCAGCGAAGCCGGTAGTTCACGCTGGGCCGATGATAAAAACTGGATTTTTGATTTTAACCGCGACCTGCCACCTGGTACTCAGTGTAGCTTCACGCTCAAGCCCGGCTTTAAGACGGTGGGCGGCAATCTCCTGACCGGCAAGGCAGCATTTCAATTCTCTACCGGCGGCCCGGCCGTGCTGCGTGTGCAGCCGTATGAGGGCGGCAGCATAGAAGAAGAGCAGGCGTTTATATTGACGCAAAACGGAGCGGCTACCGAGGCCAGCATACGCCAGCATCTGTATTGCGAAATTGAAGGCGTACACGAAAGAGTGCCGGTTAAGTTTGTCGAAAAAGACGCGCGCGCCGCCTTGTTAAAACATTTTGCACCAAATGAAGATGGCGCTCGTGTCACGATAGTCCAGTGCCAGCAACGCTTTCCGAATGAGGCGGCAGTCAAGCTGGTGTGGGATAAGGGCATCGCCACCGCCAGCGGTCTGGCCACGTCTAAGCCGCAAACCTTCAGCTTTAATACCCGTAAGGCTTTTAGCGCCAGTATGAGTTGCCAGCGCGAAAACGCGAATGCCGCTTGCACCCCGATCTCGCCAGTGACTCTGTATTTCAGCTCGCCCATCAGCCGCAAACTGGCGGAAGATATTCTCATCAAAGGCAGTAAGGGCAGCGTTAAACCTGAGTTTCAGCGTGACGACAAAGAAGCCATGGTGCAATCGATTAGCTTTAAACCACCATTTGCCGAAAAGACCGAATATGCGATCGTGCTGCCGTCCAAACTGGTCGATGAGAGTGGCCGCACTTTATCCAATGCAGCACAGTTTCCTCTGAAATTTGCGACTGCAGATTTCCCGCCGCTGGCGAAATTCCCTGCCGCGCCCTTCGGCATCATAGAACTTAATGCCGATGCCACTTTGCCGGTGACGCTTAGAAACGTAGAAAAAAGTTTACTAGTACGTAGTGTCGATGGTAAAAATTCACCGGGTAAAGTGAGTAATCTGAAAGTCAGTGATGATGCCGCCATCATCAACTGGATCGCCAAACTTAATGCCTACCACGAGAGCCGCGTCACGATAGGTCGCGAGTCGGTTGAGACCCGCAGCATAGGCTTGTTAGCCAAGGAAGCGGGCGTGCGTAAGCTCGATCTGCCAGCGATGCCAGATAATGCTGATCCGTCTTCACGGCCGTTCGAGGTGATCGGCTTGCCGCTCAAAGATCCGGGTTTTTATGTGGTCGAACTGGAGTCGAAAAAACTCGGTAGCGCCTTATTGGGCAAGGACGCACCGATGTTTGTGCGCACCAGCGCCCTGGTGACGAATATGGCGGTGCATATTAAACTTGGACGTGGAAATGGCGCAGTCTGGGTCACCACTTTAGATCAAGCCAAGCCAGTTGCCGCAGCCGATATTCGTATCTCTGATTGCTGGGGTAAGGAAGTCTGGCGCGGTACTAGCGATGTCAAAGGCGTCGCGATGCTGCCAAATTCTCTGGGGAGCTCCTGCAATAATTACGGCTATGACACTAACAACCCTGTCAAGCTTAACGGTTATTTTGTCAGCGCCCGTAAAACCGATGAAAAGGGCCGCGCCGATATGGCCTTTGCGCTCAGCTCATGGAATAACGGCATAGAGTCGTATCGCTTTAACCTGCCTACTAATACCGATAAAGCGGCAACCGTCAGGGCCCACACTGTGCTTGATCGTAGTTTGTTCCGCGCTGGTGAAACGGTGTCTATGAAGCACGTGATACGCATAGAAAATCTGCGTGGTTTCGGCTTGCAAAAGGCCGAGTTATTGCCGGATAGGGCCAGAATTATCCATCAGGGCAGTAATCAGGAATTCCAGTTTCCGCTGGTGTGGCGCGGCAGAAGTGCGGCCGAAACGGTGTTCAAGTTGCCAGCGCAAGCCAAGCTCGGTACTTATGAGATCGTTTTGGATAAAGGGAAAATAGAGAACAAAGCAGAGCTGAGTAATGAAGAAAGCCAGAATGATGGCTACGACGAATCGCGTTACGGTCAGGGCACTTATACCACAGGCAGTTTTAGGGTAGAAGAGTTCCGTCTGCCTTTGCTACAAGGTCGCATTACTCCACCAAAAGAAGTGCAGGTGGCACCGAAAGAAATACCGCTGGGAGTGCAGCTTAACTACCTCAATGGCGGCGGGGCCTCTGGCCTGGCGGTGCAAGTGACCAGTTTGCTGCGGAGTAAAGCGCTTAGTTTTCCTGCCTATGAAGAATATTCTTTTTATGCCGCAGCAAACGCTGATGAGTCGGCCGACGAACAAAAAATTGTCGCCAACAAATTGCCGGTCACGCTAGATAAGAACGGCGCTGGCAAGACCGTGATTAAGAATCTGCCTGCCATCGTCAAGCCGCAAGAATTGCTCTCCGAGATGAGCTATGCCGATCCGAATGGCGAGATTCAGACCATCAGCGCGGTAACACCCTTATGGTCGTCGGCAGTGCTGGTCGGTGTCAAAGCTGGTCAGTGGGTTTCGGTTAAACAGAAAATTACTTTAAGCGCGATCGCGCTCGACACCAATGGTAAACCTAAGGCTGGTGTGGCGCTAGAACTGACAGGGATTGCCAAACAAAACAACTCTCACCGCAAGCGCATGGTCGGCGGTTTTTATGCCTATGAAAACGCGTCCAGCAGCAAGGATCTGGGCACCCTGTGTTCGGGTAAGAGCGATGAGCGCGGCCTGTTTATCTGCGAGGCCAGCCTGAGCGAGCCTGGCAATATAGAGATTTTGGCCAAAGCCAAAGACGAGAACGGTAAGCCAGCCACGGCTAAAACCTCAGCCTGGGTGACTGGCCGTGGCGAAATCTGGTTCGATGGTGAAAATCAGGATCGCATGGATGTGCTGCCCGAGCGTAAGCACTATGAAGCCGGTGAGACCGCCAGCTTCCAGGTGCGTATGCCTTTCCGCTATGCCACAGCGCTGGTGGCGATAGAGCGCGAAGGCGTGATCGAGACCATGCTGGTGCAACTCAATGGCCGCGACCCTAGTATTCAAGTGCCGATTAAGGCCGAATATGGTCCTAACGTGTTTGTCTCGGTCTTGGCAGTGCGTGGCCGCATGCGCGAAGTGCCCTGGTATTCTTTCTTCACCTGGGGCTGGAAAGAACCGCTGAATTGGTGGAGTGAATTCCGCGAATATCAAGACCCGAGCGCCACGGTGGATCTGGCTAAGCCCGCTTATAAATACGGTATCGCAGAAATTACAGTAGGCACTGCTGCGCATAAACTAGCTGTTACGGTCACTACCGACAAGACGACTTACGCTATTCGCACCAGTGCCAAAGCCACGGTACAAGTATTGCTGCCCAATGGCAAACCAGCCGCCGGTGCCGAAGTCGCCATCGCGGCGGTGGATGAAGCCCTGCTCGAGTTGCAACCGAATGGTAGTTGGGATCTATTGAGCGCCATGCTGCAAAGACGCAGTTACGGAGTCGAGACCGCCACCGCGCAGATGCAGGTAATTGGCAAACGCCATTATGGCCGCAAGGCGGTAGCGGCAGGTGGTGGCGGTGGTAAATCCTCAACCCGCGAGCTGTTCGATACGCTCTTGTTGTGGAAACCAGTGCTGATCCTCGACGCCAATGGTCGCGCCCAGATCGACGTGCCGCTGAACGATGCTTTGACCAGCTTTAAGATCGTGGCGATCGCCTTGAATGGTGAGGGCCTGTTCGGTACTGGCAGTGCCAGTATCCGCGCCACTCAGGATTTGCAAATCATCTCTGGTCTGCCGCCGCTGGTGCGTGAGGGCGATGTGTTTACTGCCATGCTGACACTCAGAAACACCACCACCCGCGCGATGCAGGTGCAAGTAGCGGCCACGGTGACGGGCTTGGCCGCCGAGCTGCCTAAACAAAACATCGCGATACCAGCGGGCGAAGCGCGCGAAGTTAACTGGAACGTGACAGTGCCAGTATCGGCGCTGCCAGAGGATAAGCAACAACTGGTGTGGGAACTCAAAGCGCAAGAGCAGGGTGGCGCTGGCGTCAAAGACGCCTTGAAATTTACCCAGCGTGTGGTGCCTGCGGTGCCAGTCACGGTGCAGCAAGCGAGCTTGATGCAGCTTGATAAGGCGCTCAGTATGCCAATTATCCAGCCGGCCGATGGCTTGCCGGGGCGCGGTGGGGTGGCGATTTCTCTGATGCCTAGTCTGGCCGGATCGCAAGAGGGGATACGCAAGTATTTCAACGATTATCCTTACTCTTGTCTGGAGCAAAAGACCTCGCGTGCGATAGGCATGCGTGATGCTGCGCAATGGCAAAAAGTGGCGAGTGACTTGCCTAGTTATCTCGATGGCGATGGTCTGGCATATTACTACCCGCCGGGTGAAAGCAGCGCTAACCGTGGTAGCGATAGCTTAACCGCTTACCTGATCTCGGCCACGCACGAAGCCAATTATGCCGTGCCCGATGCCAGCCGCAACAAGATGCTGCAAGGTCTGGCAGCCTTTGTTGAAGGCAAGATCACGCGCGACTTCTGGTCACCGAAAAAAGATCTGGAAGTGCGCAAACTGGCGGCGCTAGAAGCGCTGTCACGTTACGGTCAGGTGCAGGAGCGCATGTTGGGCTCGATACAGATCAACCCGAATCTGTGGCCGACTTCGGCCGTGATCGACTGGCTGGCAATCTTGCAAAACACGCCTGCTATAGCTAAGCGCGCAGCTTACTTAAAAGAAGCCGAGCAAATTTTGCGTGCGCGCCTGAACTACCAGGGCACTCGCATGGGCTTCTCGAATGAGCAAGACGATTACTGGTGGTGGCTGATGGGCAATAGCGACAACAGCGCCAATCGCCTGATTCTGGTGACGCTGAATAATCCAGCCTGGGCCGACGATATGTCGAAACTGGTGACCGGTTCTATCCAAAGGCAGGTACGCGGTCACTGGATGTCGACCACCGCCAATGTCTGGGGCAGCCTGGCGATGGAGAAATTTGCGCTTAAGTTTGAGACCGAAAAAGTCGCCGGTAGCAGCAAGGCTAATCTGCAAATGGCCGCCGTCAGCGGCCCTGTGCAGACCTACAACTGGGGCCCGACTAGTGGCGGCAAACTAATGCTGCCATGGCCGGCAGCAGGCAGCGCCACCGACAGCATCAAGCTCAGTCACGAAGGCAAGGGCAAGCCCTGGGTGACGCTGCAGTCGCTGGCGGCAGTCACGCTCAAAGCGCCGTTCAGTAGCGGTTACCGCATCACTAAAACCGTGCAGGCGATCGAGCAAAAAGAGAAAGGCAAATACAGCCGTGGCGACATCCTGCGCGTCAATATCGATGTCGATGCCCAGACCGACATGACCTGGGTGGTGCTGACTGACCCGATACCCGGTGGTGCCAGTCTCTTGGGTTCTGGTCTGGGGCGCGATTCAGCGATTGCCGCCAACGCTACTGGCGTCGTCAGCAGCGAGCCCGATTACAGCGCAGCCTGGATGGCCTATGAAGAGCGCAGCTTTGAATCGTATCGCGCCTATTACCAGTTCGTACCTAAGGGCAAATTCAGCATCTCTTACACCATGCGTTTAAACAACGTCGGCGAATTCAAACTGCCGCAAACCAGGGTAGAAGCCATGTACGCACCAGAGATGTTTGGCGAGTCACCGAATGCGGGGATGAGTGTGAAGTAGGCCAGGTGTAGCATCGTAGGCTGGGCTGGAAAGCCCGGCTAATTATTCTGTGAAGATTCAGAGCTCAGTCAGTTTTTAGACCACTCTGTTTCCTTCATTGTTTGAAAATTTGAATAACTTTAGCTGCTTTCATATGACGATTTGGCAAACAATAGATGAACTCATAGAACTTGTGATGAGAAACGATATAGTTTTTAAGGACGATAAATTTTTGTCTTTGTTAGATCAACTTGCTTGGCAAATAACAGAAATAAAACCTAGCGATCCGCCCGTTGGCAAGGAAATTCCAGAGAACGATTATCCAGCTATTCGGCGAGCAGCACAGCGAGCATTTCCCCGCTGGGGTTATTACAACGTTGCTGAGAACGTCACAATAAACATTGGGCAAAGTAAGGTAAATGTTGGTGATGCAATAGATGACGTAACCGACATAATCGATGATTTGAAAAAAATCTATTGGTCGTATCAAAATGAATCTGAGGATATGGCAAGCTGGCATTTGTTGGAAAGTTTCAATATGCATTGGAGAGCGCATATGCGCAGCCTTCAGTTCTATGTTCATTGCCTTGAAGTTGAACAGTGATCGTGGGTAGGCTGGGCTTTAAAACCCAGCATATCAACCATTATTTAAAGGGTTGTTGGCTTGCTGCGGCGCTAGCCCAATCTACAAAACCACAAAACGATCACGCAGTATCCATGCGCCTCACCAGCCTAAAACACCCTGTAAGCCGCATGGATACTGCGCAAACGGTTTTGGTATTTCAACACCCGCGCTGGGGACGACCCCGGCGCTCTTCTTCATCGCGGGGACGGCCCCGACATTTTGGAGTTTTTTATGAATTGGCTAATCTTAATCATCGCGGGGCTATTTGAAATTGTCTGGGCCATAGGGCTTAAATACACCGAGGGCTTTACGCGTCTGTGGCCTAGTGTCATCACTTTGGTGGCGATGCAAATTAGCATCGTGTTGCTGAGCATCGCCATGAAGTCGCTGCCGGTAGGCACTGCCTACGCGGTGTGGGTGGGTGTCGGCGCGGTCGGCACTGCACTACTCGGCATAGCCTTGTTCGGCGAGGCCGCCAATCTCGGTCGAATGCTGAGTCTGGGTCTGATCGTGATCGGCATCATAGGCTTGAAAATGACGACCGCAGCCTAGGAATAATCTGTATGACGCAGCCCATCTCTGATCTGAATCAACTCCTCAAAAGCATGCAGCCTGTGCTTAATCCCGGCGTGTTTGTGTTTGCCTCGATAGCGCGGGATCAAGTATACCAAGTGCTAGATCCCGCTCTGATCGTGGCGTCTATCCATGAGCCGGAAGGCCTGTCCGTCATCATGGCAGAGCAGGATGCGCAACGTTACGGGCTGCAGCCACTTTTTTTCTGTGCCTGGATTACCTTGACGGTGCACTCAGATCTGCAGGCCGTCGGTTTAACTGCCGCCTTCGCCACCGCTTTGGGGGATGCTGGTATCAGTTGTAATGTGGTGGCTGGTGCTTACCACGATCATCTCTTCGTGCCGCTAGAAAGTGCGCAACAAGCGATGAATGAACTCCTCGCTTTGCAAAATAGGGCGCGCAGATGTTGAACCGTTTTTGTCAATGTAAGGACTCATCCATATCGCGAACATAGTACGAACGATGTTGTGAACGATGTTACCTATCATTACTCAGATTTAGAAGTTCCCAAATGCCTCGCGCAGTATCCATGCGCCTTCCAAGCCAGAAATGTCTTGAAACCCGCATGGATACTGCGTGATCGATTTGAAAGTTTTCATCAATGCACAAACTATGTACTTGAATTTTTTACTGACGTTACCGCGTAGATTGGCCGTCGCTGTTTTCGTATTGGCTAGCTGGCATAGCAGCGCGCTGGCGATCCCTAGCTTTAAAGAGGTGCAGCTAGCCTACCAGTCTTCCGATGCGGTTTTGCTTGACCGCAATGGAGTCGTGATTCATCAGCAGCGCATCAATCCCAAAGAGCGCAAGCTGGCCTGGGTCAGGCTGGAGGATGTCTCGCCGGCCTTGCGCATGGCTTTGATCGCTTCGGAAGACAAACGCTTTTACCAGCATGGCGGGGTCGACTGGAACGCGGTAGCGGGCGCGGCCTGGGGTAACCTGTGGAATAAAAAAACCCGTGGCGCTTCTACCATTACCATGCAGTTGGCCGGTTTGCTGGAGGAAGATTTACGGCGTAAAGCCACGGCGCGCACTGCCAGCCAAAAGATCACGCAGGCGCTGGTGGCGCAGTGGCTGGAGCAAAGCTGGCGCAAGGATCAAATTCTGGAAGCCTATCTGAATCTGGTGGCGTTTAAGGGCGAGCTGGTGGGCGTACACGCCTTGTCGCGCGTGATGTTTGATAAACACCCTAGCGGGCTCGATAAGATAGAGGCGGCGATTGCGGTGGCCCTGATACGCGGGCCCAATGCCAGCGTCGCCAAGGTGGCGGAGCGCGCCTGTGCCAGTTTGAAAGAGCAAGGTTTGCCGCAATTTTGCGCGAATTTAGAAGGGCAGAGTACCCAGTATTTTGCCCGCCTGACGGCTAAATCAGATGTGGCGCGCACTATCAGCGGGCCGCAATTAGCCCCGCATCTGGCGCGCAAATTGTTTGCTGCGTATCCTTCTGTAACGGTAATTCGATCCACCCTAGACGGTGCTAGCCAAGCCTTTGCGCGCGATGCCCTGGTGCGTCACTTGTCGGCGCTGGTGGATAGAAATGTGGAAGACGGTGCGGTGCTGGTGATCGATAATCAGAGCGGCGATGTGCTCACTTGGGTAGGCTCTAGCGGGGCCTTGTCGGATGCCGGGCAAGTCGATGGGGTGCAGGCTTTGCGTCAGGCTGGTTCGACCTTAAAACCTTTTCTGTATGAACTGGCGCTAGAGAAAAAATTCCTGACCGCCGCTTCTATCCTCGATGATGCAGCGGTGAATTTGCCGACCGCATCGGGTCTGTATATTCCGCAAAACTATGACAAGCATTTTAAGGGCTTGGTTAGTGTGCGTACTGCGCTCGCCTCATCCTTAAATATTCCGGCGGTGCGCACTCTGGTCACGGTCACGCCAGAATTGTTTTTCCGGCGCTTGCAGCAACTCGGTTTTGGCCTGCGCGAATCGGGCGATTATTACGGCTACAGCCTGGCGCTAGGCAGCGCCGATGTCAGCCTGCTGGCCTTGACCAATGCTTACCGCACTTTAGCTAATCAAGGGCGTTACACTAGCCCACGCATTAGCGATAAAGATCCGTTAGCAGTCAAGCCTATCGTGGTGATGGATGCTGGCGCTGCCTTTATTATCAGCGATATTTTGTCCGATAGAGCAGCGCGCGCCACCACCTTCGGACTGGAGAGTGCCTTGGCCACCCGCATCTGGGCTGCGGTAAAAACTGGCACCTCAAAAGACATGCGCGACAACTGGTGTGTCGGCTATTCTGAGCGTTATACCGTCGGGGTCTGGGTCGGCAATGCCTCGGGCGCACCGATGTGGGATGTCTCTGGCGTCACCGGTGCGGCACCGATCTGGCAAGAAGTCATGCACTACCTGCATCAACATAAGCTGGCAAATTCGGTGGCCAATAAGCTAGACAATAAGCTCGCTGCCAAATCTAATCCCGCCGCCACTAGCCCCATGCAGCTTCCCGCAGGCGTGCTGGCTCAAGCGATCGTCTACGAGGGCGCTTTGGAAGCGGCGCGTACTGAATACTTTTTAGCCGGTACCGAGCAAAGCCTGATTGGCATCGCGCATCCCGATCAAATCCGGCCGCTGATTGCGTATCCCACCGCAGGCATGCTGGTGGCGCTAGATCCGGATATCCCGCCCGAGCGTCAGCGCATACGTTTTGCTGCGCAAGGCGTCAAGCAGGCTGCGTGGCTGCTCGATGGCAAAGCGCCAGCCAAGGCCAGTACAGCAAACCAGGCTAGCCAGACTGCGCTGAGCATAGATTGGATGCCGTGGCCAGGTAAGCATGTGCTACAGCTAGTTGATAGCCAGGGCAAGCTGCTAGATCAGGTGAAGTTTGAAGTGCGCGGGGCGGTATTGAGTACGACAGTGAGTACGACAGTGAGTGCCGCAGCGCCGAAGACTAAGCGTAAGTGAATCTACGAGAAGTGCTCAATTGCGGACTGGCGCTGGGCTGATTAATTGAAATAGGCCTTGATGATCTTGTCGATCTCGCCCTTGCTCTTCATGTCGGTGAGGGTCGCATCCATTTTTTTGATAAAGTCTTGTTTGTACGGCGCCTGGTAGTGGCGGCTGTAACCGAGGTAGGTATTTTCGCCAGATAAGATTGCCGCTTCTTGTAATTCCAGAGTGAAATTGCCATCCTTGCTGCGTAATTGTTTGGCCGAGTAGAGCGCGGCGCCGCGGTCGCTGACATAACAATCTATGCGTTTGATTGCCAGCTTCTTGAGATTGGAGTCATTATTTGGGGCCGGATCTATTTCAATTTGGCCAGCCTTGGCGGCCTGTGTGAGTCGCTCCGATAAGAGAAAGCCGGCGTTGACGCCCATGATACGACCGATAAAATCCTCGGGGAAGCGCTTGGGGTGCGACTGCATCACTTCCTCGTTGCAAAACACCACTACGGTTTCGCGAAACAAGGGCACAGAATAGGGCGCAATATAATCGCGTTCCTTTTTTAAACCCGGCGGGAACAGCGCCAAGCCGCGCCCGCTTTCCATATAGGCGAGACCGCGCTTCCAGGGCACGGGGATCAGCTCTATCGCATAGTCTGCAAGCAGTCGTTTGGCGGCTGCCTGCAGTATGTCTATGTACAGACCTTTGAATTGACCATCTTCGACAAAGCTATACGGTGGATAGGCGCTATCGCCGTATAGCTCGACTTTCTCAACCGCATAGGCCTGGCTGGCTAAACAAAATAAAATCGCAACACAGCTAGCTGAGCCTAAGTTTTTCGCAAAATTGATCAATTAAAATTCTTCCCAGTCACCATCACTTTTCGCTTTGCTGCTCGAACTGGCTGCAGAATTGGCGGCAGCATTGGCACTGCTATTGTTGAGTTTTCTCGGTGCATTATTGAACTTGGCTGGCGCAGGTTTTGTCGCGGGTTTTGCGGGGGCTGTGGTGGCAGCACGCGGCTTACTGGCCATCGCAGCATCAGCATGATCGAGTTTGAAGGTGGCGACCGTGGCCGATAAGGCTTCCGCCTGTTCTTGCAAGCTCTCGGCAGCCGCTGCAGCTTGTTCTACCAAGGCTGCGTTTTGCTGGGTCATTTCATCCATATGGGTGATAGCGGTATTGATCTCTTCTATGCCCGAACTTTGCTCCTGGCTGGCGGCGGTGATTTCGCTCATGATGTCGGCTACTTGCTTGATCGAGTTGACGATTTCGCCCATGGTGTGGCCGGCATCATCGACCAGCTTGCCACCCAGATCGACTTTTTCTACCGAATCGACGATCAGGGTCTTGATCTCTTTCGCGGCACCAGCTGAGCGTTGCGCCAGATTGCGCACTTCAGAGGCCACCACGGCAAAACCGCGCCCCTGTTCACCGGCGCGTGCCGCTTCTACCGCCGCATTTAAGGCCAGGATATTGGTCTGAAATGCGATGCCATCAATGACACTAATAATATCGAACATCTTGCTAGAGCTGCCCTTGATCGAGCCCATGGTTTCGACTACTTGCGCCACCACGTCGCCGCCTTTGACAGCGACCGACGAGGCCGATAAAGAGAGTTGATTCGCCTGGCGCGCATTGTCGGCGTTTTGCTTGACGGTAGAGGTCAGCTCTTCCATAGAGCTGGCGGTTTCTTCCAGCGAGCCGGCTTGTGCTTCGGTGCGTGACGAGAGGTCGGCATTGCCCGCTGCGATTTCCGAGGTGGCGACCTTGACCGATTCGCTGGCGCCGCGTATCTCCATCAGGACCTTGGCGATCTTATCGACAAAGAGGTTAAACGCTGAGGCTATCTGCGCTAGCTCGTCGACGCCTTCGGCATCGAGTCTGCGGGTTAAGTCGCCGTCGCCAGTGGCAATTTCTTGCATTGCGTCACGCACGGTAGCAAGTCTTTGCAAGGCACGCGCAATCAGAGCTGCCAGCAGCAGGGCGGCTAAACCGCTCACGATCAGCGCAGTCACGGCCGAGACCGTCAACATGGTGCTGAGAGCCTGCGTCGCTTCGGCTTTATCTAAAACGATGGCCAGTAACCAATCGGTACCTTCAATTTTGCTGACAAACAGCAAGCCATCGCGCCCAGCTAATTGCACTGCGGCGCTGAGTTTGGATTTTTCGGTGGAGGTCAACAATTCTATCGACACGTTGGGGCTTAAGTCTGAGACCGGTTTTAAGGTGAGTTTTTGGTCTGGGTGGGCAATGATGATGCCCTTGCTATCGAGCAGAAACGCAAAGCTACTTGGACTAGGTTTGATCTCCACCACGGTTTTTACCAGAGTGTCTATCAGTACATCGCCACCTGCCACTGCGGTGGTGCTACCGGTGGCACCGGCCGCTTCTGCTACCGTCACTTGTAGTTTGCCATTGCTGGCACCGATGTAGGGCGAGGTCACAATTGCACCGCTGGTTTGCGAGGCCTTCACGTACCAGGGGCGTACAGTCGGGTCGTAATCGGGTTTGCGTACCCGCACTTGAGAAAATACCGCGCGTTTATCTGGGTAACCGAGATAGGTTTGATCAAAGCCGCCTGCTTGTTCGGCGGCCTTGAGTGCTGGCAAAGGATCGGCCGCATCTGCGGCTTGTCTGATCGAGCCTACCACTAGCTTTTTAGCCTGTATCCAGACCGCGATTTCTGCAGAATAGCTCTGCGACAACTGCGCCATCTGCGCATTGAGTGATTCTAAAGTGTGGCTGCGGGTGGTGATGAAATTAGCCCCGACCACGGCAATCATCGCCAAAACCACGATACTGACGCAAATGGCGATCAAGCGCCGGCGTAGTGTGGATAACATAATCTGAATCTCCTGTTGCACTTCGAATTTAAACTCGCGAGAAATTAAATGGCTCTATGCGCACGACAGGCTAATAAATACAGGGCGCAGTCTAAGTATTGCCGAATAAAGACATTATCACAAGTGCCATTGCAATTGCGCGCAGTTTATAGCTCACCACTTTAGCGCCAACTTATGAGCAAAAATAGGCACTCTCTCTGAAAATTTTTAATGCCTGGCCGCACACGCATATTCTATGCGGCTTACAGGCCATTCTGGCTTGAAACCTGCATGGAATATGCGCGCTGGGCTAGGGGGAACTTCTAAAAAACCCATACTCGGGCGCATCGCTGCGTTGCAAATCCTCGCAATACCGACGTATTGCTCCGGTTTGCGCCTTGCGCTGCATCCCGATTAAAGTGTTTTTAGAAGTTCCCAAGGTCTACTTTGGGATTGCTGGCGTCAAAATACCAACACAGAGATTATGGGATAATGCGCGGCTGGCGATTTATTCATCGCTGCAGGCGTTGCAAACAGCCAACTGTGCCGCAGGCTTTACTTATTTACATTGGATAGACTATGAGTTTTTACGGCGTTACCGATCTTTGGACCTATGTCCTGGGTGCCTTGGGCATTATTCTTTTACCTGGGCCAAATTCTTTGTATGTGCTGGCGGTCGCCACTGCACGTGGTGTGCGGGCTGGTTATCAGGGCGCTTTGGGTGTGTTTGTTGGCGATACAGTCTTGCTGATGTTGACCGCCTTAGGTGCGGCGAGTTTGCTGCGCACTTACCCAGCCTTGTTTATGGTGGTGAAGTACGCAGGGGCTGGCTATCTGGCCTGGTTGGGTGTTAACCTGATCTGGGCTGCCATACAAAAATGGCGCAGCGGCGCCGAGACTGTGCCCGAGACCACGGCAGTTGCTGAAAATATGCAAAATCCTTTTAAACGCGCGCTTTTCATTAGCCTGCTCAATCCCAAGGCGATCTTGTTCCTATTGTCGTTTTTTGTGCAGTTTATCGATCCACTTTATCCGACTCCGGCAGTGCCTTTTTTGATCTTAAGCGCCGTGGTGTTGGTGTTTAGCTTTACTTATCTGTCGGCTTTGATTTTTCTAGGGGCGCGTCTGGCTCAGGGTTTCAGCAAGCGTAAGCGCCTTTCTGCCAGTCTTTCCAGCGGGGTAGGTGGCTTGTTTATCTGGTTCGGTGCCAAGTTGGCAGCGGCCAGCCTGCATTGAAAACCGGGTATTCCCACATTATCCCTATTGGCGGCAAGTTTAGTACGCGGGGTTTGCCGAGTCGCCTGTCTGAGTAATTTTACTGCCTGCCCGCACGCGCATATCCGGCGCGGCTTGTAGCCTGGTCTGGCTGGAAACCCGCACCGGATATGCGCGTTGGGCCATGCCGATTTAAATATCTAATTGCGAGTATAGCTCTGAAGTTGGCTACGCGAATCGGGCGTGCGCCTGTTGTTTGCTGGTTGTTTATAAGTAAATCATGCGCACTCCAGCATGATCCATCTATACTGCTAGATAGCGCGCGTCATCGCTGGCGTCCTTACCTGACCGCCTTAGTGAGCTTGGCGCTCTTGCTGCGTGGCAAGTCCTTTACCGAGAGAGAGCTGGGTCAATGAGAAATACGGAATCGTCCCTGTATGCGCGCGAAGTGTGGCGGGCCGGCTTGGTGTTCATTCTCGTGGCCATTGTTTTCGGCATCTATGTGTACGTCGAAAAGAAGATAGACCACGCCAACGAGTTGCGCCATCGGTCTTTTTTGCTGGCTGATGAGTTGCGCCAAAGCTCTGATGACCTCACTGGTATGGCGCGCTCATATGTGATTACTGGCGAGCACGCTTACAAAGACTATTATCAAAAAATATTGTCTATCCGTGACGGACAGTTAGCCCGCCCTTTGGGCTACGAAAACGTGTATTGGGATCTGGTGCTGGCTGGTCAAACGCCTGAGAACGGAAGTGGTGCAGCGGTTGCGCTGTTAGACTTAATGCGCGAACTTGGTCTGTCCGAGCAAGAAACGCAACTACTGGCAAACGCCAAGGCCAATTCCGACAGTTTGGCGCTGACTGAGTTAAAGGCGATGCGCCTGATCGAGTCCGGTGGCGCTGTATCTGATGCCCCTCATCAGGAAGCTAGGGCTATGCTTTTCGATCTTGAGTACATACGCGCCAAGGCTAGCATCATGCAGCCGATTAATCGCTTTTATACCCTGATGGACCAGCGCACTTTAGCTGCGGTACAGACGGCCGAAGCCTTTGCAAATGCGATCCGCATTATATTTTGCGCCCTGGCTATTTTATTTTTGCTGATGCTCAGACGCGTAGGCGTCGCCTTGCACGTAACTTTAGGCGGTAGTTTGGATGCCTTGCACGAGCATCTCAAGCGGCTGGGTCATGGCGATTTTTCTAAACCGATACTACTCGCCAATGGCATGGAGGGGAGTGTGCTCGGGCTGGTGGCGACGACCCAAAATGAACTGCGAAAAATTGAAGAAGAGAGCAAGCAGGCGAAAGATTTTGAACATTTCCGTAGTCGGGTCTTGGAAGTGATGAGTAGCAGTGTCGCATTACCAGAAATGCTGGAAGCGGTGGTGCTTGGCATGCAAGAATTCAATCCCGAAATGCTATGCAGTATTCTGCTGCTAGACAAGGATGGTCTACATCTAGGTAAGGGCGTGGCACCGAGTTTGCCTGACTTTTACAACCGGGCGCTCGATGGCGTGGCAATCGGCCTAGGTGTCGGTTCGTGCGGAACTGCCGCTTTCATCGGCGAGCGCGTGGTGGTCGAGGACATACAAAGCCATCCTTATTGGACCGAATTTAAAGAACTTGCCGCCAGCGCCGGTTTGGCTGCTTGTTGGTCACAACCTATACGCGCTTCACAAGGGCAAGTGCTAGGAACTTTTGCGATTTATCAGCGGGTCGCGCATAGCCCATCGACGCGGGATATTTTCCTGATCGAACAGGCCGCTCATTTGGTCAGCATCGCGATCGAACGTAGTCAGGCAGCGGAAAATTTGCGCGAGAGCGAGGCACATTTTCGTTTGCTGGCGGAGGATGCCTCGGACGTGGTGTGGCGGCAAGACATCAACAATCTATTTACCTATATCAGTCCGGCCGATGAAAGAATGCGTGGCTATCATGCCAGTGAGGTGGTGGGGCATCATTTTTCGGAAATGCTGACAGACGAAGGCGTGGCCATCGTCGCCAGAAAATTAAAGGAAAAACGCAGCCCTGATCAGCGCGATAAGCCAACTACTTCCACTACCTTTGAAGTGCAGCAGCGGTGTAAAGATGGGCGTTTGATCTGGACCGAAATTTTGACGCGCCCTGATCGCAATGCGCAAGGGAAGTTGACTGGCTTTCACGGAATTACCCGTGACATTACCGAACGTAAGTCGAACGAAATGAACTTGCGGCTCTCTGAGCAAAGGTTTGCCACTGCCTTTACCTCGGCGCCTATGGCCGCTTCGATCGCCAGCGCAGACGAGGGCCGCTTCATCGAGGTCAATGCCAACTATGAACGCGATTTTGGCTGGAGCTCGGCTGATTTGATCGGTAAAACTTCGGTGGAGGTCGGTTTGTGGGCGAGTGAGGCGGTACGTCAGCCTTGGATCACAGGTCTGGATGCCCGCGGTCGCTTGATGAACTACGAGACAGTTTGGAATTGCAAAAGTGGTGAGCAACGGCAAGTCAGTATCTCCGGCGAAATCATGACTTTAGATGGCAAGCGATGCATCCTTGCCTTTGCCACCGATATTACGGAGAGAAAAAAGTCGGAAGAAAAAATTAATGAACTGGCTTTTTATGATCAACTGACCGGATTGCCGAATCGTACACTCTTGAACGATAGACTCAAACAAGCGCTCTCATCGAGTAGTCGTAGTGAGCAATATGGCGCCATCCTCTTCATTGATTTGGATAATTTTAAGTCGCTCAACGACAATATGGGACATGACATTGGCGATGCCCTACTCAAGCAAGTGGCGCCGCGCCTGACGCAATGTGTACGCGAGGGTGACACAGTAGCGCGCTTGGGCGGTGACGAATTTGTGGTGGTACTGGCCAATCTGAACAAGAATGAGCTTGAGGCCATCGCTGGGGCTGAGGCGGTCGCTGAAAAAATCATTACCACGGTGGGCAGTAGTTACACGCTGGGAAGTGTGGCGCATCACAGTACTGCCAGCGTGGGGATTACCCTTTTCAAGGGAAATCTAAGCAGCACCGATAATTTACTCAAACAAGCCGATATGTCTATGTACCGCGCCAAGGCGGCCGGGCGGAATACCTTTAGGTTCTTCGATCCTAGTATGGAAGCAAGCGTAAAAAAACGTGCTGAACTCGATGCCGATCTGCGTCTGGCGGTGCAGAATCAGCAATTTCTTTTGCATTATCAGGCGCAGATCGCCGAAGCAGGGCGGATTACTGGCGCTGAAGTTTTGCTGCGCTGGCAGCATCCCGATAGGGGCATGATTTCGCCCGCCGAATTTATTCCGGCAGCCGAAGAAACTGGCTTGATCATTCCTATCGGCCTATGGGTACTGGAGAGCGCATGCCGGCAATTAGCGCTGTGGGCTAAACAGCCTGCAATGGCGCATCTGAGTGTTGCCGTCAATGTGAGCGCGCATCAGTTCCGTAAATCTGATTTTGTCGCACAAGTGCTTGCCGTGATTCGCAATAGCGGCGCCAATCCAGAACGTCTTAAGTTGGAATTAACCGAAAGTCTGCTGGTCGAGAATGTCGGTGAGGTGATAGAGAAAATGTTTGCACTCAAATCCAAAGGACTGTGTTTCTCTTTGGATGACTTTGGTACCGGTTACTCATCTTTGGCCTACCTGAAACGCTTACCCTTGGATCAGCTAAAGATAGATCAATCCTTCGTGCGTGATGTGTTGATCGATCCGAATGATGCCGCAATCGCGCGTACTATCATTGCCTTGGGCCAAAGCCTGGGGCTGGCGGTCATCGCCGAAGGGGTAGAAACGGCAGAGCAGAGAGATTTTTTGAGTAGCCATGGTTGTCATGCCTATCAAGGTTTTTTGTTTAGCCGACCTGTGCCGCTGCGCGACTTCGAACACTTGGTGCAGTCGATTTGAATTCGTTTTGAATTAGCTTTGAGATAGTTGGAAGACAGCATTTAGCTTGGCAAGCTGCTCGCATCTGGTTTATTTGGGCTTATTTGGGGCATATTTTGGGATCTAGGCATAGCGCGGCGAAGTGATCGTGAGTTTAAAAGCCTAAAAGTTTTATATCGAAGGCGCGTTCGATCAACCAGATCATGGCTAGTAGGGCAATCGAGATCGAGCCGCCTAGTAAAATAAAGCGTCGATAAAACCATGTATGGCGCAGGCTAAAAGCGCTAGGCAGAAAAATCCCGACTATCGCCAGTTGGCCGAGTTCCACACCAAGATTAAAACCCAGTAGTGCCAAGCCCAGCGTGCTCTGCGGCAAGCCTAAATCGCTCAATACGCTGGCAAAACCAAAGCCATGAATCAGACCAAAAACGAAAGCCATGAGCCAGCGTCGCTCTCGAAAGAGCGGATAAATATTATTCAAGGCCGCCACTACCACGGAAGCAGCGATGATCGCTTCTACCCAGCGTGAAGGCAGGCTAATCAAGCCCAGCGTTGCCAATGTCAAGGTGATAGAGTGGGCTAGGGTAAATGCCGTAACAATTTTGAGTACCGACCAGAAAGCCGGTTGGAAAGCACTTACCGCCAGCCATTTCTTTTCTTGGCGGACCACCACGGCAGGCAATAAGAGGGCGAGTAAAAATAAGATGTGATCAAAGCCTATCCAGATATGCCAAACCCCTTCACGCGCGTAATCGAGAAATTGCGTGAACTTGCTCACTTGCTTTAAATTGAAATCTTGCCGAGCTTTTTCGGGACTGAAAATGGCGGTATTGACTTGCTCTTGACAATTTAAGCGCAGTAGACCTTTGTGCTGAGGATCAAGATCGAAAAATAATTGGTAGTGCAGTTGCAGTGTATCCAGTGGTGCGCTACATACCGCCTTAAAGCGCAGTACGGCATAGGCACCATCGGTATGATCATCCACCAAATGTTGTATCACTTGGGTAGAACAGATTTTTCCTTGTGTGGATAATTGCAAACGCGCCAAGGCATAGGCGCTGATTTCGGCATGTTTTGCGCGCAATTCTCCCCAGGTGATTTCGGCGTCCGCGTTGGCATCAAGACCTAGCGCAAAATCCAAGTCGCGCAAGGCGATATCCCAGCGCCCATCAATCTGTTGATCCTTGATGCTGAGGCTTAGATAGCTGTCGCTGGGTTTGTGAGCGGCGGCGCTGAATGCGAAAAACATACCTAAGAAAAAAATGAATAGGCGCCTCATTTTTGCGCGACCTTCACTTGGCGTTCTAAACTACGCAAATAAGGATCTTCAATGTGACTACTTTCCAGCCAGTCTAATACTGCAATTGCCGCGTTTGAATTTTTTGATGCCAGCGCTGCTTCTAGGAAGATGCGAGCGTCGCGCGGTTCTCGTTGCACTTTCCAGTTTTCTTTGGCGAGTGCTAAGGCCTTAACTGGATCGGCTTGAACTCGCAAGGCAAACCTGGCTTCTTCTTGTTGATGTACGGTATCGCCACGCAATTGGGCTGCCAGATAACGCGCAGCGAGCGTCGCTTCTCGTTCTGTAGCGTTGCTTAGCTGCAAGTCGCGCTCAGCAAATGCCAGTCGCAATAGCAAGGTATCGGAGCGGGTCTTGTCTTTTAATAGCGTCACGACTTCGGCTGGACGTTTTTGATCTAACAAAAAATCAGCGTAGGCCGCGAGTAAAAAGGTATCAGCCACACCAAGTGTTAGCGCTTGCTGGAAGTGGCGCTCGCTAGTTTCAATTTTTCCTAGCCGTAGGCTCAATTCGGCTAATCGGGTCAGTACCCATAGTTTGTGCTCGCTGCTGAGTATTTTTGTGTGTATCAAGGCTAATTGTAGAGTCGCATACGCTGGCCCCGCTTTTCCTGTTAAACCATCGACCATCGCTAGACAGCCTATGCCTATCAGATCTTTGCTGTCAGTTTTTAAAAACTGACAATCGTCTCTGGCTAAATCGTAGCGAGCCTGTACGATTTGTATGATGGCGCGCAAGATGCGTGCTTGCTGGTGCTGCGGGTCACGTTCTAAAACCTTGCCTAGATAAGTAATCGCTGCAGGGAAGTCGTGGCGAAACTGCGCCAGACCAGCGCGTAACACTTGAACTTCGATTGGCGCGTCTGGCATATTCCACCAAGGCGTGAGCGCAGCCTGTGCATATCCCAAATAACGTGGGTCGCCTTGTTCTCCAACCATTTCATAATAGCGGCGCGCTAATTCAACGGCTACGATCAGATTGTCTGGCTGCTTTCTTAAGGCTGTTCGTAAAGTCGATAATTCGCGCGCAAGCGGGTCATTCGGTTTGAAAGGCAGTCGTTCTAAGACGCTTAAATCTGATGCCGGGGTGTATGCGGTGGCGCAAACTGGTGGCGCCCAGCAAAGTATCAGACTCAGGGCAATCAAGCCGCTTGAGTACAGTTTGATGAAAGGATGATCAGCTTGAGGGGGGAATGATCTCATGGAAGTCTAAATGGACGAAAAGTCGAGTGCACGTCATCAATAGTTGAACATGGAAAATAATAGTCAAGGTAACACGTTAATTGTCTAAAAGTGTAGTAATTGAACAGCATTAAAAAAAGGAACATTGCTTGTTCAAAGAAAATTTCCTACTCTTAGCTGGGATCTGGTCAACCATCCTTAGTCTGCCTCCGTTAAGGATACAGATTCATGTGAATCAAAATCGTTTTGTTTAACAGTTCAAATAAGTTCAAATCAGTTCAAATTACAGGGGTACGAAAATGAAAAAAATAATTACTGCTTTAGTTGCCAGCTTGTTCGCGATTTCCGCATTCGCAGCTTCCCATTCGCCTGCACCAGCAGCCTCGGCCAAGGCATCCGCTGCTTCTATGGCGTCCGCATCCGAGCCTGCCGCTGCCTCTATGGCGGCATCAACACCCGAGAAGAAAAAATCAAAACATAAGAAAGAGGCATCTGCATCCGCTGCGGAAGCTTCCAAGTAAGTTCTTATGCGCAATTGAAAAAAGCAGGTATTCCTGCTTTTTTTTCGTCTGTCGTTTGTGCTTTTTGAAGCCCAGCCGTTTTATTGGCTGCGTTACTTAGTTGTGATGACGTAACTCTATGCAAGGACTGCTTGGAAAATGTCAGTGCCGTCTAATGCGAAACCCTCGTCTATCCATCCTGTAATTCCGCCCGGCATGGTTTTTACCGGTCGCCCTTGGCGCGCCAATACGATGGCGGCACGCGCTGCGCCATTGCAATGCGGACCGGCGCAATAGGTCACGAAGAGAGTATCTGCGGAGTACTTCGCCAATTTTGATGCGATCATTTTTCCGCGCGGCAGGTGCACTGCACCGGGCACATGGCCTTGCGCAAATTTCTCGGCGCTTCTGACGTCAAATAAAACGAAATCTTGTGTACCTGAGCTGATGGCGTCGTTGACGTCCCAGCAATCGGTTTCAAATTCCAGCATGGCTTCAAAATGGGCGAGGGCGCGAGGGCTGGCGGCTGCAGCAATTTCTGTAATAAGTGACATGGGTATTTCCTTGGCATGATTAAATTGACTTGTTACTGTGGGCTGAGGTTTTTCTCCGGCTTGTAGAGATTATCTGCTCAGCCTACGTTTGAAGTAAGTGGCGGCTACGTCAATCTACGGTAAGATCACGCCATGGAGAACGATAAAGATCAACACCTGGTAGTTGCTTTGGCTTACGACCAACTCTGCACCTTTGAATTTGGCTGTACGGTGGAGTTGTTTGCGTTGGATAGACCGGAGTTAGGTGTGAACTGGTATAGGTTTGCAGTTTGTGCAGCAGAGTCTGGAGTGATTCGGGCCGCCGGTGGTATCACCGTGTCTGCGCCATATTCGCTAGAGTTGTTAGAGCAGGCTGATACCATTGTTATCCCCGGATGGCGCGATGCCGACGAGTTGCCGCCGGCCGCGCTGCTAGAACAAATACGCGCTGCCTACTTGCGTGGGGCACGCCTGTGCAGCATTTGTTCCGGTGTGTTTGTGCTAGCCGCCGCCGGGGTGCTCGACGGAAAGCGTGTGACCACACATTGGCGTTATGCTGCACGTCTGGCGCAGCGTTATCCTAAAATTATTGTGGAAGCAGAAAATTTATACGTAGACGCTGGTCAGATCATTACTTCTGCCGGTTCGGCCGCTGGTCTGGATATGTTGCTGCATCTGGTACGTAGGGATTATGGTGCCAAGGTAGGCAATCAGGTGGCGCAGCGACTGGTGGCGGCGCCGCATCGGGAAGGTGGTCAGGCACAGTTTTTGCCGCGCCCTATGGCTCATGATGAACGTGGGCGTTTGAGTATGCTGATTGATAGTGTGCGTGCGCAACCAGCTTTGCGGTACAGCATTAAGAGCATGGCGCAGCAGGCGAATATGAGTGTCAGAACTATGCAAAGACAGTTTCAAGAGGCCACCGGCATGGGCCCAATCGAGTGGTTGATACGAGAGCGTATCGCGATCGCCAAGGATTTATTGGAGTCAGCAGAGCCAGCACTCTCTAAAGTGGCCGAGTTGGCAGGTTTTGGCTCTGAGGAGTCGTTCAGGCGACATTTTCGTCGGCATGTTGCTAGTAGCCCAGCGGCATACCGCCGTCGTTTTGCGGGAGCATTCTGAATTGCAAGTAGTCGCGATTTTCAGGCAGTATTGGAACAGGCCAATGAACGGGACTTGTCGGGATTTTTTGAACGATGGGTTTAGCTTCAATTATTAAGGTAAAAATTTGGATGGGGAGTGTTAGTAAGCTCAGCTAATCCGAGGTTTTTGAGGGCTGTATGAAGAATAAAAAACTCCACACCAACGAACATGCCAGCAGTCAATTTGCACCGCATGGCAGTATCTCGATAAGGCGTGAAGACTCCATCATTTACTATGAAATTGCCGGTCCATTTAATCTCGAAGTGATCAAGGCTTTCGCGCGCACCGTAGCCGCATTATTGAGCCATTGGACACCGGACACACCTTTCGTAACTGTATCTAACTGGAGTCTGAGCATGATGACTTCGCCCGATGCGCTTGCCGCCTACGGACAAGTGCTGCAAAAGGGGCGGGCACATTTTCCGAAAGAAGTAATGAATATCTGGTATCTACCCGAGGAGATCGAGGGTTACCGTATCATGCTACCAAAATGGCAGGCTTTGTATGAGGTGCACGGCTATCCTCTGGAAATTGTGAATACTTCAGAGCAAGCGCAGCAGCGCGCGGCTTGGCATCTGGAGTATGCAACTCGCAATTTACCAACGCCGGAAAAAAACTAAAGTGACACCTGCTTATTTGCTCTTGATTTCGGGCAATTGTGTTTTCAGTTGTGGGCTCAAGATCTGCGTAACTTGGTCGATACCTGATCTACCTAGCTACTTTGGTGGATCATCATGAACACACTTTCTTCGCTCGCGAGCAGCCATTTTTTGCCGCAAAATTTGCCGCAAAAAATGACCGATGGGTTAGCTGCGGCTAAGCCGTCTGCACAAAACCGTCCAGCCAAGTTGGCATCGCAAGCACCCGCATCTAACAATGATATGGTCAATTTGTCAGATACGGGAGTCGAACTTGCCAGGCGTGCCAATGATCTTGGGATAGCCACCATCGATATGGCGCAAAGTCTGGTCAACAACTTTGCCAAGCAATTGTTTGGGGATGCGGCTAAAGGTATGAAGATTTCGTTCGATAGCGCCAGCATTTCGACCATGGCTGGTTTCTCCGCCAGCGTCCAACATAGTGGTGGCCCTGGCGGTAGTCGTGATGCAACCGCTATGAGCGTACAAGAAGCCTCCGATTTTATCGGTAAGGGGCAGATCACGACGGCCGATGGGCATGTTTATAATTTTGAGGTAGAGGTACATTATCAGGCAATGGCGGGGCTGAGTACCTCAAGTTCGAGCAATAATGGCGATAATCCTAGGCTTAACCATGATGCGGGCACGCCTGCAAATGAACACGCACAAGCTCATCAACACCATCATACCGATGGCAGTCAGGCT
The DNA here is from genome assembly GCF_003955735.1 of Undibacterium parvum. NCBI lineage: Bacteria > Pseudomonadati > Pseudomonadota > Betaproteobacteria > Burkholderiales > Oxalobacteraceae > Neoundibacterium > Neoundibacterium parvum. The sequence continues at coordinate 136,580 of NZ_CP034464.1, read as the reverse complement.
CTGGTCGCGACTCCGCCAACTGCTGCCGACTTAACATCGCAAGCACCGCAAAATTTGAGGGCGCATTTCCCCGGAAGTATTCAAGATCTGTTTAGTTTACTCGATGATGGTAAGCTGCAGGTGGCGTTCCAGTTACCTGCAACGGGAGCAAGTAATCAGACACCACGCAGTGGCAATTTAACACTACGTTTGCTGGATTTGTTGAAAGCCCCGAGCCTGCAAGCTAAAAAAATCAACGATGCCTATATCGACGATGCCAAGCAAAACAACGCGAAGCTCGAGACCAAACCTGCTGCGCCTGATATTGTGGCAAACACGGCGGCAACGCCATCATGAGCTTTTGAGATATTAATCATGAAATAAAAAATGCCAGATTTCTCTGGCATTTTTTATTTCGATACTCGTGTGAATGTAATCTTAGGCTTCTGCAATGCGCTTGGCAATATGTGCCAGCGCTTCTTCTACTTGATCAATCAGTATCAGGCATAAATCCCCTTCAGACAAGCTTGCCAATGCAGTGTCTATGGCGATAAATTCCCCATTGATTTCTTTGATCTCTTTGGTGCGGCTGGCATTGGCCAACCCGGTTCTGAGTAAGGCAACCACTTCACCGTCTGCGCGACCTCTTTGGCATTGATCCTGGTACAGTATTACTTCGTCAAAGGCCGCGCCGAGTATCTCAGTTTGTTGGCGGATGTCCTGATCTCGTCTATCCCCCGCACCACTGATAACCACTGAGCGACGATTGGCAGGCATACTTTCAACCGCTTGCACCAAAGCTAAAATGGCATCCGGATTGTGCCCGTAATCAGCGATGAGAGTTGCGCCACGATAGTCAAATACATTAAAACGGCCAGGTGCGTTGTCGCTTTCATTGGCAAAGGTTTTGAGTCCTGTGCGTATCGCATCCCATGTGATGCCTACACCCCAGGCAGCTGCCACTGAGGCCATGACATTTTCAACCTGGAAGCCGATGGCACCATTGCGGGTAATCGGTATCCCTGATAGAGCGATTTTTTGCATTTCAGCGCCTTCATAGGCAATCAAACTGGAGCCGTCAACATACACAACGCGATTGCCTTGTGCCTTGTGGCGTGCCAATACGGGATTTTGGCTATCTGCTGCAAAGAAGGTGACAGTGCCGGTGCAGTTGTGGGCCATTTTTGCGATGATAGGATCGGCCGCATTTAAAACTGCGACGCCACTGTCGGCGACGTTTTGTACTATCACACGTTTTAGCACAGCCAGATCTTCTACCGTGGTGATGTAGTTTAGACCGAGGTGATCGCCTGAGCCTATGTTCGTGATGACAGCCACCTGGCAGCGATCAAACGCCAGACCTTCGCGCAAGATACCACCACGTGCTGTTTCAAATACTGCGGCGTCTACATCGGGATGAAGTAAGACGTTGCGGGCGCTACGCGGTCCGCTGCAGTCTCCAGTATCGATGCGTCGGCCTTCTATGTAGACGCCGTCGGTATTAGTCATGCCGGTGCGTAGACCGCTAGTCGTTAATAGATGGGCGATCAGGCGTACCGTGGTGGTCTTGCCGTTGGTGCCAGTGACTGCCACTACTGGGATGCGACCATCATCGCCGTCGGCAAACATGGCAGCGACGATTGCTTCACCGACTGGTCGTCCTTTGCCAAATGAAGGAGATAAATGCATACGCAGGCCAGGTGCCGCGTTAACCTCAACGATGCCACCATTTTGGTCTTCTATAGGTTTGAGTACGCTATCGCAAACCAAGTCGACCCCGCAAATGTCCAGTCCTATCATCTGGGCGGCAGCGACTGCACTGGCGGCGATGTCTGGATGTACATCGTCAGTGACATCGGTGGCGGAGCCTCCAGTCGATAAGTTGGCGTTATTGCGTAAAATAACGCGCTTACCTTTAGGCGGAACTGTATCTGCCAGATAGCCTTGTTTTGCCAGGCTGGCCAGGGCGATATCGTCAAATCGAATTTTGGTCAAAGAAGTCGCGTGACCAGTTCCGCGGCGGGGATCTTTATTTACTTGTTCGACTAATTCGCGTACTGAATGCGTGCCGTCGCCGACCACCTGCGGTGGATCTCTGCGCGCTGCCGCAATCAATTTGTTACCGATTACCAGTAGGCGGAAATCGTTGCCGGGCAGGTAGCGCTCCACCAAAATATCATCGCGAAATTCAGATGCAGCGATATAGCCTGCATCGAGTTGCTCGCGCGTCGTGACGTTGACGGTGACGCCTTTGCCCTGATTGCCATCCTTGGGTTTGACCACTACTGGCAGGCCGATTTCACAGGCGATCGCCCATGCATCGTCCATATCAACGGCGGTACGACCTAGTGGCACCGGTACGCCTGCAGCATCAAGCAGGCGTTTAGTGAGTTCTTTGTCTTGTGCTATGGCCTCGGCGATGGCGCTGGTGCCATCCATTTCTGCCGCCTGAATTTTTCGCTGACGGCTGCCCCATCCAAATAAAACCAGAGACCCATTTGTGAGACGGCGATACGGGATATTGCGCGCTACTGCCGCTTGTACTATGGAGCCAGTCGAAGGACCCAAGCGCACATCTTCGTCCAGATCGCGTAACTGAGTGAGCGCTTCGCCTAAATCAAAAGGCGTGTCATTTAAGGCTGAAAGGCAGAGAGCTTCAGCGAATTCCAAGGCCAGACGACCGACTGCCTCTTCTGAATATTCAGCGACGACCTGGAATACGCCAGTCTCTAATGTTTGAGTAGTCCGACTAAACGTCACCGGGCAACCGGCTTGGGCTTGCAGGCCCAGTGCCGCTAATTCGAGTACATGGGCCATCGCGACGGGTTCATCATGGCCAGTCGTTTGCAAAGGACCAATTTCCGGAAAACGGGCACGTAGGCGAGTTTCAAGATCGGGCAAGTCGGCGATAGAGCATTCCGCAGGAGTGCAACTGACTATCGTTTCGATTGCAGTGTGATGACTCCAGAGATTTGGGCCACGCAGAGCCCGTATACGTGATACTTCCATAAACCTTTATCCTATCAGCTGGCGTTGTTGCCAAAAAAGTGTACAAGAAATGATGTAAATTGAACCCAGTCGTACTTATTTTTTTCGGGGGGCTTTAAAGCCACAATTTACATCTTCCTTCGTGAATTAATAGTTAGCTGTTTTTTGTTGCGGAATCGAAAGTTCTCAATCCTGCACCTATTAATTCTGGTGAAATCTCTAAGGCCCAAGCAGCGGCAACGGCAGCCATAATGCTTTCAGGCTGCTGCGCTTTGCTTGGCTTGAGTGAGGACAATGACATCAAAACTAGTTCTTCGTTGCCGCTAGCTAAGATAATGTTGCTATCTTTTAGAAACACCGCCCGCTTACCCTTGCTGCGATGGCTGACGATCGGCGCTAATGCTGCGTCTAGCCCGTAAAAAATCACAGATCCATCGCATAGCTCTGCCATTTCAGCTACTTGCGGGATTCCCGCATTCAGTACGGCGACGCCATCTGGTAATACCACGTCGATTTGGGTGCGCAAAATCTTAAACATTTGTTCGGTATCGGTGACGTAAAATTCAGCCAGTTCTGTACTGCTACTGATGTCGGTGACCACTCCGACCTTACATTTATCGTACGCCAAGCCGTCGCTCAGTATCATGCGCGGATTGGTTTCAAATACTGCCGCCTGCACGGAGCGATTCAGTAACAGACGTTGGCTGGCATCCCAATTGGCGCAATTCGTTTTCACTACATGGCGACTATCCAAAAACAGACCCTGGCTAGAGGCGACGCCAGTGTGCTTGCCGCTGACGCTGAGTATGCAGGCGATCAGACGCGCAATCAGACTTGTGCCTTGACTGCCAGCGACCCCGACAATAGGAATGCGACCACTTTCATTGGCGGCAAACAGATTGGCTATGATGGCGGTACCGATAGGGCGTGGCATGCCTTCTGCAGGTTTTAAATGCGCCAGTAAACCAGGACTGGCATTGACTTCAATGATGGCGCCACGTTGTTCTTCCAGTGGGCGGGAAATGTCGTCCGCTACCAGATCGACGCCGGCTATATCGAGGCCAACAATGCGGGCAGCTAATGCGGCGGCACGCGCCACTTCTGGATGCACTTCATCTGTGACGTCAAAAGCGACATTGCCATTTGGCTGGATTAATACCTTTTGACCATCTAAGGGTATGGAGTACGCGGTTAAGCCTTGACGTTCCAGTTCCAGTATGTGTTCAGCTCCGTGTTGCGGTGCGATTGCGTTTAATGGCGAATCTTCATTGGTGCCGCGTCGCGGATCTGTATTGATTTGCTCATCGACCAATTCGATAATATTCGAGGTGCCATTTCCTATCACCCACAGTGCTTCGCCTTTGGCAGCCGCAACGACATGCTTGCCTACGACTAAAAGCCGATGTTCGTTACCGGTGACAAAACGTTCAACGATAACGCTTTTGCTGTCGCCTTTACGGGCTGCAAGATGATATGCCGCGACTACGTCGGCTTCTGTCATCAGATTGAGTGAAACCCCGCGACCATGATTGCCATCATAAGGTTTTACCACCACTGGCAGACCGATGTCTTGAGCTTCTTCCCATGCTTCTTCCGCACTTTTAACTAGGCTACCTTCTGGCACAGGTACGCCGCAAGACTGCAATAAAGTTTTGGTCAAATCCTTGTCACTAGCAATGCTTTCGGCGATCGCACTGGTACTATCGGTCTCGGCAGTCCAGATCCTTCTTTGGGCTGCGCCATGGCCTAGTTGTACCAGGTTTCCTTCAGTCAAACGAATGAAGGGGATTTTACGTTCGGTAGCCGCATCAACGATGTGCGCGGTGCTGGGGCCTAGACAAAGATCATCGACTAATTCATGAAGTTCTGTGACTTTCGCCTCTAGATCGTAGGGTTGATCATTGATCAAGGCCATCAATAGATCGCGGCCTGCCAGCAAGGCGGCGCGTCCAACCTGTTCCTGACGAGTGCGAAAGGCCATTTTGTACACACCAACGGTGTTGGTCGAGCGCGTCTGCCCAAAACCGGTACGCATGCCAGCCAGGTTTTGCAACTCTAGGACCACATGTTCGAGTATGTGACCAGCCCAAGTACCTTCGCGCACTCGCTCTAGAAAACCGCCACGCTCACCGACGCCGCAGCGATGTTCAATCAAGCCTGGCAGCGCAGCAAGCATGCGATCATAAAATCCTGGCAGAGTATTTGAGGGCGCATCTTCTAGCTCCCCTATATCTAACCATGCTTCAATTACAGGGCGGTAGGTCCAGATATTCGGTCCGCGTAAATGTGTTACACGGAGAAATTCTATGTTTTTCTTCTTCGTTGTCATGTATTTAGTTTTTCATGTCAGGGTGTCGTTAATGCGAAACCCGTTCAATCTTTTAGAAGCGTTGAATAATTATTTCTTAATACTATTTGTGATCGCATTGCTGTTTTCTTGGCAATGTAGGTGTCAATATCTCAAATAGATCCCCAGTTGATCTCTAGGCAAAATTAAGAATAGACCCTTAACTCTTGCTGGTATACTCACGTTTGCTTGAAAAAAACATCGCTTCCCTACGTGCAGATTTTGATCTGATTTTTTTCTTTCGATAGAATACCGTAAATTTCTACTCTCGTGACACACTACGATGCCTTGGTGCATTGATTTACTGAAGTTTTTAACTTGAGTAATTTGAATTATTAAATATGTCTTTCATTTACCTTATTTCTAGACCTTGCCTGTGATTGGGCAAGGGGATGAACTGGAGTTCGTTTTACAATGACAACTAAACAATTAAGTGCGAATAACTCATTTGTGTCGCTCCCCGAAATATGGCGGGACGACGTCAAAAAACAATTGTCTGCTGATGAGAACGTTTTATGCTCAGTCGAGGTTGACTTGGATCAGCGACTTCATTTTGTCAAAGGTCTTATTGTCGTAACTGAAAAACGTTTGCTGGCCAAGACACATGGCGATGCCGGATGGCAGGACTGGCCATTCGCGCAGGACCTACAACTGAAACATCATGATCACGCCGGTGTAGGCCATTTGGAGTTATTGAATGCACAAGGCCGTTTGGCTAGTTGGCGCTTTACTTTAGGCCAGAATTTATTGGCGATTCGCCTGATCGATCAATTCAAAGAACAGTGTGAAAGTCATGTCAGCGGTTTGCCCGTGGTGCATACGGAGCAAAATGTCTGCCCTAGTTGCAAGGCAATTTTGGAGCCTGAGCAGGAAGAATGTCCGGTGTGTACCAAAGTTATTTACACCCCACCGTCGACTTGGACTTTGTTTCGGTTATGGCGTTTTGCTCAGCCTTACCGTTGGCAGTTGCTGCTAGGTTTTAGTTTGATGTTGCTTGGCACGGCGGCTCACATGATACCGCGCTACCTCACCAAGCCATTGACGGATGAGGTGCTGATTCCTTATCAGAACGGGCAGCATGTTGATCCGAATTTAGTGAGTTTGTATATCGGCGGCTTATTTGGGTCAGCCGTCATTGCCTGGTTGCTGAGCTGGGGTAAGACTTATATATTGGCGCTGGTGTCTGAGCGTATAGGTGCGGATTTACGTACCACCACCTATCAACATCTTATGAAATTATCCTTAGAGTATTTTGGCGGTAAGCGTACCGGCGACTTGATGTCGCGTGTCGGTAGCGAGAGCGATAGGATATGCGTGTACTTATCTTTGCATTTGCTTGATTTCGCGACTGATGTATTGATGTTCTTGATGACGGTAGTCGCTCTGATGCAAATTAACACTAAGCTCGCTCTAGTGACGCTACTGCCCTTGCCAATAATTGCTTGGATGATACATATGGTGCGCGATAAATTGCGCACTGGTTTTGAAAAAATCGATAGGGTGTGGGGTGAAGTGACCAATGTCTTGGCCGATACCATTCCAGGTATTCGAGTGGTTAAGGCCTTTGCCCAGGAAAATCGCGAGGCGACGCGCTTCCGCGAAGCTAATAAACATAATCTGGCCGCTAACGATAAGCTGAATAAAGTCTGGTCCTTATTCTCGCCAACCGTGTCGTTTTTGACTGATCTGGGTATTTTAGTGGTGTGGGCCTTTGGTATCTGGCAGGTGTCACATGATGAAATCACGGTGGGTTCATTGGTGGCGGCGGTTGCGTTTATTGGTAATTTTTATGGTCGTATCGATTCCATGAGTCGTATCGTTTCGGTAACTCAAAAATCGGCCTCGGCAGCCAAACGCATCTTCGATATTCTGGATCACGTTTCTAGTGTGCCCGAACCAACTCAACCGGTAAAAGTCGCCGAAGTGAAAGGCAATATCGAATTACGTGAAGTAGGATTTCGATATGGCAATCGCTCGGTCAATCGCGGTATTAATCTGAGTATTCAACCCGGAGAATTTATCGGTTTGGTAGGACATAGTGGCTCAGGGAAGAGCACTTTGGTGAATCTGATTTGCCGTTTCTATGATGTCAGTGAAGGTGCTATTTTGCTTGATGGTGTGGATATACGCTCCTTCCCTGTGGCCGATTATCGTAGCAATATAGGACTGGTTTTACAGGAACCATTTTTGTTTTTCGGCACCATCGCCGAAAATATTGCCTATGGTAAGCCGCATGCCAGCCGTGAAGAAATCATTGCCTCGGCAAGAGCGGCGCATGCGCATGAATTTATTTTGCGGCTACCGCAAGGTTATGACTCTATGGTGGGAGAGCGTGGTCAGGGCTTGTCTGGCGGCGAACGTCAAAGGATTTCGATCGCGCGTGCCTTGTTGATCGATCCGCGTATCTTAATTATGGATGAGGCTACTTCTTCAGTCGATTCTGAGACCGAAAAAGAGATCCAGAAAGCCTTGGATAATCTGGTCAAGGGACGCACCACGATCGCAATTGCTCACAGATTATCGACCTTGCATAAGGCGGATCGCCTCGTTGTGCTAGATCGAGGGCAGGTGGTTGAAGTCGGCAGTCATGATGAATTGATGGCGCGTGAATCGGCGTATTTCCGTCTGTACGAGGCGCAGGCCCGCAATGCGAATGTAGGAGGAGAATAAAATGACCAGTGATTTTCAGCTGACGCGAAATTCGTTTGAGCACTTAGTGTTAATTAGCAGTGACGGCACGGTGCACGAGAATGTGAGCCCGGTACGCGCGTTTCCGATTCAGTCACCGGATGAAGGCATCTCCCTGGTGCTGGAAGATGGGCAAGAAGTGGCTTGGATAGACCGCTTGAGCGATTTGCCCGAGGCGATTCGTGCCTTGGTGGATGCTGAATTGGCGGGGCGTGAGTTTATGCCAGTGATACAGAAAATTGAAAGCATTAGCAGTTACGCTACTCCCTGCACCTGGCATGTTAAAACGGATAGGGGGAGTACTGCTTTCATTTTGAAAGGTGACGAGGATATTCGTCGCTTGGGACTTGCGTCTATACTCATTTCTGATAACCATGGCATACAATTTTTAATTCGTGATATGCATGCGATCGATAGGCATAGTCGTAAAATCCTCGATCGGTTTTTGTAGGCACATTTTTTCTGTGGGTTTCGTTGCGTGGGCGGCAATTTTGCCGCTCGTTGCCTTAGTCATCATGTTTGTCATAGCTAAGAGCGGATCAGATGGCAGGCCTATCGTCGTTGTTAATTCGATGGTTTTGCTTGTTGTTTTGGTGCGCATATCTATTTCTGACGCAAGTGTTAAACGGTAGTAAGATTGACTTTCTTGTTCTAATTCCTTTTCTTTTCGATTACTTATCCATCATTTCCGTTTGAAGGAGTCGTCATGAATTCGTTGAAAACCAGACTGATCGCAGTAATCGCTCTGTTGGTGACCGTTTGCACTGTGCTTTTGACTGTTGGTAGTTATGCAAAGATGAAGTCGCAGATAGAGAGCGACCTGAACAATGAAATGCGGGGCGTCGCGGCCGGTTATAACGCGATGTTCAGTAATTGGATACAAGGCAATCTTGCCATCATGGAAAGTTTGGCGCAGGGCTTAGGCAACGGCGCTGACTTAACTACCAGTTTGACCATGATACGCGCAGGCGGAAATTTTCTTAGTGTCTATCAAGGGCAGCCTGATAAAGCCTTCACCAATATTCCATCCGACCCACCTCCGGCCGGTTATGATCCTACAGTGAGGCCTTGGTATAAGGGCGCGCTGGAAGCAAAAAAGCCTATCGTAACTTTGCCTTATATGGGGGTTGCGCCTCCAGGCTTGATGATTTCTTTTGCGGCTCCGGTAAAGGGCGGTGAGGGTGGTGTGGTTGGTGCCGACGTTTTTCTGACTAAAATTGCTGAGCAAATTCTAAACATTAAACTCGCTGGTGGCGGTTACGCCTTTCTGCTGGATAAAACTGGCCAGGTGCTGGCGCATTCAGATGCATCGAAAGTATTAAAACCGGCCAAGGAAATTTCCAGCGAGCTGGCCTTGGAGAATTTGACTAAGCTCACCGAGCTAAAAGATCCTGTCGTCACCGATGTCGGTGGCAAGCCGCATTTTTTATTGCTGCAAAAAATAACGGGTTCTGAAATTTATTTGGCCTTGGTGATTGATAAGAAAAAAGCCTTGGAGGCACTCGATCAATTACTCATCATGTCTATCATCGTGTTAATCGCGATGCTGGCGGTGTTGCTGCCTTTGTCGACTTGGTTGGTTGGGCATATGCTGAGTGGCTTGCGGCGCGTGCGCGATGCCATGTCCGAAATTGCTGAGGGTGGCGGAGACCTGAGTCGGCAAATCGAAATAGATGGTCAAGATGAGGTGGCGCAAACGGCACATGCCTTTAATAAATTTCTCGAACAATTGCGCGTGATGGTGGTTGATGTTCGTAGGGCAACCGACTCTATCGCAATTGGTTCTTCCGAAATCGCGACCGGAAATATGGATTTATCTGGACGTACCGAGCAGCAGGCTTCTTCATTGGAAGAAACCTCGGCCAGTATGGAAGAATTAACCGCTGCGGTAAAAAACAATGCGGACAATGCCCGGCAAGCCAATAAGATGGCCTTGAATGCCTCCGGTGTGGCAACCCAAGGGGGCGAAGTCGTCGGGCGCGTCGTCGACACCATGCAGGGAATTACGGATAGCTCTCGAAAAATAGTCGATATTATTAGCGTGATTGAGGGGATCGCTTTTCAGACTAATATTTTGGCCTTGAATGCCGCGGTAGAGGCGGCTAGGGCTGGCGAGCAGGGCCGTGGTTTTGCTGTGGTTGCCAGTGAAGTGCGCACCTTGGCGCAACGTAGTGCTGCTGCGGCGCAAGAAATTAAAACGCTGATTGAGGATTCAGTCAGCAAGGTCAGCGAGGGCTCGGCCTTGGTGGATAAGGCCGGTGAATCGATGTCTAGTATTGTGCAGGCGGTCAAGCAGGTGGCTGAAATTATCAATGAAATTACCAATGCTTCTGCTGAGCAAAGCGATGGTATTCAACAAGTGAATTTGGCTTTGGCGCATATGGATGAAGCGACCCAGCAAAATTCTGCCTTGGTCGAAGAGGCCGCGGCGGCGGCTGGCTCTTTGGAAGAGCAGGTGAATTTGTTGAAAACAGCCATGTCTGCTTTCAGGGTTGAGGCGCAGAGCGGGCCTAGGGTGAGACCGGCAGCAGCGGCTAAGCGCGCCAATGAACCAGTTTTATCCTACGAGGAAGAGTGATATCAATCTAGCGCTAGTTGCCAAGCATGAGGCAGCGCTGATTTAAGATGCAATATATAAAAAAGCGGCACCTCTCGAAAAGGTGTGCGCTTTTTTTATTTAAAATTTTTAAGGCATGGGCCGCTTGCGCATATTCCATGCGGCTGTCCAGCCATGTGCCTCGCCAGGCCGCATGGAATATGCGTCTCCAGCCTATGCTCGGAATTTTTTGATCGATTTAACCAGGCATCTTCATAGTAGGGTGCATACACGAAAGAAATACACTATGAAACTTGCGACACTCAAAGACGGATCGCGCGATGGTCAATTGTTGGTCGTATCCCGTGATCTGAAGACCGCCGCAATTGCCGATGGCATCGCCGCCAGCATGCAGCGCGCATTGGATGATTGGGCTTTTATCGCGCCACAATTGCAGCTACTGTACGAGCGTCTTAATGCCGGCAAGGCAAGTGCCGCATTCGAGTTTGATACTCAAAAATGTATGGCGCCGTTGCCTAGGGCGTATCAATGGGCGGATGGTTCTGCCTACGTGAATCATGTCGAACTGGTGCGCAAAGCGCGCAACGCCGACATGCCAGATAGTTTCTGGCACGACCCTTTAATGTACCAAGGTGGTAGTGATGATTTCATTGGACCTAACGATGATATCGAGTTGCAATCGGAGGAGTGGGGTTTGGATTTTGAAAGTGAGATCGCGGTGATCACGGGCGATGTGCCCATGGGCTGCAAGGTGCAACATGCGGCGCAACATATACGCTTGTTGATGCTGGTAAATGATGTTTCGCTTAGAAATTTGATTCCCGCTGAATTAGCCAAAGGTTTTGGCTTCTTTCAGTCTAAACCGGCCACCAGTTTTTCTCCTGTGGCAGTTACGCCTGATGAATTGGGTGACTCGTGGAAGGACGGTAAAGTGCATTTAGCTGTGCGCTCCAGTTGGAATGCGGTACTGGTCGGGCAGCCGAATGCCGGCGTCGATATGGTGTTTTCTTTTCCGCAATTAATTACCCATTTATGCAAAACACGCAATGCGCGTGCTGGCACTATTATTGGCTCAGGCACGGTTTCGAATAAGGATGCGAGTAAAGGTTTTAGTTGTATCGCAGAAAAGCGTGCGCTTGAGATGATTGCTGATGGTGCAGCGAGTACTGCATTTATGCAATTTGGCGACAAAATCCGTATAGAAATGCTGGACAAGAATGGCAAGTCTATTTTTGGTGCGATTGAACAAAGCGTTGTGGAATATCATCAAAAATAGCGAGCTGAGTAACCGGACTTTAACGAGGCTCGCGCTGGTAAGCGTGGAATTCTTTTCCTAGGCTCTATATACTAGCGTGAGTATATTAAATGAAACTTGTCATCACTCAATGACATAAGACAATCAGCAAATAGGCCTAGTCGGCGGCCGTAAGAGTTAATCAATGAACCTACACCAGTTGCGCTTTGTGCGCGAAGCAGTCAGACAAAATTTCAACTTGACCGAAGCTGCCAAGGCCTTATTCACGTCACAACCCGGTGTCTCTAAGGCGATTATCGAGCTCGAAGAGGAGCTTGGTGTCGATATCTTTGCACGGCACGGCAAGCGTATTCGTGGTTTGACTGAGCCTGGTCGGGCGGTCCTTGTTTCGGTTGAATTGATCATGCAAGAAATCGATGGCTTGAAAAGAATAGGCAAAGAGTATGCCGCCCAGGATAGTGGTAGTTTTACTATCGCTACGACGCACACTCAGGCGCGTTATATCCTGCCTAAAGTTGTGCAGGCGTTTATGCAAAAATACCCGAAAGTGCGGCTCTCTTTGTTGCAAGGCAATCCCAAACAAATTGCCGAAATGGTCATGCGCGATCAAGCCGATATTGCGATCGCGACTGAGGCGATCGCTGGGATTGATGGCTTGGTGTCCTTGCCTTGTTATCAGTGGGAGCATGTCGTCGTCGTGCCACCCGAGCATCCTTTGCTGAAGTTAAAGCAAATTACTTTAGAGGAGATTGCGCATTACCCCTTGATTACGTATGATGCGGCCTTTGCTGGGCGCAGCAAAATTGATCACGCTTTTGAAATCCGTGATTTAAAGCCAGATGTGCTGCTCGAGGCGATTGATGCTGACGTCATCAAGACCTATGTTGAGTTGGGTATGGGAGTGGGTATTATCGCAGGCATGGCCTTTGATGCTGAGCGAGATACGCATTTGAAAGCGATACCAGTGGGGCATTTATTTGGTATGAATGTGTCACGTGTGGCAATCCGTCGTGGCGCTTATCTGCGCAGTTATATCTATACTTTTATAGAGTTGTTAACGCCGACCATCAATCGCAAACTGATCGATCAAGTCATGCAGGGCAATAAAGATACCTATGATTTATAAGAGCGATGGTTCGCTAGCGATCTCGCGGTCCGCTTGAGTACTTTGACTTGCTATTTGCAGGATGTTATTAAATAAAGATAGGCCTTGGGATTTTAAAGTTCGGGCTGTATTTTTTAGAAGAGAGAGAATTATGCGTGAAGTAATGAGTAAATATTACGCACAGCGTGCTGATACCTACGAGAGTATTTATCAAAGACCAGAGCGTCAAAAGGATTTATTGGAAATTGAACAACGCGTCAATCATGCTTTAGAACAGCATAAAGTATTAGAAGTCGCATGTGGCACTGGATATTGGACTGAGCGTTTCGCTCCTGCGGCGCAGTCTGTGGTAGCCACAGATATTAATCAATCCATGCTTGATATCGCTGCGACTAAAAAATACCCATCTGATCGGGTGCAGTTTGGATTGGCTGACGTTTTTGCCTTGCCTGCCTCAACGCAAGGGCAATATTCTGCGTGTTTCGCTGGATTTTTTTGGTCGCATGTGAAACGTGAAGAGCAGGCAGATGTACTTGCTCAATTTAGTCGTGCCGCTGGAAAAGGAAGTTTTCTAGTGATGATCGATAATAATTACGTTGAAGGCAGTAGTACTGTGATTGCTAGAACTGATTTGGAGGGTAATACCCATCAGTTTAGGATGCAGGAAGATGGTGCTCGGGTTGAGGTGGTTAAGAATTTCCCGACGGATAGTTTTTTGCGCAAGAGAATCGGCCTTGCGGCGAGGGATATTCGGATTTTTAGAAATCAATATTTTTGGATGCTTACCTGCGTTCTAAAATAGGTTTTTGCACCGAATTAAAGCCCTATGTTTTTAGCGTTAGTTAATAAATTTCAGACTAGATAAACAAAAAAAGGAGTAATCGCATGGATTTGCAAGCATGTACAGAGGCAATTCGCACTAAAGTTGGGGTTCAAAGTAATCTCAATGCAACTTTGAAATTTGATTGTGGTAGCGATGGCGTCGTGTATGTAGACGCTCTCGCCACACCTAATACTGTAAGCAATGAAAATTTGGAGGCTGGCTGTACAGTCAATATGTTATTAGAGGACTTAAGTGCAATGCTTACTGGTGAGCTAAATCCAGTCAATGGATTCATGGCGGGAAAACTCAAAGTGTCTGGTGATATGAGCGTTGCAATGCGCTTGCAGAATGTTGTTTAGGTTTAATGTTTGAGGTTTAGTGCTGACGCGGGAATATCACCGGGTTGGCACAAAAAAATCAAGCATCCGTTTCATAGCTGACTGCTGGATGCTTGGATTTAATATTTGGCCTGTATTATTGTTTAGGGTAAGGATGCAGCCCCTAAGGCGAGTGCAGACGTGCCGTCTGGGTAGAGTGCGTCAAAGCAGCGAGTGCAATTTTCGCAAAAAAGATGAGCGCGTTTGACGTGCTTATAGCGCAAAATTAGGTCTAAAGGGACGTTGTTGCAATAGGGGCAAATCTCTCGCATTTTTCCGGATGGCTGGGCGTCCTCTGATGCGTAGCCTTGATCTAGCATTTCTCCATCGACAACTTCCCAAGGTGCCAGCTGTATCAAAGTAAAGAGCGTAACACTGCGCTTTCTTCTTTCTGAGTATTCTTGATATTTGGATTGTTGTTTAAATAATTCGGCCGCAACCATTTGTGACTCCTATTAGTTCACCTCGGTCTTTCAATTTAGTCAAAATAAGCAAAAAATACAAGGTAATCTATTGTCGGAAAAATATTCCATGTAATCGAGATTTTTTGATATAAATTATCTTATTTTTAGTTAAGGCGATTCGAATGCAAGAAGTTTATTCGTTGATTTGCAATATTTTTCTTGAGGTGTAAATTAACGGATGAGTGAAATCATGCCAAATAAGGAATTCACCGCAAAATTGAACTATCAGGGATGGTGTTTTCCGCTCTTGAGTGGGTTTACTGTTCTGGAGTCCGCGTTGCGTGCGGGGGTATCTTTGCCAAGTTCGTGTCGCAATGGCAGTTGTCGAACGTGTATGTGTCAGTTGCTTGGCGGTGCCGTGCAGCATCGAATTGATTGGCCCAGTTTGAGCTCAGATGAAAAAGCCGATGCTTGGATACTACCGTGCGTCGCTGTGCCCTTAGATGATCTGATATTGGATGTGCCGTATGCAAAAAAAGGGGTGTGTGTAGGCGCATGGTTTTTTTTGTAAATTCAGTCTGGCTTGAATTTTTACTGATTGTGATTGCAATGGACGTAAAAATGAATCTCTTTGGCAATTGTGTTTCTGGACAACATGCATTGCTATAGATGTTTTATGGTAAAATCGAAGGTTGAATGAATTCTTAAAATTTTTTCTTAACCCTTTCATTTTATTGGAGTTTTTAGATGGCTATCGAACGCACATTGTCTATTATTAAACCGGATGCAGTTGCAAAAAACGTAATCGGTCAAATTTACAGCCGTTTTGAAGGCGCAGGCTTGAAAATCGTCGCAGCGCGTATGATGCATTTGTCACGCGCTGAAGCTGAGGGTTTTTATGCTGTTCACGCTGCACGTCCTTTCTTTAAGGATTTGGTTGATTTTATGATTTCAGGTCCTGTTATGGTTCAGGCTTTGGAAGGTGAAAACGCAGTTTTGGCGCACCGTGATTTGATGGGTGCAACTGATCCTAAGAAGGCTGAAAAAGGTACTATTCGTGCTGATTTCGCAGATTCTATCGATGCGAATGCAGTTCATGGTTCTGATGCTGTTGAGGCTGCAGCGGTCGAGATCGCTTATTACTTCCCAGCTTTGAACGTGTACTCACGTTAATTGTTTTTTTGTTGAATAAACTTTGGGCTTTGTTTATTGGGCCTAAAGTGTGAAAGAAGATGCATATGACGGTTCTCACCAATTTGTTGGATTTGGATCCTGCTCAGCTCATTGCTTATTGTGATGAGTTGGGTGAGAAGCCGTTTCGCGCAAAGCAATTGCAGCGCTGGATACATCAGTTTGGCGCCAGTAATTTTGAAGATATGACGGATCTTGCTAAGTCTTTGCGGGAGAAGCTTGCTGGTCGCGCCTATGTTGCTGCGCCAGTTGTTATTAGTGATCATATTTCTACTGATGGAACTCGTAAGTGGTTGCTTGATGTCGGGCAGGGAAATGCTGTTGAGACAGTTTTTATTCCGGAGGAGAAGCGAGGTACTTTGTGTATTTCGACTCAGGCTGGATGTGCTGTAAATTGCCGGTTTTGCTCTACCGGTAAGCAAGGATTTAATCGTAATTTGAGTGTGGGCGAGATTATTGGTCAGTTGTGGATGGCTGAATTTGAATTGCGTAAGAGTAAAGGTGTTGAGCCAGGTCCTAAAGGTGAGCGTCAGATTACCAATGTCGTCATGATGGGGATGGGTGAGCCATTGTTGAATTTTGAGCCTACTGTCACGGCATTACGTTTGATGCTCGATGATAATGCGTATGGGCTATCGCGTCGGCGCGTGACATTGTCAACTAGTGGCGTTGTGCCTATGATTGATAAGTTGTCACAAGAGTGTCCGGTGGCATTGGCTGTGTCCTTGCATGCATCGAATGACGCATTGCGTGATAGCTTGATTCCGCTCAATAAGAAACATCCTCTTAACGAATTGATGGCTGCTTGTCAGCGCTATCTGGAATTCGCGCCGCGTGATTTTGTGACGTTTGAGTATTGCATGCTTGATGGGGTCAATGATACGGATCAGCATGCTAGAGAGTTAGTGCAGTTGGTGAAGAGTGTACCGTGTAAGTTTAATTTAATTCCTTTTAACCCGTTTCCTGAATCTGGTTTGACGCGCTCAGCCAATCCGCGTATTAAGGCTTTTGCACAGATATTGATGGATGCCGGCGTTGTGACCACCATACGCAAGACTCGCGGTGATGATATTGATGCTGCATGTGGGCAATTAGCGGGTGAGGTGCAGGATAGAACCAAGGTTCAAGAGCGTATGAAGAAGATGGATGAGTACAAGCGAAAATTCGGCGAAAACTTTGGGAAAATCGTGGAGGTTACTCAGTGAATATTGGGGCATTTCAAAATTTTAAGATGTTTGGGGTTTTGTTTGCTCTGATGCTGTCAGCCTGCGTAAGCCAAAAGCTTGACGGCGGTCGGACTGATGCAAATCCGTCTACCGAGAAGGTCGATACACAAAATCGTTCATCCATACGTATGCAGTTGGCGGTCGGTTACTATCAACAAGGGCTGCATAAAGTTGCGCTTGATGAGATTAAACATGCCTTGCAATCGTCCCCAGATTTGGTTGATGCCTATAGTTTGCGTGCCTTGATTTATATGGATACTGGTGAGACCCAGTTGGCAGAAGATAATTTTTTGCATGCGCTTAAGTTGGCCCCAAATAACTCGGAGTTGGCAAATAATTATGGATGGTTTTTGTGTCAAAACGGACGTGAAAAGCAGTCGTTACAATACTTTGAAAAAGTAATTAAGGATCTGAGTTATCCAACTCCAGCCAAGGTTTTAAATAATGCAGGTGTATGCAGCCTAAAATTGAAGGATGTTGCTGGTGCCGAGCGTTACTTTATGCAGGGATTTCGTGAGCAGCCGGATAATCCCTCTTTAAATGTTAATTTGGCTAAGGTCTTTTACGACCAGGCTAGTTATGAAAAAGCAAAATTTTATATTGATAGGGTCATTAAGGCTGAGATTATGGCGGCGGATGTATTGTGGCTAGCAATTAAAATTGAAAATAAGCTTTCCGATCAATTGGCTGTCACTGGGCTTTCCACTCAATTGAGGCGGCGTCACCCTAACTCGAAAGAGTACGCGATGTTGCAACGGGGAGCTTTCAATGAGTGATAATGGTGCAAGTAAATCATTGGATTCTTCTATGTTGGAGTCTGAGGTGCTTTTGAAGCCTACTTTTGCAGTTGTTGAAACGGTTGGAATTTTGCTTTCCGCTGCTAGGCGGCAAAAAGATTTATCTGTTCAGCAAGTTGCAGATCAATTGAAGTTGGCGCCAAGACAGATATCTGCAATCGAGTCCAATCAATTCGATGCGCTGCCGCAAATGGTGATCGTCAGAGGTTTTATCCGATCCTATGCAAAGCTATTGAAGCTTGATGCAGACGCAGTCGTCGCTTTATTGCCTATGCCTGCCGATAATTCGCAACTAGAGTCGGCCTTAAAGCCGGCGCTTTCGACGCCTTTTCTTGAATCTCGTCTTTCCTTGATGGGGCGCCAGGATAATAATCATAAATACTTGTTTGGGGCTGCTTTTTTAGCAGTGTTGGCGTCGGGTTTTTTTTTGCTGCAAAAATTTGAACATGCTGAGATTGTTAATCGATTATTTTCGTCGGCACCAGTCCAGTCGGAGCTTGTTGCTCCTGTCAGTTTGAACCAATCGACCGTTTCAGCGTCAATAGTTGCTGTGGATGCCGTCACTGTCCCGGCAAGTGCGAATGCTACACCAGTGTCAGTGATGCCTCTCGACGTCCCAGCGGTTCCAGCAGTCTCTGATGTGGTGGCTCGGGTTGCCGTATCTGGCGTTGTGGAAAGTGTCGTTGCTAAGCAAGTTGCAGATGTCCCTGCTGCTGTTATTGATAAATCGGTGTCTGCTTCCGTACTTGGCGCGGCGGATGCCGGTAACGATGTTTTGAAGATTAAATTTCGTCAAGATGCGTGGATACAGCTTAAAAAGGAAAACGGTACTGTCATCACTTCTCATTTGGGTAGGGCAGGCAGTGAAGAAGTGCTGAGCATTAAAGAGCCTTCATTGTTGAGGATAGGGAATGCGGCCGGGGTTGAAGTTGTTTTGCGCGGACGTCCTTTGGAAATTCTTCCAGTTAATGGTAGTAATGTAGTTAATTTGAATTTGAAGTAAGCACAACTTAAATTATGATGAACTCTGGCGCTCTTGCTCGACGTGTTAGTCGTGGCGTGAAAATAACTTATGGCAGTCGTGAAGTTCAAGTTGGCGGAGGTGCGCCTATCGTCATTCAGTCTATGACGAATACGGATACGGCTGACGTCATTGGAACGGCAATTCAGATTAAAGAATTAGCGCGTGCCGGCTCTGAAATAGTCAGAATTACTGTCAATAACGCTGAATCTGCCGCTGCTGTCCCAGCTATCCGCGAGCAACTCGATAAGATGGGTGTGGATGTGCCGTTGGTCGGTGATTTTCATTATAACGGACACATTTTACTCAAAGACTATCCAGGTTGTGCTGAGGCGCTATCTAAGTATCGGATAAATCCAGGTAATGTTGGGCAAGGCTCAAAACGCGATAGTCAGTTTGCGCAGATGATAGATATCGCATGTCGATATAATAAGCCTGTACGAATTGGTGTAAATTGGGGGAGTCTGGATCAAGCTTTGTTAGCGCGCATCATGGATGAAAATGCGCAACGTGTTAATCCTTGGTCGGCCCAATCTGTGATGTATGAGGCGCTAATTACCTCGGCAATTGAAAATGCAGTTCGAGCAGAAGAATTAGGTTTGGCAGCGGATAAAATAATTTTGTCTTGTAAGGTTTCCGGCGTTCAGGATTTAATTGCTGTTTATCGTTCGTTGGCTCAGCGTTGCGAATATCCGTTGCACTTGGGTTTGACCGAAGCGGGAATGGGAAGTAAAGGGATTGTCGCCTCGACCGCTGCTTTAGCTGTGCTGTTGCAAGAAGGTTTGGGTGACACAATACGAATTTCCTTGACGCCCGAGCCGGGTGGTGATCGCTGCAAAGAAGTCATCGTTGGGCAGGAAATATTGCAAACGATGGGTTTGCGCAAATTCACACCGATGGTGATCGCGTGTCCAGGTTGCGGTCGAACGACGTCAACAGTTTTTCAAGAGTTGGCGGATGACATACAAACGTATTTGCGTGATCAAATGCCTGTTTGGAAGTTACAGTACCCTGGTGTCGAATCGATGAATGTTGCGGTGATGGGATGCATCGTTAATGGTCCGGGTGAATCCAAGCATGCAAATATAGGTATTAGCCTGCCTGGGACTGGCGAGTCGCCCGCGGCTCCGGTTTTTATCGATGGTGAAAAGGCGATGACCTTGCGCGGTGAGTCGATAGCAAAAGAATTTCAAGCAATAGTTTTAGAGTACGTGCGGAGTCATTATTCATCTTCTGCATCTGCAAAATAGAAAATTAAATCAGGTAATCACGAATGTCAGAAAATAAAAAAATAGAAAAAATAACCGGCGTGAAAGGGATGAACGATATCCTGCCCGATGATGCTCCTCTGTGGGAACTCTTTGAAAATACCGTCCAGTCTGTGCTGAAAAGTTACGGCTTCCAACAAATCCGAACTCCTATCGTTGAGTCTACGCATTTATTCGCGCGTGGTTTGGGAGAAGTGACCGATATCGTAGAGAAGGAAATGTACTCCTTCGAAGATGCGCTTAACGGGGATAAATTGACGCTTAGGCCTGAGAATACTGCTGGAATTGTGAGGGCTGCTGTTGAGCATAATCTTACATATGAAGGTCCCAAGCGCGTTTGGTACACAGGCCCTATGTTTCGTCACGAGAAGCCGCAGCGTGGTCGTTATCGACAATTTCATCAGGTAGGAGCTGAAGCTTTAGGTTTTAGTGGCCCCGATATTGACGCTGAATTAATCGTGATGTGTCAGCGCCTTTGGGATGATTTGGGTTTGCAAAATATTCGTTTGGAACTCAATTCGATAGGCGATGCACCTGAAAGAAATCAGCATCGTGCAGATTTGATTGCGTATTTTGAGTCGCACAAAGAACTGCTTGATGCTGAGGCTTCGCGTCGTTTATACAGTAATCCTTTACGCATTTTGGATACTAAAAATCCAGCAATGCAAGCGATGGTAAATTCCGCTCCTAAATTATTTGATTACCTTGGAGAGGAGTCTAAGGCTCATTTTGAGGGGATTCAAAAAATTCTTCGCGATAATAGTATTCCATTCACGATTAATACACGCTTGGTGCGTGGTATGGACTATTACAATCGTACCGTATTTGAATGGGTGACCGATGAGTTGGGTTCGCAGGGCACGGTTTGTGGCGGCGGACGTTATGACACTTTGTTCTCCATTTTTGGCGGTAAAGCAACGCCAGCCTGTGGCTTTGCAATGGGGGTCGAGCGCTTATTGGAATTAATGAAGGCGTCGGGCGAAGCGCATAATCCTGCTCAATGTGACGTCTATTTGGTTCACCAAGGTGAGCAGGGCAGGGCGCAGTCTTTCGTCTTGGGCGAGCGTTTGCGGGATGCTGGACTCGATGTTGTGTTACATTGCGCATCGGCTGCAGGTGCCGGCAGCTTTAAGTCTCAAATGAAAAAAGCCGACGCCAGTGGGGCCGCATACGCCGCAATAATTGGCGATGATGAGGCGAACGGCGACACGGTAACGATTAAGTCGATGCGCGACCTAGATATAAATAATAATCAGGTTAATGTTCCATTTTCCTCTGCGGTTGATTATCTGGTCGATCAGATGACAGGTGCTAGCGAAACGGATGCCTGTTGCGACGATCCTAATCACATTCATATTCATCACTAAAATTAAAAATTATGGCATACGATCTCGAAGAGCAAGAACAATTAGATACGCTTAAAGCATGGTGGAAGCAGTATGGTAATTTGGTAACTTGGATATTGATAGTCGCTCTATCTTCTTACGCTGCCTGGACAGCTTGGAATACTTACCAAGGCAATCAATCGACTCAGGCATCACAGTTGTACGATGAGTTGCAAAAGTCAATAGTTGCAAAAGATAATGTGAAAGTCCAGCGCACTGCCGGTGATTTATTGGAAAAATTTCCCCGCACTGCATATGCACCTATGGCTGCCTTGAGTGCTGCGAAGGGTGCCTTTGATGCAAATGATTTGAAGGGGGCTAAGATTCAATTGCATTGGGTTTTGGATCATAGTAGCGTGAATGAATATAAATTTTTGGCTAGACTTCGCTTGGCTGGAATCGCTCTGGACGAAAAATCCTATGATGAGGGTTTATCCTTATTGTCGGCGGAGTTTCCCTCTGAGTTTGCTGCCGCGGTAGCAGATGTCAAGGCGGATATACTTCTTTCGCAAGGGAAAATTGCAGACGCGCGTGCGGCCTATCAGCTAGCTTTATCTAAGCAAAATGAAAAAAACCCTGGTCGGCAATTAACGCAAATTAAATTAGACTCCATAGGCGGCGCAGTTGACGGCGCTGTTGCAAGTCAAGTTGTAGTCCAATAATTCGGAGTCCTGCATGCAAATATTTAGTAAATTGGTGGCCTTTGCTTTGTTGCTTAATTTGGCTGCGTGCTCCTCTCTGTCTTCACTTAATCCGTTTTCAAAAACGGATGTGAAAAACGCGCCGGCTGCCTTGCTTGAGTTTAAATCCTCTATGTCGATTAAGCCGATATGGAGCGCGTCCATTGGCGCAAGTGGATCTTTTGCATTTTCTCCAGTGCAGATAGGAGCAAATATTATTGTCATGGCGGCTGATGGCAGCATCATGAAGCTTGATACTGCTAGCGGAAAAACAGCCTGGCGCATTAATGCCGGCATGCCCTTGACGGCGGGAGTTGGCGCCAATTCCACGACGATTGCTGTGGCAGGTGAAAAAGGATTTTTGCTGGCATTCGATCTCGACGGGAAATTGCGCTGGAAGGTGCAAGCGTCTAGTGAAATATTAACCGCTCCTGTAATTGGGCAGGGCTTAGTTCTGGTGCGGAGTATTGATAATCGCGTGGCCGCATACGATATAGAAACAGGTGTTAGAAAATGGGCGGTAAATCGTCCTTTGCCTGCACTTACTTTACGTGCAGTTTCTGGTATCGCAATGACGAGTGAATTAGCGATTGTCGCTTTGCCGGGTGGAAAATTAGTTGCTTTATCCTTGAATAATGGTGGCTTGCGATGGGAGGCTTCGGTCGCCGATCCAAAAGGCGCGACAGAATTAGAGCGAATTGCGGATGTACTTGGTACTCCAGTGATTGTCGAGCAAGTAGTTTGTTCGGCTGCGTATCAAGGACGCGTGAGTTGTTTTGATTTGGGATCTGGCGCAATACGCTGGACTAAAAATATTTCAAGTGAAGTCGGTGTTAGCGTGGATGAGCGCTTTGTTTTCGCGGTTGATAATGGCGGTGCTGTTTCTGCTTATTCTAGAACTGCTGGCTCTAGCGTTTGGCGCAATGATAAATTGGCAAACAGGAAAATTTCCGCGCCAGCGTCATTTGGTCGGGCGGTTGCAGTTGGTGACGCGTTCGGTTTTCTCCATTTTCTGTCTAGAGAAGATGGCTCTTTCATCGGTAGGGTAAGCACCGATGGTAGTCAAATTCTTGCGACCCCTTTGGTGGTTGATTCGAGTTTGATCGTACAAACTAAATCAGGGACAGTGGTCGCTTTTGCGACCGAGTAATGAAATGAAGCCGGTAATAGCACTTATAGGTCGACCTAACGTCGGCAAATCCACATTGTTTAATCGGCTTACGCGCTCTCGCGACGCACTAGTTGCTGATCTTCCTGGCTTAACCAGAGATAGACACTATGGCGAAGGTCGGGTTGGTGAGCGTCCCTTTTTGGTCATCGATACTGGTGGTTTTGAGCCAGTTGCCAAAGATGGAATTATGTATGAAATGGCAAAGCAAACCAAGCAAGCCGTGGCAGAGGCTGATGTTGTTATTTTCTTGGTGGATGGCCGTCAAGGTTTAACTCCTCACGATAAAACAATTACAGATTTCCTGCGCAAGTCAGGGCGTTCTGTGATGTTGGTGGTGAATAAGGCTGAAGGCATGCGTTACACCTCGGTCACTGCGGATTTTTATGAATTAGGCTTGGGCGACCCTTACGTTATTTCGTCGGCGCATGGTGATGGCGTGACCGATCTGGTCGAAGAGTCGCTCAACATTGCATTTGCACAGCGTCCACCTGAGGTGGAGGAGCCTATCGATGCTGTTAGAGGCATTAAAATAGCAATTGTTGGTCGTCCTAACGTCGGTAAGTCAACCCTGGTAAATACTTTGCTAGGCGAAGAACGAGTTATCGCGTTTGATATGCCTGGTACGACAAGGGATTCGATTGAGATTCCTTTTGAACGAGATGGCAAGCATTACACCTTGATAGATACTGCAGGTATTCGTCGCCGTGGAAAGGTGTTCGAAGCAATCGAAAAATTTTCTGTTGTGAAGACTTTGCAATCAGTGTCCGAGGCCAATGTGGTTTTGTTGCTTTTGGATGCGCAGCAAGACATCTCTGAACAGGATGCGCATATAGCTGGCTTTATTCTGGAGTCGGGGCGTGCTCTGGTTGTTGGTGTGAATAAATGGGATGGCCTGCAAAGCGATCGTCGTGATGAAATCAAAGTAGATATCGAGCGCAAGTTGAATTTTTTAACTTTCGCTAAATTTCATTTTGTTTCTGCATTAAAGTCATCGGGTATTGACCCTATGATGAAGTCTATTGACGCTGCTTATGCCGCTGCAATGGCGAATCTGTCGACTCCAAAATTGACTCGTGCTTTGATAGAGGCGGTTGAGCATCAGCAGCCTAAACGCAAGGGCTCGATTCGTCCGAAACTTCGGTACGCGCATCAGGGCGGGCAAAATCCACCTATCATCGTTATTCATGGCAATGCTCTTGACTCTATTGGCGACGTGTATAAGCGTTATCTCGAAAAACATTTTCGCGAAACATTTTCACTTGTGGGTACCCCTTTGCGCATAGAAATGCGGTCCGGGAAGAACCCTTTCGCCAAGGTAGAAAAATAATTATTTGTTGATGCATAGTTCGATGTATTTAACTGGCAAGTAAAAATAGATTACTTTGTATGGTAGTCATCTTTCGGGGCACTTGAGTTTCATAAAAGTGCCCCAATCTCCTGATCACAACAACACAATGGAGCTGTTATGAGTAATAAAGGGCAACTGTTACAAGACCCGTTCTTAAATGCTTTGCGCAAAGAACACATCCCCGTATCGATTTACCTTGTGAACGGTATTAAACTGCAAGGTCATATTGAATCCTTTGATCAGTATGTTGTGCTATTGCGCAATACCGTTACTCAAATGGTCTATAAACACGCCATTTCTACTGTGGTGCCAGCACGTGCAGTGAGTATCAACGCCGAATCAGAACCTGAGTAGTATTTACTGGAATAATTCTTTGAGTAAAAGTATTTCAACTCGGGCGATTTTGGTTGGTGTCGATTTCGGTAAAGGGGACTTCGAAGCGAGTTTAGATGAGCTTTCTTTGCTCTCTCAATCCGCCGGTGCTGAGCCAATCCTTACCATTACTTGCAAGCGTTCCAGTCCTGATGCAGCTCTATTTGTGGGTTCTGGAAAAGCTGATGAGATAGCGCATGCGGTTGCCGATGTTGAATCTGATATTGTGATCTTTAATCACGCTTTATCACCAGCGCAGCAACGAAATCTAGAGCGACATCTTAAAGTGCGTGTGGTCGATAGAACGAGTCTGATTTTGGATATCTTCGCGCAACGTGCTCGCAGCCATGAAGGTAAAGTACAGATTGAGTTGGCGCAGTTGCAGCATCTCGCCACCCGCCTGATACGAGGTTGGACTCATTTGGAGCGACAAAAAGGCGGTATAGGCTTGCGCGGTCCTGGTGAAACGCAACTTGAAACGGATCGACGTTTGTTGGGTGAGCGTGTAAAAGCGCTGAAAGCGAAGATGGAGAAGTTGCATAAACAGCGAGAGACTCAGCGTCGCTCTAGAGGTCGCAGTCAAACTTTTTCTGTCTCACTGGTTGGCTACACTAATGCTGGTAAATCTACGCTGTTTAATTCGCTTACCAAGGCCGATGCATACGCAGCAGATCAATTATTTGCCACCTTAGATACGACCTCTCGTCGTTTGTATCTGGGGGATGCGGGAGGTGTTGTTATTTCTGATACGGTTGGTTTTATTCGTGAATTGCCGCATCAGTTGGTCGCTGCATTTCGAGCAACCTTGGAAGAAACGATTCATGCCGATTTATTGATACACGTTGTTGATGCGAGTAGTCCAGTTCGTTCGGATCAGATTTTGCAGGTGAATCACGTCTTAAAAGAGATTGGTGCCGATCATATTCCGCAATTATTGGTTTGGAATAAAATTGATCTTGCGTCAATGGAGCCAAGATTTGAGATCGGCGAGTATGATAAAATCGAAAGAGTCTTTCTAAGCGCCCGTACCGGTGCCGGGATGGAGTACTTACGCCATGCAGTTGCCGATTACGCGAAACTTGATGCAATCAAACGCGGCACACCAGCAGTTGAAGTTGAATTGAATGACGCCCGTTTTAATTGAGCTTGCTTGTAGTTCAGCCCACTATTTAATTGGATAACGACAGAATGCTTGTTTCACTTTTAAAAAGAATTGGTTTGACGTTGTCACTAAACGACCCGCAATGGGGACGTGGCTCGCAAAACAATAATCAGGATGGAAAAAAACCCTCCGACGGCCCACCAGATCTGGATCAGCTTTGGCGTGATTTTAATCAGCGCATTAGTCAATTGCTGGGTGGTAAGGGAAGTGGTGACGGTGGTGGCAGTGGTGGGTTCTCTCCAGATGCTGCCGGTGCAAAAATTGGTATTGCCGTTATCTTGGCGGTCGTTGTTTTCATCTGGACTGTTAGCGGCTTTTTTATTGTTCAGGAAGGTCAAACAGCGGTTATCACTACGTTTGGCAAGTATAGTCACTCGACGTCAGCAGGGTTTAACTGGCGTTGGCCAGCACCCATCCAAGGGCATGAGATTGTTAACGTGTCACAAGTAAGAACTGTGGAAGTGGGCTATCGTTCAAATGTTAAGAACAAGCAGCCCAAAGAAGCTCTGATGTTGACTGACGATGAGAATATTATCGACATTCAATTCGCAGTGCAGTACAAGCTGAAGGATGCAGCGCAATGGCTTTACAATAATCGTGATCAAGAAGAAATGATAAGACAAGTCGCTGAGACTGCGATTCGTGAAATCGTTGGACGCAGCAAGATGGATTTTGTTCTTTATGAAGGGCGCGAAAAAGTGGCCTTGGATGTGAACAGTCTTATGCAGCAGGTTTTGGATCGGTATAAGGCGGGTGTGCAAATCACAAATGTGACGATGCAAGGGGTTCAGCCTCCGGAGCAAGTACAGGCTGCATTCGACGATGCCGTAAAGGCTGGGCAGGACAAAGAACGTCAAAAAAATGAAGGTCAGGCCTATGCAAATGACGTGATTCCTAAGGCTAGGGGTGAAGCTTCGCGACTGCTGCAAGAGTCCGAGGCATATAAAGCAAAAGTTGTCGCGAACTCTGAGGGTAATGCCGGACGCTTTAGGCAAGTATTGACCGAGTATCAAAAGGCGCCGTTAGTCACACGAGACCGCATGTATTTAGAGACCATGCAACAAATTTTCTCGAATACCACCAAGTTGATGCTTGATACAAAGAATAATAACAATATGATTTATTTGCCTTTAGATAAATTGATTGCCCAATCAGACGCCTCGGCGGTAGCGAAGCCAGCGGTGGCTACGCCAGCAGTTGCCGCAACAGAGCAAGTGCCGACGGTGGAAATGCGTTTTAGTAAAGACGGTCGAGCTCGCGATGTTAGAGATTCCCGTGATAGAGAGGTACGATAGTGAATAAATTTTCTTCCTCTATGATTGCGCTGGCCTTGGCTTTATTGGTCTTGTCGTCAACAATATTTGTCGTTGATCAACGCTCCCATGCGATTGTGTTTGCTTTGGGTGAAGTTAAGTCGGTAATTAGCGAGCCAGGACTTCATTTTAAGCTGCCTCCGCCTTTTCAAAATGTTCTGTTCTTAGATAAGCGTATTCTGACAATTGAGTCTCCTGAGGCCGATCGATTTATCACCGCCGAGAAGAAAAATATCTTGGTTGATACTTATGTGAAGTGGCATATAGTTGCGCCAAAATTGTATTACGTTAGCTTTGGTGGAGATGAGGGCAGAGCTAGAGATAGGATGTCTCAAATCGTTAAAGCAGCCTTGAATGATGAGATTACCAAGCGTACTGTGCGTGACGTCATTTCTGGTGAGCGTGATAAGGTAATGACTGCAATTCGTACCAAAGTTACCGAAGAGGCGAAGCAGATAGGCGTTGAAATTGTGGATGTAAGATTGAAGCGCGTCGATTATGTTGAGCAAATTAATAATTCAGTTTACGATCGAATGAAGTCGGAGCGTATGCGGGTTGCGAATGAGTTGCGCTCTACAGGTTTTGCTGATTCCGAAAAAATTCGAGCAGATGCTGACAAGCAACGCGTCGTTATTCTAGCTGAGGCATATAAAGAGGCGGAGCAGACTAGGGGTGCGGGTGACGCTCAAGCTTCACAGATTTATGCTCAGGCATTTGGTCAAAATCCTGAGTTCTATAAGTTTTATCGCAGCCTCGAAGCCTATAGATCAAGTTTTAAGACGAAAAATGATGTTTTAGTTGTGGATCCCAACTCTGAATTTTTTAAGTATTTCAAAAGTCCAGGTGCGACAGGCTCAATATCTGCTCCTAGCAAAACGAAATAGTATTTAGGCATTTAAGTGGTGAAAACGTAGGCAGACTGCAAACCCTAGGCTTGCAGTCTGCCTACGTTTGTCCGGTTCGCCAGGATGATTTTGCCGGCTTTTATTTTCCAACAGTTTTTTTGAATTTATTCTCATGCCAAACTGGCTTTTACCCGAAAACATAGCAGATGTCTTGCCTTCCGAGGCACGCAAAATTGAGGAATTACGGCGCGTAATCCTCGATAACTTTAGACTTTATGGTTACGAGTTGGTAATGCCGCCGCTACTAGAGTACATAGAATCCCTATTAACGGGCGCCGGACAAGATCTTGATTTGCGTACATTCAAATTGGTTGATCAATTGTCTGGTCGTACCATGGGGATACGTGCCGATATGACGACGCAGGTAGCCAGAATTGACGCGCATCTACTCAATAGATCGTCGGTGACACGCCTTTGTTACGCTGGCAGTGTTTTGCAGACGCGTCCCTCCGGTTTGCATGCAACTCGTGAACCTATACAAATTGGCGCTGAAATTTATGGGCACGCTGGTTTGGAGGCTGATGCCGAAATTCAAGAATTGGTTCTGGCTACACTCGCGATAGCGAATATCTCTGAAGTAAGTCTGGATTTATGTCACGTAGGTGTATTGCGGGCGCTTTTGGAGAGTGATGATTTAGCGAAGAAACATGAGGCTCAATTATTTTCTTTGCTCGAATCTAAGGATTTGCCTGCACTGGATTTGCTTACGCGAGATTTTTCACCTATCGTGAGACAGGCTCTTCTGGATCTACCCAATCTGTATGGTGATGCCACCGTGATTCAGAGGGCGCGCGAATTACTGCCGAAATTGAGTGGGATTAGCACTGCACTTGATGAGTTAGAGTCTTTGGTGAAACTGGCGCTTAATGCGCAAGTGTCTATAGATCTTGCAGATTTACGCGGGTATCATTACCACAGCGGAGTGATGTTTAGCGTTTTTGTACCAGGCTTACCAAATGCGGTGGCACGTGGCGGTCGTTATGACCATGTTGGTGAGGCTTTTGGACGTGCTCGTCCCGCCACCGGATTCTCTTTAGATTTACGGGAGTTGGCGCGACTAATGCCTTCTGCTGAGCGAAAAAATGCTATTTTCGCCCCTTGGAGTCAAGATGCCAAGCTTAGGCAGAAAATTTGCGAATTGCGGCAGGCGGGTGAGGTAGTTATTCAAAGTTTGCCGGGTCACGAGAGCGAACAGGACGAATTTGATTGCAATAGGGCAGTCGTATTCGAAGATGGACAGTGGGTTCTTAATAATGTAGGTTAAGTGATGTTACAAAATAAAATAGCAAAAAATGTCGTTGTTATCGGTACCCAATGGGGCGATGAGGGTAAGGGTAAGATCGTCGATTGGCTGACCGATCATGCGCAAGCTGTGGTGCGTTTTCAAGGCGGCCATAATGCGGGACACACGCTAGTCATAGGTGGTCAGAAAACTGCCTTGCAATTGATTCCTTCTGGAATTATGCGCGCGGGTACGGCATGCTATATCGGAAACGGCGTGGTGCTGTCTGTGCCTGACTTATTGCGTGAAATCGATAAATTGCAAGCCAATGGGGTGGAAGTTGCCTCGCGCTTGAAAATTTCTGAGGCTTGTCCGATTATTCTTCCTTACCATACAGCGCTCGATGCTGCGCGTGAGGCTGCGAAGGGTGCTGCAAAAATTGGCACCACCGGCAAGGGTATCGGCCCGGCCTACGAAGACAAGGTTGCGCGCCGTGCGATACGCGTTGCCGATCTCTTGAATCCCGTGCGTTTTGCTGAAAAGCTCAAAGAAAACCTCGATTTTCATAATTTTGTTCTGACGAATTATTTCAATGCACCGGCTGTCGATTATCAGAAAACTCTAGATGACGCGTTGGCAAACGTAGAGCGTATTCGTCCTATGGTTGCCGATGTATCGAGCGCTTTGTATGCTGCACACAAGAATGGCGCGAGCCTCTTGTTTGAGGGGGCGCAAGGCAGTCTGTTGGATGTGGATCATGGTACCTATCCTTTCGTTACATCGAGTAATTGCGTGGCCGGCAATGCCGCCGCTGGCACCGGTGTTGGTCCGAATATGTTGCATTACATCTTGGGTATTACCAAAGCCTACACGACACGCGTAGGATCTGGTCCATTCCCTTCCGAATTGACGACTGATGAAGGTGTGGGTAAGCATTTGTCCAGTATCGGTCATGAGTTCGGTACTGTTACTGGGCGTGCTCGCCGTTGCGGTTGGTTTGATGCAGCGCTGTTGAAGCGCTCGGTGCAGATCAATGGCGTTTCTGGTATGTGCCTGACTAAGTTGGATGTCTTGGATGGCCTGGAGACTTTGAAGCTCTGCACTGGCTACACAATAGATGGGAAATCTGTTGATATCTTCCCTGTCGGCGCGGAAGATGCTGCTCGCTGCATCCCTGTCTATGAGGAAATGCCAGGTTGGAGCGAAAGCACGGTCGGCGCACAGAGTTTGGATGCTTTGCCACTCAATGCGCGCAACTACATTAAGCGTATTGAAGAAATGGTTGGAGTACCCGTCGATATGGTTTCAACTGGTCCTGATCGCAAGGAAACGATCGTTTTACGTCACCCATTCATGTAAGTAAGTTTGAGAAGAAATAGAAATGAATACACCAACATCTACAGAAAAAGACCTTTGGGTTTCTTGGGATGCCTATCATCGCTCGGTGGAGCAACTCGCGTTAAAAGTACACGAGTCGGGCTGGAAGTTTGATCAGGTATTGTGTCTGGCTCGTGGCGGCTTGCGCCCAGGCGATATTTTTTCACGTATTTTTGATGTACCTTTGGCGATTTTGTCGACCAGTTCATATCGTGAAGAATCGGGCACATTACAGGGCGCGCTGGATATTGGTAAATATATTTCCATGACCAAAGGCAGTTTGCAGGGGCGGGTGTTGGTGGTTGATGATTTGGTCGATTCTGGAATTACCTTGGAAAAGGTGTTGCACCATCTACGAGAAAATTTTCCTTCCGTGACGGATGTGAAGTCGGCGGTAATCTGGTGCAAGGCTTGTTCGTCGATACGCCCAGATTACTATCTCGATTATCTGGAAAGTAATCCATGGATACATCAGCCTTTTGAAGAGTACGACAGTCTAAGGCCGCATCAACTCAGCGCCTGGTTGAAAAAAGGCGAGAGTTAATATTTGAAGAATGGAAGCAATTTATTTTGCTTCCATTTTTTTTTGAGGTTTCAATCTTAAGCCGGAGGAGGGGGGGGGCTATTTCGGAAATGAAAAAGCCCGTTGACGTATCAACGGGCTTTTAAAATTGCTGGTGCCCACGGAGGGACTCGAACCCCCACACCCGAAGGCACATGGACCTGAACCATGCGCGTCTACCAATTCCGCCACGTGGGCAGCGAAGGCAAAATTATATAGTATTGGCTGTGGCTGTGGCAATTAAATGAAGTGGTATTTTAATACTTGAGCGTGCGCGGAAGGCAAGCACTGTCTGAAAATGAAAAAGCCCGTTGACGTATCAACGGGCTTTCAAAACTGCTGGTGCCCACGGAGGGACTCGAACCCCCACACCCGAAGGCACATGGACCTGAACCATGCGCGTCTACCAATTCCGCCACGTGGGCAACGAAGACCATGATTATAGAGTATCTAAGGTTTATGTCAATGGCTTAGGTGGGATTTACTTATTTAATACTTGCCTGATACAGGGCAAAGGAAAATAATAAGTAGTGTAAAGTTAGGTAATTTGGGAGCTCTCCGGTAAACTAGGGGGAGTTGGTGCGAAGGTACTGATAAACGTTATTTACAACAGAAAAGACGCTAGCCTCTTGAATAAACATTCCTACCCCATCCCTAGCCGCGAGGAAATTCTCGGCATCCTGCGCACCACGAAAAGTCAGCAAAAAATTGATACGATCGCAGGCGCTTTAGGTGTCAAGCCTGAAGAGCTTGATGGCATGGTGAGGCGCCTCAATGCGATGGAGAGAGACGGCCAGCTCAAGTTGGATAAATTGGGAAATTACACGCTGGCGAACCACGAGAATTTTATTTCCGGTCGAGTGAGCAGTCATCGGGATGGTTATGGTTTTCTGACGCCGGATGACGGTAGTGAAGATCTGTATTTGCCCGAGCGCGAGATGCAGCGTGTCTTGCACGGCGATAGAGTCAGCGCGCGCGTGGTCGGCACCGATAGGCGCGGTCGCCTGGAAGGCGGAATCGTAGAAATTTTGGAGCGCGCCAACACCCACGTGATAGGGCGACTCTTGAATGAAAATGGTGCCTGGATAGTCGCACCCGAAGATAAACGTTTCAGTCAAGATATTTTAATTTCAGGTTCGCCTGGCAAAGCAAAATCAGGTCAGGTAGTGAGTGTGGCCTTGATTGAGCAGCCGACTAAATACGCGCAGGCCGTGGGTAAAATAGTTGAGATCCTGGGCGATGTCGACGATCCAGGCATGGAAATTGAAATTGCCGTCAGAAAGTTTGGCGTGCCGCACGAATTTTCTGAGCCGGCAAAAAAAGCTGCCAGCAAGCTACCTAGCGAGGTTAAACCTGGCGATCTGCTCGAAAGAGTTGATCTGCGCGATATTCCTATGGTCACGATAGATGGCGAAGATGCGCGTGATTTTGATGATGCGGTGTATTGCGAACCGGTAAAAATCGGTAGGGTGAAAGGCCATAGGTTGATCGTTGCGATTGCTGACGTCAGTCATTACGTCAAGCCTAACGACGCCTTGGATAGTGATGCTTTATTGCGCAGCACCTCGGTGTATTTTCCGCGTCGGGTTATTCCTATGCTGCCGGAAAAATTATCCAATGGCTTGTGCTCGCTCAATCCCGATGTCGATAGATTGACCTTGGTGTGCGACATGGTGATTACGGCACAGGGCGAAGTCACGGCGTATCAATTTTATCCAGCGGTTATCCACTCTGCAGCGCGTTTCACTTACACCGAAGTCGCCGCCATTTTGGGTAATACCAAAGGCCCAGAGGCGAACAAGCGCATGACTTTGGTGCCGCATCTCCTGCATTTGTACGATTGCTTTCAGTCCTTATTGAAGGCGCGTCATTTGCGCGGTGCGATTGATTTCGAAACGACAGAAACCTATATCGTTTGCAATGCGGTCGGCAAGATAGAGAAAATTCTGCCGCGCACCCGTAATGATGCGCACAAGCTGATCGAGGAATGCATGTTGGCGGCCAATGTCTGTGCTGCAGATTTATTGGCGCAACACAAGCACCCTGGTACTTACCGTATTCATGCTAGTCCAACCAAAGAAAAATTAACTCAGGTCAGAAATTTCCTGAAACAGGTTAGTTTGCATTTGGGCGGCGGTGATTCACCGACAGCTTCCGATTATGCTGAGCTAATGCAAAAAGTTAAGGGACGTCCGGACGCACCCTTATTGCAAACCATGTTGTTAAGGTCGATGCAGCAAGCCGTGTACAGCCCCGACAATATCGGCCATTTTGGCTTGTCTTACGATGCTTACGCCCACTTTACTAGCCCGATACGGCGTTACCCAGATTTACTGACGCATAGAGCCATCAAAGCGATCTTGCTCGGAAAAAAATACGAGCCCAAAGGCATAGATGCCAGTTTGCTCAACACCACGATTTCGAACGCGGCGCGCAAACAGCAAGTTGCGGATAAGGCTGCGGGTAAGAAAAAGCCAGAAAAAGATCTGACTATCTGGGATGCGCTTGGCACCCATTGTTCCGCCAATGAACGGCGGGCAGATGAGGCTTCGCGTGATGTCGAGGCCTGGTTGAAGTGTTACTTCATTAAAAATAAACTCGGTGAAGAATTTACCGGCACGATTTCGGCAGTGACACAGTTCGGTATTTTTGTGCAGCTCGATGATATTTATATCGAAGGCTTGGTACACATTACCGAACTAGGTGCGGATTACTTCCAGTTCGATGATGCAAGGCATGAGTTACGCGGCGAGCGTACTGGCAAGCGCTATCAGTTGACCGATAGAGTGCGGGTGCAGGTGAGTCGGGTTGATTTGGATGCGCGTAAGATCGATTTGTCTATCGTGCAAGCGCCATCGGCGCGCGCTGCAATGCCGGGCGATCGTATGGCGGGCGGCGCTCGTGCCAAGAGTCATATAGCCGAAGGCAGTAAGCAAGGATCGAAATCGGCTAAGGCGACAGGCAAATCCTCAGTAAAGCGGACTACGACCGAGCCTGTAGCGCTCGCTGCTCAGGGTTCTGGGCGCGCCAAACCAACTCCAGCACGCGCCGGGAATGCCTCTAGAAATACCAGATCGACTAAGAAAAAACGCTAGTAGTTGGACCCCGATAGTCCAAGGCTAGCGTTTGCAATGTGTGTTAAGAAGAGTGAGAAGTAAATATGAAAAGTAAAATGATTTTTGGTTTCCACGCAGTCACCTCGCGCATCCGTCACGAGGCTTCGACTGTGGAGGAAATTTATGTTGATAGCGGGCGTTCTGATCGACGTATGCAAGATCTAATTCATGCTGCAAAGTCGGCTGGAGTCAGGGTGATTCCTACCGATGATCAGCGTTTGTCAAATATAGTCGGCACTCGCCGTCATCAAGGCGTGGTGGCCAAGGCTGGTGAATTATCCTTGGCTCGCAATCTCGATGAATTATTAGATGCAATAGAAGGTCCGCCTTTGTTATTGATTTTGGATGGGATTACTGATCCGCATAATCTGGGCGCTTGTTTGCGGGTCGCTGATGGTGTTGGTGCTCATGCGGTGATTGCACCTAAAGACCGTGCTGTTGGCCTCAATGCGACAGCTGCCAAGGTTGCCAGTGGCGCGGCTGAAACAGTGCCCTACATCACGGTAACCAATCTGGCGCGCACTCTGCGTGAATTAAAAGAGCGCGACATCATGCTGGTCGGCACTTCTGATGACGTAGAAAAAGACATTTACGATGTCGATTTTACTGGCGGTATCGCCATCGTGATGGGCTCAGAAGGCGAGGGCATGCGCCGCTTGACCAGAGAAACCTGTGATGTGCTGGTGCAGATTCCTATGTTCGGCACGGTCGAGAGTCTTAACGTCTCGGTGGCTTCTGGGGTTTGTCTGTATGAGGCGCGTAGGCAGCGCTTAGCGCGCGGCTAGTTTTTGGCCTGAATAAAAAAAGGGAAAGCTTGGCTTTCCCTTTTTTTTGATCTTGCTCAAGCTTTAAAAGCGCACCTGCTCAGCAAAATTTTTCTGCGCAGGCTAAGATAGCCAAGTTGCGCTCTTTTCTTCCCTCTTTTTTTGCTCTCGTTTTTCTCCTTTACTCTCTTTTACTTTTATTCATTCCATGTTTACTCACTTACGTGAAGATATTGCCAGTATTATCCAACGCGATCCTGCCGCCCGCACTGCCTGGGAGGTGATTACCTGCTACCCTGGCTTTCAAGCCATCGTGATGCATGGTTGGGCCAAATGGTGTTGGTTGCGTGGCTGGAAGTGGCTGGGGCGTTTCATCTCTTATCTGGCGCGCATACTGACAGGTATAGAGATACACCCCGGTGCGACTATTGGCCGCCGGGTGTTTATCGATCATGGCTTTGGGGTGGTGGTGGGCGAGACCGCCGAAGTAGGGGACGATTGCACGATTTACCAGGGCGTTACTTTGGGCGGAACTTCGCTTTCTGCCGGCGCGAAGCGGCATCCTACTTTGGGGGCCGGTGTCATCGTAGGTGCTGGTGCCAAGGTGCTGGGTGGTTTTACGATAGGCGCTGGTGCCAAGATAGGCTCAAACTCGGTGGTGGTAAAGCCGGTGCCGGCAGGTGCCACGGCGGTGGGTAATCCCGCGCATGTGATACAAAAAGATGTGCAGCTACAGGCCGAGGCGAAAGCCGCTCAAATTTTTAGTGCGTATGGGGTGACCGGCAATGGCGATGATCCTATCTCTAAGGCGCTGCATAAACTGATAGATCAGGCCGTTTCGCAGCAAGCGCAAATCGATAAATTGACCGCAGCAGTCTGTGCTGCCGGGATCGCCTGTGAAAAACAGTTGGAAGCCGATAAGCTAGACCCACAGCAGATTAACTGCCTGGTGGATTAAGCCGCAAGCTCATTTAGCAATATACTCCCCCAAAAACTGATTAGTATCTAGTCAATCGCGCATATACTATATGGGCGTCTGAAAATTACTCGGGGGGAGTATCTTTTATTCCTGTAAATAAGAGATCGTCGCTGCCATCCACAAGGTGCGCTAGAAAATGACCGTCTTGGTCGATTGCTAGCCAGCCGCCGCGCAGATTTTGCGCTGTGGCGTCACACTCCCAATCGGGCAAGACATAACGCAGGCCTTCGCTGTGCTGATGCCGCGCCGGTCTATGCGTATGGCCATGAATCATGATCGCTACCTGCTGCTGCTTAAACAGCGCGCTAATCGCATCTGGATGCGCATCCATGATCTCGGCGCTCTTCGACTTTTGTTCGCTCTTGCTGTTGATGCGCATGCCTTCAATGATGGCTTTTCTTTGCGCCAAGGGTTGCTGCAAAAATGTCTCTTGCCACTGGCTTTGCCTCACCATTTTCCGGAATTGCATATAGCCCACATCGTCGGTACACAAGGCATCGCCATGCGTGATGCCAATGGTGTGGCCAGCCAAATGAATCAGGCTTGGGTCTGGTAATAGCTGACAGCCAGTGGCGTCAGCAAACGCATTACCGACTAAAAAATCACGATTGCCAGCGATCCAAAAAATCGCGGTTCCGGCATCGCTGAGATCGCGTAAAGCTTGAATGATCATCTGATGATAGGGCGCATCCATATCATCATCGCCGGCCCAATATTCAAATAAATCCCCCAGCAAATACAGACGCTCGGCCAGTGGCGCTTGCTGTTTTAGGAAATTAAGAAAATAGTTGGTGGTGCGTGGCAGCGCGGGATCGAGATGGATGTCGGAAGCAAACAGCGCAAGCAATTTTGCTGGCGCCTGCGGGGCGGTGGTGGTCTTCACTGTAGTTCAGCTGCGCAAAAAAATCAGACTATCGTCGCAGTTTCTATCACGATATTCTCGACCGGGACATCTTGAAACATGCCGGTACGGGTGGTTTTCGCGCCCTTAATTTTGTCTACCACTTCAGTGCCAGCAGTGACTTTGCCAAACACGCAGTAGCCCCAACCATCTTGACCTGGGTAATCAAGGAAGCTGTTGTCGGTCATATTAATAAAAAATTGCGCTGAAGCCGAATGTGGGTCGCTGGTGCGTGCCATGGCGACTGAATACAGGGTGTTTTTTAAACCGTTGTTGGCTTCATTGGGTATCGGTGCATTGTGGGCTTTCTGTTTCATGCCAGGCTCAAAACCGCCGCCTTGTATCATGAAGCCATCAATGACGCGATGGAAAATCGTGCCATTGTAATGACCCGAGTCTACGTAAGAAATGAAATTAGCAACGGTCTGCGGTGCTTTCTCTGCATCGAGTTCTATCGTGATATTGCCCATGCTCGTGGATAAAATGACGGCCATGATGATCCTTGCGTGAAGTTTAGTTGGCTAATAGTTAAAGCTGCATAATATTGCGGAATATTGCGAACGATTACGTACGATTACTTACGATCGCGCACGAATAAATTACTTAATGACTTTGATCGACTCTATCGTGACGGTTTCCAGAGGCACGTTCGGCATCATGCCGCTGTTGCCGTTGGTGCGCACCACCTTGATTTTCTCGACTACGTCCATGCCTTTGATGACTTTACCAAATGGCGTGTAACCAGCGGTTGCGTTCAGCGCTTGTGCGCGGCTAGACTTGATCATTTCACCGCGTCTGGAGTATTCCACCGGGTCGCCTTCGGGCAGAATTTGATGATTCAAAAAGTCATTATCGTTGACGTTAATGAAGAATTGCGCGGTCGCAGAATTTGGATCATTGGTACGCGCCATCGCTATCGTACCTGGCTCATTTTTTAAGTCGTGATCCAAGGCATAGCGCGCTTCCAGTGCGATTGGTTTGCCAGTCGATTTTTCCTGCATTTTTTTATCAAAGCCACCGCCCTGTATCATGAAATTATCGATGACACGGTGGAAGATAGTATTGCTGTAATGTCCTGCCTTGACGTAACGCAGAAAGTTTTCTACCGTCTTCGGTGCGCGCTCTGGGTACAGCTCAAGTACGATTTCGCCCATAGAAGTTTTGATCGCCACATTGGTCAAAGCCTCGCTCATGGCGAGCTGAGTATTCAAAGCTAAAATTGAAGCTGCAAACAGTTTAGTAAAGCGACGACGTTTGAAAGAAAACATAATTGACCTCATTAATTAAACCAGAGCTTCATAAATAATGCGCCATTTAGACGCTTCCTTGATCCAGTATTGGCGTTTGCGAAAACTGGTTTTAGTCTTGCCGATTAGCGTGTCTTGAGTAAAGGTACTGACAATAATTTCTTCTTTTGCCGGATAGCGAAACTGGGTAACATCGCGCAATTTTATCGAAATTTCGCGGGCACCATCCCAAGCTTGTTGTTGCTTGGGGAACCATGTGTTGAGATTTTCGCCTTGCAGGTTTTTGAAGTTACGCGAGTAGTTAGCCAGCAAACGATTCGCACTCAAACTTTCAAGGTCGATACGCCAATCTTCGAGCAGTTTGCTGGCAATTTGCTTGTCTGCATTCCACTTAGTCCGGTTGACGAATTCTACCTGTTCACTAATGATGACCGGGGTTTTACCTATGTCGATGCTAGCCGCCACTTTCAGAAAATCCGGGTTGGTTAGTACGACACAACCATCCGAGGCCAATGGGGCACGGCTAAAATTATCGGATGGTACGCCATGCAACCAAATTCCTGAACCGCTGCGACCATTGAGTTTATCCCATTCATTAGGATAGTTAAGCGGCAGCGCACCAGGCCCGTAAAAATCGGGCAGTTTGGCACCAGCGAGTCGACTGGTAATGTAGTACACGCCAGTCGGGGTTCTTTGATCACCCTCTTTAAACTTATTCATGCCAAGCTTGCCCTGGCTAATGTAATAGTCGCTGACCAGTTTTAGTTGGCCAGCCGTATGCTCATACACATAGATGCGTGAACGTTTGGCATCGACCACCAGTGCTTGCTTCTGATCATCTCTGAGCTGCAGAATACTGCGTGGTATCAGGTCAGGATCAGGTTTTTCGCGTATCGCTCTCAGTCTGGCACTGGCTTCGTCGCGAAAATCTTTCAGCTTGTCTGGCGTGGCATTTTGGGCCGCCCCAAAACTACTCACGGGGCGCGTATGCATCAGCAGTAAGTCGCCGCGAATTAAATGCGCCAGCTGAAAATGCGGATAGGCTAAGATTAATTCATCAATCTTTTGCTGCGCTTTGTGCAGATTGCTAGCCCCCAGACTCTGATAGACCTCAATCAGCAGGGCTTCGGGATTTGGCAGTGGTTGGCTAAGCTCGGAGGGTGTTTCCCTGTCAGTCACTTTTTTTGCGTACACAGCTAGCGGCAATGCAAGCATTGCTGTCGCCGTTAAAAAAATACTGTAATAAAAAAAAGTTTTTCCAGCCGACCAAAGTGTAGGCGGTAAATTTAATGCGAAACGAAACATCAGCTACCCGTGCGCTCTGCCTTGATGAGCCACTTGCCATCTTGCTTAACCATCTCTAAAGATTTTCGGCTGTTGGCGGTGAGTTGGTCCGAGCTATAAATCTGGCGAAATTTAACGCTGGCCGTATGCCCATCAACGGTCACTTTTGGCGTCTCTATTTTGACATTGATGCGACCCTTGCCTTCAATGCGGGCGCGGCGCTCTTCTGCCCACGCTTTGCGGGATTCATTTTTAGGCGTTTGGAAGTCTTTCGCGTAATGCGCTAGATAAGCGTTGGTATCTTTGCTGCTCCAGGCTTTTGCCCAGTCTTCGGTGGCCTTTAGTATGTCGCTTTGATCGGTGTTTGTAGCAGCGGCCACTTTTGCAACTGGTTTAGTTTCCACTTTAGGCGCAGCTGGCTCTACCTTGAGTGCGGCAATTTTAGCTGGCGCAGGTTCAGCTTTGGCCACCGTGGCGGGCAACGCTGTTGGTTTGCTCACAGAGTTTTGATTGACCACTTGAGGTGCGACTGTGGCCGCAGGCATCGCTGTTTTTGGATTGCTGCCGCCAGTGGTGTTACCAATTAAACTTTTCACTAAAGTAAGTTTCAATTTGGCGCCAGAGTTTGCAGAATCTAATTGCAGTGCTTTGTCGTAGGCTTGGCTGGCAAGCTTGGCGTAGATGTCGCCCAAATTTTCATGTGCAGTGCCGTAGGTGGGATTAGTTCTTATCGCCATTTCTAAAGCGGTGCGCGCTTTATCGTATTGACCACTAGATGCATACAGTACCGCCAAATTATTATATGGCTCTGGCAGCTCAGGGTAGTCATCAGTTAGTTTAGTAAAGATAGTAATGGCCTCGGCATTTTTATTCTGCTCAGCCAGTATCAAGCCTTTGAGAAAGCGCATTTGTGCATCTTTGGGACGCTGAGCCAATACAGCGTCGACTTTCTGCATCGCTTCAGGCAATTGGCCAGCCCTTAATAGTTTACCCGCATCACTGGCATCATCGGCAAAGCTAGGGGTTGGAAGAAGGGCGAAGGACACTACTGAAAGTGCAAAAACACTTTTTAAGAGATGGCGCATAGTAAATTGACTTGGTTTCATTTGAGAACAGAAGAACACTAGGCAGCGATGTTATACTGAATATAGTGCGACATCTTAACAAATATGTGTGAATTTTGGGTTTTTGATATGCTTTAGTTCTTTTACTTATGAACAATAAGAAAAGAGTTGACTAAAACCAATTTCACAAGGCTTGATGGAGATGCATTTTTTTGCTTGCGCTAGTGAAGTCTAAGCCTGAAAATCTAGCTCCAAATGAAATTAATTTTTTTGCAGTGATATTGCAATTGCGATGATGACTTCTCTTATTAATTCGATCAGAATGTGAAACTTCTTGTTGGATTGTGTAGATGCAACACAAATAGACGCTAAAATTCAGCTTAGATCGGAAGCAAAGAAGATAATATTTGCAAAATCTCATCAAATTCAAAATACGTAGCTATCGGAAGCGCGCTTCTTGAGGATGAAACTGGCGGCGTAACCGAATGGCGTAGGGTATTACTAGAATGGAAAATGTTTTGAGATTACCAGCAGATAAGCCACATCTTCCAGAATATTGGGAAAATGCTAAAAGTGAATTAATGAAGCGTGACCGTATCATGCGCAAACTTATCCCTCAGTTTGGCGATTTGTATTTGGTTGCGCACGATGATCCGTTTACCACATTAACGCGATCTATCGTAGCGCAGCAACTTTCTGCAGAGTCCGCCAACCTGCTTTGGCAGAAATTTTTAGAGGTTTGCCCAAAGTCGACTCCCTTGCAAGTAAATAAAGCTGGCGCGGAGAAACTCGCAGCTTGTGGACTTTCCAAGAGAAAAATAGAGTATATTCTCGATCTTGCAGAACATTTCAAAGAAAAAAGACTGCACGTGGACAAGTGGGCGGAGATGACAGATGAAAATGTGATCGCTGAATTGATGCAAATTAGAGGTATAGGCCGCTGGACTGCCGAAATGTTTTTAAT
Organism: Undibacterium parvum; assembly: GCF_003955735.1. Classification (NCBI taxonomy): domain Bacteria; kingdom Pseudomonadati; phylum Pseudomonadota; class Betaproteobacteria; order Burkholderiales; family Oxalobacteraceae; genus Neoundibacterium; species Neoundibacterium parvum. The sequence goes on along the minus strand of NZ_CP034464.1, from coordinate 94,738 downwards.
CTTTAATTTGCTAAGGCCGAATATTTTACCTCTGGATGATCCTAGTTTGCTGAAGGGAATTAGTCTTAACTATTTCTCCGGTGAACCAGTATCACGCAGTGACATAAGAGAAGTCGCCGCAAACTGGGAGCCGTGGCGCACCGTCGCTACCTGGTATTTATGGCGCAGTCTTGATCCAGTTGCAACTTAGTTGGTAATTAGTTAACCATTTTTTTAACTCGTGTTGAATTTGAAGGAGGCACGATGTCTAAAACGACATTCCTAGGATTTGAGCAATCAATCTCAGAACTAGAAACAAAAATTGAAGAACTTCGCTTTGTGCAAGATGACTCAGCAGTCGATATCTCTGAGGAGATTGATAGGCTTTCCCAGAAAAGCCAAATGCTGACCAAGGATATTTACGCAAAATTAACGCCTTGGCAAGTTTCGCAGATTTCACGTCATCCCCAGCGCCCATATACACTGGACTATGTGAATCAGATCTTTACTGATTTTCATGAATTGCATGGCGATCGTAGTTTTGCCGATGATTTAGCAATCGTGGGTGGACTGGCGCGCTTTAATGGTCAAGCCTGCATGGTTATCGGGCACCAAAAAGGACGTGACACCAAAGAGCGCGCATTGCGCAATTTTGGCATGCCTAAGCCTGAAGGTTATCGTAAGGCAATGCGCCTGATGAAGCTGGCGGAAAAATTTAACATCCCTGTGTTTACTTTTGTCGACACTACTGGTGCTTGGCCAGGTATCGATGCAGAAGAGCGTGGCCAGTCTGAGGCGATTGGACATAATCTTTATGTGATGGCTGAACTTAAAGTGCCTTTAATTGCGACCATTATTGGAGAGGGTGGTTCCGGTGGTGCGTTGGCACTCGCAGTTGGTGACGCTGTATTGATGCTGCAGTATGCAACTTACTCAGTTATTTCCCCAGAGGGTTGCGCATCGATCTTATGGAAAACCTCTGATCGCGCATCGGATGCGGCGGAGGCTTTAGGCTTAACTGCGCATCGATTGAAAGCAATGGGTTTAATCGATAAGATTATTAACGAGCCTTTGGGTGGCGCACATCGCGACCCTAAGCAAATGTGCGCATTGGTGAAGCGTGCTTTGGCTGACACCTTGCGTCAATTTCAAGGTGTGAAGACTAAGGATTTGCTGAATGCTCGCCATGAAAAGTTAATGACTTACGGTAAATTCAAGGAAACAAAATCGTCTGAATGAAGTCCGTGAACCCCAGTGATAAGGCGCTCAAGCAGCGCTTTGAAGAAGTAATATCGTCGATCATCTCAGAACAAGCCCCAGATGCTGTGCAGCGCGGAATCGCAATTGCATATAGTGGCGGGCTTGATTCTGCAGTTCTACTCTCGCTCGCAGCTAGTTTTTGCAGAGAAAAACAGATTCCAATTTTTGCTTTTCATGTACATCATGGCTTGAGTCAAAATGCGGATGAATGGCTTGCGCATTGTCAATCTACTTGTGAAAAAATTGGAGTTGTCTTTTCTTCGGTAAAAGTTCACATTGATCTTAATAGTCCCGAAGGAATTGAGGCTACGGCCAGAGCCGAACGTTATCGTGCATTAGGCGGCTTGTGTGCGCAATTTAAGACTTCGTTATTGCTGACTGCCCATCATCAAGATGATCAGGCTGAGACGCTTCTGCTACAACTATTGCGTGGCTCCGGTGTTTCTGGGCTGTCCGGCATGGATTTGTTTAATTATGCACCGGCACTGCTTTTGAATAAAGATCTGCTCATTGCCAGACCACTTCTGGGTCTGAGCAAAGAGATGTTATTAGACTTTGCTACATCGTATGAAATTAGTTACGTTGTGGATGAATCGAATTTTGATTGTCGATACGCTAGAAATGCATTACGACAACAGGTCATGCCTGTTCTGTCAAAAATTTCGCTAGGTTATACGACTAGGTTAGCCAGAAGTGCCAGGCATGTGCAAACGGCCGGCCGCTTGTTGAATGAACTTGCGCAGATCGATATGGCAGCATGCCTGATAGATGATGCTTTGCAAATCGAAAAAATGCGACTGCTTAGTATCGACAGGATAGAGAATTTAATGAGGTATTGGTTTTCTACCTTGGGTGTGCGTATGCCATCGACCGCACGATTAGCTGAAATGCGCCATCAACTTTTTGACGCTAGGCATGATGCAAAGATTACTATCCATCATGATAAATTGGGTGTTCATCGTTATAAAGATAGAATTTATGCGTCAGCCTTGCCCACAGGTGATGAGTTAGTCGCACCCAAAGAATTCATATGGAATGGTGAAGCAGCGATTTATTTCGCGGATTTTTCAGGAACTATGCATTTTGAAGAGGCAAGATACGGCGTTGATAAAGACTGGTTGATGCAGCAAAAGCTTTGTTTGCGCGGACGCGAAGGCGGAGAGCGCTTAAAGCTTGCCGCAAACCGATCCACACGCGATATTAAGAGCCATTTTCAAACACTAAAAATACCATTTTGGCAAAGGCAGCGATTACCATTTTTGTATGTCAATGGTAAATTGTTACATGCGGCCAAGGTCGGCACGCATTCGGAACTTTTCCAATTGGATAGTGAAAATTTGATAAATTTCAGATGGCAAGCGGATTAATGTTAAGGCAATAACGCTGTCTTAGTTGGTAGATAAGGATATCTGTAATGAAAAGACAAATTGTTTTAGACACGGAAACCACGGGATTGAACGCCAGAGGTGGTGATAGAGTAATAGAAATTGGTTGCGTCGAATTAATTGACCGTAAATTAACCGGCAATAATTTTCATTGTTACATTAATCCTGAGCGTGATTCTGAAGAGGGCGCATTGGCTGTTCATGGATTAACGACAGAGTTTTTGCGTGATAAACCAAAATTTGCTGAAATCTCAAAGGAATTTTTGGAGTATGTTCAAGGCGCGGAAATTGTTATTCATAACGCACCGTTTGACGTCGGCTTTCTAAATGCTGAATTAACACTTTTGGGAATGCCTTTATTCCCTGAGTTTGTTGAACAAATCACAGACACCTTGGTTCAGGCAAAAGAACTGCACCCAGGTAAGCGCAATTCTTTAGATTCATTGTGTGATAGATATGAAATTTCCAATTCTCACCGGAAATTACACGGTGCATTATTGGATGCCGAATTATTGGCCGATGTGTTTTTGGCGATGTCCCGTGGGCAAAATAGCTTTTCTATCGAAATACAAGAAGAGGAGGTTGCACCAGTACTTACTGATGTGCTGATAGATCTTCCTATGCATGATGTATTGCTTTGTTTGGCTGAAGAGTCTGAGATGACTGAGCATGAGCTGCTGCTAACCGGCTTGGATAAGGATGTTCGTGGCAAAAGCATATGGAATCAAATCTAAGTAATTGAGAGGTTGGGGCGCATTTCATTCTCCTTAACCTTTGTGTAGAGCAGTAATCCAGGCGTTATGGCGCTCACTATTTCGGTGAGTCTTTTTGCCGTAGATCTTTTTTGCCTTCCCAAATCCTTCTTTTAAATACACAAAAAAGCGATCAGATATTCGAACTGCATCGCTGATTTTGCTATTTCTCAAAAAAACATCACTTTTGCCTAAAGTTTTTCGATTTTCGACCGTTAAATAAACTAAGAAAAATTAAATTAAATATTTTTTCGATTTACCCTAAAGTTTTCACTTTTGCTGTCGTTAATGTTTGTGTAGCTTGAGATGATTGAATACTTTTTAATTTTAAGTCCATGATTTTAAAGTAACTTTAAAATTTTTTCTTGTTTTGTAAATGCATCAAATTTCTACGAATTTAATTTTTGTAGATGTTAATATTTGCTTGTAGGAATAATTCCTACGGGCGATTTCCGTTTTTTGAAAACATTCTTAGAGTTTCACCTATACACCGGTATTTTCCTTAGTCTCACAATGTATCTCACTGGCAATGAAGTTTGGCCAGGTTAAACACGATGGGGGTAGGACATGACACCGAACGATATAATGGCTGAAATTCGCGACGCTAACTTAAGCTATCTAATGTTGGCCCAGCAGATGATTCGTGCCGATAAGCCTACCGCCATATTCCGCCTTGGTATTGGTAAGGAAATTGCTGATCTGATAGAGGGTTTAAATAACTCTCAGATTCTAAAATTGGCTGGCTCGAATATGATGCTTGCAAGGTTCCGCTTCGAAGATAGCGCAATTTTATGCATGTTGACCAATTACAATAAAGAACGTTCACTGGCTCACTCTCATGCTGCGATCTTAATGGCTGGGCAGGCAGTTGAAGAGATTAATTAAGTAAATCTCTTTTGTTTTTAAAATTGAAAATGGGTGGCAGCATGGCAACCAAAAGTGTAGTAAGTGAAGCACATGACATTCAACTGGCGATAGATTTGGTTAATTTGGGCGCTCGTCTACAGTTGCTTGAGTCCGAGACTTCGCTGTCGCGTGAGCGGCTTTTGAAAATATATAAAGAGCTTAAAGGGGTGTCTCCGCCCAAGGGAATGTTGCCATTTTCAACTGACTGGTTTGTTACTTGGCAACCAAATATACATTCGTCTTTATTTATGAATATTCACAAATACTTGCAGGAGCACGCTGGTATTGTTGGTATCGAGGCTGTGGTTAAGGCGTATCGTTTGTATTTAGAGCAATTCCCGGTCGCTGCTGGCGATGAGCCAATATTGTCAATGACACGCGCATGGACTCTGGTTCGATTTTTTGATGGGAAAATGCTTTCGTTTGTAAAATGCAGTAAGTGTGGCGGGCAATTTGTTGCGCACTCTATGGATTTGCATGACCATTATGCTTGTGGGCTTTGCAATGTTCCTTCTCGCGCAGGCAAGACGAAAAAACTTAGGGATGTAGAACCCTTATTGGATATGGTAGCATGAAGGGAATATTTTTCTGGAATGCTTTTGAAGATAGGATTGACTATTCAGCGCATAAATAGTGCTCTTAAATTGGGTCTTGACTCGCTTTCGCCTTCAATTCTGGCGATACTGATTCAGTCGACCTCAATGCTCCTTTGTTTTTTGATGTCCATAGTTCTTCGTTTCACTCTAGATAGTCCCCCATCGATTGTTTTTTATGTTGTATTTCAGGCTGCGTTCGCGGCCTTTTTAACATTTTTGTGGGAATTGGATTGGTGGTGGATCGTAATTCAATTTTTGTTTCCTCTTCTTGTCCCCATTTTATTAATCGCTGAAATTTCGCCGACTTATTATTTGTGTGGATTTGTTTTTTTGACTTTAATCTATTGGTCTATTTTTCGAACCCAAGTCCCTTATTTTCCTTCGACTTCGGCTTTGCTTCCAGCCGTGCTTAATTTACTACCCCCGGATAGTAAATTCCGATTTGTTGATGTAGGAAGCGGATTAGGTGGCTTGTTATTCAAATTGTCGGCCGTCCGCAAAGAATCTTCATTTGTCGGCATTGAGATCGCACCTTTGCCATGGGCTATTAGCTATTTCCGAGCTTGGTTTGCTAGCTCACCGGTTCGATTTATTTTTGGCAATTACGAGCGTGCGAATTTTGGTGAGTACGACGTCGTGTTTGCATATTTATCACCGGTGGCAATGAGTAACTTATGGGTAAAGGCGATCGCAGAAATGAAGCCAGGCACCTTGTTATTGAGCTATGAATTCATAATTCCCGATGTCGAGCCAGATTTGTGTATTAATATAGCCGAGAAAGAACCTTTTCTCTACGTATGGCGCATATAATGGAATATGTAAGTGTATGCCTTGGGCAATATTAGAGGCAACATTCAGTCTTTATGCAGTCGATTATCTCGTTCATTAATTGACGCCCATGCTCAAAAAATAGCTCGCAATCGAAATTCATTAAGGAGTATTAGGCATGTTAGTCATCGTTGGCTATATTGTTGTTATGGGATCTGTTTTCGGCGGATTCGTAATGTCCGGCGGACATCTTGCTGTTTTGTTCCAGCCACTCGAATTATTAATGATAGGGGGAGCGGCGGTCGGCGCATCTTTAGTTGGTAATACTGGTAAGACCTTAAAAGCCTCGCTCAAAGCTTTGCCTGGAGTGCTAAAAGGCTCTAAGTATACAAAGGCCCTTTATATGGAGCTGATGACTATGTTATTCGACGTGTTAACCAAAATACGTAAAGAAGGCTTAATGTCTATTGAGGGGGACATAGAAAAGCCCGAAGAGAGTCCATTGTTTAGCAAATATCCTTTAATCGTCACAGACCATCACATGATGGAGTTTATTAGTGATTATTTGCGACTGATGGTTTCTGGAAATATGGACGCATTTCAAATAGAAAATTTGATGGATAACGAGTTGGAAACTCATCATCATGAGGCTGCAGGGCCTTCACATTTTATTGCTAAATTAGGGGACGGCCTTCCAGCCTTTGGCATCGTCGCAGCAGTAATGGGGGTTGTGCATACTATGGAGTCTGTGGGTATTCCACCAGCTGAATTGGGTATATTAATTGCGCATGCCTTGGTGGGAACGTTTTTAGGTATTTTGTTGGCATATGGTTTTGTCGGTCCGCTAGCTGGATTAATGGAGCAGCAGTTAGATGAGTCATCAAAAACTTTTCAGTGTGTAAAAGTAACCTTACTTGCTAGTTTGAATGGGTATGCCCCAGCCTTAGCGGTTGAGTTTGGGCGTAAAGTTCTCTATTCGACCGAAAGGCCTAGTTTTAGTGAGTTAGAAGAGCATATTAAACAATCTAAATCAAAATAAAGTTTTGACGTAAACACTCATATGGCGAATGAAGAACTCAGACCTATTATCGTCAAGCGTATAAAGAAGGTTGCTGGCGGTCATCACGGGGGCGCTTGGAAAATTGCTTACGCAGATTTTGTGACGGCGATGATGGCGTTCTTTTTATTAATGTGGCTTCTTGGTTCTGATGCAAAGGGTAATTTGCAAGGAATTGCAGAGTATTTTAAGACCCCATTGAAAGTTGCAATGGCTGGTGGTGACGGGAGTGGAGATAGCTCGAGCATTATCAAAGGCGGCGGTAAAGATTTGAGTTTGCGAGAAGGACAAAATAGAAAAGGCGAAGTAGAGTCTCCTAAGAAAAGCTACAATTTGCAGGCTGCGGAAGCCGCGTTAGCAAAAGTTGATGCTGAAAGATTAAAGGTTTTAAAGGAAAAAATTGAAGCGGCGATTGATTCAAGTCCTAGTTTGAAACAATATAGAAAACAGCTGCTGTTGGATATTACGACTGAAGGTCTGCGAATACAAATGGTTGATGAGCAAAATCGTCCGATGTTTGCGTCTGCAAAAGCGGATCTGCAACCTTACACTAGAGAAATTTTGCATGAGATAGGTCGTACACTTAACGATGTACCGAATCGAATAAGTTTGTCTGGGCATACCGATGCAGCGCCGTACGGCAGTGGTGAAAAAGGATATAGTAATTGGGAGTTGTCGGCGGACCGTGCGAATGCATCTCGCCGAGAGTTGATATACGGCGGCATGGATGAGACAAAAGTATTGCGGGTAGTTGGCCTGTCTTCTTCTGTTTTATTTGATAAAAATGATCCATTAAACCCCATAAATAGACGTATTAGCATTATTGTTATGAATAAGAAAGCAGATCTATCTGCATCGCAAGATGGTGGTTCTATTGATGTGGGGAATTCGGGCGATGTTGCAATAAACGCTAAAGATAAGGCTGGCGATTGAGTGTTTGGTATCAAGCTGCAACATCAAACTGAAAATTGGGATGCTTAAGATGTCAAAAAAGAAAATGTTAGGTTCTCAAGTTAAACAGTTACTTGCTGGGGTTTCGGACCACGGAAATGAGCATTTGATCGAATTAGAGACGGACCTTGTTCAAACAACTATTCTTTTGGCTGAGGCGATTGAGAAGCTTGGAGCAAGTTTTTTGGCTTTGCATACCGCGGTATCTAGCCAGCAAGATGAGATCAACGTTCTCATTTCTTCCGGTGGTGCATCCGATCAGAGTATTGATCGATTAAAAATAATTCAAAGCGAAATAGCCTCCCATATCAATGCAGCAGTCACAAGCTTGCAGTTCCAGGATTTGACCAGTCAATTAATATCTAGAACCCTGCAGAGAAGTGTCGGTCTCCGTGAAGTCCTAAGTTCCTTGGGGGTAGTCGGCGATGGAATTCCGCATGATGGTGATGTCGATGAAATTGCTGTTTTACTAAAGAACATGTCCGTCACGCTGGAGAGTCAAAGTGTCGAATTGAAAAGTATTTTGCGTAAAGCGGTAAGTCAAAAGCATTTAGATAGTGGTGATATTGAGCTGTTTTAAAGTTGATATTTGAGGGCGTATTGCCTTAATTTGCATAATGGAGTGATGATGTCCAAGACAATTTTAGCGGTGGATGATTCTGGCTCGTTGAGACAGATGGTAGCCTTTAGTTTAAAAGCAGCAGGTTATCAGGTGGTCGAAGCAGTAGACGGACAGGACGGTTTGGAAAAAGCAAAAAATCAAGTGTTTGATCTTGTTTTGACAGATCAAAACATGCCCCGTATGGATGGCCTTACTTTGATTAAGTCATTGCGTGCATTAGCTACCTATCAAAAAGTTCCTATTTTGATGTTAACCACAGAATCGAGTGATGACATGAAAAATAAGGGGCGTGCTGCAGGGGCAAATGGGTGGTTGGTAAAACCATTTGATCCACAAAAATTGACGGAAGTCGTAAAAAAAGTAATTGGCTGATGAAAAGTAGATAATCCAAGCACTGACGACTATATGATGGAGCGCGATGATGGCAATTGACATGAGTCAATTTTTCCAGGTATTTTTTGACGAGGCAGAAGAACTTCTCGCCGAGAAAGAAAAGTTGCTGCTGGCTGTAGATATTTCCTCGCCAGACCCAGAGGATTTGAACGCAATTTTCCGTGCTGCGCACTCCATCAAGGGAGGTGCGTCTACGTTCGGCATTGTAGATATGGCCGAAGTGACACATGTTTTGGAGTCCCTTTTAGATAAAATTCGAAAAGGCGAAATGACTTTAACCTCCGAGCATGTCGAAGCTTTTTTGGCTGCTAAGGACGTACTAAAAATGCAGTTGGATGGACATCGTTTAGGAACCTCGGTGGATCAAGATGCGGTGGCTGATGTAAGAATGTTATTGCAGTCGTTGTCTCAAGAAGATATCTCGCCTGCAATGCCGACTGAAAATTTTATTCAGGCAGAGAAAAAAATCTTGGCGCCAGCAAACTACACTCATCTTTTTGTCATTGAGCTGCCTAAGTTATCTTCAAATGAAACTGAAGCAATTGTGTCTGAATTGGGTTTGCTAGGATCAATTAGCAAACAGGTAAACGGTAGCGGTGTTAGTGTTTTGAACTTGGAAAGCAGTGGGACGGAAGATGATATTGTTGCAATTTGCTCATTCATTTTAGATCCAAATGATTTAAAAATAAGCATTACGCCATTAACTCCAAGTGCAGGAACTGAAAGTCTTTCAGAGGATGAGTTGGGTTATGGCTTTTTTGAGCCAATGGACCCTATGTTTTCACCGAATGTGGTTCATGCGACTAAATTCGACAGTGATATTGAAATTTCTCAGTCATTATTGAATCATCACGGGGCCTCTTCAGATCAAAAACAACAGCCCAAGAAAGAGACTGAAAAACATCCAGCTTCTCATGAGTCGTCCACAATTCGGGTCGGAATCGAAAAAGTAGACCAAATAGTAAATTTAATTGGCGAACTAGTTATCACTCAAGCGATGTTAGAGCAAAGAACGCAAGATTTAGACCCACTTTTAAATGAGAGATTGTTAAGTACTATTGCACACTTAACTAGAAATACTAGGGATTTACAAGAAGCCGTGATGTCCATTCGTATGATGCCTATGGATTATGTATTTTCACGCTTTCCTAGAATGGTAAGAGACCTGGCCACCAAGCTAGGTAAGCGAGTTGAGTTTATTACCTACGGAGCCTCAACCGAGCTTGATAAAGGTTTAATCGAGCGAATTGTGGATCCATTAACACATTTGGTGCGAAATAGTATTGATCATGGGATAGAGGTTCCCGAGATACGGACTGCCTCAGGAAAAAATGCCTCTGGGAAATTATCGCTTTCGGCGGTTCACCAAGGTGGAAACATTGTTATCGAAGTAAGTGACGATGGCGGTGGATTGCATAGAGATAAAATTCTCACTAAAGCCAGACAAAGTGGTTTGCCAGTTTATGATGCAATGCCCGATAGTGATGTTTGGCAATTGATTTTCGCACCGGGTTTTTCTACTGCAGATGAAGTTACAGATGTTTCTGGACGTGGCGTTGGCATGGATGTTGTCAAGCGAAATATAAGTGCGATGGGCGGGACTGTGGATATCCGCTCGGCAAAAGGGTTTGGAACGACGATTACTATATCTCTTCCATTAACGCTTGCGATTCTCGATGGTATGTCTATAAGAGTTGGCGATGAAATTTACATTTTACCTCTGGGATTCGTCATGGAATCCTTGCAACCGGCCGCGGTGGATGTTAAAGAAATCAATGGAAAGGGACGTGTTATCAAGGTTAGGGAGGAATATTTACCGTTGATTGCTTTATTTGAGAGTTTTAATATTATCCCAAAATTCTCAAATCCATCTGAAGGGATTGCTGTTATTGTCGAGGTTGATGGCAAGAAAGCCGCATTGTTAGTTGATGACCTAGTCGGACAGCAACAAGTTGTCGTGAAAAACATTGAATCAAACTATCGCAAGGTGCCTGGGATTTCTGGCGCAACGATTTTGGGCGATGGTGGTGTTTCGTTAATTTTGGATGTGGCAGCATTACTGCGATCCGCTCGATAAATTGTGTTCGGATAGTTAAATAATAGGAGAAAAAAATGGCACAAACTATGGAAGTTTCTAGTAATTCATCACAGACTGAGAGAGAGCGAACTGATCTAGCGCTCCAAGAATTTTTGGCTTTTACCTTAGGGCAAGAAGAATATGGGATAGATATTCTGAAGGTTCAGGAAATTAGAGGTTATGAAGCTGTAACTAGAATCGCAAATGCGCCAGATTTTTTAAAAGGTGTGATTAACTTACGAGGGATTATCGTTCCAATTGTTGATATGCGAATCAAATTCAACCTCGGTAACCCCACGTATGATCAGTTTACTGTAGTGATTATTTTAAACATCGAGGGGCGCATCGTTGGTATGGTTGTGGATAGTGTTTCTGATGTGATGACGCTTTTGCCTGAGCAAGTAAGGCCAGCACCAGAAATGGGAACAACTTTTAGCGGTGATTTTTTGATCGGACTCGGAACGCTAGAAGAGCGAATGTTGATCTTGGTTGACATCGTTAAATTAATGTCTAGTGCTGAGATGGGTTTAGTGGATCAGGTAGTTTAAGTGGGTTTTTGCATACGGCCATTCACATGGCAACAAAATAGTTTTTTTTGTTCGAAATTAAAGAGGCAAGCAAAGTGAATTTACGTCATTTTCGTATCGGCGCTCGTTTAGGTGTTGGCTTTGGTGTGATACTTGCTGGGCTTATCCTTACTGTTGTCTTAGTAAATATATTCGCATCCAATAGCAGAAATGCCATGATTGAGGGATTGAATACAGCGAGTCAGAAACAAGCATTGGCGAATGCCATGAAAAGTGCGTTATTCGAAGGCGGTATTGCAATGAGAAATATTGGTTTGCAAACCGATGTTGCTGAAATGCAAAAAGAAGATGGGCGAGTTAAAGCGCAGCGCAAGTTATACGATGATGCGAAAAATAAAATTTCTGAGCTAGGACTTGTTGATGATGAAAAGAAAATTCTAGCTGAGGTTTCAAGAATCGATAAGGAAATAGAAAAGCCATTAAAAGATGCGATTGGTCAGGCATTGGCCTTTAATGGCGAAGGTGCTGTGAAAATTATCTCCAGCGTAATTGACCCTTTGAGTTCAAAATCAATTCAAGAAATAAATAAACTAGTGAGTTTTCAAGAGAGTATGTCAAAACAAGTTTTTGACGACTCAAGCGCATCTAGCGCGAGGGTGAATTATTTGTTGTTTAGCGTACTGTTTATAGCATCGCTTATTGGTGTTTTTTTTGCATGGATTATAACTCGAAGTATTACCATTCCTTTGCATGGCGCACTTGAAGTTGCTGAAAAAGTTGCAAGCGGTGATTTATCCGCAGAAGTGATTGTTACTGGACGAGATGAGGTGTCGTTGTTGTTAAATGCACTAAAGGAAATGAATGGGAGTTTGGCTGATACAGTAGGTAAAGTTCGAACAGGGACTGACGCAATTGCTGTTGCATCAAAAGAAATCGCATCTGGTAATTCTGATCTTTCTAGTAGAACAGAGTCACAAGCCAGTTCTTTGGAGGAAACGGCTAGCTCGATGGAAGAGTTGACGTCAACCGTGAAGCAAAATGCCGATAATGCGAGACAAGCTAATCAGTTAGTCGTTTCGGCAACCAGTGTTGCAGTCAAAGGCGGTGCTGTAGTTGGGCAGGTTGTGGATACTATGGCTTCGATTAAAGAAAGCTCACGCAAGATTGTTGATATTATTAGTGTCATTGATGGTATCGCTTTTCAGACTAATATATTAGCTCTAAATGCTGCCGTTGAGGCTGCGCGTGCGGGAGAGCAGGGGCGAGGATTCGCGGTAGTTGCTGCAGAGGTCCGTAATCTTGCTCAGCGCAGTGCTGGCGCGGCTAAAGAGATAAAAATCCTTATTGGAGATTCCGTAGATAAGGTCGATCAAGGTAGTCGATTGGTAGATGATGCTGGTAAAACAATGGATGAGATTGTCACAAGCGTTCAGCATGTTGCTGACATCATGAGTGAAATTTCTGCCGCAAGCCAAGAGCAAAGTGCTGGTATTGAACAAGTCAATTTAGCGATTACACAAATGGACGAGATGACCCAGCAAAATGCCGCATTAGTGGAACAGGCTGCTGCTGCTGCCGAAAGTATGGAGGAGCAAGCATACGAATTGGCAACCGCTGTCAGCGTATTTAAACTTTCAAATGTGCTCAGGCATAGCGGAAACGGCAAGTCTCAAAGACGAGAGCCAGCTATTTCGGCTGTACAACGCAAAATAGCCTTGAAGGCGCCAACGACAGAAAATTTCAAGGTCGGCATGAGAAAAAATAAAACGGCCTCAAGCGAGGCCGCGACTAATTGGGAGGAGTTCTGATTTTAGGCCTCGCTAGCAACCTTGAATATGCGTTTACATTCATTGTTGAGGAGTAGATTTTCTTTGTATTAAGTGGAATTTACTTCTCTAAAAAATAGTGTTTTAGACTGATTTTAAAAAAGTAGCATTGGTCGTAAATTGACATCGATAAGAACATTATTTCAAGGAAATTTTGATGGCCAATTACGCCGAAAAGAGCAAAACTGAGACTACGAAAGAATTCGTCTTTACTGGTAGAGACTTTGATCGTGTCCGAGATTTGATATATAAAAAAGCAGGTATCTCACTTGCAGATAGCAAGCAAGAAATGGTTTATAGTCGTCTGGCTAGACGTCTACGCGCTACCGGCATGAATTCTTTTTCGGTTTATTTGGATACTCTAGAGCGAGAATTGTCCGCAACTGAATGGGAGGCATTCACAAATGCGCTGACCACCAACTTAACGTCTTTTTTCCGTGAAGAACATCATTTCCCTATTCTCGGCGAACATGCGAAGAGTCGCAAAGATTCTGTTAATGTTTGGTGTTCAGCTAGCTCTACAGGTGAGGAGCCTTATTCTATTGCGATGACGCTCTGCGAGGCATTTGGAACTTTAACTCCTCCAGTCCATATAGTTGCTACTGATATTGATACAAATGTATTGGCCACTGCCGCTCAAGGCGTTTATAACATCGACCGATTGGAGAAAATGTCTTCTGAACGAGTTCGGAAATTTTTTTTGAAAGGTAAAGGCGCTCAAGAAGGTATGGCCAGAATTCGTCCGGAACTTCGAAATTTAATCTCATTTAAGCAGCTTAATTTACTTGCGGATAGTTGGCCGGTGAGTGGCGAGTTTGATGCAATATTTTGTCGAAATGTGATGATCTATTTTGATAAACCCACACAGGGCAAAATATTGAAGAAATTTGTTCCTTTGCTGAAGTCAGACGGTTTGCTTTTTGCCGGACACTCTGAGAATTTTTTATACGTCTCTGACGATTTTAAGCTTCGTGGAAAAACTGTTTATGAACTAGCTAGTCTGCATGACATTCGTAGCAAAGCTACGTCGCGCCATTTGAGTAAAGGTTGACCCATGAGCCAATTAAGTGAAGAACATTTCGCGACAAATGTCTACTATGATCGGACATTTGATTGTGATGCCGCTAAAATTTTGCCTGGAGAATTTTACTTTACAGGAAAAGACATGCTCATTGTTACCGTGCTCGGGTCATGTGTTTCCGCATGCATTCGTGATCGAGTTTCTGGCGTCGGGGGCATGAATCATTTTATGCTTCCAGATGGCGGTGCAGATTCGGAAAACCCTGTGTCGGCTTCGATGCGCTACGGAACGTATGCAATGGAAGTGTTGATAAACGAATTGCTGAAGGCTGGTGCAAAACGCGAAAACATGGAGGCAAAGGTTTTTGGTGGTGGTAATGTGTTGCGTGGATTTACGGCAATTAATGTCGGCCAAAGAAATGCACAGTTTGTTCTAGACTATTTGCGAACAGAAAGAATGCGCGTAATTGCCGAGGATTTAAATGATATTTATCCCCGAAAAGTATATTTCTTTCCAAAGACAGGTAAGGTTCTTGTCAAAAAACTCAAAGTCGAACATAACGATACATTGAAAAAACGAGAACTGGATTATGCGAGTCGTCTTAAAACGGCTCCTGTTGGAGGTGACGTTGATTTGTTTTAGACCAGAGTTCCACGATTAAAATTTAGTGCGAGGGTATTTATGAAAATTAAAGTGCTAATCGTTGATGATTCGGCCTTAATTCGCAGTGTTTTGAGTGAAATTATAGGAAGTCAGTCCGATATGGAGGTGGTTGGTGTTGCCCCGGATCCATTGGTCGCACGAGAGTTAATTAAGCAAACAAACCCGGATGTTTTGACGCTTGATGTTGAAATGCCAAAAATGGACGGGTTGGATTTTCTGGAAAAACTTATGCGACTCAGGCCCATGCCCGTTATTATGGTGTCGTCGCTCACGGAGCGTGGCTCGGAAATTACGATGAGGGCATTAGAGCTTGGGGCTGTTGATTTCGTTACTAAGCCGAAACTTTCAATACAAAGTGGAATGCTTGAATATACCGAGTTAATTTGTGAAAAAATTCGTGCAGCATCCAAAGCAAGAATAAAACCTCGCTCGACTTTATCTGCGGATGGGCACTCAGCTCCACTCGGGGCCTTGCCCATGGTGCGAAACCCCTTAACTAGCAGTGAAAAATTAATTATTATTGGCGCATCCACTGGCGGGACGGAAGCAATTAAGAATTTTTTGGTTCAGATGCCATCGGATTGTCCTGGCATTTTGATTACTCAACATATGCCCGAGGGATTCACTCGCTCATTTGCCAAGCGTCTAGATGGACTTTGTAAAATTTCTGTTTGCGAGGCCGCGGGTGGTGAGCGTGTGCTTCCGGGGCATGCCTATATTGCACCTGGACATTCTCATTTATTATTGAGTCGCAGTGGTGCTAACTATATGACGCAACTTGATACCGGCCCACCAGTGAATCGTCATAGACCATCCGTTGATGTTTTGTTCCGTTCCGCAGCGACATGTGCGGGAAAAAATGCCGTTGGGGTAATACTCACCGGTATGGGGAAGGATGGTGCCGTCGGCATGTTGGAAATGAAGAACATGGGCGCATACAATTTTGCCCAAGATGAGGCAACATGTGTAGTATTTGGGATGCCTAGAGAAGCAATTGCAATTGGTGCTACACATGAGGTTGCGCCATTAAACGAACTGCCAGCTAAGGTCTTACAATACCTTGCGCAACACGGTAGTCGTGCTTTACGTGTTTGATATAAACAATTGTATTTTGTTATATGATTTTGGTATCGCTTTGTAATAATATGGCCGATAATGTTCATAACTGTCTTTAAAGAAATAATGGAGTAATTCATGGCTGATCAGAATCTTAAATTTTTAGTGGTAGACGATTTTTCAACGATGCGTCGTATCGTTCGAAATTTACTTAAAGAACTTGGATACTCCAACGTCGACGAAGCTGAAGATGGTGCTTTAGGACTTGCAAAGTTAAAGAGCGGAGATTTCGATTTCGTCATTTCGGATTGGAATATGCCGAATATGGATGGTCTCACCATGCTTCAACATATTCGTGCTGATCCAGCACTCGCGAAACTACCTGTGCTGATGGTGACGGCAGAGGCTAAGAAGGAAAACATTATCGCCGCCGCCCAAGCTGGTGCCAACGGCTATGTGGTTAAGCCATTTACTGCGGCAACTCTGGATGAAAAATTGACGAAAATTTTCGAAAAATTGGGTAAGCCTGCATAACTAATTAGTCAATAGCACAGCGAGTCGAAGAAGAGCGTCAATGTAATATAAATGATTCACATGCCGTTCTTCTGGTGTGTTGGACGTCTCACCCGACTCTTGTACTTTTTCTTACGTAGAGCTAGTAGTTAGTGTCAAAGTTTGAACTGCAACTGAGGCGTCTTTGGTATCAATAATCCCAAGGGAAAGAGGGATAGCTCTCAACCTATTGGCAAAGCTCAAATCTCTCCTGATAAACAAAGAATATTGTCTTTGGTTAAGAGATTGGAATGATTTGATCGATAATCTGGGCTTTTCGGCGCACTACTTGCGATATTTTTCAATTTTCCTATACCTATTCTTAGACTCAATATGAATGAAGTTAATTTCATTGTTAGAGAACCCTTACTTGACCCCAAGCAGCGTGTCATAGGTTTTCAGTTGTCGTGGCAACACCCCGAGCAAGTAACCGAGCTAAGCACGGCAGATTTAAGCTCTTTGATGGAGTTTGTAGCTGAGCAATTGGTCGATGATGATACCGGCTTTCTTTTGGGGGAAAGTGTCTTGTTTCTCGATGCTGTACCAGAATTGTTGGCCGCCGACGGTTTGAAGTTGTTGCCGCCGAAAAATACAGTGCTGCTCTTGTCTAAGCGAGACTTCACTAGCCCCGCAACGCTGGACGCGATTAAAGAATTACGTCAACTTGGGTACGGCATTTGCATGAAAGGCGCCGATTTAAGCACCTTGGAGCGATCTTTTTTCTCGCAAATTTCCCATATAGAAGTGCGATTAGATGCAGGCAATTTTGCCTCGCAGGCGAAAGTTTACGCGGCATTAAAACAGTCAAGTGTCAAAATGGTGTCGCGAAATGCGGCGAGCTGGCAAGATTTTGATGCTTGTGCAGCCTTGGGCTTGGATAGTTTCGTTGGTAAATTGCATTTGATGCCGCGCCCCAATCCAGCGCAAAAAGGTTTGAATTCTGCCCAGACGACCATCTTGCAGTTAATGGAGATGATTAGAAAAAATGCAGATATTCAGCAACTTGAAACGGTGGTAAAGCGCGATGCTGCCTTGGCGTATAAGTTGTTGAGATATATTAATTCGGCTGGTTTTGGTCTTCGGACCGAAGTACAGTCTCTAAAGCATGCGGTAACCATACTTGGCTATAGCCCATTGTATCGCTGGTTGTCTTTGTTGTTGGCAACGGCAAGTACCAGTGGTAATTCTCCAGTATTACTGGAGACTGCCATAGTGCGCGGACGTTTTGCTGAGTTGCTCGGGCAGCCGTTCATGTCGAAAACGGAGGCTGAAAACTTATTTATTGCCGGTATGTTCTCTTTATTGGATAGGTTACTTGGTATACCCATGTCAGAGGTTTTATCTTCTATTCAGTTACCTGAAGCGGTGACGGAAGCCTTAGTGTCTCGTAGTGGGCCATATGGACCTTATCTGGCGCTTGCTGAGGCTTGTGAGCTAAATAGTATGCTGGTCGGTTCATTGGCCGAGTCTCTGCGCATCAGCCCTATTGATGTGAATAAAGCGCATTTGTCGGCACTAGTTTGGGCAAAAAATATCGCAAATCTTTAATAAAAAAACCTAGCCTGAAGCTAGGTTTTTTTTGGGCCGAATTTTTCTGTTTGCCAATAAATGCTTTGTACAGCATAAAACAACGAAATAAATTCAAAAAATGAACGTAAAAAAGCCGGCTCGAAAGCCGGCTTTTTTATAAGTAAAAAATTACTTAGGAGCTACAGCTGCGCCAACGGAAGCGGCTGCTGCTTCAACTGCAGATGCTGCTGCACCAACAGATGCTGCTGCATCAACTGGAGCTGCAACTGGAGCTGCAACTGCTGCTGGAGCAGATGCAGCTGCTTCAACTGCTGCAGGAGCTGCAACAACTGCTGCCTCTTCTTTTTTGCTGCAAGCAGCTAAAGCGATTGCCAACAGGGATACAAGCAGGATTGATTTTTTCATGTTAATGCTTTCAATAAGTAGATCAAAAATAGGATCAAAATTTCAAGATGAATAATTACCGGTAATTATCGCTCTATAGGTCAATTCGATGGCTTAATATCTAATAGATATGACTGCACATACGAAAGTTTCCTAACCCGGAATTATAATGAGTTTTGCAGCAATAGAATAGCACTAGATGCAAATTTCAAGCGCTATCTTTACTTTTAGTTCCCCAAATTATATTTTATTTGGTTTTTTTTAAAAATCTCAATAAAAAAGGTATTTTCAGGAACCCAAAATTTCAATTGATGTCCCTGGTATTAATTCGACTTTATTTCCAGCCAGCCATCTTCATACCACATGCAGAAAGCTTCCAGTACATCATCCGATGCGGCGCTCATATCGCTCGCTTCTAGGTATCTTTGATTGGCAAGTTTGCATAAGCTTAATTTATCTTCCTTGCCGGCAGCAAAAGACTCTCCATTGATGAAGACATGCTTTCCTTTGTAGAGCATTTGTGTTTTGAGTGAAAGAGCTACGCCATTTTTTAATGCGGAGGTCGCAAAGCGTTTCGGCGTCAATGGCTTAGCTGGCGAGTTAAAAAATACACTGGCTTTGGGATCGGTGAGGTATTCGCCTAAAAAAATCGCCATGTCTTCTTCGCTAAAGGTAATTTTCTTGAGTTGCTCTTGTATCGTGCTCAGCATCTCAGCACTGATTTCAGCTGGATGCGTGCTGGCTTTTAGGCTTGGGTCGGCAAAGCGCCCAGGGAGTTCTATCGTGTCCACCATGAAGCCTAAAAAGGCTTCGCCTAACTCTTGGTAAGCGGGGGCCTTAAAACCGATGGAGTAAGTCATGCAATCGCCGATTGCCACGCCGTCATGTGCGTAATGCGGTGGTAAATACAGCATATCGCCAGGCTCAAGTACGAACTCTTGTTCCGCTTGGAAGTTGCGCAGAATTTTTAAAGGCATACCCTCTATGATGGAGAGGTCTTTTTGCGCACTGATCTTCCAGCGCCTTTGGCCATGCGCTTGCAGCAAGAACACATCGTAAGAATCAAAATGAGGACCGACACCGCCGCCATCCTTGGCAAAACTGATCATTAGATCATCTAATCTGGCGTCGGGGATAAATCGAAATTGTCGCAATAATGCGTCGGCCGCACGATCATGCAAATTCACGCCTTGCACCAGTAAGGTCCAATCTTTTTTTTCTTTTACCGGTAGCGCAGCATGTGGGCCATTCTTCATTTCCCAATGTTGTTTGAAGAAGGTGATGAGACGTGATTCAACCTCATCGCGTCCGGCCAGTTCGAACAATTGTTCTGGGCTTAAGATTGGCGAGAAATTGGGAATTGCCTGACGTATCAACAGCGGCTTTTTGTGCCAGTATTCGCTAAAAAACTGCTCGGGTGTCAGGCCGCCTAAAAGCGGCAATGTGGCTGTGGATTTTTTCATATTTGCAATGTAGGGCTTCTAGTAGGGGCGCAAACTGTATAATTCGTCTGCGAACTAATTTTTAAGGACTTAGCATGAAAATCGTTAAAAACACGGTAGTTTCCGTGCATTATAAACTGTCAGATGCCCAAGACAATCTGATCGAAGATGGCCAGGACCCTATGGTCTATCTGCATGGTGGTTACGAAAACACTTTGCCGAAAATCGAAGAAGCGCTGGAGGGTAAAGAGGCTGGCTACAAAGTGACAATACAGGTAGAACCGGAAGACGCTTTTGGCGAATATGATGCTGAGTTAGTCAAAGTCGAGCCGCGTAATCGTCTGCCTACACCTCTAGAGGTTGGTATGCAGTTTGAAGGTATGCCCGATGGCGACGATGACGACGAAGGCATCTTGTTTACGGTCACTGATATCGCCGACGATAAGGTTGTGCTCGATGGCAACCATCCACTGGCGGGTATTTCATTGCGCTTTACTTTGGATGTGTTTGATGTCCGTGCAGCCACTGAAGAAGAAATGGCGCACGGCCATGTGCATGGTGCGCACGGGCATGCGCACGATGATGACGAAGATGAGGACGATACAGGTAGCGAGTATCGTAGTCACCCTTTGCACTAATCTGCACTAATCAGTAAGCCATAAAAAAACCGCAAGCATTGCGGTTTTTTTATATCGATCAAAGTCTGGGGCTAATCCCAGATCCTGAAAACGCCCTATGCTGCGGCGCATATTCCATGCGGGCTGCAGGCCGGCATGGCTGCAAACCCGCACCGGATATGCGCGTTGAGCCTATGCCTAAAAAATATTTCAGCTTGCTTAGCTTAGTTGGTTTTTACAGAGTTTTTGCCAGGCTCTTCAATTGATACAAAGCCTCTAAGGCTTCTCGCGGCGACAGTGAGTCCGGATCAATCGCATCGATCGCTAGCAGTAATGGCGACTCTGCCGGGGTAATCGGGAGATCCTCGATTTCTGGCACCACGTTATTACCGGAGAAAAGATCAAATTGTGGTGTGCTCTGCAAAGAGTGCGCTTCCAGATCGGCCAAATGCTTGCGCGCCGAACGGATTACGGGTTGCGGTATGCCTGCCAGTTGCGCCACTTGCAAACCATAGCTTTGCGATGCTGGCCCAGCCTGTACCGCATGCAAAAAGACGATATTCTCTTTATGCTCAATCGCGGATAAATGCACATTCTCGGCGCTGGGGTGCAGGTCCGGCAATTGCGTCAATTCAAAATAATGGGTGGCAAACAGGGTGTAGCTCTTCGACGTCATGATGAGGTGTCTGGCAATCGCCCACGCCAGCGCCAGGCCATCAAAGGTTGAGGTGCCACGTCCTACTTCATCCATCAATACCAAAGACTGCTCGGTGGCGCCATTAAGAATCGCGGCCGACTCGGTCATTTCCACCATAAAGGTAGAGCGGCCACCGGCCAAATCATCGGCTGCACCGATGCGGGTAAAAATTCTATCAATCGGGCCTATTTTTGCCTGCGCCGCTGGGACGTAACTGCCGACATAGGCGAGCAGGGTGATCAAGGCGACCTGACGCATAAAGGTCGATTTACCACCCATGTTGGGGCCAGTAATTAAGAGTAGGCGACGCTCGTTCGAGAGCAGGCAATCGTTAGCGATAAAGCGCTCAATCTGATTTTCTACGACCGGATGACGGCCTTGCTCAATTTGTAGCATGGGTTCGGCCACTAGTTGCGGCGCGCACCAATTGTTTTTGGTCGCGTGTTCAGCCAGGTTCACCAGCGTATCGATCTGTGCGATGGCATGCGCGATTGCTTGTAAACTACTGATGTGCGCAAGCAAGGCGAGCAAGACTTGTTCGTACAAGACCTTCTCACGCACCAGGGCGCGCTCCTGGGCTGACAAGGCCTTATCTTCAAAAGCCTTGAGCTCCGGTGTGATATAGCGTTCGGCGTTCTTCAGTGTCTGGCGGCGCCGGTAATTGTCTGGCACCTTATCGGTTTGACCGTTGGTCACTTCAATATAAAAACCGTGCACTTTATTGTATTCAACCCGCAGATTGCTAATGCCGGTGCGGGCGCGCTCCGAGGTTTCCAGATCAATCAAAAATTGTCCGGCATTTTCAGATAGGGCGCGTAACTCATCCAACTCGGCATCGAAACCGCTCGCAATCACGCCACCGTCGCGCACCATGGTGGCCGGTTGTAGCATCAGACTGCGTTCGAGTAAATCCAAGCACTCGGTTGGCGTGGCTAAGTTCGCCAATATCTGGGTCAGTACCGTGGTGTGGCTGTCCTGCACGCACATGGCCACGTACGAGCGTATGCTGGGCAGGTGCTGCAGACCCTCACGTAAGCCTGCCAGATCGCGTGGGCGAGCCGATTGCAGCGCGATGCGAGTGGTAATGCGTTCTATGTCTGGCACAGCACTTAAAGTCGTTGAGAGACCCGCGCTAGAGTCACCCTGTATCAATGCCGCTATCGCATCATGCCGTGCACGCGCAATGCTTTGGTCGCGCCGGGCGTGATGCAGCCAATGGCGCAGCAGGCGCGAGCCCATCGCGGTGCGGCAATGATCCAGCAATGAAAACAGGGTGGGGGACTCTTGCCCGCGCAGGGTTTCAGTCAGCTCGAGATTACGGCGGGTGGCGCTGTCTAAACCAATGAAATCATGCTCGGCCTCGACCGTCAAGGTATTCACGTGCTTTAAACCACGGCCCTGGGTCGATTCTGCATAACGCAACAAGGCACCTGCAGCACCTAAGGCTGAACTTAAGTTTTCTACGCCAAAACCAGTTAACGAGGCGGTGGCCATTTGTTCTTGCAAGGTTTTTTGCCCCTGTTTGACATCAAAATGCCAGTCGGGTACTTCAGAAAATTTCCCCGGTAAGAGAGCCTGATGCTGCTCTAATAAAAGCGTGCCAGCCGAGAGTAAAATTTCGGCCGGAGAAATTCTCTCTAGTTCCTGCAACAGACGCTGAGGTAATGCTTTTTCGTCGGTAATAAATTCCATCAACTTGAGCGCGCCACTGGCAAGAGAGAGCCAGGCCAGGCCCACCGTGACTGTTTTGCGTTGCTGCATCATGCAGAGTGAAAGCAGCGGGCGCTCGGACTTGGCTGGCAACAGATCGGTATCGGTTAGCGTGCCGGGTGTAATCACGCGCATGACTTTACGCTCGACCGGTCCTTTGCTGGTGGCAGGATCACCAATCTGCTCACAAATAGCCGCCGATTCGCCTATCTTCACCAACTTGGCCAGATACGGTTCCAGCGAATGGAAGGGGATGCCCGCCATTTTAATCGGCTCGCCATTGGAGGTGCCGCGCTGGGTCAGTGTGATACCCAGCAAACGTGAGACTTTCTCGGCATCGCCAAAAAACAATTCATAAAAATCGCCCATGCGATAGAACACCAGAGTGTCGGGATGATCGGCCTTAATACGTAAATATTGCTGCATCATCGGCGTGTGATTTGCTTGCTTGGAATTGTCGGACATGGAGTAGTGTGAAGTAAGTGCAGGGAGGGTTCTGATCATCGACGAGTTACGCACGCAGTGCGCCTGAAAAGCCAGATAAAACGTCGAATTTTTTCAGATTGCCATAGTGGCGCGAGTTTACCAGATTGTGAGGCGAGCGCAGTAAGAAAGATCGTCTGGCGGTTGCGGCTAGGCGTTTGACACTTAGTTATAGCTGCCTTGTGATCGCCCTGTGTAGACGTGGAAAAGATCGGCGCACAGAAAAATTTTATCTAATATGTTATCCAATATGCCTAGGGCGCGTGCGTTGGCGCTGCTTGTCGGTTGAAATTGAGAGCGTGACTGTATTTCGCAATTCAAAAACGCTCAAAAAAATAACCTGGCCCAGCCGTGCATATTCTGTTCGCGCATATTCCATGCGCCTTTCCAAGCACATGGCGCCAGCAGGCGCGTAAACACTGGGTGTTGGCGGGGGAGGTATTTCTATTTCGAGATAAGCGTTACTGTTCAGCCAGCGATGAAAACTCCCTCGCCCGCTGGAGGGAGAGGGCCGGGGGCGGAACAGGAAATTTGGATGGCATGCCATCCACCTGCGTAGCAATATTCGCTCATAAGCGAATATGCGCCCTGCAAGGGAGGGTGATTGAGCAAGGCTTGCGTTCAAATAACTGATGCGCTTAGCACTATGAAGTATCAAACATTGTGCAAATTTGAACTACCCTCATCCCAACCCTTCTCCCGCGAGCGGGAGAAGGGCTTGTATAGCAGGCTGAACAGTTACCGATAAGCATGGCTTTATTCGTGAAATCCTTACGCTTATTTTTTGTTTTTTCGCGTTTTATAACCGAATTTCCGCGCTTGGTCAAAATTGGCTTAACAGTGCGGGCGTGAAAAGCTATGCTGTGCGTATGAAAAA
The DNA here is from genome assembly GCF_003955735.1 of Undibacterium parvum. Lineage (NCBI taxonomy): Bacteria > Pseudomonadati > Pseudomonadota > Betaproteobacteria > Burkholderiales > Oxalobacteraceae > Neoundibacterium > Neoundibacterium parvum. The sequence goes on along the minus strand of NZ_CP034464.1, from coordinate 70,607 downwards.
TATCTTCGCATCCCAAACAAAAATTTTCCGCCTCTTGGCAGGTCTCAGCTGGAGGAAGTTCGGGTTTTCTCTAGTCTTAGTGAGTATTGCCGCGCTGATTGTTAACCCCTATTTTTCTGATGACTTTAGCTTTGTCGATATTTGGATGCGACTGGCGGTTCCTGGTTGTTTTATGTTTGTCACCTATATCGTCACAGGTAATATTCAGTTTACGCGTTGGAAATTGTATGACGTGCGTATTGTGGCTTTGGTGATCAGTGCTTTTCTGGGGACTATCTTTGGCGGACTCTTGCTGGGGCGCTCTTTGCAGCAGTTATTCACCACCGGGTCCATGTTGGCCGGTATTTTTGTGGTCACTACCGGTGGGATCTTAGTGGGTGTGATCGCGACTATGTTTCTGCATCTGCGTGAGCGCGAGGTGCGCTCTCAACTTGATCTGGCCGAGTCTGAAACCCGTCGTTTGCAGTTAGAAAAAAATGCTCTGAGTTCACATTTGCAGATCTTGAAGGCGCAGATAGAGCCGCATTTTTTGTTTAATACACTGGCCAACGTTCAGTATTTAGTGGAGTACGATGCCGCTGCGGCATCGACTATGTTGGCCAACTTAATCCGTTATCTGCGCGCCGCCTTACCGGAAATGCGGGCAGAACAAACCACGCTGGCCAAAGAAGTTGATATGAGCATGGCCTACCTTGCGATTTTGCAGGTGCGCATGGGCAAGCGCCTATCGTATCAGATCGATATTCCTAAAGATTTAGAGAGCATGGCTTTTCCACCTTTGATGCTAATGACGCTGGTCGAGAATGCGATTAAACATGGAGTTGATCCAGGTTGCCAGGAGGGTTGGATCTGGATCACTGCGCAACATAGTGACCTAGGTGTAGCGATCACGGTGCGCGACAATGGCCCAGGCATGACGCTCAGTAGTGGCGGTGGCGTTGGACTCAAAAATATTCGTGAGCGTTTGCAGGCGATGTACGGTGGCAGCGCATCACTGATACTTTCTGAGCCTGAAACTGGCGGTTTTATGGCGACACTGCAGTTGCCGCGTTTAGCAGAAACACCGGGAGAATAATATGCCTACTGCCATGATTGCAGATGATGAAGCTTTATTGCGGCATCATTTAAAGGCCAAGCTGGCGCTGTTGTGGCCCGAACTAGAGATTATCATGGAGGCCGAGCATGGCCTGCATGCACAAGAATTGATTTCTGCCGCTGGCGACAATTTGCCCGATGTGGTGTTCCTTGATATTCATATGCCGGGCATGACAGGCTTGGAAGTGGCAAGACTGATCGGTAAACGTGCCCATATCGCGTTTATTACCGCCTTTAATCAATATGCGATCGAAGCTTTTGAGCGTGGTGCGATCGACTATCTGCTCAAACCATTTGAAAATGCGCGTTTAAGCGAAACGATACTGCGCTTAAAAGAGCGCATGCAAAGCCCGGTAACCGTGCCTGCGACTGTCGGGCTCGAGTCTATGTTAAGCGATTTGAGTAAGGTCTTGAAGCTCAATGCACCTAGTTATTTGCAATGGATTAAAGCCAGTGTCGGCAATACGGTAAGGCTGATACCTATCGACGAAGTGCTGTATTTTCATTCGGACGAAAAATATACCTGCGTGACCATGGCTGATGGCGAAGCTTTGGTGCGCAAACCTATCAAAGAATTACTTTTGGAGTTGGATCCCGCCCATTTTTGGCAAATTCATCGTTCCACTATCGTCAATGCGCGTGCCGTGCTTGGGGTGGTGCGTGGTGAACGGGATCAGGCTGATCTCTTACTCAAAGGTCGCAGTGAGACCCTGACCGTGAGCCGCAACTACATCCATCTGTTCCGGCAAATGTAGCTAACTACCAATAAAAAATGGGCGCTTCGAAGATCGAAAGCGCCCATTTCTATTGATGCTGATGTTAACTTATGCGCCGCCGCGTCCACCGGAACGACGTGGTGTACTTTGCTTGACCACTGGTTTGGCTGAAGTGCGTGCTGGACCGCCTTCGCGTGATGCGCCTACCGGGCGTGCCTGGCGATTGCCGGCACGATTGCCGCCACCACCACCGCCACCACCACCACTGCGGCCTTGACCTTGTCCCTGACCTTGGAAACTACGCAATTGTATAGGTTGCGCTTTGGCGTGAGGATCAGGAATGAAACCATCGATGATTTCTTGTGGTAGCTGACGCTTGATCAGTTTCTCGATGTCGGCAAGTAGCTTGAATTCATCCACGCAGACCAGAGAAACCGCCTCGCCAGTTGCACCAGCGCGACCAGTACGGCCGATACGGTGTACATAATCTTCCGGAACGTTGGGCAAATCGTAGTTCACGACGTGCGGCAATTGATCAATATCGATACCGCGCGCAGCGATGTCGGTGGCAACCAGGACCGTCAGGCTGCCGTCTTTGAATTCGGCCAGCGCCTTGGTGCGTGCCGACTGGCTCTTGTTGCCGTGGATCGCCATACTGTTAATGCCACCGGCGATCAATTGCTCTACGAGCTTATTGGCACCGTGTTTGGTACGGGTAAATACCAAAACTTGAACCCAGTTGTAGGTCTTGATCAGATGCGCCAATAAAGGGTGCTTCTTGTCACGGTCTACCGGATGTATTTTTTGAGCAATGACTTCGACGGTGGAGTTGCGACGCGCCACTTCTATCATTGCCGGATTATCCAGCAGTCGATCGGCGAGAGTCTTGATCTCATCTGAAAAAGTCGCAGAGAACAGCAGGTTCTGGCGCTTAGGCGGCAAGATTGCCAGGACTTTTTTTATGTCGTGGATGAAGCCCATGTCTAACATGCGATCGGCTTCGTCCAGGATTAAAATTTCGACGTGGCTAAGATCTATCGTGCCTTGCTGCTTGTGATCCAATAAACGACCCGGCGTTGCGACCAAAATATCGACGCCAGTCTTGAGTAATTTAATTTGTGGATTGATACCGACACCGCCGAAAATAACACCGGAATTAAGGTTGGTGTATTTACCGTAAGTGCTGACGCTTTCTTCTACCTGTGCCGCCAGTTCGCGTGTCGGTGTCAGGACCAAGGCACGGATAGGGCGGCGATCGGTTTTGTTTTTTGGTGCGTTCGGACCTTTGTGCAAGCGCTCTAGGATAGGCAGCGTGAAGCCTGCGGTTTTTCCGGTGCCGGTCTGCGCGCCAGCCAGTAAATCCCCGCCTTTAATCACTGCAGGAATCGCCTGCATTTGTATCGGCGTAGGGGTGGTGTAACCATGATCGCTGACTGCGCGAACGATGCACTCGGATAAGCCAAGTTCTGAAAATGTGGTCATGCTAATTTCTTGAAAAAACAAACAGTCGGAGCGGATGCCCGATATGTAAGAGTAAAACAATATATGAACTGCTGAGCTGCTGTTCTGGCCAAGAGGCTGGCACAGAAACAGAGGTTAGCTCATTAAAATCACTGTTGATCGCGGCGTGTTACTTGGCGCTAGCACTAGTGATAGGCTGAAAAGTATTCAACATTTGCGAGAAAATCTTTGGTGTGCCAGCCAGCACGTCACCTTTGTGCAGGTAATCAGATTCACCCGAGAAGTTGGTGATGATGCCACCGGCTTCGGTAATCAATAAGGAGCCTGCAGCTATATCCCAAGGTGCCAGACCTTTTTCAAAGAAACCATCCAGACGGCCCATGGCGACATAGGCTAAATCTAAAGCCGCAGCGCCTGCTCTTCTGAGTCCCTGAGTTTTTACTGTCATGGCTTTGAACATTTCCATGTATTCGTTCAAGCCAGATAAATCGCGCGATGGGAAGCCTGTGCCTATCAAGGCATCAGCCAGTTTGTCGCAACGGGTCACGCGGATACGTTTGTCATTGAGGAAGGCGCCGGCACCTTTGCTAGCAGTAAACATTTCATTGCGGGTAGGGTCGTAAATCACTGCTTGTGTGATAATGCCACGCTGTTGCAAGGCAATGGAAACGCAATACTGGGGGAAACCGTGGATGAAGTTGGTGGTGCCGTCTAGAGGATCAATGATCCAGACGTTGTCGTTGTCATCATGTAAATTGGCGGAAGCCCCAGATTCTTCTGCCAAGATCGCGTGATCAGGATAGGCAGTCTTCAATACTTCTATGATGGCCGCTTCAGCCAAGCGATCAACGTCAGTGACGAAATCGTTATATTGCTTTTCAGTGACTTGAACGCGATCGAGATCGAAAGAGGCACGACTGATGACAGTTGCGCCACGGCGAGCGGCTTTAATAGCCGTATTGAGCATAGGATGCATAGGGGTTTCCGTTAAAATGGCGAAATCCCAAGCCCTCACATCGGCTAAGATGATGAGAAATCGGGGTTCGCACAAAAATTGAATTAAAGAGCACCGCGTAAATAACTCAAAAACTAACAAGGAATCACGCGTAATTGCGCTATTTTAAATGAACTTGCCCCAAACTGACACATCTCTTTTTAAACGCCTGCGTTTCGTACTTGTAGGAACTAGTCATCCCGGCAACATAGGCGCTGTCGCCAGAGCAATAAAAACCATGGGTTTTTCGGAATTAGTCTTGCTCAATCCGCGTTTTCCAGATGCCTTAACCAACGCGGAGGCGATTGCCTTCGCCAGCGGCGCGCAGGATATTTTGGCATCGGCAAAAATCGTGAACACGATAGAGGAGGCTTTGCAGGGTTGTCATTATGTGGCTGCGGTCAGTGCTAGACTGCGTGAATTCTCCCCACCGATACTCGATCCAAGGGCGTTTGCGCAGCATGTATCAAGCAATCTTCATGAACCGGTTGCCTTAGTGTTTGGCAATGAACGTTATGGCTTGCCCAATGAGATCGTGGTCAATTGCAATGCCCTGATCAATATTCCCGCCAATCCAGAATATTCATCCTTGAATCTGGCGCAAGCCGTGCAGTTACTCGCCTATGAATCTCGGCTTGCCGGCTTGAGTGACAGTGCAAGCGCAGTCAGCGAGATCGGCTTCCAGGGAAGTCCCGCTTCTGCGGTCGAGATTGATGGAATGTATACACATTTAGAACAGGCACTGGTGGCAATAGATTTTTTAAATCCAGCTAGCCCGAAAAAGCTAATGCCACGCTTAAAACGTTTATTTTCGCGTACCCAGTTAGAAACCGAAGAGGTGAATATACTCAGAGGTATCGCAAAAAAAATTCTTGATGTAAAAAAATAAAGCTGACAATTGCTTTCGCATTAAATTATTGCTGCAATTAAATTAGACTAAAATATCAAAACTGCCCTTGATGGCAACATCAAGTGTTGCCAAATTTGTTAAATTGTTTCAAATTTTCATGCATTCAGCCCTTTTTAAGGGCTTTTTCTTTTGCCTTTGTTATAAAGTAAGTATCATTGCGATAGCTGTAAGCTTTCATTGTGACAGCGTTTTTGGTTGGTAATTATTGAGGTCGCTATCATATTTTTTAAATTTTTAAAGCCTTGCCTGTCTTGTCTTGTAACGGGATTTATAGCCTTAGGCTCAGTTTTTTCAGCCCATGCGCTGGGCTTGGGGGAATTGCGCGTGCAATCTGGCCTGGGCCAGCCGTTTAAAGGCCAAATTGGTCTGATAGGCTCTGACAATGGCGATCTAACTCAGCACTGTATCAAAGTTAAATTCGAGACCACTGAGGGCAGCATGATCGCCCCGGCGCAAGTGTCGGTACTGCAATCGGGGCAGGCAAGATCTATTTTATTACTTTCCAGACAGGCTATACCTGAGCCTGTGGTTAAAGTGGTAGTCGATATCGTCTGCGAGACGCAATTGCATAGAGAGTTCTTGATACTTTTGGATCCTCCTCAATTTCTCTCAAATCAAGAAAATACTTCCCCAGTTTTATTGCCGCAAGTAGGTGCGCGAATCGCTGCGCCGGGATTGCCGGATGCGACTTCTTCCCAATTGGACGGCAGCAAGAAAGTAAAGCGCAGTAAAAACACTGCTGGTAATTTGCCAGGTAAAGATCCGATTTCGATTCAAACTCCACCGCAAAAAAATCTGGCTGAGGCGCTACCACCGCTTAAATCAAAGTCAAAAAAGCCGGCTAGTGCTCCCGTCGATCTATTAAAACTGTCGGATGATAGTTTTCAGCCACAACAAGGACTTAAGCTCAGTAATACGCTTTCGTCTTCGGTAGAGCTAAAGTTAGTTGAAAATATGGTGGAGCTGCGGGCTGCTCAGGTACGTATGGCGGCCATTTTACGAGATGAAGAGCCTACCCAAAAAGACTATCTAGAGCGCTCAGCAGCTAGAGATAAATTGCAAGCGTTACAAATTGAAACTGCTCAATTAAAACAGCAAAGTCTTAAGAATAAACGCGAGCTCGACGAAATCCGGGAGAGTAGTTACTCCAGAAACTGGATCGTTGGTCTGCTTGCCTTCGCACTGCTCGCTCTGATGGCGGCAGTGATGCTCTGGGTCTATCTAAGACGGATACAAAAAGCCAAGGATGTTTCCTGGTGGGAGTTGGCGCGTGAGGGTAAGGACATGGATAGGCGTAAGAACCTGGAGGAGATTGTTGACCATATCCAGGCATCCTATGAACCGGATCCAAATAATCCGCAGGCCTCGTTTGAGAATTATCATTTTGAGGACGATAAAAGCCCGCAGTCCAGCGATACAGGCGCAAGTGCAAGCGCAAGCGCTGCTGCGAGCGGCAGCAATGAGACTGAGGCGTTTTTTCATTCCGAGCAAAAACCGCCACGTCCATTGACGCTGGAAGAAACCAATAGCAGCGTATTTAATTTTTTCGCGCCGATTGGTAACTCGGTCAATGTCGAGGAAATTTCAGATGTCACCCAAGAGGCCGAGTTTTGGATGTCGGTCAACGATCCGCAAAGGGCGATAGAGATACTTGAGCCACAATCGAACACGGATCATCCGGATTCGCCGGTGCCTTGGCTGTATTTGCTCGATCTGTATGGCATCGTCAAGGACCAGAATAAATACGATCTTTTAAGAGCGCGTTTTGTTGCAAACTTCAATGCAAATATTCCTGAGTTCTCAACTGAAGTTGATAGCGAAAGTATTTCTTTACTTGAGAATTTTCCTCACTTAATAGCGCGCATTTGCAGTCTTTGGAATAGCAGTGAGATTATCCCGTTCTTGCAGTCTTTGCTGATCGACGACCGGGATGGGAAACGCGCTGGCTTCGAGTTGCCGGTGTATCGAGATATACTTTTGTTGATCTCGATTGCGCATGAATTGGAGCGCGTGAATGCGATTGAAGGGATGGCCGCAGGCGCAAAAAATCCGTTTGCGCATCATCCTGGAGCAGATGCTAGCATTGAGCAGCCTGCTAAAGAGGATTTGGGGATGATCGATTTTGAAGTCATCGATTTTCCTAAAGATAGTACGCCAAAAAAATAAGCCCCCTAAAAAATAGTAAGCCTTAAACTTTACCCGGTTAGCGAGAATAATTATGATCAAACTCTGTGGTTTTGCGGTAAGTAATTATTACAATAAAGTTAAACTAGCGCTCATAGAGAAAGAAATTGCATTTGAAGAGGTTTTAGTTTGGACAGGCAATTCACCCGAGCTATTAGCCCATTCTCCACTAGGGAAAATTCCCTATATTCAAACCGAGCACGGTAGTCTGTGCGAATCGCAAGTTATTCTTGATTATCTCGAAGAACAGTTTCCAGCGCGCTCTCTTTTGCCGAAAGACGCCTATGCAGCGGCTAAAAACCGTGAGTTACTGGTGTTTTTAGAATTGCACTTAGAGTTGGTCGCCAGGGACTTATATGCCGAGGCATTTTTCGGTGGAACTGTGAGCGACGATGTGAAGCAAAAAGTTGAGAAGCGCTTGAGCAAAAATATCTCGGCGTTTAGCCAATTGGCAAAATTTTCACCGTATGTGGCAGGCGAGGTTTTTAGTATGGCTGATTGCGCTGCCGCTGTGCATTTGCCTTTGATTTCTATGGCGACTAAGGCGATTTACGGGCGTGATTTTCTGGCCGATTTACCGCTGAAAGACTATGTGGCGTTGATGGCGGAAAGACCTTCCATGCAGCGGGTTAACGCGGATAAAAAAGAAAATTTTGCCTTGATGATGCAGCATTTAAAGCCAGCTTAAATCTGATAACCACATAAAAAAATCCCAGATGCGTTCTGGGATTTTTTTATGACTCTTTGAGTTTGCTTACACCGCGCGGCGCATTTTTTCGACTTTATAAGTTTTTTGTTCGACTGGCGGTTTGACCAGTTTGACGACCGCGAAAGTGCAGTTGTCGCCATGGCCGTGGGCCCGTTCTCTGGCTTTGCGGATTAATAGTTCTGAGGCTTGACGTGGACTATTCGCGGCGACCGCGGCGGACAACTCGGCATCGGTAAAATAATGCCACAAACCATCCGAGCACAATAGAAACGAATCGCCAACTTTTAATCCGCTGTGAGAGCCAAAGCTGATGTAAGGCGCTGTCGTGGTGGAGCCGAGCACATTGACAAGGATATTCGACATGCGGTGGGTCTTGGCTTCTTCCTGGGTGATTTTTCCTTCGTCCACTAGTCTTTCAACGTAGGAGTGGTCTTTGGTGTGTTCGATAAAATTTGGTCCGCTGAACCGGTACAAGCGCGAGTCGCCAGCGTAAGCCCAGATGGCTTCTTGGTTGGGCGTGATGATCAGTGCGACGAAGGTGCTATGCGGTTCTTTTTCTGCCGATACGCCGGCCAGTTTGATGATGGTGTGTGCTTCATTGACGATCGCTTCGAGCAGAGTTTTGACATCCATCTCAGGGAAGAAATCATTGAACAGCGTCTTGGCGGTGCGAACAACTTGTTCGGCGGCCAAGGCACCGCCGCTTTTGCCGCCCATACCATCCGCCACCACCGCCATCATATAACCGGGGGCGTTGGGGGCTGCAAAAAGTGCAACTCTATCTTGTTGTTCAGTGCGATCGCCAAGGTGTTGTGCGGTGCCTGCTTCGATCTTATATTGGCTCATACGTCTTGGTAGATTAAACTAGCGGTGTATTCCAACTAATTACATTATTAAAAATTAATTCATTTTACCTCCAACCGGGCCACTATGACTCATCCAGAAGAAATACAACAGCGTATCATTGAGCTGGAAGTCGAGCATCGCGACCTCGATGTGGTGATTGCAAGCTTAATCGACGATCTAAATCACGACGAATTACAGTTGCGCCGCCTGAAAAAGCGGAAATTACAGCTAAAAGACCATATAACATTATTAAAAATGCAAATGATGCCCGATGTGCCAGCATAAATAGTGCATTTTCGCGAATTATCCATATTTACATTTTTTACGCCTATTACATCTAGTTGCATTTGATTGCCTGCCTATTTTGACTGAACTTGACCAAAAACCGAATGCCAACACCGTTCCAGCCACGCCTGGAGTGCATGATGAAGAAGTCGAACGCATATTTGGATTGAGCGGTGCCCTGAGCGCCTCCATCAAAGGCTACCGGCCACGCGAGGCGCAAACCGAGATGGCTAAGGCGATTGCCGCTGCGATTGCAGGGCAGAGCACTTTGCTAGCGGAAGCTGGTACCGGCACCGGCAAGACCTATGCCTATCTGACTCCGGCCTTGTTGTGGGGCGGTAAAGTGATCATCTCTACCGGTACCAAGAACTTGCAAGACCAATTGTTTTTGCATGATATTCCTACCATCAAAAAAGTCTTGAAAGCACCGGTCTCGGTGGCCTTGTTGAAAGGGCGCGCCAATTATTTATGCCATTTTCATTTAGAGCGCACTTTGCAAAACGGGCGCTTAACGTCGCGTGAAGACGTCGGTTACCTGCGTGATATTTCGCGCTTCATGAAAACCACCAGTACCGGCGACAAGGCCGAGCTGGCAAGAGTGCCTGAGACGGCCCCGGTGTGGAATCTGGTGACCTCCACCAAAGACACTTGCATGGGATCCGAGTGCCAGTATTATCAGGATTGTTTTGTCATGAAGGCGCGCAAAGAGGCCCAGCAAGCCGATGTGGTGGTGGTCAATCACCATTTGTTTTTTGCTGACCTAGCACTCAAAGACACCGGCATCGCCGAATTACTGCCGTCCGCCAACACCGTGATCTTTGATGAGGCGCATCAATTGCCGGACACCGCCACTTTGTTTTTTGGTGAAACCGTTTCTACTTCGCAGATCCTCGAACTCAGTCGCGATGTTTTGGCTGAGGGTTTGTCGCATGCACGCGATGGCGCCGAGTGGGCTAATTTGGTGGCGCCAGTAGAGCGCGCGGCACGTGATTTACGCCTGACGTTTCCGCAAGATAGTATCCGTTTGTCGATACTGCAAATCGCGCCATCCAGCCCATTTTTTCCGGCGCTGGAAACCCTCAAAGACACGATGGATGCGATGATCGCAGTGCTTGAGAAGCAAGCTGAACGCGCTGAGACGCTAGAGCTATGCCGGGTCAGGGCGATTGCGCTGGCGACCCAGTTACATGACTGGCGCGAGCTCGACGTATCCAAGAAAGACTCGGCAGGCAAGCCTGAATGTGTATTGTGGGTGGAAGCTTATTCGACCTCGCTGCAATTGCATAAAACACCCTTGTCGATTGCGCCTATTTTTAATAAGCAGCGCGAAGGCGTGCCGCGCACCTGGATTTTTACTTCTGCCACGATGGCGGTTAAAAATGATTTTACCCATTACGTGTCGCAAATGGGTTTGTGGGATGAGCCAGCTAAGACCTGGCCGAGTCCGTTTAATTATCAAGAGCAGGGCTTGCTGTATGTGCCTAGCGGCATGCCCTTACCGAATTCGCGTGAATACATGGATGCGGTAGTGGACGCTGCCTTACCTGTGATAGAGGCCGCTGGTGGTCGCACATTTTTATTGTGCACCACGATTAAGGCGGTCAAACATAGTGCCGAACGTCTGCGTGAAGAATTTCAAAAACGTGATTTAGCTTTTCCTCTGTTCGTGCAAGGCGATGCTGGGCGTACCGAATTACTCGAGCGCTTTCGGGCTGCCGGCAATGGCGTGCTGATCGGTAGTCAAAGTTTTTGGGAGGGGGTCGATGTGCGTGGTGATGCGCTGTCTCTGGTGATCATTGATAAATTGCCGTTTGCACCGCCCGACGATCCGGTACTGGCGGCGCGTATCGAGGCGATGGAAAAGAAGGGGCTAAACGGTTTCGTGCATCATCAGCTCCCCGAGGCCATCATCAATCTCAAGCAGGGTGCAGGGCGCTTGATACGCGACGAGACCGACAAAGGGGTCTTGATGATTTGTGATCCGCGTTTAATTTCTAAGCCGTATGGCAAACGTATCTGGCAAAGTTTGCCAGCATTTACCAGATCCCGTGAGTTAGCGCCGGTGCTGGCATTTTTTGCTGAACTAAAACTTGCACGGTCTGGCCAATTCCCTCTTGAATAGGCATACTGGGGTAGGTATTTTTTATTTACGCACGAATGGTATGCGCAAATGGCTGTATTTTTAAGGAAAATAGGGGAGTATCTGTTTTTGTAGTTCTTACTTCTGGTGCTCGTAATTTTTTATGACGTTCAAACCAAGTGCTCACTATAAAAAAAGCCCACCGATTTCGCGGTGGGCTTTTTTATTTTATGGACTCAAGTTCAGGCAATAAAATTACCAGATTGAGACGCGCTCTTGTGGTGCCAGATACATCTTGTCGCCTTCTTTGACACCGTAGGACTCGTAGAAGCCTGGCATATTTCTGAGGGTGCCATTGGCGCGGATTTCGCCAGGGGAGTGCGGATCAGTTTTCAGACGGACGATCATGGTGGCATCGCGCATCTTGCCGCGCCATACTTGGGCAAAACCCATGAAGAAGCGTTGATCGCCAGTCAGACCGGCGATCACTGGAGCTGGCTTGCCGCCTAAAGACAATTTATACGCCTTGTAAGCAATCGCCAGACCGGAGTTGTCGGCGATGTTCTCACCCAAAGTTAATTCGCCGTTGACGGTGTAGCCAGGTAAAGGACTAAAGGCACCGTATTGCTTGACCAGCGCCGCAGTTTTTACGGCGAATTTTTCGTGATCTTCTTTGGTCCACCAATCGCGCAGATTACCTTTTTCATCGTATTGCGCGCCCTGATCGTCAAAGCCATGGCTGATTTCATGGCCGATGACAGCGCCGATGCCGCCGTAGTTGACCGCATCGTCGGCTTTGGCATCAAAGAACGGTGCTTGCAAAATCGCCGCAGGGAACACGATTTCGTTCATCTCAGGATTGTAATAAGCATTCACCGTCTGTGGCGTCATGCCCCATTCTTCTCTATCAATAGGCTTGCCCAATTTATTCAATTCGACCTGGCTGGCGAATTTGCGCGCATTGCGCAGATTGCCGACGGTGTCGCCCTTGTTGATATTCAGAGCCGAATAGTCTTTCCATTTGTTTGGATAACCTATCTTAGGCATGAAGGTCGACAGTTTAGTCTGTGCTTCTTTTTTGGTCTCTGGGCTCATCCAGTCGAGCGTGTCTATGCTTTGCTTGTAGGCCAGCAAAAGATTGCCAACCAACTTTTCCATCTTCTCTTTGTTTTGCGCCGGGAAATGCTTGGCAACATACATCTTGCCCAGGCTCTCGCCTAAGCTAGAGTCTGCCAGGCGCACGCCGCGCTTCCAGCGTGGTTCTTGGACTGGAGTGCCTTGCAAAGTCGTGTTGAAGAAAGCGAAGTGCTCATCGCTATACGCTTTTGGTAACTGGCTGGCGCTCGCACTGAGCAAATTCCATTTGAAATAGGCTTTCCAGGTATCGAGCGAAGTCTCTTGCAAGACTTTATTGAAGCCAGTCAGGTAACTAGGCTGGCTCACTATCAAAGATTCGATTTTATTTTGTACGCCCAAGGTGCTCAAATAGGCATTCCAGTCAAAGCCTGGGGTTAAGGCATCGAGTTTAGTCAATTCAATCTTGTTGTAAGCCTTGATAGGGTCGCGCAATTCGACCTTGCTCCATTGTACTTTGGCCAGTTCTGTTTCCAATGCCAGGATGGCGGCAGCGGTTTGGGCGGCATTTTTGTCGCCCGCCATGCTCAGCATTTTTTCTATATGTGCCAGATACTTGGCACGGGTGTCTTTCAGCTTGGCGTCTTCATTGTTGAGGTAGTAATCGCGATCAGGCATGCCCAAACCAGATTGGCCTACATCGAGTACGTATTTGGTCGAATCTTTATTGTCTTGATGGACAACGATATCAAACGGCGCGCCTACGCTAATAAAATTGAGATACGCGATAAAAGCAGGGATTTGTTTCTTGTCTTTGAGTGCCGCGACTTTGGCGAAATCGGCGTCCAGAGGCTTGAGCCCCAAAGCTTCGATTTTGGCAGTATCCATATAACTGGCATACAGGTCGGCGATTTTTTGCGCATCAGAACCATGCTTGGCATGTTGCTTAGTCAGACCTACTATCAGGGTTTGCAGTTGCGGGACGGTGGCTTCGCGCAAATCATAAAAGGCACCAGAAGAGGATCTGTCCTCTGGAATTTTTTCGTTTTTCAGCCAGGTGCCGTTGACGTGACGATAAAAATCATCTTGCGGCTTGACGCTAAGGTCGTTGTGCTTACTTTCTATCCCAGACAATAAAACAGAGGGCGCCGATGCGGTCATTGTTTTGGCGGGTTCTGCTGCATAGACGCTGGTAGCGCCGGCAAACATAAGCGCGATAGCGCTGAAAACGGTAGCTTTCACTCAAAATCTCCTGATGGTTGAATTGCGGTCTTACTTTTTCGTTTGAATTTTTGTAAATTCTTACGATTTATCGGTTTTTTCCGGGCACTATCTTTGAACTTTAAGATGGCTTAAGCACTTGCTTGATTGCTTAAGCCACAATAGACCATGATTCTGCCTAAGAGTTCGCCAGTTTTGTCTGGTTTTAGGAAAAATATTTAAAATGTGCGCAGCCGATTTGGGACGGGGTTTTAGTCGGGCTAAAATGCGGTGGTGCGAGCAATGTTGGTGCTATGCGGTGTGCTCTCCGGTCTGTCCTCTAATCTGCTCTCTAAGGTCCGCTCTGTTACAATACGGGTCTCGTTCAAAATAGCGAAGACGTCATTCATATGGCGTTCGGCGCTATTTTTCTCTCAGCTAATTTAGCCACACAAGATACGTATTATGAAAATTACACAAAATACCGCAGTTACGCTCAATTACACCATGTTCAATATGGATGGTGAAGTGATTGATAAAAACCACGAACCTATCGTATATCTGCACGGTGGTTACGACAATATTTTGCCTGCTGTCGAAGCGGCACTGGAAGACAAGACCGTCGGTGAGACTGTCATGGTCACCATGGCACCAGATGAAGCCTTTGGTGAATTTGATGCAGAACTCTTGCGTGAAGAAGAGATCGGCCTGTTTCCACCGGATATAGAAGTCGGTTTGATGTTCGAAACGCGCGATCCAGAGACTGAAGAGACTTTCCAGTTTCGCGTGACAGCAATTGATTCTGGCCGTGTTACGGTAGACGGCAATCATCCTTTGGCTGGTATGAGCATACGCTTCGAAGCAACTGTGCTCGATGTACGCGCTGCGACAGAAGAAGAAGTTGCGCACGGCCACGTACATGGCGAGCACGGGCACGACCACTAGTTTTAAGCGCGTTTAATTCGCATGGCGGCGGCTTATGTTGCGACTAAGGATGTGGCTGCCGCCCGAGCGTATTTGGCACTAAATTCCCCCAGGTACTCCTAGGGGTATATGTACAGATGCCACATGGATATTGTGCGAAACGCCTGATTTTTTGACATACTCCCTGCAAATGCAGAGCGCGATGAAATTTTGTGCGGGTGCTTGCTGGCGCACTTTAAAGGTGTGCTGATGGCGCCGCTCAATATCCAGGGGCGCTAGGAATTTATATTCGCTAGCTCAAGGACTACAGTTTGAACTTGCCTCTTTAGTTGCGCTGTTTAGTCGCGCTGTTCAGTCTGCTATTTTTGAGATTTTTTAGTTTCATCGGCCCACTGTTCGTGACATTTGAACTGAGGCAATGAGGCGCAACATGCAGCCCAACGACTGCAGCTCAACGACGAGTGTCCATGAAAGACTACTACCACATACTCGACATTGCCGTTACCGCGACTTTGCCCGAGGTTAAGAAGGCGTTTAGGCTGAAGGCGGCCGAGTTTCATCCGGATCGAAATGCCTCCGAGCTCGCTCCGGAGAAATTCCATGCAGTCAAGCAAGCTTATGACGTCTTGTCGGATGATGCAGCACGTGCTGCTTATGATGAGAATCGACGTCGTAATTTGCTAGAGTCACCGCTAGACACCGCCACCGAGATTTGGGCGAATTATTTATCAGGAGTATTGAAGTGAAATTTTCACGATTTTTTGAAGATTTAATCTCGGTGTATAACGCCGAGTTAGATGATCTGCGTACCGACTCTGAAGGTAAAGACATCTTAAGAGGACGCTTAATCGAAAAGCGCGAGCAACTGCCTTTCTTATTACCCATGATGGCAAGTAATCCTGAAATGCTGGCCGTGGCTTTTCACACCGGTTTTCGCTTCATGAATCCTCTGGTGATGGAGTCCTTGGCATCGAAAGAAGCAAATAAGCATCCGACTTGGGCTGAGTTGTCCAAGACTGTCAAGCTCGAGCCTTGGGCGGAAAAGCTCAGCGAAATCGTCTTGAAGGACGCCGATGGCGCGGCCTTCATGGTGACTGCGGCGTGTCTCGAGTATCTCAATAAGAGCAAGCAATCGCGCCAGTCCAGCCCATCGACCAGTGCCGATGAGGATGATAGCGATGAGCAGAACGAGGATGGCAGCGAGGATTTGAAAGAGCATGGCGACTTGGATGGCAATTACGGCCGCCACGGACGCGATGACGGTGATGACGGTGATGATTATGACTTGGGCGAGGCCGGCTCAGATTGGCTCGCCGAACAAGGTTTTGACCGTAAAGATTAAGGAGATAGTATGAATGTACCCGCACTAATACAAGCGCAAAGTTTGATCATGGCTGGCGACATCGCTGGCGCCGAATTTGCATTGGCCAATTTGGCCGAAACCGAAGGTGACAAGGCCTTGGTGGCAGCTTTGGATCAATTTCCAGCTAAGGATTTGTTGGCGATTATTCGCGAATATGATGCATCGAAAGAGTCGCTGGTTAATCTGCTGGTGACACCCGAACAATTCGCTCAAGCCGTGGTGCTGGAAAAACGCTACGGTGATTTGACGCATGAGCAATTGCGCGGCATGATCAACTCGGTTATTTTCCGCGAGGGCGCTGATCCTGCCGAATTTTTATATGAAATCGCCGAGGTTGAAGGCGGCTACGATGCGCTTGTCGATTACCTGCTGGATAGAACCCAGATGGTCGAGCATTTTTACCGCTATGCGACCTTCGATTTGTATGAATACGGTGACGAATCCAAGACTCAAGCCATCGATGACGATTTATTGAATCTGACGCGAGAAACTGAATCGCGAGCTTCCGATATGGACATGGCCAACGTGGTAGATCACGATTGGATGGAAGTGACTTATCTGTTGCGCTATGAACTGCCGGAAATATTCCGTGAAGTCTTGATGAAATTACGCTCTCGTTATCGCGCTTACCAAGCCAGTTTGGCGCAGGAAGAGCTCGATGAATTGGTCGGTGTGGCAGAGCCTATGCCGAAAAATACTGACGATGGCAAAGATGATGACGAAGAGTCGGCTCTTTAAGTAGGCAGACTTCATGCAAGGCGTTTGGATTTTTGCTGTGTTCGGCTGGCCTTTGCAGTTTTGCGGAAGTCTTGAAATTATTAGGAATTGACGCCAAAAATCATTGGCGTCATTTTGTTTCGCCTCCCTTTACCTTTGATTGCCTTTGCGCCTATGTCCGTATCTAATTTTGATATCGCTATTCTTGATAATCGTCCTTTCTTTGAGTCTGCCTTAGTGCACGGGCTTGCTCATGGCATCATCGATAGCGAAAAAATAGCCGCAATTAAAACCGAGGCGCCAAAAGGCATGGTGCAGATCGCAGCTGCTTTTGGGAGTAAATATTTACGACCAGAGATAGAGGCTGCGCGTAAACGCATCGTCAATCTGGCGAGCCTGTATTTGCTGGAGACATCGAACGGTGATTTGGATATTGCTGCAAAAATCATTCGTGATAATAGCTTCCTGAGCTTGTCGCGCGGTGGCTCTACTTTATTGAAAACCCTGTTTGCCATGCCAGAAATCGCCATGTTCGGCAGGGAAGAAAAAGGCAGCGTAGAAGACTTCTTGGAGTTTTGGTCGCTCAAAGAAAAAACCACTGATTACCGTAGTGCATTGGCGCAAAGAAAAATAAATGCACTAGAAATTGAGGCTGGATTCTGGTTTGGGGAGGAATTGGACTTGTCGGCCAGCCTGCTGCAGGAGGATGAAGCCGAGGCGGTCGCGGTGATTCGTTCTGCGATGCTGATACGCTACATCGGTCTCAAGGATATTTCTATCTTAAATCAAATTGAATTTGCTGGCTTGCTCGATACGCTGCGCGTCAAAGCCGCAAAGCTCAAGCCCGGTGCGCGACAGCGCGCAAAATTGGCGGCCATCCACGATGAGATTCCGGTCGAGTATCAAGCAATCGCCGAGCGCGTTTTGCAAGAGATCATCACGCAAGATATGCCCAAGATTGCCGATGCGTCTCTCTCATTAGATCGATTGGTGTATGAGCTAAAAGAGCGTTACTACATTCGGGATCACGAAGTTGAAGATACTTCGGATTATGACGCGCTGGTCTCAAAAGAGTGGTCGCGTTTGACTAAGGGTAAAACCGATATCGATTCTTTGCTGACCTTGTTTCTTTGCATCACAGCCGGCATCCCCCCTAAGACCAGTTTGCCAGAAAAAACCGCTAAGAGCTTGCTCAAAAAAATACGCGCCTCTGGTATGCAAGCTGAGCTGGCGATAGACTGGATCAAAGCTGCAGCACCGCATGAGAAGCAAGAAGGGTTGCTGCAAGATTGGTCGGACTTTGTTGAAGAGTCGCAGGCCTACTTAATGGATGATTGGGATACGACGTATAGTGGCGCACTGCGTTTCCTGAGCGAGAATTGCCATATCGAGAAGCCACGCAAGGCCTAATTACAGGCCGCGGCTAAGCATGCTACTCGCTTGCTAAGTGGTGGGCTTAGCCGTATATTGAGAGCAAAATACCTCATAGCGTGGTTAACAATGGTGCGCTCTTCCATACTCTTGTTCTGTCTTTCGAGTGCGATGTATCTCGATGCCCATGCATTTGAGGTCGTAAGGGCGTGTGGCGGTGATAGTAACTGGCCGCCTATGTCGTATGTGCTTGCGCCATCTAAAACGGTTGAGGGCCTTTCTGCTGAGATACTACGCACGGTTTTGACGCCTGAGCCAGTCATCTCTTTGCGCCCTTGGGCGCGTTGCTTGGCGGAGGTGAGGGCGCGGGAAGGCTATGATGTCGTGATGTCGGCGTTCAAGACGCCAGAACGAGAGGCGCAGTTTGTATTCTCTCGTAGTTATCATAGCTTAACGCCCGCTTATTTATTTTCTACTGAACACTTTAAAGCTCCACCATTAAAATCACTCGCCGACTTAGAAAAATTTAAAGTCTGTGCTTTGCACGGCGCCTCTATTTTTTACACCAAACTGGCACCTGCACAGATAGAAAGCGGGGCCACCAGTTATCTTAGTCTGATACGTAAAATTGATCGAGGGCACTGCGATATCGTGGTCGATATGCGCGAGGTGTTTCTGGGCTTTGCCAAGTTGGGCTTACTGCCATTTACGGCAAACACCTATCAAATTTTGCCTTTGCCGGAAACTGAAAAATACTCTTTGCACTACGGCGTGAGTAAGCAGCATCCGCAAGCGCTTCAACTAATAGAGCGTATTGATAAAGGACTCAATGAAATGCACCGCACCGGAAAACTCAATACCCTGATCGATAAATATCAGGTGCAATAAAAAAGACGCCTTAGCGTCTTTTTTATTCTGCGTGAACAGCAAAAATTATTGAATTTTTGCTTTCTTCATCAGGGCTTGCTGATAAGTCTGCAATTTTTGTTGTTGCAAACCTTCAGTGATTTGTTGCTTCACTTCTTCCTGAGTAGGGAATTTTGCAGTTCTTACGTCATCCAATTTGATGATGTGAAAACCAAATTCTGTTTTAACAGGCGTTTCAGTGAACTGACCTTTTTGCAACGCAACTAAAGCATCTGCAAATGGTTTTGTGTAGGTTGCTGGTGAGGCCCAATCGAGATCGCCACCTTTAGATGCAGATCCTGTATCTTTGGATTGCTTCGCCAACTCGTCAAATTTTGCGCCACCTTTTAGTTTTGAGATGATGGCTTTAGCATCGTCTTCTTTTTCAACCAAAATGTGGTAGGCGTGATACTCCTTGTCGCCAGCTTGCGCTTTTGCTTTATTGTATTCAGCCGTGATATCTGCATCAGATACAGGGTTTTTACCCACGTATTCGCGCATCAGGGCTTGAATAAGGATTTGCTGACGCGCTACTTCTAGCTGAGTCTTTACTTCGGAATTGGCAGCAACACCGGTTTTTTCGGCTTCTTGCAACAATACTTCCATGCCTATCAGGCGATCTTTGATCTGAGCGCGTAACTGAGGCGTGTCTTGTTGACCTTGTGCCTTAGCTTGTTTGAGTATCAGTTCCACCTTACTGGATGGAATTGCCTTGCCATTAACCGTGGCGATATTTTGCGCCATGGCCGGGATTGCGGTTGCGAGAAGTACTACCAGCAAATGAGCAGGTTTAAAAGTCATTATCTGTTCCTAAAATAACAAAGTAAGTAAAAACAAAATGGTTAGGTCGGCATCTCTGAAGGCGCCAGCGCAACGATTACAAGTGCATGAATTTCTGAGTGCATCATATCGCCAACGGCATCATACACTAGTCGATGTCGGGAAATACGATTTAAGCCTTCAAATTTTTCTGAAACTATTCTTAAACTAAAATGCCCGGCGCCAGAGGCTGCGCCAGCGTGTCCGGCATGCGCAGCCGAGTCATCATCAAGTAGACAGCTCACGGGCTGAAAAGTTTCAATCAGACGCGCCTGAATACGCTCAAAACGCGTATTCATACCGGCTCCTCTATGTATTTCGAAAGGAAAATACTCTGTACGACGATAAATGCGGGCAAGGTAGCGATCGAATAAAGTTTGTAACTAACCCAGGTACTGGTAGGAAAGTTAAATGCCACATACAGATTCACCAGGGCCATGACCACGAAGTAAAGCACCCACATCAGGCTTAGTTTGGCCCAGATCGGATCGGGCATGCTGAGTTGAGATCCCATGGCAGCTTTTAAGAGGTTTTTCTTGAAAATAAACTGCCCTATTAGAAAGGAACTCGCATAGCAAGCATAAATGACAGTGGGCTTCCATTTGATAAAAGTTTCGCTATGGAAGTAAATTGTTGCGCTACCAAAGACGCTGATAATGATGAATGAAATCCATAGCATGGCATCGACTTTTTTCTTTTTAAGTAAAAGAAATGAGATCTGGGTAATTGACGCGATGATGGTGACTGCAGTGGCCAGCAATATTGGAGATTGCTCTGCATTCGGCGCTCCACCGGAGACAAAACTGCCGAGGAATTGAGTCGCTAATTGTTGCGCTAATTCGCTATGGCTTTCGCCCCATTTAT
The DNA here is from genome assembly GCF_003955735.1 of Undibacterium parvum. Classification (NCBI taxonomy): domain Bacteria; kingdom Pseudomonadati; phylum Pseudomonadota; class Betaproteobacteria; order Burkholderiales; family Oxalobacteraceae; genus Neoundibacterium; species Neoundibacterium parvum. Next base: position 50,089 of record NZ_CP034464.1, on the reverse strand, counting down.
AGGTGATGAAAAATAGAATTACTGGAAATACGTCAAACAAAAATTTCATAATGTTTCTTTTGGTTCAAATTTTAATGATGCAGAATTAATGCAATAACGGATGCCAGTTGGCGCTGGCCCATCAGGGAAGCTATGCCCTAGATGAGCGTCACAGATATTACACAAAATCTCGGTGCGCGTCATGTTATGCGAGCGATCAACTTTCTCTGTTACGTAGTCAGGATTGAGGGCGCGGAAATAGCTAGGCCAACCACATCCAGAATCAAATTTTGCATCGGATTCGAATAGTGGTGTATTGCAACACACGCAAATATAGGTACCTACTGCATGGTGGTCCCAAAATTTTCCGGTAAATGGCGCTTCGGTCGCGGCGTGTCGAGTGACTTCATACTCCATGGGCGAGAGCAGGCTGCGCCATTCTGAGTCGGATTTCTCTAATTTTTTCATGACTTTATATTTTTAAGATGGAAGCAAGCTGTGCAAACTTTACTGTAGCACTTTGTTTAAATAAGTTATCGCATTACCTAGCATTGAACTCATCAGTGAATTTCAGTCTGAATAGGGGAGTGCGCATGTGTTGAGCGTTGCAGGGCTTTGAATATGCCACTATTTTGACAGAATCAGGACGACTCTGTCGGAATACTCTATTTCTCATTAAGGCAAAAATGTCTCAAAGAGAAATAGAGTGGTATCTATGCATAAAGCTATGCGGTAAGCCTTTCGGTGACCCTACATCCATCGAGTAAAAATGAAAGGCTGATGACTAGGACTAACTCTCCCTCAGCTGATCTGGCGGTACCCGTAATACCCGGTGTCGTAAGGCAAGTCAGAGGTTTGATTACCAAGTCTGCAGTGCCATCTACCGCATCGACCGAAAGAATATATGGGTTAGGGGCTGCAATCACGATGCCTACCCGTTCCGTACTCTTTTCATAGCCTAGTACTCTCCCCAAAGAGCGCACTGGCAAAGGCCGTCCTAAATCACGCAATACCGGATGACCGCCAACGCTTTCAAAGGTTTCTGGCAATTCAACAACGCGTTGTACGGTAGACATAGGCAATGCTAGTGATGCACCATCGGTGCGTACCAGCATGGTTGGGATAATCGATAACTCAATTGGTAAGCGAATTAGGAAGGTGGTGCCAGATCCCAATTTAGAAGAAATGCGTATGCCACCACGATGTCTTTCGACCGCCGTTTTCACCACGTCCATACCGACGCCACGTCCAGACACGCTAGAGGCCACTTCTTTGGTTGAGAAGCCTGGTAGGAAAACTAGTTGAAACGCCTCGTCATCGGAATGTGCTTCGTGCGTGCTGATTAAGCCTTTGGCGATCGCTTTGTCGCGCAAACGACTTGCATCCATACCTTTGCCATCATCACTCACCTCTATCATGACGCTGCTTGCTTCTTGCCACGCCTTCAAAGAAATCGTGGCGCGCAGAGACTTATTGCTCTGAGCACGTTCTTCCGATGTTTCTATCCCATGATCAAGTGCGTTACGCAGCATGTGGACCAGCGGATCGTAAAGGCTGTCCACTACGACACGATCGACTTCAGTTTCAGCGCCAGAGATGTTGAGATCGACATCCTTGCCCAAATCTTTGGCTAATTCACGTATCAATCTAGGGAACTTCTGAAAAAGCCTCCCGACTGGTTGCATGCGCGTAGCAAGTGTCGCTCTTTGCAATTCTGTGGAGTACCTAGATGCACGTGTAAGTGTTTCGGTGAGTGCCGACATCAGAGGCGCAGCTTCGCCATCGAATTTAAACTGCAAGAGTTTTTCGAGTAAAACCGCCGCCTGATTTGCAGCCTGCACCGATTCTCCGGCTACTTCAAGTAAAACATCGAGTTTTATCGCGTCGATGCGTATGCTTTCCTCTTTAATAGGCGCATTTTGTTTTACTTCATTGCTAGCTAGCGAAGTTTTGACGGCCTCATGTTCGTCCTTGCGGGTAGGTACTGAGGCTTGCTGCTCCGGTAGAGTACCTTCTGGAACTACCGCACGGTAATAAGCTTCCCAATTAACCTCGTCGCTTCCAGTTTGTGGTGGCGTGGAGTCGTTCGCTGAACTTGTGGCCTCAGGCGCTTTAATCACTTGAGCAGCCGGTTTTTTGCTGCTTGTTTTGCCTTCAATGGCGTCATTAAGCAGTTGTTCCAGCGATTTCGGCATAGTCGAAAGCTGACTTGGGTCGGTGCCGTTTGATAGGGCAGTCAGTTGATCGGCAACAAAGCCACTGGCCTCCAGTGCCGCTTCGATCGCGATCGGCGTCACTGGAGATTGTCCAGTTCTGAGTGCGTCAAACAAATTCTCAGTGAGGTGGCAGGCTGACACCATTGCCGTTAGATTCATGAAGCCTGCGCCACCCTTGATGGTGTGGAAAGACCTGAACACCGCATTTAAGGTGTTCATATCCCCTGGATTGCGCTCCAGTGAGAGCAGGTGTTCTTCTACGTTTATCGCCAAGTCAAGTGCCTCAACGACAAATTCTTTGAGCATATCTTCCATTAGAAGCCCAGACTATCAAGTAGGTTGTCTACATCGTCCTGCTCTAGTGCAGCATTGGGAACCGACGGCCCTTCCATCAACTCAATTGCTTTTTCTTTTAATTCTAAAGGTGCGTTATCCAATAATATCTGGAATAACTCGCGTTCTACAGCAGTCGTAATAGCCAGCACTTTTTTTATTAGTTGGCCGGTCAAATCTTGAAAATCCTGCGCCATCATAATTTCCAGCAAGCGTGCTTTTTCCGCGTCTGTCGAAGCAATGACGGTATTTGTAAAGGTTTTTGAATCGGTCGCCAATACTTTAAAGTCCGCAACACTCATATTTCCTGAAAATAGGCTATCCCAGCGGCTGTTGATATCTTTGGCATGTTTTGCTAAGACATCTTGTTCCGGCATACCTAAGTCGGTCGCGTTGAGTACCGTGTTTGCCGCTTTTTCTGTCAGCGTTGCAACGTATTCCAAGCGTCCCTGAGCATCCGATATTTGCGATGCGACTTCTGACAAAGATCTATCATAGCCCAGCTCACGCATAGACTCGTGCATCATTCTAACGAGTCCGCCCAGACGATCAAACATCGGTTTCCCAGATTGATCTTCTGTGCTATGGAACAAAGCTTTGCTTGGAGTTGAATCTTCGATAGCACTTGTATCAGTTTGTGTGGGCGCCGGAGCTGAGTTTGGTGTCTCAACACGTTGATTTGCCATTTCTTCAAACAACGCGTCTAGATCATCTGCTGAATCGGTCATAGTCCGTTAACCTCCGTAATCACTGTGTTTGTTCTTGTAACTCACCGAGTGAGTCTTTGATGGGTATAAATGTAATTGTGATTAATTTAAGCTTGGCAGTATCAAACAAATACATTTCAATTCTTCCCGCTTATTTCTTTCTTATATGACTTTTATCATACTACAGGACTTGAATGATACAAGCATAACGCTCAGCAATAAATTTTGTCACTCATTTATTTCTACTTTGTATATTTAATTTCACTTAATGCAAAACATAACTTAATTTGGAACGAGTGTCGAAATAAATTTTTCAGGTGTCAGTATTGAATAGGATGCTGATAATTGAATTTTTCTAGCTAACTTTAAAAGTGCCTTGTCTTTGGTGATTAGTGCCTTTGCGTTCGTGTCGCGGGCGATTTCTAAAAATTTCTGATCATCTTTATCGCTGCAGCGTGGCAAGATTATGGATTTTTCGGGGGGGGCCACAATCTTGATCAGGGTATCGAACATGTCGATAATGTTTTTTTTTGTTTCGATTTTAATCGGCAGATGTGGATATTCCAATACAGCTAACCATTCGCTATGGCAATCCGCGCGTGTTACTGCTTCGATATTTCCATTTTTAAGGCCTTCTAATAAATGCAACCAGCGCGTGTCATTAAATACAAAAAGGTCAAGGCAAACATTTGTGTCAATTACAACTAAGATCGGTGTCATTATTTTTTATAGATGCGATTTATGGTTCAAATGGCTAACGAGGTAAAATTGCTAGTTGCCTCAGTTTTTTAAAGCCATTTTTTTAACTTCAGATTTTAGTAAAAAATACCATGCTTATTGTTTTATCTCCAGCGAAAAGTCTCAATTTTGAAACCAGTCACCACAATAAAAAAGTTTCCATCCCTCAATTTTTGGATGACGCTTCCGAATTAATTCATGTCGCAAGGAATCTAACATCGCTACAACTTCAATCGATGATGACGATTTCTCCTATCCTTGCGCAGTTAAATGTGGATCGATTCTCTAACTGGGATCGGCAGCATAGTAGCCTCAATTCGAAGCCGGCAGTATATGCTTTTGATGGCGATGTGTACGAAGGCTTGGACGTGAATAGTCTTGAAAGTAAAGATCTCAATTATTTGCAAGAGCACGTCAATATTTTATCTGGCTTATACGGTGTTTTGCGACCGTTTGATCTGATGCAAGCATATCGCTTGGAGATGGGCAGTCGACTAGAAAATCTACGTGGTCGAAATTTGTATGCTTTCTGGGGGGCGAAAGTGACTGAGAGCCTCAATGATAAATTAAAGAATCAGCAAAGCAAAACGCTGATCAACTTGGCATCAGAGGAATACTTTAAGGTAGTAAAACCTGCATTGTTGAAGGCCACATGCATCACGCCAATTTTTCAAGATTACAAAAATGGAAAATATAAAATTATCTCTTTCTATGTGAAGAGAGCGCGTGGTTTGATGGCGCGTTATTGCGCCCAAAATAATCTTGTGCAGGCAGATCAAATAAAGGGATTTGACTCAGAAGGCTATGCCTATTGCCAAGAAGAGTCAGACTCTGGACGCTGGGTTTTTCGGCGCAAGCTTGCAGACTAGCTTGCGATTCGAATAAGTAATATATTTGTCCGCACTAGCGATAGCGCGCTTGATCTGGTTGGTATTTACCGCAAGATCAAGCACGTTGTTTTAAGCACGGTGCTTTTGATGTGCGTGTTTAAACTACCAGAAACGCCACCAAGTACTCTTGACTCGTGCTTTTCCACTCAAGAAACTGCTTTCAGGAAAGTTTTTTGCGAGGACACGATTCGCGTCGTCACGTAGGTCAGGCATTCCCATGGCGTCATAGGACTTGACCAAAATAAACAATGCTTCCTCAACCGCTGGCGCATCTGGATACTCTTTGACCGCAGATTGTGCTCTATTTGCGGCGGCTAAATAACCTGCTCTGCGCAGATAATATTTTGCAACATGGACGTCATATTGTGCCAATGCATTCACTAAATATTTCATGCGCAAAATCGCATCGGGAGTATAGATGCTATCGGGAAACTGAATTGCAAGTTGTTTAAATGCGTCAAAAGAGTCTCGGGACGCCTTCGGATCGCGTTCTGTTATATCTTGATTCGAAATAAAATTTAAAAATCCGACCTGATCATTAAAGCTAATCATGCCACGCAAGTAATACATGTAATCAACGTTCGCATGATTTGGATGTAGCTTGATAAAGCGCTCGACTGCCGCCAATGCTAAGGCTTGATCACCTTGTTTGTAGTGCGCATAGGCAATTTCCATCTGCGCTTGCTGGGCGTAAGGGCCAAATGGGAAGCGAGATTCCAGTCTTTCAAAGTACTGTACCGCTTTTTCGTAAGCACCATTACCTAGTTCTTCCTTGGCTTCAGCGTATAATTTTGCAGCTGACCATGTTTTGCTCTCATCAACCTTATCACCAAAGGCGCCGCAACCCGAAAGCGCCAAGGCGAAGATGAGACCCAACAATTTTATAGATTTAATTTGCATATTTTTTTGCGTGTGCATGAGAACAATTTACGGATTATAGCCGATGGCAAATAATGTGATACCAACTGAAGCAATCATTTTGTCAAACTCTACGTTTGATGACACTAATAATGGACAAGAAGAAGTCGATGATGTATTTCCTCAAGCTGAGGCAATCGAATTAAAAATGCGCTCTGAAGTATGCGGCGAACGCTTGGACAAGGTGTTATCTAAACTAGTTCCGCAATATTCAAGAAGTCGCATTCAACAATGGATAGAAGCTGGTTTTGTTACTGTTGATGGGCAGACTGCTCGTATTAAATTAACTTTGTTGGGAGATGAATTGATCGTTATTCATCCTCAGCCAGCACCAGACGAACGTGCTTATGTTGCTGAAGAGTTAACTTTGAATATTGTCTATGAAGACGATTCTATCCTGGTGATCAATAAGCCGGCTGGACTAGTGGTACATCCGGGAGCGGGCAATTGGTCAGGGACTTTATTAAATGGCTTGCTGTTTCATCGTCCTCATTTAGCGAACGTGCCTCGCGCTGGAATTGTGCATCGTTTGGATAAAGATACCTCTGGACTAATGGTGGTCGCGAAGACGCTTATCGCGCAAACGGAGTTGGTGCGTCAATTACATGCCCGCACGGTTAAGCGTGAATATGCGGCACTAGTGTGGGGTACTCCGAATCAATCGGGTACGGTAGATGCCGCGATGGCGCGACATAATCGGGATCGATTAAAAATGGCGGTTTCCGAAAGTCTCATTGCAAAGCCAGCTATCACTCACTATCAACGTATAGCATCTGGACTGTTGGAACGATACCCTGTGAGTTTGATTGCCTGTCAGTTGGAGACTGGACGAACCCATCAAATTCGGGTTCACATGCAATCTCTGAGTTTTCCATTGGTTGGCGATACTCTCTACGGCAAGCAACACCTTGCGCAATTTTTTCATCGCCAAGCCTTGCAGGCCCGACGTTTAGGTTTAATTCATCCTGAAACGGGTGAGCACATACAGTGGGAAGTGCCTCTTGCTGACGACTTTCTAGAGTTATTGCAGCAAGCGGGGATAACGCTGCCATGACCGTAAAGCGGATCAGGCGTGTCTCGCAAGCAGATTTTTCTGTGATTGGTCCTGATTGCGGCTGGTTTCCTAAAAACGTGCACGCATTCACCACAACTCGAAAAGGCGGTGTCAGTGTATTTCCTTACGATGATGGCAAGGGCGGTGGTGGTTTAAATTTGGGGGAGCATGTGGGTGACGATCTGAATGCGGTGCGTCGCAATAAAGATGCGCTTAATCAATGTTTACCCTCAAATATCACGTTATTGTCACAAAAGCATGGTATTGTTGCATGTGATGCTGCTATTGCCTTGGAGGGCTGTGAGGCGGACGCAAGTTTCACTTCTCAAAGTTCAATTGTGTGTGCCATTTTGACTGCAGATTGTCTGCCCGTCTTGTTTAGTGATACACGAGGAGCTGTTGTTGCAGCGGCACATGCTGGTTGGCGTGGTTTGGCGGCTGGAGTGTTGCAAAACACGGTAAAGAAAATGCGCGAAGCGGGCGCAGAAGAGATTGTTGCCTGGTTAGGTCCCGCGATCGGCCCCACTCGGTTTGAGGTTGGGCAAGATGTGTTTGATGCTTTTTCTCGCTTGCATGTGCGCGCTGGGGACTATTTTCTTGCTCAGCAGGTGACTGGACGAAGTGGTGGTAAATATTTGGCAAATATTTACGGGTTAGCAAAATGTATATTGTCAACGGTAGATGTAAATAGTGTTGCTGGTGGTGAACATTGCACAGTAAGCGAGTCAGATAATTTTTATTCGTATCGTCGAGATGGCGTAACAGGGCGGATGGCCAGTGTGATTTGGATGGATGGGCCTTAATTTCGCGGATTGGCATCAGTTTCTATTGGCTTCAATTCCTCGTCAGGTTGCCCCGTCAAACTTTGCTGACTTGGCATAGATTTTGGTGATTGTTTTTTAAATGCGCTGCGCAGTAGATATAAAAATAATGACAAAGGCAACACACAATAAAATATAAACGTCATAATTCCAGCGACGATAGATGGTTCCGTCGCTGACATTAAAAGTACAACGTAAATCCAGGCAATTGCGATAATATAAATAAACATAAATCCTAGAACTTAAATTGTTAAGCAAAACCAATTCGCAACGATACGCGAAAAATAGGAGGCCCGCATGAAGACTTATGATCCTCAAGCTATGTACTCCGAATGGACGTCACAGCTTTCAAATCAGAATAATTGGCAAGAATGGATGATGCCAGCTAAGGCATTTCTCGAAATGCCTATGCGTACTATGCTAAAGGACTTAGGTGCAGAATTGGATACTGCCACCCTGAGTAAATTGCAGAGTGATTATTTACAAGAGTTTGGTGGTTTGTGGCAAAATTTTCTTAGTTCTAGCCCTCCCGTGTTTGATGATAAACGCTTTTCTTCATCGGAGTGGCATAGCCAGTCTACGCATTCGTATACGGTTTCTTCCTATTTGCTGAATGCGCGTTTTCTGATGTCCATGGCAGATGCGGTCGATGCACCTGAGAAAGTAAGACAAAAAATCCGTTTTGCTGTTCAGCAAATGATAGACGCCATGTCTCCAGCGAATTTTTTGGTGAGTAACCCGGAAGCCCAGCTTAAGCTGATTGAAAGTAAAGGCGAGAGCTTAGTTAAGGGGATTTCCCTGATGCTTGCAGATATGCAAAAAGGGCGCATATCGCAAACTGATGAAAGCGCTTTTCAAATCGGCAAGAACGTTGCGACAACAGCCGGTACCGTGGTTTTTGAGAATAAGTTATTTCAAATCATTCAGTATTCGCCACTGACGACCAGCGTGCATCAGCGCCCGCTGTTAATGGTTCCCCCCTGCATAAATAAATTCTATATTCTTGACTTGCAACCGGAAAATTCAGTAGTGCGTTATGCCATTGAGCAAGGACATACGGTGTTTTTGGTTTCTTGGGCCAATCCTGATGAATCTATGTCTGATGTGACATGGAGCGACTATATCGAAGACGGTGCAATTAAGGCTATTCACGTCGTTCAAAAGATCTCTAAGCAAGAAAAAATCAATGCCTTCGGTTTTTGCGTCGGTGGTACGATTATCTCTACCGCCTTAGCAATTTTGGGCTCACGTGGCGAAAATCCGATCAGCAGTCTCACTTTATTGACCACACTATTGGATTTTTCTGATACGGGCATATTGGATGTCTTTATTGACGAGGAGCAGGTTGCAAAACGGGAAAGCAGCATAGGCGCTGGTGGCTTACTTCCTGGGCGCGAGCTTGCGAGTACTTTCTCTAGTTTGCGTGCGAATGATTTGGTTTGGAATTACGTACAGAAAAATTATTTAAAGGGCGAGGCACCGCCACCGTTTGATTTGCTGTATTGGAATGCCGATAGCACGAATCTTCCCGGGCCTATGTTTTGCTGGTATTTGCGCAATGCTTATCTGGAGGATAGTCTTAAAATTCCAAATAAACTCAGGGTTGCTGGTGAGCTGTTGGACCTGGGTAAAATCGATGCACCGGTTTTTATTTATGGATCTAGAGAGGATCATATTGTTCCTTGGCAAGCGGCTTTTGCGTCCACTTTCTTGCTTAATCCTAAGCGAAAAAATCGCAATCGCTTTATTCTTGGAGCTTCTGGCCATATTGCCGGTGTAGTAAATCCGCCGGCCAAGAAAAAAAGAAGTTATTGGATGAATGCGGAAATCTGTACTGAATCAGAAAAATGGATGGCTGGAGCGACCGAATATGCTGGTAGTTGGTGGCCAGAATGGGCAAGTTTTTTGGCGGAACATGCTGGTAAGTTGATTAAAGCGCCTACAAAAGCGGGGAGCGCAAGTTATCCGCCTATCGAGGCTGCACCAGGACGGTATGTCGCGGTAAGAGCAGAGTAGTGCCGCAATCTATGCGGTAGCAGTGCAAAGTAAGTCGGGACGTTAGTTAGTAAGTGAATGTGGATAAATCAAATACAAAACTTGGAGAGTACGAATGTCGAAACGAATTGCATATGTAACTGGTGGTATGGGTGGAATCGGAACTCCAATTTGCAAGCGTCTGTGTAAGGATGGTTATACAGTTGTCGCAGGTTGCGGACCAAATTCTCCGCGTAAAGATAAATGGCTGGCTGATATGCGTGCTGAGGGTTATGAAGTTTTTGCATCCGAAGGTAATGTATCAGACTGGGATTCTACTAAAGCTGCATTCGAAAAAGTAAGAGCGGAGATCGGTGAAATTGATGTGCTGATTAATAATGCGGGTATCACACGTGATGGTCAATTCCGTAAAATGAGTAAAGATGATTGGGATGCCGTTATGGATACCAATTTGAATTCTTTATTTAATGTGACCAAGCAAGTCATCGAGGGTATGGTCGAGCGCGGCTGGGGCCGTATCATTAATATTTCTTCTGTCAATGGTCAAAAAGGTCAGTTCGGTCAGACCAATTATTCCACGGCAAAAGCGGGGATACATGGGTTTTCTATGTCTTTGGCACAAGAGGTTGCAACTAAAGGTATCACTGTCAATACAGTGTCACCGGGCTACGTTGGCACTGACATGGTAAAAGCGATCCGTCCGGATGTCTTGGAAAAAATCGTTGCCGGTATTCCAGTAAAGCGCTTGGCTGAGCCAGATGAAATCGCTTCTATTGTTGCATGGATTGCTTCCGATGAAGGTGGCTATGCGACTGGCTCTGATTTTTCTATTAATGGTGGTTTGCATATGGGTTAAAGAAAGTTTTTTTGCTTTCTTATCTTGGAATAGTTATCTTTTGCAACAATATTGCAGTGCACATGTCGCAGTGCGGTAGAATACCGCCCATCGAAAATTTTTAATTTCGATGGGTATTTTTTTGAAAACAATAGAATAAAAATAAATAGTAATTGGGGACAAACAAAACACCATAATCAACATTTTCTGTTGATATGCCACTTGTTTGCGTTGACTTTGCCGCTTAACCACTACCTCAAATATTTTGTCTTGGTTGGGGCTTACAGATTTATCAAATGAGATTTCCATGAATAGCGCAAAAAGAACAACACAGCATTTGATCAAGAAATACCCGAATCGCCGCTTGTATGACACGCAGACTAGTAGTTATATCACCTTGGTTGATGTAAAACAGTTTGTTCTGGATAACGATGACTTCGCGGTCGTTGATGCGAAAACCGGTGAAGACTTGACTCGCATGATTTTATTGCAGATTATTTTGGAAGCTGAAGCTGGCGGTGCACCTATGTTTTCTAGTGTCGCGCTGGCACAGATTATTCGTTATTACGGACATGCGATGCAAGGGATGATGGGTTCTTACTTGGAAAAAAACATACAAACCTTTATTGATATTCAAAATAAATTGACTGAAAACACCGGAGGCCTGAACGAAGGGAAGACATTTAGCCCTGAGATGTGGACGCAATTTATGAATGTGCAAGGTCCAATGATGCAGGGCATGATGGGTAATTACATCGATCAAAGTAAAAATTTATTTGTTCAAATGCAAGAACAGATGCAAAATCAGTCAAAAAATATGTTCGCTTTCCCATTTAATGTTGATGAGAAAAACAAGTAAAAATCAATATTTTATGGGGCTTTGTAAGATTAAGTAGGCCTGATTTTAATCGCAGGAACCAGGAAGAGGTACAATAGCAGATTGCTTTGTACCTCTTCCTTTTTTATTATGTCTCTAGAAATATCTGCAGTATCTCCAGTCATCAACGCTAAGCCTAATCCTAAGGTGGGCTTCGTCTCTTTGGGTTGTCCCAAAGCCTTGGTCGATTCCGAACAAATTCTGACACAGTTACGTGCTGAGGGTTACGATACAGCGAAGTCCTACGATGGCGCCGATTTGGTCATCGTTAACACTTGTGGGTTTATTGATGCTGCAGTGCAAGAGTCGCTCGATGCGATCGCTGAGGCACTCAATGAAAACGGTAAAGTAATCGTGACTGGATGTTTAGGCAAGAAAAAAGATGCAGATGGAAACGACCTGATACAAAGCATACATCCTAAAGTTTTGGCGGTCACGGGCCCACATGCCTTGACCGAAGTTATGAGTGCTGTGCATTTACATCTGCCAAAGCCACACGAGCCATTTTTGGATTTGGTTCCTCCGCAGGGAGTCAAACTGACACCCAAGCATTTTGCCTATTTGAAGATATCTGAGGGGTGTAATCACCGCTGTAGTTTTTGCATCATCCCATCGATGCGCGGAGATCTGGTGTCGCGTCCGATTGGTGATGTGTTGGTTGAGGCTGAAAACCTATTTAAAGCTGGGGTGAAAGAGTTACTGGTAATTTCACAGGATACGAGTGCCTACGGTGTTGATATTAAATTCCGTATGGGCTTCTGGGACGGCAAGCCAATTAAAACCCATATGACACAATTGGTCGAGGCGCTAGGCGAGTTGGCCAAGCGATATGGGGCATGGGTGCGTTTGCATTATGTTTATCCTTATCCTCACGTAGACCAGATTATTCCCTTCATGAATAATGGACACGTCTTGCCATATCTGGACGTGCCTTTGCAGCATGCGCACCCAGATGTGCTTAAGCGTATGAAGCGTCCTGCTAGCGGCGAAAAAAACATAGAACGAATTAAAGCATGGCGCGCCATGTGTCCAGATATTACTATCCGCTCTACCTTTATCGCAGGCTTCCCCGGCGAGACCGAAGAAGAGTTTGAATACCTGCTGGACTTCCTGAGAGAGGCTGAGATTGATCGCCTTGGTTGTTTTGCCTATTCACCTGTAGAAGGCGCTAGCGCAAATGAATTAACAAACCAATTGCCAGACGACGTACGTGAAGACAGACGCCGTCGCGTGATGGAGTTGCAAGAAGGCATTTCTAAAAAGCGCTTGCAAGCCAAAATCGGTAAAACCATGCGCGTGTTGATAGATAGCTTGGATCGTAGTGGTGGTGTTGGGCGTAGTTCTGCTGATGCGCCGGAAATTGATGGTGTGGTTTACGTGAAACCTCCGTTTGAGCCGCATCGTAAGCTTCAGGTCGGCGAGTTTGTAGATGTGACTATTACTGCTGCGGATGCGCATGATCTTTGGGGTGAGGCCGTTTGATCTCCTTAAGCCAAGGCTTGAAAATTGCAAGCTTAGGACTTGCAACTGTCTTTTCAGTTAACTGTTGTGCGGCAGCGGCCTTGCCTCCTATGTCTAACCCCGTGTTTTCCAAGCAGATAGAGTTGCGTGGTAAATTGGGTAAAGATACAGTTCAAATGAAACTGCAACCTAAGCTGGAAGATGCTGATAGCGTAGAGGGTAGCTATTTGGTGCAAGGTGGGAAGCGCAATCACGGCAATAAAATCTTATTGGCGGGCGAGATCACCGGCAACAAGCTGACGATGGAAGAGTCGGAAGACGGCGTTGATGTTTCCGGACAATGGGATGGCGAGTTGATTGGCACTAGTTTGCGCGGTACCTGGCAGTCGGATGATGGTATGCGTAGCGAGAGTTTTTCACTTGAATTAGTGCCTGCAAAAAATAGTAACAAAACGAAAAAATCAGTTTCTAGCAAGTAAATTTTTACTTCGCAAGTCTATGTTTAAAGGCCACAAACACCGCGTGTTTGTGGCCTTTAAATTGATAGTCTTGGTATCGGTTTTATCTTAACCGATCCTAAACCAAGAGCTCAGCGCTTTTCTATCCCATTTCCGTTGCGTCGAATTAACTCTCCTACGCGGTAGCCTGGGTCATGATCGAATTCATAGGTATTTTTGCTGTCATTATCATAATGTACGCTGACTACCCAAATTTTACTGGTTTTCATGTTGGCTTCTACCTTGTTTCCTGCATAGGCGCCACCGGCAGCGCCTGCGATGGTGGCGAGGCTACGCCCAGTCCCGCCACCGACCTGATTTCCTAGTAAGCCACCGACAACACCGCCAGCGATAACACCTAATGCACTACCTTCACCCTTTTTATCTTGTATGTCGACGGCAATAACTTTTCCACATTCAGCACAGGTATGAGTACTTTTTTCATTTGATTTATTGCTTGTGGAATTGGTTTTTGCAGAGGCAATAGATTTGTCATACTCTTCTTTGGCATCGCGCAAACATTGCATTCTAGTGCTGGAATTGCTCTCTTCTGCGCACAGTTTTTTGTCGTCAGCGTAGCGTGCCGAAATTTGTTTGCTGTTATCTGCACCATGTTGCTGTTGCGAATTTCCCTGTGCGTAGACGGTAGTGCATATTGCAAACAGGAGGCTTGAAATGAAAATATGTTTTTTCATACTATGAACTTTCAGTCAAAGGATGGGCGTGCGTTTGCTGTATTTGCCTTGCCTGAAACAGCATAAAAACCGATTGCGTACTTTTATATGATAGTCCAAAAATCTCAAATAATCTCGCTATGTGTGCACAAAATACACGCACTTGAAAACCTTGGATCACTCTAATATACTCAATCTAGGCTTTGCTTTTTCTACGCTTATTTGCGTTCCCTTGTACTCACTGTAGCTTTCATAGTCTTCGAATATTTTATTCGCCGGTATCTCATCAAATAGTGAGCGTTGGTCGTCCTTGGCGTCGTCGTGCATGATCGATTAGGAGTCAACATGTGTTTCAAGTCTAAGTGTTTCAAGTGTGTATGCTGCATTTCTCAATGCAGCATCAGCTTGCTCATTGCTGGTGCTGCGCTATCCAACGCCAATGCTGCTGATTGGAGCGACACCGCACTTAGTGTGCGTGCTGGCAATGATTTTCGAGAGCCGTTTAATCCCTCGGATATTAGGAAGTACATTTTTGCCTTAACGCATGTTAGTGGCTACCAATACGGCAGTAATTTTTTTAATGTCGATTTTCTACAGTCGGATAGCAATGATCCTGCATCATTAGGACAAACAGCAGGGGCACAAGAGGCTTATGTGGTGTATCGACATACCTTTGATATCGGTAAGTTGAAGGGATCGGACGTGCGCTTTGGCGTGGTGCGTGGTGCGGGCGTGACGCTGGGTTTCGATTGGAACACCAAGAACGACGTTGCTTACAATTCTAGAAAACAGATGCTAGTGCTGGGGCCAACTTTAATGTGGGATGTTCCTGGGCATCTCAGTACCAGTTTATTGTTGTTGAGCGAGAGTAATGCGCCTAGCGGAGCTTATCCGCCGATATCGAATGTGACTGGACGTTACCATTATAAAGTCCACCCTATGCTGACCGCGGATTGGGGCATACCATTAAATACTATGTTGTCGTTTGAGGGTTACGCCAATCTGATCGCAGCCAAAGGCGTCGATGAAGTCGGTAACGAGACTGGGGTTGAGACGAATATAGATATGCAGTTAATGCTCGATTTGGGGGCCGCTTTCGGCAAAGGGAAGAATGGACTGAGGGTCGGTTTGGAGTACCAATATTGGAATAATAAATTTGGGAACACTTCATTAACCACCGGTGGACAAGGCAATAAAGCGAGCACCCCGATGATACGTGTTGAGTATCATTTTTAAGTTGTCTACGGCGATACTATATAGTTCAGATTAGAAATAAGGCGATGTGAGTGATGTCACTATCAAATAGAAAAAGGGCAGGATCGCAATCGTGATCCTGCCCTTTTTAATTTGAGGTAAATTTTCTCATATTCTTTGTAGTCTGGTTTTTGTCAAAGCCAGCTTGGTCTTCTATCCCGTTTGTGGTTTTGAAAATGTGGCGGGCTACGCTGATTCGCCGCTATTGAGTGCGAGGTGCTAATTTGTAGCGCTAGAGCGCGCATGCTGAGTGCTCGCAAGCGTTACAATATAGCCGCGACGAATTAAGCGCTAGCACCTATTGCTCGCTGTGTAACCACTGAAATCAATCTATGACTTTTAAAAAACCCATGTTAAGCGTCGCTGAGGCGCTTGATTTTTTACTCGCCGCAGCGCGGCCAGTGAGCGAAGTTGAAACGGTCTCGACCCTGGAGGCAAACGGGCGCGTATTGGCGCAGGCGCAAAGTTCTTTGTTGCATGTGCCACCTATGGACAATACTCAGATGGATGGGTATGCAGTGTGCGCGGCGGACTGTGTTAGTGGACAGGCGCGCTTGCGGGTCTCACAAAGAATTCCCGCTGGCCATGTCGGGCAAGCGTTGGAAGCGGGCACTGCCGCCAGAATATTTACCGGCGCCATGATACCGTTGGGCGCAGATGCGGTCGTGATGCAAGAGCAGTGTGCGCAGGACGGTGAGATGGTCACGGTGGCGCACGCACCCCAGCCTGGCGAGTGGATCCGCCGGCAAGGTGAGGATATCGCCAGTGGTGCGACTATTTTGCCTGCAGGAACCCGCATGCGGGCGCAGGAAATGGGTTTGGCGGCGTCGGTAGGTTTGGCCACTTTGCCAGTATTGCGGCGTTTACGCGTGGCGGTATTTTTTACTGGCGATGAATTAGCGATGCCGGGCGAAGCTTTAAAACCTGGTGCGATCTATAATTCGAATCGCTTTCTGCTGACTGGCCTATTGCAAAATCTGGGCTGCCTGGTGACCGATTACGGCATCGTGCCCGATAGTCTTGAGGCGACCCGCAGCACCTTACGTCTGGCCGCCCAAGAGCATGATCTGATCATTACTTCGGGTGGCGTTTCAGTCGGTGAAGAAGACTATATTAAACCCGCAGTGGAGGCCGAAGGGCGTCTGAATATGTGGCAGATCGCCGTCAAACCGGGTAAGCCGCTGGCCTTCGGTGAAATTGAGCGAGCCAATAAATCAGGCGATGAGCAAGCATTTTTTCTGGGGCTACCCGGCAATCCGGTCTCTAGTTTCGTGACTTTTTTATTGTTTGTGCGACCCTTCATCCTCGCTATGCAGGGCATGACGGCCAGTTCTTTGGCGAGCCCGCAAGCCTACGCGATGCGCGCTGATTTTGCGTGGACTAAGCCGGATAGACGCAATGAGTTTTTGCGCGCGCGTATCAATGCGGATGGTGGCCTCGATTTGTTTGCGAATCAAAGTTCCGCGGTGCTGACATCGACAGTCTGGGGCGATGGTTTGATCGATCTGCCGCCTGGTCAGGTGATCGCGGCGGGTGACATGGTGAAATTTATTCCTTTTAGCCATTTGATGAATTAATTTTTAGAGCCTAGATAAATGAAAATTCAATTACGATTTTTTGCCAGTGTGCGGGAAAAACTTGGGACCTCTGAAGAAACGGTGACGCTGCCAGAGCAGGTGAAAACGGTAGGCGATGTCAGGCTTTGGCTGGTGGCGCGCGGTGGTGTCTGGGCCGAGGTGTTAGCTGAAGGGCGCGCTTTGCGCATGGCCTACAATCAGCAAATGACCGAAGCTGCGACCAGTATTGTTGACGGTGCAGAAGTGGCGTTTTTCCCTCCGGTGACCGGTGGGTAAAACTGGCTTGTCTCGATTAGCGAAAGTAAGAGAAAATAAGTGATGGCGATTTTTGTACAAACGGAAGACTTTGATCTGAGCACAGAAGTGGCGAAGTTGCGTGCGCATAGCCCCAAGGTTGGGGCTATAGTCAGCTTCGTCGGGGTGGTGCGTGATCTCAATGAAGGTCTCGATGTGCAGAGCATGGAGCTAGAACACTATCCCGGCATGACAGAAAAAGCACTGCAGGAGATTGTGGCAGAGGCGCAGCACCGTTGGGCTTTAATGGAGTGCCTGGTCATTCATAGAGTCGGCTTGCTCCAGCCTCTGGACCAAATTGTACTGGTGGCAGTGGCTAGCGCGCATCGCGGTGAGGCTTTTGCGGCCTGCGAATTCATCATGGATTATCTGAAGACGCAGGCCGCATTCTGGAAAAAAGAACAAACGCCAGAGGGGCAGCGCTGGGTCGATGCGCGTGAAACTGATGATCTTGCACTGGCTAAATGGGGTCTGGTGTCGAATAATGCGGTCACCAAGAGTGTGCCTTAGTCAAATTTGCATCTGCGTTTTTTGTGGTTTGATCTAGCTGTTCGATCTAGCTGCATTGCTTACTATTTTTTATTATAAATATAGGGGTATGCCTAAAAACACCCCTACTTGCGCAATAAGTACGTGCGCATGCCAATAATACCCACCCCTAGTATCTTCATTTACCGAGTTCATTATGTCTGAAAACACCTTGATGTTCGCGCCTCTAGAACCTAGCCGCCACGGCATGTTGGCGGTCGACGATTTACACACCCTGTATTGGGAAGAGAGCGGCAATCCTGAGGGACAGCCCGTACTGTTTTTGCATGGCGGTCCCGGCGGTGGTACTTCGCCTACCCATAGGCGCTTCTTCGATCCTGCGCATTACCGTATCGTTTTGTTCGATCAACGTGGTGCGGGTAAGTCGACGCCTTTGGGCGAATACCAGCAGAACACCACGGCCTTACTGATAGACGACATAGAAAAAATCCGAACGATGCTGGGCATTCGCCAATGGCTGGTGTTTGGCGGTTCCTGGGGCTCAACTCTGGCATTAGCCTACGGCGAGGCGCATCCCGAGGTCTGCCTGGGATTTGTTTTGCGCGGCATCTTTTTATGCACTAAGATCGAAGTCGATTGGTTCGTCAATGGCATGCGCAACTTCTATCCGGAAGTGCATCAGCGCTTCGCCGAGGCGATTCCTGTGGATGAAAGGCATGACTTGTTGCAAGCCTACGTCAAGCGCCTGTTTTGCGATGAACCTGAAGTCTATATGGAAGCGGCGCGCAACTGGAGTCGTTACGAGGGTTCTTGCCTATTCTTGGAACCTCAGCCCCAGGCGATTGCCGATTTTGAGTCTGATGAAGTGAGTCTGGGTATAGGCCGGCTAGAAGCGCATTACATGCTCAATGCCGCTTTTATGGAAGAAGATCAGTTGATCAAAAACATCGCCAAGATTAGCCATCTTCCTGCAGTGATCGTGCAGGGGCGCTATGACGTGATTTGCCCGCCAGTCTCGGCGTATCGCCTGCACCAGGCTTGGCCCACGGCCAAATATCATGTTATCGGCGACGCCGGGCATGCCGCGATGGAGCCAGGTATCGCTGCCGAACTCGTGCGTGCTACCGAGCAATTTAAACTGCACGGTCAGTTTTTGTAAATCGACGATATGCCGCATTTGCGGCAACGCAAAGTTTCCACGTATTTTTACAAGAAACTCGCTTGAAAAGCGCGCCGCTATCCTAATCTAAGCTGTAAGAACTTATTTTCAGCTTATATTCCAGCTTATTCCATAGGGAGCGGTCATGCGTTTAGATAAATTGACGACGAAGTTGCAGGAAGCATTGGCGGACGCACAAAGTCAGGCAGTGGGCAATGATAATCAATACATAGAGCCGGTGCATCTGTTGCTGGCTTTGTTGAATCAGGATGACGGCAGCGCGCGCTCTTTATTACAAAGAGCGGGCGTGAACGTGGCGAGTCTCTCGAATGGTCTGAAGAGCGCAGTCGACCGCTTGGCGAAGGTCTCGGGCACCGATGGTCAAGTGCAGATAGGGCGGGAACTGACAGGCTTACTCAATCTGGCTGAAAAAGAATCTCTGAAACGCGGCGACGAGTTTCTCGCCAGTGAGATGATCTTGCTGGCGCTGGCCGATGATAAGTCTGAGGCAGGCAAACTGGTGCGCGAAAATGGACTAACCCGCAAAGCACTTGAGGCTGCGATTAGTTCGGTACGCGGTGGCGCGAAAGTCGACTCGCAAGAGGCCGAAGGTCAGCGCGAAGCCCTGAAAAAATATACGCTGGATCTGACCGAGCGTGCCCGCCTGGGTAAGCTTGATCCTGTGATCGGTCGCGACGATGAGATTCGTAGAGCAATTCAAATTTTACAGCGTAGGAGTAAAAATAATCCGGTGTTAATCGGTGAGCCTGGTGTCGGCAAAACTGCCATCGTCGAAGGCTTGGCGCAGCGTATTGTGAATGGCGAAGTGCCCGATAGTCTCAAGTCCAAACGCGTGTTGTCGCTGGATATGGCGGCTTTATTGGCTGGGGCTAAATTTAGAGGCGAGTTTGAAGAGCGTCTGAAAGCGGTCTTGAAAGAGATCGCCATGGATGAAGGCCAGACTATCGTTTTTATCGATGAGCTGCACACCATGGTCGGCGCAGGGAAGGCCGAAGGCGCGATGGATGCCGGCAATATGCTCAAGCCTGCCTTGGCGCGCGGCGAGTTACATTGCGTGGGCGCGACCACGCTCGATGAGTATCGCAAATATATAGAAAAAGACGCGGCACTGGAACGCCGCTTCCAAAAAATTATCGTCGATGAGCCTAGCGTGGAAGCGACTATCGCTATCCTGCGCGGTCTGCAAGAAAAGTACGAGGTGCATCACGGCGTGGATATTACCGACCCGGCGATCGTTGCTGCAGCCGAGCTATCGCATCGCTATATCACCGACCGTTTTTTACCGGACAAAGCGATCGATTTGATCGATGAAGCGGCCGCCAAGATTAAGATAGAGATCGATTCCAAGCCAGAGGTGATGGATAAGTTGGATCGGCGTCTGATCCAGTTAAAAATTGAAAAAGAAGCGGTCAAGCGCGAGAAGGACGAGGGGTCGAGAAAACGTTTGGTATTGATCGAAGACGAAATCGCCAAGCTCTCTCGCGAGTATGCCGATCTGGAAGAAATCTGGAAGGCCGAAAAAGCCACGGTACAAGGCAGTACCCATATCAAAGAAGAGATAGAGAAAATTCGCCTGCAGATGGATGAGGCTAAGCGTAGAGGCGACTGGCAGGCGATGTCGGAGTTGCAGTATGGCCGCATGCCTGAACTCGAGGCGCAACTTAAACAGGCCGATACCAATCAAGAGGCCGGTGCCGGTAAACTCAAGCTTCTGCGCACTCAGGTTGGTGCCGAAGAGATTGCTGAAATCGTTTCACGTGCCACCGGCATCCCGGTCTCACGCATGATGCAGGGCGAACGCGAAAAATTACTGCAGATGGAAGACGCCTTGCATAAACGGGTGGTCGGCCAGCATGAAGCCATAGAAGCGGTCTCAGATGCGATCCGCCGTTCACGCGCCGGTTTGGGTGATCCTGGTCGTCCGTATGGCTCCTTCCTGTTTTTGGGTCCAACCGGGGTCGGTAAGACTGAGCTGTGCAAGGCGCTAGCAAACTTTATGTTTGATACCGAAGAGTCGCTGATACGTATAGACATGAGCGAATTCATGGAGAAGCATTCAGTGGCAAGGTTGATCGGTGCGCCACCGGGCTATGTCGGTTACGAAGAAGGCGGTTATCTGACCGAAGCGGTGCGCCGCAAACCGTATAGTGTGATCTTGCTCGACGAGGTAGAAAAAGCGCATCACGATGTGTTCAACGTTTTATTGCAAGTGCTCGATGATGGCCGCATGACTGACGGCCAGGGACGCACGGTGGACTTTAAAAACACCGTGATCGTGATGACCTCGAATCTGGGTTCGCATCAGATACAGGCGATGGAAGGCAGTGATCCCGAAGTGATTAAGATGGCCGTGATGGGCGAGGTGAAAGCGCATTTCCGTCCCGAGTTCATTAACCGTATTGATGAAATCGTGGTATTCCATGCGCTCGATGCCAAGAATATCGCCTCGATCGCGAAAATCCAGTTACAGGTCTTGGCGAAACGTCTGGCGAGTATGGAGATGGGCTTGCAGGTCAGTGATGCGGCGCTGGAAAAAATTGCGGAGGCAGGATTTGATCCTGTGTATGGCGCCCGACCTTTGAAACGCGCAATACAGCAAGAGATAGAAAATAGTTTGTCAAAAATGATCTTGCAAGGTAAGTTCGGCCCGAAAGATGTGATTGCGGTAGAGGTCGAACATGGCAATTTTGTGTTTACTCAAGGACAAGCTCAGGCTGAAAACCTGGCTGCATAATTAATGTAAGGAAGCGTCGTTAACTTAAAGTCTAGGCTCATGTGAAAACATGAGCCAATTTTTTTGCAGGCGCATAAATTAATCACATAGTAGATCGTCATTATCTCGATTCTAAAGGGGTTAAAACTAAATATATTTAAAGTCTGACCTTCTTTGGACAGGATTGTCATCAGCACGACATATTCTTCAATTATGCTTTGCGGCAACAAAAGAGAGATTTCTTTTGCCTGAATCGAAGCTACTATGAATCTGAATCTTAATTCCACCCTCACTCTTACCCTCAAAAAACGCCTGACAATTGTCATAGGCTTACTCTGTCTGTTGACTATCGTCATCGGTTCGCTAGGCTTGTACGGTATGAATAAGTCGAATGAGGGGCTGAAAAGTGTGTACCAAAATCGTACTCTGAGTTTAGAACAAATTTCCAGAATCGATAGACTGTTGGTGCAAAATCAGCTGGCTTTAGCGGATGCCTTACAAGATTCGATGGAGGTAACCATCAAGCTCAAGGCTGGGCAAATCGAAAAAAATACCAGTGAAATCAATACGGCCTGGTCGCTGTATATGGCTAACCACTTATCCGAAGAAGAGAGTGCGCTGGCAAAAAACTTAGCTAGTGCGCGCGAGAAAATGGACAAGGAAAGTTTTTCTCCTGCCGTGGCAGCGATGCTGGCGGGCGATTTGGTCGCGGCCAGTCAATTGCAAGATAAATTACAGGGCTTGAGCCTGGCAGTGCGCAAAGGCATAGAGGCCTTGCGGCACATGCAAGTGGAGCAGGCTAAGTCTGAATATGAGCAATCGAACACGCGCTACGCTAGCCTGCGCACGGCGATTTTTATGGCGATCGCTCTGGGTACTTTGTTTGCGATTGCGCTGGGTGTGGCCTTAACTAATTATGTGTATCGCCAACTGGGCGGGGAGCCCGGTTATGCCGCCAGGATAGTGCGTGAAATCGCTGGTGGCGATTTAAGTCAGTCGCTTAATTTGAGTGCCAAAGATAATCAAAGTTTGCTGTTCGATATGCAGGCAATGCAGGCTAATTTAGTGCAAACCGTGGGTGACATCCGGCACGTGAGTGGCGTGATAGCCGATGCCTCTGGTCAGATCGCCAGCGGCAATCTGGATTTATCGGCACGCGCCGAGCAGCAGAGTTCGGCCTTGCAAGAAACCGCCACTGCGATGGAAGAGTTGACCGGTATCGTCAAGCAAAATGCCGAGAATGCGCAGCAGGCGAATTTGCTGGCGCAATCGGCTTCCGAGATTGCGCGCAAGGGTGGGCAGGCGGTAAGTCAAGTCGTCAATACCATGAGCTCCATCAATGCCTCGGCGGTGAAGATCGTCGATATTACTAGCGTGATTGATGGCATCGCTTTTCAGACCAATATTTTAGCCCTGAATGCGGCGGTAGAAGCGGCACGTGCTGGTGAGCAGGGCCGGGGGTTTGCGGTGGTCGCCACCGAGGTGCGCAATCTGGCGCAGCGCTCGGCTGCCGCGGCCAAAGAAATTAAGGCCTTGATTGCCGACTCGCTGGAGCAGGTCGATGCTGGTAGTGTGATGGTGGCTCATGCTGGCACCACCATGCAAGAAATCGTCGTCAGCGTCAAGCGCGTTACCGATATCATGGGCGAGATCAGTAACTCTAGTCGCGAGCAGCATGCCGGGATAGAGCAGGCAAATCAATCCATCGTACAGATGGAGCAAATCACCCAGGAAAATACCAGCTTGGTAGAGCAGGCAGCAGCCAGTGCGCATGCCCTGCATGAACAGACTGAATCTTTGATGCAGTTAGTGAGTGTATTCAAACTCTAGTTGGTAAATTAGTGTGGGGCTGTGTTTTCCGGCCTACGTTTGGCATCTCTTCGCAGAAGTTCAGGCTAAATTCTGTTACATTGCTAGCTAGCACTTGTTACTTACTCTCGGCCCAACCTATTTTCCTATGGCTACTTAGGTGCCAAAGCAAGTTGCAAGATCTTTCGTAGCTTTACGATAGGTTTAGCCTCCCATGCGCAATTCATTGCAAAGAATTTTTGTGCTCCTTTTTATCGTCTTGATGCTGGTGCTGGCGGCGATGATGGCTTGGGTCGTGCATAGCTCTAGCGAGAGCCTGAGTGATGCCGCGGCGCAAAAAATACTCACTTCTTTAAGCGCCCGCATACAGGGCGAGGTTGATAGACATTTATCCAGTGCGCAAGTGATTTTGAACGCGATTGCGCCTGATCCGGTGGTGAGCCCCGATCATCAATTTTTTTTGCCGCTTAATTTTCCCGAAGACTTGGGGGCGATAGAGGAAAGGCTTTGGATTGCTACCGGTCTTTTTCCCGATATTAATAATTTGGCGTATTTTGCCGGTGAAAATGGCTCTTTTGTGAGCGTTAAACGTTTGGTGTTGGATGCGCGGGTAGAGGTTAGATATCGCCAGGCTGGCGAGAAAACCAGCGATGTCTTTAGTATGTCCGGGCCGCGGCAGAGAATCGCTCTCTTGCGCAGCGATCAATTTGATCCGAAACAACGTCCCTGGTACAAAACCGCAATAACCCAAACCCAGCCTTCATGGTCACCCGTATATATTGATTTTACAAAAAAAGAGCCACTGCTGACACTCAGCAAAGCGGTTATCGTGGATCAAAAAAATCGACAAGATGTGCGCGGGGTGGTCGCCACCGATCTGTCGCTCAAACAAATTAGCTCGTTTTTGCAGGCGCTGCCTATCCCTAAAGGCGGCATTGCTTATGTGATGGAAGCTTCGGATGAATTGATTGCCAGCTCTCTCAACGAAATCGCTTATGTGCGCAATTCCGATAATACGATTAAACGTCAGCTAGCAACCGAGGGTTCTAGCGCCTTGATGCATCTGTCGGCGCGTCATGTGCGTCAGGCCATGCTGGCGCAGCTGAGCCTAGCTCAGCCGGTTTTGCAAAAAATCGACAGCGATCTGGATGAAGTACATATTGCCGCCACGCTGCTCAAGGCTGGCGATGGCCTGCATTGGGTCGCGGTGCTGGCGGTGCCACGTTCGGCGCTCAGCGTGGAAGTAGCGCGTATCAGCAAGATTAGTCTGATGCTGGGATTGGCGGTGATCTTCGGGATTTTGATCGCAGGCTATCTGATACTGGCGCGCAGCATGCGTGATCTGCGTAAATTGAGCGAGGCGGCACAAAGCATAGGCAGTGGACTGCCGTTTAAAGGGGTAGAAATTCATCGTAACGATGAAATCGGTGTGCTGGCGCAAAGTTTTCAGAATATGGAGCAGCACCTGCATTTCGATACTCTGACTAAATTACTCAATCGTGAGGCGTTTATTTCTCAGCTCAGTTTTAGATCGCGGCGCGCCACGGATGGTGTCGGGCTGCCGTTTGCCTTGTTATTCATCGATCTTGATTCGTTTAAAGAAATCAATGATAACTATGGCCACGAGGCCGGTGATAAGGTCTTAATCGAGATTGCCAGTCGCTTGCTCGGCTCTATCCGTAAAGAAGATGCGGCAGGGCGTTTCGGCGGTGATGAGTTCGCGGTGTATCTGCACGGGGTGGCCGAGCCCGCGATACTCGAGCAGATATGTGCCAAGCTGCATAGATCCTTAGAGGCACCGATTGCTTTGGGCGATGACAGGAGCGGGGCGGTCGGGATTTCTATCGGCATTGCGCTCTATCCTGTTGATGGAGTAGCGGTCGATGAACTCTTGCACGTGGCCGATATGCGCATGTTTGAGGATAAAAAACGCCGGAAAGCGGAGCGTGAGGCGCATTGACCACGTGCTCAGCACGCTTCTATTTTTTAAATTTGTGGTTTAAAAAATGCGGATGGTGATTTGCCGAAGGTCTTCTTGAACATGGCTGAAAACGCCGATTGACTGGCGTAACCGAGTTCAGCTGCGACCGCCGATAAAGGCTGGCCGCTAGCGATCAGCGGCGCGGCGCGTGCCAGTCGCATTTGCTGACGCCAACTGCCAAAACTCATACCTAATTCTTGCTCAAACAGGCGCGCCAAAGTGCGCTCAGAAGCACCCACCTGTTGCGCATAATCGCGCAGGGTGAGGGCAGAGGCCGGTTCTGCGAGTAAGGCCATGCATAAAGTTTTCAGGCGTTTTTCGCGTGGCATCTGTACGCTCATGGGCAAGCTGACCGCGATGGCTAATTCATCGAGTAAGCTGGCGACCAGATGATCTTCGCGCGGCCCGGCAGCAGGTATGGCACTTAAGGCGCGCACCAGTTCGCGCATTAAGGCACTCACTTCCAAGACCACACAGTCGTTCCGATTAATCGGGGCCTGCTGTTTTGCTACGTAGATGACTCGTAATTGGGATTTCTCCAGGGTGCGCACTTCGTGCTCGATATCGGCCGGTATCCAGATCGCACGCATCGGTGGTACGAACCAGGTTTGTTGATTGGCAAACACCTGCAACACGCCATCCAGCGCATAGGTGACCTGTGCCCAAGGGTGCTGATGCGCCAGTAATAGCTCATCAGCTTGCAGATCACGCGCCACGATACGCACCGGACGTTGCTCGGTGGGGAATAATTGGCTGCTAATGGGGCCGGTATGGGTAATCACCTGAGTGCACATGGGTTTGACCGTTTTGCGATAATTTTTGTCATTTTATCTTAAAACCGACTTTGTCTTTTTCTTTATACTTTGTTTCATTGGCAGTCTTGCGCAGTGAGGTCGCTTCCCTTTACTGCAATCGCCTTAACACTCGACCTAATTGAAAGAAGACCTATGAGTGCAGCACGAAATACAGCACGAACGGCAATGCCAAGCACATCAGCGCCTAGCGCGCCGCAATTGCGTCAAGACGCGCTGGTGATCACGCTGGTGGGCGTGGCACATGGCATATCGCATTTTTTTCACATGATACTGGCACCGCTTTTCCCCTGGCTTAAAGAGGCGTTTGCGCTCTCGTATTCTGAGCTGGGCTTGTTGATGAGCGTGTTTTTTATCGTATCAGGCGTCGGTCAGGCCACCGCCGGCTTTGTGGTCGATAAACTGGGGGCGTTTAAGGTTTTGCTGTTTGGCGTGACTTGTCTGGCGTTGTCGGCCTTGTGGCTTGCCAGTGCGCACAGCTACCCTATGCTGCTGATCGGCGCCATGCTGGCCGGTTTGGGCAATAGTGTGTTTCACCCGTCTGACTACACCATATTGAATAAAAAGGTCTCCACTGCGCGCTTGGGATATGCTTTTTCTATCCATGGCATTAGCGGCAATCTGGGGTGGGCGGCGGCACCGGTATTTTTGGTCAGCCTGGCCGGCATCTACGACTGGCGTACTGCGCTGTTGGCAGCAGCTTGCTTGCCAATTGCGGTGTTGGTCTTATTGTTTGTGTATCGCGCCGCCCTAGATACCGGAGCGCCGACAGTAGCGGCCACATCAGCGGCGACATCAGCCGTGACACAAAAAAGTAGTGAAGGCAGCCTGGATTTTCTACGCTTACCGGCAGTCTGGATGTGCTTTGCCTTCTTTTTTATGACCGCGATGGCCTTGGGCGGCATCCAGAGTTTTTCGGCGGCCAGCTTGCGTGATCTGTACGGCATGTCACTGGCCTGGGCCACCAGCGCCTACACCGGCTATATGCTGGCTTCGGCTGCGGGTATGTTGCTGGGTGGGTTTTTAGCGGCAAAAACCACGCATCACGATAAAATTATTGCTTACGCTTTTACTTTCGCCGGCTGTATGGCTTTGCTGTTGGCGTCGGGTTGGGGCAGTGCTTGGCTGGCGCTGGTCTTGATGGTGGTGATCGGTTTTTGCTCAGGGATCGCCGGACCATCACGGGATTTGATGATACGTGCAGCAGCCCCTAGCAATGCCACCGGGCGCGTGTATGGCGTGGTGTACTCGGGCCTCGATAGTGGTCTGGCTTGTGCGCCGCTACTGTTTGGTGCGGTAATGGATGCGCATCATCCGTCCTGGGTATTTGTCTGCGTCGGTGTGTTTCAGGTGTTGGCGATAATGACTGCGGTAAACGTCGGCAGCGCCACCCGCGCGCGCAACTTGGTGAGCGCGGCCTAGCGTTGGTCTAGGTTTGGCTTAGTGTTGATTTAGACTAGATGCCAGCCACTAGCGTCGCTGTGGCTGGCCTGAGCTTCTTACTGTAGACTTAGATACTACCCCTAGTATTTTTTAATCGCCCAATGGATATATGCGCGATTAGGTATATTTTAAAATTTTTTAGGGGAGTATATACATTAGGACATACGCAAAACCGCCCCAGCGTCGTTGTATCCGCCTTGCCGTACTGAAGTACTGTCTTCGGCGGCACGCCTAGCTGGGTCAATTTTGCGTAAGTCCTATACTTATTGTTTTTTTTAGGAGCTGCCATGACTTTCTCTACCTGCGACTTGTGCGACGCCCATGAAGATCAATTAGTGGCCGGCAGTTTGGCTGCGCTGCCGCCAATTTTCTTGCGCTTCGGTGCCAAACAAAAATTTGCCGGCCCTGCGGTCACCCTCAAATTGTTCGAGGATAACGGCATGGTGCGCAGTACGCTGGAAATGCCTGGCTTAGGCCAAGTTTTGGTGATCGATGGCGGTGGCAGTTTGCGCTGCGCCCTGGTCGGCGGTAATTTAGCGGTGCTGGCCGAAAAAAATGGCTGGGCTGGGATCGTGGTGCACGGCTGCATCCGCGATGTCGATGAAATTAATCAATCTCAGATCGGGGTGCGTGCGCTGGGCTCTATGCCGGTACGCAGCGTCAAAAAAGGCGGCGGCGAGCGCGACGTAAAGATTACGATTGCCGGTATCAGCATCCATCCGGGTGACTGGCTTTATGCCGATCTCGATGGCGTTTTAGTGACCAAAACCGCCTTGGCTTAACTACCTGAATTTACAGCAGCTCTATACTCTGCAAATTGAGATAACTACTCTCGCGGATAGTCGTTACAAAATCATTCAAATAGGCCTTGTCCGCCAGTTCTGGCAGACAGGCCGCATACAGTCGGCCGGTCAAGCCCGCCTTAGTAATGCGCTTGGCCAAGACATAATCACGATTCAGATAATTTTGCGCGGCCCACAACGGCAGCGTGGCGATGCCGCGTTTGCTGGCCACTAGTTGCAACATCGCCACCGTTAATTCTGTGCTGCGGCGTGCCGCTGGTGTGATACCGGCCGGTTTCAGTACTTGCCGCACTACGTCTAACATCTCGTCTGGCACCGGATAGGCAATCAGGGTATCGCTGGCGAAATCCTCGGCGTTCAGATAGTCCTGCTGCGCCAGCGCATGGTCTTTGGCCAATAGTGCCACGATCTCAAAGCGAAACAGTGGATGGTAGCGGACTGCCTCAGTCTCATCCATCTCCGAGACGATGGCAATATCGGCCTTGTGCTCATACAAGAGACCCACCGGATCGGCCTGAAAGCCGGAGACGATATCCAACTCGACCTCGGGCCAGCGTTGGCGGAACACATCCATGGCTGGCATCAGCCAATCGAAACAGGTATGGCACTCCACCGCGATGCGCAATTGTCCGGCCACGCCTTGCGCCATTCGCGCCAGATCGCGCTCGGTATTGGCCACCAGCGGCAACACGCTATCGGCTAATTGCAAGAGTCGCTCGCCGGCGGCGCTAAAACGGATAGGCGTAGTCTTGCGCTCAAACAGCGCGACGCCATGATGTTCTTCGAGTAGCTTGATCTGATGCGATAAGGCCGATTGCGTGAGATTGAGCAAGACCGCCGCGCGCAAGAGGTTGCCGGCCTCGCGCAGGGCGTGCAGGGTTTTTAGATGGCGTAGTTCGAGGATGGAATGCATAAGGTTTTTGTATGAATGAAATTCAAGTTAATTCTTAAAATATGTCGTTTGAATCATAATGCATTTTCTATCATGATGGCAATACGAAAAATGATAGGAGCAAAAAAATGACCCACCCTACACCGAGCCGTGCCCATGTTTTAGGTTTTCCGCGCATAGGCGCACACCGCGAATTAAAGTTTGCGCAAGAAGCTTACTGGAGCGGCGCGATTACCGAGGCCAGCCTGCGCGATACCGGCAGCGCGCTGCGCCAGCGGCATTGGGCCTTGCAGCAAGCAGCTGGCCTAGACCTGGTCTGTGTCGGCGACTTTGCCTGGTACGATCAAGTCTTAAACACGCTGGCCTTGCTCGGCGCCTTGCCCACGCGTTTCGGTTTTGAGACTGAGCAGCTGTCTTTGGCCGATTACTTTGTCGCCGCGCGTGGCAATCCTCAGCATCACGCCATGGAGATGACCAAATGGTTCGACACCAATTACCATTATCTGGTACCAGAATGGACTGCCGACAGCCGTTTTGACGGCGGCGTCGATTGGCTGTTTGAAGAGCTGGCAGAGGCACAGGCTTTGGCGCATACGCCCAAAGTGACTTTGCTGGGGCCACTGAGTTTGCTGTATCTGGGTAAGACCAAGGGCGGCTTGGGGCATAGTCTGGAACTACTGCACAAGCTGATACCAGCCTACCAAAAAGTGCTGAGTCGCTTGCAGCAAGCCGGAGTCGAATGGCTGCAGATTGATGAGCCGATTCTGGCCCTGGATCTGGATCAGCAATGGCTTAATGCGTTTTTACCCAGCTACACAGCACTGGCGCAGCAAGCCCCCAAACTTTTGCTGAGCACTTATTTTGAAGCGGTGGACGAGCACGCTAGTCTGATCCATAGTCTGCCGCTAGACGGCGTGCATCTCGATCTGGTCAGAGCGCCGCAACAGCTCGCTGCTTTCCTGGAAAACTGGCCGCAGGGTCGGGTCTTGTCAGCTGGTGTGATCGATGGTCGCAACATCTGGCGTGCCGATTTGTCTAGCTTGCTGAAGCAATTGCAGCCGCTGCAGCAGCAACTTGGCGATCAATTATGGATAAGTTCTAGCTGCTCGCTGCTGCATGTGCCGGTCGATCTGGCCGCCGAGACCAGTCTGGCACCCGAGACCCTCAGTTGGCTGGCGTTTGCCACACAAAAGCTGGACGAAGTAGTGGCCTTGAAACTAGCATTACATGGCAATGCCGAAGCGGTTTTGCCACAATTTATCGCGGCGCAAACCGCAATCGCCAGTCGTGCCAGTTCGGCGCGGATTCATAACCCCGTCGTGCAAAAACGGCTGGCGGAAGTGAGGAGTAGCGACGCCCAAAGGCAGCATCCATTTAGCCAGCGCATCGCGGCCCAGCAGCAGCGTTTTGCCTTGCCGCTGTTTCCTACGACCAGCATAGGCTCCTTCCCACAAACCGCCTTGATACGACAAACCCGCGCAGCCTATAAACGCGGCGCAATCAAGCATATCGAGTATCTGGAAGCGATGCGCGCCGAGATCCGTCTGGTGGTTGAAGCGCAAGAAAAAATCGGTATCGATGTTTTGGTGCATGGTGAGCCTGAGCGTAACGACATGGTCGAATATTTTGGCGAACAATTATGGGGTTATGGCTTTAGCCTGAATGGCTGGGTCCAGAGTTATGGTTCGCGCTGCGTCAAGCCGCCTTTCATCTATGGCGATGTGTATCGACCCGAAGCGATGACGGTGGCATGGAGCGAGTATGCGCAAAGCCTGAGCGATAAACCCATGAAGGGCATGCTGACCGGCCCGGTCACGATGTTGCAATGGTCGTTTGTGCGCGACGATCAGCCGCGCCAGACTACCGCTTTGCAAATCGCGCTGGCCTTGCGCGACGAAGTGCAAGATCTGGAGCGCGCCGGGATAGGTATGATACAGATAGATGAACCGGCTTTCCGCGAAGGTCTGCCCTTGAAGCGCAAAGACTGGGCCGCCTATCTCGATTGGGCGGTGCGGGCCTTTAAACTCAGTTCGGCCGGTGTTAGCGATGAGACCCAAATCCATACACACATGTGCTATTCAGAGTTTAACGACATCCTGCCCTGGATTGCCGCCATGGATGCCGACGTCATCACCATAGAAACCTCACGCTCGGACATGGAATTACTCGCCGGCTTTGGCGATTTTGCCTACCCCAACGACATCGGCCCCGGCGTCTACGACATTCACTCGCCAAGGGTGCCACGGGTGAGCGAAATGCAAAATCTTTTGCAAAAAGCCAGAAGCGTGATCCCCGACGCAAGGCTATGGGTGAATCCCGATTGCGGCTTAAAAACCCGCGCCTGGCCAGAAACCATCGCCGCCTTAGAACACATGGTGCAAGCGGCTAAGTTATTGCGCGCCAGTGCTAGCATCAGCGAGGAGGCCGAGCATGCCGATTGCTGTTAGTTTTTAAAAGCAGGGTGGCCCAACGCGCATATTCCATGCGCTTCTCCAGGCATGTCGGCCTGCAAGGCGCATCGGCTATGCGCCTGCGGCTAGGTGCTTGCGCGAATTTTATGCATTGTGCTGCGC
Organism: Undibacterium parvum; assembly: GCF_003955735.1. NCBI lineage: Bacteria > Pseudomonadati > Pseudomonadota > Betaproteobacteria > Burkholderiales > Oxalobacteraceae > Neoundibacterium > Neoundibacterium parvum. The sequence goes on along the minus strand of NZ_CP034464.1, from coordinate 18,274 downwards.
GTCCTGGTTTTGCTGGGCAATCTCGCTGGCCTGTTATTTTTTGAAGACGCACCGCTTTTATCGGCAGCTTGGAAATCTTGTTAAAAATTGCAAGTAAGTGTGTTTTATGTAATAAAAATGAGTTTTTTGGGTATAATTACTAGCTGGCTGCGCTTGTTTTTGTGATCGTGATTGCGCAGTTTGACTCACGCACCAAGGAAACAGTAATGGCACTGATGCTGACACAAACTACGACTCGTTTGCGCCCTTTGTTAGCGCGCATTCAGGCCCTTAAAATGGGCTCGCCGCTGGCGCAAAGTTTAACTGCCATTTGCCTTGGTGTTCTGCTGATGTTGCTCACTGCGCCCAGTATTGCCAATTCGGACGGCGATTATTCGGGGAGGCGGGTGGAGGCGGTAAGGGTTGTTTTTGATAATGCTGCGATAGAAAATCCGACTTATCGGGATGCGACCCTGCAGGCTTTTGCTATCTACCCGGGCAGCTATTTTGATACCATGCGTAGCCAGTTGATGCTCAATAAAGTCAAACGTTTAAAGTTTGTTGGCAATGCTGAGTATCAAACGCAGACTAGTGCTAACGGCGATGTTGAGATTATCGTCAAAGTTACCCTGAGCGATTTGGCCAAGCCGCTGGGCGAGCAGGGCATAGGCTGGTTAGCCGATCGTACTTGGAAAGATTTCCCGGTTCTATATGCCGATGATAAGACGGTCTTGCGCGCCAAGCTTGAGAACAAGTCTATGCTGTTCTCAAATACGAATGCCTTTTTTGGTCGGCCTGAGGTACTCACGTCGGGTAATCCACTCGCCTTGTCGCCATCTGGCAAGCAAGGCACCGATACCTGGCTGGAAAGTAGTGTAGAAGCCGGTTTGTATGGCTTGAGTGCCATCACTGAGCACGTCTCTGTTTTTGGCGCTGGCAGCTATATAGCTTCAGGTTCCTGGGGACCGGAATTGTTTACTGATGTCAGCCGCACCCATGGACATGTCGAAGACGCTTATGTCGGTTTGATCGGTACCAATACGACGCAGCAAGGCGGCATACGCCAGATGAGTTTGCTGTATGGACGTAAATCATTTCAAGTCGATAATGGCATGATACTTCGCCTATCCTCAGCCAATGGGGGCGCGCGTGCGGCCTTGCAATCGAACCCGCGCAATGCAGCAGAGCAGCTCATACATGCGCAATTCATTTATGACGCGCATAAGCTAGAACTGTTTCGTCTCAACCCAGATGAGTTAGAAGAGCTAGACACTAAAACCATCATCAACGGCATTAATTACGAAGGACGTTTATTGCCACAGCTAAGGCTAGGTGCCATGCTGCTAGAGATTCCATCATCAAATGCGGCGTACTACACCAATAGTGCAGTGTATTCACGCGCTGGTTTGCGGGTGGCAGATATTCGACTCTCATTAGATGCGCCGCTCAGTGGTTCTGGTCCGTATGCGCGGGCGGAGTTAGCCCGCCAGACCCATCGTGACTTTGATATGGATGCGCGTGCTGGGTATGTCGAGGCTGGCTACCAATTTCATGATGCGACGTGGCGACCTACACTCAGTTATCGCTATTCTTATTTTAGTGGCGACAATCCAAAGACTTCCACGTTCGAACGTTGGGATCCACTGTTTGCCGGTGGCGGTGGCGATGAGTGGGTGCAAGGATTGAATCAATATAAAGTCGTGCAAACGTCCAATGTGATCGCGCATCGCTTTATGGCGCGCCTGCAAGCCTCGCCACGCTGGGAATTGACACCGCAGTTTTGGATTTTTAAAGCCGATACCTTGAATAATCTGGGTGGCGCGCAAGCCTTATCAACGTATACCGACAAAGACCTCGGTAAAGAGATCAACCTCACCGCACGGTATGTGGCAAGTCCGAATTTAATTTTTGTTTTTTCTACTGCCTACACCCAACCTGGCTTAGCCATACGCCAGAGCCTGAACTATGATTTTAAGAACTGGTTTAGCGCCAGCGCCCTGATGATCGCTCGTTTCTGATGTTTCACCATAAGGATTACACCATGTCTATATTTAAAAAAACACTGGCTCTTTTCTTGCTTTCTACCGCTTTTGGGACTGCTCCGGTTTCGGCGCAGAACTACAAACAGGTTGATATTAAGCCGATTGATCCTAGCTATTTCATCCCTAAACGGCACGAGGGGAGAACCTATCTGATCACGGGCGGTGCGCGTGGTATTGGTGCCGCGTCAGCGATACGCTTGGCGCGTGAAGGCGCCAATGTCGTCATTTTTGACGTGCTTGCCAAGGAAGGCGCAGAGACGGTAGCGCAGATCCGTAAAGAAGGTGGCAAGGCTGAGTTTGTACAGGGCGATGTACGCAAAAACGAGGATCTGAAAAAAGCGGTAGAACTGGCAGTGAGCACCTATGGTAGCTTAAATGGCGCGCTTAATGCGGCAGGCGTCATGGCGGCTATGGCTCCCGATGCAGTCTTTGACTATCAAAAGCAAAAAGCGCTACTGCCTAGTGCCATCGCCGATGCTGGTGACGAATACTTTGACACACTCATGGACATTAACGCCACCGGGATTTTTAAATCTATGCGTGCCGAACTCCAGCCTATATTAAAACAAGGTAAGGGTGGCGCTATTGTGAATATCTGCTCAATTGCGGGTTTGACTGGTCTGGCAGGAAACGCCGCCTATGTCGCCAGTAAGCATGCTTGCAGCGGCTTAACCCGCAATGGTGCCATCGATTACGCGCCCAACGGTATCCGAATTAACTCCGTGAATATGGCTGCAACTGAAACAGCGATGACCGATATGGCGATCAAGTTTGTGATGGCCGCCAGCAAAGAAAATAAAAACCCGGATGCGGTCAATATGGGACGCACCAAAACCATGAGCTTGCTGGCCTATGCCGATAGTAAAAAACGCCAAGCCACGGTATGGGAACAAGCGTCGGTGATCTGCTTCCTTTTATCGGATGAAGCGTCTAATCTAACCGGCGGTTTATTTGCAACCGATGGCGGTTGGACCGCTTATTAAAGGAACTTAAATACGGGAAGCTCGCGCCTTGCGCCAGCCCTGCTTGGGGCGTTTTGTAATGTGTAAGCTCACAATTGTGCGCGCTTTTCGAATTTCACAAGTGCCTCTGCCAGCGCGCATAGCCCATGCGCTTCTTCAGGCATACTGGCCTGCAGCCCGCATGGAATATGCGCGGTGGCGGGGGATGTTTTGTGATAGTGAAATTTTTTAAGACTTGCGATCGATGTAGGTGATTTCTTTGGCTAGCTTATCGCCAAGATGCCGTCTAAAAATTTTCTCTAGACTGCCGTCCTCACGCATAGAGTGCATGGCTTTTTCGAGAATCTCAAATTGAGTTTGGCTTAGCCTGGCTTTCGAGAGTATCAAATTATGCACAATATGGTCAGAAGGCGACCAGTCTAAAATTAAAGTGCTGTCGACTAGTTGAGCTTGTTGCAGCATGGGGTGCAAGCTGGTGGGGAGCGCCAACACGGCATGCACCCTGTTGATCGCTAAAAGATGCATCACGGTGGCAAAATCAGCCGCTTCGTGTAGGCGTTTTTGCGCTCTTAGTTTATCCAGCCATGCATCGTAGACTGGACCGTGCCTAAAACTTTTAACAACCGCCACCAGTAAAGCGGGGTTGGCTAAAAAGCCCTGCATGCTTTGCGCTGCCGCTGGCGTGTCTTTGTGCATTAAGACATAGTTTCGCGTAGTGAAATATGGAATAAATTGGGCGAAATTTTCACGTTCTGGCGTAGCGATGCCAGAGACCGACATATCGAGCGTGTTATTGCTTAATTGCGACCAGATTCTGACGCGCGATTCTATGCTGGTTTTGAAGCGACAAGTGCTACGCCGTTCTAGTTCATCAACCACATCTTTATCAATGCCAGCATAGGCGCCATCCGGAGTGCGGTAAAACAGGGCGCCAAACTCATAGTAGGCCAGCTTAATGTTGCCACAAGGCGGGCTGACTACGCTGCTAGCGTAGCTGGGCAGTTGCGCCAGCGTGGACAACAGCAGGGCAGCGATCAAGGACTGCAGGTAGTTGAGCGAGCGTTTTACAGGGTTTATCTTCATCATGTTTTCAGTCTGGGTGAGCCTATGCCGCAGCGCAATAGTCGAAAAATTAATAAAGGCGGTTTTTAACAAAATTTTGCTTATGATGCGACAGGCTTTAGAAAAGTTTTTTCAGGTGTCTTGCCGTCTCTAGCGATGAATGCAGGCATGCGCTGAATCGGAATCGAGGCTAGCAAGCAGGATGAGGGCTTGATCTATTTCGCTTAGGCGCTAAGATAAATAGGACTTACACAAAATCGCCTCAGCGTGCTTGTATTTGCCTTGCCTTGCCTTCCGGATCTTCTGTCTTGGGTGGCACTCCAAGCTGGGATGATTTTGTGTAAGTCCTAATAAAGAAACGACTGCGCGTGCGACTTATCCGAACTGAAAATCATGGGCTTGAGTACTTGTTCTTCTTGTTTTTACGGCGGCGTCGAAGCGATGCGCGCCTATCAGCGTCAGACTGCCGAGAGCGATCAATTCAGCGTGCGTTTAGAGCAGCAAAAAGCGCAACAAAGAGCGCAACAAAGAGCGCAGCAACAGCTTGCCGCCAGTAGTCTGCCGGATGTTAATGGCAGCCCCGCTTTGTCTGCCAGTGTCAGCAGCACCCAGTCGCCGGAGCAACTATTAATCACTGCGGTGACAGCGCCCAGCGCAGTGGCGGCGGCCGATGTGAATCGGCCGACAGCCGGCGCGCTGCGCGGTAGTATCATCAATACCACCGCATAATTTCCTTGGTAATGTGTTGCTTAAGCGCGCGGTGCTGCGTTATCGAGATCGGCATCCGCGCTGAGCTCGGTATCGCTATTGAAAATCGCCATATCGGTTTGCCCCATGATACGGCTGGTGAGGGTGCCGGCGGTGATAGAACCGCTGACATTTAAAGCAGTGCGGCCCATGTCGATCAAGGGCTCGATAGAGATCAATAATCCGGCCAGCGCCACCGGTAAATCCATGGTGGAGAGCACGATCAAAGCGGCAAAGGTGGCACCGCCGCCGACGCCAGCGACCCCGACTGAGCCTATCGCAATCACCGCCAGCAGCGGCAAGATGAAATTGAGCGTCATAGGATCGATGCCGACGGTAGGCGCGATCATGAATGCCAACATGGCCGGGTAAATTCCGGCGCAGCCATTTTGCCCTATGCTGGCACCGAAAGAGGCGGCAAAATTAGCGATACCTTCCGAATTACCCAGGCGCGTAGTCTGAATCTGCACGCTCATAGGGATAGAGCCGGCGCTGGTGCGCGAGGTGAAGGCAAATACCAACACCGGGAAAATCTTTTTGGCGTAACGCAGGGGATTGAGGCCGGCCATTGCAATCAGACTCAGGTGGATGGCAAACATGATGGCAATCGCACTGTAAGAGGCCATGACGAAATTGATCAGGTTCAGGATATCGGCCAAGCTAGAGCTTGCCACCACCTGTGCCATCAGGGCAAATACGCCATACGGCGTCAGGCGCAAGACCAGCGTCACCATGCGCATCACGATGGCATGCGCGACCTCGATAAAACGATTAAATGAGGCAAAAATTTCTGGCTGTTTGGCGGCGATGCCGGTGGCCGAAATCCCTATGAAGAGTGAAAACAAAACCACCGCGATGGTTGAGGTTTTGCGTGCTCCTGTCATGTCTAAAAATGGATTGGCTGGGATGAAGCTGATCAACATGCTGGGCAGTGAGATGGCCTTGGCCGCACCTAGCGTGTTTTGCAGATAGTCGCCACGCGCCACTTCGGCGGCTGTGGCAGAAAGTCCTACCGCGCTGAGCCCAAACAGTTTGGCCATGGCGATGCCGATCAAGGCTGCCAGCATGGTGGTCGCCATCAAAATGCTGATGGTGAGGGCGCTGATCTTGCCGAGTGAACCGGCATCGCGCAATTTTAAGATGGCACCGATAATCGAGACCATGATCAAAGGCATGATGATCATCTGTAGCAGCTTCACATAGCCTGTGCCTAAGATGTCGAGATAGGTATTGGTCGCGGCTAGCACCGGTGAGCTCAGGCCGTAAACGAATTGCAAACCAGCGCCCAGCGCCACGCCTAAGCCCAGCGCGGTAAACACCCGTCTGCTCAAAGTTGCATGTAGCGTTTGCTGCCAGTAGAGCAGGCCGCACAGTAGGGCGGCGATTGCCAGATTAAGAATTAATGCGAGGGTCATGGTGTGAGTTGGTCCTGGTTGGGCGCGCGCCAACTTGGCGTTGGCGGGCTAGTCGTCTCGGAAAGCTGGTTGGCTGGCGCTATTTTAGCGTGCATTTACCGCGCATTGTCCTTAATACGTCTGATGCAAAAAGACGATTGTAAACGGCATGCCGCCAGCGCGCATATTCCATGCGGTTCTCCAAGGCATATGCCTCAAGACCCGCATGGAATATGCGCACTGGCGGTGTGCTTCAATTGGTTTGTTTTATGCTAGCTTAAGCCGCACTTGCCAAGTCGGTGTTGCTCGCAGCGCGATTCATGGCATTGAGGATGGCGAGTAGCTGTGCTTTGATGGTATCGCTGGCGATGCCGACGCCAAACTGGCTACTACCGTGATCGACCCGCAATTCTACGTAGCTGACGCTCTCGCTCTGTTGGCCAGTGCCTAGTCTGTGCTGTTGCTGATCCATTAGCTGAAGATTGACCCCTAAAGATGCCAGCGCCTGCAAAATATCCTCAATTGTGCCATGTGTTGCAGCATGCACCGCTTTTGGCTGTGCATGCTGCAACAGAGATATGCGCAAGGGTAAGTGCGCCGCCTCTGATGGCGTTCTACTGTGTTGCAGTATTTGGTGGCTTTGATACACGTAGGGCGCCAGCCCGGCAGCCGCAGTTGGCTTAGTCTGCTGGGCCGGGTTCAGATAGTGCTGACAAAAAATCGCGTGTATTTGTGACGCCGTCATTTCATTGCCGCTGCGGTCAGCCTCGGCTTGCACGGCACGACTCAGTTCAATTTGCAGGCGGCGCGGCAAGTGCAAGCCGTATTCCTGTTGCAGTAAATAGGCCATGCCGCCTTTGCCGGACTGACTGTTGACACGGATCACCGCATCGTAGCTGCGACCGAGATCGGCGGGATCTATCGGTAAGTAAGGTACCTCCCATAAAGCATCCGGCTTTTGTTGCGCCAAGCCTTTTTTGATGGCGTCTTGATGTGAGCCGGAAAAGGCGGTAAACACCAGATCTCCAACGTAAGGGTGGCGGGGATGTACCGGCAATTGATTGCAGCTTTCCACGCATTGACGCACCGCATCGATATCCGAAAAATCTAAACCCGGCGGCACGCCTTGCGTGTACAAGTTCAAGGCCAGCGTCACCAGATCGACATTGCCGGTACGCTCACCATTGCCGAATAAACAGCCTTCAATCCGGTCGGCACCTGCCATCAGAGCCAGTTCGGCTGAGGCCACCGCGGTGCCGCGGTCATTGTGCGGATGGACGCTCAGAATGATGGCATCGCGTCGCTCCAGATGCGTATGCATCCATTCGATCTGGTCGGCATACACATTGGGCGTGCTGCACTCTACGGTGCTGGGCAAGTTGATAATCATCTTGTTGCTGGTGCTGGGTTGCCAGATGGCGGAGACTGCATCGCAGACTTCTTTAGAGAAATCCAATTCGGCCATACTGAAGGTTTCGGCGAGTATTCAAACACCCATTCGGTCTCTGGACGCTGATCGGTCAATTGCTTAATCAGGTGGGTGGCGTCGGTCGCAATCGCCTTGATCTGTGCGCACGATTTGTCAAACACGATGCGCCGGAACGCCGGTGCGATAGGATTGTAGACATGAATAATCGCGCGCCTGGCACCTTGCAAGGACTCTATGGTGTGGCGTATCAAGTCCGGGCGCGCTTGCGTCAAGACTTCTATCGTGACGTCATCCGGGATGCGTTGCTCGCTAATGAGTTTGCGCACGAAGTCAAAGTCGGTATCCGAAGCGGAAGGGAAGGCGACCTCGATTTCTTTGAGGCCGATGCGCACCAGCATCTCGAAAAATTTCAATTTTTTGGTCGCGTTCATCGGTTCTATCAGGGCTTGATTGCCATCGCGTAGATCGGTACTCATCCAGATTGGAGCCTTACTGATGATCTGATCTGGCCAACGGCGTGCTGCCAATTGCACGGGTGGGAAAGGACGGTATTTGCTAGTGGTAGACATGCGGATTCCTTTTAAAGCACAGCCCTTGCCAGAGACACAGAGCGTCTGCGCTAGCTAAGGCTTGCGATTAAATCTAACTATTTACGAAGTGGGGAGGGGTGGCGTCAAGGCTAACTGACAGCCACATGCAAGGAACGCGAGGCCAGTTAAACCGATCAGTAGTCGCAGCAGTGCTAGCAGCACCGGCAGTGCTAGTAATACCAGCAGCGGGCTAGTAAGACGCAGCGCGCAGGCAAGCAATTGCCGTACTGGCTTCGCAATGCTACTGTGGCTGGTGGAAATTACGCTGCTTGACATGTGGTATTTAAAAAAAAATCTGGGCTTGCTGAATAACTTTTGCGGCTCGCAGTGGCAGTGAAACTTAAACTGAAACTGTGCTTGGCTATTATTTGAGTGTTAGCAGCGAGCGTAGTCGACTTAGCGCTGTGCTTAGTCGCAGCAGCGTAGGCATACCAGTAGCGAGCGTGTTGCGCGCTGGAATTCTGGGGCCGAGGCTGTGAGGGAGAGTGAGTACATGGCTTAAATGTAAGCGATAGCTAGTGAGTTGGTCAAGCGCTAATATTTGAGTGATTAAGCGGGGTAAGCGGGGTAAGCCTGATAAGCGTGATTAAGTTTGACCAGAATTCTGGTCTGGGAGTGGTGCGTCCGGCGCGTTCAATGGCAGGTGCACTTCAAAGCAGCTGCCCACGCCGACTTCAGAACTGACGCTGATAGTGCCGTTGAGGGTTTTGTTAACTAGGTTTTCTACGATGCCCATGCCTAAGCCGGTGCCGCCTTTGCCAGTCTTGGTGGTAAAAAAGGGTTGAAATAATTGTTTGAGATTTTCTTCCGGGATGCCGACTCCATCATCGATAAAAAATAAATGTACTTCTTGCTCCACGAGCTTGGCACTAATGCGCAAGGCTCCATTTTCGCGTCCTTCAAAGGCATGTAAATAGGCGTTATTGATCAGGTTGATGGTCACTTGTCCGAGTGCGCCTGGCAGGCTATGCATGCGTATGCCGTAGGGGATGTCTAGCATTAGTTGATGTGGGTAACGCTTTAAGCTCGGCGCTAGGGTATCAATCACTTCAGTTAGCATCTGGGCTAAATCAAAGGCGCGCAGTTGCTCGCTGGCCTGATCATTGGCCACCTGCCGGAAGGTTTTTAGTAGCTCGGCTGCACGCTGTACATTGCGTAGCATCAGATCATTGCCCTGGGTGACAGCGTTGATGAAGTTGCTCAGGTCTGAGCGTTTAATTTGATTGCTCTCTAAAGCTAGTTGAAAAACTTTTGCCTTGGTCAAAGAGTGTGTGCGCGGTCATCAGGCAGTTACCCATAGGCGTACTGAGTTCGTGCGAGACACTCGCGACCAAGGTGTTGAGAGTGGCCTTAGTTTCACTGCGGGCCAACTCTTCTTGTGTCCTTTGCAGTTTGCTCATGGCAGACTCAAGCTCTGCGGTACGTTGCACTACGCGTTGCTCCAGGCTTTCCATTGAGATCGCGGATTTGCTGCTCAGCATGCAGTTTATCGGTGACGTCTATCACTAGGGCAAAGACACCGGTCACTGCATTGTTCTTGGCTTATTTCTGGTTCCATCATGACATCGACGACGCGTGCTTGACCAGTGTGCGGATCTTGATAGGACCGTCGATACCCGGTGACTTCACCCTTCAGGCAGAGTTCCCAATACGGGGTCATAAATACCAGACCTTCGGGGGACATGTAGTCGGTAATTTTTTTTTGCGAGTAGGTCCTCTGCCTGAGCGCCAAATAATTCGGCATAAACGGGCATTGCTGAAGCGTAGTATCGCCTCGGCATCAAGCGAGGCAACAACCGGCCGGTACGTGATCGAGGATTAATCGCAAATCGCGCTTGCCTTGTTCCAAGCTGTGGTTTTGGCTGGCCAATTGTGCTGATAATGCGATCGCATGGTCACGTTGATGGGTCAGACTGCGGTAGGCTGTCTGTGTTAAAAAAGCGATCGCCAGCAAATTACCAATTACGGTTGACACACCACCAAGACCGGCGCCCTTGCTGTAGGGTGATAGACTCCGGTCAATTCTCCTAAGCCTAGTGCCAAAATAAACAGCACGCTGATAGCGGTCACCGCTAGCAACCAACGACGACCAAGTATCCAGCCAGCGAGCGCAATCAGAAATGGGTAAGTCAAAAGATTGGCACTATGCACGCCGGCAAAAATGAAGGTAGAGACCGATACGCCCAGCCACAAACCGAGCACCAGAACCTGAGTGCTACGCCGTATTGAATACGGCAATTGCAAATAACTCAGGCTAGCGATCAGCAATAAAGCCAAAACCGTTAAGACTCTAGAAAAACTGAGTGCCTGACTTACTGCGGCTCCGATGACAGTAGAGGCGCAAATAAACAAAAGGATAATGAGTACACGCTGTATTAAGCGCGTATAGGCGGCAGTTTCATCGCCAAAATCTGATTCTTGAGGGGCGTTATTCATGGCTTGCTGTGTTGGTGTGATGCGCGGCACCTAAGTTGTATGCCCTTCTTTTTTCTGTGGCACTTGATGCCAGTTTTGAATTGTACCTCTGGAATGCGCGTTCATCCTTGTTAAACCGCAATGGCGCTTATTGAATTGCCATATTTGTCGTAAGTATCCGCAAGGAAAATTTTTGTCCTGCATTTATCGCTATCGGTCTGAGTATCAAGCAGGGCGCGCCCGCAAGAGGAAAGACTCTAATTTATTCTAGGCTGCAGGGCTTAGAATTGCGAGCGAGAAATCTGATTGAACTAGCATTTTCTGATTTGCGTTTAGTCTATCGTAGATGCGTCACTCGTTTTTTCTTGTTTGCTTAGATCTGAGAATTTTGATGTGAAATTTTAATTTAGCAAATTGTAGTTCTTGCTGGGAACTTTTGCATCAGCGGACAAACTAAGTAAGGCTTCCCCCGACGGCGCTATCTGAGGCCGTTAAGTAAAAAATATATTGTCCTTTTGGAGTAGATAAATGCAACAGAAATTCGCAGTCGTATCAAAAATCGCCGCCTTGTCCCTATTCGCATGCTTCGCCGCACCAGTGATGGCGCAGAGCGCAGGCAGTGTGGTTGTAAACGTCGGTTGGGCGCATATCGCACCTAATGACTCAAGCACACCACTTGCTTTCACATACCCAGTTCAAAAATCTGACCCTCTCTCTGGTGCAGGTGTTGACGCTACCAATACTCTAGGCGTTGCGCTCAACTATTTTACACGGATAATGTTGTATTTGCTGCTGACTTGGGTGTGCCTCCGACGTATAAATTGCACGGCGAAGGTAGTCTTGCTTCAGTCGGCGCTTTCTTTGATGCACTTTTTTCTGTTCGTTACTTTTTTTTGGTTGGAGGGCGAATGTGGAACTGGCATTTCAACAAAGAGTCGTACTATAGTCGCTTTGAGCCAAGGAAATTGCCAGCTTCGTTAATCCCATCGATCGCTACCTCAGCTGATTTAGGCAGTGGTTTTGCTCCGGTTATCACTGGCGGCGTTAGTTATGAAGTTTCTGATAACTGGTACGCGAATTTTTCACTGTCCTATGTTAAGTTGAAAACAGAAGCTAATTTGACTACGACGTATAAGGGGACGGTCTTAGCAAAAAGCAATACTACTTTGACTTTAGATCCACTGGTCGCTTTCGCTAGTGTTGGTTACCGTTTCTAATTGTTGTTGCATAGGTTTTTTCCGCGTTTAAGACCTGTCTTCAACGCGCGTTTTTCTTAAATTTCTATTGGACGGCACTGGTGTTGGTGCCGGACCGTCCGATAGAAATCCCATCGCCAGATTTAGTCTGCGTCCAGCTTAGTTTTTCCTCTCATCAGCAAAACTCTCTCCCGGCTTAAGCAGAAAAGCGTACTGATAGCGCGCGTCTTTTTTGCGTCTCTCTGCAACTTTCTATGTGTGTACTTGTCAGAAAGCCAGTACTATCCCATCTTGCTAAGATGGTAAATAATTCACCTACCCGTGGCTTACCAAGCTGTCTCGGCACACGATATCTATAAAAAATAATGTGACCATCCTCACCGGAGACTTATCTTGCAGAAAAAAACATTCTGGCTGATTGCCTTACTGATGTTGGCTTTGGCGGCCATCATTGTCTACATGGCGCCGCTATCCCAAAACGAAATTTCCCGCAAGTAGCTGAGATCGCACCTGCCACTGATGCCTGGCGCGCTGCTTTGCCGCGCGATCCAGCGGCTGCGACGGCTGCTTATATGGCGCGTTTGCCGGCAGCGGCTACGGCCAGGTCGGATGCTTATTTTGAAGGTGGCTATTGGTTGCAATTGATAGGATTTGTCGTCGGTATCGCGGCCTCTTGGGTATTGTTGAGTAGCCGTATTCTGGTCGCACTGCGCGATAAGTTAGAGCAGCATAGTCAAAGGCGCTGGCTCAATAACGCCATCTTGATTGCAGCATTTACTTTGCTCAGCAGCATCTTGAGTGCACCTCTGGACGTCTATCAACGTTATTTTCGCGAGCATTTGTATGGACTTGCGAATCAAAGTTTCGGACCTTGGTTCAGTGATTTTCTATTGAATTTTGCGCTTGCCATGGTGGTCGGCACCTTGTTCATCTCCCTGATTTTTGTGGTGATGCGTAGGCTGGTGCAGACCTGGTGGATTTGGGTGCTGTGTTAAGCGTGGCTTTCATGGCCTTTATGATGTTGATCGGGCCCCTATATCGATCCCTTGTTTAATACCTATACCGCGCTGAGCGATGAGAAAGTGAAGCAGCCGATCTTGTCTATGGCACGTGCCAACGGTGTACCCGCTGATAACGTGTATCAATTTGACGCCTCTAAACAGAGTAATCGTATCAGTGCCAATGTCAGCGGCATCTTCGGTAGCGCAGCGGTCAGACTCAATGACAATTTGCTCAAGCGTACTTCGCAGCCAGAGATAGAGGCGGTGATGGGGCACGAGTTAGGTCATTACGTGCTCAATCATGTGTATCATTTCTTGCTCACTTTTGGCGTCTTGTTGGTAGTCGTTTTGCTTTTGTAAAAACCAGCTATGCCTGGGCGCTGCGTCGTTGGGGGCAACGCTGGGGGATACGCGATCAGGCTGATCCGGTTGGCTTGCCGCTGTTGGCAGCATTGTTTTCTGTGTATTTATTTGTCATGACGCCGGTCTTTAATACCACCATACGCAGCTCGGAAGTAGAGGCCGACGCCTTTGGTATCAATACCTCGCAGCAGGCCGATGGCATGGCCGAGGCGCATCTAAAACTGACCGAATATCGCAAAGCTAATCCCAGCGATATAGAAGAATTCTTTTTCTACGACCATCCTGCACCCAAGAAACGCATCTATATGGCGATGCGCTGGAAGGCGGAGCATTGGCAGGCACCCTAAGCGTTTTTAGTTTTCTGAGTGTCGCTATCAGGTTTGTCTAAAATTAGCTGATGCAGAAATTTTTTGAATTTCTGCATCAGTCGCTAAACGAATAGTTTAATTAAGTAGATTAACTAAGCTCAACTAAGCAAATCAATAAAAAACCACTTTGCCTGTTTCTACATCTAACATCGCACCGACCACTTTAATCTGACCTTTGTCGACCATCTCCTTTAACACCGGGCTTTTTTCTGTAACCGCTTGCACTGTCATTTTCACGTTCATCTCGGCTGCTGCATCGACAAAGTGATGGTTTTTAGAGCTGCGATCACTACCGTGGGTATCGGGTGTGGCCTTGACTGCCGGAGTGATTTTTGCGATCAATTGGGTTAAATTGCCCAGTGCCGCATTGTCACATGCGCCTTTGACCGCGCCGCAATGCGTGTGACCTAAAAATGATGGCTTTGGAACCCGCGACCTTAGCGGCGTACTCTAAACTCCCCAGAATATCTTCATTAACAAAATTTCCGGCGACTGAAGCATGAAAAATATCGCCTATGCCTTGATCAAAGACCAGTGCCGGTTCAGTGCGCGAATCGATACAACTGACCACACTGGCAAACGGAAACTGACCGTCGTGTCCGGTGGCTTTCACCTGAGCGTTCAGATCACGTTTCAGCATCGCCCCTGAGATAAATCTGGTATTGCCTTCTTGCAGCATCTTAATCGCCATATCCGGGCTGGTTTTGTCTTGTTGGCCTTATTCATCGCCACTACATCATTGGTTTTTGTGCTGGCAACTTCAGGGCTAGCACAGGCGCTGAGCAAGATGGCGGTGGTTAAAGCAAGCGTGAATTGCGTCAGCTTTTTTGAATAATTAGAAATCATGTGAATTGCTCCTAGAGGTTTTTTAGCGTCTTTGTTAAACATCGAACTACCTGAACAGGATAGCTAAACTTTCGAGAAAAGCAACAATATCGAACAAATATCGCTTTGCTGAGCGTCGGGAGGATGCTCGCCGAAATTAATTGCTTCGTAGTAATGCATCAATTTAGTTCAAGCAAACGTCAAATTCATTTCAGCTAGGCACGATGATTTCTACGCTGTGCCCTGTTGTACCATCGTTTCGCTATGAACTTAGAGTTTAACTACTAAAAATAATTGGGAGACGGTATGGTGTGGAGTCAGGTGTATGACCCTTTGGGGAATATTTGGTTGTCGGCCTTGATGGCGGCAATCCCGGTGGTGGTTGCTGGGATGTATCGCGTTTGCGCATATGAAGGCGCATTACGCGGCCGGCTTGGGTTTGATCAGTGCCCTGCTGGTGGCGATATTTGGTTTTGGTATGCCTGCCGGTCTGGCATGGAATGCGGCGGGTTACGGCCCGCTTTTGGGCTTCTGCCTATAGGCTGGATCGTCCTTAATATTATTTTCTTACATCAGCTGACCATAGAAAACGGCTCGTTTAAAGTCTTGCAGGATAGCCTGACCGGTATCACTGATGACAGACGCATACAGCTATTGCTGATTGCATTTTGCTTCGGCGCTTTCTTTGAAGGCGCAGCCGGTTTTGGCACACCGGTCGCAGTTACTGCGGCCATTATGATAGGTCTGGGCTTCTCACCGTTGGCTTCTGGCCTATGCCTGATCGCCAATACCGCGCCGGTCGCGTATGGCGCATTGGGCACGCCGGTGATCGCATTGGCGGCCGTGACCGGCATCGACTTGATGCAATTGTCCGGCATGATAGGGCGACAATTGCCCTTGTTTTCTTTGCTGGTACCTTTCTGGTTGATCTGGGCTTTTGCTGGTTTAGGGGCATGCTGCAAATTTGGCCAGCGATCCTGGTGGCGGGTTTAAGCTTCGCAATTCCGCAATATCTGGTCTCGAATTTTCACGGTCCCTGGTTGGTCGATGTGGTGGCCGCGATTGTCTCTATGGTCAGCCTGATTTTGTTTCTCAAAGTGTGGCAGCCGAAAAAAATCTGGACTTCTACTTCGCTGAAAGGAGGCAGAGTCTGTAGCGCTGATTTGAGCGGCGCCCAGTCGCATCAGTCAGATGCTGGCGCTGCTATGTTTCAGAAACATGATAGACGTTTTTGGTCATGGCGTGGATGCCTTGGGTCATCCTTACCGCGCTGGTCTTTATCTGGGGCGTGCCAGAATTTAAAAAATGGGTAGATGGAATTTCTGTGTTCAAGATCCCTTTTACTGGCTTACATAATCTGGTCGAAAAAGTGGCACCAGTGGTCGCTACCGCATAAAGAAGCGGCGATTTATACCCTGAACTGGTTGTCGGCCACCGGTACCGGTATCTTTATTGCGTCTATCTTGGCAGGCTTGATGATGAAATATCGCTTGCTTGATTTGTTCCGTATTTATTTCCGCACCATCTGGCTTACTCTTTATTGACGATAGTCTTGATGCTGGCGCTGGGCTATCTGACCCGCTTTTCTGGTACCGATGCCAGTCTGGCTTGGTGTTTGCGCATACCGGCATGATGTATCCTATTTTCGGTACTTTGCTCGGTTGGTTGGGAGTGGCGTTGACCGGTTCTGATACTGCCGCCAATGTCTTGTTTGGCGGCTTGCAGAAAACCACCGCCGAGCAACTTGGTCTGAGCCCAGTCTTGATGGCGGCGGCAAATAGTTCGGGTGGTGTGATGGGTAAAATGATCGATGCCCAGAGCATCGTGGTGGCCAGTACCGCCACCCGTTGGTATGGACATGAGAGTGAGATCTTGCGTTTTGTGTTCTTCCATAGCCTGGCGCTGGCGCTGTTAGTCGGTCTGTTCGTATTCTTGCAGGCCTACGTCTATCCATTTACTTTATTGGTGTATTGAGTTGCGAAACTAAGCAGCTAAGTTAATTGCTAATGTCAAAGGCGACCTGCGGGTCGCCTTTTTTGTTTTCATCTTGTGCTATGCCAGAATGCCCATACCAGCGTCAAATCGCGTTACACTTTCGCTTAAGTAGATTGCTAGCTGGCATGCTCAGTTAGCGGTAATTTCGATGTCCACCATAGACCATTCAGGAAATCTCAAGTACATGAATAAATTTTTAGACACGCAGCACTCAGACTTATGCGCGCGCGCAGCACGGGCCAGTTCAGGCGATCGCAGCGTCGCACAACTCTGTGCTGGCTTGCTGCTAGGACTCGCACTGTGTGGCTGCGCTACCGCGGACAATCCTGCCAGCACGCCTACTGGTACCAGTGCCAACACTAAGGATGCAGCCGTCAGCGAAAAATCTGCGCCAGCTAGCGGCAGCATGAGTAAGCCTGCCATGGATACCCAGGTCATCGGTGCTGTAACTTCTCCTTTGAGTGATTTTAATCTGATACGCACTGAGATTTCGCCTGAGTTAAATGCCGCTATGAAGGGGCCGTATATACTCCCATCGGATAAAAGCTGCGACGCTATCGGTGCCGAAATAACCGCCTTGGATCGCATCATAGGCCCGGATCTGGATGCGACTACCGGCAGTCAGGTGGCAAGCCTATTCGATCAGGGGCAGTCTGAATTAAGCAATGCGCAGTCGGCGCCTTGCGTAGTACGGTCGAAGGCGTGATTCCCTTTCGTAGCTGGATACGACGTTTTTCTGGCGCCGATAAGCACTCTAAAGATGTCACTGCTGCGCTGGCGGCCGGCATCGTGCGTAGGGCATTTCTAAAAGGTTTGGGTCAAGCTAGCGGATGCCTGCCACCGGCTGCGCCCCTGCCTTTGGCAACGGCTCCCGCTACTGCGACAATTCAGCCAAAAGCGGCACCGGCAACAATACTACTGCGCTGCCCGCGAAACCATCAATCCACCCAGCGCGCCTGCCAAATAAGCGCTTGTTGCTTGCGCTAGACTATTTTTGATGCTAACCCAAGACGCATATTCCATGCGGCTTTCCAGCCATGCCGTGCTGCAGCCCGCATGGAATATGCGCAGTGGCGGCATGGCATCTTTATAATGGGCTGGCCTGCAATTTCCAAGATTGGTTTAATTCCCCCATGTTTAAGCTCAGTGCTTTGTTAAAATTTTTAGGTGTTAGCAGTAAGTTCATCGTGCTGCTGATGCTAGCCAGCTTGCTCAAAGAGCGTTACGACAGCATCAGTATGGTGATCCCAGCGTTACGTTGGGACACCGGGCTAGCTTTACTCTCCCTGGCTCTGCATCTGCCCTTGTTTTGGACCAGCATGATCGCGCCGCTGGCGCTTTTGATTGCTCTATCTATGGCCTCGGATGTCTTGCTAAACGCTGGTGAGCCAGCTGCTTTTGATCAGAGCATGCGCGCTCACATAGGCCGGATAGCGGGCCTGTTGATCTTCGCCGGATGTGCCTGGCTGGTGCTGGTGCCCAGCCTGGAATATTTTATTCTGAGCGGCAAGCTGAGCCTGGTGCTGCATTTTTTCGCTCAATGATCTGGCGGTGCTGCTGACTGGCGTGCTTTGTCGGATGCTTCTGTTCTTTAAGTAAAAATCAGGCTGAACTTTTTCTAGGCGAAGCGATCCAAACGCCTAAATCCCCCCCCAAAAAAAAGCAACTATAAAATCGAGAGACCCTATGAAAAATGCTATCCGTTTTAAGTCCTCAGCCCAGCGTGGCGAGTTACCCGCTAGTTTGCGTAAGCTCAGTCTGGCTCTCATGCTGGCCTTGCCGGGCGTATTGCTGGCCGTACCAGCAAGCGCGCAACAGGGCGCCATCGTGCAACGCCCAGCCGGTACTTCCACAATCAGTAATCCTACGGCCAGTCGCAGTGGCATGGATAGCCGTGTCGCTGCGG